>NZ_WUBS01000003.1 GCF_010131535.1 Acerihabitans arboris
AGATTGTCATTGATACCGTTATCCCGTGCCAGCTTCGCAATGGATACGCCGGGCTGGAGCGCTTGCTCAACCAGGCAGATTTTGAAGTCCAGCGGGAAATTGGGACGACGTCTTGAGGGTTTTGCGGGGGTTTGTTTCATGAGTAGCGTCCATTAAAAAAAATGATGGACATCATCTTCGACAACTTGACGGGTAATTAACAGACGGCTCTGGGCGTACGCTTACCCAGCTCTTGGACATGCTCGTGCTTTAAAAATCCGTAAAGCCAATTTAAATATCACAAATATTAATTTATAATTATATGTTTTATATAGATATTAAATAAAATCAATATTATTGACTCATGATAATTTTTCTTGACTACCTACTATAAACAGATCAACAATCTGTTTATAGTTTGTTTTGTGGGGTGTGTCATGGCTAAGCCAATCGATTACGAGCGCAAGAATAGAATCATCAGCCATGTCGTTGCCAACGGCCATGCCAAGGTCAATGAACTTGCCGAGCTTCTCGGCGTGACAACGGAAACCATTCGGAAAGATCTTGCCTACTTACAGGAGAAAAAGATCCTCGAAAAAGGGCATGGCGTTGTGACTCCCTCAAGTTCCTATCTTGAGAATCCCTACGCAGTTAAGGAAAGAAAAGATGTTGAGGCCAAAACGCAAATCGCGCATCTGGCCGCCAGCCTTGTTCCTGAGCAAGGCGTTGTCTTTCTGGATTCGGGCACAACAGTGGCCCAACTGGCTAAGCAATTGAACCTTCGCAACGACTTGACTATAGTAACAAATTCAATGATAGCCGCTCAGGTTCTTCAGGATACAGGCAATCAACTTCTGGTCACCGGCGGTGAGCTACGCCAAGCCAGCTTTTCCTACGTCGGCAGTTGGGCCATAAAGGCGCTTCAGCAGATTAAAGTGGATATTGCCTTTATGGGATGCGATGGCTTCCATGATGGCGGGCCATCCATCCGCTCCTTCCGTGAGCTGGATATTAAAGAAGCGGCAATAACGAGCGCTAAACGCTCTGTATTGTTGGCAGACAGCAGCAAATTCCAGCAAACCGGTATGTATCTGTACGCACCTTTCGAATCGTTTGATGTATTCATTATTGAACGTGCTCTTAATGCGGAAGAGAAACAGTATCTCCCTGACTCTTTGAATATGTTACATCCATAAGCGTATAAACTGAGGTTTAGATGGAAAAACAAATTTTTAAAATCGAGCCGTTTTTCGAACCCCGTATTTGGGGCGGTGAACGCTTAAAAAAACGTTACGGTTACACAACTGATATTTCCCCCGTTGGTGAAGTCTATAATGTGGTTGCGCTGCCTGGTCAGGCTGACTGTGTTGTTACTAGCATAGATAAGACCCTGTCGCAGCTCTATGTCGAAAAACAGGAATGGTTCAAATGCGACACCGTCCGGTTACCAATCCGCGTCAATATTCTTGATCCACTGGCTGATTTATCAGTGCAGTTACACCCGGGCGATGAATATGCACTCAAGCATGATAATTCCAGAGGTAAACCAGAAGCATGGGTCATTCTAAATGCGCCTGAAGATGGCCGCATTGCTTTCGGACATTATGCAAAATCCCGCGAAGAGTTCAGCATACTTAGCGAGAAAAAAGAATTTGATAAACTGGTTCGCTATATTCCTGCGAAAAAAGACTGGTATCTGGACATCCCGGCAGGCACTCTGCATGCCATTGGCAAAGATGTTCTGACTTATAACATCTCCCGCAATGCCGACCTGACCTATCGTCTGTACGATTACAACCGTATCGACCCGAAAACCGACCATGAGCGTCAATTACATATTGATAAAGTTATCGATAATGTGATTGTACCTGATGACGCAAAAGATTTTATATGGTTTGACAGCACCCATGAAAATGGCTGTGAAATTAGCCGTTACTGGAATGAGCCCGGCTTATATACACTGTTGCGGCTAAAAACCATCACCGAAGGACATTATTCACAACCGCGTTTCGCTTTTATTACGATTGTTGAAGGTAGCGGCCGGATTAATGGGATTTCGGTTAAAAAAGGTGAAACCATTCTCATTCCTGATAATTTTGGCACCCTAATATTTCGCGGTAAAATCGATTGTTTTATTGCAAGCTATGAAAACGAATAATTCCGGTTACGACAAATTAAATTAATTTTGGAAGGTCGCTATGAAATTACAACTCGCCATTGACAAACTGAATCTGCTGCAGGCACTTCAGGCAGTAGAAAAACTGGCTGCTTATGTTGATATCATCGAAGTCGGCACGCCATTCCTGCTTGATGCAGGCCGGGAAGCTGTTAAACAGCTGAAGGCGAAGTTTCCAAATAAAGAAGTGTTGTGTGATGCGAAAATAATGGATGCAGGCGGCTACGAAGCCAAACTAGCTTACGATGTGGGCGCAGATTACATCACTGTACTTGCTGTGACTGATGATCTGACCATTAAAGGCTGTGTGGAAGAAGCCAGAAAACAAGGTAAAAAAGTCCTTATTGATATGATCTGCATAAATGATTTCTCTGCCCGCGTTCCGGTACTCGAATCGTTAGGAGTGGATGTCATTGCCGTTCATACCGGCGCCGACCAGCAGGCCAGTGGACGTACTCCTTTGCAGGATCTTGAAGAACTGCGTCGCTGCGTAAAAAAGACGCCAATCGCCGTAGCCGGAGGGATCAGCAGCAAGACCATCAACAGTTATCTTGCTTTCCGCCCGGATATCATCATCGTCGGCAGCGGTATTCTGAACTCGCATGATCCTGAGAAGGAAGCGCGTCTTATCGCTCATGCGATAAAGGAGGCCAACAAATGAACGATGTAAAAAACAATGTTCATGAGATTTTAGCCGAACTCAACCGTAACGCCGAACAAATTGAGTCAGAAGGATTCAACAAGCTGCTTGATGAAATCATCACAGCGAAACGCATTTTTCTCGCGGGTTCAGGACGTTCCGGCCTGGTCATTCGGGCGTTTGCCAACCGTCTGATGCACCTAGGGCTGAACGTGAACGTTATTGGCGACGTGACGGCCACTTTCGCTCAAGAAGGCGACCTGCTAATCATCGGTTCCGGCTCCGGTGAGACCCAGAGTCTGGTTGCAATGTCCCAGAAAGCCAAAAAGAACGACCTCAGGGTCGCGCTTATTACCATGGCTCCAGGCTCTACCATTGCGCACCTTGCTGATGCGGTGTGTATCCTGCCTGGTGCTTCGCCTAAGGTTCAGGAAGAGGAGCCACAAGTCGCAAGCATCCAGCCAATGGGGTCTGGTTTTGAACAGCTTACACTGCTCTCATATGACGCGTTAATCATGGCACTGATGCCTCGGCTGAATCAGACCAGCGATTCAATGTTCATGCGACATGCAAACCTAGAGTAAGTAACCCGGTGAGACTAAATTCAGGGGGCTAATACAGCATATATAACTTGCCCACCCTATGACGAAACATAATAGAAAAAAATTTCTCTATATCAGATGAACATCTTATCTCTCATCCAGTAGATTAGCCCCATGCTGATTAATATACAAAAATATTGCCAGATGATGACGCTTAGCCACATGCTATATTCGCTCCGGTCAGGATAGACATCTTCGCTCCCAGGCATCTTAATTATCTAATAATTTGTTAAAATACAAGGGCCAGGACAAACTTCAATGGCAGGACTTGCCGAATATCCCCCCCTTCGTGGTGTTTATGCTTCAACCCGGCCATATTCTGGTACGCTGGAAAGAACAGACGAAAAATGACTGCTGGCCTGCCGGTCCAGTGTTCTCCCGCCGGGATAGCGAACGATCACAGAAGAAACTCCCTCACGACATCCTTGGCCCCAGCATAAGTGTCCCCTGACTTCGTGGTTCGCAAAGTGCCTGCGATGACGGCTTCAGGATCCTGGACATGACCGGTAAGATTGATACGCGCTTTTTCCACAATTTCCTCCTCGTGCATCGGCCGAAGGGCGCCGCCAAGCGGCACAAGCAGTGTATGCTCCGCCCTATCGCCAGCGAGACTCAAGACGATGACGCGCGCGCCGGGCTGGCGGTCCGCGCCGCGCATGCGTGCATCCAGCATCGGGTCCACCGCGACCCGGACTTTTGCCGCCAGCTCACGCAGGCGCGGCGAACGCAGGTTTTCCCCGGCATACCACGCAGCGCCGCGGGTCAGGCCCATGGCAGCGGCCGCCAGCGTGTACGGCAAACTGAACTGGGCATCGGTCGGATTGTCCGGCGCATAGTCCATGAAATCCTCCGCCAGCCGCGCGGGCGCATGCACCTCAATGCGGGCGATGTCCTCCGGCGTCCAGCCGGTGTCCCGCATAATGAGGTCCATGCACTCCAGGGCGCTTCCCAGCCAGCGGCAGGCCGGATAGCGCTTGAAACTGCCGTAGCCGATATACCAGCGGCTGCCCAGCCCGTCGGCCAAAATCTCCGGCGCAAAGCGGTCTGACCCCACCATCCGCCAATAGCCTTGCGGGCCATCCAGCACATCCCGGCTGCCCGCAAAACCCAATCGGGCCATGATGGCGGCCTGCACCCCCGCCTGTGCCGCCGGCGCGACGGCGTCCTTAAGCGCGGCGATGGGCCGGTCCCGCCAGTTGTATTTGTGCAGGCTGGGCACGCACGTCAAAGTCGCGGCCAAACCGATGGCCTGGTGCATCAGGCGTTCATCGAACCGGCACAGCCGACCATATACTACGGCGGCGCCGATGGCCTGGTGCTGGGCGACGCCATAGACCTGGGCGAAACGCTCCGCGCTCGGCTGCAGCGCATGGATAAGGCGATTATTCACCTCAAAACCGGCGGCCAGCGCCGCCAGCACATCGGCCCGATCAACGGCCCCCGGCTGCTGATCCAGCGCCGCCAGCGCCGCCGCCAACAGCGTGGCACCGGGATGGCCAAGACCTTTCCCATCAATTTCGACACCATCATCATGGTCGAGGGCATTGATGATAAAGGCATTGGCGAAAGCCGCCGCAGCCGGGGCATGCCGCCGGTTAGCGCCAAATACCAGGCAGGGCCCGGTTCCGCCAAGCGCCAGGGCGGCACCGCGTGCCCGCTGCGCCATGGAAGTGCGGCTGGCGGCCCAGCCGCAGCCGATGGCGTCAAGCATATGTAGTTGCAATTTGTGCAGAATCGCCGGCGGTACGTCCGTATCGGCCAAATGGGCCGCGAAGCGAACCAGGGTACGGGTCAATGTCATGGAGTAAAATCTCTGTTCAGCGCTTAAAGTAGCGAGCCTGGATACGCCGTTCCACATAGCTGGCCAGCACGGAAAGCGGCAGGATGGTGACGACAAAAAACAGGGCGACGAAGGTCAGCGTTTCCAGGGGCCGGAAAGTCGCGGTGCTCAGGCGCTGGCCCTGGTAGAGCAATTCACCTACCGCGATGTAGCTGCCGAGGACCGAGTTCTTTACCGACATGACGCATTGACCGACAAAGGCGGGCAGAATACGCAGGAAACCGATGGGCGCGGTAATACGCACAAGGACTTTGAAAGGGGTCATCCCTACCGCCAGCCCTGCTTCCGCTAATCCGGGGTCCACCGACTGCAAACCCGATCGGAAAATCTCGGCGAAAAAGACACTGCCATACAGCGCCAGGGCCAGCACGCAGGTCCAGTAAGACGATAACGTCAATCCCGTCAATATCGGCAGGCAGTAGTAGGCCCACACCACCAGTACCAGCGGTGGTATCGAACGCACCACTTCGATCAGCGCTTGCGCCGGCAGGCGCAGCAAGCGTGAGGATGCGGAGCGCAAGGGAGCCAGCACCAACCCGAGTAAAATGCCCAGCGTGACGGATAAGGCCAGCACCCGAAGGGTCATCAGAATGCCGTCGGCCAGCACACCCCGATACTCCAGCAGTACCCCAAAATCCCATTGATAAGCAGGCATAGTCAGTTTCTCTCGGGCATGGGACCGGACGAGGCAAGAAAACGGCGGATCGCCGTGTCAGGAGGACGTTGCAGTAGCGCCGCGGGCGTTCCCTGATCAACGATACGGCCCTGGTCGAGGAACAGAATGCGATGGCAGACCCGCAACGCAAACCGCATTTCATGTGTGACCACCAACATGGTGGTGCCGGAACCGGCCAAATCGGTCATGACCGACAGCACTTCACCGACCAGTTCAGGGTCCAGGGCGGACGTCGGTTCGTCGAACAGGATCAGGCGCGGTTGCATGGCCAATGCGCGGGCGATGGACACGCGCTGCTGTTGCCCGCCCGACAATGTCGCCGGGTAGGCCTGGGCCTTTGACTCTAATCCAATGCGGGTAAGGATCGCCATGGCTTGCGCGATGGCGATGTCGCGCGGCACACCGCGCACCGAAGTGGGCCCCTCTGTGACATTTTGCAGCACCGTCCGGTGCGGCCAGAGGTTAAAATGCTGAAACACCATCGACATTGCAGCGCGTTGCCGGGCCAGCGTACCCGCGCGCGCGGGATGACGTTTGGTTCCCTGGAATCCTATTTCTTCGTCAGCCAGCCAAATCTGGCCCGTATCGGGATGCTCAAGCCGGTTGAGGCAGCGCAACAGGGTCGATTTGCCCGATCCGCTGCGCCCGATCAACCCGATGACTTCGGCGGCATGGACGTTGAAAGAAATGTCGCTCAGTACCGGGCGACCGGCAAAAGACTTGCCCAGGGATTCAACTCTCAGCAACGGCGGCGGTAAAGACTCGCTCATGGTTTCGTTGCCTGGACGATATATTTGCTCCAGATACGGTCGAGCGTGCCGTCTTTCTCCAGGCTGTCAAGCCGCTGGTCCAGCCATTCACGCAACGCGGCCCGATCTTTGCGCAAGCCGATATTGGTGGGTTGCTCCTGCACCGGGGTGGGAATGATCATGGTGCCGCGGCCGCGCTTCGCGATGTATTGCGACATCTGAATATCGTTGGTGAGTAAAGCGTTGGCCCGCCCGCTCTCCAATTCGAGCTGCATGGCATCGCTGGTGGGAACAATGACCCACTGCGTTTTCACCAACCTGGGTTGTAGCAATGTGACCGCTGCCGAGCCGTCGATGGCGGCGAGTTTGACGGAGGCCGAGTTGACAGCGTCCCAGGTGGCATACCGACCGGCATCGTTTGCGAGCGTCAGGATGCCAATCTTGTGCGCGCCCATCGGCCGCGTAAAGTCGATGGCTTTGGCCCGCTCCGGCGTGTTGTTAAACCCGCCCAGCAAATCAAAACGATCGGACTGCAAACCAGCCACCGCCGTACCCCACTGGGTATCGATGTACTCGATGTTGACGCCGGTAGACTGAAACAAGGCCTGGGCAATATCCGGTACCAGACCGGTCCACTCATTGGTGCGCAGATCCTTCTGGTACCAGGGGGGCGCATTGACGGCACCGATACGCACGACCTTGCCGCCCAAGATATCCTGCAGGCTGGCGGCGGCGCACATCGAGGTCAGCCCGAACAGCATGCCCAAGGCTAAAGTAGAAGCGGCCACCCACTGTGTCATTCGAAATTTCATGTTATGCTCCAAAATGAATAATTTCGGCCAGTTTATAACCCAACATGCATTCACCAAAATGCATAATTCATATAAGAATATTCACTTATGGCAATGAGTCCGAAACAGCTTGATGTCTTCGTCAAGGTAGTACAGCTTGGATCGGTGACCGCGGCCGCCCAGGCGCTCGGTATGTCGCAGCCTTCGGTAAGTAAAAGCCTGGCATTGGTCGAACTGCAGATCGGTTTCACGTTGTTCGAACGCGCCAATGGAAAAATGGTACCCACCCCCGAGGCCGAACAGGTGTTTGAAGAGGCCATGCGCATGCAGGAGGGCATGGCCCGCTTCGAACGCTTCCTTGACCACGTACGGCGCTACCGTTTCGGTCAGTTGCGCGTTTGTGCCACCCCCGCCCTGGCGATCAACATGCTGCCGCTGGCCGCCGCCATGTTCCGGCAAGAATTTCCCGATTACGGCCTGGTGCTCGATATGTGCCTGAACAACGACATTGAGAACGCCGTCGGGCAGGGGCAGTACGACCTGGGGTTTATCGTTCAGCCGCAGGAGAGTTCGACACCGGTGGGCAACCTGGTTTGTCGTGGCGAGATAGTGTGCGTTATGCCGCAAACGCACCCATTGGCGGCGCAGGCGGCAATGACCTGGGACGATATCGATCCCCGCGAGCTGATCTACATCACCACCGACCCGCGCCTGATTGCCATGATGTCCGCCGCTATTCCCGGTTTTCGCGAACGTCCGGTATCCGCGCTGGAGACCAACCGATATACAATGGCGGTGAATCTGGTGCGCCAGGGGGCGGGATTGACGCTGGTAGACGAATTTACCCTGTCAGGCGCGAATATTGATGGCCTTTCCATCAAGCCATTCAACCCTAGGCTCCCCATAGCCATTACGGCCATTACCGCCGGGCGCAGCGTTGCGGCACAACCCACCGAGAGTTTTATCAAGGCGATGCGAACGCTTATTGACACGCCTTCGCGCAGGAAATAATGATAACGTTAATAATCAGGTTATCTAATTTCGTTATCCACAACAAAATAAGTTAAGAGAGAAGCGAAACAACCATGCAACCACTCTCTACCGCCCCAGCCAATGTGTTCCGATCGGTACGTTTTATCCTGACTGATATGGATGAAACGCTGACCTACCAGGGCAGGTTGGCTGCTTCTACCTACGCAGCGCTTGAGCGATTACAGGCGATAGGAATAAAAGCGATCCCCGTTACCGCGGCACCCGCGGGCTGGTGCGATCAGATGGCCAGGATGTGGCCGGTCGATGGCGTGATTGGCGAGAACGGCGGCCTGTTTTTCCAGCGGGTGCCGCATGGACATGGTGTAATGCGTACATTCTGGCATAAGCCGGAAGAACTACCGGGCATCCGTAACCGGCTTGACGACATCGCCAAAGAGGTGCTCGGTGCAATACCGGGTGCCACTTTCGCCGACGATCAGCCCTTCCGACTGACCAGTCTGGCTTTTGCGCAGCCTGGGGACCACGCTATTGCCCGCGGCCTGGCCGAGCACTTACGCGCCTCTGGCGCAAATACTACCATCAACAATCTATGGGTGTTGGGCTGGTTGGGTGACTATGACAAGCTGGTCATGACACGGCGCATACTGGCGGAGGTCTACGGCGTGGATATCGACTCCCGGTCGGATACAATTCTCTACACGGGAGATTCCACCAACGACGCGCCCATGTTCAGCTTCTTCCAACACACGGTGGGGGTCAGTACGGTGCGCCAATACCTGCACGAGATCCCCACTCCCCCCCGCTGGATCACACAAGGGCCGGGAGGCGCCGGTTTTATCGAAGCCGCAGAAGCCGTCATTGCTGCGTATCAGTACTGAATAGACGAACCAGCGGGCTGGACAAGAAGCGGCATATCCCCCGGCGGTGTTCATTTCCAAAGTAAATAAGGGCTGCTTGCTTTTTAACGATGTCGATCCTGCGCTCAGAGGCGATGTCTTTATAGTGTATGTAGCATCAACAAATGGCAGAGATTGCGACTTTTCATTACGGGAAGGTCAGCGCTTCGTGCGTCGCGGACGCGGCACGAAGCGTGCGCAAACCGATAAGCACGACCATCACCATGACGAGCCCCGCGACGATGGGTACGCCGAAGCCTGCCCGGGCGCCAAAGGCGTCGATAATCCGGCCCGAAAGTGCGCTGCCGAGCGCTACGCCAATACTGATGCCGGTCGTCATCCATGTCAGTCCTTCAGTGAGCTTGGACGGTGGAACAATGAGGGTGCCAAGATTCATGACGACGACCATGGTCGGCGCGAAGGATAGGCTTGCCACAAAGACCATTCCCGTCATGATATAGACGTCCGGTGAGAGAATGGGCAATATCGCTGTTACCGCCGTGACCAGTACGCCAATAAGGAACTGCCTCTCAAGCGGCAAGGCAATTCTGAACGCGCCGAAAGCCAGGCCGGAGATCACCGAGCCGAGCGCGTAGGCGGCAAGGATGAAACTGGCGGCCGTTGGCCAATGTTGTGCGTTGGCGAAGGCCACGACGGCCACATCGATTGAACCCCCAATCACGCCCATCGCCATAAGCGCCAGAAAGATGATACGAAGACCGGGGATACGCAAGGTAGAGCTTCCGATCCTTATGCCGCTGCTGACCACTTTCGGCTCCGTCTGCCGTTGCAAAAGAAAGGCGGTCATGCCAATCACCAGCAACAAGACGGCAGCAAGAGGTCCCGCTTCGGCAAAGACGCTCGTGCTCAAGGCAATGGCCAGTACTGGGCCAATAATATAGGACAGCTCTGTTAGCGCGGTATCGAGGGAAAAGGCCGTATGCAATAGCGGATTGCCTCGGAATAGCGCTGTCCAGCGCGCCCTTATCATGGCAGGCATGTTCGGCATTGTGCCGGCCAGTGCAGCAAGAATAAAAAGGAATGGAGCAGTGACTTTCATATAGGCTGCAATCAGCAGCGCCAGCAGCATGACAATGCTGAAGGCGGTAATAACCGGAAGAACCCGGCTCTGGCCGTGCCGGTCAACGAATTTTGACACGCGCGGGCCGATAAGCGCGTTTGCTAACGTAAATGTGGCTGCGACCGCGCCCGCCAGCCAATAAAGGCCACGCTGCTCCGCCAACATGGTAATGATGCCGATGCCGATCATCGCCTGTGGCAGGCGCACAATAAAACTCGCGAACACCAATCCCTTCACTCCGGGGGTCGTCAGCATGTCGCGATAAGGATTAGCCATGATATCTCCAATTTGTATTCCGGCGCCGGCTTAAATTTTGGTGTTACATTGATTTTTGGCATCATTTAGTGCAATGCCTAAATTTTATCTATGCTCTTATTTTAAATAGCAATTTACCACTATAACCTTATGTTATTTGAATCCATTTCCGGATACATTTCCCGCTGCTTGCAGCGGGGGTTTATTTACTAGCCATATTAAAGAGTAATGACACATTTGGCACCGGCGTCCCTTATGAGTAAGTGAACGGCGCGCGCAATGCTCACTCTCAATCACCATTTAGTTGCGACAGCGCGCGATTGAGTGCCTCAGCCAGATGCTTACGATGGTTGATGTCAGTCATCATCGTTAGATGTCCACCGGGAGGTCTGCATTAAAATCATAGTCCCCTAGACCTTGCGCTTTTTTTATCAGTTCTTCAAATTCGGTATCATCAATATCCCTGATTAGAATACCTAATTTATGGCGTTCCGCTTCGAAAGCCATTGCTTTCGCATGTGAAATGAAATCCAGCTTAATATCTTGATTTTTGTACATTAACTTATGAGGCGCGAGCGGACTGTTGCAGGCGGATGCGTACGCGGGCTTCAATCCGTTATATGAAGGAGGCCATATCCGCGAGGTCGGCTGCATGGCCCACGCCCGGCGCAAAATCCATGATATCCACGTGCGGCATCCGTCGCCGGCCACCACCGAAGCCCTGCATCGGATAGGTGGGCTGTATGCGATCGAAGCCGACACCCGGGGGCGTCCGGCCAAAGAACGACGACAGGCGCGCGAAGCGCGATCCCGATCGATACTCATCAGCCTGAGCGCTGGATCCGGGAAAAGCTCACCACGCTGTCGCGACAGGCCGATACGGCCAAGGCGTTCAACTACCTGATGAACCACTGGCAGGCGTTGTGTTACTACGCCAGCGGTGGTTGGGCGGAGATCGATAACAATATCGCGGAAAACGCGCTGCGGGTGGTGGGCCTGGGCCGGAAAAACTACCTGTTCATGGGCCCGGACAGCGGCGGCGACCGGGCGGCGTTGATGTACACGCGGTGTCGAACCGGAATCGTACCTGCGTCATGTACTGGCGATTATCGCGGATCATCCCATCACTAAGATCAAAGATCTCCTGCCGTGGAACCTCAACATCCCTGCTGAATAACTGTCAATAGGGTGCCGGGCGGGCGCTTACCCCAAAGCCGAGTTTTGTTGAGAACAAAAACATAATACAAGATGATGAATATCGCCGCCTTCATCGCCGCGAGCCAGAGAGTCAATTGATTATCCCCGCTGGATCAATCACACACCATCGCCAGCGCCGTCACAGATAAATTCGCAGGTATTCCGCCAGGCAAAGAATGGCCATCGCCTGGCCATAGGGCATCGGAGTCAATGGGATCTGACGATAATAGTCCAGATCCTTGCCCATCTCGGTGCCAAACGATACTTGTTTGAGTTCGCCATCGTCGCCGATATGGTCCACCACCCCGCGCACCGCTTTCTGGGCCACTGAGGCATATGACGGATCGATATACCGTTTGCGCACCGCCTTGAGTATACCGTAGGCGAAGCCGGCGGTAGCCGAACTTTCCAGATAGGAACCGCGGTCATCCAGCAGCGTGTGCCACAGTCCGCTGTCGTGTTGTAGCTCAGCCAGAGCTCGGACCTGGCTGGTTAGCACTTGCAATAGATAGCGCCGGGTGGCGTCCTGCTCCGGCAGGTCCAGCAGTTCAAGGAAATCAGGTATTGCCACCGTCAGCCAACTGTTGCCGCGTCCCCAGCGTGCCTGGGAAAAGTTATGATGGCCCTCAAAGGTCCAGCCGTGAAACCACAGTCCGGTTTCCCGGTCCATTAAATACTGAATATGCACCAGGAACTGATATTTGGCCTCTTCCACAAACTCGGGTCGGTTCAACAGCTTGCCGATTTTAGCCAACGGCAGCACGGTCATCATTATCGTGTCGTCCCACAGTTGCTGATGATTCTCTTTGTGGATAACGATATGTTGCAGCGCGCCTTTATCGGTACGCGGCATGCCGTACATTACCCATTCCGCCCAGCGTTCCAGGTAGGGGCGCCAGGCCGGATTGCGGGTTTCCTCGTAGCGATAGGCCAGCGTCAGCAAGGGGCATACGGTATTGACGTTTTTGGTTGGCGTGCCTTCAGCCAGCCGCGCGCTGAACCAGTCGTCGATAATTCCCCGCATTTGCTGGTCGCCGGTCTGCTGGTAATATTGATAAATACCGTACAAGCCAATGCCGTGGGTCCATTCCCAGCCGCCGGACCATCCCTTGGCATCAATCACCCGTCCATCGTCAAGATGCAGCACGAATTCGCCGGTAGGGTCCTCTATATTGATGAGATTATGAGTAACTTTGTGGATTAGCGTCTTAAGCGCGTCGCGGGAGATGAAATATTCCGGCTGGCGCAGTAACGCGCTGTGTGTTACGGGAAAGATTGTCATGAGGTTATCCTGCGTATTTATCGTTTTCAGAAGAGGGCATCGTGGAGCGCGCGTTACCGGCTTTGACCGCCGGGGCTTTGTGACGGTTTAGATAGCCGATGTTGTTATTCCCCCAGAGTGATTCGTATTGCAAACCAGTCAGCATTTCCACCGTGGCGCGAGTCTCGGGCGACACGCTTTCCGGCAGGGTGCGACTGGCGGCGCGCATCCGGCGGTTTTCGTCTTGCAGCAGTTGATGGGTGTGCAGATTAAGCTTATAGGTCAGGGATATGGCAAAGCCTATTGCCAGTACGCCTACCGTACCGACGCTGAGAATCAGTAGGATGGTATGGCTGACTTGCGGATCCTGCACGCTTTGACCGGAGACAAAGCCGGACAGCTGCATGACTATGCCCACCAGCATCACCGCCCCGGCCTGTGAAGCTTTACGGGTCATGGTCATCACGCCGGCAAAAATACCTTCCCGGCGTTGCGAGGTGATAATTTCATCCACATCGGAAATGTAGGTATAGGTATTCCACGGCACATAATTGATCCCGCCGCGGCCCAGCCCGGCAATGACGGAAATGAATAACAGCAAGGCGTATACATCGCTCATACCGGCATAATACACAAGCGCGAACGACGCAGAAGCCAGGCCGAACAGCACCACAACAAGGCGATAGGAAGGCGCGGGTCCGAAGCGGATGCACAGCGGGATCATGCCGATGACCGCCACGAATTGCAGAATAGCCATTACGCCCATCAGGTTAGAGGCCACCGTGGCGCTTTGCATTAGTACGAACACGACATAATAGGTAAACACCGCGTTGAACACATCCTGCGCGATATACCCCCCCAGATACAGCCCTAGATGCTGACGGAAAATCTTGATGCGCAGGGTCGAGGTGAGTTCGACGCGCAGGCGTTTGAGGCTCTGGCCTAGCGTCAATTGCTGCTTTTCGCGCTCAACCTTACGTTCAGCCTCGGATTTCAGCGCAGCCGGGCGCTCCCAGGTGAAGCAGTACACCAAGGCCAGCACGATGGCGCAGATAATAGTGAACACCAGACTGGAGTAGAAAAACGAAATGGCGTTGTCCTTACCGAAGTGGGACAGAAGAATGCCGGGCATGAACGCTGCCAGAATCGCGGACAGCTGTCCCATCGCGATACGGGCGCCGGAGAATTTTGTTTTCTGCCTAAAATCATCCGTCATTTCCGGCACCAGCGTTTCGTAGGGCACCAGAATCATGGTATAGACAACGTCGAATAACAAATAGGTCAGCAGGTAGAACCAGAAACCCATGCCGCCGACCCACATGAAGGTGTAGCTAAAGACACACGGGATGCCCAGCAGGATGAAGAATTTGCGCCGCCCGAACCGTTTACCGAACCAGTTGTTACCGAAGTTGTCGCTTAGGTAGCCCATTAGCGGGCTGGCGAAAGCGTCCAGCACGCGCGCGCACGCGAAGATAAAGGTGGCTTCAATGGGGGAAAGCCCACAGAAGGTGGTATAGAAATAAAGCAGCCAGGCAGCGGTCAACACGGCGGTGCCCGCGCCTAAAAAGTCCCCCGAGCCGTAGGCCAGATAATGGGGAAGTCCTATGGTACGTGTTTTCATTGTCATGGTGCCCCAAATTGAAAAGATTGGATGGGGAAAGACGCCGGCCCGTGATAAGTAAACCGGCGCCTTCTGCTCTATTATCTTTTATCGGCCGATGCTTAATCGGCGTGGGGAACCAGCAGAACCTTGACGGCTTCCGGCGTGCCGAAGGTTTTGAACGCTTCCTGCCAGTTATCAAGTGAAAATTTATGCGTAACTATGCCCTCGGCGGTCATCAGCTTGCGATGGAACAAGTCGATAACAGTTTCATAGCAGCCTGGGCTGAGATGCGCGCCACGGATATCAAGCTCTTTGCGATCGCCGATAATCGACCAGTCAACGGAGGTTTCCCGGCTGAAAACGCTGAATTCTACAAAACGTCCCAGCTTGCGCACCATTTGCAGCCCTTGATTTACGGCGGCGGGGTTGCCGGTAGCCTCAATATAGACATCGCAACCATAGCCATCGGTCATCGCTTTCACCCTGGCGACCACATCGTCTTCCAGCGGATTCAGCGCCTCGTCCGCCCCCAGTTTTTTCGCCAGCGCCAGGCGGTATGGCATGGTATCGATAACGATCAATTTTTTGGGCGTCTTCAGCTTAATGGCCTGGATCATACCCAGCCCTAATGTACCGGCTCCCGCCAGTACCACCACATCGTTAAATTCAATGCTGGCGCGGTTGACCGCATGTACGGAACAGGAGAAAGGCTCTATCAGGGCGCACTCTTCCGGCGACAGGCTCTTGGGGATTTTATGTACCCGGCTGGTGGGTTTGAACAACATATATTCCGCCATGCCGCCGTCGGCGTCCTGCTTTTGAAAACCGTAGATATCGTGTTTTTCGCACATCCAGTACTGCCCGTTGCGGCAGAATCGACACTTTTCACAGGGGACGATCTGCTCGGCGATCGCCCGATCGCCCAGCTCGACGCCGAAGTGCTCCAGCGCGTTCGGGCCGGCGGCCACGACTTCACCGTAGAACTCATGACCGGAGACCACCGGTGTTTTGACGTACCTGGGGAAAGTGTCATTTCCCCAGAACATCGGGGCGCCGTGATAGCAGTGGAAATCGGACGCGCAGATACCGCAGGCGCCAATCTTCACCAGCAGCTCCTTTTCCTTGGGCTGCGGCACGGGGGCCGATACCAGACGGTAGTCTTCGGGGCCAAAGTTGACCAATTGCTTGATTTCAGAAGGTAGAGTTGTCACGAATGTTCTTCCTATTACAATGATGTGCAATCAGGTTAAAATGTTTTCGTAAACATTAATAACAATCTTCGTGTTTTATGTGATCCATATTACAAATTATTTATTTTTTATCTATATATCAATCAATTGTATAAATATTTATTTTAATTTTTAAAAAAAATAATTTTCAATCTCAAAGTAATTCCAAAAAAAATTAGTATAATGTTTACGTAAACATATTGGTTATACAAAATTTTCGGCCTCCGATTACCCCTCATGGCAGTCTAAGCGGATGTTCTGGCCGTGTGCTGGAGCATCATGCGAAGGAGTAGTGGTTTTGGCTATGCGGGCTGCAATGTAGTGGATGTAGCGTTTTACTTTATGCCGCTTAACGTGGGTGCGGTCATCTGACCGCCGGGTTAAACGCGGTCTAGGGCCGCGATGGCCCTGCCGGGGCTTGAGGTTATGAACACTTTCTTTTGCCGGAGCGCTGTTGACTGGATTTATCGCGCCAGTCCTGACGAGTACGAGTAAATCCCTGGTCTTTTAGCGATGGTTTTTCAAGAAGCCATTGATAATCGTGCGTTGTTGCCAGGGGCGCTCTTCAATCGCCGCGATCAGGTTTTCCGCGACGGTCATTGCCCATTGTTTGTAATCATGCACCACGCAGGGGTAGAACAGGCCGAAATCCTCCGCATTAGGAATATCATCAATCGACAGAAAATCGATCATATTGAGTGACCAGCGAGCGGCAATGTTGCTGGCGGCAAGTGAAATAGCACCATTAATGCCGATGATAGCGTCGTAATCGATCGCTCCGGAGGAGAAGTGGCTGGCTATTTTCTCCTTCGCCAAGTCGTAGCGATAATCGGCGTACAGGCGCGTGACCCGTACGTCAGACGGAATATTTTCACAAATACCGTTTACTCGCGAGCGGGTGATGCGCGAACGCTCGTTGCCCCCGACGATCAGGAGCTTTCGGTAGCCTTTGTCCCTAACCACTGAAGCAATAAGCTCGCCGGCGCGCTGGTCATTCACACAGACTGCGGGCAGAGAGGTATTGAACTGGCGGTCGAACTGAATCAGTTTAGTCGAAGAATTATACAGTATTTTCAGATGGCTGACGTCATAGTCCGGCGTATCGTTAATGACCGACAGCACCACGCCCGCCGCTTTATAGCTAACCAAAGTGTTGATGGCCCTGGCCTCCGACTCCCGGCTGCCGCGGGTGGTGAAAATCATCACGGAATACCCTTTGGCCTCGGCATGATGACACATTTCCTGGATCACGTAGGCGTAGCTTTGGTTAAACGTATCATCGGTGACAATACCTATAATCGGGCTCTGCGTGGTTTTGATATTTTGCGCGAAAACGTTAGGAACATAGTCTAACTGGCGCGCAATCCGCAGAATTTTCTCCCGGGTTTGCGTTTTTACTTTTTCCGGCGCGGTAAAGGTTCGGGAAACGGTAATACTGCTTACGCCGGCGAGGAGCGCAATATCCGTGATTGTGGCAGATTTATGACTAAAAGCTTTCATAAGGCGAAGATCACCGATCCGAAAGGGATCCAGTATACCATCTAAAATACCTGGGATTATCCACAAGTTTTAAGAGTGTTGTTTTAATGACGATAGCCGGCCACGCAAAGCCCGCTTGCCGCCATCAAGACGGCGACCAGCGCCAGTAAAATAAAGCTCGGCACCCAGTCGCCGGCAAGCTGATGAAGCCCGCCAATCACGGCGGGACTGGCTGACGCCACAATGTAACCTACCCCTTGGACAAAAGATGAAATTGCCCGGTTATCATCAAGGTTTGTGGCATGCGCCATGACCAGCATGAAAACGACTGAAAATCCCCCTCCCGCGCCGATACCGCCAAAAAAGATCCACAGAAAACAGACTTTCGGCGCCATAATCAGCCCTACCGGCAAAATGAACCACGCGATTGCCACAATCAGAAACAGCCGGGCATGGGAAAAATGCATTGTCGACCTCAGCCAGGGAATGCCAAAACAGCCCACGATACCGAGAATTTGAAACAGTGATGCCGCGAAACCCGCCTGGTAGATATTCATGCCCCCGCGTTGCACCAAATAATCCGGCAACCAAGCCGTCATGCCATAAAAAATAAAGGTATGGCAAGCGAAAGCCGCGGCCAGCAACCACGCCACCGGCCGGCGACTGGCGGTTTTATTGGCCGGCGCTGATTCCCCGATGGCGCTTTGCCCGCGGGAGACGACTGTTGTCTGACGGGGCCGCGAGTGATAGCCGATATGCGACGCGGACGTATTACGCGCGGCCAGGTATGCCACCCCGGCCCATAAGACCATCGCCAGCAGCGCCAAAATGCACCAGCTCGCCAAGGCGAAACGCCAGCCGAAGGCCGAGGCCAGCGGAGCGGTGAAAGCGGAACTCAGCATGGCTCCCACGCTCATCGCCATGACGTATACGCCGGTCATTAGGTCTGAGCGGCGGGAAAAATCCCGGGCAATGACCATCAGGCAGACGATATTGCCCAGCGTCAAGGCGGCCCCCAGAACGAAGGTGCCCGCAAAGATGGCATTTAACCCTCCTGCGGACCGTAGCAGCGTGCCGAGGACTATTGCGCACAATGTAATAAAAATGGCGCGCTCAATGGACACTTTTGCAAGGATCAGCGAGGCAAACGGCGTGAGGATACCGAAGCAGAAAACCGGAATGGCCGTCAACACCCCCGCGAGGCCCGAACTGATACCGAGGCCCGCCCTGATATCGGCGATCGCTGAAGGTAGGGAGGTCAGCGGCGCGCGCAGATTTAAGGCCAATGTAATAAATGCAGCTAACAAAATAACGTTATAAATTCGGAGTTTCCGACCGGCTCTTTTCTTTTCCGGGCTGAGCCACACCTGTAAGATTTTATTCATTTTTTACTCAGGGCATTCTTTCTGTCAGCGGCATGATGGGGTTGGAGAACAAGATCAATTATGCGCCGCAATCAAAAAAAATATTTATAATCAGTAGGTTGTAAGCTATTCTTTATTAACTTTAGAGTTTAAAAATCATCATTCGCTGACTGATAAATTTTACTGGAACATATTAAGCAGGAAAGTAAGTGTTGCGTTAAAAATAATGTCAAATTGCTTTTGATGAACATTTCACTGCAGTCCAGAGGACAAGCGGAGTTTTGTGAAGATCATGAAATCGGCGCTCAATAGGTAACGGGGTCCGCTCGCCACGCGATTTTGGTTTTACCCGGGTATCCAGCCCCAGCCGCGAGGGACAAACGCTTTGGAAACTGGTCATAATTCTTTAGCGGTAGCCGGAACAGATAGATTCCTTTGTTCTTTATACAACCGGTTTTGGCAATACCGCCAGTAGGTCTTTATCAGGTTGAACACAGTTACTAGGATTAACGGCGCGGATAAAGGAATATGTGCTAGTACCACGCCGCTGGCAACTGACCGCGCCAGGATTAAATAGATATTTTTCATGGCGCATGTGATGCCTGATTTTGCTATTCAGTAGGGCAAACAAAGTCATAATTTATGAGGAGAAATGGCGTAAACGGGCGGCGAACTCGCCTTGCCGTTCGATATTGACCTGACGATACTGACTCCCCTCCCGTGCCCCATCATCCTGATTTGGCAACATTAGGAACCGTTAAGGAACTATTGAGGCTCTCTCTGCCATTATGCAACCTCATTCATTTCTCTGTTGTGCATGTAGGTAGGTTAACGTTATCGGACGGGCTGTGGGGGCCCGGCTATTTTTCATCACCCAGGCAGGTTCCGTTTGCGGTGCTCTTTCATCAGCGAGTAGCCGCTTGCCTTGTTCACGGTCGAACACATCGACAATAAACGACCAGAATACCGACACCACAAACAGGTTAAAGACGGAAACCCAAATAAGGAAAGCCCTGCCGACCCACACCGAATGGCCGGGTGTGGCCACCGTCATCAGCAGCATGAAGATAAGCAGGTTGACGATAAAAAAACGGTAGGTTAAAGCAATAAAACGCTCGCGTGGCCATCGCCGCACCGCGGCGGCAAACAGCGGGTTCACCGCCAGCATCGCCAGCAGCGTGCCGGTAAACAGCCAGGGCAAATCGCGCATGCCGCCCGTCACGCCCAACCCATCCCGAATCGGCCGCAGCACATAATAAGCCAGAAAAAGGGCAAACACATACAGCCAGGACCATGCCAGCGCCGGGATCTCTTCTGGTTGGATATTAACGATCCGCCGTAGCGAGCCGGTAAGCGTGTTGATAACAATTTTGCCGTTCGTCAATTTTGTGGGCATTAGATAACTATTCCATCGTTATGGGGTCTATTTGGCATTAATGGGCCCGTATTCAGCGTTTCCCGGGCTAACTCATCGATTATCCTGGCATTAAATTTAACAGGCGCACACTGTATAAAACAGTCCGTAAATCCGCATAGGCTAATGAAAGCGGTGCATTAATGGTCATTTAAACCTCCTGGGCGATAGTGTCCCTTTTCCTGGCTATATCACAGATAGGGGTTCCTCATTAATGAATGCGAAGGAATGGTCTTGGCGCTCGGAAAATAGCGTAATCCTAGCGGAGGACGACTCATGAACATCACTCATAACGGCAAGTAAAACATAAGGGTAATTGTTCCTGAATAACTCTTCTATAGTTTGTTATATAAAGCAAGTGATCACTTTTTTTCGAAAATCTTGAGGATCTCGATTAGGTTCTTGTGAGTATAAATCTTCCTTCTTTTCGGAACTGATAATGAGAGATATTTATCAGCCACCACCCAAGAATCTGCTCAAAGGGTGCTTCATCATTATTTGAAAGCGGCAGTTTATGCGGAAGAAAACGCTTCCGTCCTGAACGATAACACAATTTTCTGAGGTACTTTCTCTATGTCTACATGGTTAATTACCGGTTGTTCCACCGGACTTGGTCGCTATCTCGCTCAGGCGGTTCTGGAGCGTGGATGGAACGCGGTGGTTACCGCGCGGGATCCGGTAAAGGTTCAGGATATTGTCACATCCTATCCCGACACCGCGCTGGCCGTGGCGCTGGATGTGACCGACAGCACCCAGATCGCCGAGGTGGTGCGTCAGGCTGAAGCCCGCTTTGGCGCGGTGGACGTATTAGTCAACAACGCCGGCCATGGTTATCGCGCGGCGGTGGAGGAAGGCGACGAGGCTGATGTCGACGAACTGTTTGCCACCAACTTCTTTGGCCCGGTGAAGATGATCAAGGCGATACTGCGCGGCATGCGGTCCCGGCGCAACGGTATCATTGTCAACGTTTCCTCTATCGCCGGTCGAGGCGCCGAGCCAGGGTCTGGATATTACGCGGCGACCAAATTCGCTTTGGAGGGGATGTCCGATGCACTGCGCAAGGAAATCGCACCGCTTGGTATCAAAGTCGTAGTGGTGGAACCCGGCGCGTTTCGCACCGATTTTGCCGGCCGCTCATTGCAGCAATCAAAGAATGTCATCACCGATTATGCCAATACAGCTGGGCTGCGCCGCAAAGAAAAGGATGAGAGCCATGGCAAGCAGCCGGGCGATTCCGCACGCGGCGCCCAGGTAATCATTAAAGCCGTCGAGGCGGCTGACGCGCCCTTCAGGCTGCTATTGGGCAGCGATGCCGTTAAGTATGTCCGCTCCCAATTGGAAACCCAGCTAACAGAAGTGAATGCCTGGGAAAAAATCAGTGTCACCACCGATTTCCCCAGCTGAGATCTCCGCCGCCGCGGCTTACTTATTTCCCAAGTCAGGGCGGCGATAATGGCATTGTTAATGTTCTTATATTGGCTTTCGGGTGTCAATTAAGAGGATCAGGCAAGCATTATCCATGATCACGTCTATTGTGCAGTACCCAAAGTACTTATATTTTTTGATCACAATGCGACATGTTTAAAATGCCGAATACGACAAATTTAATAAGTAGCAGGCAGTTTAGGATCTTTATGAGTTCTCTTCCTGAATTATCATTATCCAGAACAACGGAGTTTACAGATGAAAACCACCGGCTATGCCGCCTTCAGTACCACTACCCCATTGGCGCCGTTTGTATTCGAACGGCGCGCGCTGCGCCCTAACGACGTCGCCATGGAGATACTCTTTTGCGGCGTCTGTCATTCGGATCTCCATACGGCGCATAACGATTGGGGCTGGACAACCTATCCTATTGTTCCCGGTCATGAAATTGTCGGTCGGGTGACCGAAGTCGGCCCCGACGTCACACGCTATAAGGTGGGGGACGCGGTGGCTGTGGGCTGCATGGTGGACAGTTGTATGGAATGCGACCAGTGCCATAACGGCGAGGAGCAGCTCTGCCGGGAAGGCAATACCGGCACCTATTGCGGTCTGGACCGCATTACCCATGAACCGACACAAGGCGGTTACTCCAAACATTTAGTGGTGCGCGAAGAATTTGTGCTGCGCGTTCCTGACGGGCTGGATCTTTCACGGGCGGCACCGCTGCTGTGTGCCGGCATCACGACCTATTCACCGCTGCGCACCTGGAACGTTGGTCCTGGCAGCCGGGTCGGTGTGATTGGCCTTGGCGGGTTGGGCCATATGGCGGTCAAGCTGGCGGTCGGCCTGGGCGCGGATGTGACTGTATTGAGTCGCACCACCAACAAGGAAGCCGATGCCCTTGCCCTGGGCGCCGATCGTCTGCTGGTCTCCTCGGATGACGGGGCGATGTCGCAGGCCGCCTCTGGTTTCGATCTGATTATCGACACCGTGCCGGTCAAGCATGACCTCAATCCCTACATGCCGCTGTTGGATGTCGACGGTACGCTGGTGTTGGTGGGACAGGTCGGCCCCCTTGCTGAACCAAGCACCGTGCCATTGATCCTGGGCCGTCGCCGGATTGCCGGCTCGCCTATCGGCGGCATTCGCGAAACCCAGGAAATGCTCGACTTGTGCGCAAAGAAAAACATCCTGCCTGACTGCGAGATGATCCGTATGGATCAGATAAACGAGGCTTTCGAGCGTATGGAACATGCGGATGTACGCTATCGCTTTGTCATAGACATGGCCTCTTTGCCGGCGTAATACGACACAGGTTTTGGCCCTTTCTCCACGCACAATCAAAACATTGTGCGTGGTATTAATTAATCAGCCCGACCAATACGCAACGCTGCCATTTCCGTTTCACTCATCTCCAACGAGTGGTTCTGCCCACTTTCCGAGGCCTGAACCGCTGCCTCAAGTACCGCCATCACCGCCAACGACTGCAGTGGAGGCACCGGATTTGCGCCTTTACCGTTCAGCGCATCACGCACCTGAAGGTAGAATTGACGCTGGTCACCCGCCGGCGTAGGCAATTGACGCGGCGTTTCATCACCGACATACAACGTTAGCGCGTCACTGTCCTCCCCCCAACCGGCACTCCCCGGTGTCATGCCGCCCACCAGTTGGCTTTCCTGACAATCGGCTCGTTGTTTTATCACGCTGCCTTTTGTGCCATGCACACTGAAACGCGAAATGCCCCCCGCCACCAGCATGCTGCAGTGCAAAACCACTCGGAGCGTAGGATAGTTCAAAACCACATGCGCCCAGTCGTTAATCTTTGAGTCATCGCGCAGGGTGGCAATATTGCCCTGGACACTTTCCGGCAGGCCAAACAATTGCAGTACCTGGTCGATCAGGTGCGGCCCGATATCAAACCATACCCCGCCACCAGGAACATTCTGCTCGCGCCAGCGTTCGCGCACCTGTGGCCGGAAGCGATCGATATGAGATTCAAACTGCACGACTCGCCCGATATGGCCTTGCTCAATGACTTGGCGAACGCCAAGGTAATCGCTGTCCCAACGGCGGTTATGGAAAACGGTTAACTGGCACTGACGAAGTTTCGCCAACTCGATGAGCTCACGGGCTTCCTGCATATCCAGCGTGAAAGGCTTATCTACCACCACATGCTTGTTTTTCTCCAGCGCATAGCGCGCCAGCGATGCATGAGTCATATTAGGCGAAGCAATCACAACCAGATCCACCTCTGGATGGGCAATCGCCTGTTGCGGATCGGCAATCACCATAACATCGGGCAGATCGGCATGGACCTTTTGCGCATCTCGTGAAGCCACAACAAACAAACGCAGGCCAGGAGTAGCGCTCAGTAAAGGAGCATGGAATGTCTTGCCGGCAAAACCATAGCCAATAAGCGCCACGTTTAGCATTTTATCGGTAGGTGAGGTTACGTTACTCATAGTTCTCTCCTGGTATATTATCGCCGATGAGGTTCTCTCCGGGCATCAGAAGGCACCATCAATATCGGTAACACCGATCAATTTGTGGTTGACGAATTCTTTTAAACCCAGGCCGATGAGCTCCCGTCCATAACCGGAGCGACGCACACCGCCGAACGGCAAGTCGGCTTTGACTGCCGTCGGATGGTTGATGTAGACCATGCCGGTTGAAATCTTCTCGGCTACCTTGACGCCATGCTCGATGTCCTGAGTGAACACGGAACCGCCCAGGCCGAACGGCGAATCGTTGGCGATGGCAATCGCCTCGGCTTCATCCTTAGCCCTGAAGATCAGCGAAACCGGCCCGAAGAACTCCCAGTAGTAAGCCGGGTTGTCCGGTGTCAGGCCGGTGAGCATCACCGGGCGCACAAAGGCACCCTGCGACGGCACCTCCGCACCTATCACTGTGGCAGTGGCGCCGTGGGAGACCGCCTGTTTGACCTGTTTGCGCACGCCCTCAGCCGCATCCTGTGAAGACAATGGCGCCAGGGTGGTCGACGGGTCTAGAGGATCACCCGCCTTTAGCGCGGCCACGCCCGCGGTGTAGCGCTCGACGAACTCGTGGTAGAGGGCATCTACCACAATTATGCGCTTGGACGAGCAGCACACCTGGCCGGCGTTCCAATGGCGACCAAACACCGCCCATTTGACCGTCCTGTCCAGGTCGGCATCGGCCAGCACGATGAAGGCGTCCGTACCACCCAGCTCCATCGTGGACTTCTTTAGCGCCCTGCCGGCCTGAGCCGCCACCACCGCACCAGCGTCTTCAGATCCGGTCAACGCCACACCATGCACCCGCGAGTCTTTAATGATAGTCTCGAGCTGTTCTCGAGTTGCATAAAGATTTCTGAAACCACCGACGGGTAGCCCGGCCTCCAGCATCAACTTCTCAAACATATCGGCGCACTGAGGCACGTTAGAGGCGTGCTTAAGCACGACCACATTTCCCACGGCCAGCTGCGGTGCAATGATCCGGGCAATTTGATAATAAGGGAAGTTCCATGGTTCGATAGCCAGGATAATACCCAATGGTTCGTGCACCAGCCGGGCCTCAACAATCGCCTTATCCTTACAAGGCAAAGACTCTGGTGCCAGCAGCGCCTCGGCATTCTCGACATAGTACTCGAAGATGGCGGCAGATAACTCGACTTCCGCTTCAGCTTCGGTGAGCAGTTTGCCCATTTCCAGGGTCAACAGCCTGGCATATTCCGTATGTTTTTCCCGCAACAAATCCGCGGCCTTCTGCAAAATGACCACACGCTCGGCAATAGGCGTGGCCTTCCATGCCTGAAAAGCGGCATGTCCCTCATCTAAGGCCTGAGCAACTTCATCATAGGTGGCGTTGGGGAAGATTTTCAGGGTTTCACCCGTATAGGGATTAGTCGTTGCGTAAGTCATGATAAAAGCTCCTTGACATTCGGGATTACGCCGGTGCGGCGGACAGCGAGACCCTATCTGTCACAAAGCCATAGCTCACATCGGACTTCTCCATACGCATGGAGGCCTTGTTGACGTTACGGCTGCTTTCTTTACGAAGCAAAGAAGTCGAGTTGAGCATTGGAAGGCAATCGCGACACATTGGGGGATAGCCTCAGCCTTTCTTTTTTTTCTTGGAACATGTTACAGGCACCTAATACTTCGATTAAGAACAAAATCCCGAATGTGCTACTGAGTCTAATTCATAAATGAATGGTCAACGCTATGCGCAAAGGAGGCGCCGCCTAGGCTCTTGGCATGAAAATTTTTCGGTATCAACTCGAAGGCATCGGACTTGGATAGACGTAGGAAATAATTCCGTCAATGCGCCAGTCCAATGATTATCCAGCAGTCAACCTTAGGATAGACAGCGTGATCATTCCTGGTAACGCAGCGCATCGATGATGATAGATAAGGCAGGAGAGAATTCCCGCCGATTCGGATAATAGAGATGATAGCCCGGATAAGGGGCGCACCAGTCGTCGAGCAAACGAATCAACCTCCCCTCTGCGATATGCTCCAGCACCATGTCCTCGGGGACAAAAGCCAGGCCATGACCCGCCAGTGCCGCCCTGACGATGGACGAACTGTTGTTAAATACCCATTGTCCCGTCACACGAAGCTTGACCTGCTGCCCATCCTTATCAAAATCCCACGGCATTAAGCCTCCATGGGTCGGAAGCCGAAGATTGATGCAATTGTGCTGAGCTAAATCATGCGGTGTCCTGGGCATTGTCCGTTTCCCGAAATAGTCAGGTGAACCGACAACAGCGATGCGCATATCCGGGCCGATGCGCACGGCAATCATGTCTTTTGCCACCTGGTTGCCCATGCGAACACCGGCGTCGTAACGCTGGGAGACAATGTCCGCCATCTGGTAATCGATGGTGATCTCGACATCAATATCGGGATACTCGCCAAGGATTTTAGACAACTTTGGCCACAGGTAGCTATTTGCGGCGTGCTCAGCCGAGGTAATGCGAACCGTGCCGACGGGCTTGTCACGAAGCGCGTCCACAACGCCCAGTTCAGCATCGATCTCCTCAAGTCGGGTCGACACGTTGAGAAATAGCCGTTCCCCCGCCTCGGTCGTTGAAATACTTCGGGTGGTACGGGTCAACAATTGGACGCCTACCTGGGCTTCGAGGCCACTGATGGCATGGCTTAATGCGGAAGGGGTCACGCCAAGCAGGGCCGCTGCCCGGGTAAAGCTGCCTTCGCGCACGACGTTGATGAAGGCGAGAACCTGGCTGAAGTTTTTGCGTGCCATTCTAGGAAACCTCCGCTAGCTCTGAAGGGTAGCGGAGTGCTTCGATCAACACCGCCATCGCCCGCGAAGAAGATTGACGACGTATCGGATAGCAGAGGTGATACCCCGGAAAAGTGGGGCTCCAATCTGCCAGAACCTGTATGAGCTGCCCCGTAGCGATATAGGACCGCGCCATTTCCTCCGGCACATAACCAAGGCCGAATCCAGCCAGAGCGGCATGCAGAATCTGCCGGGTACTATTAAAAACCAGTTGACCGTCGACCCGCACATTCAATTGCTGCTTTCCCTTTTTGAACTCCCAAGCGTAAATCTCGCCGTGGCTCATCAGGTGCAAATTGATGCATTCATGCTCGGTGAGGTCGTGCGGCGTCGTGGGAGCGGGACGTCTGGTCAGGTAGGCCGGCGAAGCAACGATCGCCACACGCATGTCCGGAGCGATCCGTACGGCGGTCATATCACGAGCGACTTCACTGCCCAGGCGTACACCCATGTCATATCGCTCTGTGACAATATCGGCAAAGCGTGCATCCACGATGAGTTCGACCTTGATCTCGGGATACCTGGGCAGCAGTTTAACCAGCCGGGGCCAAAGTACGGTTTCGGCCGCATTTTCAGTAGCAGAGATGCGGATAGTGCCTGCAGGCTTGTCTCGCAACTCGCCGACAGCCGTCATTTCATCCTCGATTTCCTCGAACCGGGGCGCGATGCGATCTATCAATCGCTGTCCGACCTCTGTTGGCGACACGCTACGGGTGGTGCGGGTCAGCAGCCGCACCCCCATTCTTTCCTCAAGGGAACGCATGGTATGGCTCAGCGCCGACTGGGACATACCGAGTTGCGCCGCAGCCCGCGTAAAACTTCGTTCGCGGGCAACCGCAATGAAGACCAATAGATCGCTGTAGTTATCTCTCGGCATGGCCTTTGTCCCTATACCTTATTCATGAAAATGACTCACAAGTGTTTCCCAACTTTACCATCTAGTCGCGACCAGATCCATTCTCTATAGTTATGATCATAGTAAAAAAGCATCACAACAGCGCCATCAAGGGCCCCTCATCTTTGTTGCTCACGCGCTGTGGATAACCCGAGTATCCGGTTCCGTCAGCCCGTTGCCGTGCGGCTTCGCCGGTCATGCGTTGATGCACCTTTACAGGAGAAACAGCATATGCAGAAGCGCACATTAGGAAAGGACAAGCTTGAAGTCTCCGCCCTCGGTTTGGGTTGCATGGGCTTGAGTGTCGCCTATGGTCCGGCCACGAATACCCCGCAAGCTGTCTCACTCATTCGGGCCGCGGTGGACGGCGGCGTGACATTTTTCGATACGGCTGAGCTCTATGGACCTTTTCTCAATGAGGAAGTGGTCGGCGAGGCACTTGCCTCGGTAGGCGACAAAGGCATCACGCCGGCACAGATTGCGCTTGCGTGGCTACTGGCACAAAAACCGTGGATCGTGCCAATCCCTGGCACAACCAGGCCGCACAGTCTGCAAGAGAACCTCGGTGCCACCGCGATACACCGTTCAGATACGGATTTGACCAGGATCGCAGGCGCCCTGAATGAAGTGAAGATACAGGGTGAGCGCTATCCCGCTGCAATGCAGGCCCAGATTGGGCGCTAATCCGGGAGACGCAAAATGGCAATACAACATGAGTCAATCCATCAGACGGTGATGTCCACACTGGCACCCCTTCCATTGAGCACAACTACCAACAGTAGTGGCGGAGTGTGGCAAGTGGGTTCACGGATACTTGTGGCCTATTTTTCACGCTCTGGAAATACGCGCGTCATCGCAGGACTGATTCACCGTAAGCTCGGGACCGACCTCTTCGAGATCCGCCCCGCCTCGCCCTATCCCGAGGATTATCTGGAGACGGTCGAGCAGGCCCGGCAGGAACGCGACTGCGGTTTTCAGCCCCCTCTTAAGGCCGGTGTCGCTAATATGGCGGCCTACGAAACCGTATTCCTTGGTTTCCCCGTATGGGGAGAGACCGTGCCGCCGGTTATCCGCTCCTTCTTATCTGTGCATGACTTGTCCGGTAAAACACTGATCCCCTTCATTACCCACGGTGGCTATGGGTTCGGCAACAGCCAGTCCGTCATCGCCAGCCATGCACCGAAGGCACGATTAGTCAGGGGTTTCGAGATGGAGGCGGATCAGGAAAGACGCACTATGGAAAGTGTGGCGGATTGGCTGAAAGGAGTAGCGGTAAAAAGCTGACCACGGGCTTACTTCAGCCTATCTGGGCGCTAAAGGAAGAATCCACACAATCAAGCAGAATTAAAAGGCCCCCCTATGAAGTCACTTGCATTAAATACCGCCGCTTTGCTGCTTCTTGCTGCAAATGTATCAGCCCAACAGATGCCTGAGGTGACGGTCACTAGTGTCGGCTCGCAGCCGTCCAGCGCCGGTCCCGAGAAGAATTTCACCGGGTCGGTTCGTGTGGATTCCCGTTTTCAGGCCACCTCACCGGGCAGGGCCGGTGGCGGCATTGTCACGTTCGAGCCGGGTGCCCGTACAGCCTGGCATACCCATCCACTGGGGCAAACTTTGATCGTCACTGCCGGCGTGGGCTGGGTCCAGCAATGGGGCAAATCACCTCAAGAAATCCGGCCGGGTGATATCGTCTGGATCCCACCGGGTGTCAAGCACTGGCATGGTGCCGCTGCCACCACCGGCATGACCCACATCGCCATCGCCGAGGCGCTGGACGGGAAATCGGTCGATTGGCTGGAAAAGGTATCAGACGAACAGTATCAAACCTCGACATCACGTACTTCGACGAAGTAGAAACAGTGCTTTGTCATTCTTTTTTTGGCATCGAGTTGTGACGAACTGAGAACGGCGGACGATAAAGCCTTCGAAGGTCCTAACCCGACACGATGGGAACTCTGATAATTTAGAAGAATTCAAGGATCCGACTCATGTCTCGTAGTGATTTAAAACGCGATCCACGCCACTGTGAAACAATAAACCTAAAACGTCGTCATCTACTGGCATCCGCTGCGGTCCTGGGCATAGCGCCATGGTTGCTCTCTGCCTGTATGACGTCCTCCTCTTTCGCTGCAGATATCCATACCTCCACCACTACCGGTTTTCTGCCGGCCAGTCAGCGGCGCAAATTGGGCACACTTGAAGTCTCTTCCATTGGCCTGGGATGCCAATGGGTTCCGGGTACGGTCGGGGATTCGGTATCCGACTTCTACCACAGCACCCTCGACCGGAAAGCGGCGATCAAACTCATCAGGACGGCAGTTGATCGTGGGATTACGCTTATCGACACCGCTGAAGCCTATGGACCCTTCATCTCCGAGGAAATTGTCGGTGAGGCGTTGCAGGGCATCCGCGACAAGGTGGTCATTGAGACCAAGTACGGCTGGAACTTCGATCAGAAGACGGGCAAGCCGCTCGGCGGCCTCAACAGCCGGCCGGAACACATCAAGCTCGTGGTCGAGGGCATGTTGCGGCGTCTGCGCACCGATCACATCGATCTGCTCTACCAGCACCGCGTCGACCCGGCCGTGCCGATCGAAGATGTGGCCGGCGCGATAAAAGATCTGATCGCCGAGGGCAAAGTACTGCATTACGGCCTCTCCGAGCCCGGCATCCAGACCATCCGCCGTGCGCATGCGGCACATCCGCTGACGGCGATCCAGAACGAGTACTCCATGCTCTGGCGCGGACCGGAGGCGGAAGTCCTGCCGGTATGCGAGGAACTGGGCATCGGCTTTGTCTGCTGGAGTCCGCTTGGCATGGGTTTTCTCACCGGCAAGATAACGGCCGATACGCGTTTCGTCCCGGACGGTCCGCGGGAATTTCGTGCGACAGTCCCCCGCTTTGCCCCCGATGCCCTGCGCGCCAACATGGCGCTGGTGGACGTGGTGAAGACCTGGGCTGAACGTAAGAACGCGACACCGGCCCAGCTCGCGCTGGCGTGGCTGTTGGCGCAGAAACCCTGGATTGTTCCGATTCCTGGCACCACCAAGATCGCCCATATGGAAGAAAACCTTGGCGCCGCCGCGATTAGGTTCACTCCCGATGAACTGCGCGAGCTCAACGCTTCGGTGGCTTCAATCAAGATCCAAGGCGACCGGCTTTCAAAAGGCGTTCTCGCATTGTCAGACGTGGAAGCGCCGCCGGAGCATTAACGAAACTTCGCGTTCGGGCTCGTGACGGCATAAGTCAATTTCTGGATGAGGGTATCTAATCATCATTGCAGAGTAAAACCGCCATCAACGGTCAGGGCAGAGCCAGTAACGTACGATGCGGCATCAGAAAGCAGCCATAGTGCGCCTTGTCCGACTTCTTCAGCGGAACCTGAACGGCCAAGTACCGGCTGATGTGAGGTGCCCTTTTCCTGGGCCGCTATTCTTTTCTGTTGCTGAACATTAATCATCGGCGTATCCGTTGCTCCAGGGTAAATAACGTTAACCCGGATTTTATCCTTGCCATAATCAAGCGCCGCGCTGCGGGTCGGCCCAAGAATACCGTGCCTGGCAGTAACATATTCGGGAGCGGCAGGAAGCGCGAGGATACTCGCAACGGAGCCCGTGTTAACGATCGATCCGCCGCCTGTCTTCAGCATGGCCGCTATTTCATACTTCATGCATAGGAATACGCCGGTGAGATCGATACCTAATGTATGATGCCATTCGGCCTGTTCGACCAAGTGCAAACGCTTATTGGAATAACCGACGCCAGCATTGTTGAAAGCCCCATCGATACGGCTAAAGCTATCAAGCGCGGCGTCCACCATTGCACGGACATCATCCTCTGAGGACACATCGGTACGAATAAATCGCGCCATTTTACCGTTTGCCGTCAGCTCATTGGCCAAAGATTCCCCATTTTTAACGTTCACATCCGCAAGCAGCAAATAAGCCCCTGCCATGGCAAAGAGTCTGGCGGAAGCTTTACCGATGCCGCTGCCGGCCCCGGTGACAATTATTGTTTTTCCAGCAAGTTCACTGCTCATATGCTATTACTCCTGTTGATTAACCAGCACGCAAAGAATGAATTCACCCGCACCATCCTGGTCAGGTAAATAAATCAATTATAATTATTTACCTGACCAGTGCTCACGAGAAGATATTAATTTCACCTAGGGATTAATTAATAAAATTTCACCGCATTGTTATAGTTAACTACGGTTAAAAGTCTGGCTCATTCAGCAACGAATGATAATCTTGCCGAAATGCGAACCACTACCGAGATGGGCATAGGCTGCCTTGGCATCGTTGAATTCAAAAATACGGTCAATCACTGGCTTGATGTTGGACATCGTCATTACCGCACAAACATCTTCGAGCGTTTCACGGCTGCCAACTGAAAACGGTCTGAAAGTCGCCAGACTGCCAAATAACGCAAAAAAATCTATGCCTTCGCCTTGGGCGCTTAAAAAACCAATGGATGCGATTTCACCGCCGGGAGCAATCGCACGAAGAGACTCGGCAATCGTTCCCGGCCCGCCCACTTCCACAATGAGATCAACCCCCTTACCATGCGTCAATTCCCGCACCCGCTTGCCCCATTGGGGTTCTTCCTTGTAATTGATAACCTCGCTGGCACCAAACTGGCGTAATCGCTCCGCCTTGGCAACACTTGAGGTTGTTGCAATGACCGAGGCGCCAAGAACCTTTGCAAACTGCAAAGCGAAGATAGAGACGCCGCCGGTTCCTTGAATAAGTACTCTGTGTCCAGCGCGTATTTGCGAAGTGCCACACAAAGCATTCCATGCCGTAACAGCTGCGCATGGCAGGGTCGCCGCCTCCTCGAAGGAAAGATTGTCAGGAATGCGGACAATGGCTTCCTGGCTGACCACTTTAAATTCGCAAAGCCAGCCATCGTTCTCACTGCCATAACCACGCTGATTCGAATAGATCGGCATCCGGCCGCCAAACCACCGTGCGTGGAAAATACCCGCCACCCGATCGCCAGTTTTGAAATCTTCCACATCAGGCCCGACTTCGACCACCTCCCCCGCTCCGTCACTGGTTGGCACCAAGCCCTTACGATGGCTTAAAGGATATGTATTGCCTAACATGGCAATATCACGATAATTCAATGAGACAGCCCGGACCCTGATTAATACTTCGCCTCTTTGCGGTTGAGGGGTATTCTCTTCATAAAGTTGAAGATCGTCCAAGCTTCTAAAATCAACCAAACGATAAGACTTCATAAGATCAACCTTTTGTATTGCCATTTATATAGATAATTATGCCGAACTTATCTAAGCGTAAAATCAGTCCCCCCAGGTCATAAAATCTTATACTTCTGAAGCAGGGCGCATTAAAGACCATAGGATCTTAATAAGCTATACATGATGAATGATTTTTTGTATATGTGATATTATTGCATATACTTGTGAATTATTTTCATAAATTATTCATTTTCATAATTTATATCTTACATTGATTACTTGTCTGAGAATTTTTTTGAGATTTTAGATATTCAAAATATTCATATCAAGCCAGATGATTTCTAATTTTGACTGTAATTTTGCATATGACCAACAAAAAATATAACTTATTTTAAAGCAATTTAATTCCCCTGCGAACGTTCCCGTTAGGTCATTTTCGAATAAAGCATGATTGATGAATATTACTCACAAATGCTTGCATGTTTACCTTACTAATCAAAAATAATTTTATTTGATATCATTCTTTGACGTAACTTCTTGCACTATTAATCGAAGAATTCATATTTGAGGTATTCATGAAGCATACAAAAATCGCATTTATCATTTTATGTTCATATTTTATACTAAGCACAGCTAGCGCTGCAATTCAAACTGAAAAAACACTCGGTCAGCAAAAAATCGGCGCCATTTCTGCTGAGGGTGCATGTACACTTGATAATTTGACCGAGCAATTTTCTAAGAAAGCAGATAAAGAAGGAGCAAGTTCCTTCAAAATTGTCGCCGCCGGCGGTAAGAATAAACTTTATGGCGTCGCGAACATATACAAGTAAGTAATAATTTGCAGGGGGTTACTCACCTAAATGTAACATTTTAAATATCAAAATTTGGATATGAATCGCTATTTTTTATATGTAACGCTGCGGTTTTATATTATATAAGTCTGTATGCGATACTAATGACCTCGCAAAAGGCGCCAACGATGATCAGACAAGAAATAATTATTATGGATTTACTTGAATGGATTGAGGATAATATCTCAAAGCCGTTGAAAATTGAGGATATAGCAGTAAAATCCGGCTATTCAAAACGGCATCTGCAAAGAATTTTCCTTCAGGTAACACAGCAAAGTTTAGGTAGCTTTATCCGTGACAAAAAATTAGACTTAGCCGCTAACGATCTTATTGGTACTAAACAACCTATTATTAATATATTATGCCACTATGGATTTGAATCTCAGCAATCATTCACTCGCGCTTTTGTCAAAAAATACAGCATCCCTCCAGGCACTTATCGCCGTATACATCTCACCACGCACTGTTCAAATCCTCCTGCAAACGATGTAATTTAGCGGCTTGGCTGCAACTCAGGCAAACAGCGATAAATATTCCATTATATGCTTAGCAGAAAGATCATTTGATATCGGCAGAGATGTTTTTTTACCCTGCCGGGAAACGGCTTAACCTGTTAGTGCAAAACAGCCCTGGCGTGTTCACTGCGACGTTGCCTATAGGGTCAAGGTCTTGATCTGCCATATCAAATTTATAAATATCTACATCTTTTTCAATAAGCTGACGCAAGCAACTCCTTCCCACCACTGAGAAAACCGCTGTGTTTTGTTCGCAAGGATAACGGGTTCACCGATGCGCGGCGTAAGCAATGTATAAGGACGTCCCGCGCTGGCTTTTACTATACGGTCAAAGGGTTCATTCCAGTCATGCGCGGCAATGCTGAACCGGCCTATATGACCAGGAAGCAGAGCCTGAGCCCCAAGATCTTGCGCCGCCTGTGCGACCTCCTCCGGGAACATATGGATGTAAGCCCAGCGCGGATCGTACTGGCCGCTATCCAGGGCAACCAAATCGAATCCACCAAACCGCTTGCCGATGTCCGGGAAATGCGGGCCGTACCCGCTGTCGCCACTGAAAAATAGCCTGCGCGTCGGCGTTTGCAGCGCATAACCTACCCATAGGGTCTTATTGAGCGTGAACATCCGGCCTGAGTAGTGCCGGGCCGGCAACACGTGAATATCAAGTCCCGGCTCAAGCGTCAACGTGGTATTCCAGTCCGCTTCATGAATGCGGTCACGGGAATAACCCCAACCTTCAAAATAGGTTCCCACACCTAAACCTACGACAACGTGCCTGACTTTGGCCATCATCGCCCTGGCTGTGGGATAGTCCAGGTGGTCCCAGTGGTCGTGCGTGATCAGCAAAACATCGATAGCGGGCATATCCTCAGCCGAGTACGGGGTGGTGCCATCAAACGCCACGTTGGTGCCGGGGAACGGCCCGGCGTTTATGCTGAACACCGGGTCGATCAGGATCCGCTTGCCACCGAGCTGGAGGAAGTACGAAGAATGACCAAGCCAAATAACCACATCCTGATCGGGCGGCAACGCCTTCAGATCGACCCTGACGGAAGGCAGGGCTACCGGAGGCTTCAGGTTCGGATTGCGATCCAGCAGCATCGACAGGACGTTCGACGCAAAGCCGCTGTCCCCGGTTCGCATCGGCGTGTCGACCAGGTTGTGGAACTCCCCGTCCACGTAATGGGGGGAGCGCTCCACCGCCTGGAGACGAACGCCTGCAGGCAATGCGCCGAACTTGGGCTGTTGCAGGTAAGCGTAGCCGCCCGCGATGCAGATACCCACCAGCAGCAAGACGACAATACCCGCACGGCGCAGCTTGCTCATGGTCGATCCGCGCGAAACAAAGGGCGCCCCTGAATCACAGGGTTCTGCCGTAGAACGCTGTCAGCTTGCCGATGGCGGAGTTCACATACTTGGGAACCCAGTAGGTTTCGATATGCGTTGCGCCATCGATAATGAACAATTCCTTGTCCTTCGCGCCGGTGGCCTTGGGGAACGCATCTTTGGTCATGTAGAGGCTGTCGGCCTTGCTGCCCGCGATCATCAACAATGGCTGCTGGATCAGATCAATATGGTCGGTGGCGTCGAAACGCATCAGGTCAAGCAGGCTGCTGGTGGTGTACTTGAAGGTCGAACCAGGGTGCGCATACGTCTTCCAGTAGTACTCATAGCCCTGTCGATACAGTTCAAACGGCAATTTGGCAATCTGCGCATCGGTGAGGTTGGCATCTCCCGAATATTGTACTTTGCCGCCGGCCGCTTCCTGGGCGCGGGCAGCGGAAGCCTGCTGCAGGCGTTGCTGGATGGTGTCCATCTGCGAATCATTGTAGCCGTTGCGACGAACCCGTCCCGAATTGAACATGCTCACCGTCGCCAGCGATTTGAAGCGCTTGTCGGTTTGCGCCGCGGCCAGCGAGTATCCGCCGCCGCCGCAGATGCCGAGCAGGCCCAGGCGTTTCCCATCAACGCCGGCATACTGAGTGATGTAGTCCGCCATGCCGTGGATATCCTCGATGCGGTACATCGGTTTGTCCACGCTGCGCGGCTCGCCACCGCTGGCTCCCTGATATGTCGCATCTGCAGTGATGGTGATGTAGCCATGCTCAGCCAGTCGCTGTGCATACAGACCGGCCACCTGCTCTTTCACCCCGCCGTTCGGATGCGCTACCACCACCGTCGGATAGGACTTCTTCGGATCATAGTTAGCAGGGGTATAGACGTTGGCGGCAATATCCAGGCCATTGAGCTTGTACGTGACCGGATGGATGTTGACCTTGCCCGGCTCATTCTTGGTAATGGCGCCATCGTAGACGAGGGTAAACGGGTTATTTCGATAGTCCGCCGCCCCGGCGTTGCCTGCCGAGATACCGATCATCGCGGCCAAAAGGGTGGCCTTCAAAGCTGTGTACTTCATGTAAATACTCCTGAAAGTTAAAAATGCTGCGTCCCGTAAAGAATCTTCGGAACCTTAATGACCGTCGGCCGTTGCCTCCGCTTTTCATCGTTCCTCCGCTGCAGTTCACGTACTTTTTGATCAGTCCAGTTTTTTCTCAGAGAGAAACCGCGACACGAGATCGGCAATCTGGACATTATTCAAGTCTGCAAACGGAAAATGGGTATTGCCTTTAATGCCGATCTCGGGCAGATGCACGACCGTGACATCACCGCCGTGCCGGTTAACGGCATCGCGCCACTTGCGCGCCATTTCCAGACGCGCGCGCCAGCTATCCTGCGCCGGCATATCGGTCGGCTTGTCGGGTATGTTGTCGCCGTAGTAAATAACAATGGGGATACGCGTCAACGCCATAAATCTATCCTTGGAAATAGCCTCAGCCCGCACTGTGTCAAAGGAGCTTGGGATCGGAGCCGGTACCTCGCCTTCAGGGAATATGAAGCTGCTGCCCGGCTCAAACGCCACGATAGCTTTGACATTCCGGTTCTTGATGGCGGTCAGCCACCCCGGCCCGCCACCTTGTGAATGGGTGAAGAGAATGCCGGGACCTGTCTTGTCAAAGAGTGCGGACACGCCGTCAGAAACGACATTCATGTCGAACGGCCCGGTGTTCGGCGTCATGGATCTGAAGAACTGGTTGAGCGTCTTGGCGCTACGGTCAAATTGCACGCCCTTAAAATACTCGGGCCAGACACCCACGCGGAACTGGTTAAACCACATTTGTTCGTCCGGCGTAGGCTTGACTATCGTCTCGACCATGCTGCGGCCGGCATTTCCCCGGCGTGGTTGGTCAATCAGATACGTGGAGAAACCGCGGCGTAGAAAAATGTTTTGAAAACCCTCGCGACCATCTGCCGTGGTTTCCCAGGTTTTTGAGAATTGGCCGGCCCCATGCCACATGACGATCGGATACTTCCTCGGATGAACGGGAATTTGATAGAAGGCGTAGAGATGGTCGCCGTGATAGGTTTGGCCTGCCGACTCCATAGGCTTCTTGGGGTCAAACGTGCCCGGCGCGGTGTTCACACTCCCGCCGACGGTAAAACTTCCCTGCGCCTGAATGACCAGCGGCTTTTGCGGGGTTGTGTCTGCAGCGATCGCATGATAACCAGCGACCATAGAAGCCACGACCAACGCGATAGCCCAGACTTGTTTCCAGGGGTTTTTCATCTTGTTATTTCCTCGTCACATTACTTATCAGGTTGCGCATATACAGCTTTGATAATCGGCAGGGCCGACATCGCACGTGGCCATCCAGCATAAAACGCGAGCTGAGTGGCGACCTCTGCCGCCTGGGTCTTCGTCAATCCACTTTCCCTGGCCTTGTTCAGGTGGAAGGAAAGCTGATCAAGCTGCCCTCGGGCGATAAGAGCCGCCGCCGTGATCAAACTGCGGTCGCGCGGCGCCAGATCGGGCTGGCGCCATAGATCCGCGAAGAGGACATCGTCGGTATAACGCGCCAGTTCCGGCGCTATCGGCGCAACATTTTCCTTGACAGCCGCCGCCCTCTCCGCCTCAGCGGCTTTATCGACGGGCAACAGCTCCGACGACTCGGGACGCGTCTTATCAGGCGTTATGCCGCGCTGTTTGAAAACACTCTTCGCTATCCCTACAGCCGACATGGCATTCGGCCAGCCCGTATAAAAAGCCAGGTGGGTAATCAATCCGATGATTTCGCTGGGCTTCACCCCATTATCCAGCGCCAAATTGATGTGCGAGGTCATCTGCGCCGCCTGCCCATTGGCGAGCAATGAGGACAAGGTCACCAGACTGCGGTCGCGGGGGGTCAGTTCGGTGCGCTTCCACAGGTCGCCAAACAACACGCTTTGGGTGTAAGCAAAGAGCTGGGGCGCGGTCTCCCTGGCCTCACGTGCAGCCGGGGTGTCCGGTACAACGTCCTGAGCGGTAACTTGCGCCGACAGGCTAACCATCAGGGTGGGAATCAGCGTGCTGAGAAGTTTCATGACAGTGACGTCCTGTTCAATCCGAGTGGTGGTCCATCTGGATACTACGGGCAAAATCTATTTTGATTAAGGGCACTATTACGCATGTTCTGTTGAATGAGATTCATTAATGACTATTGCTATAGGTTGCTAAATATTGCAACGGCGGCTAAATCAGCGGGTGATAGTCGCTTTCTTTGGCCATTAATGAGCTGAATTCAAAAGTCTTTGCTGATTTTGCTATCTAGTCGCTTACAGGCTTAAAGGCTAGATTTTAAGAAGAGTAAATCTTTTTCGTGGATGGAACAGGCGGGGCCACTTCGGTTGTTAATGGTAAACAATTTTTGTGATGCCGCTGATGGCAATTCCTGACGGAGAGTGATTCTAATCTCAATTTCTGATGTCTGATGCTGGACAAGCAGGATACAAATGCAGTGATGCACATTTGGAGAAGCTAAATGCAGTTTTCTCACCGGCACCATCAAAAATGATGCGACCTTCGGCAGTGACGACTTTCGCAGCAAGGTACCACGATTCTCGCCGGAAGCTCTCAAAGCAAATCAGGCGCTAGTGGACCTGCTTGGTCAGATCGCCAAGGATAGAGCGGTCACACCGGCGCAAATTGCTCTTGCCTGGCTGCTGGCGCAAAAGCCGTGGATTGTGCCGATCCCGGGCACCACTAGGCTACATCGCCTGGAAGAAAACCTGGGCGCCGCGTCGGTGGAATTATCTGAAGCCGATTTGAACAAGATCGCTGATGTCCTTAATGAGGTCAAGATTCAAGGCGACCGCTATCCCGCCGCTTTACAAGCGCGCGTCGGGCGTTAATTCGGTAAATATAATGTTGGAGATGAACATATGCAAATGCAAGACCTGAACGGTAAAGTCGCGGTCATTACCGGCGCATCAAGTGGCATCGGCGAAGCCACGGCACGTCTGCTTGCCGCTGAGGGCGTGCATATCGTACTGGCGGCGCGGCGTCGTGACCGAATCGAAGCCCTGGTGGAAGAGCTTGGGAACCAGGCGACGGCCATTGAGACCGACGTTACCGACAACAGCCAGGTCGAATGGCTGTTCGCGCAGGTAAAAGACACTTTCGGCGGGCTCGACCTGCTCCTGAACAATGCGGGCCTCGGTATTCATGCCCCATTCACTGACAGTTCACCGGAACAATGGCGCGGCATGATCGATACCAATCTGATCGGGCTGCTTAATTGTACTCATGCGGCCATTCCGCTGTTGAAAGGCCGTCCCGGCGCGATGATCGCCTCGGTATCCAGCACTGGCGGCCGCTATGGCGTGGAAGGTTGGTCAGTCTACTGCGCGACCAAGTACGCCGTGGTCGGCTTTCATGAAACATTGCGAAAGGAACTGGGCGCGGAGGGTATTCGCGTTTCGGTTATCGAACCCGGAGCTGTCTGGACGGAATTTGGCCACAATCTGCCAGAGCAGGCGCTACGCGAGCGGCGCGAAGCTTTGGATGCCCTACATGCCGAGGATGTCGCCCAAGCGGTCGTTTATGCCTTTGCTCAGCCGCCCCGTGTTTTGGTGCAGGAAATCCTTGTTCGGCCTGTAAAGCAGGTTGCGCCCTAATCAAGCAATTTGCCTAAACACATTACCATTAACCCTATATCCAGAGTAAACCCATGAAAAATCGTACCCTTGGCAACAAACTGGACGTTTCAGCCCTTGGCCTGGGCTGCATGAGCATGAGTGCCCTGTATGGTCCACCCGCAGACAAGCTAGAAATGATCAAGCTTATCCGTGAAGCCCACGATCGCGGTGTCACCCTGTTCGATACCGCCGAGTCCTACGGACCGTTCATCAACGAAGAACTGGTTGGCGAAGCGCTGCAACCGATCCGTGACCAGGTAGTTATCGCGACCAAATTCGGCTTCGACATCGATTTGGAAACCGGTGAGCGCCGTGGCGGCACCAACAGCCGGCCGGAGCATATCAAGGCCGCTGTAGAGGCTTGTCTCAAGCGCTTGCGTACCGATTACATCGACCTGCTCTACCAGCACCGGGTGGACCCTAAGGTGCCGATAGAGGACGTGGCCGGCGCGGTCAGGGACCTGATTGCCGAAGGCAAGGTCAGGCACTTCGGCTTGTCCGAGGCCGGGGTGAAGACAATCCGCCGCGCCCATGCGGTACAACCGGTGACCGTGGTGCAGAGTGAATATTCGTTGTTTTGGCGCGAACCCGAAGCCGAGCTGATACCGGTACTTGAAGAACTCGGCATCGGTTTCGTCCCCTTCAGCCCGCTCGGTGCTGGTTTTCTCACCGGCAAGATTGATGAAAACACAACGTTCGATCCAACCGATTTCCGTAACAATGTACCCCGTTTTTCTGCGCAAGCCCGTAAGGCGAACTTCGCTTTAGTCGACCTTATCAAAGCGGTCGGCGAGCGCAAGGGAGCAACACCGGCTCAAGTCGCCCTGGCTTGGCTGCTGGCGCAGAAGCCGTGGATCGTGCCGATCCCCGGCACTACCAGGCCCCACCGTCTTGAGGAAAACCTGGGTGCGGTTGATGTGGCGCTGACGGCGTCTGATCTTGATGAAATCAACCGGGCAGCCGCAAAAATTGAGGTTCAGGGTGAGCGGCTGCCTGAAGCAGCCATGAAGATGACGGGACTCTAACGGGAAAAAAGGCTCCTGCTTTGAGGCGGGGGTCTGCTGGACTGATGTTGACATCCGACGCCATCGGTGCATCACGGGAGATCGCGACTCTGCAGCCGCTTAGCACCACGCTATGACAAGCGATCCCCTGTCGGATAAACTGTTTTGATGCGGTCTTCTGGCGGTTTCCCGCTAACTCGCCTGTTACATATAGAGCCAGAGAATGATATGAACGTAAAAACAAAAGTAACGACAGTGGCGTGGATGGCCACCTCCATCGTCATGACCGTTGGCTGGCCGGCCAGTAACGCGGCCGAACGCCAAGCCTCATCCGTTACCGCCAGCACTGAAGTGTGGAAAATTACAAACATACGCACCGCCTACGCCGACGGCACGTATACCGCTACCGGGCAATATGGAAATGCGCCCTCGTTTATCACGGTCACCGTCACGCTGCACGCCGGTGTCATTACCTCCGCCGACGTCAAAACCCATGCTACCAACCCGACTTCCCTGGACTATCAGCGGCGATTCGCCGCCGCAGTCCCCGCGGTCGTGGTCGGCAAGCCTATCGAGCAGGTCAAGGTGGACCGACTTGCCGGCTCAAGCGGCACGCCGGAAGGATTTAATGCCGCGCTTGAACAGATAAAGAAACAGGCGGCCAAATCAGGTTGACCCCCCTGATACACACTTGAAGTTGTATAACCACACAGACCTGATCGGAATATCACCACCGTTAAGCAATGGCAATGTGAAAGACTCATTCATCACAATTGACGCAATGAATCGAGCAGAGGCTAACTCTTATAAGGCCTCTGCCCCAACTTTTACCTCCTCATTTATTTGCAATAGTCGCAACCAGCCTTGCATCACGGGTTATCGGCATTTGCGCGCGGTGCTTAACTTCAAGGATCATGTGGATTGTTTGTCCAGGCCGGGCATCCGCCGGTACAGTGAATGAGGTATCCAGGGCCGATGGGCGGACAATATCAACAATATTCGGGTAGGTGCCCGCCTCTTGATACTGCCACAAATGGACCACAAGCGTATTATTGTCGGGATCCGATGCTATCCCGTTGAGAATGACCTTCTCTCCCGGCTGCACGACAATCTCCGTTTTGCCGCCGGCAAGACAGACCATCGGCGGATGGTTGGCATCCTTATAAGAGGCCGTCTGCCATTGCGAGCGCGCCGCCAGTTCCTGCTGCAAGGCTGGGATAAAACGTGCGATGGGATACGCCACGATAAAATCCATCTCCACCTCCAGCAGTATTACGGCGGTGGAATGGCTCGTCGCTGTGCCCTGGATCTTCGCCGCCGTTGGCTCGATGATTAACTCTTATCATTCGGATAAAACGGGCGATTATAAATGGCATTTGGCGATACCCATTTTTATCGGCGCTCTTTTCCTTGCCATATCAGTCTCACTGGGTTCCGCCTTTCCGGTAATGGCTTTGCTGACGTTAAGTTTAGGTTTAGGGTTTATCTATTGTTACTCAGTTTATTGGGCGGCCTTAAGCTCTTATGCCGCCGAGGATGTATTGGCGGTTTCCATGGGTTTTATCAATGCCATCGGCAATCTGGGCGGCTTTGTCGGACCGTTCGCCGTGGGATACTTAATTGATAAAACCGGGAGCTTTGTGATGGGTGAATGCGTCCTCATCCTGTCGCTGGTTATCGCCGGATTATGCGCCTTGCGCCTTAAACGTTAGATCCTGTCCTTCCGCTGGTGGCGTTCTGTCTGTTCTGCGGGCCGACCCGGGTTTCGTTCGTATATGACCGCTACTTTTTCTCGCGCCCCTAGGCCATCGGCACAACGATGGCCTAGGGAACCGCCCAGTTCATCTCCTCCAAGTCTTGAGCACTCCTATCATGTGCGGTTCTTTTACAGTGCTGGATTATCTATTTCAATAACGGTTCAACGAGCTGATATTGCTTATTTCGGTGATCGTAATGAGGTGGCACCTGCAGCCACTTCGTCATCGACTCCCCGGTTGGTTTATGCTGCGCTTCGCTGGCTTTTTTTTATGACCATGAGGGCACTGGCCACTGTAAATAGCGCCATGATCCAGGCCATCGTCCAGGGTGTGCCGTCACTCATCCACGCCAACAGTAGTGAGGAAATAATCCCACTTCCATACTGTAATGAGCCAATCAATGCCGAGGCTGAACCTGCAATCTCCGGAACTTCATCCATTGCTGCGGCAGTTGACGTCGCAGCAATAATCCCGTTCATTGAGAAAAAGATAAAAACGGCGACAGCAATAAGTACGATACCGCCCACCTGTAATTTTGTGGCCAGCGCCAATATCACTGCCGCAGTGGCGGCAATCATTATGGCTATTTTCAGCAGTGTTTCAAGTCTGTGCCGTTGTACCAGCTTACGGTTAAAAGCGCTGATACCCATCAGTCCAATAATATTTACCGCAAACAGCCAGCCATAATGCTGAGGATCAACCTGGTAATAACTGATATAAACAAACGGCGAGCCGGTGATAAAGGCATAGGCTGCAACATAATAGAGAGTCACGCACAGCGTATAACGCATGAATTTCCAATTCTTCAAAAGAGAAAAATAATTACCAAAGGCACTGCCAATGGAGGCTTTGACCCGTCTTTCTACAGGAAGCGTTTCCGGTAACCACCACAAAGAGATAAACATCAGTGTCCCTATAATGGCCAGTAACCAGAAAATGGCGTGCCAGGAGGCCACCCTGACAATCTGTCCACCGAGCAGCGGGCCAATTATAGGTGCGATGGCCATAATCATCATCAGCGTCGACAGCATTTGCGCAGCACGGGTGCGTGTAAATAAATCCCTAATCATGGCACGTGCCAGCATGGGGCCAATACAGGCACCCATAGCCTGGAATACCCGCCAAAAAACAATTTGTGTTATATCCTGGGACAGGGCGCAACCAATGGAACCGATCACAAACAGCACCATGCCGATAAATAACGGCAGACGCCGCCCCAGACGATCGCTTATTGGTCCCCAAACAAGCTGGGCAATTGTAAAACCAATCAAAAATCCGGTGATGGTCAGTTCCGCGCTACCGTGAAGATCGGCTGACATGGCTGGCATCGCCGGTAGATAAATATCAGTAGACAACGATGTAAATGCCATTAAAGCACTCAGAATGACGATAAATAGCAGTCCGGTATTTTGAGGAGTTGCGACAAGCACGCGCCTTTTTGTTTTATTCATAATGCTCTGTTTAAGTGTTAATAACGAGTTCACAGGCGTACTTACCTTATATTGCGAAGATTGTTATTCTAGTCTTAAACAAGTGTCAGGTAACCTTATGAAAATATAATACGGCTATGAGTGAAATTCATGAATAGATCTGATAGCAGCAGGTGGCGCGGCCAAAACAAAAATCATTATTCCCGCGCCCCGTCTGGCCGCAGCCAGCGTTACCTGGGCTATTTATTGACGGTAATGATCACCCGGCGGTACGACGTCAGCGATGGCAGGCCATCATCCTGTACGGCTAAAATGATATGCTCGATTCCGGCGTTTTGCGGCGTCACGGTGACCTTCCCCGCGCTCCCCCCATTAATGGCCAACAACGGTCGTGCATTGAGCGGCTCGTCTCCTCTTTGGCCTTGTACCTCGTCATTAGCCACCTGCTTCGAGGTTGCCGAACCGGCTTCGGGATAGGCTATCCACCGATAGCTCAGCCTGTTGCCGTCCGGATCCTTGGTGCCCTGCGCATCAAGCACCACCGGCTTGCCTATTTGAGCGGCAATGTAGATGGTGTCTTTACCCGAATGATTATTCACCACCACCATCGGGTTATGGTTGGCATGGGCAAAATCTTTAATGGTCCAGTCCATACGGGCGGCGAAGTCGTGCTGGTATGCCTCGCGCCAGCGCCAGATGGTGGCCTGGTTAGAGGTATAACTCTTGCCGTCGGAGCCGATGACCGTATCCGCCGCGTTGGGATTACCGGGGAAAAAGTCGCCTCCACTGGTCCAGACCGGACGGGTTTCACCATGGGGTTGGCGCAGGATATAACGTCCCCCCCATCCGCCCCAGCCCGGGTTCATCTCACTGTTTAGCCCATTGCGTATTAACCCCAGGTATGACGGCGTATCGCCTTCCATGATAAACATGTACTGCGGGTAACCTTTACCCATCGGTCCTTTGCCGCGGATATTACGGTCAAGCCAGCTATTGGCGACTGTGGTGAAATCGGCGCCGGGCGCATTACGGTAGTACTTGTCGCCGCTGATGCCGGTCCAGGTGGCGCGGGCGTAATCTTCGCCATTCTGGGTGGAGGGGTCGACAATATAGGTGATGGCGGAAAAGTTATTGCGTATCCAGATGCCAGCATCATCCTGATCGGAAATAGCGTAGACAATAAGATGACCGGTCAGTGTCTCGACCTCGGCCGCGCTGTGCGTGGCTTTTAAATCGTTAAGCGCCTGCGCCAGCGTATTGGCCCCTCCCCACAAGCTGATATATAGCGGTCGAACGGCCGAAACGCTGTTCTCAATAGAGCGCAGCAGCAAATCGGAACCTTGGGTGGATTTACCTTTGCCGACCGCAGCCATGCCGTAATGGCCCTGGCCGGAAGCCACGATGCCCCTTAGCGCCGAGGCGGCGGGAAACGCGGAGTCATGGTGCAGCAGATTAGGCTGCACCTCGGCATAATGGCCCAGAACCAGATTGATGATATCCGGATGGACGATATCTCTTTGCCAGGTGGAGGTAGTGGCCACCAGGCCTTCGACGTTCATCTCATTTGAATAGAGCAAAAAGCGGGTCATGGACATTTGATCATCAGGTTCGTTACCGATATCCGTTAATACAAAAACGCGCGGCCTGGCTTGAAAGGAGACCGTTTTAGCGGCTAAAGAGGGGATATCCGATGCGGCAATACTATAGACTGGTATCGCCAGCGCCACTCCGTGCAATAATGCCATGGCGCATATTACGCGATTAAACCGTGGTTTCTTCGACATGTTTTATCTCCTTGCTGGGGAAATTCAAATAAATTTCAGAGGTGTCTAAATTTAATGAATATATATTCATTGTTGATTTTTTATGTTTCTTGCGTATTATAAGGTTAAAAAAGACATAGTGCAGCGATTTAATCTGTAATAGTGAGGACGTTCACATTAGACGTACACTTTCGGCTAAACATCCGCGGAGTCGATGAGACGTCGTCCATTGACACCAGGATACGCGGTAATAATCTGCCTGCCGCCACATAGTGACATCAATGTTGTCGGTATCGAGACGGCCGACTCAGCCGACAGAATAGCGTAAGCTGCAACGGCAAAATCAATAATAAGAATGAGTGATAGCAAAATATCCTCCATCGGCTTCTTGGGTGTTTTATTTTCTAATGGCATATTAGAGGGGGTATTGTGGCAAAAGTCGTATTACCAGATTGTCCTTATTAATAAAGTCCGGCGCACCTTTATCGTTTTAAAAATTAAACAAGCGCGCTTTGATCTGCGCCCCGGATCCTGGACAATCTATGCTGCTTCCTTTAACCGGTATTGTACCGGACTCAGCCCATCAAGCTTTTCTCTTATCCTTTGATGATTATAATAATCAATATACTCGACAATATCCTGTTTGAGCTCATGCAGGCTGCTATATTCTTTCAGATAAAAGCACTCCGACTTCAGCGTGCCAAAAAAGCTTTCCATCGCAGCATTATCCAGACACACTCCTCTATGTGACATACTTTGCACTATCCCATGGTTTCGCAACCAGCGGTGCCAGCGTGGCATCTGGTATTGCCATCCCTGATCACTGTGAAGCAACGGGCTTTCGCCGCCCGACAGACGTTTTACAGCGCCATTGAGCATCTCCTCTACCTTCCCCCTCATGGCTAGAGGCGACGAAACGCTAGCTACGCGATCCCTACCCGACTTGGCGTTGGTACTCAGCGATCCGCGCCGCCCGATTGATGGCCTAGTTACCGGGAGTCGCCGAAAAATGGTTGCCCTTATTTAGCCAGGTATATTTAACCAGCCCAGCGGAGATCTGCCGAGCAAATGGGTAGTCCATATTCGAGGCTGAGTATTATTGGAATATTCATATTTCAATTTTAATTTTTAGTCTCCTTATCAACCCAAGCCGAAATCTCTTGATAAGGAACGAAAATAGTTTGATCTCTCTTGGGATGTGTTGCTGTCAAGACACCAATAATCGCTTCATTATTTCCGTATACCGGGCCGCCGCTCATGCCCTGAATGCCTCCGGCGTTACTCAAACCCACCAGGCAGCTTTTTTGTGGCTTATCCCACCACCCGAACTCTTGCAACACGCCGGAAGATGACGTGGGCATCGCAGTATAGGCATTGTAGCCATAGAGATTCATTATCTCGCCTTTCTTGGCTGCCTCTACGGTGGGTAATTTGCGGCCAGCATTGTCATGATATATGATAGCCACATCGCATATGGGGTTGTAAGCCTTCACCCTGACCATCATTATTTTTGCGATATGCCCAGCGGTAAGACTGTATTTTGCGGTGATAGGGAAGCTGGAACCGACAGCACCTGCCAGTACGGGAATGCCGACAAAATGGATATCCGCTTTATTTCTTGCCGTTTGGTCAATATGATATTGTCCTACGGCACTACATGCGGATAAAAAAATAGAAAATAAAATAATTAGTGAGTTAATTTTCATATTTTTGACTTTATAGTTGAACTTTTACGTAATTTATCTGTCAAATTATTACTTATGGAAAATATTTCATGAAAACATGATTTAACATCAAATAATCTTTCCTTTAACAAATAGCTTCGTTTAAGCACGCAACTTTTAACCGTTAGGCAAGTTTATGCAAAAAACAAAAAGGTTCTTTGACTAAATGAAGGTGGGTCATTTTTCCGCGAGCAACATATATTGACGGTGTCATTGATAAAATATACAGCATTATCGCCGCTTCGCTTTTCAATAGCGACGTCCAAGCCTTCCACGAAGGCAGCAGGTTACCCTTTTCCGGGCATGGAATGCCTGCTTTGACCAAGCGGCTGAATGCATGATTCAATATCAGATGATGGGAATGTGAAACGTGATATGAAAAACGGGTTGACTCTATCTGATAGTGTGAGTTTTCAGATTTTTCTACCTAAATTAAGCCGATGCATATCTCGCATGTTTAGCTAAAATATGTTGAGGACATTCGTCTGTATAATAATCGGCACTCCTGTTAACTGACATCATAACCCTAATGGCGCCTAAATGCGAATGCATGGCGAAGAAAACCGGGCATCCCTTTTTTAAGAACCGGTATCCTTTGTTATCTATACATTTATTAATAAATTTATTTATAAAAAATATTAACTGGATTTTTATATTAGCATTACTGTCAGCATCCAAGGCCGATGAAAAATTACTGATTGTTCGTGGGATCGTCTGTAGATTTCAAATCAACCGGGCTAAATTGCCAATGAAAAGAGATAATTACCGGCCCCGCATGGGCTCGGCTGGAAATGGTGGTTAGCGCTGATTATAATTATGACTATCGTATGTTTCAATACTTTTAAAAATTGATCATACTGTGGCTTTTCATGGCAATCGCACGCATCACATAACTTGCAGGTTCAGTTCTGCTGGTCAGTTCAGCTCGTGTAGCGCTTCACCTTTATAATGCCTTTCGGTTATCCATTTTTCGACATAAGATTATATCCGGCCATCTTTGACAACCTCGTTGGCAGCTGTCGTGTAACCGCCGTTAATCGCTATGGAAGACCTATGGTCAACTGCGCTTCGCCGAAAGTGGGGTTAACCCAATGACAATGCCTGCGGCACGCCCATCAACTGGGCCGGAAGACAACTGACGGAGCAGCCGTTGGGCAAATTGAGCGTTACGGTATCCGGCACGATTATGCTCAACGGCAACGCGGCACGCGGAAATATAGGCCGGCGACACTGTTGTTATAGCATCGTCCTTATGGTCTTTGATCCAATAATAAAAGGCGCTGAAGGAGGTGGCGTGCTAACGGCAATACTCTTGTTTGGTCAAGCCACTGTAAACATCCCGACGTCAAAGCCATGCACTTTTTGAGTTCATCGGCGAACTTCGGGTTATCCGATACTCTTCCGGCGTCAGGTTTCCCAGTGATTCATGAGGCCGTTCCTGGTTATACTCATCCAGCCATTTTTCAGTAATATCCCGAACCTCCTGCAGTGTCCTGAACAGATAAAAATCCAGCACTTCATTGCGGTAGGTTTTATTGAAGCGCTCAATAATATCGCGGAAAACGCGCTGCGGGTGGTGAGTCTTGGCCGGAAAAACTATCTGTTCATGGGATCCGATAGCGGTGGGAACCGGGCGGCGTTGATGTATACGCTAATCGGCAGTTGCAAACTGAACGGCGTGGAGCCGGAAGCGTATCTGCGCCATCTGCTGGCGACAATCGCAGATCATCCCATCAATAAAATCAAAGAACTCCTGCCATGGAACCTCGACATCCCTGCTGAATAACTGTCAATACGGTGCTGGGCAGCCGCTTACGATGGGAATGGCAGCGGCCTATGAAATGCATGCTGGTCCGTTCTATTTTCAACAGGGGGAGAGAGGGCGATATTAACCTCCTTATTGCCGCTAGTTGTCTTCAGGGGCGCGGCAGTCATGCCGGGATCGATGCTGGACATTGTTGGAATACCGGCTATTTGAATAACCAACCGGCTATTGGCGGCTTCGACATGTCCTTGTTCTAACAAATCAAGACGGTCCGCCCAATCCTGCATCATGATCCGTCGTTGTTCTACATAGGCCGCGTGGTTGTACGCTGCGCTCACTTTATTCGGGTCGGGATGAGAAAGCTGTGTCTCTATCCATGCCTTTGGATAACCAATTTCATGCAGTGCAGTTGAAATTGTGCCGCGGATACCGTGGCCGGTCAGACGATCTTTATATCCCATTCGTTTGAGAGCCTGGTTAAGTGTGTTTTCACTCATGCGCTTTTTCAGGGTATGCGTCCCTGCTGGCCACCTGGCCCTGGGCTCGGCGGCGCAGGCTCCAGCGCGACCCAAATTCGGCCCGGGCGCTACACATCCTCGAAGTCCTGAGCGTGGGAGCCATCATGTTTTCCGAAGCCAGCCAGTGGCTGCGCGCGCTGTAGGAGGCGGTGATGACCTTGCAGACCACCGACTATCTGGAGTACTACCTGACGCTGGTCGCTTGGCTCGTTAACAACGGCGTCTGGAACATCCTCGTTGCCAGCGGGCTGTTCGCCCTGCCCTTTGCCGGGATTTTCATCCAGGAATGGCTGCGAGCGCGAACCGAGGGGGCAGACGAGGGCAATAAAGGTGTGTTGTCCTCTATGCGCATTGAGAACCGCATTTGGATGGCGATCGTTGTCATCCTATTTGGTTGTGCGCCGTATATCGATGTCGACCTGTCCACCATCAAGTTCGACACCGCCCGTTCCACACAATGCCAGGTCAGCGTACCGCTGCCCACGGAGACCGGTTGGGAGAAATCCTTTACTACGCTCAATCACCAGAGCGCGAAAGTCCCGGTCTGGTGGTTCTTCATGCATGCCATCTCCAAAGCCGTAACCAGCGCGGCGGTAGCCAGCCGACATCCCCTGCGGCACAGATTTGCGGCAGATGCGTATGGAAATCGACAGTACACGCATCGACGATCCGGTTTTAGCCCAAGAGGTGGCTGATTTCACCCGCGATAGCTACGGTCGGGCGCGGGCAAAACTGTTCATGGGGCGACCGGAGCTCAGCGAGGCGCAGATGGACGATGTGACCTGGATCGGTTCGCAATATTACTGGCGCCCGGCCTTCGGCATGATCCATGTGCGCGGCAGGGCCGGCGGCCTGATTAACGGACTGCGCCAGGCCTGCCGTTCAATATCGCTCGACGCCGCCCTGGACTGTCTGCCTGATCAAGCGGACATCAGATCATCATCAGACGGGTATTCCCGCCGGCCGCCGCGGTATTGATACTCAACGAGCGTTCCAGCAATAACCGGTCAAGACGAATAGCGCTGTCGCCGTGGGCGAAGCCTTGCACCGACACAATCGCGCCTGGCCGTTGCGCCACCTGGCGACATACCGCGCGCAGCGCCTCGGTATCACCGTGATGCATCACCGCGTCAAAGTCATACGCGAAGCAATCCGCCCGGGGCGCCATATCCACGCAAGCCCGCACCGCCTCTGGCAAAGACTGATATAACGCGCGGCAATGCGCGGCATCCGGCCACAAGGCGCGACAGCCCACGCTGACGATGGCCGCCAGTTGTATCAGCAGATCCTGGTCGTCTTCCGCCAGCGACAGTACCCGTCGGCGCGGCAGCAGCCGATAACGGTTCTCCTCGCCGGTGGGGCCCGGCAAGAGACTGACCGTCCAGCATGCGCTTTCCGCCATGAACCGCCCGCACAGCACATGTATAGTGGTGTGGTTCACCGCCGCCCAGTCGCTTAGCGCGGCATGGGCTTCACTAAGCGCGGCAGGCGGCTGTGCGCGCGTCGGCTCGCCGGTCGCGGTATAACGCAGGCCACGCCATTGCGCGTCGCCGGGACATCGGGATAATAACCGGTACAGGTAAAGCGGGCCGCCCGCCTTCGGCCCGGTGCCGGACAACCCTTCCCCGCCGAAAGGCTGGACACCGACGACGGCGCCGACCATATTGCGATTGACGTAAAGATTGCCCGCGGCCACCGCGTCCGTCACCCGCCGCACCGTGCTGTCGATACGGGAGTGAAGCCCGAAGGTCAGCCCGTAACCGGATGCATTGATTTTCGCCATCAGCGCGGGCAGATCGCGGCTGGCAAAACGCACGACGTGCAACACCGGGCCAAAGACCTCTTTATCCAGTTGCTCGACAGCGGTGAGTTCGATGAGCGTCGGCAGAACAAAATGCCCCGCCTGCTCGTCTATTGCCCCATATGCGCTTTGGAACACCGTGAACCCTGCGCTTCTCATCTGTTCAATATGCGCGTCAATCTGCTGTTTTGCCGGCGCATCGATCACCGGACCGATGTCATTGGCCAGCCGCGCGGGATTGCCCACCCGTTGTTCCGCCATCGCGCCGCGCAAGGCATCAAGCAACGTATCCGCGATGTCCTGTTGGAGACAAAGCAACCGCAACGACGAACACCGCTGGCCGGCGCTGTCGAACGCTGAATTAACGCAATCGATAATCACCTGTTCCGGCAGCGCCGACGAATCCACCACCATCACGTTGATGCCGCCGGTTTCGGCGATCAACGGGATCGGATGTCCCTGCTTATCAACCCGTTCGGCGATCTGGCGCTGGATAATGGCCGCAACCTCGGTGGATCCGGTGAACATCACGCCATTAACCCGTTCATCGGCCACCAGAGTTTGGCCGACGGCTTCGCCCGTCCCCGGCAGCAATTGCAGCACATCATTCGGAATGCCCGCGTCGAGCAGCAATTTCACCGCCAGCGCGGCAATCAGCGGCGTCTGCTCGGCGGGCTTGGCAATGACGGCATTGCCCGTCGCCAGCGCCGCCGCGATCTGCCCGGTGAAGATTGCCAAGGGAAAATTCCACGGACTGATACACACCACCACGCCCAGCGGAATATGCGTGGCGTTATCGAACGTCTGGTTAACCTGAACAGCATAATAGTTTAGAAAATCAACCGCTTCACGCACTTCAGCGATAGCATTGCCGAAGGTTTTGCCCGCTTCGCGCACCAGCACGCCCAGCAGGGTTTCCATCTGGTTTTCCATCTGTTGCGCGGCGCGCCGCAGGATATCGGCACGCGCAGCCGCCGGAACCGCCGCCCAGCGCCCGGCAGCGCCCTGCGCACCGGCAAGCGCCTGCTCGATGTCCCGCGCAGTCGCTTCATGGACAAAGCCAATCACATCACGCGGTTCCGCCGGATTGATCACGGGTTGTGGTGCGGTAAGCTGCGTGACGCCGGCTATCAACGGCATCGCCAGAATCGGTTTGCGCGAGCCGGCCTGCAGTCTTTCTGTCAACCGTCGCAACTCCGCTTCATCATAAAGATTCAGCCCGCGCGCATTTTTTCTGGCTACGCCATAGAGCGCCTGCGGCAATGGAATTTTCGGGTGCGGCACGCCCACCGCGCCTTCGCGACGCGCCAGGTTTTCCACCTCGGCCAGCGGACTGGCGATCAGAGAGGCGATCGGTACCGCGCGATCGGCAATCTGATTAACAAATGAGCTATTGGATCCATTTTCCAGCAAGCGCCGCACCAAATACGGCAGCAGCGTTTGGTGCGTGCCCACCGGCGCATAAATCCGGCATGGCCGGTTCAGCTTCGTTGCACCCACCACGTCCTGATAGAGCGGCACCCCCATCCCGTGCAGGCATTGGAATTCGTATTGCCGATCGGTGTATTGTGGACCGGCAAGGTGATAAACGGCGGCCAGCGTATACGCATTGTGCGTGGCGAACTGCGGGTAGATAGCTGCCGGTGACGCGAGCAGTGCTTTCGCGCAGGCCAGGTAGGCGACATCCGTATAAACTTTTCGCGTAAATACCGGGTAGTCATGATGACCGGCAAGTTGGGCCCGCTTGATTTCGCTATCCCAGTACGCCCCCTTCACCAGACGCACGCGCAGGCGGCGCTGGTGTTTTTTCGCCAGCGTATCGAGGCAGGCGATAACCGCATAAGCGCGCTTTTGATACGCCTGCACGACAAACCCCAGACCATTCCAGCCCTGCAATTCCGGTTCTTCACATAACGCGGTAAGCAGATCCAGCGACACATCCAGCCGTTCGGCCTCTTCGGCATCGATAGCGATCGCCACGTCAAACGACTTCGCCATCAGCACCAGCGATTTCAATACGGGATAGATTTCGTCAAATACCCGATCGTACTGATGGCGGTTATAGCGTGGGTGGAGCGCGGACAATTTGAGCGAAAATTCCGGACCGTCATAGAGACCCTTGCCTTTGGCGTAGGCGCCGATGGCTTGCAGCGCATGCCGGCAGCGCGCGATGTAGTCTTGCGCATCGCGGCGGGTTAACGCCGCTTCACCGAGCATATCGTAGGTGTACGTGAAGCCTTGCGCTTCAATATCCGCGGCCTTCTCCAGCGCCCGATCGATCGTCTCGCCGGTGACGAAATGCCCGCTCATCAGGTGCATCGCGAGATCCATGGCTTTTCTGATCAATGGCGCCGTCGCTTTTTGCGCCAGATACCGCAGCCCTTTCGCCGCATCGACTTTATCCCCCCCGCCGGTCAGCGAACCGGTGACCAGCAATCCCCAGGTTGCCGCATTCAGCAGCAGTCCCCGGTCGCCGCCCAAATGCGCCTTCCAGTCGCGGCCGGGAATTTTGTCGCGGATCAGCAGGTCGCGCGTGCCGGCATCCGGAATGCGCAGCAGGGCTTCGGCCAGGCACATCAGCGCGATGCCTTCCCGCGAAGACAGCGAATACTCCCGCATCAGATTCTGCACCATGTCGGACCAGGTTTTCGACATCGCTTTGTTTCTCAGCGCCGAGGCCAGCGTGTGCGCCAGGTCTTGTATCGCACGTTCGGTTTCCGCGCAGAGCGTGGCTTGTTGCAGCAAGGCGGACACCACTTCCGGCTCCGGTGCTTCCCAGGCGCGGGTAATCGCGGTTCTTTTCTCATCTTGCGGCATAAGATGCGCGGTCACGGCCGCGAACGGAATATAAGCGGCGGGCTCGGTCTGGATGGAAACGCTGTTATTTTTATCTTCATCAACGGCCATGGCACTTCTCCATATGAACAATGAATAAATCGATTAACTGCCGGTATGCCCCAGCGATAACACGTAGCATGGCGGTCCCGCCCCGGCGAACCGTCCTGGTGAATCCGCATGAATACCGGCCAGGCAGGCCAGGTAAAAAAGCATCCCCCCGGCCGGTTCTCTTCAGCGGGGAATGCGCTTGCGCCATGCCTTATCCATCACCTGTTTACCGTTAAAGCAGACTATCATCCGTCCTTCGACGATGAAGTGTGTCAGATCGCTCTTCATGTCCAGAGTGATGTCGGCCTCGGTCCACCAGCCCCGGCGCCCGATTTTCATGGTTTGCGTCAACAGATAATGGGCCGAAAGCGGATCGCGGTTTTTCACCGTCAGCTGGCGCCGCAGGCTGTGATCCACCGTGGTATCGATATCGTCGAAACGGTACACGCCTTCGCCGAACACCCCGCCCACGCCATGGGTCACCGAGGTCCAGCTATCGGTCACCAAGTCATAGGTCAGGTTACGATCCACCCTGCCCGGAGACAACACCGTCACCGGCGTATCGGCGGCGGTTTCCGGCTGCGGATGGGGGCCGGCTATCGGCTGCGGCGCGTCACAGACCGGCAGCGACAGGCGGGCGCTGGACAGATCCAGCGATAGAGTGGCCTCTTCCGGCATCGGCCACACCATCGGCCAGAAGGTAGTGGCCACCGACAACCGCAGACGATGGCCGGCGGCAAACCGCCAGGCGATGCCGTCCAGCCGCAGACTGACGCCGACCGTTTCCCCCGGCACCAGCGGCACCTTGTTATCCTGCCCCCGCAGGTGAGCCAGGTTGACCCAGCCATGGGTGACCCGGTTGACCGCGCCATCCGGCGACACATCGGACAAACGGACATATAGCATGGCCGCCGGCCGGTCGCTTTTCAGCCGGACGCTGAATTCAGGCAGGCCAAAAATAACCAGCGGCTCAGGTAACGGTTCGCCTTCGAAGATCACCGCCTGGCCATCGTCCACCCGCTGATCGGGCGGACTTTCGCCCAAGACCCCCGCCCCCATCCACTCCCCGCCCATCAGCCCGTGGTTTTGCGGCGAGCATACCGCCACCCACGGCGCGGCGCCGGCCGGCCGGCGGTTCAGCTGTCCGCGGTCCAGGTACAGCGGGACGGCGCGGACGTTGCCGGCGCCGCCGGCGTCAAAGCCGATCCACTCACCTTTGGCCGTCGGCCGCAGGGCGGACGGCGGCTGGCTATCGTTCAGCCAGGCCTGGATCTTCGGTCCGCTCATGGCGGCGTTGTCCTTTCCCTTCAGCCAGCGATCCCACCAGACTACCCCCTCTTGCAAAAAGCCGATGGCCGGTGCCGGCGTACCGTCCTGGGGATAGATATGCGCCCAGGGGCCGATAATCGCCCGCGCCGGCACCTGGAGATTATCCATTAGGTGGAATACCGCGTTACTGTAGGCATCCGCCCAGCCGCCGATCGCCAGCACCGGGCACTGGATGGCGGGCCAATCCTCGCACACCGACCCGTGCCGCCAGTAATCATCGCGTAGCGGATGCTCCATCCATAGCGCCGGGAAAAACGGCATATTTTCCAGCCGGCCGATCCAGTCCCGCCACGCCCCCTCGCCCACCAGCGCCGGATCCTGCGGCCGGCTCTGGTAAGCCAGCATAATACCGCCCCACCACAGGTTATCGTTCAGCAGGCAACCGCCTTTGTAGTGAATATCATCGTTATAGCGATCGTCGGTGGAGCAGACGGTAATAATCGCCTTTAGCGCCGCCGGGCGACGGGCCGCCACCTGCAGACAGTTAAACCCGCCCCAGGACTTGCCCATCATGCCGACCGCGCCGCCGCACCATGGCTGACGGCTTATCCAGTCAATCACCTCCAGCGCGTCTTCCTGCTCCTGCAACAGGTATTCATCCGCCAGCAGACCATCGGACTCGCCGCTGCCGCGCATATCCACCCGCAGTACCGCATAGCCGTGACCGGCAAAATAGCCGTGCATCGGTTCGTCGCGAGTGCGGGTGCCGTCGCGCTTACGGTAGGGAATATACTCAAGGACCGCCGGGACCGGCGTGACCGACGCGCTGTCCGGCAGCCACATCCGCGCCGCCAGCCGCGTGCCGTCGCTCAATGTTATCCACAAATGTTCGGTCACGGTGACCGCATGGGGAAAGTCGCTGACAATCTGTTTCATAATGCTCCCGTCATGAGGGCGTTGGTCCGGTGGCCCAGCAGGTCATCCAGCCAGGTGGTGCGCATTTCCGGCACCGACGCCAGCAGGGTTTCGGTATAGGCATGCATCGGCTGGCTGAACACCTGCGCGGTGGCGCCGCTGGCGACGATGTTGCCCTGGTACATCACCGCCACCTGGTGAGCGATACGTTTGACCGTGCCGAGGTCGTGGGTAATAAACAAATAGGACAGGCCCAGTTGGTCCTGCAACTGCCGCAGCAGGTTAAGCACCTCTTCCGCCACCAGGGGATCGAGCGAAGAGGTGGCCTCGTCGCAAATGATCAGATCCGGCCTGGCCGCCAGCGCCCGGGCGATGCAGATGCGCTGTTTCTGGCCGCCGGAAAGTTCGCCCGGATAGCGGTCAATCAGCCCGGGGGACAATTCGGTCAGCCGCAGCAGTTCCAAGACCTGATGACGCACCTGCTGGCGCGACAGGCCAAAATAGAAGGCCACCGGCCGTCCTACCAGTTCCAGGATGGTCTGGCGCGGATTCAGCGCCACGTCCGGCAGTTGGTAAATCATCTGTAGCCGGCGCAAGGTCTCCTTGCCGCGCCGTTGATAACGGTTATCCAGCGGCTTGCCGTCAAAGATGACTTGGCCTTCGGTATCCGGCAGCAGGCCGACCAGCGCCCGGGCCAGAGTGCTTTTGCCGCTGCCCGACTCGCCGATCACCGCCAGCGTCTGGCCGCGATGCAAGGTCAGGTTGACGTCGCGTACCACCGTTTGCCGGTTATAGCCGGTACTGAGATCCTTGATGCGCAACAGCGGCAGGCTGGGTCCGCCGGCGCGATCGTGGATCGGCGCGCCGTTGCTCTGACGTTCGGCCACCAGACGCCGGGTATACTCCTGGGCCGGATGCTGGAGAATGGCGGCGGTGGTGTGGGTTTCCACTTCCCGGCCGTGGCGCAGCACCATGATCCGGTCGGCAATCTGCGCCACCACCGCCAAATCATGGGTGATATACAAGGCGGCGGTATTAAACTCGCGCACCAGCTTGCGCAGCATCACCAGTACTTCAATCTGGGTGGTCACGTCCAAGGCGGTGGTCGGCTCATCCATCACCAGCAAATCCGGCCTGCAGGACATGGCCATGGCCACCATGGCCCGCTGCAGTTGGCCACCGGACAGTTGATGGGGATAACGCTTGCCGATATTTTCCGCATCGGGCAAATCCAGGGCGCGAAATAACGTCACCGCCCAGGTTTTTACCTCAGCCCGGGTCATCAGGCCATGGCGCAGCGGCCCTTCGCATACCTGGCGGCCGATCGTCAGCGCCGGATTAAACGCCGCCGCCGCGCTCTGCGCCACATAGGCCACCCGTCTGCCGCGCAAATCCCGCCGTTCGGCGGAAGAGAGCGTCAGGATGTCGACGCCGGCAAGCCATACTTCGCCGCCGCTGATACGGCACCCCTGGCGGGCATAACCCAGCGCCGCCAGCCCGATAGTGGATTTACCGGCGCCGGACTCGCCGATCAGTCCCAGCACTTCGCCGCGTGCCAGGGTCAGGGAAATATCCTGCACCAGCGGAACGTCATGCTGCGCCTCGACGCGCAGGTTGCGCATTTCCAGAATAGCGTTGCTCATGCGTCGTCCCCTACGGAGAGATGGTCCCGCGCCAGCAGCCAGTCCACCACCATATTGACGCCGATGGTCAGCAAGGCGATGGCCGCGGCCGGATACAGCGGCGCCAACTGGCCGAAGTTGATCGCCTGGGCGTTGTCGCGCACCATGCTGCCCCAGTCGGCATAGGGCGGCTGGATCCCCAGCCCCAGGAAACTGAGGCCGGCGATAAACAGGAAGGTAAAGCAAAAACGCATACCGAACTCCGCCAGCAGCGGCGGGATGGCGTTGGGCAGGATTTCCCTGGTCAGGATCCACCACAGGCCCTCGCCGCGCAGCCGGGCCGCTTCCACATACTCCTGGCAGACGATGCCCTGGGCCACCAGCCTGGCCAGCCGGAATACCCGGGTGGCGTCCAGCAGCGCGATGGTCATCACCAGCACCGGAATCGAGGTCCCCATCACCGACAGCACGATCAGGGCCAAAATAAGCACCGGAATCGACATCAGCGTGTCCACCACCCGGGTTAGCGCCAGGTCGACCCAGCGGCCATGGATGGCGGCGGTGAAGCCGGTGATGATACCAATGATAAAAGAGCTGAAGGTGATCGCCAGCGCAATGGCGATGGTGGTGCGCGCGCCATACAGAATACGCGACAGCATGTCGCGTCCCAGGCTGTCGGTGCCGAGCGGCATGTGCGCCGACGGCAACATCCAGATATCGCCGATGGTATCGGTTTCGTTATGCGGCGCCAGCCAGGGAGCGAAGACGGCGCCGATCAGGTTGACGGCGATAATCGCCAGGCCGATGATGGCCGGGATGGGCAGCGCAGTGCCTTTGATTCTTTCCATAGCTTACCTCGCATGCCTGAGTCGGGGGTTGCACCACATCGCCAGCAGATCGGCTAGGGTGTTCAACAGGATATAGGTGCCGCCGAACAGCATTCCACAGGCCTGCACCACCGGCAGGTCGCGTTTGGTCACCGCGTCCACCATCAGTTGTCCGATGCCGGGATAGACAAACACCACCTCGACCAGGATCACCCCCACCACCAGGTAGGCGAGGTTGAAGGCAATGACGTTGATAATCGGCGCCAGCGCATTGGGCAGCGCATGGCCCATCACGATGCGCCATTTAGGGATGCCCTTCAGCACCGCGGTTTCGATATAGCTGCTGGACATCACCGCCCCTACCGAAGCGCGGGTCATGCGCAGCATATGCGCCAGCACCACCAGCACCAGCGTGAACATCGGCAGCGTGCAGTTATACAGCCGATCGGCCAGGCCGGCGTCCGGGTTGACCATCGCCAGGCTGGGAAACCAGGCCTGGCGAACGGCCAGGAACATCACCAGCAGATAACCGACAAAAAATTCCGGTACCGAAATACTGAGCAGCGTCAGAGTATTGGCCAGCCGGTCGAACAGCGAACCGCGCCAGATGGCCGAAGCGATGCCCAGCAGCACCGCCAGCGGGATGGCGATCAGCGCCGCGTAGGTCGCCAAAAACAGGGTATTGCCCAGGCGCGGCAGCAGTTCCGCGGCTATCGGCCGGCCGTTGGCCAGCGACGTGCCGAGATTGCCGTGCAAAATGCCGATCAGCCATTGCAGATAGCGCTGCAGCGCCGGTTGCCCCAGCCCCAGTTGCTCGCGCAGGGCGGCAACGGTTTCCGGCGTGCCGTTCTGGCCCAGAATGGCGCTGGCGACATCGCCGGGCAGCATTTCCGTGCCGATGAAGATCAGCATCGATACCAGCCACAACGTCAGCACCCCCAGCAACAGCCGTTGCAGGATATGTTTTTTCATCATGACTCCAGCCAGACCCGTTCAGCCAGACGGCCTCCCATAAAGTTGAACATCGGATGGGATCGCGCGCCGCCGACCTTATTGCTGGTGGCGTCCAGGTAGTCGCCGAACAGCGGGATCATCGCCCCGCCGTTGTCGCGCACGATGCTTTGCAGCTCGCCATAGATCTGCGCCCGCCGCCCTTCATCCAGCAGTGAACGGGCCTGCAGCAGCAGGGCGTCGAATTTGTCGTCCTGCCAGTGGGAATCGTTCCATTTGGCGGTGGACTGGTAGGCGGTGGAAAACATCTGGTCGGCGGTCGGGCGGCCGCCCCAATATCCCATGGAGAACGGCGCTTTCATCCAGACATCGTCCCAATAGCTGTCCGCCGGCTGGCGTTTGATACTGACCTGCAACCCGGCTTTTCCGGCCTGTCCCTGGAACAGCGCGGCCGCATCCAGCGCCCCGGCAAAAGCGGCATCGGAGGAAGACAGCTCCAGATTAAGGCTGTCCAGCCCGGCCTGCTTCAGATAGAACTTCGCCTTGTCGGGATCGTAAGCGCGCTGGGGCAGTTCATGGTTGAAGAAACGGTCGGTTTTCGGGATCGGGTGGTCGTTGCCCACCGAGCCGTAGCCGCGCAGGACGGTAGCGAGGATTTTCTCACGATCGATACCGTGTTTTATCGCCAGGCGCACATCGTTACTGTTGAACGGCGCCACCCTGCAGTCCATCAGGAAAGTGAAATGCTGCCCGCCGGAAGAGCGGATAATCTTGACCGCCGGACTGCGCTTAAGAAAATCAACCGTTTTGAAATCGACCCGGTTAATCGCATGGACCTGCCCGGAGATCAGCGCATTGGTGCGGGCGGTGGGATCATTGATCACCAGCACCTCGACGGCATCCACCCAGGCGCGATCCGGCTTCCAGTAGTTAGGATTGCGCTTGAACAGCGACCGCACCCCCGGTTCATAATGGTCAAAGACAAAACCACCGGTGCCAATCGGCCGCGACCAGTCGGTGAACCCATTGGGCACCACCACCAGGTGATAGTCCGCCAGCAGGTAAGGCAGGTCGGCATTGCCGTGGTCGAGGGTGATGCTGACGCCGCCGTCGGCGGTTTTGTCCAGTGCGGTGATGCTGGCAAGCTGGGTGCGGATGGCGCTGCGCGATTTTTCGCCCCGGTGCAGGTTGATGGAATAGATTATATCATCGGCACCCAGGGTTTTGCCGTTATGGAAGGTGACCCCCTGGCGCACCTTAAACCGCCATTCGGTCGCGCCGGGTTTGGCTTCCCAGCTTTCAAGCAGCTCCGGCGTGGCCTTATTCTGCTCATCGATTTCAATTAGGCCGTTCATCAGCATATAGGCCTGGTTCAACGGCACCCAGTCGCTGAACAATGTCGGATCTAGTGTATCGCTGGTGTTTCCGCCGGACATGCCAAGCTTGAGGGTGCCGCCTTTTTTTGGCGCCGGCGCGGCAAGGGCGGCAAACGGAGAGAATGATACCGCCGTGGCAATACCCAATGCGGAGGCAGCGGTGATAAAACCACGACGGTTCAGTCGGGCATCCCGGAGTAATTGCGTCAAAGGGGAATGGTCATCTTTCATTTATTTTTGCTCCATAAGGTTTGACCCGGTGTTAAAAACTCACACGCTTACCGCTGGTTGGATGAGTCTGATTTATATCAAAAGAAATTGGTGTGCTTGTATGAATATTTATCATGAGACTATGCGATAAACGTGCGGCATAACACCCACAAACACGATATTTTATTCACACTCAAGAATAGGAAGGGAAATAACAGCGTGGAACTGCATACTGTGGTCGGCTTAATAGGCGTATTTGGCTACCTGCTGGCCTATGCGCTGGTGCAGATGCGTAAATTACTCATTGAATCAAATATTTATGCTGCACTCAACATCGTAGGCGGAGCGTGCGGACTCTATTCACTCAGTCATGATTTTAATTTAGCGGCGTTTATTTCACAGTCCATGTGGCTAATTTTCACGCTGATTGGCATGCATGCTTCCAGAAAGCGGCGTTTGAATCTGAGAAATAAGATTCCGCCGGCCGCGTGAAATTAAATTAACCGCTTATGTTATTGTCATCGGTTTTTCTTATTTTATCATCACAGATAATAATATTTTAATATGGCTGCTTATGGTTTATCCTGCCGGATATCAGGCCGGGCAACCTGAAATACGCTTATTGGCTGGATAGAGGTCACATAATTAAACCCCGCTTTAAGGCAGAGCGCTGGATTGCAGCCACTGGGTCACCCGGCGAATAACCGGCCGGGTAAACCGGTCCTGCGGCGTCAGTAAAAAACATTTGCCATTGGCCGCCAGCTTGCCCGCATGAGCCGCCACCAGCTCGCCGCGATTAAGCTGTTCCTGTACCAGCCCCTCCCACCCCAGCAAGATACCGTCGCCCTTCACCGCCGCCTGCACCAGGAACGGATAGTTATTGGCGCGCCAGGTACGGGGCGGAAAAAAGGTGGTTATTCCCTGGGACGCAAACCAGTCCCGCCAGCCGGTCCATTCACGCTGCGGATCGTCTTGCACCAGCAGGGTATGATTGAGCAGATCCGCGGCGTCGGTCAGCATACCGATCCGCGCCAGGCAGGATGGCGAACACATCGGATAGCAAATCTCGTCAAACAGCGCGATGCCCTGGTACCCCGGCGGCAGCTCGCGCAGGTAAAAAATCGCCAGATCGAATTCGGACGGCTTGAGATCGGCAAAGCTGTCGGACGTCTTGATGCGGATCTGCAGTTCAGGCATTTCATGGCGCAGCGTTGACAGCCGCGAACTCAGCCATAACGATCCCATGGCGGCGGTGCAGGCGATGGTCACCTGAGGCAAACCGCTCCATCCCATCACTTCCGCCGTCGACTGGGCAATATCCGCCAGGTGCCTGCGCACCTGGGTGGCATACACTTCGCCGCGCGGCGTAAGCTGCACCTGCCGCTGCGACCGCAGGAACAGTTTGCATCCCAGCATTTGCTCGAGTTGAATAATCTGCCGGCTGATGGCGCTTTGCGTCAGGCTCAACTCTTCCGCCGCGCGGGAAAAATTGCAATAGCGCGCCACGCATTCAAACGCCACCAAGGTATTGAGCGGCGGCAAGGGTTCAATTTGCATCGGAGAGAGGCCTCAAAAATAGAACGGAGTACAATGCCATGATGATGAGATTACCACCAGATACATCTGTTTTATAATCCTGGAAAAGTCAGGTAAAATCCTTATCCCCTCATCAGCTTACCATTCGTTGCATACCGTTGCCTTTACGTATTTAGCGCCGGTGCGGATATCGCCAGCAAGAAATTATGGCAACGTTAAGCTTAATAGGCCGCTGGCATACCAGGATATGCCAGCGCTGCCAGACGCGGGCCGATAGTAGGGAGGCGTAAGTATCTTTATGCCGCTACACATTATCCGGCAGACGTTTCAACAACCGCCCCCGCCGTTCTTGTACCTGTCCGTCCTCGTAACCCACCGCGCCGTTGACCACCACCAGATCGATCCCGGGCGCTTGCCGGCATGGGTCGCCGTAGGTGGCGACGTCCTGGATCCGCTCCATGTCCACCAGGGTTAAATCGGCAAACGCGCCCTCACGCACCACGCCGCGGTCTTGCAGGCGAAAGCGCGCTGCCGGCAGGCCGGTCATCTTGCGCACCGCCTCGGCCATATCTAACAGTCGCAGGTCGCGGCAGTAGTAGGCCAGCACCCTGGGAAAGGTGCCCCAAAGCCGCGGATGGGGATTCGGATCGTTAGGCAAGCCGTCGGAACCGATCATCGACAGCGGATGCGCCAGGATGTTGCGCACGTCGTCTTCACTCATCATATTGTAGATCGCCCCGGCCGGGCGCAGGCGCTCGGTGGCTTGCCATTGATCGATGCCCCATTGAGCGGCAATCTCCTTAAGCCGCTGCCTGGCCATCTCAGGGTGCGGCTCCGACCAGGTGATATAGATTTCCATCTGTCCGTCGACGCGCCAGGCGTCAAGCGTGGTGGAACTGGCCGCATACGGATAACAATCGCAGTTGCACGGCTGGCCGGCGGCGGCTTTTTCCAGCGCGGCCAGGGCCAGCGGCGCGCGGCCCCAGTTGCCCGCGCCGGCGCACTTGAGGTGTGATATCACCAGGTCCGCTCCGGCATTACGGGCGGTGCTGAACGACTCTTGCAGCGAGTCCAGCAAACCGTCATGTTCGTTACGCATATGCGTGGTGTACAGTGCGCCGTAAGCGCCAACAATGTCCACCAGGCGCTGCATTTCCGCCACCGGCGCCTGTTTGGCGTTAGTGTAGGCCAACCCGGAACTGAGGCCGATGGCGCCGTCGTCGAGGGCGCCTTCGAGCGCCGCGCACATGTGCTCCAGCTCGCGCTCCGTCGCCGGACGATCGAATTGCACCATGACGTTGGCCCGCAACGCGGTATGGCCGATCAATGCCGCCACGTTGACGCTCGGGCACGCGTGCTCAACCGCCCGCGCATAATCCTTGAAGGCAGGATAGACAAAGGCGTTCCGCGCGCCCAGCAGGTTCATGGGATCCGGCGGCGCGCCCTGCAATATAACCGGCGAGGCGCTGATGCCGCAATTGCCGACGATCACTGTGGTCACGCCCTGGGAAATTTTGGCGAGCATGTCTGGGTGATGGATAACATGGGTGTCGTCGTGGGTGTGTACGTCAATAAAACCCGGCATCAGGCAACGTCCGGCGCCGTCGATGACCCGCCGCGCATCCCGGCCGGCAAGATCGCCAATAGCGACGATCCGGTCTCCGCGGGTACCAACGTCGGCGGCATAAGGATCGGCGCCGGTGCCGTCGACCACGGCGACTTCGCGAAACAGTAAATCAAACGCCATATCAGCTCCTCCCGCCCGCGGCGAAATCCCAGCCTTTGCCGGGGACCGCGTCCATCAATTGTTGCGTGTAAGCCTGCTGCGGGCGGACCAACACCTCGGCCGCCGGTCCGTACTCGACAACCTGGCCGTGCCGCATCACCAGCACGTCATCGCAAAGCTGCGCCGCCACCCGCAGATCGTGAGTGATAAATAAAATGGCGACCCCCATGCTCAGCTGAATGTCACCGAGCAGTTGCAGTACCTGCGCCTGGACCGAGACGTCGAGCGCCGACACCGCCTCGTCAGCGACGATCACGTCCGGCTCCATCGCCAGGGCGCGGGCGATGGCGATACGTTGTCGCTGCCCGCCGGAAAACTGGTGCGGGTAACGGTAAATAGCATCGGCGGGCAGGCCAACCAGTTCCAGCAGCTCCTGGCCGCGGGCCCAGGCCTGGGCGAACGGCACGCCGTGGTTCATGGGACCTTCCACCAGGCTCTTACCAATGTTCATGCGCGGATTAAGCGAACGATTGGGGTCCTGGAAAATCATCTGAATACGTTTGCGGTGCGGTTTGAGCCCGGCCGCCGAGAGTTCGGAAATATCCTTGCCGGTGACGCGCACCGCGCCCTGGGTAGGCGCCAGCAGGCGCATCACGCATCGCGCCATCGTCGACTTGCCGGAACCGCTTTCTCCGACGATGCCCAAGGTCCGTCCACGCCTGAGGCTGAAGGACACGTCGTGCAGCGCGCGCGTGCCTTCGCGCTGCTGGCGGAACCAGCGCAGCGCGCCGCCGGCGGCCGGGTAGGTTTTGCCCAGTTCAATGACGTCGAGCACCATCTGCGCCCTTAACGCCTGGGGACGCGCGGGCCTCGGCGTCAGGCCCGGCACCGCTGCCAGCAAAGCTTTGGTATAGTCCTCGCGCGGTTGCGACAGCACCTGCCGCACGGTGCCGGATTCAACGAGATGTCCCTGGCGCATTACGCAGACGCGGTCGGCAATGTCCACCACCACCCCCATATCGTGGGTGATAAACAGCACAGCGGTACCGTGCTTTTGCTGCAGCTCGCGGATCAGTTTGAGGATCTGTTGTTGGGTCGTCACATCCAGCGCGGTAGTCGGCTCATCGGCGATCAGCAGACGCGGCTCGAGCACCAGCGCCATCGCGATCATGATGCGCTGACGCTGGCCGCCGCTGAGTTGATGCGGATAGGCGTCATGGATGCGCTCGATGTCCGGCAGATGCACCTGCGCCAGGGCGTCAATAACCTGCGCGCGGCGTTGCAACACGCTCAGATCGGTATGAGTCCGCAACACTTCGTCGATCTGCCGTCCCACCGTTAGCACCGGGTTCAGGGCAGTCATGGGCTCCTGGAAAATCATCGCCATGCGGCTGCCGCGCAACGCCTTGAGCCGACCGTTACCGACCCGCAACACATCCTCGCCGTCCAGCAAAATTCGCCCGCTTACCACATTGAGCGCGTCCTTGGGCAGCAGGCCGAGGGTGGCCAGCGATGTTACCGACTTGCCCGAGCCACTTTCACCCACCAGGCATACCGTCTCCCCGGCACGGATCGCGAACGAAATGTCACGCAGGATCGGCGCGCCATGCGCGGTATTCACACACAAGCGCTCCACGCGCAGGGTGTCGCTCTGCCGTTCGTTCATGGGGCGCCCCTTTTTTTCATGCGTGGGTCGAGGGCATCGCTTACCGCGTCGCCCAACAGGTTGATCGACAAAATACACAGCGACAAGGCCAGGCCGGCCCACAGCACCAGCGACGGCTTAAGCTGGAAGTACACGCGGCCTTCGGCAATGATATTGCCCCAGGTCGGCGTTTCAGTGCCGATGCCGGCGCCGAGAAACGACAGGATCGATTCGGTCAGGATCGCCGACGCGCAGATATAGGTGCCCTGCACGATCAGCGGCGCCAAAGTGTTGGGCATCAGGTGGCGGGTAAGAATCTTGAAGGTTGGGGTGCCCATCAGCACCGCGGCCTCCACGTACGGCTCCTCGCGGGTCGACAACACCCGCGAGCGCACCAGACGCACCACCTGCGGTATCTCCGGCACCATGATCGCGATCATCACGGTCCAGATGCCGGCGCTGCTTAACGAAACAATAGCAATGGCCAGCAGAATGCCGGGGATCGCCATCAGGCCGTCCATCACCCGCATCAGCAGCGCATCCAGGCGGCGGAAATACCCAGCCAGCAACCCCAGCGGCAAACCGATCAGCACGCTCAGCACGGTCACCCCCAAGCCCACCACCAGCGAGATGCGCGCCCCATAGACAATACGCGAAAACAGATCGCGGCCATAAGCGTCGGTGCCAAGCCAGAATTCGGCGCTGGCAGGCTTCAGGCGCAACGCCGGAGACAGGGCCACCGGATCATGATTGGCAATCCAGGGCGCGAAGACCGCCATGGCCGCGATCAGCGTCAGGCAGACCAACGCAACGACCGACGTCAGCGGCATGCGCGGCAGTCTTATCAGCCGACGCCGTGGCGCCGGCAAGTCCAGAGAAACAGGTTTACCCATGGCCGGGCCCTCAGTAACGAATGCGCGGGTCGCTTATCGCGTACGACAGATCGATCAGCAGGTTTATGACGACATACACCCCACTGGTCAGCAGGATCATGCCCTGGATCACCGGGTAGTCCCGGGCCAGCACGGCGTCCACGATCAAGCGCCCCAGGCCCGGGATGTTAAACACGCTTTCGGTCACCACCACCCCGGAAATCATCAGCGCGAAACCGGTGCCGATCACTGTCAGGATCGGGATCATGGCGTTGCGCAGCGCATGCCGGAACAGCACATGTCTCTCGGCCAGGCCCTTGGCCCGGGCGGTGCGGATGTAATCCTCACCCAATACTTCAAGCATGCTGGCCCGCGTCATCCTGGCCACCAGGGCCACATACACCGACGACAAGGTCAGGGCCGGCAATACAATGCGCTGGGCAAATGGCCAGACCCCATCGGTGATGCTGCGAAAGCCCTGTACCGGCAGCCACTTCAGCTCAAGGGCGAACACCGTTATCAGCACGTAGCCGATAACGAACACCGGCACCGAGAAACCCAATACCGAGGTCGACATCACCAGGTTGTCGATCCAGCCGCCGTGCTTCCAGGCTGCCAGCACGCCCAGCGGCACCGAGATGAGGATGGTGAAGGCAATGGCCACCAGCGCCAGGCTCAAGGTCGGCTCCAAGCGCTGGCCAATCATGCCCAGCACCGGCGTGTGGGCCATCAGGGAGGTGCTGAAATCCCCCTGCAGCAATTGCCAGATCCACACAAAAAACTGCTGGTACAGCGGCTGGTTCAGTCCCAGGCTTTCACGAATGGCCGCCAATTGCTGCGGGGTCGCCATGTCGCCGGCAATAATCGCCGCGGGATCGCCCGGCGACAGCCGCAGCAGCAGGAAGACGAACAGCGCCACCACCAGCATCACCGGAATGGCCGCCAGCACGCGTCGTAAAAAGTAACCCAGCATCGACACCTCCCAAGATGATAATCACCCAGCAATCAGTCGCTTTTCTCGACGTTCCAGAACACCGTGGACGGGCCGGTCATCAGGTGACTGATATGGCTGTTCCAGGCGGCCACGTCGTAGTACTGGCCCAGCGGGATGTAGCTGACCTGGTCCATGGCGCGTTTTTGGATCTCGACGGCGATGACCTTCTGCCGGGCCGGATCGGTAGCGGTGGCGAAATCCACCCGCAGTTCGTTCATCTTGGGATCGGTCGGCCAGCCAAACCAGGCGCCCTTTTGGCCGCCGCCGTCGAGCATCGGGTTGACCACCGGGTTCCAGATGGTTTCCGCGTTCCAATAGGTGAAGAACAGGTTCCACCCGCCCTGCTCCGGCGGGTTCTGGTTGGCCCGGCGCGACACCAGGGTCTGCCAGTCCATGGGCTGCAGATCGACGTTAAATCCCGCCTTGCGCAACGCCTGGGCCGCCACTACCGGCTGGGGGGCCTGGCTCGGGACGTCGGTCGGCTGCATGATCACCACCGGCGTACCGTCATAACCCGCCTTCTTCAGCAGCGCTTTAGCTGCCTCCAGGTTGCCGCCGCTGGTCAGCGACTCGCCGCCAGCCTGGCTGTCCAGCACCGTGCCGCAACCGAATACCGACGCGCACTGCCTGAAGTAATCCGGATTGCCGACCAGCGCGTCGAGCACATCTTTCTGGTTCATCGCCAGCATCGCCGCGCGGCGAATGTCCGGGTTGTTGAACGGCGGGTACAGGAAGTTCATCCGTCCGCCGGTCATCAATCCCAGCTTGCTCAACACCCCGGACTTGAGGTGATCATCAGCCTGGATCATCGGCAGCAGGTCAATGGGCACCTGTTCGATAAAATCGATATCGCCAGAGGAGAGCGCGTTGATCGCGGTCATGCGGTCCGGCATATTGATCCATTCCACACGGTCAACCTTGACCACCTTGCCGCCGGCGGTGCCGCTGGCCGGTTCCTTGCGCGGCACGTATTCCCTGAATTTTTCGTAGACCACCCGATTGCCGGGGTCGAATTCGCCGGCGACGAATTTATAAGGGCCGGAACCGGTGTAGTCGGTGATCATTTTACCGTCGGGCGTATCGGCCACCCGTTCCGGCATCATGAACGCCGCGACCGACGACGGCTTGGCCAGCAGTTGCAAAACGTAACCGAAGGGTTTGGCCAGCGTCAGGGTGATGGTTTTGTCGTTGGTGGCGGTGATGCCGGCGGTGTATTTCATCATCAGCTGGCCGCCGACGTCGTAGCGCGCCCAGCGCTTGAGGGACGCGACGCAGTCGGCGGCGGTTACCGGTTTGCCGTCGTGCCAAAGCAGGCCGTCGCGCAGGGTAAAGTTATAGGTCATGCCGTCGGGGGAGACGGTCCACTCGGCCATTTGCGGCTTGGGCACGAAGTTCTCGTCCATGCCAATCAGGGTATCGTAGATCATATAGCCGTGGTTGCGGGTGATTTGCGCGGTGGTGGCGATGGGGTCGAGCACGCGCAACGACGACGACATCACCGCATGCAGGGTTTTTTCCGCGCCCATGGCGAACGGCGCGTGCATGGCGGCGACCAGGCCGATAGGCAACAACAGACGGGTAACCAGGGAACGGGACGGACGTACTTTCATTCTCAATACTCCTCAAAAATGGCAACGTTCGGTGTCGGCGCTCTTGCCCTACGGCGCGACGTAATAAAACCAGGCCGGGCGCTTTGGCGCGCCTGGCGACGCCATTCCCGGCGCTCAGACGCTCCCCGCCAGCGCATGGTCGATATATAGCCGACGCAAGCGCTGGGTTAACGGCCCCGGCGTGCCGTCGCCGATGGGCTGGCCGTTCAGGGTCACCACCGGATAAATAAACGATGTGGAGGAGGTCACGAAGGCTTCAGCGGCATTCTTTACCTCCTCCAGGGTGAAGGCGCGCTCATCGAGTTGCAGGCCGTGTTCTTGCACCAGGGCGAGCAGCGCGCCGCGCGTGATGCCGGGTAACAGCGCGCGGGAAAGCTCGCGCGTCACCACCGCGCCGTCGCGGGTGATGATAAACGCATTATTGGAGGTACCCTCGGTGACCCAGCCGTCTTTCACCAGCCAGGCGTCGTCGGCGCCCCGGGCTTTTGCCTGCTCCTTGGTCATGCAGGCGTAAAGAAGCTGCGTGGTTTTGATATCGCTGCGCCCCCAGCGCATATCCGGCAGACCGATGATATTCATGCCGCGTTTTGCCAGCGGGCTATCGAGCACCGCCTTGTCCTGGGTGAAGAGCGCCACCGTCAACGGCGTGTCCGCGGGCGGGTACAAAAAGTCGCGGTCTGCGGCGCCACGGCTGACCTGCATATACACCAGGCCTTCGCACAGCGCGTTGCGCGCGATAAGCTGCCGGTGGACCGCCAGCAGCGCATCGTCGTCAAGCGGCAGGACCAGGGCCAGCTCCGCCAGCGAGCGGCGCAGGCGGGCCAGGTGCGGCTCGGCATCCACCAGCTTGCCGCCCAGTACGGCGGTCACCTCGTAAATACCGTCGGCGAACATAAAGCCGCGATCGAAGATGGAAATCTTCGCATCATTCTCCGCAATAAACTGCCCGTTGAGATAAACGGTACGCATGGACTGTTGTCTCCTGTTCAGGGGCGCCGGACGCCGGTTTGGCGGGTAATAATGCCGTAATGCTCGATACGCCGGTGGCGGGCGAAATCGAAGATGGTGGTCTTGCCGAAATTGCACAAATCCATATCGCAGCGGTGGACGATAAGCTCATCGTCCTGCCCTTTAGCCCTGGCGACCACAAAACCATTGGGATCAACGATTACGCTGCCGCCCATCAGCGGGAAGCCGTCCTCGACCCCGGCCTTGGCCACGCCGACCACCCAGGTGGCGTTTTGATAAGCGCCGGCCTGCATGCACAGTTCGGAATGGAACAGCCGCTGCTGTTCGCCTTCACCGCGTTTTTGCGAGTTGATTGACGGCGTGTTATAGCCCAGCGTGACCAGTTCCACACCCTGCAATCCCATAACACGGTAGGTTTCCGGCCAGCGACGGTCGTTGCAAATGCACATGCCTATCACGGTATCCTGGTTTTCCCAGGTGGGGAAACCCAGGTCGCCGGGTTCGAAGTAGCGCTTCTCCAGGTGCTGGAAGTCACGGCCGGTATCGAACTCGACGTGTCCGGGCAGATGCACCTTGCGATATTTGCCGATGATGTTGCCCTGGCGGTCGGTTAAGACGGAGGTGTTGTAATGATGCCCTTCAGGGGTCAGCTCGGCGTAGCCGAAAGTGATGGCAATGCCGTGCTCGCGCGAAAAATCGAATAGCGGACGGGTCGCCTCATTGGGCATCTCCCGTTCGAACCAGGTATCCACCTCGCGCTGATCTTCCATATACCAGCGGGGAAAAAACGTGGTCAGGGCCAGCTCCGGGAACACCACCAGTTCGCATCCCTGCTGCCGGGCCTGTTCCAACAGCGCCAGCATGCGCCGGACCACAGTTTCCCTAGAGTCGCTTTTTTGGATAGCCCCCAACTGGGCGCCGCCGATGACAATTTCGCGCATGCCGTTTTTCTCCCACAAGGCCGGCCCGATGCCGGCAAACCTTTTTCATTGCTTAGAGTCATTGTGGGAACTTCAGGTAAGGATGTCGTATGCCAATATGTCGGCCTTGGTTAACCTGAGGTTAATCCATATTGAACAGGTTAAAACCGCTGCCGACGAGCGTGTTGCGCAACTGCTCGACAAACACCTGGGCAAACTGCGCCAAAGGCTCGCGCCGCAGGTGCACCAGGCTGATGGTCAGGCGTTCTTCGCTGAGGATGGGCAATACCGCCATCCGCCCGGCGCCTGAGGCGCGGAAGGAAATTTCATCGACCACGGAAAAACCGCTGCCGTTTTTGACCAGCGCGCACGCGTGGTGGGGCGAGTCGACATCGATGCTGGGCCGGTATGGCAGGCCCACGTGCTCGAAGGCCATTTTCATAAAGCTGTTGAACGGCGTATCGGCGGTATAGCCGATGAACGCCGCATCCGCCAGCGCCTGGGGCAACTCGTCGGCCGGAATCCGGGTCAGCGGATGATCCAGCGGGCACACCACCATAACCCGGATATAGCTCAGCGGCACCGCGCGCAGGTTGGGATGATCGATGGGGAATAGGGAAATACCCAGATCCGCCTGCCGGTCAAGCAGCCGGTCGCGCAGCAGGACATGCCGCAGGCATTCCAAGCTGATGCGAATATCCTCGTTGCACTGCCGGAAAGCAGCAATGGCGTCCGGCACCAGTTGATGCCCCAGACTGGGGCTGCTGGCGACGCGCAGCACGCCGTGACGCTGCTGGACCAGATTGTGCAACGTGGTATTGACCCGCAGGATATCGCGATACACCGATTCAACGTCGTTGAACAGGCTGCGCGCCTCCGGCGAGGGATACAGCCGTCCCTTGACGCGCTCGAACAGCTGGAAGCCGATGCGTGCCTCGGTGTGCGAGAGCATGCGACTGACTGCCGGCTGGGAAACAAACAGCAGTTGCGCGGCGCCATTGATGGAGCCGGTGATCATGACGGCGCGAAAGACTTCGATCTGACGCAAGTTGAGCGGCTGCATTCAACGTACCTCTGTGGAATTTTAGCGTTCGCGCCGAGGACAACGCATAACATCAGGTTATAGGAAGATAGCAATTAGTATGCCAATACGCCCAAGAGCCTGAAAATTGCGCTGACAGCGAAGGGATTAGCCGGTAAAAAATACCCTTTGCCCATTGTCACAGGAGCCTTAACCGTGGCTGTTCCACAAACCATACTGCCCATCTCGCTGTTGATCATCCTGGGGTATGTCCAGGCGCGCCGTGGCGTTCTCGAGTCCCACGCCATCAAGGCACTGGGCGGCCTGGCCTTCAAATTGTTCATGCCGATGGTGTTGTTTACCGGCATGGTCAACGCACCGCTGCACGACGGCCTGAACACCACAATCCTGGCGGCGTATTTCGTTCCGGCGCTGATGATTTTCACCCTTGTCAACCTGCTCGCACATCGCCGCCTCGGCCACCCAACGCCCTTTGGACTGACCGCCTCCTTTTCCAATAATGCCCTGATCGGCGTGGCGATGGTCTCGGGCCTGTTCGGCAACGACGGGCTGGTGCTGCTGTTCACCGTACTCGCCGTGCACAGCCTGCTGCTGTTCAGCTTCCAAAGCCTGTATGACAGTTTTGCCGGCAGCGAGCCGTTCAAACCCGGCCCGCTGGTGAGCAGCCTCGCCAATCCGATGATTGTCGGCCTGCTGCTGGGCACGGCGGTCAATCTGTCTAATGTGACGCTGCCGGTCTGGACCACGCAATTAACGACCTGGCTGGCCCAGGCGGCGTTACCCTGCGCGCTGATCACGCTGGGCGCCAACTTGGCGGGCTTTCGCCTGCGCCCCGGCGGGCCTGCCCTCGGCATTACCGCCGCCAAGCTTGTCGCCATGCCGCTGCTGGTTTTGCTGACGTGCATGCTGCTGGATATCGGCGGTATGCCACGTGGGGTGCTGGTACTGATGGCCGCCAATCCCTCCGGCGTCAATGTGCTGGGGTTTTCACGCTCGCTGGAAGACACCCAGGTAACCAGCTCGGCCATTTGTCTTTCAACACTGTTATCGGCCGTCACCTTGCCGCTGTGGATGTGGGTTGATAGCCTACTGTAATCCGCCGGGCGAATGCGGGATAACCTGTTCATGGAGCGCCCGGAACTGAACGTGGCGCAGAGGTGCGACGTGATTTTGATCGGCTCGAACTTAATATAAATAAAAACGCGTCTCATGACCGGATTGAGATGTGATTTATTTCACATACCCGACTATCAATTTTATTTATAACTTTATCTAACATTAACTTTTGTATTCTTTAATACCATCATTTATCGGCATCAAGGACATTCCCGGTAAATCTTCGCGGCACCGGATCCTTTGCGCCAGGGCAGGATGTTTTTCTATCACCGGTTTTCAAGAGGGCCACCATGTCCAGCGGAAATGTTTTTCATACGGCTAACAAGACTGGGATCGATTTTAAGAAAATCGTCGATACCCTGGAATGCCCCATCTACATAACCAACTCCAATGGCGTAACGGAATATATCAACCAGGCTTACCTGAGGGAAAACCCTATCATAGACGCTGATGCGATCCTTGGCCGGACCATTGACGATATTATTAAAGAAGGGAAATATTTCAAAAACGCGATTACCATGGAGGTCCTTAAACAAAAGAAAGCGGCAATGGCGTTTTTTGTTCATCATCTGTTACCGGAAAAAATGGCTTTTGTGTCAGGCATGCCGGTGCTCGATGAAGAAAACAAAATTGAGCATGTGGTTTCAATACTGTATGCACAATCTTTTTTTCAGAAATTACATGCCAAATTTAACTATCCTGTTTATTCATTCGAATCCTATCATGCGCCGTTGGGAAAAAAAGGGGTGCCCGCGCCCCCACCCTTTACCAATTTGATCGGTATCAGCAAACCTATGGAAGAACTTAAGCGGATTATGCTGAGGCTCGCCAACACGGACGCTTCTGTTTTAATTAGCGGGGAATCCGGTACGGGTAAAGAAGTCGTGGCCGAGAATATCCAAAAATTAAGCGCACGATCAGACAGGCCTTTTATCAAACTCAATTGCGCGGCGATACCAGCGAGTCTTATAGAAAGCGAACTGTTCGGCTATGAAAAAGGAGCCTTCACCGGGGCTACTTCAGGGAGAGCCGGCTTTTTTGAGCAGGCAAACGGCGGTACGATATTCCTGGATGAAATCGACGACTTATCCTTCGAGGCTCAAGCTAGATTATCACGTGTCTTGCAGCAAAAAGAAATCGTCCGTGTGGGCAGCACCAAGCCTGTCAAACTGAATGTGCGGGTCATTGCCGCTACCCATTCCGATCTGGATAAAAAAATTGCCGACAAGCAATTCCGTGAAGATCTTTTTTACCGGCTCAGCCTTATTCCCATTCATTTAATCCCTTTACGGGAGAGAAAAAGCGACATCCCGTTACTGACCGAACATTTTCTCCATAAATTTGACGCCATTTATAATAGAATTATCAGATTTCCCACGAAAACATTGAAGATATTAGTCGATTATGCCTGGCCCGGCAACATCCGGGAACTGGAAAATATCATTGAATATTTGTATATTTGCTCCGATGAAAACTTCATCACCGAAGAAATAATCTCCCCACTGTTAGGCAAGAACGAACAACGTTCGCAGTCTGACAATATTGACGACGAATTGTTTAATTTTTGCTCCAGGCAAATACGCAATAACAGTTCCCTGCCGGATATGCTGTCGCAAATCGAAAGGACAGTATTGGCGCTGGCCTCGGAAAAATACAAAAGTACCTATCATATGGCTACCGCCCTGGGGGTGTCCCAACCCACCATCGTCAGGAAAATGCAATCTCTGGGTCTGGGACGCAGCAGCTCCAGTCGATTTGCCATCAGGAATCATCGCCGTAAAGGCGAATTGCCGGCGCCATGACGGGCCGGCGATGTCCTCTGTTCGTTACTGTCACAGACCGAGTAGTTTTTCCAACATCACGTTGACTTGGATCCAGAATGTGTAGCCATCCTCCGATTTGACGTTGGTATAGGGATACTGGTAATTGGTGTTGTTCCAGACACGAGAACCGGTCATCGTCAAATTGACTTCCGGCATCAGCATAAAGGAAGCGTCGATGCTCAACTGCTGTTCGTTACGCGGCACCCGCCACCCCGTTCCGCCCTGGGAATCGTACATATCCTGCAAGTAGCGGTGCTCTCCATCCGTCATCCTGGCCCAGCGGAAAGTCAAGCCGTAACTATCATAAGGACGGCTCTGCCAGGGTCCCGACCAGATAAGCCCAACGTCGGCCAACGTGGCTATCCCCGTGTAGGCATCCGATTGCAGGGTTTGCGACCAGCTGCCGTGCAGACTCACGGCGCTGGGCGCGGGATTCTGGGCGTCAGCCCCGCCGTCACGCCGCCATAAGGCCTTTTTTGCCGTAAGATAGAAGCCGGAGACGTCTTTATGGGTCAGCACCGCCGAGCTGCTGTCGTACACCTTTGAGGTGCCGTTCACCGTGGCGTAGGCGTCGTCGTATTGCAGATCGTTGTGGAACGCCAGCGCTTCCCAGTTGAAGGGATAGGGTTCCTGCTGCCAGCTGACGCGCCGCGCTACGTTGGCGACCAGCAGGGTACTACCGGAATCGTAGTCGTCGTCCCACCGTTCCCAGCCGTTGGTGAACGGAAACGCCTGATAGGTGCGCCAGACGCCGATGTTGGATTCCAGCTCCGGCGTAAAGTGGTAGCTGACGCGCGCGCCCCAGCCGGCATAAGGCGTGGGTCCGAACCCCGCCGTTTTATTCAGTACGGTATTCACGCAGGATGACGGCACGTTACAGTTGCTGAAACCGACAAACTGGCCGGGGTTGCTCTTGCCAACTTCGATGGATAATTGGTCGTTAAACAGTTTCTGTTCGTAACCAAAACGCAGCAGATGCGCGACCTTGGGGATATAGGGCGGCGGATCGCCGGCCAACATACCGCCGGCGCTATTGCCGTATGAGGTATTATTTGAGAAGGGTACCCACAACTGCATGAAGTGGACGGTGCCGCCGGGAATCAGTCCCATCCGATCCAGGGAGAAATCCGCGCCGGCGAAAAACATCGTATATGCTTGCTGCTCGTTGGTGAAGGTCCCCGCGCTGGGGTTGCCCAACCAAAGCTGAGACGCCATGATATGCGGGGTGACGCCGTGCTCCGACAGCCATGCCCCCGCGTCGGACAGCGGGCGGCCGGAGGATTCCGCGTCGTCGGCGGCCAGCGCCGCGCCGTTCGTTAGCACCGTGCCGCACATGATCGCGCCGGAACATAGCATGCAAGTCCATATATTATGAGGTGTTATTTTCATTGTTCTATCCCCTTGAGGTAATAAGCGAAAACGGCCGATCATTAATATATTCAATGATGGTCCGACGGTGATAACATGCCCTATTCCGGTCGAGCTATCAGCGCGTCGTCTTTCCGCCTCTGGTTATCATTGATAAGGTACATTCCGTTAACATAATCGGGCCGACATGCCTACCAGCTTTACCGGCATGCAGGATAATTATTTAAATTGCTGCAGTTTTATTTCTGCGCCCGCTGGATAAAAACATCGCCATCGTTCTTATCCAGGCGTAAAAAAATAAAGCAACATAAAAACAGTCCCAAACTCATCAATAAAAATGACACATGGTAATTTTCCACCCCCTTTGCATTACTTGCGTAGTTAACATGACGCAGCAACGTGAATGTTAACGTAACGCTTATTATGATTGAAAGTAGCTGGCTCAGAATAAGCAAGCTGTTGCCGGCATTATAGGTGTCATCCGTTAACTCACTGAACGTCAAGGTGTTCATTGTGGCATAGAGAACAGAGGTAAAAATCCCTAGTATAAATATCAATACAACAATGATATTCAGCGAGCCGTTCAAAGCCGAAAGGGTCAAAGAATAAATCAACGTAGCGCTCGCCGTCGTCGCTATAAGCAATAAACACCGGTACCCGCACCATTCCAATGCCGGCCGCAGCAGGAACCTGGCGCTTAACGATCCTGCCGCCAGCGACAGCATAATGATACTGACCCCCGCCGGTGAATAATTAAACTCCAGTTGCAACATCAGCGACAGGACCAAGGGTGCCGACGCTAAAAAAATCCGCACGCAAATATTACTGGCGATACCCACGGCAAAAGTTCTGTGCCGAAACAACGAAAGCGTAAATAACGGCTCAACGGTGTTATCCTGGTGATTTTTATAGCTATACAACAACACCATTGCTATCAGGAAGAATGTCATTACCCACAAGCTGGTAAAATATTGTTTACCGATACCCAACAAGCCAAGCAAGATAAATAATAATGCCGATACCACCAACATAAAGCCTATCGTATCGAAATTTCCCCGCACGTTTGATCTTATCTGTTCCGGCATATATTTTTTTGCCAAGACAAAACAAATCAGGCATAGGGGAATATTTACCAGGAAAATCATTCGCCAGGAGAATGCGGTTATCAGTAGCCCACTTAACGGCGGCCCCAGTAGCGTACCCCCTAATCCCAATAAGGTGATTTTATTCAAGGCGGATAACTTTTCCGCCGGCAAGGTTGTTTTCAAAATGACAACCCGCGCCACCGGCAACATTAACGCCCCCCCCATGCCCTGTAAAAAACGCGCCAGGATAATACCGGTCAACGTATCCGCCGAGGCGCACAAAAAAGACCCCAGGGTAAATAAGCCCAGCGATAATAGATAGATTCGCCGATAACCATAGGTATCCGCCAGCCATCCACATACCGGCGTAAATACCAGCACCGTCAGCATATAGGAAACAACCACCGTCCCCATGCTCAGGGAGGACTGATGCAATGCCTCCGCCATGGAGGGGACAGCCAGATATAACATAGTAGTATCCAATGATTGCATGAAAAAAGTTAATGATGCAATTCTTAGAAGCCCGGTTAGGTTGTTCATTTATGCCATTACCATCTGTCCCGCATACAAAATAAACATGCGAAGCATTAACACGCTGCAAAGTCCGATACCGGACATGGTCACCAGGTAAGCTTTATTGAATTTAATCCGTTCGCTGCACAACAACGTTAAAGCGATGGGTAATAAAATACCCAGCCCCACAATACCCAGCCAAAAGACCGCCCCCCAAAAACCCCTTAACGAGGTTAACGCCGCCACTTCCTTTTGCCCGCCGCTAAAAATCAGACCGATAAAAAAAACCGCCAGCAGGCCAAGCTCTATCATAATGAGCGGCAGTTCCAGCCGGTGAATAAAAGCCAGTGACGGTGAATGGACCGATTGTTTATAGAATACCAGTCCGCAAAATATCGCCATGGCAACCGCCGACGTCAGGCCGGAGGCCAGGAAAAGCAGCGGCAAGACCGGATTGTTCAATAACGGGTAGGATTTTAAGGCGAGCAGCAGAAAGCCGGTATAGACGCCTAACAGGACCGCCAAAAAAACCATAATGCCATCAAGCCCACGCTCCCATCCGGCGATAAGGCGCACCAGCCGGCTTACCCAGGCCGGATGAATGATATCGGTAATCTTTTCCTGATAAATAGCGATTATCCAGAGAATCAACATCAGCATGTAAATCTGGAATAACATGACCCCCAGTGACATAACCGAATGGGGGTTGTAAAACACCATCAAATACCAAAACGTCCACGGGCGCGCCAAATGAAAAATAAGAATCACCAGCCCCAGGGTCACCGCTAACGGCGCGATAATGGTTGTCGCCCTGATGATGCTGTCGTTGACCGCATTGACCACCAGAATTTGCCTTTTAAGCAACACGGCTATTATTATCATGCCTGATGAAATACCTATCAATAACAGGTAAATCGCAATAGGCCAATCCCAGACCAGGGTATCGAAATGAAACGCAGCGTTCATTCTCGTATTTCTCCAAATTTACCCGCTATATGGTAGAGCTTGGGGGAAGTGCCTAAATACAGTTTGTTTCGGTATACGGTTTTGCTGGCGATGAGTTTGGCAATATCACTATCGGGATCGTCCAGATTACCGAAGGTCAACGCCTTCACCGGGCAAATCGCCACGCAGGCGGGTGGCTTACCGGCGGCCAGATTGGTATCCCGGCAGAAATTACACTTATCCGCCGTTTTTGATAGCGGATGGATAAAACGAACCTGGTAGGGACAGGCGGCAATACAGTACCGGCATCCTACGCAACGATCGTGGTGAACATCCACTATGCCCGTTTTCTCGTCTTTGTAAGAGGCGCCGGTGGGACAAACCTCCACGCACGGCGGGTTATCGCAATGCTGACAGGATTTACGCACAAACTGTCGCGAGGTTTTGTTCAGCTCCCGGTATGTGCCGTTATCCAGAATATCCAACCGCGTGACCTCCGCCGGAACCTGATTCACTTTATGGCAGGCTAGAATACAGGCACGGCATCCGATGCAACGGGTTTCGTCATGGATCATGCCATAGCGGATATTACCGATGACGAGGGTCTGCGGGTTAATGACTTCCGCCAGAATACGGTTGACTGGATTGGCCGCCAATACAGCGCTGCCTACCCCCATGATAAATCCACGCCGTGACACGCCCATACCGACCTCTTGATTAAAATAATGCGGAAGCAATGCCCCATCACCTGCCGGAAGAACCCGGCAAGTGGTAATGCTTCCTTGTTTCTCCAGCCAATATCGCTTAATAAACGAGCAGCTATAAGATATTGCTTATCCGATTTTGCTCCACCATTTATTAATTACCCGCTGCTATTGTTCCCGCCGCATTTTCTCCGGCAATGCGACCTGAGTTCAATGCAAAACCATTGGCTAAACCTTCATAAGGCGGGTAAGACGGTCCGCTGTAGAAACCGGCGGCAACATTCCCTACCGCGTACAACCCCGGGACAGGTTTGGCATTAATATCGGTGACCTGTAATTTGGCATTTACCCGCACCCCGCCAATACTGCTTAAGCTGACCACTTGTGTTTCAAACGCATAATATGGGCCGGATTTCACCGGATAAATCAAATAATCAGGCTTTTTGCCATAATCCGGATCTGATTTGGCTTTTACCAGATCGTTATAGCGGGCCACGGTTTTTTCCAATTGACCGGCTTCCACACCCATGTTTTTTGCCAACGCTTCCAGAGTCTGCCCTTTGAAGATATTTTTGCTTTTGCCACCGTCAACAGCGGCATCCGCCAGCGCCACGAAATCACCGCCCTTGGGTGGATTGGCCGGGCCGGCGCCTGATAAAGGAAACGGGAATGTTTTCTTGGTGTAAGCATTCAACGTCTGGCTATCGAGAATGATGTAATATTTACCGCCCGCCGAATACGACACATTAGCCCAGTAAGCCGTATCATAGACCAGGCCTTCATCGCCGAATCGTTCACCGTTGGCATCCACCCATAATAAGGGCGATTTCAACAACCAAATAAGAGGGCTATCATTTTCGGCGTTGCCTTTATCGGCGGAGGCTGACGAAGTGATGCCCACCAATTTACAGGCATGAATCAACGCGGAATGAAAACTCCATTCCGCTCCGCCGGCGGCCCAAGCCATTCTGACGCCCTCACCCTGATTCGGCCATGCCAGTACATGAATGTTCGGCGTATTCATCACTTCCCTAACCAGTTTTTCATTGCCGCCAAATCCCCCGCTGGCAATAATGACCGCTTTGGCATGAACAATTATTTTTCCACCGTCCGCTTTTTGTGCAATCAAACCGGTGACGTTGCCATCCTTTTCCTGAATCAATGATTTAACCGCGGTATTCTTGATCAATTCTCCGCCGGATTTCTGGAAACTGGTATACAGACTCTTATAGGCGGCATTGGTATCCAGATAATGATGGTAAATATCGGACTTGATGGGATCATCCATGTGTGCCTGCTGCAGCTGATTGGTATTTTTGGTGGCGGTCTTGATTTCCAGCTTCACTCCGTGCTTTTCCATCCAATCAGCCGTTGAACCCGATTTATCCACAATGGCTTTGGTCAGCGGGCCATCGGATAAATAGTGGTTATAATCCAGCAATCTGTGGGTCAGGTCCTGCGCGGTATATTTCATGCCTAACGATTTTTGCAGCGATGATTCCACGGCAAAAAAGCCGCTGGCCATATTGCCGCTGCCGCCCACTACCGCTGATTTCTCAACCACCAGTACCTTGGCGCCTTTTTCCGCCGCTGCCAGTGCGGCCGCGGTGCCGGAAGTGCCGCCCCCCATTACCACGACATCCACCGTTTTTTCTTCATCGGCAACCGGGGCGGCGGCGGTCTTAGCCGGCCCGCCGGTATATTTACCGATATCCGCGCCGGCCTTGAGCAAGGCCGCCTTGGTGGCTTGCTTAACGGCATCGCTGGTTTCGGTGGCGCCGGTCATGCCGTCTACGTCCAGGCTTTGATGATCGACGATGGACTTGGCGACCTGAGGTCCCGCTACGCCCCCCAATTCAGGGGTTTCACCGGACGCATCGGCGACGATATTATTAATCGTTCCCGTTTGATCAATGGAAACCGTGACCTTGACATCGCTTTCCAGGCCTTTGGCCGAAGCCGTATAGTCGCCGGCGGTAACGGCCGCATTGGCCGAAAAACCTAGGGTGCAGCCCAAAATGAGCGCAACTAAAGCCGGTAATCTCTTTTTCACATAATCGTTTTTCATAGAATATCGATCCGCTTATATAAGTTTTATTTACCTACGATATTGAGCAAAGTTGGTGCCAATATTAATCCGCGCCTGATTCCGTCGGGCACATAAGGTAAAATGATTGCAATCAGCTTTATTACACGTCATGTCCAACCTCACCTCGCTTATTATGTCTGGTTTCAATCCCGGTGATAAACGGCATCGTCAAGATCGGAATGCAAGACTGGCCTGCTAAAATAGTCATCATGCATTTTTATATTTTCAATGCATTTATGAATTAACAACCTGCTCCTTTGCCTTAAATTATTGCCGTCATTATTTTTTATCAACAATCCATAGCTTTCCCTTTGTCGGCAAGACGGATGTCAAAAGCGTTCTACCACGACCGCCACCCCTAATCCCCCGCCGACACAGAGGGTTGCCAGGCCGAAGGTTTTGTCCCGGGCCGCCAGGGCATATAACAGCGTTACCAAAATCCTGGCGCCAGAGGCGCCGATGGGATGACCGAGGGCAATCGCGCCGCCGTTGACATTGGTCTTGTCCTCATCCAGCCCCAGCTCATGGCCCACCGCGGCGAACTGCGCGGCAAAGGCTTCATTGGCCTCGATCAGGTCAATATCACCGATGCCCAGGCCAGCCTTCTTCAGGGCCGCGCGCACTGCCGGCACCGGTCCGATGCCCATAAAAGCCGGATCGACGCCGCAAGTGGCATAACCACGGATCCGCGCTAACGGCCGGATATTTAGCGAGCTGGCCCGGGCTTCGCTCATTACCACCAGCGCGGCCGCGCCGTCATTGATGCCGGAAGCATTGCCCGCCGTGACGCTGCCCTCCGGCGTGAAGGCCGGACGCAGCTTGGCCAGACCCTCGGCGCTGGCATCCCCGCGGGGATGCTCATCCGTATCGAAAATAACGTCGCCTTTTTTGCCGTTCAGGATGACCGGTAGGATCTCATTACGAAACGCGCCGTTGCCAATGGCCGCCACCGCCCGCTGCTGCGAGCGCAGGGCGATGTTATCCTGCTCCAGCCGGCTGATGTTATAACGGGCAGCGACATTTTCGGCGGTGATGCCCATATGGTATTGATTAAGACTGCAAAACAGTCCGTCATGTACCATGCTGTCGGTAATAGTGCCTTCCCCCATCCGGTAGCCCCAGCGGGCTTTATCCAGCAGATAGGGCGCCGCCGACATATTTTCCATCCCCCCCGCCAGGACAATCTGCGCATCGCCCGCGGCGATAACCTGAGCCGCCAGGATCACGCTTTTCAATCCGGATCCGCAGACAACATTCACGGTGGTTGCCGGGGTCTTTTCATCGATGCCGGCATGAAACATCGCCTGACGGGCCGGATTTTGCCCCAATCCCGCTTGCAGGACATTGCCCAGGAAAACCTCGTCGATAATATCGGGCTGGATACCGGCACGCCTGATACTTTCCCGCGCCACCAGTGCGCCCAGCCGGGGTGCCGCCAGCGAAGCCAGGCCACCGCCAAAGCTGCCGATTGCGGTACGCACGGCACTGGCAATTACAATTCCCGTCATATTGACCTCTTGATAAATCTCATTTTATTTCTCCAGGAAAACCTGGTTTTTTAAAAATGCCTGTTATTATTTAATCTGCGCCCGATTTCTCCCGGATGAATAAGCACAGCCGTTAATATTTCCGGCATCTTGTCCGCAATCCTGTTAACCAGCGTCTTAATATTGTTTTAATACGCCGCGTAATATCATGGTCTGGGAAGATTTTTATTTGATTCACTTTCCTCCGTTAACGAATACCGGGTTGTTCGCCGGGCGTTGCCGGCAGGGTTTCAATGGGCGTCACATCGGTTTGCCAAATCAAAATCAACGTCACGGCCCCGACAGCCACCAGCAGGAGATAAGCACCGGCGTATCCCCCCAGATAGGTCAATCCCACCGCCAGAATGGAAAAAGCGAAGCAGCGCACAATGGACTGGATCGGCGCGATGATGCCGATGGCCCGGATATAGGTTCGGCGTGGAAATTTAGTGGCAATCAGCGCGGTGCTTAAATTGGTGGCGCCCGCCAGGCTAAAACCGATCATCAGCAGGGAGATCCACAGGGTCAGCGCGTTGAACTGGAAGATGTTGATAACCACCGACACCATCCACCACAGGGTGTAAATCATGATCGCCGCTTTGATCCCCACCTTTTGATTTAGCCAACCCCAGCCATAGGCGCCAAAGGTGCCGAACAGTGCCGAGAGGGTCATATAAAAGATAGCGGTGCTCAGTGCGAATCCCATGTCCATCAACCGGGGCACCATCTGGCTCACCACCCCCACCAGCATGATATAGATACCGCCGGTGGCGATGCCCATGAACCAGACGTCCTTCATGCGCAGCAATTGACCGGTGGTGACCGGACAAATATAGTCTTTATGCTCGCGGACCCGTTCGGCCAGCTCTTCGACGGTTATGGGTGCATTGTCCGGCGCACAGCCGATGTCTTCCGGTTTGTTGGCGGCAAATAGCGCCACCAGCAGCGCGGTGACGAACATCAACAGCGACACGCCCCAAAATCCGTTATGAACGCCGAACCATGAGAAGAAGCCGGCCAGCACCGGCACGAAAAAGGCGCTGGAAAAGGTTTGCCCCATGGTGCACCAGCCCAGGGCCAGACCCTGTTTATGGATAAACCAATTGGCGATAAGGGCGGTTCCGCCCAGATAGGCGAAGCCAGTCCCGAAAAAACAGACCCCGGCAAACAGTACGGTGAACCCGGTTAGCGTCCCCCAGTACCCCAGCAGGCCGAAACACAATCCGCAGGCGATAAGGCAAAAAACGATATTGAATTTTGGCCCCTTCTTTTCACACAATCTGGCACAAAGGGGCCCCGCCAGGATGGAAGCCCAGGAGGCGGGGGTCGCCAGCGCCAACAGCGCGTTGTAATCCAGGGTAAAGGTGTTGGACAAGGCGGGCAGAATCACATTCAGACCGTGGGTCACTGCGCCGGCGGCAAGCCAGAACATCAGGGCCTGGAAAAAGATAATGGTCCAGCCATGAGGCCCAAAACTGCTTTTGGTGGCGGAAAGAAGATCGTCCCCCCGGGTAGCAAGATCGCGACTCTTCTGTGGCAGCGCCAGTTTTTTTTCTTGCCCAGTCATAATGGTAAGCTCATTGTACGCAACCAGGCTCCGCCCGGGGACGCGTAGTGGGTTTATCGGGATGGCCCGCGCGTTTTCCAGCATTCCGGCACAGGTTCGACGTTATCGCCCGCGGTGTAATCCAGCGCAAATTTGCCTAAAGCGTATTTCGTCACGGGTCCTCCGGAGGTTATATTTCCATGATTTTCAAGGAATCGGCTACAATCAGCCGAGGCTCCACCTGGCGCTGGATGTCCTCCGGGGTTAATCCCGCCAACAGTTCCACCAGCACCAGTCCGTCCTCGGTAACGTCAAGCACACACTGTTCGGTGACGATATGATTGACACAGTGTTTGCCCGTCAGGGGATAACTGCAGGCGTTGACGATTTTTCGCGCGCCGTCTTTAGCGCAGAGTTCCATGGTGATAATCACCTGCCGGGCGCCGTTCACCAGATCCATCGCCCCGCCCATGCCGAACACCCGGCCGGGCTGCGCCCAGTTGGCCAGATCGCCGTTTTGCGCCACCTGCAGGGCGCCCAGCACCGACGCGGCCAGCTTGCCGGAACGGACCAGCCCGAAGGATTCCGCGCTGTCGAATGAACTGGCGCCGGGCACCGGCGCGAAACGCATGCCGGTGGCATTGCAGAACCCTTCCACCGCCAGCGGTCCCGTGATCAGCGGACCCATGCCCACCAGACCGTTTTCGGTATGGAACATCACGCCGGGGACCGCATAATCGCCGCACAGGCTGGGAATGCCGATGCCCAGATTGACCACATCGCCGGCGGTAAAATACCCGGCGGCGCGTTTTGCTATCCTGTTACGAGCATTCATTGGCGTACTCCTTGGGTTGCCAGGATTTTGTCCACATACACGCCGGGGGTCACGATGCGATCCACACCGAATTCATCGATATCCACCAGCATGTCCGCGTCCACCAGGGTCGTCCGTGCCGCCTTGGCCACCAGGGGATTAAAGTTGCGCATGGTGCCGCGATAGGTCAGGTTGCCCAGCGGATCGGCGGTACGGGCGCGCACCAGGGCGATATCCGCCCGCAGCGCGGTTTCCAGCAAAAACACTTCGCCGTTCACCACCACCCGATGTTTTCCCTCCTCCACCACGGTACCCAGGCCGGTCTGGGTCAGAACACCCCCCAATCCCGAGCCGCCGCAGCGGATCCGCTCCGCCAGGCTCCCTTGCGGCACCAGCTCCAACTTGATTTTGCCGGCCTCCACCAGCGCCACGGTTTCGGTATTGCGACCGATATGGGAAGCAATGAGTTTATCGACCAGACCGTGATGAATCAGGCGGCCAACGGTGAGGTCGGCGTCGCCGGAATCATTGGAAATCAGGGTTAGGTGCTTCGCCCCGCTGTCTATGACGCACTGGATAAGGCGGTTAGGCACACCACAATTGGCAAAACCGCCGCAAAGCAATGTCTGGCCGTCCTCAAACAAACGGGTGATTTCTTCGGATGAGACAATTTTTCCCGGCATGGTCAATTCCTCGTCAGCAATACCGCCACACCCTGGCCGCCACCAACACAGAAGGTGATAACAGCTTTGTCCAGGTTGCGGCGTTTCATTTCATACAGGGTTTTCGCGGTCAGGATCGCCCCGGTGCCCGCCAGGGGATGTCCCAGGGCGATAGCGCCGCCATTCGGATTAACCCGTGTGGGATCCATGCCGATTTCCCGAATACAGGCAATGGACTGGGCGGCAAAAGCCTCGTTCAACTCCCATAAATCGATATCGCTTACCGCCAGACCCGCCTGCTTCAGCAGCTTGGCGGTAGCGGCGATGGGACCGAGTCCCATCAGGTTGGGATCCACTCCCGTCGCCGCATAGCCGCGAAAGACCCCCAGGATCTCCTGACCATTTTTTTCCGCCAGCAAGCGCTCCATCAACACCATGGCCCCCGCGCCGTCGCTCATCGGCGAACTGTTGCCGGCGGTCACCACGCCGTCCTCCTTGAAACTGGGCCGCAGGGAAGCCAGGGCTTCCAGGGAACAATCGGGGCGCAGCGGCTCATCGCGGGATACCGGGGTTAACCGGCCTTTTTTATCGGTTACGGGCACCCGCACGATCTGTTCGTCAAACCGGCCCATCTGCCAGGCGGCGCTGGCCAACCGGTGGCTACGCAGCGCGAACTCGTCAAGCTGGGAGCGGGTCAAGCCATACCTGGCGGCCACATTTTCGGCGGTGATACCCATAGGAGGGTTGCCCAGGCTATCCGGCGAGGTATGGATATCCACAAACCGCGGCGGCTGTACCGAATAGGCGCTGTCGGTCTTTTCCAGCGACCAGGTGCGGCGGGAATCGCTTTCCACCCCGCCGGCGACAATCACATCGGCGAAACCGGCCATGATCTGGATGGCGCCATAGGCCAGCGCGTTCAGCGACGCGGCGCACTGGCGGTCCAGGGTTATCCCCGGCACGGAAACCGGCAAGCCGGCTTCCAGCGCCACCATCCGGCCCATATTGTTGATTTCGTTATTCATCAGGTTGGCGAATATGACATCATCAATGCTTTCCGGCTCGATGTTCGCCCGGTTCACGGCTTCTTTGACGGCAAGGGCGCCCAGAATATGCGCCGGTACCGGCGCCAACACGCCGCGGCATTTGCCCACCGGGGTACGAACCGCCGATACGATGACTGCTTCTCTCATAACAACCTTCTTTTGCATGCCTGCGGGCCTCACTGTGCGGACCCGGGAAAAGCCTGGTTTATAGCGGCCGGAGTCCCAGCAGTTTTCTCGCCCGTTCGGGTGTGGCCACCTCTTTGCCGAACAAGCGGATTGCCTGTGCGGCACGCTCTACCAACTGCTCGTTGGACGCCTTTACGCCCTTGCTGAAATAGACATTATCTTCCAGCCCCACGCGGACATGTCCGCCCAATGCGATGGCGGCGTACAGCATGGGCATATGGGCCTTGCCGACACCGAACGCCGACCAGGTGGCGTCGGCGGGAATATGCGCGGAGAGATAAAGCAGGTTCTCCACCGTGGCGGGCATTCCCCCCGGCACGCCGAGGCAGAATTGATAATGCAGCGGCCTGGGCAGCTTGCCCTGCTCGATAAAATAGTCAGCGATGCCCAGCATGCCGGCATCGAAGATTTCCACTTCCGGTTTGATGCCCCGGGCGGTCAGCACCTCGCCGAGGGCGCCTAAAAACTGCGGGGAATTGATAAACACGCCGCCGGGCATCCAGTTAAAGGAGCCAGCGTCCCAGGAAGCGATTTCTATCCCGTTCAGGTTGGCCACATGTTCCTGCCGCTGCTTATCGCTGGCCCTATGGTCGCCGGACGTGGTGCAGTTGATAATCACATCGCAGTCATGGCGGGCGCGCAGCAGACGGATGGTTTCGGCAAATTTCCCGCGGTCCATCGTACCCAGCCCGTCATCGTCGCGCATATGGAGATGAACGATGGCCGCGCCCCGCTGCCAGCAGCGGTAAGCATCTGCGGCAATTTCTTCCGGTGTCAGCGGAATATTTTCATTAATGTCTTTTGGTGTCACCGCGCCGGTCAATGCAGCGGAAATAATCACGTCGTTCCCTGTATTCATGGCCTACCCCGCTTACAGTTTTTATGAATTTTTTGCCAGTAAAAGGTTACCCGGATATAGCGACAGCCAGGGCGTAGCGCACCGTTCCAGAAGATGGCGCGCCAGTGCCCCGCGTATCGCCAACAACGATGCCGCGGCGACGATAATCAGCAGAAATGCGCCGTTTCATTTTGCGTTGAGGTGGCCGTATAGCCGGCCACCTCCGGCGACATGCGATGGCGGGTAGTCCGTTACCGGGCCTGTTGAGACAAGCCTGCTACTTGATCTCGTCTTCTTCCTGGCCGCCGTTGACACGCGGCCGGACGACCTTGCCTTTCTTCTCGGCCGCCTTGACCAGTTCGGCCTCTTCGTGCGCCCAGTGCCAATAATTGACTTCGTGGGGACTGTGTTCGGTAGCGGTCACGAACATTTCCGTGGAGAAAGCGTTGCGAAGCTCGTTGGCGATGTCTTCCTTCCAGGCTTTCCGCAGTTGCTGAGTGGTGATGCGGCGGGTGACGCGGGTACCGGTCCGCATAATAAGCTCGGCTATTTCCCTGGCTCTGGCATAGCAGGATTCCGTATCGGGACAGATCTCGTTGACCATACCGAGGGACAGGGCCTTACGGGCAGTGATGATCTCGCCGGTCAGTTCCGCATAGGCATATCTCTTGCGGCCCATCAGTTCCCGCCAGGCAATGCCGATGCCGTCGCCGGGGACCATGTTGACCCGGAAGTGCATATCCGTGGTCCAGGCATCCTCGGTACAAAGGGTAAGATCGCTGAAAAGCACCAGATCGGTGTGGAAAGCGGCGCCGTTCCATACGCCGATGGTGGGCACTTCCACATCGAATACCTGGCCTTCAATATCGTTGGTACCGTCATAATATTGATATTCATACATCTTCCAGGCTTCTTCCGGCGCGGAGTTGAACTCGGTAGCCGGACCCCAGTTGCCCTGATCGTCAAGCCGGCCGATGCCCTTCATAAAGTCCTTTCCCGTCCCACCGAGGATGATGACCTCGTTGTCTGGATCCCTGCCGGCCCAGTCGAAAAAATAGTGCAGGGCCTGATGCGCGGGAGCACCCCACTGCAGGCTGTCGCCGTTGGTATGCAGCCGGGCTTCGAGAATTCCGTTTTCCCGTTTCATGGTGAAGCAGTGTTTCAATTTTTCCGAATACTCTTCGAAACGCATATGAGGAATTGTTCCCAGTTCCTTATGGGACATTTCTTTACGTTTTCCATGATCAGACTCGTAATTGGCTTTAATCGCCATGGTTTACTCCTTTGTAGCTTTATTAATTAGAATCCATTAGAGGTGGAAGCAATACAAATTTAGGTCATGTGACCCACATTTCTTGGCCTGGTGTTTTCTAACCATAAAAAAATGTACCATCGCCATACAACAGGCGGAAATTCTTTTTATTTTTTCGGCTATCTATTTTCGGCATAACCATTTTGGCAACTCTGCCGAGTGACGGCGGATTTTTGAAGAAAAATATGTGACCTACATCATAAAAATAAAATAATAAATTACCCAATAATTATCACTATCGGTTAAAAATAGGAACGGCAGTTTTTATTAAAATATCATGAAACATGAAAATTAATAAACCCATAAGCACACGCGCGGAGTTGGACATAACGAAGAATATAGCTATAGATATATTTGTGACTGCTTAATTAAATTTTAATTAGCATTCAGCTGTAAATGAAGGCTTGATGCATATGCATCTAGGGTGGGTTAAGGCGTGATACTTCAACCTATTGTTTTAAAAAAGTTTTAAACTCCCTCAAGAATGTGGCCACCGAGGGATTGGTATTTTTGTTATCCCATACCAGTTCCAGGTTGAACCAGCAATCCTCTTCGACAATGTCCTGCATGACGCAGTTCTGGCCGATCAGATATTTCCGGTGCCTGGGCATCAGGAGCACCGCGCGGTCGGTAAATTCCAGGTTAAAACAGCAGGTCTTAAGATTGGGGTATTCTTTATCCAGGGTGAAGTCAATGTTATGAATGGTCAAGAAACGGGTGCTGTATTCATCGGACAAGGAAAATTCCCGGGGGTCAATGCGCATTATCGGCCATTCGCTGACCTCACGCAGGGAAACGCTACCGCGTCCTGCCAGGGGATGACATTTATTTACCACCACGCACAGCGGATCGGTTTGGAAAGGCAGCGTGCAAAATCTCGATTCATTGGCCATAAAATTAGGTCTGATAAGAAAGCCTATATCGCTGGTGTGATTATTCAGTAAAGAGAGGGCTTCATCCAGCTCGCTATCGCGGCATTCTATGGCGATATCGCTATGCTTGGCGCGAAACTGCGTCAGAAAAGTAATTAAAAATTTCTGGATAGCCTCCCCCAGGAAAGTTATGGCAAGCCGGCGTCGGCTTTTTCCGGTAAAAGACTGAATCGCCGATACCGACGTTTCATATTGGAACAATATTTTACCTGCTTCTTCGGAAAAAAATTTCCCCGCGGTAGTCAGTTCAACCTTATGGGTGTCGCGTTTAAAGAAACTGGCTTCAAAATACTCCTCCAAATATTTCATATGCCGACTTAATACCGGCTGAGTGATATTCATTTTTTGCGCGGCTTTAGTAAAATTCAGTGTTTTCGATAATAAAACAAACTCATGTAAAATTTTAATTTCCATGATAATTCTCTTTTCACTGAATAATACATGTCCTTATCCTACTGGAGAGTCATAGGCTAAACTGTGAGACCCATCAAAGAGCGTTGCTCTGATGGGGCTTTAGTTATGCTGTTTATGCATAGTCACAATTAAACAACGGCATAACGCGGATATATTTAATTCAAATGTGATTTAAATGTTAAAGAATATTTAATTGCCGCCGCCTAAATAACCGCGCTTAATAGCGCCCCCTTTTTGTTAGCCCTGTCCGTTGCCGGGGCAATGGGGACACCGCTTTGATGACCTTGGCAACATATTTCGGTAATTGCCGCATATGTCGGCACCGGTGATTGCGGGTCACTGTTTCATGTAAAAATAGTAGGAACGTATCCATAATCCCTTCTCGCGGTCCCCGTCCCCACCAGCGAGCCATCCGTGTTCGCTTTGAGTGCCAGTACAAGACTACGGACGTCAAATTCCGCGCCTAAGTCCTCCCCGGATTGCGCCCGCCCCATCAGTTCAATCCACGGGTTGCGCCAATACGCCCCCGTTTCAGCACATATTGCCGGACGGATTCACCGCCCGGCGCGCAGCTGGCCGAATGCACGACGCTCATGCTACCCCTGGAATGATAGACAATGGTCTGCAAGGCCAGCGTGCCACGCAGGAGCTGTTTGAGTCGGCCTTAGAACGTTTGTTTTGATATTTCTAGCCGTATCTGCTTACCCTGACTGAGATTGGCGGTCGTAGCGCTGATGTCCCGTTAATTGACGTTTTTTGCATTGCTCGCAGCATTCTCTCCGGCTATCCTGCCCGAATTCAAGCCGAATCCAAACGTCTCCCCGGCCATATTCAGGTCATAGGTATCACCGTATAAACCACCGGCATCATCGCCGGCGGCATACAAGCCGGGAATGATGGTGCCGTCCTGGGTAACAACCCGCATTTTACCGTCAATTTTTATGCCCCCCAAGGTGCCCAGCGCCTGTGAGACTGATTTCAATGCATAAAATGGCGGTGTTTTAATCGGACGTAAGTATCTGGATTCTTTATTAAATACGGTATCTTCTTTATTATCTGAAAAAGTATTATATTCCGCAACCGTATTTTTTAGCCGCTCCGGATCCACGGCCATCAATTTTGCCAAATCATCCAATGTATTGGCTTTAAAGGCCACCGGCACGTCTTTTTGCGCCAGTTTTTCGAAATCCGCATCCAGATTAATCAAGGGGGTATTCACCGGAATAAAATCGCCGATGGCGACCTCGTTACCGTCTTTGATAAGATGATTTCTGGTGGCGTCATCATACAGGGTAAACATTACGCCGCCGGCTTTGACCAGTGCATTCCCCGCGTGGGGCCACATGATGGTATTGTCTTCGTTGGTAAAACGATTTCCATTACCATCGACCCACAGGTAGGGCTGAATAGCGGCTACCCCCGCATGGTTTCCAATGGACGCCCCCCGTACGCCGGGACGGTGGCCGTGCAGCACACCCAACCCTTCTTTACCCGCCCCCGCCGACCAGGCCATTGCCAAACCGTCGCCATCTTTACCGGCGGGCGCGGCAAAAGTCAGATCGGCAATACCGATATATTTTTTCAACATTTCTTTATTGTTTGCATAACCGCCGGTGGCGATAACCACCGCTTTGGCTTCAATACGAACAGGATTGCCCTGGCTATTCTCAGCCATAACGCCTGTTACGGCGCCATTATCAGTGATAAGCGTTTTTCCTGCGGTTTTCATTAATATCTCAACATTTTTCATTTCTTTAAACTTATTGAAAAACGCCGTAATGACACTGCGGCCGCGTCCATTTCTCGGCCCCTTGACCACATGCCATGTCATTGCGCCGCCGGGTACGCCGGGACCAATGAATTCAAATTCCACGCCTTTGGATTTGACCCATTCAAACGTATCAGCGGACCGGTCAACAAAAGCTCTGGCAACATACGGGTTCGCTTTCCAATGGCTGTAATCCATAATGGTTTTAAACGCCATATCAGGCGTGACTAAAATGCCCTGATGCAGTTGCATTGAGCTGTTGGCGGCAAAGAAACCCTCGGCGAAATTACCCGTTCCCCCGACCGTCGCCTGTTTTTCCAGAATAACAACATTGACGCCTTTTTCCGCGGCCGCCATGGCCGCGGCTGTCCCCGCCGCACCGGCGCCAATAATGACAACGTCCGTTTTTTTAGTCACTAGGGCGCTGTTCATCGTGTTAACCGCAGCGGTTTGATCCTGGGCTGCGCAGGTGACAACGCCGGTTAGTGAAATGCAAAGCAATATTAATATTTTTTGTATTAATAATATCATAGTGTTCCTACTTCTGAATTAGAGGAGCCATCTCAATCCGGTAAAAGTTATTTTTTGGCCGCATCCATAGTCCATACCGAACCGCTGCCTGCCGGCTGCATATGCATATAACGCTGCACGCCTTCGATCTTGCCGCCATAGTATTTCACTACTTCCACCGTTTGCATGGTGGCCGGCATCGATGTTAAAACCGGGACATACGGCAGTGAGCCATGCGTATGCAGGGACTGGCGGGGAGTGCCGTTGGGATCATGGATATCCTTGGGCAAGTGGGTCCAGCCGGCTGAAGAGTCACCGGGGACAAAGGTGGATTCAAGCCCCGGCGTAATAAAGCTGGGAAAAACCACGCCGTTAATGATGCCAAAACTTGCCGACACGCCCTGTTGTTCATCGACAACGACCCGTACGTTTTTGTCCTCAGGGCGGTCTGACATGGTACAGGGTACGGAAACGCCGCCTTTGGTGACCCGGTGGGAGAGATCCGGGGCATCCGCCTGGGTAATGACCTTGAGCGCATCAGGATCTTCAATAACGCGTCCACCCATTTCAACCAGTTCGCATGATGCTGAACCGATAGGATTACCATAGCTTTTATCAAAAATACTGTATGCCACGTGCGTAAGCTGTGCACGGTTGGCCTTGTGGTTGGCGGGAACAGTATAGCTCCAGGCCTTGGGCAGATTTTCAAGTTCGTGCGGCGCGAAAAGCTGGCCCGATTCTCCCCGGGAACGGCTAATATACAATTCCAGTTCCGTCAGGAGCCGATTTTTCACTTTAAGCCGGCCATAAAATACCGAGGGGCTGTCTCCTTCTGAAACTTCGGCAATAACAAAAATCTGCCCCGTCCCAGGATCTATTACATATTGTCCGGTACCCGGCGTCTTAAAATCCGTGACTGAACGCCACAACGTGCTCATCACGGGGGAAACCGGTGTTCCATTTTCAGTTAGCCGGTAATTGCGGGCCAATGGCAGAGATTCACTTTTATGCTGCTTCATCGAAGTGAGTACTTGTAAGGCAATATCTTGTAAGCAATTGCGATCACAGCCCCCGGGTTGTTCCCCTGCCGCCTGCGACAATAGGGGGGATGCCAAAAGATCCATGCCTAAACCAAAAATCAAAATAACGGTTTTCTTTTTCATTGGTGTCAATCCTGTTCTCATTGATTAATCGTTTTACAAAAAAGATTATTGAAATCCGGCGTCTAAGGATTACCAAACGCCAGCGCGACTGTTACGCCAGCCAACCAGCCGCTGGCCGGTACATTGGCGGAGGTTCTGGATATTGCACTGTCTGGATTGATGATATATTCGACAGCGGGCTGGATTTTGAGATAGCGCCCGACGGCAAAAGTGGAGCTTAATTCAATTCTGTATTCGTTAGATGGCGTCATCTGGTCACTGCCCCCCAGTGACTCGCGGAGTTCACGCTGGGCCAACAGCGTTGATTTATTGAGATAAATTTGCATCACCTTGCCGGTAATTTGATCAAGATTTATCCCGTTTGGCAGGGGGATTTGCGGTTTGTCCCAGGCCAGGCCTAACGTGAAGCCCCAGCCTACGGGTCTTGCATCGTCGAACGAGTGTTCCATGGTGCCGAAATAGCCCAGATTACTGGGGATATCTTTTCCGGTAGCGGCGACTTTGCCATTTTCAGACCAGACTGTTTTCCCAAACTTGAACACAAAGCCGCTTGAACCCCGGTGATTTTTGTCTGTTTCGTAAGGGTCGCTGACCCGCGTATCCGCGTAAAAGTAATTAAGTTGGTAATCTTCGGGGTAGGCTGCGTAGGAAAAATCCGTTTTGTAACGCAGCGAAGTGACAACGAAGGTTCCCGTGCCTCCACCCATGCCGAACGCATCCCAACCGTTATCTTTTATAAGAGAACTATATTCGCGCATTTGCTGTACTCCGGCTTCCACAGCAACCGCGCGTGATACCTTATAACCCACTCTTGCCCCCATACTTCCGGTGCTTGCGTCAGGAACGCCGCTATCCCATTTCACCAACGCATCGGTGCAAAGAAAATCAATGCCGCAATTGGGCGAAAAGTAGTACCGCTGTAGATTAGTCTTGCCAAATTCAAGGTTCACTCGCTCTTCTTGCAAGGTCGTCTCAAAGGTTAGAAGCGAGAGCCAGGGACTCATGCTGGCGGCATGAGACGGATATTGATCGCCCCCCAGGTAGCTGCTGGCATAGCTGCCGAATTCCATGGTTTCACCGTTTTCATCGGCGGGCATATGCCAGGGGAATATGACGCCTTCGATATGGATTTTTGAATGGGGCATGTTAGCTAATTTTTCTAAATCCAGATCAACCGCATTGATAAAAATCGTCTGGCCGCCGGTATGGCCAACCCGGGCGCCGGTGCTGATATTATTGAACAACGAGCTCAGTATCAGGCCGCGATAAATAATACCTTTATCATTTAAAAATTCGCCCAGTCCCGGTTCCGATTCCTGATACCAGCCTTTGGCTAAATAAGGGTTATCGGTGATCGGGGCATCGGGTGTTTTAACGGCGGCGTCTTTAGGCAGAGGTTGCTCGGACGCCCATAAATTCATTACCCAAAATAACAGCATCCCAGCAATCAAAAAATTACGCATAAAAACTCCACATAATATTTTTTGTTATTTACACTTTTATTAATGCCATTAAGTCCTTATCCGACAAGCGCCGTGCGAACAAGTCGCAGCATCAATACACTGTGTTGCTATCGCGATCTGCAATAGTCATCGTGACGATAAAAAGCCATTTGTCATTCACTCTGACCTATTGTCGTTTATAGATATGTTTTTGCCGTTATTTTCATCGGACCGATTTCTGACTCAGCCAAGTATGAATAACCACTTTTTTGCTGTTGGTCGTTATATTTATGGCGACAATTGAGCAGAACAGCGAGTATCAGCCTGGCCACAACAATCAGCATGGTCGTATTAATGCCGGCAATTTAGCCGCCGGCGGCTGCAAGAGTCTAGATGAATGGTATTTACCCGCACTGAATCCGCCGATCTCCGGCGCCTTGCCGGAGGTGATGCCGAACCGCGCAGGAATGCTGCTTCGGTGTAATCCATTGTATTATCAGCGGCACTATTCCCGCCATACAGAATCCAACAGCGCATCCCTGCAGGACACCAATGATAGCGGGGGCGACATGGAATCCATCGGCCCAGGGCATGGTCAGCGTGGTAACCGATATCAGCATAATGATGACGATAATTGACATTGCCGCCCCGAAACGACCACCGAACGGGCCACTGAGGAAGAATGAAAGCGACGGGCGCAGCATAAAATAGGTCATCAGTTGCACCGCCTGCGGGAGTCCAACGCTCAGGTTTTTGGCTACCGCGCCCAGTAGGAAACACAAGCCAGCCAGACAGCATCTGGCACGGATGGCCCAACACATCGTTGAGTAGGTTAATTGTACAGGTTCAATATTAGTCATGGTGCTTTTATCCCCATAATAAATACGGCTACTTTCAGTAACATTTCCTGCGGACTGTCGCCAGGTTACTTGCCAGTCTGGCCTGAAAACTCGCGAGCGGGATTGACATGATAATGGCTGTTGGCATTGAGCATTTCACTTGGGCTGATTCGCGCCGTACACATACCAGAAATAATGGTTGATCGTCGGAAAAACTGCATATGGCAGTGGTGGTGAAACAGTCATGATTTGCCGCAACCACTCTCTTTAACCTGGAGTTTTCCGTCTTAATCTCGAGTGATGTGATACTGGCAAATACCTATTCTGACCGCAAAGACTGAGCATGAAGAACCGAATAAAACCATCGATTTTATTTTTTACGCTGTTCCTTAATTCATTGGCACGAGACATGGGGCTGCGCGAAGTGTTACTTTTATATGATAAAGGCAGTCACAGTGGTAATTCTTTTTTATATTTGAGTTATGTTAGTCATACATAACAAGGCAAATAGCGTAATTAGAGGTCAACGGTGATACCGCCCTGTTCGAGGGAAACAAAGAACACCGGGTGTTCGCAGCAGACTGTATGGCGATGTCCGCCTTAAGTTCTTTGCGCTGTTTATCGCCGATAAAAGCCCGGTGGCCAAACGCGCCCTCGATATTATCCGCGAGCCGTGTAAATTTGAGCGCAAAATCAGACACCGGCCGGCGGATAAGAAGTGTCAATGGCGAAAGCGCTATGCCCCCCCAACTGAACGCCTTCCACGAGCGGTTGTTGCGGCATGCGCACACCGCGCCCGACGTTGGGCTGCGCAAAGCACTGGATTATACTCTGGAACGTTGGCCGGCCTTGTTGCGCTTCTTCCCCCGCTTAAAATAGATCCTTAACCTGGCCGGGCGTGACGCCGTAGACGTGACGCAGGGCGGTGGCGAAATTGGCCGGGCTATTGTAGCCGGCCAGGCCGGCCGCCTGCGCGATGCCAATCCCTTCTTTTTGCATAGCCAGTATGGCCCGCTGCAGGCGGCAATTGCGCAGGTATTCAAATACTGTCATGTTGAATATCTGACGGAAGTGACGCTGCAGGGTACTTTCACTCATGCCGACGCTGCTGGCTATTTCCGCCTGGCGTGAGGCAAAGGTCTGACACCCGTGTCTGGCAATCCCTGTTCCGAGGGAGAAACGATATCCCGGCCTGTATGCAGTTCGGCCATATTATTGCCGATATGCGCGTCTGGATTAATCCGTTACAACCGTTCCACCACTAGAGCGATGCCCTGGCCGCCGCCGATGCATAACGTCGCCAGCCCGGTGGTTTTATCCCGGTTTTGCAGGGCGTGGATAAGCGTCACCAGGATGCGCGCGCCGCTGGCGCCGATAGGGTGGCCGAGCGCGATGGCGCCGCCGTTGACATTGACCCGCAGCGGATCAAAATCCAGATCGCGCTGTACCGCCAGGAACTGGGCGGCGAACGCTTCGTTGGCCTCGATCAAATCGATATCCTTTACCGCCATGCCCGCTTTAGCCAGCGCCTGCTGCGTGGCGGGGATCGGGCCAAGGCCCATGACATCGGCGGCGACGCCGGCCGACGCCCAACTGCGGATACGCGCCAGGGGCGTGATGCCCTGCGCGCGCGCCGCCTTTTCCGCCATCAGCACCAGCGTTGCCGCCGCGTCGTTGATGCCAGACGCATTGCCTGCGGTCACCGTGCCGTCGTCCTGGAACGCCGGGCGCAGCGCGGCCAGGGAGGCGAGCGTGGTGCCGGCGCGCGGGAATTCGTCGCGATCGAACAGACGCTGCTCTTTTTTAACCTGTAGCCGGATCGGCACTATTTCAGCGGCAAAGCGGTTTTCGCTGATAGCTGCCAGCGCCTTGCGCTGCGAATCCACCGCCACCTGATCCTGCTCTTCGCGGCTCAGCCGATAGCGTTGGGCAATATTTTCCGCGGTGAAGCCCATGTGGAAATCATTAAAAGCGCACCATAGGCCGTCGCGGATCATCACGTCCACCAGCTTGCCGTCCCCCATGCGGTAGCCTTGGCGCGCCTTTTCCAGCAAATAGGGCGCGGCGCTCATATTTTCCATGCCGCCGGCCAGACAGACCTGGTTGTCCCCGCATAAAATAGACTGCGCGGCTAGTACTACGGTTTTCAGGCCGGAGCCGCAGACCTTGTTCACCGTCAGCGACGGCGTGGCCAGCGGCAGGCCGGCGTTGCGCGCCACCTGATGGGCCGGATTCTGGCCCAGGCCGGCCTGGAGCACGTTACCGAGCATGACCTCGTCAATGGCCAGATCGTCCGGCAGCCCGGCCAGGTTGGCTCGCACCGTGGCCACGCCCAGCTCCACGGCGGAGGTGTTGGCCAGGCTGCCGGCAAATTTACCGATGGCCGTTCTTTTGGCGCTGACAATCACGACTGAATCATTCATTGGGCGACCTCGGACTGTTGCAGGGAGGCGGAGACGATAAACGCGGCGTCGGTTTTGGCGCGCAGCTCGCCAAGGGTGATGTCCGCGCTGATTTCGTCCAGGATCATGTGTCCGTCGTGGAAGCTAAATACCGCCAGCTCGGTAACCACCTTGCTGACTTTATTGACCGCGGTCAGCGGATAGGTGCAGTTGCGCAGCAGTTTGGCCTCGCCGTTTTTGGCGCAGTGCTCCATGGCGATGATCACGCGTTTGGCGCCCACCACCAGATCCATGGCCCCGCCCATGCCGGGTACCATTTTGCCCGGCACCATCCAGTTGGCCAGGCTGCCGTGTTGGTCCACCTGCAGGCCGCCCAGCACGCAGACGTCCACGTGGCCGCCGCGGATCAGGGCAAACGAGAAGGCGCTGTCAAACATGGCGGCGCCGGGGATCATGCCGCAGGGTTGGCCGCCGGCGTTGACCAGTTTGGCGTTGGCGGCGGTGATCGGACCCAAGCCGAGAAAACCGTTTTCCGATTGGAAGGTAACGTCGATGCCGGCCGGCAGGTAATTGGCGACCTGGGTGGGCAGGCCGATCCCCAGGTTGACGACATCGCCGTCGTGCAATTCCAGCGCGACGCGGCGGGCAATACGTTCTTTAGCGTTCATAGACCGGCTCCTGCAAACAGATAATCCACCAGTGCGCCGGGCGTGACGATACGTTCGGGATCTAATTCCCCCGTCTCCCGGATGCCGTCGTACTGGGCCACCACCAGGTCGGCCGCCAGCGCCATCAGCGGGTTGAAATTACGCGCGGTCAGGCGATAGACCAGATTGCCCAGCCGGTCGGCATGGTGGGATTCCAGAATGGCCAGATCGGCGCGCAGCGGGCGTTCCAGCAGGTAGGTGATGCCATCGAGGGTGATGGTCTGCTTGTTTTCCGCCACCACCGTGCCGACGCCTGTGAGTGTAAGAAAACCGCCCAGGCCCGCGCCGCCGGCGCGGATTTGCTCCGCCAGCGTGCCCTGCGGCACCAGCGCCACTTCCAGTTCGCCAGCGATCATCTTGCGGCCGGTTTCCGGATTGGTGCCGATATGCGAGGCGATAACTTTTTTCACCTGGCCGCTGGCGATAAGGGGACCGACGCCGGTATCCACAAAACCGGTGTCATTGCCGATCAGCGTCAGGTCTTTTACGCCGGACTTAATAATTTCGTCGACTAAATAGTGCGGTGTGCCGATGCCCATAAAGCCGCCAAACATAATCGACATTCCGTCCCGCAGCAGGGCGCGGAATTGTAATTCGTCGATAGTTTTATTCTTCATAATATTCTCTTTGGACAAAATAATGCCGTAAAAAAGGAGGCGGGAATATATTCCGCCTGCTTTTCCCGACTTATTTTTACCGGGTAATGAGGTTAAATTTCCATATCCATCAGCGCCGAGCTCAGGCTCTTGCCATGCATGTCCAGCGCCAGGGAACGAGTGACGCCGCCGCCCAGGGCGTTATACATCACAAAATTCAGTGCACCGATATTGGGTAACTCATAGCGTACTACGTCGCCATGCACAATATCGCCAAACCAGGAACGGACTTTTTCCGCCGTCACCGCCGCCTTTATTTTTTGGTAATCCGCACTATCGTAGGCAATTAAAGAAATATTGGAAATATTCCCTTTATCACCGGTACGGGAATGGGCTATTTCACGTAGTTTCATTTCGCGCTCTCCAGATAATCGACCCGTGCCTGGGTTAATTTACGCGACAACAGGGTGGAATCCATGGCCAGGATCTCTTTAACCGATTTCATTACGGCGCCGCCGCCCGCCGGGCCGTTGGTGTATAGGGTTTCCACCTCATTACCCACCTGTACCGCCTGTTTGCGCGTCAGGCAGCGGGCCGCCACCCGCGCGCGAACTTCATAGGGCTCCCCGGGCCGGGAGCGCAGGGCGCCGTGCAGGGCATCGATGCCGATAAGGTCATAACGCGCCTCCTCTGGGGTAAACCGGCAGAGGCCAAAACGTTCGCGCACGATATCCAGCGCCAGTCGGCCGCGAGCCACCGCGCCGGGACCGGCGTAGGAAATTTCCCCCTCGCCGATAAACCCGTCCTGGTAACCGACCGAGACTTTCAGCGTGTCGGTGCGCGGCCGCCCGGTGGCGCCGGCGACGGCCACGGCGTCGTCGCCCTGCGCCGTGAAGGTGACGCCGCTGAAGTCCGCCACCACGTCCGGGGTCAGGTAGCGATCCGGGCGGTGGATTTCATACATCAGCTGCTCTTTGCAGGTATCGACACAGACCCGGCCGCCGGAGCCGGCCACCTTGGTGATAACGGCGTCGCCCCGTTCGGTCACCTCGGCAATGGGGAAGCCCAGGCGGGCCAAGCCCTGCACGTCCTTATAGCCCGGATCGGCGTAATAACCGCCGGTAACCTGGCCGCCGCACTCCAGCAGATGGCCGATGCAGGTGCCTTTGCCCAGCCGTTCCCAGTCGTCAAACGCCCAGTTAAATGCATGGATCATCGGCGACAGGAACAGCGAGGGATCGGCGACGCGCCCGGCAATCACCACGTTGGCCCCGCCGGCCAGCGCCTGCACCAGGCCTTCGGCGCCCATATAGGCATTGGCCGACAGGATATTTTTACCGGATTCGGACACCGGCGCGCCGGCTTCGTCCAGGGTAAGATCTTCTTTGATCAGCGTGGCGTAGACATCATCGCCGGTGACGACCGCCACTTTTACGTCAGGCAATCCGAGCTCGCGGGCCAGGGCAACCACCGCGTCGCCGGCGGCCGGCGGATTAGCCGAGCCCATATTGGTGATAATGGTGATGCCTTTCTCCCGGCACAGCGGCAACACCGCCCGCATACGGTCTTCGAGCAGTTCGTTATATCCCCTGGCGGGATCCTGTTGCTTTTGTTTCTGGCCGATGGCGATGGTGCGTTCCGCCAGGCATTCAAACACCAGATAATCGATATCGCCTTTTTGCGCCAGCTCAACCGCCGGTTCGATACGATCCCCGGCATAACCGGCGCCGGAACCTATTCTGATTTTTTTCATGATCTAATCCTTTGTTACTGCCTTGATTAAAATAGAGTTCGTTAAAATGGGAATACGCCGGTCAGCACCGCGGCAAAGGTCATGATGACGCTGGCCGCCCATAGGACCGGGATGGAAAATTTTTGGTGATCCGCCAGGTCGACCCCGGCAAGACTGACCAGCAGAAAGGTGGCCGGCGTCAGCGGGCTAACGGCAAAACCGGTGGTCATCTGGCCGAGTACCGATGCCTGGGCCACCTGGATGGCGGGGATACCCAGCAGCTGCAGGGTGTGGGCGATAACCGGCATGATGCCGAAGTAGTAGGAATCGGGGTCGAACACCAGGCTCAGCGGCATGGCGATCAGGCCGACGATAAAGGGAATATGCGAGGCAAAGGCCTGCGGCATAAACCCCACCGCCGCCTCGGACATCGCCTTGAGCATGCCGGCGCCGCCCATGATGCCGGTAAAGGCGCCCGCCGCGAACAGGATGCTGGCCATCATCAGCGCCGCCTTGGCATGGGCGTTAATCCGCTCCTTCTGCATTTCCACATTGGGGTAGTTGATCATCAGCGCCAGCGTCAGGGCAATCATAAACGCCACCGTGGGGGAGATGCGGGTCAGCACCATGGTGCCGATAACCGCCACTACCAGGCCGAGATTAATCCAGAACAAGTGGGGACGGCGCAAGGCGCGCTCCTGCTCGTTAAGCTCCTTATGGTGGACGGCATCGTCGGCGGCGGCCTGGAAATGCGCGGCGCCCAGGCGTTTTTCCTCTTTTTTGCCCCAGTAGCAGCCCATGGCCACCATAAACAACAGGCCCGCCACCTGGGCCGGGATCAGCGGCAGGAACAGATCGTGGGTAGGGATACCGAGCGCCGCCGACGCGCGGATCATCGGCCCGGTCCAGGGCAGGAAGTTCACCCCGGCGCTGAGCGCGGTAATGCCCACCAGGATGCGTTTATCCATACCGAGGCGGTTAAACAGCGGCAACATGGTGGGAATGGTGATCAAAAACGTGACCGCGCCATTGCCGTCAAGGTGGGCAATCAGGGCCAGGATGCCGGTGCCGATGATGATCTTGACCGGATTGGTGCCGACAAAACGCAGGATGCCGCGGATAATGGGATCGAACATGCCCGCATCGGTCACCACGCCAAAGAAAGTGATGGCGAACACGAACATCGCCGCCATCGGCGCCAGTTTGGTAATGCCTTCAATGATGAACTTCGCCGTGTCGGTGCCGCTGCCCGCCGCCAGGGCGCCGATGACCGGAATGACAATCAGCGCCACCAGGGGGGACATGCGTTTGGACATGATAAAAAATAACAGCGTGGCTATGGTGAGCACACCAATTAACGCCAACATAGGGTTCTCCTTATAATTTATATTTCTCCAGCTAATAACGTTATCGTTACATTAAATTAAAATATTTTTGACTTAAATATACGTTAGCCGTTTTAGCGTCGAGTGTTCTATCGGGTGTTCAACTGCGGATATTTCTAGCATACCCCAGGTGCATCCTGCTAATCGGTAATTAAAATAAGTAATAAATAATTGCGGTAAAAGATATTTATCAGCGCCACCTATTGATTCATTTGTCGCGGTGATGTTGATTATTGTTGATTTAAATCAAACAGTTGTTTTTTCTTTTCGCCTTGCGTCAAAAAAAAAGCCCTTCGGGTTCATGCTTTTTTATTTCCGGGCGTTTTTTTAGCAATAAATATGGTTAAATTAAATGAGCGCTGGATCATAAAAACATTTCGGCTGATAAGGAATGCAAAGCCGGACGGATTAAAGTGCAGCATTACTGTATAAGCGGCGAGGAAGGAAGGATGAATTTATCGATCAAACAGCTGCGCGCTTTCCTTATATTAAGCGAAGTGGACAGTTTTACCCGCGCGGCGAAGAAATTTAATTTATCCCAGCCGGCCTTTAGCGCGCTGATTGCCGGCCTGGAGGAGGAAATCGGCTACCGGCTGTTTGATCGGGATACCCGCCGGGTGCAGTTGAACGCCAACGGCATTCATTTTATCGATCTGGCCAGGCGGCTGGTGCAAAACCACGACGATGCCGTCAATGAAATCGCCGCCCGCGCGGCGGGGGGCAACAGCACCGTAACACTGGCGATACTGCCTTCCCTGGCCGTGGAGTGGCTGCCGGAAGTGCTGGTGCAGCATAGTCTGGTACATCCGGACACCCGGGTGGATTTGCTGGATACCCAATGGGATCGCTGCCTGAAGGCTCTGCTGGACAACCAGGCGGATCTGGCGCTGACCGCGGGCCAGCCTTTGGCGAAAATATTTAACTCCACCCTGCTGTTTTCCGACAAATTTTATTTGCTGTGTCACCGCAACCATCCGCTGGCGCGACTGGACAGGGTGGATCTTTCTGACATCGGGCGCTACCCGTTTATCGGCTTTTCGCCCGGGACCAGCATCCGGCAGTATACCGATCGGCTATGCGAAATGGTGGGAGAGAGTTTCAACTATCAACAGCAGGTGCGCCAACTGACCACCATGATGGGCCTGATTGCCGCTAACTATGGGGTGAGTATTACCACGGGACTGACACTGTTTCAGTTCCGGCATAAGGATATCGTCATCATTCCTTTCCGGGATCTGGCGCTGGAGCGCGCTATTTATCTGGTTACGATGAAAGGACGGCGTCTCTCCCCCTGCGCCCAGGAATTTATCAACTTTATCGTACGGCAGGCGCAGGATTTCCAGCCGTGTTGATTTACCCCGAATGTACTCAATGCCCCCCCTGCCGATATCCATCACATGCGCGACTGCTACGCCAGTACCGATAATGGATATCACGCAGACGGTTACCGGCGCGTCAATCTGAGTCCGTTCGCCACCACCAGCAGGCTGGCCCCCATGTCGGCGAAGACCGCCATCCACATGGTGGCCATACCCAGCATGGCCAATGCCAGAAAGACGGCCTTGATGCCCAAGGCCAGCGCGATATTCTGCACCAGCACCGTCCGGGTCGCACGCGACAGACGAACGAAGCGCACGATTTTATTCAGATCGTCATCCATCAGCGCCACGTCGGCGGTTTCAATGGCGGTATCGGTCCCCGCCGCTCCCATGGCAAAACCGATGTCGGCCCTCGCCAGGGCGGGCGCATCGTTAATGCCGTCGCCAACCATACCCACCTTGCCGCGCCGCGCGTACTCCGCCACCGCCCGCTGCTTATCTTCCGGCAGTTGATCGCCCAAGACGTCATCGATGCCGACCTGGCCGGCGATAGCGCGGGCGGTATGGATATTGTCGCCGGTGAGCATCACGGTCTTGATGCCCAGCTCATGCAACGCCCCGATAGCGGCGCGGCTGCTGTCCTTAACGGTATCCGCCACCGCGAACAGCGCCAGCACGCGCTCGCCGTCGCTGAGCAAGACCACGGTCTTGCCCTGCCGCTCCAATTCACCGAGCCGCGCCTCCAGATCGGCAGAGCAGACCCCGAGTTCATGAATTAGCCGATGATTACCGAACTGGTACTTAACCCCGTCCACAGTGCCGCGCACCCCGCGGCCTGGCAGCGCGCCAAACGCCGTTACCTCCGGCAGCGCATCGCCCTTTTGCCGCCCCGCCGCTACGGCGCGTGAGACCGGATGATCCGAGCGGGCGGCGATGCCTGCGGCGATACGCACCGGGTCCAGCCCTGCATCCTGCGCCAATACCACCGTATCGGTTAACGCCGGTTTGCCATGGGTAATGGTGCCGGTCTTGTCCAGCGCCAGCCAGGCGAGCTTGTGGCCTTCCTCCAGATAGGCGCCGCCCTTGATCAGAATGCCATGTCGGGCGGCAGCGCCCAGGCCGCTGACGATGGTTACCGGCGTCGAAATCACCAGGGCGCACGGGCAGGCGATAACCAGCATCACCAGCGCCCGGTACGCCCATTCGAACCAGCCGCCGCCAAAAAACAGCGGCGCCAGTACGGCGATGGCCAGGGCGAGTACAAACACCGCCGGGGTATAAATTTTGGCGAACCGGTCGATAAACCGCGCGGTGGGCGCGCGCGCGCCCTGCGCTTCCTCGACCGCGTGGATAATGCGCGCCAGCGTCGAATTCATGGCGGCGGCCGTGACCCGGAATTCAATCGCGCCCGACCCGTTAATCGTGCCGGCAAATACCGTATCGCCGGCGGTTTTCTCGACCGGCAGGCTCTCGCCGGTAATCGGCGCCTGGTCCACGCTGGATTGGCCGTCGGTGATAACGCCGTCGAGGGCGATGCGTTCGCCGGGTTTTACCCGCACGATCCGTCCCGGCTCAATATCCCCGGCGGATACGTCGGCCCAGCCACCGTCCGGCAGCCGCACCGTCGCCAGTTCCGGCGTAAGTTGCACCAGTCCGCGGATAGCGTTGCGCGCCCGGTCGAGCGACTTCGCTTCGATAAGTTCCGCCAGGGTGAACAGCACCATCACCATCGCCGCTTCGGGCCATTGGCCGATAAGCAGCGCCCCGGTAACGGCAATGCTCATCAACGCATTGATATTGAGATTGCCATGGCGCAGCGCGATCCAACCCTTTTTGTAGGTGCCCAGGCCCCCGATGGCAATTGCCGCCAGCGCCAGCACAGCGCCGATCCATACCGGCCATCCCGCCCAGTGGACCATCTCCGCGCCCAGCGCCGCCGCACCCGCCAGCGCCAGCGGCCACCAGGGCTTGGCGTCAGGCTCAGGTACGGCCAGGGCGGCACCCGTCGTCGGGTCCGCCGCCGGCCGGCTATCCATGCCCAACTCCCGGATAGCAGCCTCTAGGGCGGGCAGCGCGCCGTCGTCGTGTGCGACGGTCAGCACCCGTCCCATCAGATTGAACTCCATGCCCTGTACGGCGGGCATCCCGCCCAGCTTCTTGCGGATCATTCCTTCCTCGGTGGGACAATCCATCTGGTCAATATACAACCGGCTTAACCGGACGCCTGCGGGAAGACCGGCTGCGCCAAGAGCGGCATCGCCCGGCCCTATAGATTGCGCCGTATCCGCCGTGCAGCAGGGTTGCCGTGGGGCCGGTCTATCCCGATCGGCCGGCTTTTCCTGCCCCGTGGCCTCGGCATGACAGCAGTCGGGCGGCGTGATAACAGGGGTGATGCGCTGAATGTCCATGTCGTGCTCCTGATAATATTCTCTATAGCGTATTGCACACCCTGAAGCTACTATAGAGTCAAGACATAAAGGAGGCTGGCATGAAAATCGGTGAAGTCGCGCAGCTTGCGCACTGCACGGTGGAAACCGTGCGTTTTTATGAAAAAGAAGGGCTGCTGCCCGTCCCTGTGCGCACTGCGGCCAACTACCGCAGCTATACGCCAACGCATGTGGAGCGCCTGCGGTTTATCCGCAACTGCCGCGTGCTGAATATGACCCATGGGGAAATTCGTTTGCTGCTAAGCCTGGTGGATCGGCCCGACACCGGATGCGGCGCGGTTAATCATCTGCTTGAGGAACATATCGACCATGTGGAGGTGCGCATCAAGGAGCTGACCCAGCTTAAGGACCAGCTCACCGACTTGCGTAGGCGCTGCCAGCGGGAACAGCGGGTGGACGCCTGCGGCATCGTGCAGGGCATAGTATCGATGGACACCGAGTCTGCGCAGGTAAGGTATACGCATTTAGGTTAGCCCCTCGTTATTGGTTTTCCAGATAGCCCGGCAAAAACGCGCGCCAGCGTTCCACATCCTGATGGAAATCCTATCGAAGACCGGCGGATGGCAAAGTACCAATCCGGTAAAAGATTGACGAGAAACCGGCCAAGAATATAACGGCGATCGCAGCCGCGCCGGCGCTTCGCCGATCCGCAATTTGCATGCCTGCTGCAATCCGAGTCAGCGTAGCCAAGCCGCCAGACGCGTATTGTGATCGTTGAGAGTGGCCTATAGGTTCCCTTTACGCAGCATGATGTTGACACTGAAAAAATTACCCGCTTCAACGGTCAATACCTGCTGGGGCCGGCCGAAAGTGACATCCTTGATCTCGAGCTCTTCAATCAACTCCACGGTGATGAGTGAAAAACTCAGCTTTGTGATGTACGCCTTCGTTACGCCAAGTTGCCTAGTCATTTCGGCACGCGATTCAAGCAGGCTAAGCAAGATCTTCAGTATCTGTTTTTTATAATCCATCTGATTTATTCGTAACCGGAGGATATTCCGCGCTTGGTCTGGAGACAACACGGGTTCTGTCGCGTACAGGAGTTCTCGTTGTCGTGGCCGCCCGTCGCCCGCAAGCGGCCAAAGAGGCGCTCCTGGACTTAAACGGGATCGAGGTAGATGAGCGGGATCCGGCTGACCTGGGAAGCGTACGCGGATTTGCCGAACGCTTCGTTGCCAGTGGACGCAGCATCGACATTTTAATCAACAATGCGGCTGTAATGGTCTGCCATGAAGCTCGTGTGGGCGATGGTCGGGAGTCGCAATGCCGCTTCGACACTGCCGCCCGCGGTGTGGTTCGCCTACAATACTGACCGCAAAGGCGTTCACCCGCAAACGCATCTGGCCGGGTGGTGCTGGGTACTCGCTTACCATGGATCCCCTCGGCCAGAAAAAGATATGACGTAAATAAAAACAGACAAAGCGATCGCGGGAGGACGAATCAAAGTATGCCGACTGGTGTTCAGGTTACCGCACATCTTTAAGGATGAGAAACGCTAGGAAAAATACCGGACGTTCGTGTAAAAGAGGAAACGGTCAAAATGCTAAAAGCCGAATCAAGTTTCGGCCTTTAGTTTTTTCTTAATACTTATCGGGTGACAGTCAATCTCTTTTAATAGAAAGATATGCCAGCATCTTAATTTCACGATGCCCAAGCGTAACGTTTTCCAGTAAAATACCAGTGATAAACGATATCGCTGATAAAATCATCAGCCCAGTAGAGAGAATGGCCGTAGGAAATCTTGGTACTAAGCCGGTTTCATAATAATCATGAAATAAGGGTATCGCGAAAACAATGCTGCTAATGGCAAAGAATAAAGCCAAAATACCGTAAAAAAAGAAGGGTCGCTCAACAGAATATAATTTTATGATAGTTTTCAGTATGCGCATGCCATCTTTATAGGTGCTCAATTTGCTTGTGGAACCGTCCATTCTTGAATCGTAGGGAGTTACAACTTCAGCGTAAGGAACCCGCAATTCAAGAGCATGCACGGTTAATTCAGTTTCGATTTCAAAACCCTTTGCCATGGCCGGGAACGATTTTACATAACGCCTGGAAAAAACCCGATATCCAGAGAGCATATCTGAAAAATCACCACCAAAAATAGTTTGCACACAGCCCGTTAGAATCTTGTTGCCGAAGGTATGACCGGGACGATAGGCTTCCTTTTCGGAATGCTGACGGGCGCCAACCACCATATCAAGATGTTCATCAATTAACTTATTGATTAATATAGGGCAACTTGCCGCGTCGTACGTCGCATCGCCATCAACCATAACATAGATATCCGCTTCGATATCGGCAAACATTCTCCTGACCACATTTCCTTTACCCGGTCGAGTAACCGTATAGACGATGGCTCCAGAATTTTTGGCGATTTTTGCCGTATCATCTATCGAATTGTTATCAAAGACATACACCGCCGCCTCAGGAATACTTTTATTAAAATCTTCAATAACTTTCGCGATAGCTATGCTTTCGTTATAACAAGGGATGATAACGGCTACGTGTTTGTCTCTAAATGTATTGTCCATCATGAGTTCCGCTCATATCAATAATGTAAGCCTTTAAACACAATTGTATTGGATTTAAAGGAGTTGGCCAAAAACAACTTAGCTAATTTAATCACTTTTCTTTTTGGCTTCATTTAAGTGCCTTGAGTGACGTCGTTTAATGCGTTCAGATATCATCGGCACAAAGCTTGATAAGAAAAGGGCGAGGAATGCAAGCAACATAACAATCCATGCATAAGGAATATAGGGGGGCGCGAACCTGAATTTTACCTCGCTACGCCCTGCAGGTAATTTTACAGACTGAAACAACCCATCATATTCAAAAATTTTAGCGGGTGCTCCGTTGATATAAGCTTGCCAGCCGGGGAAAAATAATTCCCTACGTATTATCGTATCAGGGGCATTGCAAGATACAACAGCATATTCTCTAGATTGAGAATCAATCGAGCATTTTGCCTGTGGAGTATCAAAATAGGGACTGGGATGAGTTAATTCAAATATATCCATTACTTTATCTGAATAAACTAACTTTTGCTCTGCGGCGCCTTTAGCTGAACGTAATTTCAAATTAAGTCCAAACTGTGTCAATTCCCCATCAGGTCCGAGCAAATGTTGTTCATGGGTGGTTGGGAAAAGCCATAATGCAATAGGAACTTCAGTTCCACCTTGATGAGTGATCGAATAAGTGATCTCTGAATTTGCATGAATTGGCAGCGGTTCAGCCAGGGAAACCCATAAAAAAGAGTTGTCATGTGATGTGGCAATATCAGTATGACCACTTACACATATTCCGCCATTACAGATTTCCACAACTAAAGAACCTTTTGAGGTTCCATTATAATTACCCTGAAAAATACCGATGGCATCAATGTCTGTTGCCTTTTTGACGGCGACGCCTGGAAAAACACCTTTGACCGTTTGACCGTTCGTCAAAGCCAGGGGTCGCAAGTCCCGCTGGATTATTGGAGTCGAATATATATCCAATAACGGATTAGTTCCTGGCGAAGCAACAATATATTTCACACCGAGTTTTTCATAGTTAGCTAGGTTAAGACGCAACTTTTCATGGATACGATCAACATCTACGTTACCCGGGGTAATGCCGCCGATAAAAGATATCGGATCGATTTTTTCATCAAGATTACCCTGTGTCCAGCTAACCCACCGGGACGAAATAGGCAGATAGTTATGATTAATAGATGCTATTTTATATAAAGCGCTATAGTTTGGTTGAATCGGGCCAAGAGTAAAAAAGCGTTGCAAGCCCAAATGATCTTGCAAAAATGAAATTGCTTTTGCGTCCATCTTGCCACTGGTCGGGTTACTGAGTACAGGGATGTTAAACAATACAGTTACATTGCAGACGAGTAATGCAGACACAGAGACGGTCAGCCATTTCTTCGGCATAAGCTTAATCAGTAATATTAACACTAATAAAATCAATAAAACCCAAGTCAATGAAAGTATAAACCAATATTTCACTGTAGATAATGCGTTAATAATTGGCCATGACTTCACCAAAAAATAACTTATTACACCTACCCCGACAATCATAGTGATGATAAAGGCAAACGCCGGCGTTCGTTTAAGTCTTCTGGTACGATATAAATCTTCGATGCCAAAAGCAGCCAATATAATAAACGCAAATTCCCAGGTTGGAGTGGCGTAGCGATACATAGGTATATAGCGAATACCTGGTATATAATTTAATAAACTTGAAATAGGCTCAATACCGAAAGTTTTCGCGAGCATGACGATAGCCCATATTGTCAGGAAAAAACTCAGCCTATCCTTTCGACAACATAAACCATAGATAGCAGAGGCGATGACGATTAAATCTACATATCCGCCTATACCCCCCCAAATACCACCCCATGTCGGCACTTTATCTACATTAGCAAATATGGGACCAAGCGCGTAAGGTGTTAGAATACTGGGTATTACCGCAAGTGGGGGCAACGCTGCATGAGCGAACTGGTCCGCATGTCCGCCGATATAAGAAAGTGGAAGATATTGCAAAAATGATAATATTTGTGGCGCCGCCAATGCGATACCTATGATACCGCCAAGTATAACTCTCCATGCCATGCCAGAGCGGAAGCGCGGATTACACTGTATCGATTTAAGCAGTGTCCATCCAAGTGCAAACAGGCCGCAAATATATGCCGTCTCGGGAAACCCGGCAAGAAGCATCATGGCTAAGGATAGAGCAATCAGACGCCATCCAAAAGTCCCCTTGGCTACTGAATTCACTGCGGCCCGTTCAATGCCCAAGAGTAGCCACGGCAAAAAAGCCAAAGGGAATGCCGGACCATGGGCTAGCCACGCCAGGGTCCCATTTTGAGCAAACAGCAGGCCGCCTGTACAGGCAGCAAGACGGCTAAGGCCCATTTGGCGTAATAATGCGTATACACCCAGTCCGGCAATAATCTGTATGACTAAATGATGCCAGACCATACCATTTGGTAGTAGTAACAGCATAGTCAAAGGGAAAAAAGCCGCCGGCTGATATTCACCGGCTAAAGGCAGGCCGATTCCTGAATAGGGGTTCCACCAGGGTACGATACCATGAAGCCAATCGGATGCGGCGAGATAGCCAAGTGCCTGGGTGGTAATTCCGCTATTGGGATCGATGTAAGGAATGCCCATATTCCCATGAAGAGTCACATTTTCCGCTGCCATGCTAATGTACAAGGCAGGATCTGCATGAAAAACACCGACTAACTGGGGGAGCGACAGTAGCAACAGAAGTAATACAATAACGAAAACGGGGAGCATATCCTCATTTTTTACTTTCCATAACATGTCTTAAAACCCTCAATTTAAGTAAATTTTCACCATGAAACATAAATGAAACAAAATTACAACATAGTATTCTGGAAATGTTTTTATAAAATTTGTATTGTGTTAATAACACTCAGGTAAGCATAAAAAAAATCTTATTGATATAATTAGATTAAATGTCCTAGTAAGTGTAATCTTTTATAATAAAATGTCTACCACCTTCAATGATTTTGCTTACAAAAAATTAATATCGTCTGGGAACTTGTCCTACAACGCTTATTAAAGCCTACTATCTTCAGCTACTGGGCGAGTGATATTTTTTACCGAACGCCATTAACAACAAGTAGCAACCGGTAACTGAAAAAATCACTACAAAAGATGACGCGGGCGAAGCATAAAGAATATTTAACGATGGGATTGATGTTACCTGCAAATAGGCCAGTAAGCTTAAACGAGTGAGAATCGCAGTTAAGCTAGCAAAACAGATTACAAAAATCGGCGTTGCCTGCCGGCTTCTTAGATAACGAATCAAACTCCATAAAAAACCTAACATTCCCATAAAGAATAAATAAGGCATTAATTTACCATAAAATAGAGCTATATTATTTGCCACTGTCAGTTGCAAATTTACACGCTTCATTTTGATAGAATTTAGTTCTGAATGAGTTGCATGGTCTATATAGACTTTAACATCAGGTGTATCTAATAAGGTGCCATTTTTCAAGGCCAGATCATATGACAAATCACCTTTATGTATCCTTATTTTAATATCACAAATTTTTTCGCACCCAACGTCCCCTTCGAATCTAGCCGCTAATAATCCCGGGTATGCCGCCTTGACATCAGCTGCGTCGCTATAAATTATTTTTGTATTATAATTTTCCTGATTACTGGCAATCGATATCTCAGGAAGCCGATCTTTCTCCGCAATCCAGCCATAGAAATGCGAATTAAAATTCTTGTTAAGGCTGACCTCACCAACTAAGTCACTGATTTCATTTATTTCCAAGTCCGTGCCAAGGCTTGGTTGTATGCCTGAGCCAATATGAATCGGGTTTTCATTTAATGTCAAAAAATAGGGTAATAATGCTTTTGAGGCAATTATCGCATCATAGATATAATGTTTTTTGAACACGGGAGCTTGCGTTGATCGGGCAGAGAGACATTCTATTTTCTTTTCATCACAAGCGGTATTGACTTCTTTTGCCAGGCGGTCATAAAATTTCATTGCATCTTCGCCAGATTTATAATGACCCGCCAGTGATACGGAGTCCCGTAATGCCCACATAAACCAACCCGCCCCTATTTCTGACGAATCGGGGATTTGAGAATGACTTGTAAGTTTCCAAAAATATCCAGACTCACCTTCAAGATAAGGCGCCAACTCGCGTGCCGCCTCACTCACTGAATAGGCCCGTTTTCTGGCATCCTCAGGGAAAACGACATAACGTTTAGGTGAATCTTGCTTAATCCTCGCAAGTGCACCATACGCGTTTAAAAATGAGTAAGAGTGAAATTCTGTTGTTTCAAAAATTTGGTAGTGTCGCCAATTTTCGAATCTGACACTGCCCACCACAACACAAAATGCTAGAGCACCCACAATCAGTGTTTTGATAAAATCGCCAGAAATGGCTTTAATGAACTTATCTTTTTTCCATTGTGTAATAAAAGCAATAATAATGACGAGTAAAATAGTGGGAGCAAGCCATATTCCCTCTTCACGGGTTAGCCAATAGCAGCCGCCAATAACCCCGATCGCGAGTGGTTTTAGAAAAGCCCATTTATTCGATGAATTTATTTTAAAAGGAAATAAGGTAGCCACGATTGAAACAATGAGAATCATTGACAGAGATATATAGATTCCTTCGCGGATCACGCGCGCCAATGACTCCGTCCAAAAAACGGGGTTAAATGCAAGAAAAGCATAAAGAATAATACCCAAAATTGCGCTTCTGGCAACCCGTGAAGCATAACGAGCGGCGAAAAAGCAGCAGCCCAGATATAGTATGTGTTCTGCAATCTTTAGCGGCAGGCCAATAAAAGCCGAGATTGAGATAAAAAACGGATAAAACATACCTTTTGCAAGGGTCAATTTGTCATAAGGCCCTAGCCAATCAGAATATAATAGATGCCTAGCTAGCTTTTGGAATAATAAATCATCAAAAACTGAATCTGCGATGGCAAACGTCGGAAAACCTAAACGTATCCAGAGGCTTACCAAAAATATAGCACCGTAGGTTATGCCAATCATCCACTGAAAACAATTTTGCTCTTTACCCTGATCTATCACATAGTAGCGTTTATTCGACGTTATTTTTTTCATCTATTTGTATAATTTTAGTCACTTTTAGGCTGCTGATTATAGCCACAAATTTTCCTCAATTCCATTTTTTCCCATAGAATGATTTACCAGTACGCACCAACGCGTCGCTAAGCCAACATTTTCCCAGCGCTTAAAAAGAGAAACCCAATATCCGAATGGGTGCCGGGAATCTGGTTTTGCCTGCTTGCGCAGTAACAATCCAATTATCTAGCAACCTATCATTTGTGCTTTTCGGTACAAGGGCCCGCCCGTCTAAAATAAATACCGGACGGGTGGCGCTTGGCTCTTCCCCCAGTTTACCCTGTACGTCGGCTATAGCCACCTGCCCAGAGGTCACCTAACCGGCTTCTTTATGGACAATACATTGATAATAAAGCTTATTCACGTCAGGCCCCCAACTTTCCTCCGCATCCAGGACTACGTCCTTTCCCACCTGGGTGGTAATAAGATAGTTCCAATCCTCACCCTTGGGCAGTCGGACGCATGACGATCTCACCGACATCCACGTTAGCAGGTTGTGCGATTGCGAATGCAATAGCTTCAGCTATGGAACTCGCCGGAATCGCCGTAGCCTTCATACTCGCTTCACCCTGCCTTCGCAAAGTCTCGTCCGTCATCGATGATGGAAGTTCCGTGTCTACATAACCCGGTGAGAGGGTCGTCACCCGAAGAGACGGACCAGCCTCCTGACGGAGTCCTTCGGAAATCCCCCTGACGGCGTTTTTCGATCCCGCGTAGACGGCCATCGTCGGGACGATCTGAATCCCGGCGGTGGACAGCGTATTGACGAAATGCCCGAAGCCTTGGCGACGAAAGACCGGCAAAGCAGCAGCGATCCCGTAGAGAGCGCCCTTTATATTCACGTCGATCATATCTTCCCAATCGTCGACTCTCAGGTCGTCGAGAAGGGAAATCGGGGCGATTCCCGCATTGTTGACCAGAACGTCCAGCTTCCCATATCGCTCGAGCGCGTGATCCACTAGCCGGGCGACGTCTTTACGCCGTTTGACGTCGGTAACGAGATAAGACGCTATCCCCCCTCTAGCCACGATCGCCTCGGACAGTGCCGCGAGCCGGTCGGACCGCCTTACGCCAAGGATGACGCTAGCCCCCCGTTCAGCAAGAAGTAGTGCGGTGGCCTCGCCAATGCCGCTGCTTGCTCCGGTAATTACGATTACCTTACCTTGAATACACATCATCACCACTCTTTTCAGGTCGTTGAATAATGATCCTGGCATGGTGGAAGAAGACGATCTATGCTTAGAATTCCTTGGAATCGTCGCAATCGGCTTAACTAGTGGACCCTCTGTCTGAAGTCTTCTCTCTGTTAAACGTTCGCGCCGCCCGGTGCACAAGGTCGTGGCCGGCGTCAGACAACGTTATAATGCGCGTTTTGCCGGCATCGCCAACGCGGATCCGGCCGCCGATAGCAATCTGTACTATTTGGATGGTTCAGCGCCAAAACGATAAATCACACTAATTAGGTAGAGAACATCATTACATCAGGCGAAAAGGTGCGATTGGCCTGCGCCGGCTGCACGGCCGTTCTGCAATCCGGATTTGAAGGGGGGGGTTCCATAAGCATGCCGCGGGCATTGCGCCCACGACATGTGTTTGTTACATAGTAAAAATCAGAACGACATCCTGAAATTCGCGTTTACCGCGTTTGAGCGGCTTTCGGCGCCAAGTTGGCCTTGATAACCAAGACCTATCGCGCTGGAACGCGTCAGCTGAACGCTGACACCCACATCGCCTACCAGCACATCCTTGTCTATGGACGTACCCCGGGTAACAAATGCGTCGCTATTGGCAAACGCCATGCGCGATGAGGTCGCTTTATCGCCATAAGCATGCTGCCAGCCCAGTGAACCATACAGGCTGACATTGCGCGGCAGCGCGGCCGAGCCACGCACCCCAAGCGTTGAATACAACGTATCCATCTTTTTATTGCTGACGCTCATCGCCGCGGCGCCGCCTTTTTCCGCGAAATCATCGGTATCCAGGTGTTGGTAACTCAGGTTGACGAAGGGTTCCGCGCTCGCGGCCGGCTGGCCGAAACGGTAGCCCGCTTCTGTGAACGCCAGCAGTGAGTCGGCATTGTAACTGGACGTCAGTTGGTCCGAGTAGCCGCTGAACGCCACATTGCGTTCGCCCTCAAGACGGTGCTTACTGTAGCCCACGCCGCCGCGCAAGGAGAGAGCGTCCTGCTGTCCCGCGGCATACAGGCCAACGTGGTAGCTATCATTAGCGATCTTGGAGCGGCGGCTATCCACCTCATAATTACCGTGGCTGTAGCCGGCATAACCGCCCACGCGGATATTATGGTCGGACAATTTGCGGTCGGCGCCCAACAGGAAGCCATGCGTGTCGCCGGCCAGATTGCCCACTTCGCCGTTGCCATTGCTTCTCGACCAGGAACCGAAGTTTTTCCCCCATACGCCGTTTTGTTCAACTTGGGCGGGCTGGACCAGGCTCATGGCCAGCGGCGGCACCGGCAGGGAATCGTTATCAAACAGGTTCAGCATGCGCTGGTTTAAAACGCCGGCCAGCATGACGCTGTTGGAAATCAGGCTAGACTGAACGGAAGGATACGCTTCCCCGGAGAGTTGATTAAAGGCGTCGCGCGCCTCGGCCGCGCTCAGCATCAGCACCGAATTGTACAGTGCCAGCGAAGGGCCGCTCTGTCCGAGGGTGGCAAGGGCCCCGGCAACGCTCCACTGGTTTGCGCCTTGCGCAACCGTTTGGAAAATGCTTGGACCGCCCCCCTGGTCTGGATTTGGTGTTGGGTCCGGATTTGGTGTTGGGTCCGGATTTGGTGTTGGGTCCGGATTTGGTATTGGGTCCGGATTCCCGGTGTCTTTCACCGCGATCGTCAGATCCACCGCGTCGGCGCTATGACTTAGCGTCACATCCAGAAACGCCGAGTTGGTGACGGCCTGCGCAAACTCGCCGTTAATTCCGCCACCGGAGGTCAAAATGTTATAGTTTTGGGCGGTCTGGTAGCTGGTCTGCGGATCAAGCGCGGTTACCTGCACCTTGGCCCGATCGCTGATGGTCGTTACGCCGGACACCACCAGCCTGTCGCTGCCGCCATCGCCGGCGATATCCACATCGTAGAAGGACTCTCCCAGGAAGGTTAGATCGCGTTTCAGCGTCAGGGTGCCAATATTTCCGTCGCCCGGAGAGATATGGCCGCCGTCCTGAATCTCGGTCTGTCCCAGCGTGCCGTTGCCGCCCAGGGTACCGCCGGATTTGATCACCGCCGCGCTGCTGTAACCCGTGTCCCCGACGATGTCCGTTCCCGCGCTGGCGTTAAGAATCAGGGTACCGCCCTTCTCGGCGACCAGCGTCTGGATTTTTAAGGGATTGGTTTCTTGCAGGGTGTTAATATCGCTGGCAATGATGATTTTTCCGCCCAGGGCGCTAACATTGGCCTTGAGCGCGGTAAGATCGCCGCTCAGCGTAGTTTGCCCGGCGGCATTGATAACGTCGCCTTCGCCCATCATCTTGTTGGCAAAGTTATAATCATCAGAGGTGTGGTTAAAATAAACGTAGCTGCGATCTGTCCCGCCATCAAGGTTGATGACGGTCTGCGCATCCACGGTACCCGCCGCGCCTGCCGCGCCCAACAGCAACTCGCCTGGCGCGGCGACATTATCCATATCGCCGCGGCTGCCGATAATCAACACCCCCTTGCCCGCGCTGGCCGTTCCGTTTTCGCCCAGGCGCAGTTCATTAGCGCCCGCGGAAAAAGAGCCGTCCTCGGCCACCGATACCAGGCCAGTGCCGTCGGCGCCTGCGCTGACATCACCTGCACTGGTAAAGGCCGAACCCGCGCCTGCGATATGCAGTTTGGCGATTTTGGGCGAGCCCGGTTCACCGGCAAACTCCGCGCTGCCGGCATTTACCTCGCCGCCGTCCAGAATATCTACATCGCCCTGGGACTTCAGCAGCCCGGTAATATTCCAGGCGGACTTCTTGCCGGTTACCGTCGCTTTGGGGTTTAGCACATCACTTTCATTCGGGGAATAGCCGCTGAAAATGGTGGCGTCGGTAGAGGTCGTCACCTTAGCGCCGTCTTCTATCAGCATAGTGGCGCGCGAGCCGGCCCCATGGCCTAAGCCAAGCGTTTCGCTAACCACAGTGGAGTTGGCGCCGTTAACATTGAGCTGGCTATAATTATCATCCAAGAAGCCGACCTTGATGCTGTCGGCATTAACCTGCGCGCCATCCTCGACTTTTAGCGTGCCCTGGCCAATATTCAGTTCACCGTTAACGGCGTTTGCCGAGCCGCCGTGCGCGGTTAATTGCGCTAGTGGCCCTTTAACCCTGAGCAAATTACCATCGTAGGCTGGGTCGCCCTTAAGGGTGGTGCCAATATAGATATTCTTGGCATCCACCTCGGCATCGTTGATCAGCACCTCGACGCTTCGAGTATCACCGATATAGATATCATCGGGCTGGCTAACTGATGACGAAATAACTGTATCAGTATCATAACTATGATCAGCGGCCCGGGCCATATCCACAGGCCCCATCCACGTCAGCGGCGCGGCAAATAATGCGAGGTAAATTCTTGAAAGCGGTTTTTTCACCGTTAAATAATGGGCCATGCTTTTATTTACGTTATTCACTCTTTTTCTCCTAACAGAATCATTTAATGCCACCAAAATATTTTGTTACATTTATTTATCGGTGGCTCTAAAAGTATTAAGGGTACTATTAATAACAATGACCTTATCACCCATTGAATATCAATCCTTTTATTAACCACGGAAAAAAACAATAACTATATGATAAACATCATTATATCAATATTGGTTCTTTTATTATCGTTGTGCATCTCCTCACATTTAACCAGTGGTTAATATTCCAGCCAAATGCTATGGTCTATTTGTGCCAGAACAATTTCATTGCCTTAGCATCATATTTACGTTATTAAAAAAACGAAACCCTACCGAAGTAGGGTCTGATTAAAATTGAACATAGTTAAATATGTTCAACCATAGTACTGGTGCTAAAACTTATCAGGAATAATCACTGCTTCCAGGAGATTAAATAACGTGACTACACCATATGCCTTAGTGGTCGATGACCATCCACTCATGGCGCACGGGATTGTGGAATTTCTCCTCACACATTGTGGGTATGATAAGGTCCAGGTGACAAAAAACGGAAAATCGTGCCTTGAACATATTATCGGTTTTGGCTGCCCACAGCTGATGGTGGTGGACTTTTGGCTGCCCGACGGCATTGCACTCAACTTATTACGTGACATTTCAAACCGTTCCCCCAATACACTTCTGCTGGTGATAAGCGGGGATGAGAATAGCCTTATCCAGCAGCAAATACGCAAAGCCGGCGCGCATGGGTTTGTGCACAAACAGGATTCGCCGCATATATTTTTTCAGGCGGTGACCGCCTTGCAAAACCGGAAATTGTGGTTTCCAGATGATGGGCTGCAAACTATCGCGCCGCTGGTAAAGTCCACCACGCAAACGCTGGGATTGACCCCGCGACAATCGCAAGTGCTGGAGATGATGCTGAGCGGTTCGTCCAATAAGCGCATCGCCCTTACGTTCGGTATATCGGAAGCGACCATCAAAGAGCATGTCGGCGGAATATTGAGCAAATTGGGCGTAACAAATCGGGTGGAAGCCCTGACGCTATTACATGGCCGAAGTTTGAAATGACGGTTTACGGCGGTGCAATATGGAATGGACGGCAACACGCAGCCGACCCGGCCGGTTTAGGCGGGCACGCTTGGAAAATCAGGTTGCATAACCGGCGCCTGTAAGCGAAACGGTAGTAGTTGCGGATGGCGGCCTGGAAAGCCTTATCGGTCTGTACGTTGTATTCATTGACGTTGAACGACAGGTACGCCAGCTTGCCGCTGGGGCCGCCACGGCCACCGACGGAAACCGCAGCGTCAGGCTGGCAGCGGCGGCCACCGGGCCGATTGTTGAATGATGAATCACAGGCAGGCGGAATTTTTGGAATGACTATATTGGTCATTTCTATGGGCGTTTTTTATCTTTCATTTAGACTTGGCATTTAAGCTTAATGTGTGGACTATGAATTTACCTTGCAGATAAGGATCTAATACATGAGTATCCGCTTCCCGCCCAAACTGGTTCCAGGGGATTTGATTGCTATAACAGCTCCATCATCTGGAGTACCTCGACATTTACATCCTCGGCTGGAACTTGCCATAAAAAACCTTGAGAAAAAAGGATTTAGGGTCCGTGAAGGGGATTGCTTACGTTCCCAGCATAAAAATAAAAGCGCGTGCAAGATTTCGCGAGCGAAGGAACTGATGTTTTATCTAACCGACCCTGAGGTAAAAGCGGTTATGCCACCATGGGGAGGCGATCTGGCGATCGAATTACTTGAGTTACTGGATTTCAATCAGTTAGCGCAGACTGAACCGAAATGGTTTGTTGGTTTTTCAGATCTGAGTACATTTCATTTCCCGTTGACTACCCTTTCTGGCTGGGCAACGGTGCATGGACCTAACCTGATGGATCTTGGTGCCAAAGAGTTGGATCCGACCACGCAAGCCATATGGGACATTCTGGAGAGTGACCGGGGAACCGTAATTAAACAGCATGCGTCGACAGCATTTCAAATTGATGAAAATCAATGGGGTACAGCAACAGACGCTGGTTTTAATCTGACCCAAAGAACGAAGTGGAAGCACCTTGATGGCGTCACTTCTTCTGCCTGTTTTCAAGGCCATCTGATTGGTGGATGCCTTGATATCATATCGCGGTTAGCAGGCACTTCATTCGGTAATCTACCTTTGTTTCAGGAACAAAATAGCGACGAAGGAACCATTCTGTATTTTGAAAACGTGGAAATGGCCCCCTGCGAGTTAACACGAGCATTATTTAGCTTACGCTTGCATGGCTGGTTCAATAACTTAAAAGGTGTTCTGATAGGCAGAAGCGCGGCGCCAGAAGTAAGCGACCCCACACAACAGAATTATTTGGACGCCCTTCGCTCCTCCCTTGGGGATCTTACCGTTCCTGTGCTGTATGACGTAGATATAGGCCACATTCCACCTCAAATTTCACTGGTCAACGGCGCAAGGGCGGCCGTCTTATTCACTGAAAATGGGGGTTCAGTAACCCAGCAGTTGTAAGTCAAAAGGTTAGTATCGTCATGATGATAACTTTGTCTCGTTTTTCCGTTCAGGCCGGAGGAAGACGAAATGAAACCAATACCAGTCGGTGTCGACATAGCGATCATGACGTCACGGCATGCTTATACCCCAAAACGGGCCAGGCGCAATACCCGGCACCGATCGTCAAAATGACGGGGGATAGCCTGGCAGAGGACGGGCCGGCCTGCTTTTACCTATTTGAACATGTAATATAGGTTTAAATATTGACCATGGGGCTATTGATATGAGTGCCTTGATTCTTCCTGAATACACAGATATTGAAGCGGCCGCCGAACGCATCGAGGGTTATGCCAATAAAACCCCGATAATGACGTCCCGGACGGTGAACGAACTGTTCGGCGCCGAGGTGTTTTTTAAGTGTGAAAACTATCAGCGTATGGGCGCTTTTAAATTTCGCGGCGCCATGAATGCCCTGTCTCAATTCAGCGATAAGCAAAAAGCTGCCGGTGTGGCGGCATTTTCATCCGGCAACCATGCGCAGGCAATTGCCCTGTCAGCGCAACTGCTCGGCATTCCCGCCACCATCGTCATGCCCCATGACGCGCCGGCCGCCAAGGTCGCAGCCACGCGTGGTTATGGCGGCAAGGTTGTGGAATATAATCGTTATACCGAGGATCGTGAACAGATTGGGCGCGATCTCGCGAGTAAGCGCGGCCTAACCCTAATCCCGCCTTATGACCATCCGCATGTGATTGCCGGCCAGGGCACCGCGGCTAAAGAGTTGCTTGAAGAGACCGGCGAGCTGGATGCGTTATTTGTCTGTCTCGGCGGCGGCCTTCTTGCGGGGTCGGCACTGGCGGCCCGCAGGATTTCACCTCACTGCGGGATTTATGGCGTTGAGCCGCAAGCCGGTAATGACGGCCAGCGGTCTTTTCGTTCGGGCGCCATTGTTCACATTGATACGCCAGAGACAATCGCGGACGGAGCCCAGACCCAACATCTCGGGCGGTACACCTTTCCGATAATCCAACAAAACGTGGATGACATCTTCACGGTAAGCGATGCGGAACTCATCACCTGTATGCGCTTTTTCGCCGAGCGGATGAAAATGGTGGTTGAACCAACGGGATGCCTGGGATTTGCGGCCGCGCGCGCGCGCAAACAGGCGCTGCGCGGCAAACGAATCGGCGTCATTATCAGCGGCGGCAATGTTGACCTCAGGAGCTACGGCGCGTTTCTGGCAGGCTAGGTTTCGATTGCGACTGAGTCGCGGTGGCGGTGAGCTGCACCTCGACCAGGCAACCATGGTGTAGCGCGGCAACCGGCACCACGACGCGCGCGGGTTGGTGTTCTTTTAAATACCGGGCATAAATTGAATTGAAGTTGGGCCAGTACTCAACGCCGGCGATATAGGCGGTACACTGAACCACGTGTTGCCATGAGCACCCCGCTTCGGCCAGAATTTTCCCGCAGATGTCCAATACGGATCCTAACTGGATATCAAATTCAGCATCGAAGCAGTCCGGCGAAGGTAAAACGCCGGAAATAAATACCCATCCTCGCGCGACGACCGCCTGGGAATAATGTCCGGCGGGCGGCGGTAAATCAGGAACGGAGATGATACGCATGCGTTTTGTTTCCTTTTTATTGGTTATTGATCCCGGTGGTTTCGCCCTGGCGTCAGCCGCCTTCCCGCATCAGGACCGTTACCGCCGGTGCCCAGGGTTAAACGTCCGACCATCCGGTTCCCGCGATATTGCGGGTGAGCTGAAAAGCGTACTCAGTGAGCAACGCGGCAACTTTATCCGCGGCTTGATGTTCATCAAAGGCTAATTCCGGCATTAAATGAAACTTGTGTCGTAACGTCGTCAGCTCCGCCTCGAAGGGTTTCAGATCGTCGTAAAGCCTTCATTGGTGTCCAGCATAATTTGCCTCTGATAAATATGTTTACGACCGGCCGGTGTCGCCTTGCTGCAACCTACCAGCCGCGGAAACGCTGCCAGGGAGTGACCCCGGCATTGGCATCGATGGCATATAACACATCGTGCTGCGCCCCCGTCGCGCAGGCATGGTTCGGCAGGATGCGCAAACGGCAGCCCAGTGGAAATTCAGCTTCGATGTCAACGTCCGCCGTGGATGATTTGGCGTCCGTCGCGACCCTTGAGATAATGCCATGTTCCTGGTTGGCGCCGATGACCGCGAACCCATGCAGCGGCGTACCGTCCGGTAAACAGGGAAGGCCATAACCATAATCCAGGGTCTGGCCGGCGGTGCCGCGATCGCGGCTCATGGCCATCCAGCCGGCGTCCACCATTATCCAGCCTTTGTCTTTCTGGTGGCCTATGACGGTGGTCATCACGCTTAACGCGATATCGTCGACGCTGCAAACGCCCACGTTTTTCATCACCAGATCGAAGAACACATAGACGCCGGCGCGCACTTCGGTGACACCCTCCAGGCTCCCGGCGGCAAAGGCGGTCGGCGTGGAGCCGACGCTCACATGCTCGCAGGGGATGCCCGCTTCACGCAGGCGGGTCGCGGACAGAACGCATCCGGCGCGCTCCCGCTCCGCCAGCCCGGCCAATTTCTCCGGGGTATGCAATTCATAGCTGGAGCCCGCATGGGTGAGCACGCCGCCCACGCGCGCGCCCTGCCCATGCAGCAGCCGGCCAACCTCAAGCAATTCCCCGCCCGCCGGCGGAATGCCTGAACGATGACCGTCGGTATCCACTTCGATCCAGACGTCGAAACGCTCGTTATGCCGCCGGCCGAAGTCGCACACGGCCCGCGCTGCCGGTACGCTGTCCACGATCACCTTGACATTGCATCCCCGGCGGCGAAGCGCAAGGATGCGGGGAAGTTTTGCGGCCGAAATGCACACGGCGTACAGGATATCGGTGATGCCGGCGGCAAAAAAAGCCTCGGCTTCCTTGACGGTGGACACCGTGATGCCCCGGGCGCCGGCGGCGATCTGGGCATTAACCACCTCTACGCATTTCGACGTTTTGGCATGCGGGCGGAATTTCACGCCAAGCTCTTCCATATGTTCCTGCATACGCTTTATATTGCGGTCCATACGGAATAAATCCAATACCGCGCAAGGCGTGTCTAGTTCATTGATATCCATCGCCAATACTCTTATTCAGGTTATTCCAGAAATGCTTTCATCATAATTGAAGGGAAAAAGAACTGAATTAAAAATAATTTACTTTAAGATTCAGTAAATCTTAATTAACACGAAATCCAGCGCCTCCGCGCGCAGGCCGGCTTCGCCGACAAGAGCGCCAACATCTCTGCGGCGCGTCCGGCGCCCGATGTCCGCGACGCCACGCGCGCGCAGTTTGTCGACCCCGCGCCGGGCGCGTCTGAATCCCGTGTGATTTTCATCGATCCCTATACCCTGGCGATACACGGCGACCTGACCCTATCTGGCATCACCCCGGCGGGGCTGGCGGCCCCCGCGATTAGCTGAGCGCCGGTGTTGCCGTGCTGTCGGCCGACGCCGCTGATGCTGATGCTGATAAGGTCAGCACCAGCTTAAGATCAGCACCGGCGTTGATAATATTTAGGCTAACCAAAGGTCTTGTTATAAAGGCGATGATGGCTCGACCATCACAATGGCCCTTCGATAGGAGGTCAATGCGGGAGAACCGTTATCCGTCGCAGCCAAAATAATGTGGAAAGGCGTGGCCTGCCCGACGGCGGGTGCGACAAACTCTGTTGCCATACCCGTAGCGGACGCTAACTCCAGCGCCGGCGCACTATGGACGCCGGTCGACGTTGCCGTCGGCTCTTTATATTGCCACCAACGGTAGGTTATCTGATTACCATCCGCATCGGCAGACCCCTCGGCAGACAGCTTTACAGTATCGCCTGTCTTGGCATTCAGATGGACGATCCCCGTGCCGGATTTACCATTCAAAACCAGGGTAGGATTATGATTGGCCCCAACAAAATCGGAAGACGTGCTCCAGCCTATACGCGCCGCGAAATCATTCTGGAACGCATCCCGCCAGCGCCAGATAGTGGCTGCCGCGGTACGGTATTTTTGACCGTCAACACCAACAACTTCATCGGAGGTGCTAACGCGTATGCCTTGCGTGGTATTCGGCGTGATGCCGGCGTATCTTCCCCCCCAACCACCGTACTCTGGGTGTTCTGGATCGCTTAGGCCATTACGTATGAGATAGAGAAACGCGGGCGTATCGCCTTCCATCGTATATTTAATGAGAGGGTACAACGCGCCTAGTGGACCTTTATTTTTTATATTTTGCGTAATCCAGTCGTTATTCACTCTGCTCATATCACCGCCAATCGCCAGTTTGGAAGAGATACCTATCCATGTCGATAGAAAATAATCATTCCAGGCATGAATGCTGGTTATCCAGCGTAATGTTGGAAACTCAGAACGGATCCAGACGCCGGTATCATCTTGATCGGAAATAGAATATACACGAATGTTATTAATAAACTTGGCTAGTTCTTTTGGGTTGCGCTGCGTTTTTACATCGTATAACGCCTGCGCCAAATCAACGCCGCCACCCCATAGGTTAATCCACAGGGGACGAGGATCCTGCTTATCGACCGCGCTGATGATTAATTTAGAAGCCTCAGTGCTGTTATTTTTTCCAACATAAGCCATGCCATAACCCACCCTGCCGCTACGCACCACCGCGCGAAGCGCCTTGGGAGAAGGGTATCCCGGGGCCTGTTTTTCCAGATTACTATAAACTTTTTCATAAGCATCCAGTTTTTCATTAATCATGGCAGGATTGACTTTATCTCTAAGCCAGGTTGACGTAGTGGCGATAATGCCCTCAGTATCAAACTCGTTACTATATAACAGGAAGCGAATAAGGGATTGGGAGTCATCCGGCTCATTGCCAATATCAGTCAGGACCATTATGCGCGTTTTTTCCGCAGGCCGGTCCACCGCAGCCGGAGTGATGACATCCTTTGCACTAGTCATCGCAGGAAACCATGATATTACCAACAGGCATAACGTTGGCATTGATAATTTTACCCATTTTCTCATAACAAACATACGCCGCTCCTATTATGTGTTAAAAAAATAGCTCAGCCTGGATGCCGAAACTGAGTTGATAGTTTTTATCATCGTTGAAGGTGACGCCGTCGAGTTCGTTTCTTAATGCTTTCAGATAGGTAGTGTAAAAACGAATTTCAGGACGTGAATTCAACATGCTCGCATCAACTTTCAGGGTATGCGCTAGCGTAATTTTATATCCAGATTCATTATAATTTTCCGAATCAAGCGTGTTTTTTTGATCAAAAAAACCTAATTCAATGGCCGACTGATTAAGTACGTTCCATATGTAGCCCGGCCTCACCACCGCGCGGAATGATTCAAAATCAGTATGTGCACCGGTGTAAGTTGAATACAGGTCGTGACCGCTGCCATAAACCAACGCATGGGCCATAATAACACTCGGAGTCAGATACACCTCGCCCTGATTCACCAGGCGCCACCCAATCCCTCCGCTATGCAAGCCATAATAAGCGCTATTATAACCAAACTCGGGGTTCGCATCGGAAATATTCATAAACTGGCTAGCTATTGAATTATTAGCCACTTGTACTGAAAATTCATTGAACCCCTTCCCTATGGGATTGCTGAGCGCCGCCAGTGCCGTCCATGATGATTTGACCCTATAATATTGATCTGAGTTCTCTAATTTCTCTTGTGTATCGGTTTTATTAGGAACGGCATATTTTGCTCCAAGCTCAAGTTTAGTATCATTTACCACCGGAATATCTTTATATCTTACTTCCGCGATATTTACATTAACTTGCGTGGTATCGGTGCAGCTGGTAGGACCCTCTTTGCAGGCTATACGGTAATTATCAACATCATATCTTGTTAAGGCCATGCTTAGTGAGCCTACTGGTTGCTTCCAGTTTTCCAAGCCGATACCCGCTCCGGTTAAGGTTTTATTCGTCTTCCAGTCAAGCATTTGAATTTCATGTTGAGGTAAGGTATTTTTCCCTATCCAAAAGATAGCATCGGGTGCAAAAGGAATAAATCCTTTTGTTTCAACATACAATTTATTCATTTTACCCATACCGCCGCCTGAATACCCTTTATCATAGGTTTCATCGCTTTGGGCTAAGAACAAGTCACCTTCAAGCTGCGCAATTGCCGAAATAGATTTATTTCCTTCCCGCCAAGCCCTTTTTCTAAATGTGAGATCATACCAACCATCATATTCATTGCCAAACCGGCCTAATGAACCCGCCGCCCATGATTTCGGGCCGCCATTAGTGGTTGATGCCCAACCCGATCGCAGGTAACCGGAATATTTAAAACCCGCATCGTCTTGCACATATTGACTTATTTTTTTTAGTGATTCCGCAGAAAGCGTCGGTTCATTTTTTTCCGCGAACACGTTCGGCGCCAAGGCGCTCGATTGCAGATTGGGTTTTGCATCTGGCTTCGCGACCGCAATCTTCCCTGATTCAACAGAATTAGACGCAGTTTCGGCCACCCGGCTTTCTTTTGCTTCTTTTTCTTCATATACCTGAAGTTTTTGCTGAGTAAGGGTTAACTGTTTCTCCAAGAGTTCCACCCTTTGTTCCAGGGTCATGGGTTTTGCATCAACATATGGAGAAAGAACACATCCTGATGCTATCATTAAAGCGATAGTTTTTTTATGAATTTCGTAACTGCTATTTTTCATCTCATCACCAAAAATGAAATATTATTTCAATTAAATTAAGTTTATAATCCCCAATCACAAACTAGCGCTTAGTCGTTTAATATGCTATTCCTCCACGATTAAAAATAAAAAAACCCGCCCACATAGAATTGAATTTATTCTATGCGTGGCAGGTTTCGCCCGGATGCCCTCGGTAACGTCCTCTTTTTTGTTACTATATTTGTAATTTATTTTTTGTTCAATATACCATGATGCAAACTGTGAATGACATCACCTAATTATTGATAAAAACACGCTCAAGACTAAATTTATTACAGGGAGTTTTTTCGATAGTCGACTTCTGAAAATTAATAGCATTGATAGCGCCACTGATGCAGCCTGGCTCTGGTAAAAATATTGTAAAATATAAAAAATGAAGCAAAAAGCAACATATTCATTTGCTTGTCGGAGCCAGAAGCAGGGGATAAAACAAGAATTAAAAATAACATTGCCACCCGACAAATGTGGCTTCTGATGCCATACCTCATTAAAAATTAATTTTTATCATTTTAACTAGTATCAAATTTTTAATGATGAAAATTATCCTTGCGCAAACGTTCAATATGTATGGCCAGAAAAACCACTTCATCATACGTTAATTCATACTGATAGTTTTTATCGACATAGCTGGACAGTTTCTGCGCACAGTGCCACGCCCTCGGCAGGCGTTGGTCAATATTATCATAGAGGGAAATCTGTTGATGACTGACAAATTCCCGCGTCAGCAACCGCTGGGTAAAAAACTTTAGATGCGTGATAAAACGCTGATAATCCAGGGACTGCTCATCATAAACTATGTTCAGATCGTATTTAACGATATTCAGCAAATTTTTAACTATTTCGGTACTCAACATCACTTTTTGCATATTGTTTTCGCCCGAGGCGTTTACAATATGCAGCGCTATGAATCCCGACTCATCTTCCGGTAGCTGCAGCTGCAACGATTCATTGATAATCCGCAACGCCTGTTGGCCAATGGCAAACTCGTGCGGATAGAAACGCTTTATTTCCCACAACAGCTGATTTTTAATCGCCATCCCTTTCTGATAACGCAACACGGCAAAGTTGATATGATCGCTCAGCGCCAGGAATAGCGTATCCTGTAACTCAATGGTCAGGGCATCACGCGCCAGCCGGATAATTTTTTCGGTTATCGACAGGTAAAGCGGAGGAATATCTGAAAGAATCTCCGCAAAAAAGGTCGACAGCCCGCCGCTGCTTTTCAGAAACCGACTTTCAATGGCAGCCTCATCCACCGCATCGCCGTTTTTTTTGCCAAAGCCGATCCCGCGCCCCAGCGCGACGCATTCCTCCCCCTGTTCAGTAATGAGCAGTACCGCATTGTTACTTAATATCCTGTCTATTTTCATTACCGAGCCTTCATTAATGCTCTCACCGGCGGCCAGAGCCGCCGGCAGGCGGCTAACCGACCGTATTGTCGCGGAGGGGGTCATAAAAATCCAGCCCGTTAGAGGCAATGACCTGCCGGTACCACCCGGCGCTCTGCTTACCGATGCGGCGCATGTCCTTCAGGTCGAACTCATCGCGGTTGACATAAATAAAGCCATAACGCTTGGAGCACCCCTGGTGGGTGGAGATCAGATCGATGGCTGACCAGGGCATGTAGCCGAACACCGCCACCCCGTCGGTTATCGCCAGTTGCAATTGTTCGATATGCCGGCGCAGGTAGTCGATACGGTACGGATCGCGTACCTGGCCGTCGTCGTCCAACCGGTCAAAGGCCCCCAGGCCGTTCTCAGTAACGATCAACGGCAGCTGATAGCGATCCCATAGGGCGCGCAGCGTATTGCGAAAGCCCACCGGGTCGATTTCCCAGCCGAAGGCGTTTTTCGGCAGGAACGGATTGCCGGCGCCACGGTGTACGCCGTCCTCGCCCGACTTCATATGCTGATCGCCGGCGCGCGCCACTTCATCCTGGCCGTCGCCCCTGCTGGCCTCGACGGTCTGCGAGGTGTAGTAGTTAAAGGCGATAAAGTCCGGCCGGGCCGATTCCAGCACCTCGCGGTCGCCCGGCGAAAAGACGGGAGTCCAGCCGCGCTCTTCCAGGTAGCGCCACACCAGGCTGTTATATCGGCCCCACACCGCCATATCCAGGTACAACCAGTTGCGGATGGCGTTATAGTTGAACGCCGCCATCACGTCTTCCGGCCGCGCGCTGGCAGGATAAATCAACGAGATATTGGGTGCCGGGCCGATTTTGGCGGCAGGATGCATCTGGTGCAGCAGGTCAATCACCCGCGCCTGCGCCACCAGCATGTTGTGGTTTTGCTGATACAGATCGCGCCGGGGATTCTCCAGCTGGGTATCCAGGGTGCCGAGCGCCGCGCCATGCAAGATCATCATATTCTGCTCGTTGATGGTCAACCAATACTTAATGCTTTCGCCAAAAGCCTCGAACACGATGCGGGCATAACGTTCAAAGGCATCCACCGTGGCGCGGTTGGCCCATCCGCCGCGCGCCTGCAGCGCCTGCGGCAGATCGAAATGATACAACGTCACCACCGGCTCGATGCCGCGCGACAGCAATTCATCAATCAGCCGGCGGTAATAATCAAGCCCGGCGGGGTTAACCTCGCCGTCGCCATCCGGGATCACGCGGGTCCAGGCGATCGAAAACCGGTAGGCTTTAAAACCGATTTCGGCGAACAGCGCCACATCCTCCCGGTAGCGATGATAGTGATCGCTGGCAGCCCGGTAGTCGGCCGTGCCCTCGGGGTAATGGGTGCGCGCGTCGATAACCGACGGTCCCTTGCCATCTTCATTCCAGGCTCCTTCCACCTGATAGGCGGAGGTGGAGGCCCCCCATAGGAAATGTGGGGGAAAAGGTCGCAGCGTCTGGTATTTCATGGTTAGTCTTCCTGGTTATGCCAGCGTAATAATGGTGTCGCCCACTTTCTGGTGACGCAGGTTGCTGGTATTGATTTGCGGATAATCGTCGGCGTTGGTGATCACCACCGGCGTGACGGTGTCGTAGCCCGCGTGGGCGATCGCCTCCAGATCAAATTCGATCAGCAGCTGTCCCTTGCGCACCCGGTCCCCTTCGGCGACCAGCAGCCGGTAGTACCGTCCCTGCAGTTGCACCGTATCGATGCCGACATGGATAAGGATCTCCGCGCCGTAATCCGACTGTAGTCCCAGGGCATGGCCGCTGGCGAAGGTGTGCATCACCCTGCTATCCATGGGGGCATAAACCCGCCCCTCCGCGGGCAGGATGGCCACACCCTGGCCCACCACGCCGGAGGAAAATACCTTGTCATTCACCTGCGACAGCGCGATCAGCTCACCGTTGATCGGCATGCCGATCCGCTCGCCGGCGAGGTCAAGGGTTGTGCCTGCCGGAACGGCCGGCGCAAAGTCTGACGCGGCCGCCGGCCCGGCCGTCGGCGCGGCGGCGCATGCAGGGTGGCCGGCCTCGTCAAACCCGACCATCAGCGTCAACAGCAGGCTGGCGATAAAGGCCACCACGCAGCCCAGCACAAATCCCATAAAACCGTCGCCGTAGAAGATCGGCACGGTCAACAGGCTGGTCATCCCCATCGACATGGCCGAACTGCGGGCGTAGCCCACCACCGCACCGCCCAGCGCCGCCGCGCATACCGCGCAGATAAACGGCCTTTTCAGCTTCAGGGTGATGCCGTAGACCCCAGGCTCGGTGATGCCGAACAGCGAGGCGATAAAGGTGCTGCCCGCCAGCGCCCTGAGCTTTTTATCACGGGCGCGAATCATCACCGCCAGTAGCGCGCCGGATTGGGAAAATACCGCCGGACCGGTGGCCGCTTTCAAGAAGCTGCGGCCCAGCACCGACAGATCGTTGATAAACAGCGTTACAAACCCCCAATGCACCCCAAAGATCACGAATACCTGCCACAATGCGGCGAATAAGGCGCTGGCAACGATCGGGTTAAAGCCGTAGATGGTGACAAACGCCGTGGCGATTATTTTGCTGAACGAAATGCCCAGTGGACCGACAGTCATCAGGGTCAGCGGCACCATCACCGCCAAAAGGATGAATGGCGTCAGGATATTACGCACGCTTTCGTGAATATGCCGGTTAAGAAAACGCTCAAGATAGCTCATCAGCCATACGCTGAGGATAATCGGAATCACCGATGTGGTGTATTTCATCATCACCACGGGGATGCCAAAAAAAGAGACGTTAGCGCCGGCGTCAAACAGTCCCTGAATCGAGGGATAAACCAGTGCCCCGGCCAGCGAAACCGCGACAAACACATTGGCGCCGAATTTTCGGGCCGAGGTGATGGCCAGCAGCATCGGCAGAAAATAGAACAGGCTGTCCGAGGCGGCGTGCAGGATGATATAGCTGCTGTTCCGGGTGGGCTGCCAGCCCAGCGCCACCGCAATGGCCAGCAGTCCCTTGAGCACGCCGGCGGCGGCCATCGCCCCCAACAAGGGGGTAAATATAGCGGATACCACGTCCACCAGCCGTCCCAGCACCGTGCCGTCCTTGTCCCGCGTCTGCGTCGGCGCGCTGTCCCGGCTGTCGTTCAGCAGCGAGGAGATGGCGCCGAACTCCCGATACACCTCCGGCACCCGGTTACCGATAACCACCTGTAGCTGACCCGCCCCCTGCACGACGGTAATGACCCCGTCCAGGACCTCCAGTTTGGTAATATCCACCCTGCCGATATCGTTGATTTTAAATCGTAACCTGGTAGCACAATGCACGAGGGCGGACACATTGCCCTCGCCCCCGACTAATTTCAAGATACTTTCTGCCAGCACTTTGCTATTCATAAAGGAGATTCCCGTTTAACAACCGGCATTAACTGCCTCATCCGATTCACCGTAATCCTTGCCGTTTATCCGCTGGCCAGCTGGAAATGAGCAAAAAAAAACCTGGATAAAGCAGTCAGTATCGACACTGCTTTATCCAGGTTTCGCTCAAAATGCTGCTGATAACGTCCCGAAGGCAACTCTTATAAAGCCTTCATAAATCAATCTCAATACCTTTGGTTTAAAGATGTGACGTTAATCACTAAATAGTTGGAGGTATTTTATTGCCGCCGGCATTATTCATGTCCCGACGCTACGCCCGCAGCGCATCTTGCTGGCACTGACGTTATCCCCTTCGCTGAATCATACCAAAACACAACCTTGACGGCCGTGATAGGCAGCCTGGAGCCGTTGATCTATTGCGATCGATGAAAAACCGCCTTCTCTGGACAACGCGCCATTACGGCTGGCCAGCGTCGGCCCAAACGCTGGAATTCTGACGCGGCTGGCGGAGGCATGGAAAAGCTCCGGCGACGGCAAGGTGGTTACCTTTACCTTGAAAAAGAACGACGCCTTTCAGGACGGCGCGCCGGTAACGGCGAAAAGCGCAGCAATACCACAGATTAAACATCGATTGAACGGGCGCACTATAGCAGCTTTCATTACAGGGAGCATTTTTCACAAAAAATAATAAACAGAACAACGATCACGTTAAAATGAAATAATGTTTCTATAATAATGAATTGGTGTTTGCCAGCAGTTATTTCCCTGGCCAATGAATTTCATATTTTATGATAAGGATCTCATTAATGGCAAAAGGTCAAGTTATACCCCTGCACTTTTATACCTATATAGACACCTCCACCGGGGCACAGGTGACCAGGTTAACGCCGGTGGATATTACCTGCCATCGTAACTATTTTTATCAGAAATGTTTTAGCCGCGACGGCAAAAAGCTACTGTTCAGCGGCGCCTTCGATGGACCCTGGAACTATTATTTGCTGGATATTCCCCGGCAGGAGGCGACTCAATTAACCGCAGGCCGGGGTGATAATACTTTTGGTGGTTTCCTCTCGCCTGACGATACCGCCTTATTTTATGTGAAAGACGGACGTAAACTTGTAAGGGTCTGCCTGGCGACCCTGAACGAAACGATAATTTACCAGGTACCGGACGAATGGGTGGGTTATGGTACCTGGGTGGCAAATTCCGCATGTGATAGCATGGTAGGTATCGAAATCAAAAGCCAAGATTGGCAACCGCTGACCGATTGGCAAAAATTTCACGATTTTTACTTTACCAACCCCTGCTGCCGACTGGTCAAGGTTAACCTGTCCAGCGGCCAGGCAACGACAATCCTGCAGGAAAATCGCTGGCTCGGCCACCCGATTTACCGCCCCGGCGATGATAACACCGTGGCCTTTTGCCATGAGGGGCCCCATGATCTGGTGGATGCCCGGATGTGGCTTATCAATGATGACGGCAGTAATATGCGCAAGGTGAAAACCCAGGCCGCCGAAGAAAGCTGTACTCACGAGTTTTGGGTGCCTGATGGTTCTACATTGATCTATGTCTCTTACCATAAGGGCAATGCCGAACGTTTTATCTGCCGGGCCGATCCGTTAACACTGGAAAACCAACGGATTACCGCGATGCCGCCCTGCTCCCATTTGATGAGCAACCATGACGGCTCGCTGCTGGTGGGCGATGGCGCCAATGCCCCGGTGGACGTGCAGGACGATGGGGGTTATAAAATTGATAACGACCCTTTTTTGTATTTATTTGATATAAAAAATGAGACACAGCGACAGATTGCCCGGCATGATACATCCTGGAAAGTCCTTGAGGGCGACCGGCAGGTGACGCATCCCCACCCGTCGTTTACCCCGGACGACCGACAGGTATTGTTTACCTCCGATATGCATGGTAAACCGGCGCTTTATCTGGCGACATTGCCCAAACCCGGCAACCCCTAGGCATTGATTCTGCCCGGGCCTGCCGGCGGTGCTTATCATTTCGGCATGCCGGCCATTCCCCGGGCCGGTATAACCCTGATCCACCGATAGTTGACAAAAAGGACACGCCACGGGACAAAAAAGGGGAAAGCTGAACGTGCAATGGCCTTTCCCCAAAGGGTGGTAACCAGGGATTAAAGCGTGGTGTTAATACCTTAATAAGCCTATTGCGTCAGAAATTATATTGCACGCCAACCCGAAAACGGGTCTGTCGTTCATCGGTGACGCTGCTGCCGGAAACATTGGCGACCTGAAGATAGGGAGTCCAATTTTTGTCCCATTTATAGGCTAGCTTAACGTCATGGGACCAGTCTTCTTTTTCGTTATTGGATAAAATGACGTCCTCTGATTTTTTGTATTCCAACTCGTATTCTACGGTATAGTCTTTCAGGAATTTATAGCCTAGCACCATAGTTAACGTATGACCTTTTTCATCGGTCTTGGTTTCATGTGGCTGGTTCCGTTTAAAATACGGACGGTAACGCAATGATGCAGACAGATCGTCGGTAAAATTTAATTTTCCGCGCAAATAGGGCCGGTAATTATTTGAATCAGAAGATGACTCCAGTGAAAATCCCGGTTCCAACTGGAAGGTATTATTGAATTTATACACATAGCTGGCCACGACCTCCGTGCCGTTGCTGACATGTTCATTGAACGGCTTATTGGGCGTGTTATCTGAGCTATGCTGGCCCCATTTACCTTCCAGTGATAAGCCGAAACCATTGGCAAATCGGTTGGAGAGCAGTAAGCGATCTTTATGATCAGATTTACTGGTATCTTTCATTTCATGCCGATAGTCAATAGTGGTCGCGGCCGCGCCAAAGCTAATGGCGGAGACTACCGCCAAAATAGTCAATACTGTTTTCATATTAATATCCCAGAGTTATTAATTGATAAAAAATACATGCCCATTCATGGGACCCCATAGGCATAACCATGGCGTCCTCTTTTTTTATCTGAGGTCTACTTATACTGGCTTTATAATTTAACCAAAACCACCTATATAGTGTCAAAAAATAGGGCGTTGATTAAATTTTAAATTAGTTAAATGGTTTATTATCGTTATTACTTAGTCCTTATGCCGTATTATCGGCAAGAAGAGATTAAAGGGAATATATTAATTGCACTAAAATAGTCATCTCATTGCACGGCTGAGTATTCGATCCCCCTGCTGGTTGAAATAATCCGCCGCCTCGGTAACGCTTTTTTGTCCATAATCGATAGATTGCAGCACGTCGCCAAATAATGACACTATTTGCGGATCGTCAAAATAAGGTGAGGTTTTCATTTCATGCGGCAAGCTTAATGCCAGATCCAGTCCGGCCACGGCGGGATCTTGATCTCTAATGGTGCCGTTATCGCGCAGTTGCTTAACCGCCGCGGCGCTTAACGGTACGCCGCGCTCCAGGCCGAGGGCGTCGATGCCCGCCTTGCTGTTAAGCAAAAAATTGATCAGCATGGCGCTTTCCTGCGGGTATCTGGTGGATTTGCCGATGGAAAGCATTTGCGCCGGTTTGAAAAACAGGCCCGCGTCTTTGGCTCCGGGCAACATAGGATAAGGACCAGGCACCAGCCTCGCGGGCTTGGTCAGGTTATCCGAATATTTGGTGATGGTGGAGTTCCACATATAGGTGCCGCCCCATTCACCATTAATCCAGGGCTTCATTTCATACATGTTGCTTTTACCAAATGAGGCATAATATTTGGTTGAAGGCATCACATGGCTGTCCACCATTTTTTTATACAGGGTGAAAAATTCGACCCATTGTTTCCGGCTATAAGCGAACTTTTTCGTACTTTCATCGATTGTCGGGGTATTGTATTTTTGCGTCATATACGAACGCAGCAGTGAAAGCGTATCCTGGTGTTCCAGGATAATGGGATAATATTGGTCGCCTAGTTTTTCCTGAAAAACTTTACCGGCGGCGATTAATTCATCCCATTGTGCAGGGTATTTCAGTCCAGAATGGCTCCAGGTCTGGTCATTAAAATAGAATACCCGGGCGGTAACCGAGATCGGAATGCCGTTCAGCTTGCCGTTCACCGTGGTTTGCCGCAGTTCCTTTGGGTCGAACTGGCTCAGGTCCAGTTGGTCTGTGACCTTATACAGATCATAAAACCCTTTCCCGTCTTTGGAAAAGATCGGCAGCCAATTCCAGTTGGTTTGCATTACATCAGGCTCGGTATTGCCCGCCAACTGCGTGGTCAGCCGGGAAAGATGTCCATCCCAGCCGGTATATTCAGCCTTGACATTGATATTCGGATGCTGCTTATGGAATTCATCAAGCGCCTTCAGGGTCACCTGATGACGGCCATTTCCGCCCCACCATGACATCCGCAGATCAATCTCGGCAGCCATAGACCGACACGAAAAAATCGCCAGCATGGAGACAATCAGCGTGTTTGGGATTATTTTTTTCATAAGGTACTGCTCCTGTTAAAGAGAGATATTTTTTTCTGTCTTGGCATCAAATATATGGCATTTATCCATATCGAACTGAAAATATACTGTCTGTTGCAAACCATTAGCGACAATGTCCCGCGCTTGCTCGGACGGCAAACGGCAGGTCAATTCAAAATTATCGACCTTAATATACATAAAAAACTCATGGCCCATGTTCTCCACGCGAACCAGCTCCCCCTGGGAATGATTCCCGGAGAAAGGAGATAATGAAATGTGGATAAATTCCGGACGGACGCCAAAGAAGACGGGTTGTCCGGCATACGCCGACACCTTGGTTTGTTGCTCCCGGCTCAATATCAACATGTAATGCCCTACCCTCAGGCCGATTTGCCCATCGGTTACCTTAAGCGTACTGGGTTTGATATTCATTTCCGGCGAACCGATAAACCCGGCGACAAACATGTTGGCCGGATAGTGGTAAAGATTATCCGGCGTATCAACCTGCATGATATGGCCCAACTTCATCACGCATATGCGATCTCCCATGGTCATGGCCTCAGTTTGATCGTGGGTGACGTACACCGTGGTGGCCGCCTTGCCGCTACTTTTAAGATGCTTATGCAAATCGGAAATCCGGATACGCATCGAGGCGCGCAGCTTGGCGTCCAGGTTGGACAACGGCTCGTCGAACAGGAACACATCGGGTTTTTTTACGATGGCGCGGCCGACCGCGACACGCTGGGCCTGGCCGCCGGAAAGCTGGCGCGGCAGGCGATCGAGCAGTTCGTCGAGCTCCAGGATTTTCGCCGCCTCGGCGACCTGCGCCTCGATCTCTTTTTTCGGCAAGCGACTTAATTTAAGGCCGAAGGCCAGGTTCTCGCGCACGGTCATATGGGGATATAAGGCATAGTTCTGGAATACCATCGCAATGCCGCGGGATTTTGGCGCCAGGTTATTCACCACCCGCTCAGCGATGCGCACCTCCCCGTCGCTGATGGTCTCAAGTCCGGCCAGCATGCGCAACGTGGTGGATTTGGCGCAGCCGGACGGGCCGACAATCACCATGAATTCACCATCGCGAATGGTTAAATCGATGCCATGCACCGCCCTGAATCCGTTGGAATACACCTTGCCCAGTTTACTAAATATAACTTCAGCCATGATAAATCCTCGATTAGCCTTTTATTCCACTGCTGGTGACGCCCTGAACGAAGTAGCGTTGGGCCAGGAAAAAAACAATGATAGACGGCATGATGGAGATGCTGGCCATCGCCAGGATTTCATTCCACGGGGCCCCCTCGGTGACATCAATCGACATTTTCAGGGCGAGCGCTATGGGATATTTATCCACGCTGTAGACATAAATCAACGGACCGATAAAATCGTTCATGGACCACATAAACTGGAACAGCGCCACCGAGATAATCGCCGGTTTTAAAATCGGCACCACGACATACCACAACACCTGGAACGAATTGCACCCATCTATTTGCGCCGCTTCTTCCATATCCCGCGGCACGCCGCGTAGAAACTGAATCAGCATGAAGACAAAAAATCCCTGGGTGGCAAAAGCCAGTGGCAGATAAAGCGGCAGGTAGCTGTTAAGCATGCCCATTTCCCTAAACAAGATATATTGCGGGATCAGCAATACCGTACTGGGTAATAACATGGTGGTAATCAGCGTGGCAAACCAAAATTTCTTCCAGGGAATGTCAAAACGCGCAAAGCCGTAAGCAACCACGGTAGACGAAATAATAGTTAAGAATACTTTAGGGATAACGTATTTAAAAGTGTTCATCATATAGTGGCCGAAATTATATTCCGTTCCTGTTTTCCAGCCGTTAACAAAACCATCTTGGGTACCGTGTTCGGGCCATAAGCCAAGAGTAGTGAAAATTTCATTATTGGGTTTAAATGCGGCCGAGAACATCCATAACAGCGGATAGAGCATCGTTAGCCCAACAGTAATCAGGATAACATAGCGGAACGTCGCATTAATTCTCTCTTTGCGCAGTGTACGTTTAATTTCCATTTCAGCAGTGGTGTTTGAACTGACCGATTTATTATCGCCGGCATTATTTTGTATTTCAGTCATTTTTCCCTCCTTTATCGGCGGAGTAGAAAACCCAGTATTTTGAGGATTTAAAGGCAACGGAGGCAAAAACAGCGACCACCAGGAACAATATCCACGCCAGCGCCGCGCCATAGCCCATATCGAAATATTTGAACGCCGTATCATAGATATACAGCGAGAACAAATAGGTGTAATGGGTTGGCCCGCCTCCGGTTATGACATAGGGGGCGGTAAATTCCTGGAATGCTTGGGTGGTCTGCATGATAAAATTAAAAAAAATCACCGGGGTAATGAGCGGCACCGTGACTTTCATAAACATTTGCCACTTGGATGCGCCGTCGATCGTTGCCGCCTCATATTGTGATTGCGGCACGTTTTGCAACGCCGCCAGGAAAATCACCATGGCGGAACCAAACTGCCATACCCGCAGCAGGGTCACGGATGTTAACGCCAGGGCCGGTTCCCCCAGCCAATTAACCGGGTCGAAGCCTAATACGCCAATAAAACTATTCAGCAGCCCATCGATGGCAAATAAGGCGCGCCATAACACGGCAATAGCCACGCTGCTGCCGAGTATGGAAGGAATATAAAAAGCGGTACGGAATAACCCAATACCCCGCAGTTTAAAATTCAGCAGAAATGCTATCCCCAGCGCAAAAGCCAGCTTCAGCGGAATTGTCAGGAGAACATAGGCAAAGGTCACCCACATCGACTTCCAGAACAAATCATCTTCCAACAACATATGGCGATAGTTTTCCATCCCGTTGAATACCGGCGGATTCATCAGGTCATAGTCGGTAAAACCCAGAAAAAACGATGACACAAAAGGGAACGCCGTAAATACAATCAACCCTATTATGTAAGGCGATATATAGGCTAACCCCAGCAATCTGTTTTCATTCATCATACTTACCTATTTTAGATACATGGAAATATCTTATCTTTACATCTGGGATGACTATCATTGACATCATGCCTCCCTAACCCTAGTTATTTCCGGGAACATATTCTGTGAGGCGAATTTACAGGGTCAATCAGTGATCCCTGGTGGAACGCCGTTTAAATCGGTTTTTTCCCCGACACGGAAACAGCATAAAGCGATGGGCCGGCGTAACATTTGCCCCGGCTTGACGGTACCTTGGCGGCACGGCGTAGCCGCTGGCCAGCGCATCCTGGCTGCACCCGGTCGGTGCTATCGCTTGCTGATGCCATGCCTTACCCCCCGGTTTACTGAAGCTTTCTTTCTAGTAAAGAGAAATAGTGTTTCAATATATTATGTTTAACTTTGCCCTTCGTCATCGACCATATGATAAAACTGTGATCAAAGTCGAAACGTTGTTTTGATTTTTTTTATGTTTTGATTTCAATTTAACGAAAAAAATTTATTAATCTAACTATATGATATAGATCGCAAAATTTTACAACGTGATTATACATAATCGTAACCGGGTTCTGACGGCAGCTCGTCAAGACGCCGGTGCGGGTTCGGCCATTAGCCCTTGGTTCCACCTCTGGACATTCTGTTCTTGACGCTCAGGATGTAATTAATTATGTCCAAAATAATTTTTCATAACATTTTAATTTTTGTAAACTCCTGCTAATGATATCTAAGGGCAGAACTCATTTACCCTGCCGTATACAAAGGAGCCGGCATGGCGCAGGTTAAACGGCGGGCAGCACAAAGGACTATAATTACGCGGGGTTAAAAATTATATTGGTGACATTAAAATCTAATCGGATGTATCTTCCGGCATGATAAAGACGCCAGGGGGATCGCTTTACGCCGGTAGCAGCCCGTCTCAGCCATACCAGGCGTACCCCTTGGGAACACGCGAGAAGCCGGCCGCCGATAAGGCCTCCGCTACCGGGCTGGCATGCGCCGGCCGGTCATCGACATTCTCCAGCGTGAACACCCGGCGTTTCTCGCGCCTTAGCGCGGCTACCAACGCGAGCAATCCACCGGCAAGCTCCCCGGCGGCGGCATCGTTCTTATCAGTAAAGGTCAGCAGTTGGCGGCCGCTCTGTCCCAGGTAGCACGCCAGCCTGCCGTGGCGGATCACCACCATGGCGCCGACGCGACGCGCCGGACGAATGCCTGCGCGATGGGAGGGCCAGGGCAACAGCCAGCCGAAGGGATTGGCCGGATCGCTGGCCGACAGCGCCACCGGTTCACCGGACGGCGCCTCCGCCAACTCGCGCAGACGTTCAATGGTAGCCCGATCGGCAAACTGCGCCGCGCCCGACCCGATGATAAATCGCCCGCGCAGCACGCGACCCGCCTCCTCCATCCGCCGCAGCACCGGCGTGAGCGAGGGAAATCCTCCCGGCACCTGCTCCGCCACGGCCACGCCGCGGCTTACCACGCCATAGCGGTCAAAGAGATTCTCGACCTGGGTCAGCATTCTGACGGTCGGGTTGACCGGCCCGACCGGCAGCAATGACCAGCGGCCGGCCAGGGCCGCGTCGCCCAACCGGACGCTGCCGGCCGTCTCCAGCCTGGCCGGTTTCCAGACCGGCGCCCACCCCGCCACCTGGCGCCGGTGCCGCAGGGAGCGGGCCGGGCGCGAACGGACGGGCGGCCGGGCGCCGGTCAGCGCGCGTAATGGCGACCAGGCGTCGCTGGTGACGCGGCCTTGCCAGACGAGATCCCACAAGGCTTCCGCCACCTCGGCAGGCGTAACCTCCTCCGCTATTCCCTGTTGGTCGGCGTTCGGCAGGCGCGCCTGGACGAGCGGCGCCAGCTGACGGGCAAAATAGGCGCCGCCATCGGCCAGCACGGCGAGAACGCCCTGCTGCAGCGCGGATGTGGTTAACGTGGCCTCTTCGTCCACCAGCGGCAACGTTTCGCCGGCGAACTCGCGCAGATGCAGGGAGACCAGGCCATCGGCGTCGCCCTGCGCGCCATGGCCGGCCCAAATCACCTCGCCGGCGGCGATCAGTTCATCCAGCATGGCCGGCCGATAGTCATGCACCCTGGCGGGCAAAATCTGGCGTTCCCACAGCGAAGCCGGCAAAACCACTCCCGCCAGTTGCTCAATCACCCGCGCGATGCCATCGACGCCGGCAAACGCGCCCTGCGCCGCAGCCGGCGGGGCCTGCTGGCCCCCTTCCTGCGCGGCGGCGTCGGCCAGCACGCCCTGGCGCTCCAGCACCAGCCGCACGAACGCCTCGCGCGCTACCGGACGGGTCGCCTCGCGCGCCGCCAGCAGGGAACGCGCGCGCAAACGACGGAACACCTCATCCCACACCCACCGGCGTTTGGCGCCGGCGCCGGTCAACGCGCCGGACTCGGTTTCCCGGCCCCACTCGCCGTCGACACTGCAGGGCAAAATCCTGCCCCGATCGCGCAGGTGCTCCAGTTGCTCGTTGACCACGGCCACGCCCAGCCCAAAGTGGGTCGCCATCTGCGCTGAGGTAAAAGGGGCATGGGTGCGGGCATACCGACTGAGCAACTCGCGCAAGGGAGCGTCGACCGCCTGCAGGAATGCGGCCGGAATGCCCGGCGGTAACGTTACCCCCAGCGCGTCGCGCAGGCGAGCGGCATCTTCGATGCTGGCCCAGCGCGACTCATCCACCAAGCGCACGCGGATAATCCGCTGCGCCTCCTCCAGCTGCGCCAGATACTCGCCGGGGGTGCCGGCCCTGTCCTCGCGGGCCAGGCGCGCCGCGATGTCCTGGCGCGACAAAGGGCCCAGCTCGCGCAACAGGTCGACCAGCCCTTCCGCTCCCTTTACCCGGCGATCCGCGGCGGTACGCTGCAATTCTTGCCCGACCCGTTCCACCACCCGGGGATCGAGCAACTCACCCAGCGCCACCTGTCCCAGCAGTTCGCCGAGCAGGCCGCTGTCCAGCGACAGCACGGACGCCCGGCGTTCGGCCAGCGGCGCATCGCCCTGGTACATAAACTCAATCACGTAACCGAACAGTAAATCAGCCGCAAACGGCGAAGGGATCTCGGTGGTGACCTCCAGCAAGCGCACCGCGCCGTCATTCAGCCGCTGCATCAGCGCCTGCAATGCGGCCAGGTCGTAAACGTCCTGCAAACACTCCCTGGCGGTCTCGATGATGAGCGGGAAATCGTCATGTTCCCGGGCAATCTCCAGCAGCTGACCGGCGCGTAAGCGCTGCTGCCACAGCGGCGAACGTTTGCCGGGGCGGCGGCGCGGCAGCAGCAAAGCGCGCGCCGCGCATTCGCGAAAGCGGGCGATAAACAGCGCCGAATGCCCCACCGCGTCCGTGACGATTTGCGGCAGCGCCTGGGGATCGAACAGAAACAGTTCAGCGCCGGGTACCCGGCCCACGCTGTCCGGTATGCGCACCACGATGCCGTCATCGCTGGCGGCGATGGCCGGATCGATGTGCAAACGCTGGTGGACGCGCGCGGCGATCGCCAGCGCCCAGGGGGCATGCACACGCTGGCCATAGGGCGAATGCAGCATCACCCGCCAGTCGCCGCTTTCATCGCGGCAGCGCTCAATCACCAAGGTCAGGTCGGTAGGCAGCGCCCCGGTGGCCTCGCGTTGCTCCGCCACCATGTCGATCAGGTTACTGATGGCGTTATCGTCCAACCCGGCGGCCCTGAGACGCGCCGCCAGCGGGCCGGCCCCACCCGGCGGGCACCGCCTGCCCGCCGTCGCCGCCTCCGCCTCGCGCAGGAAGACGCCGATGGCTTCCCCCAATTCGGCCGGCCGGCCCGCTTTGTCCCCATGCCAGAACGGCAGCCGGGCGGAGCGTCCCGGCGCCGGGATCACCACCACCCGATCGTGGGTAATCTGCTGGATTCGCCAGGAGGTGGCGCCCAGCGTAATCACGTCGTTGACCCGCGACTCGTACACCATCTCCTCGTCCAGCTCGCCGACCCGCCGCGCGCCGCTCTGTTCCTCGCCTTCCGGCAAAACGACGGTGAACATGCCGCGATCCGGGATGGTGCCGCCGCTGGTGACCGCCAGGTGCTGCGCCCCTGGACGGGCGGTGAGCAGGCCGCTCGCGCGATCCCAGACCAGGCGTGGGCGGAATTCGCCAAACGCCTCCGACGGATAACGGCCGGCCAGCATATCCAGCGTGGCGTCGAAGGCGCTGCGCGGCAAGGCGCGAAACGGATCCGCGCGCCGCACCATCGCATACCAGTCCTCGATATTGATCGGTTCCATGGCCACCGTGGCGACGGTGTGCTGCGCCAGCACATCGAGCGGATTGCGCGGCGGCGCCACCGCTTCCAGTCGCCCCGCCAGCATGCGCTCCACCGTAACGGCGGCGTCGATCACATCGCGCCGGGTACGCGGATAAATCATCCCGGACGACACGCCGCCGACCTGATGGCCGGCGCGCCCCACCCGCTGCAGCGCGCTGGCAACCGTCGGCGGCACGCCAACCTGGATTATCCGGTCCACCAGCCCCATGTCGATGCCGAGTTCCAGGCTGGAGGTGGCGACCACGCAACGCAGCTCGCCGGATTTAAGCGCGATTTCAATCTCGGCCCGCTGTTCCTTAGACACCGAGCCATGATGGGACCGGGCGATGGCCGGCGGTTCGCCGGCGGCGCGCTTGCCGGTGCCGCCCGAGTTGGACAGATAATGCGCGGCCGGTTCTTCCGGTTGGGATGGGGCGGCATAGTGCTCGACATAGTGCTCGGCATAGTGCTCGGCATAGTGCTCGGCATAGTGCTCGGCATAGCGCTCGGCATAGCGTTCATTGAGCCTGGCCGTCAGCTTCTCCGCCAACCCGCGGGAATTGGTAAACACGATGGTGGAACGGCAGGCGAGGACCTGCTCGAGGATACTGGCTTCCACATGGGGCCAAATCGACCCCGCGCGCCCGGACGCTTTAGCCTCCGGGGACGCATCGCCGCGCGCCGGTATATCGGTCATATCCTCTACCGGCACCACGATTTTCATCTCAAGGGTCCGGCTCGACAGCGGATTGACCACCGTAACCGGCAACGCGCCGCCGAGAAAAAGGGCCATGCGCTCAACCGGACGTACCGTCGCCGACAGGCCGATACGCTGGGCCGGCGCGGGCAGCAACGCGTCCAGCCGCTCCAGGCTCAGCGCCAGGTGCGAGCCGCGCTTGGCGCCGGCCACCGCATGGATCTCGTCGATAATCACCGTGGTCACGCCGCGCAGGGTCTCGCGCGCCTTGGAGGTCAGTATCAGATACAGCGACTCGGGCGTGGTGATCAGAATATCCGGCGGCCGTCGCAGCAGTCTGGCGCGTTCAGCGGCGGGCGTGTCGCCGGTGCGCATGCCCACCGTCAGTTCCACTGCGGGATCGCCGCGCCGCCGGCGCCCGGCGCTGACGCCGTCCAGCGGCATGCGCAGGTTGCGCCGCACATCGGCGCCCAGCGCCTTGATGGGCGAGATATACAGCACCCGGGTGGCGGTTTGGCGCGCGCGGCCGGGGTCGCGTTCGCGCTCCTGAAACAATTGATCGATGGCGTGCAAAAAGGCCGCCAGCGTCTTGCCTGAACCGGTGGGCGCAATCACCAACGTGCAGTCGCCGGCGCCAATCGCCGCCCAGGCGGCCTGCTGCGCGGGCGTTGCCTCGGCGAACGTCGCGGCGAACCAGTCCCGGGTCGCGGGCTGGAACCGGTTTAAAGGGTTTGGGGGAGCCGGTGTTGGCGTCAGCATCGCTTATCGACGCCCGCCGCGAAACGGGCCCCGTCGCCGCCCTGCGCTTCCACCGCCGCCAGGTCGCTGGATAACCAATATGCAGCGCGCGGTCGACGACCCGTGCCCAAACGACGGAAAACCGATTTTTTTCATGATGAGGCGATCCTTTTAAGGGCCGGAAGAGCGACCATTCCCACCGGTCTGCTCTCAGGCGGCCGGCTGGCGGCGGTAGACGCCGGCAAGCAATGATTAAAAGCTTAGCACCATTAGCAGATTGAGGGTTCGAGGTTGTGGGTTCAAGGCGCAAGCCAACACAATGGAACGGCGTACCGGCGCTGTCCAAACACAAATTTTAACTAACTGATATTAAATGAGTTATATTCCTGGCTTGAAAATTGCTTTTCCCTGGGACAAATACAACACAACGGTGAACACGCCTATGTCTTTGTTTTATGGAAATCCGATCATCCACGCCGACTATGCCGATCCAGATATTATCAGGACCGGCGGCGATTTCTGGCTGGTGTCATCCAGTTTTAATCATGTTCCCGGCCTGCCCCTGCTGCACTCGCGCGACCTGATCCACTGGACGCTGGTCAACCATGTGGTGCCGCGGCTGCCTTTTGCCGGCTATGACGGCGTGCAACCCGGCAAAGGTATCTGGGCGCCCAGCATTCGCTATCACGCCGGACGATATTGGGTGTTCTTCAGTATCCCGGACGACGGCATTTTTGTCTGTCATAGCGCCGATCCGCTGGGCGAATGGAGCGCGCCGCATTGCCTGAAACAGGTGTCCGGGTGGATCGATCCGTGCCCGTTATGGGACGACGACGGCCGTGCGTGGCTGGTCCATGCGTTCGCTTATAGCCGCAGCGGCATCAAAAATCAGCTCCAGCTAATCGAAATGGCGCCGGATGCCTCGCGTTTGCTGGATGAAGGACAGATTATCTTCGACGGTACGCCGTCGCACCCGACGCTGGAGGGCCCGAAGTTGTATAAACGCGGTGGCGAATACTGGATTTTCGCCCCGGCCGGCGGCGTAAAGCGTGGCTGGCAAACCGTGCTGCGCGCCGCCCGTTTGCCGGGACCCTGGGAAAGCCGCGATGTGCTGCATCAGGGCGAAACACCCATTAACGGCCCGCATCAGGGCGGTTGGGTGGCATTGGAGAATGGCGAACACTGGTTTATTCATTTTCAGGATAAAGGCCTGTATGGACGGGTAGTCCATTTACAGCCGCTGCGCTGGCGCGAGGACGGCTGGCCGCTACCCGGCGAGCCAAGCGACGAACCCGGCAAGGGGCAACCTGTGTTGACACACCGGCTGCCGGGCCTGCCCTACTCCCCCTGCGAAATCCAGACCAGCGACGATTTTGCCGACGGCCGGCCCGGGAAACAGTGGCAATGGCAGGCCAACCCCGCCGACGACTGGGTTAACCCGGGCCGGCCGGGACTTCGGCTACGCTGCGCGCCGATGGCCGCCTGGGATGGCGCTCCCGCGTTATATACAACGCCACAACTGCTGCTGCAAAAGTTCCCCGCAGTTCGTTTCTCCGTGTGCTGCGGCGTCACCCCGGATTTTCAGCGGTCCGGGGATGAGGGCGGTCTGGTGGTGTATGGCGAACGCTACGCGGCGCTGGCGCTGCATCAGGGACAAGACCGCCTATTGCTCGGCCTGCGTCACGGCTGGATAAGCGAGCGCGGTATCCTTACCGAGCATTGGGTGCCGGTGGCCGATATAACCGATTGCCCACCATCGGAACTGGCCTGCGATGTCGGTTATGACGGGATTTGTCATTTCCGCTATCGCGCCGCCGGGCAAGCATGGCAGGCGGTGTCTCCCAGGTTTTCCGCCGGGGCGGGGAAATGGGTCGGCGCGAAAATCGGCCTCTACGCGGCATCATCGCAGCGTGACTCGGGCGGTCATGTCCATTTTGACTCTTTCACCGTCGATAGCAAATAACGCCGGGGGGCGGTTAATCCGCCCCCCCGGCGTTACAACGCGAGGTTCAACCGATGATAAATATGTTCAGCCTGGCGGCGTATCCGCGCTTCATCACCGGTTAAACGCATGGCGAGATAAAAGGCAAAATCGAACGCCGCCCCCAGCCCTTGCCCGCTTAATAAATTGCCGTCCGCCACCACCGTGGCGTCGACATAGACGCCGTCGGCAACCGGGTCGGACGGCCGGCCGGAACAGACATAACGGCGCCCTTTTAACAACTTATGCGGGGCCAGCACGCGAGCGGCGGCGGAACATATCGGGCAAATCCATTTGCCGGCGTCATCATGGCGGCGGATAAAATCGATCACGGCATGATTTTCCGCCAGGCTTTGCGTGCCCAGGGGGCCGCCCGGGATCACTACCGCATCGTACAGCGCCGGACTATTCCCGTTAAGTAATGTCAGGGAAAGCAACGCATCGGCTTTCACGCACAGGCCGTGGTAGCTGTCCAGAATTTGGCTGTTATGACAAGCAAGCGTAGTCACCGCTATATCAAGCCGCTTTAGCACATCAAGGATAATAATTGCCTCCGCCTCTTCAAATCCCGGAGCAAGTAATAGCGCGACATGTTTTGTCATCATGGATTATTTGGACGGGCTGCCCGCCCGCCTCCTTATCAGAATAAATAATAACGAATCCCTAAACGGAATCGCACTTGGTTATCATTATTTTGATCCTGATCCAGCCACGCCACCTCCGCATAGGGCATCCAATGCTGGTTAACCCGGTAGCGCGCGACAATACTGGGTTCCCAATGGGTTTTCTTGCCGTTGGATGCATAATAATCCCCGGTATTGATAAAGAACTCCGGGTTGAACTGCAGCCATAATTTATCGGTGGCCTGGTAATTAAGGAACAGATCAATCTGGTGGCTGTCGTTAAAATCCATTTCATTATTATAATCTCTTTCCTGGTGGGTCATGTGATTATAACGGTAGCGGGTTGACACGCTGACGACTTTGCTGAATTTGTAATCCAGGCTGATATAGGGCGCCAGTTTGGTGCCGCTGCTGTCAATATCCGTCAGCCCGCCCGGCGTAATACTCCATTTATCGTTTAATGGCAGCGGATACCACCCCTCATATTCCTGGAACGTACTTCGAAGCTGACCGAAATCCTGCCCCAAATCATACATCGACGAGACAAGTACCCCGGCTCCGTTATCAAAGATATGACCGGCGCCGATTTTATACTGGTTTTTTTCCGATGCGGTGGTATGCGCATAACGGTTGTCAATCCAGGTCGCGGACGCCATGGCGTTCAGAGTACAACAGGCCAGGGGCAGACCCATGGCCAGAAAAGTAATTTTTTTCATATTCTATCCTGCTATTGTTTTTGTTTAATCATTTCGATAAACAGGTTCCCGCAGCATCGGGTTATTCCGTGTATCGTCTTATTGAATGACGGCAATATTCTTTATTTTGCCATTGAGTTATTTTCCCACGCTCTGCGACAACCAGAAGCAGCGTTAAAACACCCATTGACTTAATGAATATAGCAATTATTATGCCATAATATAAATATCAATATTTACAGTGAGTTACAATAATCACCCAGATTTATTTCGACACTCGGGATATAATATTATCAATATGGCTTTCTGTTTAATTTTTTATGGAAAACCTATCAACACTACATTTGAACTCAATCACATGCGGGTCATCTTTTCTTAATGATAAAATGCTCCAGGACTTTTGCTGCGCCTTCATTTTCATTACTATCCGTCACCCAGTCGGCGAGTGATTTTATTTCCCGCGCGGCATTGCCCATCGCCACCCCTACGCCGGCAAACAACAGCATTTCTTTATCATTTTGTTCGTCGCCTACCGCGATAACCTGCGCCATCGGAATCCCCAGATAAGCGGCCAGCGTTCGGCAGGCGGAACCTTTATGCACGCCTTTTTTCATTACTTCATAATAGTTAGGTTCACTGCGCACAAAATGATACCGTCCGGCGATGTCCGGCGGGATCAACGCCGGCAGCGCATCTATTTTTTCCTTCTGCTCGATAAACATCATTTTCGGTGGCCGGCGCGGCGTGACCCACCAGTCGTCAGGCAACCTTGCCACCGCCAGCCGGCTAAAAAGATACCCGCCGGCGTCGGGCGCGATGGGAAAATCGGTCAGCAGGTGATTATTTTCCAGCATATAGCAGGCATAACCCAACCGCCGGCCAAGTTCACTCAATGCCAGCGCATCACAAATTTCGAGACATTCTTTAGCTACATACCGCCCCGGCCGCCGGCTCCAGACAAGTGCGCCGTTACAGGCAATGGCGTAACCCGGCGTATCGCCCAGCGGTAACTGCCGCAGCACGTCCAGCACACTGTCCAGCGAGCGTCCGGAAGCCAGGGCAATGACGACGCCAAGCCGCACGGCGTGTTTTACAGCACGTTTAAACCGCGGGGTGAGTTTTTTTTCCGGCGTCAATATCGTGCCATCCAGATCAAATATGACCAGGCGATAGTCGACGGCCGCCGCTATCCCATGACTTGATGACACAGTGGTTCTCCTTGCAGCCAACGGCAAAATTCCTCCAGCACGCAGTCGGCCAGGCGCTGGGTTTCATGATTCAGCGCCCCGGCGATATGGCTGCTCAACTGGATATTCGGCAACTGGTACAGCGGTGAGCCGGCGGCCGGCGGTTCCGGTTTGGTGACATCCAGCAACGCGGTAAGGTCCGGACGCTGGCTAAATATCTCGATCAGTTCCGGCTCATTCACCTGTAAGCCGCGCCCGGTATTGATAAACACCGCCCCGGGCCGCATGCGGCGAAATAACGCCCCATCCAGCACGCCGATGTTATCGGGACGATTCGGCAGATGGTTGCTGACCACGAACGCCGTCTCAAACGCCTGTTCCAGCGATACTCTTCGGCGCGCGGCGCGCGAAGGAACGCCGATCACCTCAAGCTCGAACGGTGCCAGTAAGCCGGTTAACGTTTGAGCAATCGCCCCTGCGCCGAGCAATGCCACCCTTTCCCCGTACGCGCCGGGCGCCTGGTGCCGCATGCTCAGGTCGTCGAATACGGCGGGGGCGCGATAGTCGCGATGATTGCGGAAATAGCCTTTGCAGGCCAGCAGGATCTGCGCAAGACAAAATTCCGCCACCGAAACGGCGTTGGCCCGCCAGGCGCCGACCACGGTAATCCCACGCGATAAAAAAGGCGCGGAGAAATATTCAGTCGCCCCGGCGGCGTAGAAAACCGCTTTCAGTTTCGGCAACCGATCGAGCTGCCGTTCGCTCAGTGGAAACATTCCCCAACTGGAGAAGATGACCTCCACCTGCGCCAGCTTTGGTAACTCATGTGCCAGCATGTCCTGCGTCACGATACGCGGATGAAGTTGACACAGTGCTGAAAGCCGTTGCCAACGGCCACGGGAGAAGACTTGCTGAAATTTTTCAGGCTGGTTGGAAAAACAGGCTGCGCGACAAAGCATATCCAGGGTCCGGAAGTGAATCCCCTCTTCGTGTGAAAAGGGGATAATGGGTCAGATAATGCCGATACCGGCGGAGGCAAAGCCGAGCGCAATCAGCAAAATAAGCACTTTGTTCGGGCTGACCTTTTTATTCAGCAGGCGCAGGCAACCCAGCACCAGCAGTAACGGAATCAGCCCGACGCAAATTTTATCCAGGATCTCCTGCAACACGAACGGCTGCCCGGCAATGGTGGTTTTATAGGTCGTGGCGAATTTCACCATTGAAGCGCTCATCGCCCCGACCATCATCAGGCCCATGATGGAGGAGGCTTTGGTGATGCAGCCCAGCAACCCCGACTGGGTGGCTTCGGCGATATATTTCGACCCGAGCCGATAGCCCATCGCTCCGCCATAATAGCGAATCAAATAGCTGGGAATGTTATATATCAGCAGGAACAATAACGGCCCAAGCGGGTTACCCTGCGAGGCCAGGCCAATCGCGATGCCGGTGGCTATAATGCGCAGCACGCCGTAAAAAAAGGAGTCTCCCACCCCGGCAAACGGCCCCATCAGCGCCACTTTAATGCCGTTGATACTGGCGGTATCGAAATCCGGATTATTGGCATTCTCCTTTTCCATCGACAGCGTCAGGCCCATAATAAACGGCGCCAAATGCTGGTTGGTATTAAAAAACTGGCTATTACGCTTTAACGCGTCCAGGTAGCGACGGGGTTCCGGGTAGATTTTGCGCAGCATGGGCGCCAGCGCCCAACCATAGTTCAGGCCCTCCATGCGGGTAAAGTTCATCGCCCCGAGCAATTGGAACTGGCGGAAGAATAGCTGACGGAACATTTTCTTTTCGTCTTTATCGCTGCTGTAGGCGGCAGCGTCCCTTATTTGGATATCAGTCATTGAAGAACCCATCCTTATCATCGACAGAAACCGCATTCGCACCGACGGCGTTCTGTTTGTTTAATTTGAGTTGATTGAATTCGTTAAAGCACAGGTAGACCGCTACGGAAGCGGCAATAATGGCGATACCCATAATCGGCAGTTTCAAATACGCCGCCAGCGCAAAGCCGATAAAAAAGAAGGCGGCGATATTACGGTGCCAAAGCGCCTTAAGCAGGATGGCGAACCCCAGAGCCGGCAGGATGCCGCCCACTGCGGTCATGCCGCGCATCACGGTATCGGGGATATTCTCCACCAGGCTGCGGATAACGTCGGTGCCGAACAGTACGCCGAAAAAGGCGATAATCGCGAACGGCAGGCCATAGAACATCGTCATGCCGAAGGTCAGGCCCAGCGCCGCGCGGTCATGGCCCTGTTCAAGCAACGCGTCATATTTTTCCACCAGCGCGGTATACACCAGCTTGAGCACCTGGTAGACGAACACCGCCAGCAGGCTTATCGGCAATGCCAGCGCCACGGCCACCGCCGGTTCGGCATGGGTCAGGATGGTAAACGCGGTGGCCAGCACCGAGCCCACCGCCAGGTCTGCCGGTACCGAACCGCCGATGGTGATGGTGCCGAGGAAAATCAGCTCCAGGCTGGCGCCGATAATGATGCCCTGCTGGAAATCGCCCAGTACAAACCCCACCATGGCGCCGCATACCAGCGGGCGCTCGATTAAGGGCTGACCGAGAGTGTGGTCGAAGAATTTGGCGATATACATCACCAGGGCTACAAGTAATGCCGGAGTTAACATAATGGCCTCGCTTATCGGGCGTTATCTAACATGTCGATGAGATTTTTCACCGGGTGTGAAGGCAACACCTGGTAGTCCACCTTCACGCCGCGTCCGGCAATGGCGCGAAAATCCACCACATCCTCCGGCGTCACGTAGACGGTGTCGCTGATTTTGGTTTTTGCCGCCAGGTTATCGGTGATACGCCCGAAGTTGGCGACGTTCAGCCGGTCGATGGCCGGAACCTGTTCGATCAGGCGGCGGGCATCAGCTACGCAGTTGACGATAACCAGAATTTTCATGCCCGCGGAGCGCGGATCGTTGAGGGTAGCCCCGGCGTCCTTCACCGCCATGATGGCGCATTTCGCCGTATCCGGCGCGGCCATGCGCAGCGACATCTTCTGTACGTCGTTGGTCACGATCTGGTCGTTTGCCACCAGAATACGATTTACGCCGAGGTGTTTGGTCCACACCACCGCCACCTGGCCGTGGATTAAACGATCGTCAATACGAACCAATGAAATCATGCTTTTTTCTCCTGTTATTAATCTTCACCAGTAGGGTGTCCAGGTACGGGATAAGCGCACCAGCGCTTCGAAATAAAAAAAATCGCCCCAGAGATTGGGCACGTTAATGCCCATATTGCGGCCATAGTTGTAAACCCCTTCGCGCAGCAGCCCGTCTTCGTTATGCGCAAAATAATGCTGGTGCAGATTGCGCATCATCAGGCCGATGGCGTTGCCATAGGCCGGGCGCAGCGGATCGCTGAGCGGCAGCTGTTTCAGTAACTCGTCCAGCCCGCACACCGCGATTGCGGCGGCGGAGGTATCGCGAAACGCGTGGTCTTGCGGCGTGAATATCAAATCCCAATAACAAACGTAATCGTCCGGCAGGCGGTTGAGAAAGTAGTGGCTCAGCCTGCGCGACAGCTCGGTAAAGGCGGCATCGCCGGTGTGATTAAAACCGAGCGCAAAGCCGTACATCCCCCAGGCCTGCCCGCGGGACCAGCACGAATCATCGCGAAACCCCTGGTGGGTATCGCCGCGCAGCGGTTGCCCGCTATGGATATCCAGGTAAAAGGTGTGAAACGTGGATGCGTCGTCACGAACCAGATAACGTGAAGCCTGCGCCAAATGACGGCGGGCCGCCTCGCGCCACTGCCGGTTGCCGGTTTCATCCGCCGCCCAGAACAGCAACGGCACGTTCAGGTTGCAATCGATAATCATGCGCCCCTGGCGCGCCGGGTCGTTTAAATCCCCCCACGCCTGGATAACGCCCGCGCTGGAGTTGAACCGGCGGTACAACAATTCCGCGGCGCGTAGCGCCAGGCCGCGCGCGCGTTCATTGCCGGTCAATTTCCAGGCATTTACGCAGGAAAGCAGATACAAAAAGCCCAGATCGTGGGTATCCACTTTGATCTGCCGATCGAGACGATCCTCGAAGCTATCCAGCAGCCCTTGGGCGGCGCGTCGATATTTGTCATCTCCGGTGACTTCCCACGCCAGCCACAGCAGACCGGTCCAGAATCCCTCGGTCCAGTCCACTTTTTCCACCGCCGGATAACGCCCGCCCCGCGCGCTGGCCGCCGGGAACGTGGCGGTAAAACGCGGCAACATGGCATCAATGCCGGCAAGCACATCGCCAATCGCGGCCCGTAGCCATGCCGATGTCAGCGGTGGCTGCGCCGCGGCGTAACGCGGGTCCAGGGGTTCAAGCACGACGCTCATTGATTTTCCTCCATGGCGAAGAAATCATCGTCATCCTGGCTGCTGCTGCCCAGGTTCTGCCGCGCGCCGATAATTTCCGGCAGGGTATTCATATACTGCATGGCCTGCGTCGCCATATGGATGGCATCGGCGACGCGCGCCGCCGTTTCCGTGCGTTCCGACATGCAGAACTCCATCAGCATGATCAGGTTCGCGCCGCTAATCACATGCATATGGGGATAGTCCATCATCACTTGAACCGCGGTGTTATTGACGCTCCCGCCCTGCATATCGGTAAACAACACCAGCTCATTGCCGCGCCGGGCCGCTTCCAGCGCGATAGCGTTAAAGCGCTGCGCCAAATCGGCCGTGGAGCCAATGTCGCCGCAATAAGCGCATATCGGGGTAATGCCGTGATCGCTGCCGATAAGTAAATCAAGCCCCGAGATAATGCCTTCGGCATACTGGCCATGGCTGGCGATAAAGACCTCTCGCATTACGCGTTCCTTAAAGAATTCCTGATGACCTTCCCAGGAATATGCAATAGCTATGCCATACCAAATTAATCGATATAAAACAATACATTATATATATTTTCCACACTAGAAACGCCGTTGAAAGCGCTAAAATCCAGTAGTGTCTAGAGAAGGGCCCCGCGGTAAAACCGTAGAGCCATAAGGCGGGATCACAATGGCTGCGGGACAATCCACGGCTCCATGATTTCATAAATCATCAGAACCTCGGTCAGCGGTAACACAATGTGATATTTACGATTTAGAGCCAGGAAAAAAGTGTCATGCACCTCGACAAAGGCTTTTTGGTCGCCGGTCAGCTCCACGTCGTCGCGATTGCGCATTCCGGCGTTGACCATCACGCGCTCTATCATCAGGGCAATATGCATAAACAGATTGATGCGCAAATAGCTTTCGAAGTGAAGTTTGTAAAATGACTCGTACTGCTTGATGACCGATTCCACTTCATTAATAATGACCACCGGGTTGAGAAAGTTAAGCCGGCTGGCAACCCCTTCCACCGTGAACAGTTTAACCACCTCTTCGATCATCGGCTCCAGCCCTTCCGCCGCCAGCAGATCGGTGAAATAGTCACGGCGCAATACGGCGGTTTTCTCTTTGATCAGTTGCTCAACGCTTAATAGCGGAATATAGCCCGCCTCAAGTTCGGTAGTGGTGATAATAAGCCGAGTGCCGTTCAGCGCCGGATCCGAGCGGGCGATTTTCCATTTCACATCGTCGTACTCCATGGTGACGATATCAATCTCATCGCGCGCCAGATAACGCTGTACGATATCCTTGAGTTTGTGCGAAATGCCTTCGCCCGAGATACAGGTGATAATGATTTTATTTCCCGGCAGTACGCCGGCGTAGTAGCGGGTTTCCACTTCGTAGGCGCCTTTGACGCTGTTGATGATCTCCTCCATCGGCAGGCGGTGCTGGATTTTTGACGCGATATCCAGAGCCATGGCGGTGCTGACGTTATTGATCACCAGCAGCTCGCCATGTAAATGGAGTTTTATTTCTTCATAAATCGCCCTTAATGACCCCATGTCCACCAGGATTATCAACCCCGCGCTCTGCTTTATGGCATCAAGGTGGTTGATCAGCATGTCGATTATTTCGCGCGTTGAGGTGGCGTTGGGCATATCGAAGGCTTTAAACATATAGCCGCCGGTCAGCTGATTAGCGATGCCCGCCAGGCTGGACGCCGTGGAGCGGCCGTGGGAAACAATCACCCCCTGAATCAGGTCGTCGTCACCGGCCAATGAGTTAAACGCGCTGCCGAGCAGCGGCGGCAACAGCATGAAGGGCGCGTCCACGACGTGATGACGCAACAGGTTCACGCACTCGTCGGCAAGCAGCCGCGCTTTGCTGGAAACGTAATCGGTTATCGCCCGTAAATCCCCGGCCTGCGCGGCGTCGCTGTCGTGATGTAAAGCGTAGTTTAAACACAGCCAGACGGCTTTGCGGTGATCCTGGTTAAACGCCAGGCCGGTTAAATTCTCCAGCTCGTTAATGGCATGCATAGTGCTTTGCCAGACATAACCGCCGTAGGGCGACGCCTGGCTCAGAACGCCGCTAATCGTCGTCAGCAGTTGTTCAAGCTTGCGATTAAGCAACAGCGTATTGCCGCTGTGGCAGAACTCCTTGAAGATGACCTCATCGCGCATCGCTTTTGGCAGCAACGACGCCACATCCACCGTGGATGCGCTTTCCCGACGGGAAATAAGCAGCATTTCACCGGTGCCGGTTGGTGGGTACGGTAAGTTCAGGACGATATATTGCGGGTTATCGCTCTCGCTCCATGCGCTGGCGCATATCACTTTTATCTGGTTTTTCAACTCGCCGATGTTGCCCCTGACCGGCGACATGACTAATTGACGCATCAGGGACGCGTCCAAATGAATATCCCTTGCCAGGCTACGCGCCTCGCAACGCAAAAAACAGTCGACCTGGGCCACCCGTTCGGTGAGAGGACGCGAGATGAAATTCGGCAACGTAACCCGCACCGGGATCCGGCGGCGAAAGGTGTTGAGCAACACGGTATCGATATTTTCGGTAGTAGCGAAAATAAAACGGATGACTGCCGGATGGCGGGTGCGATTATCCCCGAGGCGATAGAAATAGCCTTTGTCCATGAACAAGAACAGCTTTTCCTGGTTTTCGGCGGACAACCGATGGACTTCATCGAGAAATAAAATGCCGCCGTCCGCCTCATCAAATGCGCCGCGTTTTTCCCGATCGGCGCCGGTGAAAGCCCCCTTGATGTAACCAAACAGCGTGCCGGACAACAGTTCAGGGTTATTGGCATAGTCGGCACAGTTCAGTTCGATAAGCGGTTTGTCCGCCGCGATGACGCCCCGTTCAAGCGCGTAGTCGTAAATCAGGCTGGCGAGATGGCTTTTGCCCACCCCGCTTTCTCCTGCCAGCAGCACCGGCAGGCCACCGGTGGGGTAGTCCACGGCCGAGCGGCACAGCGATACCGCCTGCGCCAGGCTACCGTCCGCGCCAATCAAGCGGCTAAATGCATTCTGCGTCTTTTTGTCCACCGGCGCCGGCGTGGACGGCGTTGGCGCAGTGTTGACAAAAAAGCGTACCGGCCGGGTGTTTTCCTTAATTAATTTCCCGTCATCGCATAGGCGATTGAGATAGTGGCTTATCACGCTGCGGCCGATCGGAACCAAATCCGCGCAATCCAGCGCGGTAAAGCCGCTGTGGTTAGCGGAATAATGGGTCAATATATTCTGGTACAGTTTATCTTTTGCTGACATGATCATGATGACAATCCGTGAAGCGAATCGATGCCCGACAGAAATAGTTAGACACTAGACACTCCTATTCCCGTTAAACACTGGGTACTCTCTACTCAACGGCACAAAAATGAAACCCTGTTTTAACTAGTATTTGATCTCCTTCACACTACAATTTTAAACATGTGCAAATGCATCCGGAATGGAAGGTGGCGACTGGATTGAAAGCCGTCGCACCGCGGGAGCTGCTATCGGCCTGAATCTACTGACGCCAGTGAGCGCGCGGAGGGAATTTTACGGCTGTGACGGCCTGCCCCCGGGCGACTGACAGGCGGCGATGGACGCCGGCAGGCAATAATTAATAGTTTGGCGCCATGAACAGGCGGCAGCCTGAAGCCCGCCTACACATCCGCCCGCGATAGAACGCATCCTTGGATGCCGGCGCATCCCAAATAAGAAAACCCGCCTCCCGGGGACGGGTTTTATGTGTTTTTTGCCAGTGCTTACTCTTACAGCGCATTATTATTCGGGTGTTTAAACAGCGCTTTTATCTCATCACTCATGTCGAAATTCATATTAATTCCTTTCGGGGGAATAGGCTGTTTAAACCACTTGCCATACCATTTAGCGGCCTCGCCTGAAAGCTGCGCATCCGCAATCGTTTTATTCAACAGCGTGGAGAATTGCGGGTCATCTTTTCGCATCATACAGCCGTAGGCTTCATGAGATTGCGGCGTGCCGACAATAACCCAATTTTTCGGATCCCGGCCCTTGGAACGATCGCCCGCCAGTAAGGCGTCGTCCATCATATAGGCAACCGCCCGGCCGCTTTGCAGCGTGTAAAAAGCCGGGGCGCCGCCCTCCTTGGACGTGACGATCCTCATACCCAGGTTCTGCGTGTCATTCAGTTTATTCAGTAGCACCTCGGATGTGGTTCCGGCGTTCGTGGTAACGGCCTGGCCTTTCAGGTCGCTAAAATCCTTGATATTGCTATCTTTAGCGGTTAACAAGCGGGTGCCGACAATAAAGATGGTATCTGAAAATTCAACTTGCTGCGCCCTTTCCTTATTGTTGGTCGTTGACCCGCATTCGAAATCATAAACGCCATTTTGTAATAAAGGGATACGGTCGGGAGAAGTTATCGGCACAAACTTAACGGTCAAGTTCGGCTTATTCAGCTTCTGCTTAACGGCGGCGATAATCTTGTCAGAGTATTCCTGGGAATATCCCTTAACATTATGAGCCTCATCTTGATAAGAAAAGGGGATGTTTGTCTCTCTATAACCGACGGCGATAACGTCCGAGTCATTTATTTTTTTCAGTGTTCCGGTGAATTCATCCGCCAGGGTTAAACCTGAAGCAAAGAGTGTCGCCATGCCGATTACCATCGTTGCGCTATGTTTCACATTGTTATCCCTTTCCTGTAAAAAATAAGAAAGTAGGCAATAACCGAGCCAATTTTAATGATGCGGGTTAACGCCCAGCGGGATAATAGCGCACATAGGCAGCCTCCCGTAAACGATGGCGAAAATTTCAGGTTAAGTGCCTCCTGCCGGGATAACATCCTGTATCATATCAGTGCGTTTGGATCACCGTTGAGCAAGCGCGGCGCCGGCCCGCCCTTGGGGAATGGACACCGCGCCGGTGGCCGCAGGCGCCCGCCGCGTTATCAGCGCCAGCCCAGGCCCGGAGCCACGTGGGTCAGGATCGCCTCGATGACATGCGCGTTGTAGTCGACGCCCAGCTGGTTCGGCACGGTCAACAGCAGGGTGTCGGCCTCGGCAATGGCCTCGTCCCGGGCAAGCTGTTTGATCAACGCGTCCGGCTCGGCGGCGTAACTGCGGCCGAAGATCGCCCGGGTCTTCTCGTCGAGAAAACCAACCTGGTCGCCATCGCGGCTGCTGTTGCCGAAATAGGCGCGATCGCGTTCGTCCATTAGCGCGAAGATGCTACGGCTTACCGACACCCGTGGTTCGCGCGTGTGGCCGGCCTCTTGCCATGCCGCCCGGTAGGCCCGTATCTGCCGGGCTTGCTGGATATGGAACGGCTCGCCGGTCTCGTCGTCCTTAAGCGTAGAGCTTTGCAGGTTCATACCCAATTTCGCCGCCCAGACCGCGGTGGCGTTCGAGCCCGCGCCCCACCAGATCCGGTCGCGCAGGCCCGCGGAAAACGGTTCGAGGCGCAGGAGGCCGGGCGGGTTGGGGAACATCGGCTGCGGATTGGGCTTGGCGAAACCCTCGCCGCGCAGCAAGTCGAGCAAGACCTCGGTGTGGCGCCGGGCCATGTCGGCGTCCGTCTCGCCCTCGTCGGGCCGGTAGCCGAAATAGCGCCAGCCCTCGATCACCTGCTCCGGCGAACCACGGCTGATGCCCAGTTGCAGACGTCCGCCCGAGATAAGGTCGGCCACGCCGGCGTCTTCGGCCATGTAATGGGGATTTTCATAACGCATATCGATAACACCGGTGCCGATCTCGATGCGACGGGTCCTGGCGCCGACGGCGGCCAGCAGGGCAAAGGGGGAGCTGAGCTGGCGGGCGAAGTGATGCACCCGGAAATAGGCGCCGTCCGCCCCCAGTTCCTCGGCGGCAACCGCAAGATCGATGGATTGCAACAGCGCGTCGGCGGCGGAGCGGGTACCCGACTGCGGCGAAGGCGTCCAGTGGCCAAACGACAGAAATCCGATCTTCTTCATGGCGTATTTGTCCTTACATTCAGGATGGCTGACCTAAAGGTCATAAAAAAGCTGATGTATTACCGCCCCGGCCGGCGCCTCCCTGTCGACAAAATAAAACGTTCCCGTTTACAGAAGCTGTTCCGATAATAAGTCCCGCCATGCCGAAGAGCAAATCGCATTCCTGCGTTCCCGGGTTTTATCCAGGTCCGATACGCCGCGGACGGCGCGCCGGCTCTTCCGCGCATCTAAAAGCGCGGCGTCGCAATTCGCTTATGAGTCCGTGGCCCGCGCCGCACAAACGGGTGCTCGGTTAGCACCATGAAATAAAAAGAGTTATGCTACCTCTTCTGAATTTGATAACCGGCATTGCCGCTCTTGCCCGAAAGCAACCTTATGATGAAAAAAATAACCACTCAAGTTCCCGCGCTTGATAAAGTCGTTGATATCTGCGACTACCTCTCTGATAAACGGGGGGCCACGTTCACGCAGATTTACCAAGGACTGAACATGGCAAAAAGCACCACCTCCTCCTTGCTGAGCGGGATGATAACGCATGGGCTGATAAGGCAGGTCGGCGATAAATACTGTTTGGGCCTGCGCCTATATGAGCTCGGTAATAAAGCCATCCAGCAGTTTGATATTAAAAATATCGCCATGCCGGTGCTGGTTAACCTGCGTGATAGCACTGAGCTGACATGCCATCTCGGTGTTTTGGAAGGGAATACCCCGATATACCTGGCAAAATTAGAAAGCCCGCGCGCCATCGTGATCCGCAGTTGGGAAGGCAAGCGTCTCTCGCTCCACAGTTCGGGCCTGGGCAAGGCGCTGATGGCATGGTTGACCGATGAGGAGAGAAACGCGCTGCTGACCGATGAAGAGACGCTACCCCGGTATACCGACACCACCATCACCGATAAGCGCCAGCTTGGCGCTGAACTCGCCCTGATCCGGCAACGCGGCTGGGCCTATGATAATGAAGAGGACAGCCAGGGGGTAAGATGTATCGCCGTCCCGGTGTTCGACGCCAACCTGCGCGTGATTGCCGCCATCAGCGTGTCCGGCGTTTCTTTTCAGCTGCCCGAAAATCATCACGAGGAAATTGCGGCAATGCTGGCGCTAGCCGCGCGGACCATTACCGATAAAATTAAATAACCCCGCCCCTGCCCGCAAGGCGCGCGCTCACGGCGCGCCGGCGCTTAAAAAAACGCCCATTGATTAATTTGAAGACAATCACAAAAGCAATATCTTTCCGTTCAATGCGTTGACACCCCAAATCCCAGCGAGCAAAATTGTTCTACAAAAGGAACTATAGTTCTACATACAGAACCAAAATAACAAATAGTCAATTTACCGCTACGTGATTCAGGAGCATTGTGATGAGCCAAGTTTATCCGGTTATTAAACTCAATCCCAAAGACGATGTTGTCATTGCCCGCGGCCCGATCCAGGCCGGCACCCTGCTGCAGCACGAGCGGCTTACCGTGCTGACGGCTATCCCCGAGGGGCATAAAATCGCGCTGCGCGATATCAAGGCGGGTGAAGCCGTTAAGCGCTACGGCCAGATCATCGGCTTTGCTTCACAGCCGATCGCCAAAGGGGAACATATCCATACCCATAACCTGGGCATGGGCGACTTCGCCCGCGATTATGCCTACGGTGAAGATACCGTCGAGCTTGTTCCCGCCGCAACGCAGGACACTTTCATGGGGATCCGCCGCGCCGGCGGACGTGTCGCGACCCGCAATTTTATCGGCATATTAACCAGCGTGAACTGCAGCGCCACCGTGGCGCGCGCTATCGAAGATCATTATAAAAAAACCGGCCTGGAAGAGTATCCGAACGTCGACGGCGTGGTCGCGCTGCCGCAGAGCTTCGGGTGCGCCATTGGTTTCGACAGCGAAGCGATGGTGGTGATGCGCCGCACGCTGAGCGGTTATGCGCGTCATGTTAATTTTGCCGGCGTCATTATTATCGGCCTGGGATGTGAATCCAATCAAATCAAGGATTTGATCAGGGTTGAGCAGCTGGAGGAAGGCCCGTCATTGCATACCATGACCATCCAGGAAAGCGGCGGGACGCGCAAAACCATCGATAAAGGCATAACGCTGATCGACGGCATGCTGGCAACCGCCAATCAGGTCAAACGCGAGCCGGTGCCGGTGGCGGAACTTATCCTGGCGCTGGAATGCGGCGGCTCCGACAGTTATTCGGGCATCTCCGCCAATCCGGTGCTGGGGTATGCCGTCGATAAAATCGTCCAGCAGGGCGGCAGCGCCATTCTCTCGGAAACGTCGGAAATCTACGGCGCGGAACATTTATTGACCCGGCGGGCCGTTTCGCCGGAGGTGGGCAAGAAGCTTATCGCGCGTATTGCATGGTGGGAAGATTACTGCCGCAGGACCCACAGTGAAATGAACAATAATCCGTCAGCGGGAAATAAAACCGGCGGGCTCACCACCGTGCTGGAAAAATCCCTCGGCGGCATCGCCAAAGGCGGCACCACCAATTTAGTCGAGGTCTATGAATATGCCGAACCCGTTACGGCTAAGGGACTGGTATTTATGGATACCCCCGGCTATGACCCCATTGCGGTGACCGGCCAGATTGCCGGCGGCGCCAACGTACTGTGTTTTACCACCGGCCGCGGTTCCGCCTTTGGCAGTAAGCCCACGCCTTGTTTAAAACTGGCGACCAATAATACGTTATGGCGACGGCAGGAAGAGGATATGGACCTTAACTGCGGTAATGTCGTCGACGGCACGGAAAGCATCGCCGAGGTGGGCGAACGGCTTTACAGCATGATCCTGGACATGGCTTCGGGTAAAAAAACCAAAAGCGAGCAGTTCGGCTATGGCAGCGCGGAATTTGTCCCGTGGAATATCGGTTCGATTATGTAATCAGTCGACGGTAATCTTCCCTACAAAATAGATTAATAAAAAGCCATATAACCTATATATGGTTTAGGTAACCATTATGTCTAATAACATAACAAATAATTACAGCAACTACGGCAAGCCCACCAACGTCAGATGGCGGATATTCCTTATCCTGTTATTATTGGGCGCGATTAACTATATGGATCGAACGTCCCTGGCGATTGCCATGCCGCATATTGTTCAAGAGTTTAATATCCAGGATGCCGTGGTGGTCGGCTTACTTCATAGCACCTTTTTTTGGGCCTATGCCCTGATGCAGCTGCCAAGCGGGGTCATGGCGGACCGCTTTAAAGCGCGTATCATTATCGCCTGGGCCACTATCATCTGGGGGATGTTCCAGGCGCTGGGCGCCTTATGCCATACCACGGCACTGCTGGCGCTGACCCGGGTCGGCCTGGGTATCTCGGAATCGCCCATCATGCCGGCCGGGGCCAAGCTCATGGGCACCTGGCTAACCCCGACCGAGCGTGGACGCGGCTCCATGCTGCTTGACGGCGGCGCGGCGCTGGGCACCGCCATGGGCGCGATTGTCCTGACCTGGCTCATCGCGGTATTCGGCTCGTGGCGCATGGCGTTTATTATTGCCGGCGTCGCGACCGTGCTTGCCGGCTTATTAGCCTATTGGTATATCCGCACCTACCCGCATGAACATCCGAAAATCAACCAGGCCGAACTGGATCATATCGTCGCCGGCAATCCATCCGCAGCCGTTGCCGGTAAAAAATATACTTTCGCGGAGATAAAACCTTATTTTAAACAACGCAACACCCTGGCGCTTATCGGCGGATGGATTTGCTACAGCACGGTGTTTTATGGCTTGATGACCTGGCTGCCGCTTTATTTTCAAAAAACCTATGGTTTTGATATCAAATCAATGGGCGGGGCCATGGCGATCATTTTTTTATGCTGCTTTGCCGGCCAGCTCACCGGCGGCTACATTATGGACCGCTGGCGCAATAGCGGCGGGGATACCAACAAGGTACTGCATACCATGCTGGCTATTTCAGCCATCACCGCCGGGGCAGGCATTTTCCTTTGCGCCAACAGCACCAATCCAGTCATGGCGGTAATCCTGCTCGCCGTGGCGATGTTTCCATTACGCTGGGCAAGCGTTTACTGGTCCATCCCTTCACTGCTCGGCGCGCAAAAGGTCGCGGGAACCCTTTGTGGCGCGATGAATTTCAGCAGCAATCTTTCCGCGGCGATCATCCCCATCTTTATCGGTTTTCTGGTACAGGTCACTGGAAATTATTATGCCGCAATGATGTTCTTTGCCGCCGCGGCGGTAGGTTATCTGCTCTGCTCGCTGGCCATTAATTTCGATAAAAAAATCGGCAGTGAACAGATGAGCCTGGAGGCTGAGGTGGAAGCGGCCAGATAACGATAAACCCCGGCACATCGCGACTTAACGCAGCCCTGATTTTCACAGACCCAATACGGTGGTATTAAATGAATATTGAAAAGTTTAAAGGTGTTTTCCCGCCCGTCCCGACCATTGTCGACGATAAAGGACATCTGGATGAGGCCGGTATGGCAACGCTGCTGGATCATGTTATTACCAGCGGCGCCAATGGCATTTTGGTTCTGGGCAGCGGCGGCGAATTTTGCCATATGTCCCATGAAACCCGGCTGGCGGTAGCCGAATTTTGTGTCGACTACGTCGACGGCCGGGTACCGGTGTTACTCGGCATCGCCGCGCCGGGAACCGCCGAAACCATTGGGTATGGCCAACATGCCGCCGCGGTGGGGGCCGATGCGGTACTGGTGGTCAACCCTTACTATGCGCAGCTGAATAGCGATTATCTTTACCATCACTACCGCACTATCGCGGAATCAATCCCGTTACCGGTATTCCTGTATAACTTCCCCGCCCTCACCGGGCAAGATATCGGCCTGGAGGTAATCGCCAGGCTGGCGCGCGACGTGCCCAATATCATCGGCATAAAAGATACCATCGATAACATCAGCCATACCCGCGAAGTCATTAATCTGGTGCATGGCTTCAGGCCGGACTTTATTATCTTCTCCGGATATGACGAATATATGCTGGATACGCTTATCCTGGGCGGGCATGGCGGTATTCCGGCCACCTTTAACTTTGCGCCGGAAGTCACCGGCGGCATCTATGATGCGTTTATCAAAAAGGACTATGAAAGAGCGTTCTCCCTGCAACGCCGCCTGGCCAAACTCTCGCCGCTTTATGCGCTGGAAACGCCATTTTTCGGGGTCATCAAGGAAGCAGTCAAAGCCAGCGGCGTGGATATCTCCACCGAGGTCATAGCTCCCGCCAGAAAATTATCGCCGGAGAAGACCCATCTGGTAAAAGAAATTCTTCATGGCACCAGGTAGGCGCGACCGCGGCCGCCATTGCCAGGAATCTGCCAGCCGGCGACGCCGGCCGACATAAGGCCAGGGGTGGCAATGACCTTGTCTTGTACGAATGGGCGGGCGCACGCGGAGCCTTGGCACACGCCCGCCCGCTTGCGCCATCATCCCGTTACTGGCGCGGCGGTCCGGTATTCGGCTCATTCGCCTTATTGGGATCCTTGCGTTCTACCGTCGACAGCTGCTTGCGCAGTTCCTTCACCTGTTTCGCGCTGACCGGCGGCGCGTTATTGCCCCAGCCGCTGCGAACAAAGCTAAGCAAATCCGCCACCTGCCGGTCATCCAGCCGCCAGGCGAAATCCGGCATGGTCAATCCGGTGACGGCATCTTTGGTGACCGCCATCTTGCCGCCGCGCAGCACGATGCTGACCAACGAAGAAGGATCGTCGCTCAGCACCGCCGGGTTATGCGCCAGCGCCGGGAACGTTTTGGCATAGCCTTTGCCGTCAATACGATGGCAGGCGGCGCAGTTGTCCATATATTCCTGCGCCCCCGGCTTACCCATATCGCCTTTAACCAGCGCCGCGGAGGTGGCGTCATCCTCCCTGGGAACCGCCGCATGGGGATCCGAGGATTTGATCGATTTCAGATAGACCGCCATCGCCCGCAAATCCGCATCGCTCAGGTGTTGCGTGCTGTGTTCGACCACGTCGGTCATGGCACCAAAGGCCGCGCTGGAGTCGGTGCGCCCGGTTTTCAGGAACATCACCAGCTCATCCGCGGACCAGCGACCCAGGCCATCGTTGGCATTGCCGGTAAGGTCGGGCGCGTGCCACCCCTCCAGCGTGCCGCCGGACAGGTAGGCGTCGTCGGACTGATCCAGCGCCTTCTCCTGGAACGCGAGGCCGCGCGGCGTGTGGCAGGTGCCGCAATGCTCCAGCCCCTGCACCAGATAGGCTCCCCGATTCCACTCGGCGTTTTGTCCCTTGTCCGGCCGGAACGCGTCGTCATCATGGAATACCCAGTTCCAGGCCGCCAGCGGCCAGCGCATATTGAGCGGCCAGGGAATATCGCTGTCGCGATTGGGCTGCTTGACCGCCGGCACCTGTCGCATAAAGAAGTCATACAGCGCGCGCATGTCTTCATCATTAATCTTGGCAAACGACGTGTAGGGCATGGCCGGATAGAGGTGATGACCATCTTTCGCCACCCCTTCACGCACGGCTTTGGCGAAATCCTCATAGCGGTAGTCGCCAATACCGGTGTCTTTATCCGGCGTGATATTGGTGGAATAAATGGCCCCTACCGGGGTGTTCATCTTCAGCCCGCCGGCAAACGGCCGGCCGCCGGCGGTGGTATGGCAGGCCACGCAGTCGCCGGCGGTTGCCAGATATTGTCCTGTGCTGACCGGTTGGCCGTCGGCGGCCGCAGCGGCCGCGGCCGGCAGCAGCGCCAGGGCGATAAAAGGCAGTACCGCATTCCATCGAAATTTCATCTCGGTTCCTTCCCTGTCAAGCCTGGACCAGCGGTCCGGGGTTAGCCAAATACTGCGTAAGGATCGCATGCGCGGCAAATAGCGTAGTGCCGCCGACGATACCGGTCGGGTTATACGACAGGTTTTGCGGGAAGCAGCAGGCCCCCAGCACGAACACGTTGGGCACATCCCAGCTTTGCAGGTATTTGTTAACCACGCTGGTCTTGGGGTTGTCGCCCATCACCGCGCCGCCGGTGGTATGGGTGGACTGATAGGGACGCACATCGTAGTGGGCGTTCATGCCTTTAAAGCCCATTTCGTAATGCTTGGGTCCAATGGCCTTGGCGATCCCTTCCGCCTTGCCGGCGATGAAGTTGGTCATCTTGAGTTCGTTCCGCTGCCAGTCGAAGGTCATGCGCAGCAGCGGTTGTCCGTGATGATCTTTATAGGTGGGGTCAAGATCGAGATAACACTGTTTGTAAGGCATCACCGATCCGGAAGAGCCGATGCTCATGGTATGCAGGTAGCTCTCCTTGATCGCTTTTTTCCAGCCGGTGCCCCATTTAGGCGCTTTATTGGAAATGCTCATCTGCTGGACTGGCCGCCCGCCGGTAATAGTGGCGGAAATGGTGGCTCCGCCGACAAATCCCAGACCGCTGTGGTCAAAGTTTTCCGCATTAAAATCGTCGATAAACGTCCCGGTGGCGCCGGTTGCGGCGAAGGGATTAAAATTGGTGTCCGGGTCGAAGAACAACGAGACGCCGCCATTCATCTGGTAGGCATAGTTACGCCCGACCACGCCTTCGCCGGTGGCCGGATCGTAGGGTTTACCGATGTTCGATAACAGCAGCAGACGCACATTGTGCAATTGGAAAGCGCTCAGCACCACCAGGCTGGCGGGCTGCTCAACTTCCTGGCCATTGGCGTCGATATAGGTAACGCCGGTCGCTTGGGCGCCGGTGGAATCGGTATTGACGCGCAGCACCTGGGACTGGGTGCGCAGCTCAAAGTTTTTATACTGGTAGAGCGCCGGCAGCACGCAGCTCTGCGGCGACGCCTTGGCGTAATTAAAGCAGCCGAACCGTTCGCAGAAACCGCAGTAGTTGCACACGCCTAACTGCACGCCATAGGGGTTGGTATAAGGTTCGCTGCACAGCGCCGCCGGCAGCGGGAACGGATGATAGCCCAGCTCTTTTGCCGCTTTTTCGAACAGCATACCGGAGTACTGCTGTTTAAGCGGTTTGGTCGGATAGTGATTCTGCCGCGGGGCCTCAAAGGGATTGCCGCCGGCTATCTTTTCGCCGTTAAGATTGCCGGCATGTCCGGCGGTACCGCAGATTTTCTCGAATTTATCGAAAAAAGGCTCCATTTCGGCGGAGGTAAACGGATAGTCCTGCACCGTCATATCCTGCGGAATAAAATCCGCGCCGTAGCGCTCAATCACGGTGCTGCGCATCTTGAGATCGGCCTCGAGCGGACGCCACAGCATGCCGTTCCAGTGCACGCCGGCGCCGCCCACGCCGTCACCCGGCAGGAAGGAGCCAAAACGGCGATACGGCAGCGCGCTTTCGTTGCCGGAGTGACGGACGGTCACCGTTTCTTTTGACGCATTTTGAAACAGCTTCAAACGAATACCGTAGGTCAGTTCATCAATAATGCGCGGATAGGCAAAATCGGGATAGGTGTCGCGCTGCTCGCCGCGCTCCAGCGCCACTATCTTCAGGCCGGTTCCGGCCAGCTCCATCGCCATAAGCGAACCGGTCCAGCCGAAACCGACGATAACGATATCCACCGGGTCTTTTTTAATCGCCACGTTCAGACGCTCCTCTTCCCTGAAATACTGACCGGCCCTAACGGATAGGGTTTATTGGGGTTATCCATCGTTTGCTGGTAATCGGCGCGCGCGCCCGGGAAACCAATCAGTTTCCACGAGGCCAACGTTTGATTGCCACCGTGCATGGGATCGGCCAGGTAGCCCTCTTTGGTGTTGTCCAGCAGTTGGGCGAAAAACAAGGTGCCGGGCACATTGTCAAACGTCAGCTTGCCGCCTTCCAGTTGGCGCAGCAGGTCATCCTGCTGTTCCTGGCCAAGGTCGGCAAAGACCTGTTGAAACTGCCGCCGGCAATGGCCGTTCAGGGCCTGGATACCGCGGCGATAGGTGTCACGAGGCGCCAGCTGTGATTGATAACCCAGTTCCGGCGCGGCCTCGGCAAAGGGAGGCTGCATGTACCACAGATGACCGTAGCCGTAGGGTAATTCCATCTGCTTATCGATATAGACCGGCACCCCTTCGCCCACCGCGCCCGGCCCGTATTCATCGGACGGAATCAAACGATCGGTGGCGGCCAGGATAAAGCGCCATTCGTCGTTATTAAAGAAAGTGGGAACGTAGTGGGCGGAAATGCCTTCGGATTTGGGCGTGGCGGCCGGACTTGCCAGGGAAACCACGCTGCTTCCGGCAACCGCCAACGGAATAATCGACAACGTTTTTTGCAAAAAACGCCGTCTTGAGGGGATCCCCTCGTTGTTTTGCTTGCTCATAAAATTTCCATCAGGTGTCGTAATATATGCGCTGGCGCCGGCCGCGGGAATGCGGCAGCGCCGGGCACTAATAATTATTTGTATGATAATTTTAAGCGTAGAATATGCTGAATTCTTGTTAGTTCAAGTTAAAAAAATGTTAACTTATGTAAGCAGCAACCACCGTTACTGGTAACAATTTTCATTAAATTAATTTAATAGATTGATTTTTAGGGTTATTAGGTTCACACGTAGATATGACGTTTGGTTATATCAATAGATATGTTTTGTGATAATGATCACAAATAATACGATGTGGCATCGCGCCGCCGCCAAATTACCCGGACCCGCCGGGCCAGCCCGGTCAGCAGGCCGCCGGAGCGCCTGCTGACCGGTTGAACAAGATAAAAGCTACATTACGGGATCATGCGCTGAGGATACCGATTCCAGGGAGCTAACGGATTCATAGCTTGCCAGGCGGCTAAACGAGACCTTACTTAAGTCGAGGTTCCCCGAATCAGGTAACGCGCCTGCCGGCTCTTTAAGCGCCGCTCCGCCCGGCAACCCGCCGGTGGCGCCTTCAAGCACCGGGCCGTCCGGCAACCCGCCGGTGGCGCCTTCAATCACCGGGCTGTCCGGCAACCCGCCGGTTGCTCCTGCGATAATCGAGCCGGCGATCCCGCCGGCAGTGGAACCGGTCTTCGCGCCACCGGTTATTCCCCCGATAATCGAACCGTTCGGAAGACCCCCATCCGCTAATATACCGCCGGGAAACAGGCCTCCGGTTAATAATCCTCCCGCCTGCAGGGCGCCGGGCAGCAGCGTTTCGATTAACCCAGCCAACGGGGTATTGGCGATATACAGCTTTAATGTCGACGGCAGGTTGGCAGGCAAAGCGGACAGCTGGCTATTGCTGGCCTGGAGGGTCCGCAAGCCCGCGGGTAACTGCGCGGGCAGACTGCTCAGCATCGTATTATTGACAAATAGGGTGTGCATTCCCGAGGGCAAATTATCCGGCAGACTCTCCAAAGGCGCATATTCTAGATACAAAGAACCCAGGCCCGCCGGCAGATTATCCGGCAGGCTGGTCAGGTTGGTGCCGCCGGCAAACAGGACCTGCAGCTGTGCGGGCAGGTTTGCCGGCAGGCTGTCGATAGGTACGTTATTCAGATTAAGCGTCTTTAATCCCGAAGGAAGATTGTCAGGCAGCGCCGACAGCCTGGTGCCGCTGAGATAAAGGTTTTTCAACTCGGGCGGCAGCTGGTCCGGCAGGCTGCCGAGGGGGGTGTTATCCATGTCCAGCTCGTGTAAACCCGATGGCAGGTTTTCCGGCAGGGAAGTGAAGGCGTTGCCGCTGGCTTTTAGCAGGACCAGGCCCGGCGGCAGGTTATCCGGCAGGCTAGATAGATTCAGGCAATTCAGGTTCAGGTAGGTCGAGCCGCGCTGCAGGCAATCCTTCAAATTGATTGCGGCCTTGTCGCGGTGTTCCGAACCGCCGTCCAAGGCCTGCCTGGCCCAATCGTCCCATTCATCAAATAATGTTTCATTTTGGTCAAATCCATTTGGTATGCTCGATTGAAGACCGGCGGATGAGATTGCGGGGATATCCATATATTTCCTCGTTTAAGTGCGGCAAAATTGGCACTGAAGAACGCTCAGATGTGGTTGTGTCCAGCGGCGTGCCCGCCGGGAAAATGCACCGCCCGGCGGCCCGAAACGGCGCCGGGAGATGCCCGCTGGCGGTTAACGTCGCTAAACACAACAAGCTTAGATAGGAATTCGGGGAGGGGTTAAGTCATTATGCTTAAAGAGATAATGACCATCGTTAAGCACGGGCGACGGTGTTGGCGTCAAGCACGCCGTGGATAGCGGCCTCCAGTTCGTTGATGTCGAATTTTGCCACATAGGCGTCGGCGCCCACCTTGCGGACGTGATCTTCATTGGCGCTGCCGGACAGCGAGGAATGGATGATAACGGGGATATTCTTCAGGAATTCATCGCGTTTGATATTCAACGTCAGGGTAAAACCATCCATCTCGGGCATTTCCAAATCGGTTAATACAAACGCGATTTTATCCGAGACCGGCCTGCCCTCCGCCTTCGCCTCCGCCGCCATCCTGGTGATGTTATTCCATGCCTCCAGACCGGTGATATGCATCACGGCCGGAATAGCCATCATCTCCAGGCCTTGTTCGAGCATCGAACGGGCGACTTTCGAATCCTCCGCCACGATGGCGACCGCGCCGGGTGTTAAATCAAACGCCGTCGTTTTGTCGCTGTCCATCTTGACCGTGCGGTTGGCCGGCATGATGTCATACAGAATCTGCTCGACATCCAGTACCAACGCCAGCCTGTTGCCGACATTAGCCTGGTCCAGGCGGGCGATGCTGGTGATATTACGGCTCCTGACGCCGGACTCGGCGGCCAGCACCTGGCTCCATTCCAGACGGACGATATCGTCGACGGATTCCACGGCAAAAGCCTGGGTGCTGCGCGCATACTCGGTCACCAGCAGGATATTTAATCCGGTCTTCGGCGTACAGCCCACGATGGCCGGCAGATCGATCACCGGAATAATCTCCCCGCGAATATTCGCCATGCCCATCATCGGCGAGGCCATGCCCGCAAACGTGGTCAGCGACGGCATCGGCGCGATTTCACGCAGCTTGAACACATTGATGCCGTACAGCTCGGACTGTTCGTCAACCCGTGAGGTTCCCAGGCGGAACAGCAGCAGTTCAAACCTGTTTGAGGAGGTGAGATTAGTCCTCTCCTCCACCTCTTTCTGAAAATTATCCATACTTTCCCCAAGGCGAATGCTTATTGAAGTGCGAGAACACGGCGTTATTAGTGATTCGGAAAATAAGGAATAACATAACGGATCTGGTTATCGGCCATTGGCGGAAAATACTTAATGCGTCGGCTCCGGGCTGAAGGTTAATTATTCACGGTAACAATATCCCATAGCCCAATGGGTAGCGTCGTCAGGGCCGGGATGCGTCCAGGCCGGCGCGCCAGACGACCGGGAACGCCGGGCAATCCATGACCGCGCCGTCTCGCGGGGCGTCATGGAGCGGCGCAGGCGGCGACATCTTTCCGCGGCGATAGCGAAAGACGGCGTCGTCACCGGTCCATCGGGTTGATAATACCCGGCGCGGCGTAGCTTGGAAATTGCCGGCCGCGCCGTGCAGGGTCAGCCCATGGAACACCAGGCAGTCGCCGGGCTCCAGCGCCCAGCCGATAATACGATAGTCGCCGCGCCGGGCTTCAATATCGGGAAGGATCTCCCAGCGTTCATCGTCGCCATCGCGCAGCTGGCCGGTGGCAAACCACTGCGGCCGGAACCATTTACCCCAACGGTGCGAGCCGGCGACAAACTCCAGCGCGGTTTCGCGCGTAACGCTGTCAACGGGCAGCCACAGGGTGCAGAAGTCGTCGCCATCCACCGGGCTGTAAGGCTGATCCTGATGCCAGAGCGTGCGCTGGGATGCGCCGGGCATTTTGGACAAGACATGATCGTGCAGGAAATTAATTTTGCCGGACCCCAACAGCATGGCCGCTATCTCTTTGGCGGGCGATTCAAAGGCGAATGTTTCAATGGGGGCAATGCGCCGCCAGTTATCGCTATCCTGGAAAAACGTTTTCGTATCCGGATCGCTATATCGTCCATGATCGCTCGGCTGCGCCATATTTTCCAGTATGCCCTGCTCCACGATATCCAGCCATTGGCGAGTAAAGGCCTGGCGAATAATAATGGCGCCGTCGCGCTGGAATGCGTCTTTATCCTGTGGTGTAATTTCAAACATTTTGCCTCCCGTCTGGACGCAGCGCATGGCGTGGCGTGGCGCACGCCGTCGTGCCTGAACACGGCGTTCCGGCCCGCTTAACGCGGATGCGCGGCAATCAATGATACCCGCTGCGGCACTGACTTTTGATGCATAGGGATAAGCCGGCTATCGCGATCAAAAAGCCAGGCATTATTTATGCCGCGAGCCGGCCGTTGATTTCACACTTTTTCGGGATTCCAGCGGCCGGGGAATTCCTGTCCGCCGAGCTGGCGATTATAAAACATGCCTAAATACCAGGGAAAATACTGGTAGGACCAGGCGCACAGGCGGTTACCGTATTTCAGGAAAGCCCGGAGAAGTTCCTGGATTTCTTCTTTGCTTTCCGCCGCGGCCACCGCTTCGCGTAACATACCCGCATATTCCTCCAGTTTATATAAACCACTGACGCCTAAATAACTGGAATAAGGCACGTCAAATTCATTTAGCGTCTTGCTAAAATCGCTAACCGATAAAGTATTGCTCAGGGTCAATAACGGATACATGGTGTACATGATGTAGTCTCGCACCATGCCGTTAGCGAAATCCCAGGCGGTAAAATATTGGCCGTAGGTGCCCGTGGATTCCACCCGTCCCAAACGTATGTCGCGCAAATCCTCAGGCTCGGTTAGCTGGATCCGGTCGGCTTCCGCCAAAAAGCGTTTTGCCACCTCCGAATGGGTCGCCTGGGCGCGCGGCATCCCCGGGTGGGACTGTTTATCATGGGCGGAAACCTCAACAAAAATTTGGTCCTTTTGCCAGAACAGGTTATTCCATACCGATTTGCCCACCCCCGGCAATAAATGGCAATATTCCTCCAGCACCTGTCCCAATACCGGCTGGGCCAGCGGCTCCAGGCCGACGCCGTACTGAATGGACATTTTATTACCCGTCGACTGGGAATAACGCAGCCGTCCCACCGGGCAGTCGGTGATCATTTCACGATGGTGCACCGGCGCGCTGCTGACAATCGGCGTCCAGGCATACATGGAGGCGCCGGACACCACCGGATGCGCCTGGAGCACTTTAAACGGCAGGTGTTGCCAGAATTCTTCACACAGCTCGGGGTTTTTTTCATCATTTAATTCGGCGACCACGGTAACGCCCAGGTCAGGCCAGCTTATATCAATTAAACGTCCCATCTTTATTCCTCTTTTGTCGAAAATAAATTGCCTGTTACTTATCGCCAGGCAATGTTTACATTTTATGCAGCACCTTATTCAGGAACACTTGCGCCCTGGAGTTTTCCGGTGAACTGAATATTTTTTGCGGCGGGCCCTGCTCGATAATTTCGCCGCCGTCCATAATTACCACCCGGTCGGCAACATTCCTGGCAAATTCCATTTCATGGGTGACCACAATCATGGTCATGCCCTGCGACGCCAAATCCTGCATGACGCCCAGCACTTCACCGATCATCTCGGGATCGAGCGCGCTGGTGGGTTCATCAAATAGCATGACGTCCGGGTTCATCGCCAGCGCGCGCGCAATCGCAACGCGCTGCTGTTGCCCGCCGGATAATTGCGACGGGTAATAGGTTAATTTATCCGCCAGTCCGACCCTGGCCAATAATTCCGCGGCTTTGCGCCGCGCCTCTTTTTTATCCATCCGCAGGACGCTGACCGGCGCTTCCATGACATTTTCTATAGCCGTCATATGGGCAAACAGGTTAAAGCGCTGGAAGACCATGCCGATTCGCCGGCGCAGCATGGAGATATTTTTATCGCTATCTTCCTTCATACGGCCATTTTTCATGCGGTAGCCCATCAGTGCGCCGCCGACATGGATAGTGCCCTGCTGTATTTTCTCCAGACGATTAATACAACGGATAAGCGTCGTTTTACCTGAACCCGAAGGGCCGATAATTACCAGCGTTTCGCCGGTCTTAACCGTCAATGACACATTACGCAATACCGGCATGTCGCCATAGAATTTCATTATTTCATGACAGACCACTGCGTCGGGTTTTGAATCTGATGGGTTAGCGCTCATCGGCAAGTTCCGCCAGTTGATGTAATGATTTTCCGGGACGCCGTTTTACGCTACCCGCGGTTAAATGCCTGCTGAGGTTTTTTTCCAGTAGCATCTGGATTGCTGTCCAGCCCGCCGTCAACAGCAAATAATAAATCGATATACCGAGATAAACCTCAAATGTCATAAAAGTGGCGGCTTGCAACTGTTCCGCCACGCGAAACATTTCCGATACCCCGATAATACTTAACAGCGCCGTCGTCTTGAGCATATTATTAAATTGATTGCCCAGGGCCGGGACGATCACCGGAATAGTCTGCGGCAAGATAATCCGCCGCATCAATAACCGAGGCGGCATGCCGAGCGCTTTGGCCGCCTCGGCCTGGCCGCTGTCAATGGAGATAATGCCGGCGCGCGTAATCTCGCTCATATAAGCCGCCTCGTGCAGGCCGAAGGACACTATGCCGGCCACCACGGCGCCGGAAATCTGTAGCGTTCCCAACGGCATGACGGCGGGAAAAATATCAAAGCCGAGCAAATAAGGCAGGCCGAAATAAATAAGCACCAATTGCACCAATACCGGCGTACCGCGAAAGAACCATATATAAAGTTGATTAAAGGCTTTTAATATCCACAAGCGGCTCATTCCCGCCATTGCCAACATTATCCCTAATACCGTCCCGATAAGCTGGGATACAATAGCGGAAATAATGGTTAACAATAGTCCCTGAAATAATACAGCCTGGGGATGAAATACAAAATTCAGGAAGAAGTCCGTATTGAACTGCAAATGAATATGATTTAGCAAGGTTTGCTCCTTACCGCCTGACTGCCCGGGCGCGGTTAATCACAGGGGTGTTGGCTATCGCACAGGGTCACGCCGTTTTCGATACCCCATTTTTTGACGATTTTCGACATCTCGCCGGACGTATTCAGATCATCCCTGCCGGCCTGAATCGCCTGATGCAGGGCGGTATTGTTTTTGAGCATGGCCACCACCCAGGTTTTCGCCGGCACCGGCATATCGACGGTTTGGAATTTATCCTTGGCCTTCGACATATAATAATTGATCACCACCGTATCGCCGACCATGGCATCGGCGCGTCCCAGCATCAAATCATGGAAAGCGGCGACGTTGGTGCCCAAGGACACCAGGGTAACGGCCGGTTTGCCTTCGCTGACCAGCTTCTCGCTAATCTGCCTGACCACCGACTCGTTCCGGCTGCCCATTAACGCCGCCACGCGCCTGCCCGAGAGATCTTCGAACGACGCCAGATGCAGCGGATTGCCCTTTACCACCAGCAGGCCGGATTTGACGCGCCAGTAATCCACCAGTCCGTAACGCTGCGCGCGCTCCGGCGTTTTCCCCAGGCTCGCCATGACCAGATCGCATTTACCGGTATCCAGGGCGGCAAAGATGCCCGAAAACTGATAATTATCGATACGGCTCTTAACGCCCATTACCGAGCCCAGCGCATTCATGATATCCACCGCGGCGCCGCTAGGCGTCTTGCCATCGTCGGCCATGCCTTCCGCCGGCGGATTTTCCAGATCGGAGCAGAAGGTCAGTTGCCCTTTCGCCTTGATGTCCGCCGGCGCGGCGATCGCGGCAAAAGACCAATGCGGCGCGATACCCAACGACATGCTCAAGACGGTACCGATAAAAAAGCGTTTTTTATTCACCCTGCTCTCCCGACAAATTGGCTGATGTTGATATAACGTCGTTTCACGCGAATCACATCCAGGCTGTTAACAACTCTTTAACCCGATGAAAATGAACATACAGCCAGCGAAACCGGTCGTCAAGTTATGTATATACAAATAAGATTATTATATGGCTATTTTTTAGGCAAAATATTTTCAATGTTTATTAAGTATCTGAATAAATTGGTTTAAACATAAATTTAATAGCATGTACATTATATGGTTAATGTATCGACAATTAATGAGTGCAGTGTCGGTGCGGCAAGCGACGCGGGCAAAAGACCTATCGTCGTGTAAAGATCGGGAACTGACGATGCCCAGGCGAGGCGCCGGGGCATCAGGGAAGAATCTGCGGGGTCGATAAGGCGTTGCCGGCAGGGAATCCGCCGCGGCAGCGCGGGTCACACCGGCGTGGGGGTATCCCGCTGTACGTTGGCCGGGCTGGGTCCGAACCGCACTAAAAAGCGATGCCGCTCGCCGGGATAAATCAGGCGCACAAAGGTAATCAATTCGCCCGACAGCCAGGTACGGCGAGCGATGGAAATGCATGCCGTGCCGGGCGATACCGATAACTGCCGCGACAGCACGTCATCAGCGGAAATCGCGCGCAGCGAATGCTCGCCTTCCGACCAGGGGACATTACTCAATAACCAGCTGCCCGGCGGCATATCAAGAAACTCCTCGTCCGCCGCCTCCGGCACCACCGCCAGATTAATCTGGCGCGCCTCGAGGGCGAAAGGCAGGTTATCGGCATAATGCATCACATCAATGCATAACATGCGCGCGTTAACCGGGATGCCGATATGTTCCGCCTCGACCGCATCCGTAATGGTACGAATGCCGCGCGACAGCAGCGTGAAGCTGTACATGCTATCGCTGGCCAGGACCTCGGCGCGAATATCCTGGATGGCGAGCAGCGGCTCTTCCGCCCGCGGCATGGCGACAAAGGAGCCTTTCCTACGCTTGCGCACGATCATGCCGGCCGCCACCAGCGTCGAGAGCGCTTTATTTACCGTCATCCGGGAACATTGGTAGACCACCATCAATTCCTGTTCGGTCGGGACCCGATCGCCGGGGTGCCATTCATTGCTGAGGATTTTGTTTTTGATATCGTTCTGGATGCCCTGGTGGATCGGCAGGGGTTTAACCCTGGCACGTTTGGCGATAAGCGGACTGGGCTGGGGTTCGGGCTGAAGCGGCTGATTTAGTGACTCATTTTTCTTCATAATAAAGATTTTCCCAAAGTTGAAGCATTTAAGTATATACAAAACACAAGTCGAAATCGCGCTGGATCCCCCGCCGGCGGGTTTCGGTTGCCGGGGTAAGCTCCATCGACAGGTTACCCACCTCCTCCGCCCCTGTGAAGGCGTAATTTTCCATTTCCTGTCACGTTCCCGCCGGGTGGCCGATATCGTTTTTTCTTATTTATTTATCGCCCGCACTTATGTATATACAAATACCCCAGAACCGGCAATTATCGGACTTTTTAGCGGTTAAACACATTAATTTACTGTTTTTATGGCTATTTATCATAGGATATTCATATGGATATTGATGCATTAAACGACAAAATAATATTTACAACACGGCCTTTTATTATATTGTATATACCAATACATGGCAAATATGCTGCCTTTTTTCACCGGCACCGGCGGACGCGGCGCATAGCAAAGGTAATGCTGATGATTAGAGTTGGGGTTGATATCGGGGGAACCTTCACCGATTTTGTCGTCTGGCGCAGCGGCGGCCAGCCGGCGCCGTTGTACTGTTTTAAGGTGCCCTCCACGCCGCCCCATTTTGCCGACGGCTTTCAACAGGGATTCGAGCGGATGCTGGCGGAACTGGCCGTGGCGCCCGACGAGCCGGTGGTGGTGATGCATGGCACCACCGTCAGCACCAATGCGGTGATAGAGCGCTCACAACCGCCGGTCGCCCTGTTCGTCACCCAGGGGTTCCGCGATATTCTTGAATTGCAGCGCCTGCGTCTGCTCGACCCCACCAACTTGCGCGGTTGCCGCGGCCTGCCGTTGATTGAGCGGCATCAGGTTTTTGAGATACGCCAGCGCACGGCGGCGGATGGCGGCATTATCGAGGCGCTGTCTGCGGATTCAGTGGCCAGGGCGGTGGCGCAGGTGCGTGACGCGGGCATCGGCAGTATCGCCGTCGCGTTTATCAACAGCTATCAGGATCCGCAGCATGAGCAGCGCGCCCGCGAGCTGATCAAGGCGCTCGATGCGGGATTGGATGTCTGCCTGTCCAGCGAGGTATGGCCCCGGCCCGGCGAATACGAGCGGGCGGTGAATGCGTTGCTGAATGTGTATGTTAAACCGCGCATGTCCTCATATCTGCAGCAAATTGAACGCTATCTGGCCAGCCGCCTGCGGCATGTCCAGCTGTTTATTACCCGTTCCAACGGCGGAGCCATGTCCGCGCGGGAGGCGCGCCATTTTCCGGTGCATACCCTGCTTTCCGGTCCCGCTTCCGGGGTGACGGCGGCGCAGTTGATTACCCGCGCGGCGCCTGAGCGGCATTACCTGACGATGGATATGGGCGGCACCAGCACCGATATTTCCCTGATCCGCGCCGGCACGCCGTCGGTGGTGGAGCAGACCGAAATCGGCGATTTTCCCCTGACCATGCCGGTTACCGGCATCGAGGCGATAGGCGCGGGCGGCGGCTCCATCGGCCGTTTTGACGGACCGGTGTTCCGCGTCGGCCCAAAAAGCGCAGGCGCCTGGCCCGGCCCCGCCTGTTTCGCGCGCGGCGGCACGCAGCCCACCGTTACCGACGCCTATTTATTATGCGGTTACCTGGACGCCGCCACCTTTCTCGGCGGCGATATGGTGCTCGACCCGGCGGCGGCGCGCGCCGCCTTCGCGCCGCTGGCCGGGCGGATGGAAAAAACCACCGCCGGCGCGGCCAGCGCCGCCATTACCATCGCCACCTCGAACATGGTCGCCAGCGTATTGCCTTACCTGGCCCGTCACGGCGTCGATCCGCAGGATGTCATGCTGGTGGCCTTCGGCGGCAACGGCGCCATCCACGGCCCCCTGCTGGCGGCGGAAATCGGTATTCCACAGGTTATCATTCCCAATAATCCGTCGGTATTTTGCGCCGTGGGCGGCGTGGTCGCCGAGCTGACGCACGACACCGTGGCCATTGTCCAGCAGGGCGCGATGGATACGGATCGTTTGCAACGAACATTTGCCTCGCTTGAGGCCCAGGCCCGGGCCTGGCTGGCGCGCCAGACCGATCCCGCCAACGTTATCGCCATCGTCGTGGAGTATTGGGCGGATATCCGCTATCGCGGCCAGTCCTTCCAAATCCCGGTAAGGATTGAGGCTCCAGCGCCCGACCTCATCACCACCGGCATGGCCATAGACGCGTTCCATACCGAGCATTTACGGCTGCATACCCATGCCGATAGCCAGGCCGCCGTTGAATTTATCGAACTGCGGGCGCGGGTGCGCGGCGCGCTGGCCGCGCCCGGGGGCAACGCGTCGGCGCGGTTGGACGGCAGGGGCGCGCCGCGCCCCTGCGGCTACCGTCGGCTGCGCATCGGCGCCGTCTCCTTTGATGATTGCCCGGTCTATGACCGCGCCGGCCTGGGCGCCGACGCCCGCGTGGCCGGTCCCTGCATCATCAGCCAGAGCGACGCAACCCTGCTGGTTCCCCCTTCGTTTACGGCGCGGGTGCATGCCGGCGGTGAAATTATCCTGACGCAGGAGCATTGATTGTGGATCCGATTCAAACGGTCATTATGCATAATCGCTTCAACGCCATCGTTGAAGAAGCGTCCGTCACCCTTTATCGCACCGCCCATACGACTTTCGTCAAACTGGTACAGGATTTCCAATGCGGGCTGGCGACGCCGGAAGGCGAAATGTTCGCCTACCCCAGCCACTATGGCGTCAACGCCTTTATCGGCCTGCCGATCGCCGGCGGACTGCACGGCATCGGCGTGGAAAACCTGGAGCCGGGGGACTGTATTATCACCAACGACCCCTTCAGCACCGACGGGATGGTGACGCATATCATGGATGTCTCCATGCTGCGGCCGATTTTTGTCGGCGATGAGCTGGTCGCCCTGGCGTGGTCGTTCGTGCATGCCTCCGATATCGGCGGCGCGGTGCCGGGCAGTATTTCCCCGGCGTTTACCGAAGTATTCCAGGAAGGGCTGCGCGTCAGGCCGACCAAACTGTATAAACGCGGGCAGCTGGATATCGCCATCCGCAATATCTTTATTGATAACAGCCGTATCGCCGACGAGTTATGGGGCGACTTCCAGGCCATGATTTCGGCGCTGGCCAGTATGGATAAGCGACTGAACCAGTTATGCCAACGCTATGGCGTGGCGGCGGTGCGCGAGGGCATGGAAGCGTCGATGGCCCTGGCCGATGCCAAAACCCGCCAGGTTATCCGCCAGATCCCCAACGGGGATTATGCTTTTTCCGACTATGTCGAAGGCATGGGCGAGGGGGATTTTATCCATATCCACGCCGTGATGCGCGTGAGCGACGAACGTATCGTTTTTGACTTCAGCGGCACCGATCCGCAGGTGGCGGCGGCGTTTAATTACGTCACCGGCGCGCGCGCCCATCCTTACACGCTGCAGGCGTTTATCTACTATATCCTGACCCGGGAACCGGAAGCGCCGCGCAACGCGGGCCTGCTGCGCGCCCTGGAGGTTATCGCCCCCCGGGGAACGGTGCTCAACGCCGAGTTCCCGGCGGCCGGCGGTTCGCGCGTTACCACCAGCACCCGCGTTTATGATGTGATTCTGGGCTGCCTTAACGCCGCCCTGGCCGACGGCATTACGGCCGCCGGCCCGGGCATGTCGGGGGTGATTGTGGTCTCCGCCAAGGATCCCAACGGCGAGGGTAACCGCGTCAGCGTAATCAATCCGTTATGCGGCGGCGGCGGCGGACGTTTCGGCGCCGACGGCACCGATGGCGTGGATTCACGTTCGGGTTATCTGCGCACCGTGCCCGCCGAGATCATCGAGGCCGAGACGGTAATGCGGGTAAAACGTTACGGCCTGGTCACCGACAGCCAGGCGCCCGGTTGCTGGCAAAGCGGCGCCGCCATCGCCCTGGAGCTGGAAAATACCGGCCCGGAGGCGGTGATGACGGTACGCGGCATGAATCGCTTCTATTTCCAGTCCTGGGGAGCGCGGGGCGGGCAATGCGGCCATCTGGGATCCGTGGTGCTCAATCCCGGCACGGATGATGAACGTAATCTCGGCAAAATTGATGTCCTGAAAATGAAGCGCCACGACGTGGTGCGCCTCACGTCGCCGTCGGGAGGCGGGTTTGGCGATCCCTATACGCGCGACCCGGGCCAGGTGGCCCATGATGTGCGGCGCGGCCTGGTTTCCTCCTTCAACGCCAGGGCCGGCTATGGCGTGGTGGCGGATGAACTGGGCCGGCTTGACGCCGATGCTACCGCACGGCTGCGCGCCGGGCATAGCGCCGCGCACGGCCTGTTCACCATGGGGAGCTCGCGCGATCGTCTCGACATCGTCTGGCCACGGGAAATCAGGGCCGCGCTGGCCATGCATTTAATGCAACAAGAGCGCGGCATTCGCCAGCCGCTCCGGCTGGCGGTGATTAAACGCCTGACGGCGGAAAACCAACCGGTCAGCCTGCCGATGATGGTCAAGGCTATCGAGGAAGAATTGCTCTATATCAAAATGCACTGATTTCCCTATCGCTCCGTTCTCTCATACTGGAGATCCACCATGTGTCATGTACCAAGGCTTGCCTTGTCAGGAAAAACGCACGGGTTACGTATGCTGGCCTGCGTTTTTATGTTGTTGGGTATCGGCGGCCTGCCTGCGGGCGCGCTGGCGGATACCGTGAATATCGCTTTTTCCGCCGCGGTAACCACGCTGGACCCGCAGCAGGCTACCGTGGTGCAGACTGATTTAAGCGTTATCAGCCATATTTACTCACCGCTGGTCACGCGCAATCCCGACCTGGGCATTACCGGCGTCGTGGCGCAGTCATGGCGGGCGCTCGACGATAAGACCTGGGATTTCAAGCTGCGGCCGGGCATCGCCTTCGCCAACGGCAAGCCGCTGGACGCCGGGGTGGTGAAGTGGAATTTCGATCATTTGCTCGATCCCAAGCATAAAACCCGCGTCAAGGAATGGTACAGCCTGATCGATCACGTTGACGTCGTGGCGCCCGACGAAGTGAAAATCATCACGCGCGCGCCCTTCCCCGGACTGGTGGCGCAGCTGAGCATGCTGTTCCTGATGGAGCCGGAGTGGACCGCGTCGCACGACCCCAGCCGCGAGGCCATGGGCAGCGGTCCTTATCAATTGGCGGAATACGTACCTGGCGAGCGCGTGGTGCTGACGCCCAATCCCACCTATTTCGGTACTCGGGTTTCCGCAAGCCGGGCGCCGCACGACAAGGTAGTGTTTCGCATGATAAGCGAGCCAGCGGTGCGCGTGTCGGCGTTGCTGGCCGGCGAGCTGGACCTGGCGCTGGACATCCCGCCCACGGATATCGATCGTATCAATAAAAGCGGCATCGCCCATGCCGGCTGGGGCGAGAGCAGCCGGGCGATGATCGTTAAAATGAATAACCTCAAGCCGCCCTTCGCGAATAACCTGAAACTGCGCCAGGCCATGAATTACGCTATCGATCGCCAGGGCATTATCGACGCTATCTATAACGGCCACGGCGCCGTCAGCAAAGGCCAGTTGCTGTCGCCGATGTATTTTGGCTACAACGATAAATTACCGCCCTACCCCTACGATCCGGACAAGGCGCGCAAACTGATTGCCGAGTCCGGTTTGCCGCAGCCGATTTCCTTTGAGCTGCAGGTGCCGCTGGGGCGCTATCTGTTAAGCCAGGAAATCGGCCAGGTGATTGCCGCGCAATTGCAGGAGGTGGGACTGAATGTGACCATCAGGGAAATGGAGTATGCCAACTGGTCCAATGCCTATACCCGCGGCGATATGGGCCAGGCCTCGTTTTTAGGCCAGGCCTGGCCGACCCTGGACGCCGACGGCCTGCTGGGGCTTTATTTGCCCGGCGATCCGGGCGCCTACTGGAAGGATGAGGTGTTTGCCGGACTGGTGATGCAAGGCCGTTCAACGGTCGATGGGCAAAAACGCGCCGCCTATTACCAGCAGGCTACCGAACGGATGCGGGAGCAGGCGCCGCTGGTCTTTTTGTTTAACCAGCCGCTCACCTACGCCACATCGAATAAATTCAGTTGGCAAGTACGCGGCGATGACTGGGTGCGGGTTTACGATCTGGTGGCAAAATAACAGGCGGTGACGCGTGGCAAAATACATCCTGTCCCGACTGCTGGAAGCCGTGGTGGCCGTGTTTGGCCTGGTGACCCTTATTTTCCTGGTCTCCCGGCTGCTGGGCGACCCGGTTTCCCTACTGCTTCCCCAAGGCGCCAGCGCCGGCGATCTGCAGGCGATGCGCGAGCAGCTTGGCCTGCAGCGCCCGTTGCCTGAACAGTATCTGCGTTTTCTTGGCCAGGCGCTGTCCGGCGATTTCGGCCAATCTTTTTTTTACCAGCATTCGGCGATGCGCATCGTGCTGGAGCGAATGCCGGCAACGCTTTTGCTGGCGGCGCTTTCCGCCCTGTTCGGCATCATCGGGGGGTGCCTGGCCGGGATGATCGCGGCACGCTATCGCAACTCGTTCTGGGAGTTCCTGGTCTTGACCTGCGCGATGTTGGGACAGGCCACGCCGGCGTTCTGGCTGGCGATCATGATGATATTACTGTTCTCCGTCGACCTGGGCTGGCTGCCCACCGGCGGCACCGGCAGCCCGCTGCATCTGGTGCTGCCCACCGCGGTGATGTCGATTTTTGTCGCCGCCAATATTTCCCGCCTGTTCCGCTCCAGCCTGCTGGATGTGATGAGCGAGGACTACGTGCGCACGGCGCAGGCCAAGGGCCTGTCCCCCCGCGTCATCATGACCTGGCATATGGCGCGCAACGCCATGCTGCCGGTGGTCACCCTGAGCGGGCTGTTGGTGGGCGAGATGCTGGGCGGCTCGGTGGTGGTCGAAACCATCTTTTCCTGGCCGGGCGTCGGCAGGCTGATTGTCGAGGCGGTGGCGAACCGTGACTTCCCCTTGATCCAGGCCGGCGTGATGGTGGTGTCATGTCTGTACCTGCTGGTGAGCCTGGCGGTGGATCTGCTCTATAGCCTGCTGGACCCGCGCGTGAGGCAAACCCGATGACCCTGTCAACCGGCGTGCGTACCTTGGGCATCCGTATCGCCACCAGCAAAATCGGCCTGTTCGGCGTGATGGTAATGGGGGTCTTGCTGCTGGGCGCGTTATCCACTTTCGTTATCCCCCTGCCCAGCCCGGTGCATGGCAATTTGCTCCAGCGGCTAAAGCCGCCCTCGTACCGTTTTTTCGAGCTGGCCTCGCATCCGCTTGGCACCGACCAGTTGGGCCGGGATATGTTCAGCCGGCTGCTCTATGGCAGCCGGGTATCGATGATGGTGGGTTTTATCGCGGTGCTGCTTGGCGGCGTGGTCGGCGTACTGGCCGGAATGATCTCGGGGTATGCCGGCGGCATTACCGACCGTCTGCTGATGCGTATTGTCGATATGCAACTGTCGATCCCGCTGATTCTGCTGGCGCTGATAGTCATCGCCGCCACCGGCCCCAGCCTGGGCAATTTGATTATCGTGCTGGCCATGACCAGTTGGATCCGCTATGCCCGCCTGGTGCGCGGCCAGGTGTTGGCCCTGCGGCGGCGGGAGTTTGTCCTGTCGGCGGTGGCCATCGGCGCCCGGCCCTGGTATATCCTGCGTTATTACATCCTGCCCAATATCCTGACGCCGATCCTGGTTATCGCCACGCTGGAGTTTTCGCGGGTTATCCTGCTGGAGGCCAGCCTGAGTTTTCTCGGCTTGGGGGTGCAGCCGCCCTGGCCGAGCTGGGGCCGGATGCTGGCGGAAGGACGCTCCTACATCGCCACCGCCTGGTGGGTTACCACCTTTCCGGGACTGGCGATAGTCATGACGGTCATGAGCGCCAATTTTGTCGGCGACTGGCTGCGCGATTTTTTCGATCCCAAACTGCGATCCACCGGGGAGTAAACGCGATGCAACCGCTGCTGGACGTACGCAATTTAACCGTTGAAGTCCCGGCCGGGCGCGGCAAGCCGCCGGTCAGGATTATCGATAATATCAGCTACACCCTTGAGGATAACCAGACGCTGGGCATCGTCGGCGAAAGCGGCAGCGGCAAGAGCATGCAGGCGCTGGCCATGCTGGGCCTGTCGCAGCAGCGCGGCCGGGCGCGGGCGGGCGGCGAGGTGTTATTCAAAGGACAGAACCTGCTGGCCCTGTCGGATAAAGCGCTGCGCGCCGTCCGTGGCGTACAGATCGGCATGATTTTCCAGGAACCGATGACCTCGCTCAATCCGGTCCTGACCATCGGCCGGCAGTTGGCTGAACCCTTGGTGCACCACATGGGGATGAGCCATGCCAAGGCGCGGCGGCGCGCCATTGACCTGCTAAGCCTGGTCGGCATAACCGATCCCGCGCAGCGCGTCGGGCAATATCCGTTTCAGTTTTCCGGCGGCATGCGCCAGCGGGTCATGATCGCCATGGCTCTCGCCTGCAAACCCAGGCTGTTGATTGGCGATGAGCCGACCACCGCGCTCGACGTTACCGTCCAGGCGCAGATTATCGAGCTGATCCGCGAGCTGCGTGACGAAATGAAAATGTCCATTATCTGGATAACCCATGATATGGGGGTGGTCGCCGCGCTGGCGGATCGGGTGCAGGTGCTCTACGCCGGCAAAATCATGGAGATGGGGCCGGTCGACCAGGTATTTCGCCAGCCCCGCAGCGCCTATACCTGGGCGCTGTTGCAGTCGATTCCCAAACGGGGACAGCGCCCGCGCGAACCGCTGTTTCAAATCGCCGGCCAGCCGGTGGACCCGGCGCGGCGGCCGCCCGGCGATCCCTTTGCGCCCCGCAATCCGTTCGCCACCGAGCGCTGCCATCGCGAAGCGCCGCCGTTACGCGCCGTGTCGCCCGATACGCCGCTGCATCGGGCGGCGGCCTGGTACGATCTGCCCCGCTGCCTGGCGGACCTGAACGCGGGTGAGGAAAAATGAAGGACATGCCGCCGTTGTCCCCACCGTTGCTGCAGGTGGACGGATTAAGTAAAGAATACGCCGTCGGCGCGTCGCTGATGGGCGCGCGCAAGGTGTTCAGGGCCGTTGACGGCGTCAGCTTTACGCTGGCGCGGGGAGAAACCCTGGGGTTGGTCGGGGAGTCTGGCTCGGGCAAGAGCACGGTGGCGCGCTGCGTGATGCAGCTGGAACGGCCGACCGGCGGACGGGTGCTGCTCAACGGCCAGGACCTGGTCGGCATGAGCCAGTCGCGGCTGCAGCCGCTGCGTAAAGTGATGCAGATAATCTTCCAGGATCCCTATTCTTCCCTCAATCCACGCATGACGGTGGGCCGTTTTGTCGCCGATCCCCTATTAATCCATGAGGGCAAACTGACGCGTGAGGCGCTCACGCAGCGCGTGCGGGCGCTTTTTGCCAAGGTCGGCCTGGACAGCAGCCACATCGGACGTTATCCCCATGAATTTTCCGGCGGCCAGCGTCAGCGCGTCTGCATCGCCAGGGCGCTGGCCATGTCGCCGCAGCTGATCGTTGCCGACGAGCCGATCACCGCGCTGGACGTCTCCATCCAGGCGCAAATTATCAATTTGCTGCAGACACTGCAGGATGAACAGGGGCTGGCGTATCTGTTCATCTCCCACGATCTGGGCATGGTGCGCCATATCTGCCATCGCGTGGCCGTGATGCTGCGCGGGCTGATTGTCGAAACCGGCCCCGCCGACGCTATTTTCAGCGATGCCCGGCATCCCTACACCCGGGCGCTGCTCAGCGCCACCCTGGAAGCCGATCCCGCCCGGGAACGGGTGAAAACGCGCCATTTTTTTGATATCCGCCAGTTGGCAGGGCAAGGCGACGGTTTTATGAAAGAGGTCGCTCCGGGCCATTTTGTCAGGGAATATCGCCCCGCCACCTGAAAAAAAACGCATCTCATACCTCTAATTGTATATACATAATAATTTATTGTATATACAATAATCTGTCCGTGCCGCCGCGCCTTGAGGCCGCCGGCGCAAATTTCCCGAGAATCTATGACAGGAGGATGGAATGAGCTATGCAAGCCTGGGAGAGGTAATAGATCACGTTCGCCGCAGTACGGCCACCATGGCCGCCGAGGAGCCAGCGGAGATCTACGCGTTCCGCACCGGCACCCTGGACAACCAGGCGGGCAGCTACGGCCAGTATTTCGGCACATGGGATATCGCGGCCGGCATGATGCGCGATTACTCGATGTATACCTATTATCCGCTGCTGCAGGTGATTGAAAACCCAGATATCACGCTGCCGCAGTTCTGTTTTATCCTCGATAGTTTCGATCATCCCTATAGCAACTATCTGCGTTACAGCGGGTTTCCACAGCTGGGCAAACTGGCGTTGGCCCTGCGGGAATGGCTGCCCAGGGCGGACTCGCGCCAGCAGGCCATCGAGGCGATCCGGGCCTTCTGCATCTATACCGATACCTTTGCCGCCTGGTCGTTCCATTATTTTCCCTGGGGACTCGGCAAGCAGTTTACCTATGCCAATCCTGAAATCGCCGCGCCGTCCGTGGCCGATCTGTCCCGTCGCGTAACCATTCAGCCGGGCCGTAAGATCCGCCTGACCTGGCAACCGCTGGATATCACCGTGGAAGCCTATCTGGCGGTGCATGAAAATCCGGAATTATGCCAGGATTTGATGGACGCCCTACCCTTTACCATCTTGCAGGATCATGCCGTGGTGACCGGCGAATCCATGTATGCCTGGTGTCCGATGGTATCCACCGCGCCTATCCATGTACGGGAGCGCATCTGCGACGCGCCTAAAGGGCGACTGCGTTTTTCCCAATCCACCGGACAGAAATTTATCGTGCAGTACGGACCGACCACCGAGGACCTGGCCCAACCGGTACTGGGCGAGGTTATCGCCGAACATGCCGATCGCCTGGATGCCGTTGGCGCCGAAGTGTGGAAAAGCACCTTCGACACCAAAACGCCCATCTGGCTGACCGTCGAGCTGGCCTGACCGCGGGAAACGCGGCCGCGCGGTCCCGCCTTTACCCCGGCGGGGCACCGGCGGCTCCCGTCCCGTATCACAGCATCCTAAATTATTGTATTTTCAGGAAAAGACCATGACTATTATTTTAAAGCCCGGGTATGTCACGCTGGCTCAACTTGAACTTGTCTATCGGTCTGATGTGGCCGTCCGGCTTGATCCGGCGATGGAACCGGCCATCCGGAAGAGCGCGGCGCGCGTGGCGGAAATCGTCACGGGAGAGGTGGCGGTGTACGGCATCAATACCGGCTTTGGCAAACTGGCATCGGTGCGTATCCACGCCGATGAGGTGGTGACGCTGCAACGCAACCTAATTTTATCGCACTGCTGCGGCGTCGGCGACGCGCTGGCCAAACCGGTGGTACGCCTGATCATGGCGCTGAAGCTCATTTCGCTGGGCCGGGGAGCGTCGGGCGTGCGTTATGACGTCATTCGCCTGATTGAGGCCATGCTGGTCCAGGATATCGTGCCCGTTATCCCGGAGCAGGGGTCGGTGGGCGCGTCGGGGGATCTGGCGCCGCTGGCGCATATGGTGGCCGCCATGATCGGTGAAGGAGACGCGTGGCTGCGCGGCCAGCGGATGCCGGCGGCGCAGGCGCTGGAGCGCGCGGGGCTGCAGCCCATCGTCCTGGCGGCCAAAGAGGGGCTGGCCTTGATTAACGGCACCCAGGTTTCCACCGCGCTGGCGCTGAAAGGGCTGTTCGGGGCGCACCGGGCGCTGCAGTCCGCGCTCATCTCCGGCGCGCTCGCAACCGATGCGGTGATGGGATCCACGGCCCCGTTCCATGACGAGATCCATCAGCTGCGCGGCCACCAGGGGCAAATTGACGCGGCGCGGACCCTCAACCTGCTGCTGCGCGAGTCTGGCATACGTCAAAGCCATCTGGACAATGACAGCCGGGTGCAGGATCCCTATTGCATCCGCTGCCAGCCGCAGGTGGACGGCGCGGCCCTGGACCTGATCCGCCAGGTGGCCGCCACGCTGCGCCAGGAAGCGAATGCCGTGACCGATAACCCGTTGCTGTTGTCCGATAACAGCGTGGTGTCCGGCGGCAATTTCCATGCGGAGCCGGTGGCTTTCGCCGCGGATATCCTCGCGCTGGCGATTGCGGAAATCGGCGCTATCGCCCAGCGCCGCATCGCCCTGTTGGTTGACCCGTCGATGAGCTATGGCCTGCCCGCCTTTTTGGTCGCCGCGCCCGGGCTTAACTCCGGCATGATGATTGCCGAGGTGACCTCCGCCGCCTTGATGAGCGAAAACAAGCAGATGACGCATCCGGCGTCGGTCGACTCCACCCCCACCTCCGCCAACCAGGAGGATCATGTCTCCATGGCCTGCCACGGCGCCCGGCGACTGGGTAAAATGCTGGATAATCTCTATGCCATCATCGGCATCGAAGCCATGGCCGCCGTGCAGGGCATTGAATTCAGGCAACCGCTGAAGACCAGTCCGGCGCTGCTTAACGCGGTGCAATGCGTCAGGAACCAGATTGCGCCGCTGACCGTGGATCGGTATATGGCCGGCGATATCGCCGCCGCGGCGCGTCTGGTTGCCGACGGCGCGTTAACCGGCGCAGTGGGCGGCACGGCGTGCTTGCCGCCGTTACAATACTGAGCAAATACCCGGCGCGCCATTTCCGCCGCCACGGGCGTAGTCCCCTCGTCGGGGGCGCCCGTGCTTGCCCGCCAGGGCAAGATACCCGAACGTCAGGCGCCGTCGGCCGGGTCTTTTTCCGCCAGGCAAATAAAGGAGGTCGCGCCGGCAATTTGCCGGGGCCCGCCCTGCGGCGGCCAGAGCCCGGCCGCATAATGTTCCGCCCTTAATCGGCCTCGCTCTTCCAGGCTGGCGAATTTCCATATATGGGTAATGCGCGGCGGCCCGTCCAGCGCGTACATATTGGTGATCAGGTGCGAGGAGTAGGCCCGCGCCGGCGGCAGCGCTTTTTCCCATCCCGCGAGGGTGGGACCGAGGCCGCCGGGTTTTAACCTATAGGTCCTGATTTCATAAAACGCCCCCGGTTCCTCCACCTGTGATGGCGCAGGCGGCAGGAAAGGGAAAGGCCGGTAGCTTTCCATGCTGATGCCGACCGCCTGGCCGGCAAGGTTAAACGGCGTGTGGGAGAGTTGCGCCCGTTCCCGCTCCCGCTGTAATGCCTCCAGCTGGTCGAAGCCGCGCAGAACAAGCAACTGGAACAGTTCACCGATTTCCGTACGCCAGAAACCCAGGATCCGTCCGCCGGCCTCCGGCGCCTTGACCCATCGCCACGCCCTGGCTGAAGCGTTATCAAGCTCCAGCGGAGGTACGGACAGTTTTGTCAGCTCATAGAACATAGATTATCTCGCCTGGATTTACCCGCCGGCATGCCGAACAACGGGTTCCACTCCCCAATGCGCAGCGCACAACTCAGCCCTTCACGGCTGGGATCGCCCCGGACCCTTTCCCCGACCTGTTCACGGCTATCCGCCCATCCAATGTCCGATCGGATCGCCATAGGGGGTAGTAGGCATACAGGCAGCTTAATCAACAACTATAACGAAATAAATTAACGCATAGTTGTTTGTTTGCCTACTCTGGGTTTCTAATAGCACCGGGAAAAAAAGTCACGGGCCAACGGGGCCGGAGACCACACCGGCCCCGCCGCGCCTGGGTTCTAGCTATAGGCTACCGCCTTTGGTGTATTTGCCGGCGGCAATGGATTGCTAAAGCGGGTCAGCGCGGTTAACGCCACCGCCAGCACCAGCGAACCGCCCATAAAGACATAGGACGCCTGCGGCCCCTGGAAGACGCCGTTCAGGTAGCCGACAATCCACGCCCCGACAAACGAGCCCAGCGCGCCGAAGCTGACGATAAACGCCATCGCCCCCGCCATGACGTTGCGCGGCAACAGCTCCGGGATCGCGGCGAAAAACGGCCCATAGGGGGTGTACATCGCCCCGCCGGCGATCACCAGCAGCACGTAGGACAGCCAGAAATGGTCGGCGCCCAGGGTAAAGGATCCGCAAAAACATACCGCTCCCAGTCCCAGGAACAGCAGCACCACCCGCTTGCGCTGCTGGAATTTATCGGAGAAATAGGAAGCGGTCAGCATCAGCGGCACCGCCAGCAGGTAAGGCGCGGCGGATAGCCAGCCGGTGGCCACGATGCCCAGGCCCGATGCGGTCTTCAGGATCGAAGGCAGCCACATGATGAAACCGTACATGCCGATATTCCAGAAGAAATGGATAAACGACAGCGCCAGCACCTTCTTCGAGCGGAACGCCTCGGCGTAGTTTTTCACCGGTTTCATTTCCGCCTGCTCGGCCGCCAGCGCGGCCTCCAGATCCTGCTTCTCTTGGTCGGTCAGCCATTTGGCGTCTTTCGGCCGGTCGACGAAGATCGCCCACCAGATAACCGCCCAGACGATCGCCGGTACGCCTTCGATGATAAACATGCCGCGCCAGCCGAAGGAATTCACCAGGTAACCGGACACAATCGACATCCACAGCACGGTGATCGGGTTACCGAGGAACAGGAACGTATTGGCCTTGGAACGCTCGCGCTTGGTAAACCAGTGGCTGAGGAACACCAGCATCGCCGGCATCACCACGCTTTCGGCCACGCCCAGCAGGAAACGTATCACCGCCAGCGCCGCCACGCTATGCGCCATGCCGGTCGCCGTCGCCAGTATCCCCCACAATACCAGGCTCCAGAAAATCAGTTTTTTGGCGCTGCGCCGTTCGGTATAGATGCCGCCCGGCACCTGGAAGAAAAAATAGCCCAGGAAAAACAACGCCCCCAGCAGCGACGACATGCCCGGGGTGATATTCAGATCGTGCGCCAGTCCCGACGCGGCGCCAAATCCGTAGTTGGCGCGATCGAGATACGCCAGGCTGTAGGTGATAAACGCCAGCGGGATCAGTTTACGCCAGCGTACCGGCGCCAGGTTCTGTGGCAAAAGTTGACTCATGTCGATATTCCAAGGAGAGGTTAATTATTATCGGCCAGTGCCTGAAGCCGGGATGTTTGCCTTTCTTGCAAAGCACAACATGTCATACAACATCTTGTATGACATCATTCGTGTTTATAAATGCGGCATTTAGCGCCGCCGATCAATCACCAACCCGACGAAATGAAACGGCGATCACAAAATTTATTTTTAGCGGCCGGGTCCGGGCTGGGGCACAAAAATACGCCTTTTGGCTTCACAGTCTCCGCGGGGCGTGCTATACACAGGCATGTTGTAGGACAACGCATGCGACGGACACCATGAGCATTCAATCAATACAGAAACACAACGTGGTTAACGCGGTTTATGAACAGATCAAGGAAAAGCTGCTGGACGGCAGCTGGCCGCCGGGCAGCAAGCTGCCTTCCGAGGCCGAACTGACCGCCTCGTTCAACGTCAGCCGCGTCAGCATCCGCAGCGCGGTACAGCGCCTGCGCGATCTCGGCATCGTCATCACCCACCAGGGCAAAGGCAGCTTTGTTACCAAGAACCTTAACCGGCAAAGCCTGCTGAACGAACACCAGCCCATCATGCACCTGAGCCGCGAAGAGTTTCACGACATGATGGTGTTCCGCCAAACGGTGGAGTTCAAATGCATGGAACTGGCGGTACGCAACGCCACGCCCGACGACATCACCGCCCTGGAACAGGCGTTGAACCGCATGCTGGTGAACAAGGACGACTACAAAAAGTATTCACAGGCCGACTTTGATTTCCATCTGGCGATCGCCAAGGCATCGCAGAACAAAGTGTTTTACAACGTGATGAATTCCATCAAAGACATCTACTACTACTACCTGGAAGAGCTGAACCGCGCGCTCGGCATTTCGCTGGAAAGCGTCGAGGCCCATATCAAGGTGTTCATGGCGATCAAGAACCGCGACTCCTCCACCGCGGTGGCGGTGCTCAATGAAGCAATGTCGGAAAACGTGGCGGCGATTGAGAAACTGAAACAATCGGCGCCGGACGAATAGCCGCCGCCTGTCGGCAGACGGTAACTCACGCGCCGCCGGGATCCCGTGCCGGAAGGCGGGTCCTTAGTACCCGCCCCGCCGGTATAAGGCGAGGCAATACTCCGCCCCTACCACGCGTTCCATGGCTATGGCCGCGACGCCGTCCCGTCCGGCGTACGCGCCAGCGTCCAGGACGGAATACCGCCGATACAGGGGTATTGCGCCGCTTTTTCCTCATCGATATCAATGCCCAGCCCCGGTCGGTCGCTCAGGTACGCATAACCCAGCTCGATTTCCGGGCAGCCGGGGAATACCTCGCGCAGCGCGTCGTTGACCGGCGTGTATTCCTGGATGCCGAAGTTGGTCACGCTCATATCCAGGTGCAGGTTGGCGCAAACGCCCACCGGCGAAATGTCCCCCGGGCCATGCCAGGCGGTACGCACGCCGTGGATTTCGCTCAGCGTCGCCAGCTTTTTCGCCGGGGTGATGCCGCCGATGGTGCTGACATGGCAACGGATATAATCGATCAGGTTGTTGGTAATCAGCGGCTTCCAGTCATTGACGCTGGTAAACAATTCGCCCATCGATATCGGCGTGGACGACTGCTGGCGCAGCATCTTGAGCCAATCGATATTTTCCGGCGCCACGGGATCCTCAAGATAGAACAACTGGTACTGTTCCAGGTTCTTGGCCAGCTGGATGGCGGCCACCGGCGTCACGCGTTCGTGCACGTCATGGATAAATTCGATGCCGAAACCGAGTTTACTGCGCAGGTGGTCGAACAGGCGCGGCACGCTCTTCACGTAGGCATCCGGATCGAAATAGATCCCCGGCGTGCTGGCGCGCGGCGAACGTTTCGGCTGGATGTTCCTTGCCCGGGCCAGCCGGGTGGCGATAAGCTTCAGATCGTCGGTGCCCGCGCCGCCATACATGCCCATCTGGCAACGGACGTACTGATAGCCCTCTTCCATGCGCGCGCGGACATTGTCCTCCACTTCACATTCGTCGCCGCCGTCGGTATGCACGTACAGGGGAATGCCGTCGCGGCATTTGCCGCCCAGCAGTTCATATACCGGCATGCCGGCCAGCTTGCCTTTGATATCCCATAACGCCATATCCACGCCGGACAGCGCGTTATTCATGATGGGGCCGCTGCGCCAGTAGCCGCTTACGCAGGCCGATTGCCAGATATCCTCGATGCGCGCCGGGTCCTTGCCGATAAGAAACGGCGCCATGTAGCCGTCGATGGCGGTTTTCACCGCCTGGATACGCTGGGTAAAGGTGGCGCAGCCCAGGCCATATAATCCCGGCTGATTGGTTTCCACCTTCACCACCGCCAGATCGATGCCGCCCGGGGCGGTCAGAATGGTTTTCACCGCGGTGATTTTCAAATTACTCACAGTCACTCCTTAATTTCAAAGTTTGCCCGTTAATGTCGGTATTCATCTCAAGGCGGCATGTTCCCTCGCTTTAACCCGCCCGGGCACCCAACCGGCTAGCGATATCAGATCTATTAACTTATGTGTTGTCCTACAAGTAAAGTCAGTTATACCAGCGAATTTAGGCCGAGCCAAGCTTGGGTGCCTCATTATGTGCGCCAGATCATAAAATTAAGAAATTCCATAACAACTATATGTTTTAAAACATATTTATAATTTATTTAAAAGTCAATTAGTGTTTGTTTTGTGATCTTCCCGGCAAAAAAAGATTATACGTGTTGCTTTAAATACTTCATTACAGCACCTTGAATATGAATGATGTCATACAAGTTAGCGGGTGATATCCATCACCAAGGCCATGATGAGGAATAGCTATGTCTGCTCTATTTGATTTAACCGGGAAAACGGCGCTGGTGACCGGCTCGGCGCGCGGTTTAGGATATTGTTATGCCGAAGGGCTGGCCGCCGCGGGCGCCAGCGTAGTCCTGAACGATATCCGCGCGGAACTGCTGGATGAATCGGTACAAAAACTGCGCGCCAAAGGCTACCAGGCGCACGGCGTCGCCTTCGACGTCACCGATGAGGACGCGGTGGAAAGCGCGTTCGCCGCCCTGCAACAACAGGGGCTGCCGGTGGATATCCTGATCAACAATGCCGGCATCCAGTACCGCAAGCCCATGGTGGAGCTGGAGCTGGAACAATGGCAACGCGTCATCGACACTAACCTGACCAGCGCGTTTATCGTTGCGCGCGCGGCGGCGAAACGGATGATCGCCCGCGGCAACGGCGGCAAGATCATCAATATCGGATCGCTGACCAGCCAGGCCGCCCGCCCCACCGTGGCGCCCTATACCGCGGCCAAAGGCGGCATCAAGATGCTGACCTGCGCGATGGCCGCCGAATGGGCGGAATTTAATATCCAGACCAACGCCATCGGCCCCGGTTATATCCTCACCGATATGAATACCGCGCTTATCGACAATAAAGATTTCGACGCCTGGGTCAAAGCCAGCAACCCGTCAAAGCGCTGGGGCAAGCCGGAAGAGCTGATCGGCACCGCGGTGTTCCTTTCCTCCACCGCGTCCGATTACATCAACGGCCAGATTATCTACGTCGACGGCGGCTGGCTGGCCGTGCTGTAACCCGCCCGGCCCGATTTTGCCCACGGTATCGCCGCCGTGGGTTATATCCCTGTATCCGTCCGTTTATAAAATAAAAAATGGCAACTACTGACCAGGACAATAAAATGAAGGCAACCAAGTCGCGATTCTTTATTCTGTCGCTGCTGTTTATCGTAACGGCTATCAATTATATGGACCGGGCCAACCTGTCCGTCGCCGGCAGTAAAATCCAGGCCGATTTTGATTTAAGCCCCACCCAGCTTGGGCTGCTGTTCTCCATGTTCACCTGGTTCTACGCCGCCAGCCAGATCCCGGTGGGCTATGTGCTGGACCGCATCGGCTCGCGCATCCTGTACGGCAGCGCCATCATCCTGTGGAGCGTGTTTACCTTCCTGATGGGTTTTGCCTCGCACCACCTGTTCGCCACCGCCACGGCGTCATTCCTGATGTTGCTGGGCTGCCGGGCCCTGATCGGCATAGCCGAAGCGCCCTCCTTCCCGTCCAATACCAAGATTATCGCCACCTGGTTTCCCGATCATGAACGGGCGCGCGCCACCGCCATCTATTCCAGCGCGCAATATATCGGGCTGGCGCTGTTGACCCCGGCGCTGTCGTTTATCGTGGCGGAATACGGCTGGCAAATGTCGTTTTACCTGTCCGGCGCCGCCGGCATCCTGTTCGGCGCCTTCTGGCTGGCGAAATATCGTGATCCGCAGCACAGCAAAGCCACCAACCGGCAAGAACTGGATTACATCCGCGCAGGCGGCGGCTACGGTTCGCTAAACCAGGCTAACGTCAGCGAAAAAGTGCGCTGGGCCGATATTGCCTTCTTCCTGAAAAAGCGCACCATCTGGGGCCTGTTCATTGCCCAGTTCGCCTGTTCCTCCACGCTGTACTTCTTCCTGACCTGGTTTATCGTCTATCTGGAAAAGGGGCTGCACCTGTCGATTGCCACAGCGGGCCTGGGGGCGTCCTTTCCGTACCTGATGGCCATGGCCGGCGTGCTGTGCGGCGGCACGTTAAGCGACATGCTGCTGAAAAAAGGCGCATCGCGCACCCTGGCCCGCAAGCTGCCCGTGATGTCCGGGCTGTGCCTGACCATGGTGATCTGCCTGGTCAACTTTTTTGAAGACCAGCCCCTAATCGCCATTGCCATCCTGTCCATCGCCTTTTTCGCCAATGCTTTTTCCAACCTGGGCTGGGTGGTATGGAGCGACGTTATCCCGCGCAACTTTCTCGGCACCATGGGCGGCTGCCTGAATATCTGCGGCAACCTGTCCGGCATCATCAGTCCGATTGTCATCGGCGTGATCCTGCAGCGCACCAACAATTTCCAGTATGCTATGTGGTATATCGCCGCCGTCGCGCTGGCCGGCCTGCTGGCCTACACCTTCCTGGTCGGGAACATCGACGTCATCGTCCCGCCGAAATCAACGGAACCTGTCCCGCCGCGCTCCGGCGCGGACGCACTTAACATTGAGGTCAAACAATGAGCACACATACAGTCAGTTGCAAAGCCTGCCTTGCCTACGGTGAGAAGGATGTTCGCGTGGAACAGCGCGAATTGGAATACCAGGATGAGGATGTGCTGGTGAAGGTGGACCGCGGCGGCATTTGCGGGTCCGATATCCACTATTACCAGCACGGCCGCGCCGGCATGTCAGTCCTTAAGCACCCCATGGTGATCGGCCATGAGTTCGTCGGCGTGGTCAGCCGGGCGCCGGCGGGTTCGAACCTGCGGGTCGGCCAGCGCGTGGCGGTCAATCCATCACGGCCCTGCAACCACTGCGAGTTCTGCCTGGAGGGCAAACAAAACCTATGCTCCACCATGCGGTTTATGGGCAGCGCGCAGTTCAACCCGCATGTGAACGGTGGATTTTCCGAATACGTGACGGCCACGGTTGAACAGTGTATTCCGTATGACGATCGCGCCGAGGCGAAAGTGATGGCCTTTGCCGAACCGCTGGCGGTGGCGATCCACGCGGTAAACTCGGCCGGCACGCTGGTCGGCAACAAAGTGCTGGTGATCGGCGCCGGGCCGATTGGCTGCCTGATCCTGGCCGCGGCGCTGAGCGCCGGGGCTTCCGAGGCCGTCGCGTGCGATGTCAGCGACCGCTGCCTGACGCTGGCACAACACATGGGCGCCACCGCCACGTTTAATCCGATGAATGAAGGCAGCGCCGGGTCTTATCAGCAAAACCGGGGCTATTTCGACGTGGTGTTCGAGGCCTCCGGCAGCCCGGCCGCCATCAAATCAACCGTCGCCCTCACCCGCCCCGCCGGCACCGTGGTACAGGTGGGCATGGGCGCCGCCAGCGTGGAATATCCGGTGATGCCGATGCTGGTCAAGGAGATCCGCTGGGTCGGCTCCTTTCGCTTTATAAACGAGTTCGACACCGCGGTGAAATGGCTGCAGGACGGACGCATCAACCCGCTGCCGCTGCTGAGCGGCGAATATCAGCCGGAGGCCATCGAGAGCGCGCTGATTGCCGCCGCCGATAAAACGCTGTCGTCAAAGGTACAGATTAAATTCTGATTTGCCCGAGGCGGGGTAAGCCCCGCCGCCGGTTACCCGGCAGCTAAAGCATTAAGCGCAGATGGCTTTCGACCTCTTCAATACGCCTGCCGGGCACGTCTTCACTTCCAGCTTTGTAGCTGTAGGCGAGATCCTAGGCTGGCGCCAATTGCCATTGATATTGCTGGTTGATTATAAAAGCGAAATTTTTTGAGCGATCGTCATGATTTCCGGCTACTACATTAAAGATCATACGCCGAAACAGTCGGTCAGCTTTTTTAATTTTCAGCTTTAACCGGCGGGCAATACCAAACAATTTTTAATGCGCGCCATCCTCAGTGCGCCGACGTTGACGGCGCGGCCGGTTTAGCCGTTTTTTTCATCAGGGGCACCATGGCGGTGGCGATCAAAAAACACCACATAATGGCCGTAAAGGTATCGCTGAAGGTTAAGGTGCGCGCTTCACGAAAGGTTAACGACCAGAGCTGCCGTAATGCGGCGCTGGCGGCGCAGGACGTATCGTAGCCGAGCCGGATGAATTGCCCGCTCAGGGTATCAAGCATGGCGCTCATCGCCTCGTTGGGCGCCGTCAGGGACTCCGCCAGGCGGGAAAAATGCAAATTGGTGCGATCGTTCAATAAGGTCGCACACCAGGCAATGCCTATGGCGCCGCCCAGGTTACGCATTAAGTTAAACAGACCCGAGGCCATTTTCAGCCGTTCCGGCGCCAGGCCGCCGAGGGTAAGCGTCACCACCGGCGCGACGGAGAACTGCTGCGCCATGCCGCGAAACGCCTGGGGTGCCAGCAGCTCCCGCGCGCCCCAGTCATGGGTAATCGGCATAAAGTTCCACATGGAGAGGGCGAAACAGGCGAGTCCGAACATCAACAGCCAGCGCAGATCGACCCGGTTGGCGAAAAAGGCATAAACCGGAATGGACAGCACCTGGAAGATACCGGTGGAAAATACCGCCATGCCGATTTGCAGGGCGCTGAAGCCTCTCACCTGGCCGAGGAACAGCGGTGTCAGGTAGATGGTGGCAAAAATACCGACGCCGGTGATAAATGAGAAAAAACAGCCGAACGCGAAGTTGCGCTCCTTCAACGCACGCAGATCGACAATCGGACGGGCAAACGTCAGCGAGCGCCAGAGGAATAAGACGCCCGCCAGGGCGGAAATCCAGGCGGTGGCCAGAATGGTCCGATCGCCAAACCAATCCCAGCGCGGCCCCTCCTCCAGGGTGTACTCAAGGCAGCCCAGGGAGAGCGCCAGCAACATGATGCCCAGGTAATCCGCGCCGCGCAGCAGCGCTGCATTGGGCCGGTCAATCTTCACCAGCCATGGCACCGTCACGGCGACAAATATCCCCGGCACCACATTAATGAAAAATAACCAGTGCCAGGAATAGTTATCGGTAATCCAGCCGCCCACCGTCGGGCCTAGGGTCGGCGCCAACGACGCAATAGCGCCGACGGTGGCGGCGGCAAACACGCGCTGCGAACCGGAAAAAAAGATAAAGGCGGTGGTAAACACCAGCGGGATCATCGAACCGCCGAGAAATCCCTGCATCGCCCGAAACGCGATCATGCTCTGGATATTCCAGGCCCATCCGCACAGCAGGCTCGACGCGGTAAAACCGATGGCGGAAACGCAGAATAACCAGCGGGTCGACATCACATGCGCCAGCCAGCCGGAAAGCGGTATGACGATGATTTCGGCAATCAGGTAGGCGGTCTGGACCCAGACGGTTTCATCGGTGCCCGCGGATAAGCCGCCGCCGATATCCTTCAGGGAAGCGGAGACGATTTGTATATCCAGCAAGGCGATAAACATACCGACGCACATGGTGGAAAAGGCGAAAATCCTGGCGCCCAGCGTCATGCCGGCCGGCAGGGCCGCCACCGATGAGTGCGGGGACCGGGCGGCGACGTCGCTCACGGGCGCCCCGCCTCGCGGCTGTCGATAGCGGCGGTGACCGACAGGCCCGGCCGCAACAATCCCAGCGTGCCGTCGTCGCTGTCAAGGTTGATGCGCACCGGGACGCGCTGAACGATTTTGGTAAAATTACCGGTGGCGTTTTCCGTCGGCAGTACGCTGAACTGAGCGCCGGTGGCCGGCGCCAGGCTGGCCACCGTACCGTGAAACAGCCGTCCCGGCTGGATATCGGCGCGGACGGTGGCGCGTTGCCCCGGCCGCATAGCCGCCAACTGGTCTTCTTTAAAATTGGCGTCCACCCATAAACCCCTGGCGGGGATTATCACCAGTAACTGGCTGCCGGCGCCGGCCCACGCGCCCAGCCTCGCCCGGCGGTTGCCCACCACTCCGTTAATCGGCGAACGGATTTGGCTGTATTCCACATTGAGTTTCGCCAGGTCGCGGCCGGCAATCGCCTGATCCAGCGCGGCCAATATCTGCCCTTTTTCGCTGTCCGTTACCGCCAGCTGACGCTGCGCAGCCAGCAACGCCGCCCGTGCCTGCAGGCCGTCGGCCGTCGCCTGCCGGTAATCGGCGTCGGCTTTTTGCAGGCTCTGCAGCGAGACGGCGTCGGTCACCTGCAGCTTTTTATAGCGCTCAAGGTCATGGCGGGTACGTTCCGTTTGCGCATCATAACCGGCAATGACGGCCCTGGCCTGATCGATCAGGGCTTCCTTCAAACTGCGGGTCGAGGCCAGATTGACCAGCGCGGCCTGTTGCGCGGCGAGTTCCCCCTCCGCCTTCGCCAGCGCCGCCCGATAATCCCGGTCGTCAAGTTGCAGCAGCAGATCGCCGGCATGAACCGCCTGGTTATCGGTGACCTCCACGCTTGCGACATAACCCGCCACTTTGGCGCTGATAGTGGTGATATCGCCGCCCACATAAGCATCGTCCGTGGTTTGCACAAAACGGCTTTGGGACCACCAATAATAGCCGTAACCGGCGAGGATGGCCGCCCCGGCCACCGCGGCGGCCAGCGCCCACCCGCGCCGTTTCTTCGGGTTGCGCGCCACCGCGCCCTCTGCGCTCATGGAAGTGTTCATCGAGGGCATCCTGTTAAGCACGCGTTTTAGCGGGAGGGTTAAAACGCAGGTCGTCATCCCCGCAGGCCTCTTTCATTTGCAGAAAATCCAGACGGTAGCGCATTTGTTCGCTGGCCATCGGCCCCGGCCCCACCCGATAGGTCTCGGGGGTAATTTGCCGGCCGGTCGCCGCATCAACCAGGATAGGCTGCGCCGGCACATGGGTTTCCCGGTTAACCAATACCGATGCCAGCCCCTCGGGCGCGAAATGGGCATTGCCCCAGGCCAGCAGCGCCCATAGCACCGGCAGAAAATCGCGCCCGGCGTCGGTAAGACGATATTCATGACGCGGGGGTTTATCACTGTACTGCCGGCGCTCCAGCAGCCCGTTTTCCACCAGTTCATTCAAGCGGCGCGTCAGCATATTGGGGGCGATTTTCAAGCTGGTTTCGAATTCATAAAATCGCGTCAGGCCGTAAAAGGCGTCACGCAGTATAAGGATGCTCCACCACTCGCCTACCCGGCCCAGGCTGCGGGCAATCGGACAGGGCATCGCGCTGAAATCGGTCTTGTTCATGGGCAGGTACCGCCGTCTGGTTACTATCAAGTTGATAGTAGCATACCGGCAGTGACTATCATCATGCAAGTGTCAAATTCAAATTGTGTAAAACAGATTGAGGCGACCGGCCACCGCCAGCAAAACGGCGGTAAGCAATATCAGGTTGCACAGGCGGCGGACAGCGCGTATTGGTTATTTACCGGGCGCCGGTCCTGCGCTGCGACTTCATCATATTAAGGCAGGTGTTGTATGTCAGAGCATCAGCATGCCGTTTCCCAGGCCGTTACCATGAGAATCTGCCGGCCCTGGCCGGGTATCATGGCCTTTTATGACGGACGGATTGAACATAAAAGGCTCTACGGCGAGGAAGAAAACTGGCTCGACGACGGCGCCTTCATACTCGGTACCGCCACTTATGCCATTTTCGAGGGCGCCGAGGCGGTGGTTTACGATACCCATATGACGCTGGATCATGCCGCGGTTATCCGGGCCACCCTTGAAAAACAGGGTGTTACCTCCATCCGGGTGGTCATGAGCCACTGGCATACCGATCATGTAGCCGGCAATGCGGTGTTCAGCGATTGTGAGATTATCTCCTGCGATCTGACCCGGCAACGGCTGATCGAACACCGGGAAGAACTGGAAAACGGCTCCCCGCCAATCAAGCCGCTGGTCTTGCCCACCACCACCTTTACCGACAGGCTCGATCTGACCGTCGGTTCCATTACCCTGGAGCTGCGCCAGATTGATATCCACAGCGCGGACGGCACCCTGGTCCTTATCCCTTCACTGGGGCTGGTGTTGGCCGGCGATACGCTGGAAGATACGCTGACCTATGTGACGGAACCCGGACGGCTCGCCATACATCTGCGCGAGCTGGCCCGCTTCAGGCGGTGGGATTTCCAGTGGATCCTGCCAAATCACGGCCGCTACGAGATGATTGCCGCGGGCGGCTATCAGCGTGATCTGATCGCCGCCACGGAACGCTATCTCGAACAGCTCATCAGGCTGGCGGGACAACCGGAATTAGCCGATCTGCCGCTGGTGGAGTTTGCCGCCGGGTCGCTGGCAACCGGCGCGGTGGCCTGGTTCGCACCCTATGAAGAGGTGCATCGGCATAATATCCGCTGCGTGTTGAAGGCTGCCGGCGAAAAGCCGGCGCCGGCGCCATGATGAAACGGCCTAATCCATTGCGTAGAGTGGGCCGGGGATGAAATCACCTGCGGCATTATAAAAACATTTCGGCAGGGACGTTAACACGGGCCGGCAGTGCTTTGATATGCCGTACTGTCAATGCGCGGCAACCGTTCAGGATGTTGCTTGCGTTGGAGCAACCGGTTAATGAATTATCACACCAGCGCGATAAGTTCCCGCACCTGGCGTGGCGTCAGTGCCGGCCCGGCGGCGGCGGCGTTTTCAGTCATGTACCTGGGATTGCCCGTGCCCGGTATGGCGCAGGTGATGGCCGGATTGGCGAGCACGAACTTTAGCGCCAGCTGCGCCCATGACCCGGCGCCGACGTCCCCGGCCCAGGCGGGCAATGGCGTCGAACCCAGGCGCCTGAGCAACCCGCCGCCGCCGAACGGCGTATTGCAGAGCACCGCCACCCCTTTCTCCCGCGCCAGCGGCAGCAGCCGACGTTCGGCCGCGCGATCGTCCAGGGCGTAGTTGATCTGCAGGAAGTCCAGCGGCGTGGTATTAAGCACGCTCTCCAGCGCATCGTACGCCGAGGAGGTATAATGCGTGACGCCGATATAGCGGATGCGGCCCGCCGCCTTCATGTCCCGCAGGGTCGGCAGGTGCGTTTGCCAGTCCAGTAGATTATGGATTTGCATCAGATCGATGCTGTCGGTTTGCAGCAACCGAAATGAATCCTCCATCTGCCGGATCCCGGCCTCGCGCCCGGATGTCCATACCTTGGTCGCGAGAAACGCCTTGGGCCGGGGCTGGCGCTTACCGAGCAATTCCCCCGTCGTGCGTTCCGCCCGTCCGTACATGGGGGAACTGTCGATAACGCTGCCGCCGGCGGCGAACAGCGCGTCCAGCACCGCCGGCAGCCGGGCGTACCCGGCGCTGCCGGGTGCAACATCGAAGCCGCGGTAGGTGCCGAGCCCGATAACCGGTAGCGCCTCGCGGGAGGAAGGAATGATACGGGTCGGCATAGCCTGTGCTCCTGTTAAACGTCGGCCATGGGTTGTTGCCGGCGCGCCACAGGCGACGACGCCGCCCAGGCTCGACCATCCGGCGGCCACGGCCGCGCATCCGGCGCCGAGGCGCAACAGCCGGCGGCGGGATAGCGCCCCCGTCATCAGGGCATCGCGCCGGTTGGCTTCCCCCTGGACGCAAGGCGGGCATGTTGTCATTGCGGGCCGTTTTTTCATCGCATCATCCTCCTGATTTTTCCGCCTGGCCGATAAACCTGCCGCCATCGACGAGAAGACGTCCATTAATATAACCGCTGCCGGCCGACATAACAGCGATTACCGGGTGTATCATCCCTTTAGACTTACCGGCAATTGTAATATATTCACCCAAGCTATCTGATAAAACGGACAATACCGTATGTCGATCATTCACGTCCTACATGCCGGTCAACCGGTAAATCAGCAGATTTACCGATTCCTGCGTCAAGAGATTGTTACTTGTATCATCCCGCCCGGTTCGCTGCTTTCTGAAAAAGAGATCTCCGCGCGGTTTAATGTCTCGCGCCAGCCGGTGCGCGAGGCCTTTATTAAACTGGCGGAAACCGGACTGGTCCAGGTATTGCCCCAGCGCGGCACCTTTGTACGGAAAATATCCGCCAGGCTGGTGGAAGACGGGCGTTTTATTCGTGAATCACTGGAAACCGCCGTGGTGCGCCGCGCCGCCAAACAGGCCCGGCCGGATTACCTGGAACGGCTGGATTATAATCTGGAGCTGCAGACGCGGGCGGCGCAAAAACAGGACAGCAATGAATTCCTCCGGCTCGATGATGATTTCCATCGGCTTATCGCCGGAAGTATAGACTGCGCGCTGGCGTGGGAAACGGTGGAAAATATCAAGGCGGCCATGGATCGGGTGCGCTTCCTGACATTAAGTGAAGTGTCGCCGCCGGATCGGCTTATCGAGCAGCACCATACCATCTTCAATGCCATTAAATCCGGCGACGCCGACGCCGCCGAACAGGCGATGCGCACTCATTTGCAGGAAATGATCTTTTCCATCACGCCGATCAGCGAACGCAACGGCGAGTGGTTTGAAGACGAATAAATAAAGGCGGCGGCGTACCTGATGCCCTGTTTATCGGGTTTGTGGCCAGACCTTGTCGTATCGATAGCCGGTCAGGTCTTCGACGATGGCCCGGGTGCGCGGGTCGACCTGTTGTTTATCCCCGCTGTTTTTCAGCCGCTCGACGTCCTGCACCAGGATGGTATGGGTGCGTTTATTCAGCCTAAAGGTCAACGCCACCCACAGCGCCAGCGCCAGCAGCCCGCCGGTGCCGATAAACAGCAGCATGGCGATGGTCGATATCGCGTGCGCGGACTGGACGGCGCTGCCGGTAATAAAGCCGCCTTCCTGCAAGATAACCCCGACAAAAAAGGTCGCGATGGCCACGGTAGTCTTGCGGGAGAAGGTCATCACCGCGGCAAACAGCCCTTCCCGGCGCTTTTTGGTCACCATCTCGTCAATATCCGGAATAAACGGGAACACGTTCCAGGGGGTAAACTCCAGCAGGCAGCGGCCGATCTGGTAGGTCACGGCGATAGCGTACAGCAGCAGGATTTTCGACTGCGGGTGGTAGACATATACCGCGTACAGCGACGCCAGGCAGAGCAGCATGATGGAATAAGAGCAGATATAGAGGCGCGAGGGGCCGTATTTAACGATCGCCAGTCCCGCCAGCAGCGTCACCGGCAGGCCGATAATGCTGAGCGAGAGCAGGCCGGCGGCAAAGGAAGAGGATACGCTCAGGCAGTACACGCAGAAAAAGACAAACACCGTATTGAAGATATCCTTGGCGGTAAAAGACAGCAGGTAAATGGCTAAATGTTTGCGGAAGGCCCTGATTTTCAGCGTCGAACCATACTCCGCCCACAGTTTGCCAAAACGCCTCAATTGCTGGCCGAGCGTTTTTTTATCGGTGGATTTAATGCGGTCCAGATCCGCCAGCATGGCCGGCGTCAACGCCCTCTCCCACGTTACGCTATAAGACACCATTACGCATACCGCGAACAGCACGGCAAAAAACAGCCCGTTAACCAGGTAGGCCATGGCATTATTTTCGCCAAAGTGGCCAATCAGCAAACCCGGGATAAAGGTCGCCATGAAGGTGCCCACCGCCGAGAGAAACATCCGGCAGGTCGATAGCTTGGTGCGCTGGTTAAAGTCCTTGGTCATTTCCGACGGCAGGGTTTCCCAGGGAATAAGCACCATGGCGGCAATGATTTCAAATAATAAATACACCGACAGGTAAAACCAATAATTCATGCCGTTAAGCCATAGCAAGGCATACACCAGCATTAACGGCGAGCCGATTAATAAAAAGAAGCGCCGCCGGCCGAACTTTTTGCCAAAATGGTTTTTATAAAAATGATCGGTAAAACTGCCCATAAACAGGCTGACGATGGCATCGACGATGCGCGCAATGCCCACGATGGACGCGGCCTGGATTGGCGATAAACCCACAAAGGTGGTGTAGTAGAACAGTAGCCAGGCGCCGATAACGGTAAACGCGCCCCCGCCCATGATATCGGTCAATCCATAGCCGATACCTATAGGTATGGTGACTTTTCTTGTCATTATGCTAAGCCTCTATTTTACGTTTTATGGAGCAAATTAAAAAATGGTTATTAGCGACGTTATTAAAATAAATGTGATCGAGTTAAATTTTTATAATAAAGATTCTGGCCCGCCTGAAAAAACACCGCGAAAAAAATACATACCATTCCATCCCGGCATAATCGCGGCGGGCATGATCCAGACGTTAACGGTATTGAGAACGGAATCTACCATACTAGATGGTTCATGATGGGATTATGAGCGCAGTCACACTTCCGCGGCTAACCAAGAAAATATCCTTATGCTTGCCGCGCAGAGCCTACCCGGCGCGCGGGGTCTGCCCGCCGGCGGCATTGACTACCCGGGGATAAGGCGCGATCTGAAAGCGCTATACAGGATTAATGAGATATGATACACATTTTTCACAAGGGAAATTTCAATTCCCCTTTCCTATCTCTGCGCTTTTGATATTAATGAAGCAGGGATTTACGGGGGAGGAAACAACAAATGAACAGAGTAGAGTTCTCTCAACGTATCGCAAAAATTGAAAATCCAACCGAGACTGAACGGCGCATCATTGATTATTTTGATAAACATTTCATGTCCATACCCTACGGTAAAGTTATTGATATTTGTCAAGAAATAAAAATTGCCAAGTCAACACTCGGGCGTTTTATGATAAAAATCGGCTTTAACGGCTTCCAGGATTTCAAAAAATCCACCCTTAGACCCGAACAGCGAAGAAACATTTCGCCCATTGAACATTTTAATAAAGAACGTAATATAGCCAGCGGCATAGAATACATTGCCAGGCATTTTACCGAAACCACAGAAAATATAAACAGTACGTTTGCAAAAATAGATAAGCAGGATCTGGAAAAAACCATCAGCCTGATTTGCGACCCGCAAAAAAAATTATACGTAATCGGCAGCGCAACGGCGCATTCCCTGGCGGAGTACTTTTACCTGCTGGGCCGATATATCAAGAAAGATATTATTTTGCTTGACGCCAACATTGCCAATCTGCCGCATAAATTGGTCGATTCGCGTAAAGGCGATGTATTGCTGGCGATATCCTACTACCGCTTCTCCAGCGTCACTACCCGGTTGATCCGGTGGTTTTATCAGCACCGGGGCGAGACGGTGGTTATCACCGACCGGGCGGTGAACCCCTTCAGCCATTTTGCCACCGCGCTGCTGTTGATGGACAGCCGTCATGACGGGCTGTTCAGCAGCCGCAGCGCCGGGTTTGTGCTGGTGGAAGCCCTGGTGAATTATATGGGCGAGGTAACAGGAAATGAGCTGGGTGATAATTTTAACGTGATGGAATCCTTATTCGAGGAATTCAACGTGTTTAATAAATAACGCAACTTAATAAGGATAGTTATCCAGACGAACAGGTAGCGTCATGGCTATGCCAAATATAGCTAATGGACCTGCATGTCCTTTTATTCCCGCCGCCTTAAAACGGCCCGGCATAACACCGAATCTTTGATTATTGAACAAGAGGCGAAGATCATGACCGCAGAAATCAACAGCGTGCCCGCGTGCCCGGGGCAACAGAATATAACTACCTCCCAGGGGAATTTGTCATTCCGTTCCCGTGGGGAGGGTGAAGTCATTATTTTTTTACACGGCCTGCTGGGCAGTTCCAAAGCCTGGGCATTCCAGTTTGCCGCGCTGTCGCCCGCCTATCGTATGGTGGCATGGGATGCGCCGGGTTACGGAGATTCCACACTGGTGGCGGCGGATATCGGCGCTTACGAACACATGCTGCATGAGCTTATCCAGGCCTGCGGCGAGCGGCAGGTCTCGCTGGTGGGGCATTCCATGGGCGGCACGGTGGCCAGCCGGTATGCGGCCAGGCATCCCGATAAAATAAAGCGCCTGGTATTGTCATGTACCCATCCGGGTTACGCGGCGCCGGAGACCGCGCCGGTATCGGAAAAACTGCAAAAACGCCTCCGCGAGCTGGCGGATATCGGCCGCGACGCCTATGGCTGGAACCGGGCCCGTGATCTATTGCCTTTTCCGGATATCCCGGCGGCAGTGTTGTCCTATGCGGCGGAAATCGCGGCGCACACCAATCCTGAAGGCCTGGCCCGCGCCTCGCGCATGCTGCAGCTTGCCGATAATCGGCCGCTGCTGCCCCAAATCGCCATGCCGACGCTCGTGCTGACCGGCGAAAAGGATAGCGTGGTCCAGCCGCGGTTAACCGCGGATCTGCTTGCGTTGGTGCCCTTTACCCGGCATATCGGCATGCCCGGCCTGGGGCATGCCCCCTATTTCCAGGCGCCCGATTATTACAACGCCTTGCTGCGGGATTTTATGTCCCATAACTGAACGCCATGAAAGGGTGAGACGATGACCGGCTTTTTAATAGCAACAATCATTACCGTATTTGCCGCCTGGTTTATTATAAAGAATTATCAACCGCAGACCGTACTGCTGCTGGCGGGGCTGGCCCTGTTGCTGATCACGGCGTTTTTTTTTCCGGATCGGTCGATATTGTACGGACCGGCAAAATCAACCGGCTGGATTGGCTGGGATATTTTCGCTTTTGTCAAAGAGTCGCTGGCAACCCAGGTGGCCGGCATTGGGTTGATTATCATGGCCGCCGGCGGTTTTGCCGATTATATGGACCATATCAAAGCCTCGAACGCCATGGTCGACGCCTGCATCAAACCCTTGCAGCTGATCAAGGCGCCTTATGTCATCCTGGCGGTGGGCTACATATTATCGCAATTATTGCACGTCGCCATTTCCAGCGCGGCGGGGCTGGCCATGCTGTTATTGGTGACGTTTTTCCCGGTGCTGGTGCGTTTGGGCGTCAGCAAGGCGGCGGCGGCGTCGATGATCGGCATGTCGGCCTTTATGGACCTCGGCCCGGCGGTGGGAACGGCCAACCTGGCCGCCAAGCACGCGGGCATGGAGGCGGCGGTGTATTTTGCCCACTATCAGCTGCCGCTGGCCATGGGCGTCATGGCGACGGTGGCCGTGCTGATATTTTTCACCGCGCGCTATTTTGATGCCAAGGACGGGCCGGCGTTCGCCGGCGCAACCCCCCAACCCGCCGGAGAGCCGGAGGTGAGCCGCGCCCCGGCGTTCTATGCCCTGCTGCCGGTGTTTCCGGTGGTATTGGTGCTGGTTTTCAGCCCGTTATTTATTAGCGCCGTCAAGATTGACGTGGTGACCGCGATGATCATAGGCACGTTATTGGCGTTTTGCTGCGAGCTGCTGGTAAAGCGCGATTTCAAGACGGCCTGTAAGGGCGTGCAGGCATTTTTCAAAGGCATGGGCACCATGTTTACCAGTATTGTCTCGCTGCTGGTTTGCGCGGATGTCTTTGCGCAGGGATTGCAGATTATCGGCGCCGTGGATTTTATCATTAATACCGTCCAGACCGCCGGCTTTGGTTTCGGCATCATGACCCTGGTGATGGCGCTGTTGGTATGCGTCACCGCCGCCCTGACGGGATCCGGCGTGGCCGCGTTTTTCTCGTTTTCAGGATTGGCGCCCGGGATCGCGGCCAAATTCGGCGCAAGCGCGGTGAGCATGATTTTACCGATGCAGCTGATGGCGGGCATGGGCCGGTCAATATCACCCGTTGCCGGCGTCATTATTGCCGTCAGCAGGGCGGGCGAGTGCTCGCCGTTTATGATCGTGCGCCGGACGTTTATCCCGGCGCTCGGCGGCATGGCGGCCATGCTGGTGATTAATGGCGTCTTTAACTGAATGCGTGGCGCGGCTGAATAAGGCAACCCGCAAACGCCGCCGGCATACGCATCGATTGGCCGGCGGCGTGATGCGGCCCGCGTTGTCCGTGGCGGAGCGGTTTCATCCGGGCGGACAGGTTATTTACCCTATTGCCGCCCGGGCGCTAACGCCCAGCCGCCGCTCCACCGCGTCGGCCAGTTCTGTCAGGAGCAAGCAGCACGATACCGCGCCCGCATCCAACACCCCGCGCGAGCGTTCGCCCAGACGGCTGGCGCGTCCTATCTTCGCCACCAGTCCCAGGGTTGAATCGCGGCCCTGCGCGGCCGCCTGCCGCATACTTTCCAGCGCCACGGTAAAATTCTCGCCCTGTTCCACCGCCCGCTCGAAGCGCTCCACCGCCGGGATCAGCGTGTCCATCAGGCACTTGTCGCCCACGGTGGCGACGCTGATATCCTGCAGCCCGCTCAGTCCGTTGCGCAGCATCGCCTGGAAAACCAGCTTATCCAGCACCGTCTTATCGCGCACGCTGTCCGCCATGCCGGTAAATAAGCTGCCGTACAGCGGCCCCATCGATCCGCCGATGCCTTCCATCAGCGCATCGGACAGCACGTCCAGCGCCTCTGCCAGCGTCAATGCTTTTCCTTTGATCGCCTCCGCGCACAAGGTAAAACCCTTTGCCATATTGATACCGTGGTCACCATCGCCGATGGCACCGTCAATCTCGCTGAGATAGTCACGGTTTTTCACAATGACCCGTACCAGCTCCGCTACGATATCGCCGCCGTGCCGCGTTGAAATATGCTCTGTCATGGTTTACTCCACCTGGGTTAGGCCGAGCGATCGCGCGGGTACATCAACCAGTTTTTTGAGCTCATCGTCCAGTTTCATTATGGTCAGCGTTACCCCCATCATGTCCAGCGAGGTAAAATAATTGCCGATATAACGGCGATGCGTCACGACGCCTTTAGCACCCAGCCGCTTTTCAATTTCAGCGTAATAAATGTATAGCTCCATTACCGGGGTGGCGCCCAGCCCGGAGATCAGCAATACCACTTCCTGTCCTTTATCCAGCGGCATATCGCCCAGCACGTAGCTCAGCATGGTTTCGGCCATAACGGCGGCGGACTGTACAGGCGATACCTCCACGCCCGGCTCGCCATGGTGTCCAATCCCGATCTCCATCATGCCGTCCGCGATATGGAAGTTTGGTTTGCCGACCGCCGGAATGGTGCAGGAACTCAGGCCGATGCCGATGGAACGGCAATTGTCGATCGCTTTTTGCGCCGCGCCGATCACGCCATCCAGATCGTAGCCTAGCGCCGCGGCGGCGGCGCCGATTTTCCACATCAGGATTTCCCCGGCCACGCCACGCCTTTTTTCAATTTCCCCGGCGGGAGCGGAAGCCACATCATCGTTGGCCACCACGGTCTTTACCGCGATACCGGCGCTCCCGGCCTTTTTCATCGCCATTTTAACGTTCATGTTGTCGCCGGCGTAATTGCCGTACAAACAGGCGACGCCCGCCCCGCTATCCGCGGCTTTAAAGGCGGCCAAAAATGCACCGGCGGTCGGGGATGAGAAAATCTCGCCAATCGCGACGGCATCCAACATGTTTTTGCCCACATACCCCAGGAACGCCGGTTCATGACCGGAACCGCCGCCGCTCACGATGCCGACTTTGCCCTTCAGCGGCGCCGGCGGGTATTTAACCACCCGTGCGTTATCGGTGGCGGTATAAAATTCCGGGTGGGCCGCGACATACCCCAAAATAGCGTCTTCCACCACATGGTCCGGATCGTTGATAATTCTGTTCATCGTTGCCTCTTCTTCACCAGGATATGAAATCATTGGATGGTATAACCACCGTCAATCACCAGATTGGCGCCGGTTATCATGTCCGCCGCGTCGCTGGCGAGGAACAGCGCGCACGCGGCGATTTCCGGCGGGTAGGCGAAACGACGCGCCGGAATCTTCATCTTCATTTCCTCGGCCACCGCGCCCGACCAGGCTTTTTTGCCCAATTCCGTCAGCACCACCGTCGGTGAAATCGCGTTAACCTGAATACCGCGGGGACTCCACTCCAGCGCCAGGACCTTGGTCATGCCGATCACCGCGGCTTTGCTCGCGCAGTAAGCCACGTGGTTCGGTAGGGCGACGACGCCGGCCTGGGAGGCGAGGTTGATGATCTTGCCCTGCCCGCGCACCAGCATGTAACCCCCGGCGCTTTGGCTTACCAGGAAAACGCCTTTCAGGTTGACCGCCATGGTGTTGTCCCAATCCTGCTCGCTGAGCTCTTCCGCCGCGTCCAGCGCGACAATGCCGGCACTGTTTACCACGATGTCCACCTGGCCGAAGCGCTCGACCGCCCGGGAGACGGCTTTTTCCACCGAGGCTTTATCCGTAACGTCACACACCAGCCCCAGGCTGTCCTTCATTCCCGCGGCGATATCGCGGACGTTATCCGTTCTGTCAAGCAGGGCGATGGATGCGCCTTTCTTCAAAAACAGTTCCGCGATGGCTAACCCGATGCCGGCCGCGGCGCCGGTTACGATGGCTACTTTGCCCGTAAGGGAGAAATCGGTATCAAATCCGGCATAGTCTTTCATCTTTTTTATATCTCCTTACCTTTGATTTTTCGCGCCAAAGCACCCTGATTCGTCATCGTTAACCGACGGATGGCGGTGGACCGCCTTTTGTTCCCCGACCGGCAACGGTGGGTACGGCCCCGTTGGCTGGCGGTGTTTTACCGTACACCAGCCTCATCACATGAACAAAAACAAAACAAATGAACACTAAATCCAAAGGGAAAAACTGTCCACGGCGATGCATAAATTTCGCTACACGCCTCAAAGTTTTTCTTTTAAACGCCGATAAATCGCGATCCACGGCTCATAATGGCCATTTATTGTCCAAGACATCTCGCATCAGGTTAAATAATATGTGTACCATAAGATCATTATATGAGCATGTGAACATGAAAGAAAAAGATATGGCATTATCGATTGCTATCGGCGGTGACAATGCCGCGATGGGGCGCAAGCTGCTATCGAGCGATTTCCCCAAGGACAAAGGTGTAGCCCTGGTCGACTACAACAATTCGCCGGGAAGCGGCTATCCGGACATCGCGTTCCAGGTGGCCCGGGCAATTAAGGAAAATAAACATCAGCGCGGCACCGGCATCGGCATGAGCACCGTGGCGAATAAAGTGCCGGGCATTCGCGCCGCGCAGTGTTACGACATTTATTCCGCGCAGCGGGCGCGCAAATCATTACGCTCGGCGCGCGGGTGACCGGCCCGGAACTGGCAAAAGCCGTCATCGACGCCTGGCTGGCATCGGAATTTGAAGGCAAAGGTTCAGCGCCCAAGGTGGAGAAAATCGGCTATTACGAACGCATTGCCGGCCGGCGCCGAAACCCGTGAATCGAGGCCCCTGGTTGCCGAAGCGCTGGACTACGCCCGCCAGCAGCGCGGCGGCAAAGCAACCCGGCTAATTAACGCCGGAGACAAGCTGGTGGTAAACATTGCCTGGAAATCCTGAAAATCGTGCCCGGGCGCATCTCCACCGAAGTCGACGCCCGTCTGTCATTCGACCGCGGCATGTGTGTCGCCAAGGCTCGCAAGCTGGTTGGCCTGTATCAAAAACACGGCGTCGATAAATCCCGCATCCTGATCAAGCTGGCGTCAACCTGGGAAGGGATCAGGGCCGCGGAAATCCTGGAAAAAAATGGCATCAACACCAACCTGACGCTACTGTTTTCCTTCGCCCAGGCGCGCGCGTGCGCCGAAGCGGGCGTGTTCCTGATTTCATCCTTCGTCGGCCGTATCTATGACTGGCATCAGGCCAGGCAGCCCAAGGCCGGCTATGACCCCGAGCAGGATCCGGGGGTAAAATCGGTACGCGCTATCTATGAATACTACAAACAGCACCGCTACAAGACCGTGATCATGGGAGCCAGCTCCGCCGCGTAGAACAGGTCCTGGCGCCGGCCGGCTGCGATCGGCTGACCATTGCGCCGAACCTGCAGGAAGGACTCAGGCAAAGCGAGCAGAGGTTCGAACGTAAACTGGTTCCCCTGGCCGAAGCGGTCCTTTCGCCTTCGCCGCTAACCGAGGCCGAGTTCCGCTGGCTGCATAATGAGGACGCCATAATCCGGCCCTCCGGGCACCGCCATGGACATGGCGGACATTGCCGCAGTCCCGTGGCGCGCGGCCTGCCCCCTGTTCAGCCGGAAGCCGGCGTGGCCCAGGGCGGTCGCGGCTGGAAAGCCGCGACAAGAAAGTCGATCATCACGCGGATTTTGGCCGGGAAGGCATAGCGGGTGGCATAGACCAGATGTATGCCGCCAAGGCCCGCCGTCTCCGTGTCCAACGCGACGGCCTCAAGATCGCCACGGGCCAGCGCATCGGCGACGATAAATTCCGGCTCGTAGATAACGCCGAGCCCGGCGGTCGCCGCCGCCAGCAGCGCGTCGCCATTATTGGCCCGCAGGGTGCCTGTTATCGCTATTTTTTTTTCCCGTTTACTCCCGAATACCCATGCATCGGCCTGGGCAATATTTGAAATCATCGAACCCAGGCAGTTATGGCCGGACAAATCCGTTATCCTCACCGGCCGTCCATATCGCCGCCAGTAAGCGGGCGACGCGCAGACCACCATGGAACAATCGGTCAGCCTGCGGGACACCAAACGACTGTCTTTAAGCGCACCGACCCGGATGGTTAAATCCCAGCCTTCGTCAATCAGATCCACGACGCGATCGTTTAAGCCCAATTCCACCGTAACGCCCGGGTGCCGCAGTGAAAATGCCGGTATCAACGGCGCGATATACCGGGCGCCGAATGACAACGGGGCATTGAGGCGGAGCATGCCGCCGGCCTCGATGCGCTGCGAGGCCAGCATATTTTCAACCTCTTCCAGTTCGGGCAACAGCCGATTGAGCGCCTGGAGATATTGCTGCCCCGCTTCCGTCAGGCTTAGCCTGCGCGTGCTGCGCTGGAACAATCTTACCCCCAGGCGCCCTTCCAGCGCGTCGAGATGTTTTGTCGCCATACCCGGCGATAACCCGAGCAGACGCGCCGCGCCGGAAATACTGCCCATCCGCGCGGCGCGTGAAAACACCTGCATACCGGTAATACGATCAAGCATTTTATTTCTCACTGTGGGTAAGAACTGAATTTACTAAACGGCAGATTATCATCTCGGCAGGGAAAATATAGTCTCTAACCCCAGCCATGGGTTATTCCACGCGCATTTACCGGCAACGGGTCAAACCCCGCCGGGAGAGCGTGCCTGCGGCGTCCTGGCGACCCTAGCTACCGGGGCTTAATGTAATGACGAATCCATCGGGAGAAAATATGAAAGCTTTACGTGTCGGCGACTATGTGTCGCTTAACAGCGCATCGGTCGAGAATATCGAACGCCATGTACCGGGACCGGATGAAGTGTTGGTCCGCATCAGCGCGGCGAGCGTTAATCCGCTTGATCTCAAGCTGCTCTCAGGCCGGATGTCCACTATTTTTCCCTTGTCTTTTCCCTATATCCCCGGCACCGATCTGGCCGGGACCGTAGAAGCGGTCGGGGCGCTGGTGCAGCACCTCATACCCGGCGACAGGGTATTCGGCCGCCTGGACCCGCGCAAAGGAGGCGCATTTGCCGAATACGCCCTGCTCCCGGCGCACGATTTAAGCTTAACGCCCACAGGCGTCGACGCCGCGATGGCCGCGTGTCTGCCCACCGCGGCGGGAACGGCCTGGCTGGCGCTGTTCGATATCGGCCGCATCCGGGCCGGACAAAAGGTTTTGATTCATGCCGCCGGCGGGGGCGTGGGAACATTTGCCGTACAACTGGCCAAACGGGCCGGCGCCTGTGTTATCGCCACCGCCTCGGCGGACAATCACGGCTTGCTCAGGCGCCTGGGCGCGGATGAGGTGATTGACTACCGGCAGGATGATTTTACCCGGCTGGTCGCCGATGTTGATATGGTGCTCGATCCCGTTGGCGGGGAAACGCAGCGGCGGTCATGGAGCGTGCTCCGCGCCGGCGGTATCCTGGTGTCGCTTATCGACCGGACGCTGGGGGCAACTAAGGGCGACATCCGCAGCGCCTTCGCGCCGTTGTCCCATAATGCGGCGACGCTGCTTAACCTGGCGTTGCTGCTAGCGGACGGGAAATTACAGGCGGTGATAGATACCGTCTACCCGCTCGACCAGGCACGGCAAGCGCTGGAACACGTTGCCGGCGGACATGCGCATGGAAAAGTGCTGGTTGGCATGACGAAATAGCCCCTTGACGGCGTCGGTTATTCAACGCGCGCCGTCGTCCAGGGATGCTGTTATCACGCTGCCGCGGCGGACAATTCCCGTCCCCGCCCATTAAGCCGGGGCCGGATAACTGCGCTAGGCCGGCACGATGGCCGGGACCTGGAAAAAGAGGGGGATGTCGGCCTCGTGATTAAAGGTGACGTATTCCCACGCCCGTTGATCCGCCAATACCGCCCGCAGCAGTTTATTATTCAGGGCATGGCCTGATTTAAACGCCGTAAACGCACCGATAATATTATGCCCGCACATAAACAAATCGCCGATCGCATCCAGCGTTTTGTGCCGGACAAACTCATCCGCAAAGCGTAATCCGTCCTTATTCAACACGCGGTAATCGTCCATCACTATCGCGTTGTCCAGACTGCCGCCTAAGCTCAGTCCATGCTCTCGCAAATATTCGATATCACGTAAAAAACCGAACGTGCGCGCGCGGCTGATATCGCGCACAAAGGCGTCCGTCGAAAAGTCCAGCCGGTAGCGCTGCGAACCGGCGGCAATCACCGGATGATCGAAATCAATGGTAAAATCCAGGCTGAAGCCGCTGAATGGCGACAGTTCGGCCCATTTATCATCTTCCTCTACGCGGACGCTATCTTTCAGCCGCAGGAATTTTTTCGCGCCGTCCTGTTCTTCAATGCCCGCATCGAGCAGCAGATAAACAAACGGACTCGCGCTACCGTCCATGATGGGGATCTCCGCCGCATCCACCTCGACGATAATATTATCAATGCCCAGCCCCGACAGCGCGGCGTTCAGGTGTTCAACCGTGGCGACCCGAATCCCCCGGGCATTGATAAGGTTAGTGGAAAGCACGGTGTTATATACCGAGCCGGCATCGGCCAAAAGATCAACCGGCGGATCCAGATCGGCGCGCCGATAGATAATGCCGGCGTCAACCGGCGCCGGACATAGCGTCATGGTGACTTTGTTGCCCGAATGCAAACCGACTCCCGTGGCCTGGACCCTGCGTTTTACCGTTTTTTGTTTGATCATCATTATTCCTGTCATGCCGCCCGGGGGATGCCTAACCGGCGATGGCGGGCAGCGTGATAAGGCAGGAACACCGGCTGTTCTTTAACATCCCCGTTTAGCCCGCGGCCGGCGCTATTGCGACAAATTAAGCAGAGTACGGATATTGAGCGCGCTGGTGGCAATGATATCAATCGCCCCGGTGCGCAGGGCGCCCAGGATGGCCAATGATTTATTATTTTCCGACGCAATGGCGATGACACAGGGAATTTTACGCAGTTCATCAATACTCAGCCCGATAACCCGATCGCTCATCACGGTATCCACATGCTGCCCCTGGGTATTGAAGAAATCGTAACCGGCTATATCGCCAATCACACCCTGGTTAAGGCTGGCGTCGATAATTTCATGCCGGGTGAACCAGCCCAGCTGCACCATATAGCTGTCCTCGTTCATATCTCCGATGCCCACCAGCGCCACGTCCGCCTTGCGCGCGCGATCCAGGGTTTCCTTAATGGTTCCGTTCTGCATAAACGCTTCCTTCAGCGCGCGATTTTCGACGTACGCCGGGGCATAAAGCGTTTCGCTGCTGCCGCCGAATTTCCTGGCGATCCGGCGACAGACATGATCGGCGTTTATCGCGTCGCCGGGGCGATGGGTACCACCGATGCCGCTGATAAATTTACAGTTTTTTTCCGGCACGCTGCCGATATGATCGGCGACCGCCGCCACGTTGCGCCCCTGCCCAACCGTTACCACCATGCCGTCTTTCAGGGACGTCGCCAGATAGTTGGACACCAGCGCGGCGACCTGGCGCCGCTGTTCTTCCGCATCTTTATAATCGAGCGCAATCAACGCGCGGCTGATGGGAAAACGCTCCATCATCTGCTGTTCCAGATGGGTGCTGAACACCGGATGGTAGCGCACGGTAATCTCGACGATCCCCTCTTCCTTCGCGCGTTTGAGCAAGCGTCCGACTTTGATGCGTGAAACACCGAACTTTTTGGCTATTTCTTCCTGCGTAATCTCATCTTGGTAATAGGCAACAGCAATTTCAGTCAGTAGTTCGATATCCTGGGACATTATTTGTTTTTCCATCCGATATAGGTTTCCCTACCGCGAGTTAGCTGTTTTTTTTGCTCCTTCCCTGGCAGGAGGAGAAAGGAAGGTCCCGACATCCTGATACGGTTGACCCGTTGAGGCGGTATTAATCGTTTTGGTATTATAGCCGATATGTGTTCCATAGCGTTATCCCCCCTCGCCCGGGTTTGCTCAAACCGCGGCAAAAACCCGTTCGATTATTGACGCATTTGCAACAGGCTGTCCGCATTTTCAGCAGTGACTTCGGTCCAGGGAATTTCGTACATCTTCGCCTGGCCGTCCTGCCAATCCAGCTGTCCGGTATATTGAGCCCAAATTGGCGACATCGGTTGATACTCGTTACCTTTCACCTTGCGCAGCGCCACATCGATAGCGCCCTGCATTTGCGCGCGGCCGTCCTGCAAAATGGACATCATTTCACCCGCTTTGACCAAACGCAGCGCGTCGGATACGCCGTCCACGCCGGCAATGGCAAAATCTTTTACATTCAGGCCCTGCCCTTTGATGGCTTCGATGGCTCCCAAGGCCATTTCATCGTTCTGGCCGATCACGCCGTTGATTTTACCACGGTGTTTTTGCAACCAGTTTTCCATCAGCGGGATGGCTTCCGCGCGGGACCAGTTGGCGGTCTTTCTTTCCAATACGGTGACCTTGCCCGGGCCGCACTCCTTAATGGCCCGGTCGTTGCCCTGGCCGCGCTGGATTTGGCCGGAAATGCCTATCGGGCCTTCAAGAACGACCACATTGCCCTGACAGTTCATTTTGTTCAATACCGCTTTAGCCTCAAGATAACCGCCTTTGACGTCATCGGAAACCACTTCGCTGGTCGCCCGATCGGTATTGAGACGCGAATTGGAGACGATAACCGGGATGCCGGCCTTGTTCGCCATGGTTACGACATCCACATTGGCCTCAAAGTCCGCCGGATCGATAATAATAGCGTCATAATGCGTGGCGATCGCCGTTTCCGCCTGGTTGTTCTGGACCAGCGGATCGTAACGGCCGTCAAACAAGGTCAACGTAGCCAGTCCTTGCTTGACCGCCGGATGTTCCCTGCCCGCTTTCTCCATCAGCTGGACAAATTCCGCCTTCATGCCGTACATCAGCACGGCGATTTTAACCGGGGCGGCCTGAACGGCGGCCGAGAACGCGAGGGCCAGCGTAACCGCGAGCAGCCGCGGTTTCATTATTTTTTTCATGTTAACTCCTCAGTAGGGTAGTCTTTTATGGTCAGGATAAAATGCCGGGGGTATTTTCCCGCGTTTAGTCACGTTGTTGTTTGCGGGACGGATCAAGCATTACCGCAAACACGATCAGGGCGCCTTTGATAATTTGCTGGTAATAAGATTGCACCCCGAGTAAATCCAGCCCGTTATTCATGACGCCGATGATCAGCACGCCGAACAGGGTGCCCCGCAGGGTGCCAATCCCCCCCGCCATACTGGTCCCGCCGATGACCACGGCGGCAATGGCGTCCAGTTCATAGGATGCGCCCGCGCCGGTCTGGGCCGAACCGGTGCGCGCCGTCAGGATCAAACCCGCGAACGCCGATAAAACGCCGCACAGGGTATACACGATGACCTTGATGCGCAGCACGTTGATGCCGGAAGTGCGCGCGCTTTTCTCATTACCGCCGACCGCATAGACATAGCGGCCGAAAGTCATTTTATTCAGGGCAAACCACGCCAGGGCGAACAGCAGCGCAAAGACAACCACCGGCATCGGAATGCCGAACACATAACCATTACCCAGCCAGCGGAAATTATCCCGCAGCTGTGAAACCGGATTGCCGTCGGTGGTCAGGAGCGTCAGCCCGCGCGCGGCTGAGAGCATGCCCATGGTGACAATAAAGGGCTGCAGACGATATTTACCCAGGATATAACCGTTCAGGAAACCACAGATAAGGCCGATGCCCAGTGCTATGGCGACCGGCATCAGCAGCGGCCACTCCGTGCCGCCAATGGCCATGGCGCTGCCTGAAGTGGCGAAACGCGCCGCCACGATACCGGCCAGGCCAAGCACCGAGCCTACCGAGAGGTCGACGCCGGCGGTAATAATGACGAACGTCATGCCGATAGCTAAAATGCCGTTAATGGATATCTGGCGCAGCACAATCAACATGTTATCTTGTGAGAGAAAGTAATTTTCATTCCAGCTGCCGCGGGCAACCGACCACTCGCCGGCCAGGGCGATAACCAAACACAATGCGATAAAAGCCAAAATAATACCGTATTGGTGCAACGCCTGTTTAAACCTACTGGCATGAGCCAGTGAAAATATTGAGGACAAATTTCCACTCATTTTTTTCTCGCAGATAAAATTCAGAATATAACCTCAGGCCCGGCTTATACCGCCAGCGACATTACCCCCGCCTGAGTCGCCTCATCCCGAGAGAGCTCACCAACGATCTTGCCTTTATTGAAAATTATTATCCTGTCGCTCATGCCGATAATTTCCGACAGTTCGGAAGACACCATGACAATGCCTTTACCCTTGAGCGCAAATTCCGACATAAAACGGTAGATTTCTTTTTTTGCGCCGACATCAATGCCGCGGGTGGGTTCATCCAACAACAACACCTGCGGATCCAGCAGCGCCCAGCGCCCTAATACCACCTTTTGCTGGTTGCCGCCGCTTAAATTCATCACCAGCTGCCGACAGCCCGAGGTCCTGATATTAAAAGCGCGTATCATATCCCTGGCCCGGCACAGCAATTTGCTTTCGTTAACAACCAGCATGCGGCTTATCGACGCGAGTGATGAGATAGTGATATTTTCGGCAACCGTACTGCTTAACACCAGGCCGGTTTCCTTGCGATCTTCGGTAACATAAGCAATGCCCGCGCGAATCGATTTTTCCGGGCTATGCCTCAGAAGAACTTTATCTCCAATATAAATGCTGCCGCTGTCGGCATGTTCAATGCCAAAAACCAAATCAAGGAACTCGCTGCGCCCCGACCCGACCAAACCATAGATGCCTAATATTTCCCCGCGTTTTAACTCCAGGCTGATATTATTTACTTTCTTTTTCCAGCATAAATTCGATACGTTGAAAATAGTCTCGTTGGTTGGCTGGTTAAATTTGGCGAATTCACCGTCAATTTCCCCACCGATAATCTGCTCAATTAATTGCTCGCGGGTAATATCCTTAATGAAACCTTCACTGATATAGCTTCCATCGCGGAAAACGGTGTAACTGTCGGCAATCTGAAATATTTCAGACAGCCGGTGAGAAACATAAATAATGCCTTTCCCCAAGGACGCCAATCGGTTAATGGCCTGAAACAGCTTTTGCGCATCTTGCTCGCCCAACGCCGAGGTCGGTTCATCTAAAATAATAATATCGGCAAAGGTATGCGAAAGCGCTTTGGCGATTTCCACCAGCTGCTGTTCGGCGACGCTGAGACTTCGCATCTTGGCTTTCGCTGCAATGGCAAAACCCAGCTCGCGCAACAACCTGTCCGCCCGTTGATTCAATTTATTAAAATCAACCATGCCGTAGCGTCTCGGCTCGGATCCTAAATAGATATTCTCCGCCACGGACAAATCCCGTACTCCGCTGAGCTCTTGCTGCACGATGGTGATCCCGGCGACCAGCGCCTGTCTGGGGGAATCAAACTCGCAACGCACCCCATTGACGAAGATATCGCCCTTATCGGGACGGATGAACCCCATCAGTAAACCGAGAAATGTTGATTTACCCGCGCCATTACTGCCGCAAAGGGCGTGGATGGACCCTTTTCTCAAGCAAAATTCCGCATTTTTCAATGCAATAACGTCACCGAAAGATTTTTTCAGTCCAGTCACCTCCAATAGATAGGCGGGTTCTTTGGCTACTACTGCCTCTTGCTGCATACCCTTCTCCATATGAACATCAATTAAACAAATGAACACTAGCGTTAGTGCAACATATCGTCTACATAATTCCATTAAATTCGTTACACACGTCAAATAACGGCAAAAGAAAAGATAAAACAGCGCGATCTGCGCATCATTTTTACTATTACGGCACTTTTTAGATCGAAAAATGCCCACGAACGGATGTAACATAAGTTCTTAAATTAATCATTTGATCAACAAGAGGTATGAGATGTCGTCAATTGCAATCGGTGGTGATGATGCGGCGGTGGAACTCAAGCGCGTCGTAAGCGAGTTTTTGCAGCAGCAGGGGTATGACGTGGTCGACTATAGCCGCTCGCCAGGCGATGGCGGCAACGCCTATCCGGATATCGCCTTTTTGGTCGCGCAGGCCATCAAGGCGGATAAGCATGACCGGGGCATCCTGATCTGCGGTACCGGCATCGGCATGAGCATCGTGGCCAATAAAGTGCCGGGCATTCGTGCGGCGTTGTGCCATGACACCTATTCGGCACAACGCGCCCGTAAAAGCAACAATGCGCAGATCATTACCCTGGGCGCGCGCGTTCTGGGGCCGGAGCTGGCCAAAACCATTATCGGCGCATGGCTGGCCGCGGAATTTGAAGGCGGCCGCTCGGCGCCCAAGGTCGCTAAAATTACCCATTACGAGCAAACCGCGCTGAAAGAATAAATCTGCTGTCAGGTGATGACCTGAATATCGACTGAAACCTGTCCGTTTCAGCGTTTTAACCTTACCTGAATACCCGGCACCAGGAGATACCAATGAAATTTATATTTGAAAATGAATCTTTTTCCTTCGAAACCTTGCGTACCGCCGGCTTCGCGAACCATGGCGGCGCCGATCTGGGCGAAGTGATCATGACGGCAAACGCTATTGCCGAAGGGGACGAGACGGCGTGGCTGGCACAAACAGCCGTCCGCCGTTGATGCGCAATGCGCCGATATCCATGGTATTCGCCGTTGCGGCCAATATTTTACCGGTCATATTTTTGGGTCCTTATCGGGTCCGGGCGGCGGGCGGCCCGCCCCAACCGGAGCATCATAGTCAGGCAGGCGTCTCGGCCTCATCCAGTCCGCAGATGCGAAACACGGCGGACACCACATGGGCGGTGGCGCGTTCGCGCTCAGGCTGGTCCATCGGCGCGCCGCCCATGACCGCGGCTATTTGCGCATCGAAGTCGGCATAGGTTTGCGTCATGGCCCAAATGGAAAAAAACAGATGGGTGCTGTCGAGCCTGCGCAGTTTGCCTTGGGTTATCCAGCCGTCGATAACCGCCGCCTTGCTTTCCACCAACTGGCGCAGGGTGGTGGCGAGCAGCGGCAGGGCCAGCGGCGCGCCGGCGAGGATTTCGCTGGCAAACAGCTTGGACGCCGCGGGCCGGGCGAAGGTAAACGCCATTTTCGCCCGCACATAACGTTCGATTACGGCGCGCGGACAGGCGGCGGGATGGAAATAATCCAGCGGAGACAACCAGTCGCCCAGGATGCGGTCCAGCACGGTCAGGTACAGCCTGTGCTTATTGCCGAAATAGTAATGGATATTCGGCTTGGGCAACCGCGCCTCATCGGCAATCATCGCCATGGTGGCGCCCCTGAAGCCGTAGCGCGCAAAAATACGCTCCGCCGCCAGCAGGATCGCCGCTTCATTATCCAGGCGGATACGTCCCTTGCCCGCGCTGTCCTCCACCCCGGCCAGCCGGGCGCGCGCCTCCCGCGCCTCGGGCGGCGTCGCGCCGGTAATCGGCCGGATGATCGATGACGGTATCATTATGCTGTTCCTTCGTTAACGGCCCGTCGTTCGCCAACACGGCGGGCCGGCTGATGCGGCCGCCAAGGCCGGCCGCTTATTTAATCCTGGCGGCCGCGTCCCAGATCACATGGGTCATGGCGCTGTCGCCAGGGTCTTTTTTGATTACCGGGGCGCCGCCGTCCTTAAGCAGGACGTCCACCGTGCGCCGGTAGGCCTCGGGCGTCAGGTAGCCGATACGCGCGGTATCGACATTGGCGATCAGCTTGGCGACGTTTTCCATCTGACGCTGCTGAACCTCCGCCGTGGCCGCGCCCGACATATCCTGATCCACCCCGATCTGCGCCGCTTCCGCGGGATTCTTCACCGCTTCCCGCCAGCCCGGGTAGGTGGCGTGCAGGAACCTGGCCATTTTGGCGACAAACGCCGGGTCCTTCAGTTTCGGTTCAAGCACGTACGGGCCGTCTTCCCGCGTCGAGACGCCCTGGTCCTCATACGGGAACGAGATCAGATCGTCTTTTTTCATGCCCGCGTCGATCAGGTTGAGGTTGTCGCGCGTCAGTTCGTCCAGGGCGCCGAACGGCTCGTCCATCCGCTGTTTTTTGACTGGGTGGTTAGGTTTTCATCAATGCCATGCCAATATCATGCCAATGACGAGATGTGGGCATGAAAGAAGTAATTGGGGCAGATTTACCGGCGGCCCTGCGCCAATCGCGATTATTTTGGTGCACCCTGGTGATAATGTCGCCTTGAAATAGCGCAGTACGCCTGCATAGCCTAATGTATTGGCCAGCACGCCAAAACGGTGCAACGGAGGCGCAAACGCACCGCCGGCGTGAACGCCTTAACGGGGATGGCGGATGGCGCAGGCTTTCGTTAAAATTAATTAATTGATATCAAAAGACATTTCACAAGAATTGTTTTTCAGGCACGTATATTGCTTAATTCTTTGCATTGCTCGGCGCCCCGTACACCCCTCTGTAGCGGAAGGCAGGACGTCATAACACCTAAATCTGGCAAAGATGCCCTATCAACCGTAACGGTTGATGGGGCTTTTTTTTTACCCAAGGAGCGCGTGAGAATGATCAAAGAACCTGTTTCCGTCGCGGCAATTCAGTTTGAACCCACCCAATTTCGTAAAGAAGACAACATCCTCAGGCTGCTGGCCCTGGCCGGGGAAGCTGCGTCCAACGGCGCGCGCCTGATCGTCATGCCCGAGATGGGCACCACCGGCTATTGCTGGATGGATCGGGAAGAGGTGGCCGGCTACGTCGAGACGGTGCCCGGCGCCACCACCGATCGCTTCGGCCTGCTGGCGGCGCGCTATCAATGCTACCTGGTGGTCGGTTTGCCTGAAGTGGACGCGCGCAGCGGCCTGTATTACAACAGCGCGGTACTGATAGGCCCCGACGGCGTGATCGGCAAACACCGCAAAACCCATCCGTATATTTCGGAGCCCAAATGGGCGGCGAACGGCGATTTGGGACATCAGGTCTTCCCTACCCCGCTTGGCAATATCGCGCTGCTGATTTGCATGGACATCCATTTTATCGAAACCGCCCGCCTGGCCGGCTTACAGGACGCGGACGTCATTTGCCATATCAGCAACTGGCTGGCCGAGCGCACTCCCGCGCCTTACTGGATTAATCGCGCCTATGAAAACGACTGCTATCTGATTGAAAGCAATCGCTGGGGACGGGAACGCGGCGTCCAGTTCAGCGGCGGCAGCTGCATTATCGAGCCCAACGGCCATATCCAGTCCTGGCGCGACACCGGCGACGGCATCGTCTCCGGTCTCCTGCATCCCGGCGCCCAAGGGCGCGGCCTGCTGGCGGAGCGCCGGCCCGAGCTGTACAAGGAATTGATGACCAATACCTTTATGTGGAATCCGCTGGATTTCTTCGGCCTGTACGCCGCCAGGCCCCTGCCGGAGGGCAAACGCTCGCATATCGCCGTCGGGCAATTCGAACCCGACGATGATATCAACGTCAATCTCAGCCGCATCGGACAATTGGCCGCCAGGGCAAAGGCGCAGGGCGCGGAGCTGCTGACGCTGCCCGAGCTTTGCCTTACCGGCAAATACCGCGCCCCCGCCAGCGCCATTACCCTGCGGCACGCCTCCGTCGGCGCCCTGATGGATCTGTGCGCCCGACTGCGGCTTTATTTGGTGGCGGGCATGGTGGAAGACGACGGCGACGGCAACCGCTATAACTCGGCATTGTTGATCGGTCCGGACGGCCTGCCGGGCGTGTATCGCAAAATCCATTTAACCGCGGAAGACAAGACCTGGGCCACGCGCGGCAGCGCCTGGAAAACCTTTGATATTCCCTGCGGGCGCATCGGCCTGCTGATCGGCCATGACCTCGATTTCCCCGAGGCGGGACGGATCCTGGCAATGCGCGGCTGCGATATTATCGCCTGCCCGGCGGCGCTGGATCTGCCGGGGCCGATAGATCATCCCGGCACCAGCGTGCCCCACGATTACCCCATTGCCACCGGGGCGTCCCGCCACCACTGGCTGTTAACCCGGGTGCGGGCCGGGGAAAACAATGTCTACCTGAGTTATGCCAATGCCAATCTTTCGGGGCTGAGCGGTATTTTCGGGCCGGATACCTTTGCCTGGCCCAGGCGCGAGGCGCTGGTCACCGAGGCTCGGGGCCTGGCCGTGCTGGAAATCGATACCAGCAACCTGGACTCGGCCTATCCTACCAATGTGGTGCGCCGAAAAGATCTGGTCGCCATGCGCCAGCCCCATTATTACCAGCCGCTGATCCAGGTTGCCGGCGGCGAATGAGGTAACACGAGGTGAATATGTTTTCAGCAGATAATAGCCTGACGCCGGGCGGGAGCCGATCCAAGGCCATCATTCCGGTGGGCGTGCTCTATTCGGTATCCGGTCATTATGGCGGCATCGGGCGGGAAATGCTTAACGGCATTATGCTGGCCATCGAGGAAGTCAATGCCAGTAAAAGCTTTAACTTTACCCTGGCGCCGGTCATCTACGATCCCGGCTGCAACCTGGATAACTATTATCGCCATTGCCACGACCTGCTATACCAGCACGGGGTAAAACATATCGTCGGCTGTTATACCTCCGCCTCGCGCAAGCTGATTTTACCGCTGGTCGAGGGCGCCGACGCCCTGCTTTGGCATAGCGCACGCTACGAGGGTTTTGAAAGCAGCAACAACGTCATGTACCTGGGCGCCGCGCCTAACCAGCACGTGCTGCCGATGCTCGACTACGTCATCAATCACTATCCGGCCGAGATATACCATGTCGGCTCTGACTATATTTGGTCGGAAGAGATCGATCGCATCATCCGCGACGCGCTGGACGCCCGGGGCGGCACCCTGGTCCAAAGCCAGTTCCTGGCGCTCGGCGACACCGGGGTGGAACAGGTCATCCTGGATATTATCCGCCGCCGCCCCCCGGTGGTCATGGTCACGCTGGTCGGCATTTCGGCATACCGTTTTTACCGCGTCTGGAAAACCATGGAGCAAGAGCATGAATTCCTGCGTTCATCTTCCATCGTGCGGCTCAGCCTGACGCTGTGCGAATCGGAGGTGGCGATGGTGGGCGCGGACGCGCTGGAGGGATACCTGGTCTCCGCCGTGTATTTCCAAAGTATCGACAACGCGCAGAACCGGCAGTTTATCCAGCGCTATCGCAGCCGCTTCGGCGAAAACGCCACCACCACGGTGGACGCCGAGGCCGCCTGGATGTGCGGACACTTTTTAGCCAAGGGAATTAACCGGTGCGGCAGCGACGAGACGTCGGCGGTGCGGGAGGCGGTGTACGCCGAAAGCCTGTCGGCGCCCAACGGCATCACCCGCATCAACCGGGAAAATAACCATGCCAGCCTGACGCCGCGCCTGGCGCGGCTCGGCAAGGACGGGCGCTTTCATCTCCTTTGGCAGTCCCCCGCCCCGGTAATCCCAGACCCCTGGTTAACCTGGTCCGATTTTTCGTTATAGCGAGCAGCGCGAGGTGTTAAGTGCAAGAGGCTAAAAAACGACTGATGGTGCGAGGGTTGAAAATTGCGCTGTTCGGCTGTGCGCCTCGTGACGAAAAGAACCTGCTGCTGCAGTTTCAGCGTCTCGGCATCCAGGGCGACAGCTTTGCGGATTTCCATGATGACGTGTTCCGCGATCGTTATGACAGCGTGATTTTTGATTCCGACAATAGCGTCCTGATCAAACAAATCAGCCAGGGCACGTGGCCGTCATTGCCTAAAATCGCCCTGATGGGACTGGAGACCCCGTCCCGCTTGTCCTGGGTCATCGATCAGGAGGTGGACGGCTGGCTGCGCAAGCCGGTAAAGACCGACGGCATTTTATCCACCATCATCCTGGCCCGGCATCACTTTGAACGCCATCAGGCGCATCTGGACGCGCTCAGGCAACAGGACATTCGCATCCGTTCGCGCCGTTTCCTGTTGTCGGCGCAAATATTATTGATCCAGGAATTCAACTATAGCGAGCAGCAATCCTATGAATTATTGCGCCGTCTGGCAACCGAACAACAGCAAACGGTGGAGGAATTCTGCATCGTTTTTTTATCGCGCCAACGGGAATGGTTATGCCTGCTGAAATCGCGCCATATGCAATAATAGAGGTATTACGCTGCCCTCCCGGCATAGCTCAGCCGGCGGCCGATCGAGGCAGTGCGCACCATTTTGGTGACCGGCCTGCCCTTAAACGGCACAAGGAAACGGCACGATCGGGACAAGCGGCGATACCGATAATAAAGGTAAAATTTAATAGTCTGTTTTATAACAGTAAAAATACAAGTCACACATTGGCATCCATATTGCTTAACAAGATTATCATGTGAATTTTATTTTCCCGACGTCCAGGTCCGTTGATATTCATTATTGGTAGTGTCATAGAGTAAACATAACGCCGGCAAAGATGCCCCCGCGGCTCGCAAGAGTTGCAGGGGCTTTTTTTTTGCGCGGTATTTCCCGCGACCCACGCGCGCAACCAGCCGCGAAGGGTCGCGAAAACACAGTAAGAGGAAAGACAATGAGCGATATTCTGGAGCCAACCGCGCCACCCAATATTCCGACGTTGCGGATTAAAGCCATTCAGTCCTTATTAATTGAAAAAGGCTATCTCAAGGCTGAAGCGGTGGATGAAATCATCGATATCTTTGAACATCGCTTCGGTCCGAAGAACGGCGCCAGGGTGGTGGCCAAAGCCTGGAGCGATCCGGCCTACAGGCAACGATTGCTGGATGATGCCACCGCGGCCATTGCCGAACTGGGTTTTACCGGGCTGGAAGGCGCCCACATGTTCGTGGCCGAAAATACCGCGACGGTCCACAACATGGTGGTGTGCACGCTGTGCTCCTGCTATCCATGGCCGACCCTGGGCCTGCCGCCCACCTGGTACAAAGCGCCGCAGTATCGCTCGCGGGCGGTCATGGAGCCGCGCGCGGTGCTGGAGGAGTTTAACGTGCGGCTGCCGGACAGCGTTGAAATCCGGGTGTGGGACAGCAACGCCGAGATCCGCTATATGGTCCTGCCGCTGCGTCCGGCCGGCAGCGAAGGCATGGGCGAGGACGAACTGGCCGCCCTGGTCAGCCGCGACTCGATGATCGGCACCGCCGTGCTGCCCCCCGTAAGCCAGGCCTGATAACCCAAGCCCGAACAGGAGAGAACGATGAATTCAATTCACGATGTAGGCGGCATGCATAACCTCGGCCCGGTGGCGATCAACCCCGGCGAGCCGGTATTCAAGGCGGAATGGGAAAAGCAGGTTTTTTCCACCATCGGCCTGTATTTTGCCGGTGGGCTGTGTCCCATCGACGAATTCCGCCACGCCATCGAGGTAATGGATCCCGCGGAATACCTCAGCACGCCCTACTACGTGCACTGGTACCACGCGATGGAAAAGCTGGGGATCGAAAACGGATTGTTTACCCGGGAAGAGCTGGAAGACAAGATTCGGCAGTTGGCGCAGCGGGAGAAGGCATCATGAAGATCCTGGAAAAAGAGCAGGTTTACGACGCGGTGAAAACCAACCCGGTCTACGTACGGCCCACCGATCTGCCGATCCGCTTCGCCGCCGGCGATCGGGTTCAGGCAAAAAACATCCATCCCCAGGGCCATACCCGCCTGCCGCGCTACGTTCGCGGCAAGACCGGCACGGTGGTGCGCCGCCACGGCTCGTTCGTGTTTCCCGATACTGTTGCCCACGGCAACGGGGAAAAACCTCAGCACGTCTACAGCGTGCGCTTCGAGGCGCGGGAACTGTGGGGCGAGGAGCGCGGGGATAATTCCGCCGTCTATCTCGATCTTTGGGATGACTATATCATTCCGGCAACCTGAGGGGGAGCGCAGCATGACGACGATAACCACATCCACCCCCGCCGCGACGGCCGGGGACGAGCCGGAAATGGCGTTCGGCGAGCCCTGGCAGGCGGAAGCCTTCGCCACCGCCCTGCAGCTGTCGCGCAACGGACTCTACCGCTGGAGCGAATGGGTAGAGGTGTTTTCGCGCACCATCAGGGAACGGCCGCAGCGGCCGGACGAAACCTTGGGGGAAGCCTATTATCGCCAGTGGCTGGGCGCGCTGGAAACGCTGCTGCAGGGCAAATCGCTGCTGTCCGGCGAGGATGTCGACGCGCGCCAGGCATTGTGGCACCTGGCCTATTTGCATACGCCGCATGGACAACCGGTGTCGCTGCAGCGCGTAGCGCATATCATCGATCCGTGCGCCACCCTGGATCGGGTCGCCGACCCTCATGCGGCGCATCACCATCACGGCCACGCGCATGGGGGCCGCCCGATCCCCACGCCGATTACGGTGGTTCCCGGAGCAGGCTGACCAGGACATAACGCCAGGGAATGGCGTAAACCGCATGGAAAACACGATGGTACAGAGGACACATTCGCGCCGGCCCGACGCACCGGCCGGCCGTCCTGGCTGAACATCCAGCCCCAACACACACAGGAAGCTCGACTATGAGTGATTTATCGCAGGGCCTTCCCCGGAAGGCCCCGGGCTCCCCTCGGCCCGGAAAAGGCCAACTCCCGGCGTTGCGCGGCGCGGCGTTGGCAATCGTGGTGTATGTGATCATGTATCTGCTGTACGGCTGGTCGGAGCCCGGCGCGTTCAGCGCCTACGCCGTCGCCGACCTGGTCAATAACGCCGCCCCGCTGGCGCTGGCCGCCGCCGGGCAAACGCTGGTGGTGCTGACCCGGGGATTCGATTTATCCCTGGTGGGCGTCATTTCCATTGCCAACGTATTAACCGCCATTGCCCCGTTCGACGGGCCGGGCGGCGCGCTGTTCAGCCTGCTGCTATGCGTGGGCGCCGGCGCGCTGATCGGCCTGCTCAACGGTTACCTGGTGGCCTATCGCGGCATCCAGAGCATCGCCGCGACGCTTGGCACCATGATTATCGGCCAGGGTATCGCCCTGCTCCTGCTGCCGGTGCCCGGCGGCTCGGTATCGGAGTTTATCAGCGACGGCCTGACGGGCATGCTGTGGCAAATCCTGCCGGTATCAGCCCTGGTGCTGGCGTTTTTTGCCCTGGTCTGGCTGTTTATCAAGCGTACCGACACCGGCGTCGCCTTTTATGCGGTGGGCGCCGATGAAACCTCCGCCGGGTTGTCCGGCATCGCCGTCAAGTGGATGCGCTGCAAGGCGTTTATCCTGGCCGGCTGTTTCTACGGCGCGGCGGGATTTATGCTTAGCGCCCAAACCGCCACCGGCGATCCCAACTCGGGCCTGCCCTTTCTGCTGCTCTCCTTCGCCTCGGTAGCGCTGGGCGGCACCAGCCTCGGCGGCGGGCGCGGCGGCGCGTTCGGTTCGATGGTGGGCGCGGCGGTGCTGCTGTTAATGCAAAAAATGCTGTTCGCCATTGGCGTCTCCTCGTTCTATATCGGCTTTTTCCAGGGCGTGCTGCTGGTGCTGTCCATCCTATGCGAGAAGGTGCTTAACCGTTCGCCACGCACAGGAGCGCATTCATGAGCAAAATCTCCCTGGCGGCTCCGGAGGCCGGGCGTATCGACCGGCGCGCCAACGGCCGGATGAGTCCCGAGTCGGTCGCGCCGCTATTGTTGCTGGGCCTGACGGTGGTGATGATCCTGGCCTCCCGCCTGATCAGCCCGTCCCTGGGATCCTGGTCGCAGGTGTTGATGATAGTGACCCTGGGCTCCTTCCTGCTGGTGGTGTCGTTCGGGCAGGGGCTGGTGGTCCTGTCCGGCGGCATGGATCTGTCGGTGGCGTCGCTGTTTATGTACGGCGGCGTGATGTCGGCGGGCGCGATAGGCGCCGCCGGCGGCAATATTGCCTATATGCTGCCGTTAATCCTGCTGTCCGCCGCGGCCATCGGCGCGCTCAGCGGCCTGGGGATCACATTGCTGCGCATCCCGCCGTTTATCATGACCATGGGCACCGGCATCATCGTCGCGTCACTGGCGCTCGGCGCCACCGGCGGCAGCACGCTCGGCGCGTCGCCCAAACTGTTGGCGGATATCGTCAAGGGCAGCGTATCCGGCATACCCTGCATCGTTCTGTTCACCCTGGTTTTCAGCGCGCTGGGGATCGTGATCCAGACGCGCACGGTGTTCGGACGCAACCTGTACGCGCTGGGAGGCAGCCCGGGCGCGGCCAGGGTCGGCGGCATCCCGGTCGGCGCGGCCACCGTGGCCGCCTATGCCCTGAGCGGGCTGTGCGCGGCCCTGGGCGGCGCGCTGCTTACCGGCTATTCCGACGGCGCCACCCTGCGCATGGGCGACCCTTACCTGCTGCCCTCCATTGCCGCGGTGGTGGTGGGCGGTTCCTCGATACTGGGCGGCAAAGGCACTTTTATCGGCACCATCGCCGGGTCGCTGTTTTTAACGACCGTGGACTCGGTGATTGCCGCCACCAGCCTCGGCCAGGGCTGGCGGCTGATTGTTTCCGGCGCGATTATTACCGTCGCCCTGTTATGCCAGTCCGGCTCGGCGAATTCACTCATCTTATTATCAGGAAAGACCCGGGCACTGTTTAAACGTTAATTAACACCAAACATTTGGAATCAACTTAACAAACCGATCGGGAGTTAATATGTCAATGCAAACACGTCTTAAAAGATGTGCGGCCGCGGCCGTCGTTTTAATGGGATTATCAGGTTATTTTTCAGCGGCGCAGGCGGAAGACGCGCCGAAAAAATATAAAATATTCCTGAGCCTGAGCTATAGCGGAAATAACTGGATGAGCGAGACGGCAAATATTATCAAGTCGCTGGCGAAAACGCCGCCCTATGACAAAATGGTGGATTTGCAGGAGGTTATTTCCGGTACCGATCCGCAGGCGCAGATATCGGCTTATGAAAGTATGATTGCCGCCAAAGCGGACGGAATCATCAGTTTCCCGATATCGCCCACCGCCTTGAACCGCGTGATCCGGCGCGGCTGCGGCCAGGGCGTCAAATTTTTCATGTTTGATTCCACGGTAACGGAAAAATGCGCCTACAACATCAGTTATATTTCAGCCGGCGCCGGGGAAAACATGGCCCAGCAGTTAGTGAATGAACTGGGCGGCAAAGGAAAGATATTTATGAATCGCGGCGTGCCCGGCACCTCGGTGGATAAACGCCATTTTGACGGCGCCATGCATATATTTAGCCAGTATCCGGGGATCTCGGTGGTCTCGGAATACTATGGCTATTGGGACGACCGCATCAGCCAACGTGAAACCGCCAAGGCCCTGGCGGCCCATCCGGACGTGGACGGCATTTGGTCCGAACTGGGCGAAGCCGGCGTGCTGAACGCCGTAGCCGACCGTAAAGGCCGGATGATGCCCATCATGGGGGAAAATATGAACGGCTTTCGTCTTGGTTTCCTCAATGCCGATTACCGCAAGCGCGGCCTGAGCGGCGTGTCCGCTGGTTCGCCCCCCGCCACCGCCGGCTACGCGTTCAAGCTGATGATGGAGGTCTTGACCGGCAAACGGAAACTGGAGCCGGCCAATATCGAGTATCCGCTGCCATGGGTCACCGCCGACCAGATGAAACTGTGCCAGGGCGGCGTCATTGCCGACGGTTGTAATGTGTTCGCGGCCAACCTGGTGCCGGAAGGTTTCTCGACCGAGATCTATCACCCGGCATTCCTGCCGGAAATCACCCTGGATTCGGCGCTCAAGGGCGTGCCCACGCCGGGAACGACCATCCAGCCATTGCCAGAGGAAATAACCAGGGCCGCGGATGAGCCAGGCATCAACTGCGAACGCTGCCAGGCGGCGCCGGATCAGTACAAGCTGACCAAGGTCCAGCCCACGGTTAAACCATAAAGCACGCCGGGCCTCGCCCCGGCGTGCCGGGGAGAGACCATACCAATGCCGGGGAGACCGTGCCAACGCCGGACTTAACCGTGGAGCGTTAAACACAGAGCGCGCCAGCTCCGCACTTAATACCGGCGTGTTGCAGCCGGGTGGCGGCAAGGTTGGCCAGCAACTCATACTATTCTACCGATGGCCGCGCGCCATCGGGACAGGAGATCGCAATTCATGCAACCATCCTTAACTCAACCGACATCCGGCGCGCGAGGCATGCAGCCATCCCTGCCTCAACCGGTATCAGGCACGCAAGGCATGCGCCTTTCCTCGGTTTCAAAATCCTATGGCGCCACCGTGGCGCTGGAGAGCGTCTCATTGACTATCGAACCCGGACAGGTACAGGCTATACTCGGGGAAAACGGCGCCGGGAAATCAACGCTGGTAAAAATTCTCTCGGGAGTGGTGACGCCCAATACCGGCGCCATGATCCTGGAGGGCCGGGACTATGCCCCGCGTTCACTGCTCCAGGCTCGTCATATCGGCGTCAGCACCGCGTTCCAGGAGCTCAGCCTGCTGCCCAATCTCAGCGTCGCCCAGAATTTTTTCCTGCCGAGTTCCCTCAAACAACAGTTTTTTTTCACCTCGCCAAAACAGATGGCGCGCCGCGCCGAAGCCATTTTAGCCGATCACGACGTACAGGATATTTCGCCACATGCCAACGTTGAAACGCTCTCCCTGGCCGCGCGCCAGCGGGTGGAAATCGTTCGCGCCATGCACTACCGCCCCCGGCTGCTGCTGCTGGACGAGCCCACCGGCGCGCTGGCCGACGTAGACTGGCTGTTCCGCCTGGTGCGCCGGCTCACCGCCGCGGGCACCGCCGTGCTCTATATCTCGCACCGGCTGGCGGAAATCCGGGAAATCGCCAGCCATGCCATGGTATTGCGCAGCGGTAAAACCATCTCGACGGTGGAGCTAAAACAGGTGACCAACGCCGACATTTTCGAGATGATGGTGGGACGCCGGGCGACGCGGGATCGGCCGCGCGGGCGCGCCGAGCCGTTGCACCCGCAAAGCGCCGCGCTTACGGCCAACGATTTGGGCGGCCAGAATTTCAGCGATATCTCTTTTGAACTGCGGCGGGGGGAAATTCTCGGCGTGGCGGGCCTGGAGGGCCAGGGACAGCGGGAATTGTTCCGCACCCTGGCGGGCCTGATGCGTCATAGCGCGGGACAAATGCTGCTGCGCGACCGCGAGGTGATATTGCGCAGCCCCCGCGATGCGCTGCGTAAATACGGCGGCATTGCCTTTGTGCCGGAGGATCGCAAAAGCGAAGGCATTTTCCCTACCCTGTCGGCCGGCGCCAATATTACCCAATCCATGCTGCATCGGTTTAGCCGGTTCGGGCTTATCCGCCGGGACAAGGAGCGCCGGGCGGTCGGGCGCGTGGCGCCGCAGGTGGAGCTGGGCGAGCGGTATTTATCTTTTAAAATCAGCGCGCTCTCGGGCGGCAACCAGCAAAAGGCCTTGATTGCCCGCGCCCTGCTGACCGGCGCCAGCACGCTGCTGCTGTTTGATCCCACGCGCGGGGTGGATGTGGGCACCAAGGAGGTGATCTACCAGGCCATTAAGGCGTTCGTGGACCAAGGCGGCGCGGTCATGATCTACTCCACGGATCTGGCCGAGCTGCAAACGTTGGTCGATCGGTGCCTGGTTATGTATCGTGGCCGTATCCTGGCGGATTTGCCGCGCGACAATCTGGATGAAGGCGAGATGATCGGGCTGATGACGGGCAACGCCGCCGGATAAACCGGCGCTAAACCGGTTCGATGGACTGAATACCCGCGACGTCGCCAGGGTCGCGTTATTTTTTTTAACCATAAGAAAAATATTCATGCATAATACGCCCATGAGTAATGATATAACATCACAATCAAGCCTGAGCGCCCCGCTGCTTGAGCTGCGGGGAATTACCGCCGGAGCCCATGGCTGCGCGGCGTTGCTGCGGGGCGTGAGCCTGACGCTTAACCATCATCAATGCCTGGCGGTGATCGGCCCCAACGGCAGCGGCAAATCCACGCTGCTGCGCGCCGTTATCGGCGAAATCGGGCTGGCGTCGGGGCACATCCTGCTCGACGGCCGGCCGCTGGGCAGCTTATCCAGGCAGGCGCGCGCGCGGAGCATCGCGCTGCTGGCGCAAAACGATATGCCCGACCTGCGGTTGACGGTGGCCGAATATGTCGGGCTGGGGCGGTTGCCGCACTATGCGGATTTTAGCGCGCGGCAACACGAGGAGATCGTTGACCAGGCAATAGACGACACCGGTTTACCCACGCTGCGCCGCCGGCTGCTGGGCACCCTGTCGGGCGGCGAGCTTCAGCGGGCCGGGCTGGCGCGCGCGTTCGCGCAAACGCCCCGGGTGTTGCTGCTTGATGAGCCGACCAATCATCTCGATCCGCTGGCCCGGGCCCAGTTGCTCGGCCTGGTGCGCGCGCGGGGCATCGCCACCATCGCCGTGCTGCACGATCTTACGCTGATTGAGTCCTTTGCCGGCCGCGTGGCGGTGCTGCAACACGGACGCCTGGTGTGCTGCGATACGCCGGAACGGGCGCTGGTATCGTCTTGTATCGAACCGGTGTTCGGCATGCGCAGTTTTACGGTGTCGCACCCCGCCACCGGACAACCATTGAAAATTTTCGAAGCATCGTTACGCGCGTGACGGCCTTTTTGACCTGAGGACAGCTATGTATGAAGACGTATGCGAAAAAATCTCTGCTTGCGGTGGTGTTGAGCCTGCTGGCGACGGCGGCGCAGGCCTCGGGTTTCCCGGTTACGGTCTCCAGCTGCGGACAGCCGCTGACCTTTACGCAGGCCCCGCAGCGTGCGGTAATCCATGATTTGAATATGACGGAAATGGCGTTTGCCCTGGCATTGCAACCGCATATCCGCGGCGTGACGGGTATTACCGGCTGGTATAAGGCGACGCCGGAATTCACCCGCCAGCTGGGCGGCATCCCGGAACTGGCGCCTAAATACCCTACCCTGGAAAATCTGCTGGCGGTCAATCCCGATTTCTTTTTTGCCGGCTGGAATTACGGTATGAAGGTAGGCGGCGAGGTGACGCCGCAATCGCTGGCCCGTTTCGGCGTGCCGACGCTGGTGTTGACCGAAAGCTGCGTGCATATCGGCCGGCAAAAAGAAAAGGCCACCATGGCGCTGTTGTATGGGGATATGCTGAACCTGGGCAAGATTTTCGGCCAGGCGGAGCGCGCGCAGGCGCTTATCGACGGCTGGAAAGCGCAGATCGCCGCGCTGCGGCAAAAAATCGGCCAGCGTCCGCCGTTAAAGGTATTCGTGTATGATTCGGGCGAGGATAAACCATTTACCAGCGGTCGTTATGCCATGCCTACCGCGCTGATTGAGGCCGCGGGCGGGCGCAATGTGATGGATACGCTGGACACCAACTGGGGCACCACCTCCTGGGAGAGCGTGGCCACCGCCGGACCGGATCTGATCATCCTGCTGGACTACCAGACGGGCGGCGGCGCGCAGACCCTGCAGGACTTCCTCGAGCGCCATCCCCTGATGAAACACACCCCGGCGGTGATGAACCGCCGTTACCTGAAGTTGCAATATGCGCAGCTGACGCCGGGACCGGCCAACATCGAGGCCATCAACCAACTGGCCCGGGCGCTGTATCCGGACAGTTTCCAGTGAGAAATGGCGTTTTATGAGAGAAAGCGTTTTATGTGGGATGGAATGTGATAAGGGACAGCGTTTCATGAGGCAACGGGGCCGTGGATTTGCGTTAATCTTGACGGCGGCATTGCTGGCCCTGGTGCTGATGGGCATGGCCAACGTGGTGTTTGGCAGTACCTCGCTCACGCCGGATGAAATACTGTCGGCCCTGGGGTTGGGGACGGGACGGGCCGAGCCGATGGTGGCGCGGATCATACTGGAGATCCGCCTGCCCAGGAGCCTGCTGGCGATGTTGACCGGCGCCGGCCTCGCCATGGTCGGCGCGTTATTGCAAACCACCACCCGCAACGATCTGGCCGATCCCTTTTTGTTCGGGCTCTCCTCCGGCGCCTCCGCCGGCGCGGTGGCCGTAATGACCCGCCTGGGCGATCGGCTGGGTGACTGGGCATTGCCGGTGGCGGCCTTCGTTGGCGGCGTAGTGTCGGCGCTGGCCGTCATCTTGCTATTTTTACAGCAGAAATCGCGCGGCGCGGCGCGGCTGGTGCTCTCCGGCCTGGCGGTATCGTTCCTGTTCGGCGCCCTCACCAACTTCCTGGTGTTCTCGGGCGACCAGCGGGCGGCCAGTTCCATCCTGTTCTGGTCACTGGGCGGGCTTGGGCTGGCCCGTTGGGACAATATCGGCTTTGCGCTGGCGGGGCTATGCCTGCTGGGCGCGCTTGCCGCCCTGCGCTGGCGCTCGCTGGACGCCCTGCTGGCCGGGGAACAGAGCGCGGTGTCGATGGGCATCAACGTCACGGTATTGCGCATCGAAGTATTTTTATGCTGCGCGTTCGCCACGGCGCTGTTTGTCGCCCTGACCGGCGTCATCGGGTTTATCGGCCTGATGGTGCCGCACCTGGCAAGGCCGCTGGCGGGCGTGCGCCACCGGTGTTTATTGCCGCTGGTGGCGGTGCTGGGCGCATTGCTGATGTCCGCGGGCGATTTGCTCAGCCGCTGCCTGCTGGCGCCCCAGGAACTGCCTATCGGCATTATTACCGCCGGCGTCGGCGCGGTATTTGTGCTGGCCCTGCTGATCAGGAAAGACTAAATAAAATCGCCCGCTCAAGACAACTCAAACGGGCTTGCGGGATTTGGGTACGCAACCGGGAAAAGGCGGCCAGGCACGTCGTCAGCTTTTGCCGCCTACGGCATCGTGCGGCAAATCCCCATAAGGGCATTCCGCCACGCCGATGGTGCCGCGGGTGATGCGCTCCACATTTTCCCGCGCCTTTTTCGCATCGAGCACCCAGGTCCGGTAGAAATCAAACGGATACTCGGCAACGCCCTTTTCGCCATCACCCGAATGATAGATGCCGGTATACCCCCGGTGAAGCAGTTTAAATAGATGGTTCTGCGCCCGATCGTATTTACGCGCATCGCGGATTTCTGGTATCGAGAGCTGGGCATACTGGATACCCCTCTCCTCTTCCCCGCATTCGCCCAGCGTGCGACCGTCAAACCCGATAATGGCCGAATGGCCGAAATAGGTATAGACGCCGTCAAAGCCGGTACAGTTCGCCACCGCGACATAACAGTTATTGGCCCAGGCCATGGCCTTGGAAATAAGCACCTGCTGGTCTTTCGCCGGATACATATATCCCTGGCACCTGACAATTAACTCTGCCCCTTTCATGGCGCAACCACGCCAGATTTCCGGATAATTACCATCATCACAGATGATGAGGATGTATTGGGCGCCGCGCGCTGACGGGTTGGGATGTAAAGCCGATAGCGTCATGGCGTTCTGCCTGCGGCTTGTGTTACATCATTCTCCCTGGCCGGGCGCAGCGGCGTAACAGGCCATGCTGACGCCGTTTTGTTAGCCGAATGCCATTATTCCGGCACTTTTTGCCTTAAAATGCCGGAATAATGGCATTTTAGTGCCGGTGCGGCCCTACACTGGCCTGGGCCGTACTCAGCGGCATCCTCCGCATAACTATCCAGGGAGTTCCCATCATGACCAAGAAAAAGATTTTGATGCTGGTCGGCGATTACGTTGAAGATTATGAAACCATGGTGCCGTTCCAGGCGCTGCAGATGCTGGGCCATCGCGTCGATGCCGTCTGCCCCGATAAAAGCAAGGGCGATTATGTATTAACGGCAATCCATGATTTTGACGGCGCGCAGACCTATAGCGAAAAACCCGGGCATCGCTTTGTGCTGAACGCTGATTTTGCCGAAACGCGGGCGCAGGACTATGACGCCCTGGTAATCCCGGGAGGCAGGGCGCCGGAGTATCTGCGGCTGAACCCCAAGGTCATCTCGCTGGTGCAGGATTTTGACGCCGCCGATAAGCCCATTGCCGCCGTATGCCATGGACCGCAGATCCTGGCGGCGGCCGGCGTGCTGAAGGGGCGCACCTGCAGCGCCTATCCGGCCTGCGCGCCCGAGGTTCGCCTGGGAGGCGGCCAGTTTGCCGATATCGCCGTCGACCAGGCTTACGTTGACGGCAACCTGGTGACGGCGCCGGCCTGGCCCGCCCATCCGCAGTGGCTGGCCAGGTTCGCCGAGCTGCTGGATAGCTAACCCGGCGCCCGCTGCCGGCGCTAGGGCCGGCATTGTCCTGGGCAACGGTCCCTTTGCCGGCGGCGGGGTTATGGCTAAACGCCGGCCGGCATGGCGCGCCGCCTGCCCGATATTATCCAGCCGGCGGCTGGCAGAAATGATATGCGGGCCTGCGGCTCAATCGTTCGTCAGCCCTGGCCGAGTATTTTTTGCACGCAGGCCTTAAATACCCGCACCCCGATCTGCAGCGCGTCCAGGTCAAAACGCATATCAGGATGATGCAGACCCGGCGTCAGGTTGGCCCCCAGGCCCCAGAAACCGGTCTTGACCGCCGGACGCTGGCGCGGGTAGTGGAAAAAATCCTCGCTGCCCGGGGTAAATTTCGCCTTGGTTAAACCCTGCGGCCCCAACACCTCGACAATGGCCGCGCTAAGCACGGCGGTCATGTCGTCATCGATAATGGCCGCCGGCATTTCCTTTAATACCTTGATATCCGCGCCGGCGCCGATGGCCGCCACGCTGTGCTCAATCGCCTGGATCACCCTGGCTTTTAACTCATCCATCGGCTCGTTAAACTGCGAGCGCAGATCCCAGCACACGCGCGCCAGCGCAGGAATGGAATTGGTCACCCCGGCGTCGCAGATAAACTGGGTGGCTTTAACGCTATAGGTCAGGTTCGGCGCCAGATGAATAGTATTGACCGCGTTGACGGCGGCGACCGCCGCATCCAGCGCGTTAACGCCCAAATGCGGACGGGCCGCGTGCGCGGGCACGCCGGTGATGGTGGCTTCAATCGCCGCGCAGGCCGAATAATGCATGGCCGGGGCCGCCAGCCCCAGCGGGCACTCCTCAAGCGGGCGCACATGGAACCCGAGCAGCATATCGACATCGTCGATGGCGCCGCCCGCAACCATCGCCAGCGCGCCGGTGCCCAGCTCCTCGGCGGGCTGGAACAGGATTTTCAGGCGGCCGCGCCTGACGATCCCTTCCTTGATCACTTCCTGGGCCGTCGCCAATACCACCGACGAATGGCCGTCATGGCCGCAGGTATGGCGGGCCACCCGCTGGCCGTCAATAATATGCCCCAGGGCATCCATATCGGCGCGCAGCGCCAGCACCGGCCCGGGCAGGCCGCTGTCCAGCTCGGCAATGATGCCGGTGGTGCCGTTGACATCGCGGGTAACGGCAAAACCCGCCGCTGCCAGCGTATCGGCGATATACGCCGAGGTTTTGAATTCTTCGAATCCCAGTTCGGGAATTTGATGCAGATAGCGATAATGTTCTAAGGTCTTGGTCACGGCCGGGGTCTCCACTGGCGACAATCCATAGGCGATACGCACGCCATGTCAGGCAAAAATACGGGTAAAAATCATGGCGATAATTGAATTCAGGATGCTGGTCAGCATCAGCAGCGGCCAGTATTTTTTCGGCACATCCGCCACGCCGAGCAGGCGTCCCATGTATTGCAGTTGGGAACCCATCAGAAAAATGGCCGGCGCCAGGATGGTAAGCTGCGACGCGTCCAGGGTGCCTTTGGTCAGCAGGCTGATGGCCACGCCGGTTCCCGCCGATGAGGATAACCAGGAGGTTAGCAATACGGTGATCGCCTCGCCCGGCAGGCCCAATAATCCCATCAGCGGGGCAAACAGGATGCCCAGCAAATGCATTACGCCCAGCAGGTTAAGCATTTCGGAGATGACATAGGCCATGACGACATTAGGCATGAGATTATTGATGGCGATATTAAAACCTTTACGCGCGCCAATGACAAAAATATCGAAAGGATTATTAGACACCTTGGCAACATTACTCATTTTCTGCAAAATCCTTTTTATATACCGAACCCAGGACAAAACGCACAAATACCGCGCCGACGAATTTCATCACAAACATGACCAGCAGCGGAATAATGACCGGGATGGTCAAGGATGCGAACATCGCCGACCCGATGGAAAAATAGTTATTGATTAATCCGGCGCCGGAATATTGCCAGGCGCCCATGATGACCACATCTTTCTTGGTGACCTATTTGTTATCGTAAAGCTCTTTACTTAATGCCGCGCCCGCATCGGTGCTTTGCAGGTCGGTAATCAATGCCAGCCCGGTATGGCCGGGGATGCCTAATATGGGTTTCAGCAGCGGCGTCAGTAATTTATGCGCCGCCCTGATGGCGCCGTAATGGGTGAAAATTTCCAGCAGGCCCAGCGCCAGCATCACCGTCGGTACCAGTGACAACGCAAACAGGAAACCGGCCTTGGCGCTGATGCCGCCGGCGCCGACAAAGGTATTGGTATCCGGCGTTGTCATGGTGCCGTACGCCCCGCCCAGGGTGGTAAAATCAAAGGCGCCCAGCCAGGCCAGGCCGTCGACCTTTAAAAATATGCCTGAAAACAGCAAGCAAACTATTATCAGCGATAAATATGCGCCTTTGCCGACCCGCCACTCGTCGGTCTCGTTGGTAAGATTTTCTTGCGGTATTCTTGTGTCGCTCATTTTACTGCCCTTCTTTGATGTCAATTTAAAATAGATGTCATCACCTGCCTAACAACATACATCCTGATAGCCCATGGCATATTTAACGGGCCTTGGCGGTTCAGGAAACTTTTCATCGCTTTACGATTTATATAAATTAAAGCACGAACCGTGCCAATGATGGCCTGAATAAAAATAGTGCCAACAAGTGGTAAAATAGCATTTACATCCTGAAATTAAGTTCAAAAATAAAAATAAAAAAACAGAAGTAAATCGCCCTTAAATTAATAAAGGCCAGAGGGAAAAACCCGGCAGAATAATTATAAGTCATGGACTTCGCCGCACCATCATGGTACTTAACGCACCAATATGCAGCCGCAAGATGTTATTATTATGTTTCAATTACAAATATATTTCTCCATCATACCGCCTATCGGGGCGATATTTATGCCCGGCCGGCGCGCTGATATCCTCATTGCCGGATTAGCGCGCCGGCGGTGCCGGAAAATGTCAGGCAATATCGCCGCGGATGATTTCGGCCAACAGCGCGGCGCGCTGCGGTATATCCGCGATAATGATATGCTCGTGCCTGGCGTGGATGCCGGCCCCGGTCGCGCCCAGGCCGTCAAGGGTGGCTATGCCCAGCGCGGAGGTAAAATTACCGTCGCTGCCGCCGCCCACCGCCCTGCCGGCAAGTTCGATGCCAAGCCGCCCGGCGGCGCGCTGCGCCTGGCGGAACAGCGCCTCGTTTTGCGGCGTCTGTTCCATTGGCGGCCGGGACATGCCTCCCGTTACCAGGATCTCAATCCCCGGCACCCTGGGGGTGATGCCGTTTATCGCCGCTTCCAGGCGCGCCGCCTCGGCCATATTGGCCACGCGCAAGTCCACGCCCAGGCAGGCCCGATCGGCCACCACGTTGATTTTCCCGCCGCCCCGGGCCACCCCGACATTAACCGTGGTGCCAGCCTCGGGCGCGTTCAGGCCATGCAGGTAGAGGATATGATGAGCCATCTCCTGTATGGCGCTGACGCCCTCCTCCGGATTATTACCGGCATGGGCGGCGCGCCCGGTGATCCTGATATCATAACGGCCCACCCCCTTACGGGCGATCTTCGCCTCGTTGGTCAGGGCCACGGCGGGCTCCGCCACCAGCACACGGCCGGCGCCGGCCGCCTGTTCCTCAATCCACCGGCGCGAGCTGGGGCTGCCCAGTTCCTCATCGGACGGACAGATAAAGATAACCCGGTGCCCTTGCAGCTGCCCGCACTGTTGTAACGCCCGAACCGCCCATACCGCCTGGATCAATCCCCCCTTCATATCCAGCACGCCCGGCCCGAACAGCTTGCCGCCCCGCTCGGCCATCTCCAGCTCGTCGATTTCCCATACGGTATCGAAATGGCCGAGGATACAGGTCACCGCCGGCCCCTCGCCGACGGAAAACGCCAGGTGATCGCCCGCTTGCTCCTGCCGGCACACCTGGGCGTCCACCCCCAGACGCTCGGCGACAATGCCTTGCAGCACCGCGCCGCAACGGTCCACCGCGGCTTTATTCAATGACGGGGATTGGGCCTGGACCAAACGTTTGATATCGCCGAGTATTGCGGCGGCATGGTGTTGCAGGTAGTCATGGGCGGTTTGCATAATCGGGTTCCGGTGTGGCATAACGTTAGCGTACTTATTTTGATTATCTACAACCGATAAACTAATATAAATGTCATTTCTATAACTAAATCGTTGATCACAGGGCAACAGTCCAGGACCGCGGCATGAGCCAGATGTTCCACGAAAAACATATCAGTTATCTCTATCAGGTGGGGGTGCAGGGCGGCATCCGCCGCGCCGCGGATGTGCTGGGGGTAAACCCGTCGGTGATCAGCCGGCAAATCGCGCTGCTGGAACGCACGCTGCAGTTGCCGCTGCTGGAGCGCCGGGGACGTTCGGTGGTATTGACCGAGGCGGGCAAACTGCTGGCCGATGATTATTACGAAAGCAGCCTGCGCCGTGAAAAGCTGGAGCGGCATTTAAAGGATTTGCGCTATATGAAAGGCGGCGCGGTAACCATCCGGGTCGGCGCGGGACTGGTGGATACCTTTATCCAGCATGTGCTGACCACCTTCGCCGCCGCCTATCCCAATGTCTTTGTCGAAGTCGTCTCGGGCACCATGCAGGCCACCATGGACGCCATCGTGCAGGGCGAGGCGGATATGGCGCTGGCCTTCGGCCCGATAGGCAATCCGGAACTGAAGCGGCACAGTTTTCCCTGGGGACCGATATGCGCGGTGGTTAACCCGCAGCACCCGATTGCGCATCTGCGCACGGTGTCGGTTGAGGAACTGAACCGGCACCGGCTGATATCATTAAGCGATGCCTTTGGACTGCAGCGGCATATGAATGCTATTTTCCAAAGTAAAGGCTTGCTGTTTACCCCGTCCTATCGCTGCAACCAGTTCACCACCGCCATGAGCCTGAGCATGGCGGGGATGGGCATTGCGTTTATGAGCGCCCAGGCCGCCATAGAGCGTATCAGCCATAAGATGCTGGTGGCGGTGCCCATTGACCACCCCATCGCCACGGAAGCGCAATGCCATCTGCTGCGTAACTCCGATCGCCGGTTTACCCCGGCGTCGCATCACTTATGGCAACTGCTGTTAAATTTTTTCCAGCAGAAAAACGAACGCTGACGGCGCCCCGCTCCGGCCGGGCCACGAGATAAACGCCTGGCCGCCGGGCTATAACGCCAGCATGATCCCCCCGTCAATCGCCAGTTCCTGCCCTATTTCATGGTGCCGGGCAGCACGGCCAGGATGATAAACCGCGTTTTCCCCGTGGCGGCCAGGTTAACCGCGGCCTCGGGCATTAGCGGGCCGTGATTGGAATTCAGCGACATCGTCGCCTCCCTATTATTGGATTATCAGGTTGCAGGTGATGGCAAGGACATCATCACCTTACGCGGCGCGAAGGCGATGATGCGTTGGCGGCAGCCGCGCCGGGATCTATGCGCGGCCGACGGAAACCTGTTGTGTCCCCGCAGGGACATCCTCGACGATGGGTTCGACCTTACCCATCAGGAACAGATAGTTGACAATCCCGAGCACCACCAGCGCGGCGGAGAACACCAGCGCAAAGGTAAAGGATCCGGTGGCCGCCACGATGGCGCCGGTGACTATGGGGCCGATGGCGCCGCCGAGGTTCGAGACGGTGTTTTGCAGGCCGGCGACGATGGATACGCTGTTTTTCGGCGCCACGTCGCCGGGCAACGCCCAGACCTGCGACGCCGCCACCGTGGTGCCGGATTTTGCCACGCACAGCAGCAATACCGTCATGAACATGGAATCGGTGAACGGGGCAAACCCGATGCACAACGCCATCAGCAGCCCGATGGTCAGGAACAGTTTGCGCGTGGCGGTCAATGACAATCGCCCGCTGTGCACCACCCGGTCGGAGGCCCAGCCGGCGATAACTTCAATCACCATGCCGCATATCAGCGGCAGCGCGGCCACCATGCCCATCTTGATAAAATCCATTCCCTTTTCCTGCACCAGATAGGTCGGCAGCCAGGTGATAAAAAAGTAGGACGTATAGTTGATGGTGAAAAACCCCAGGCACATGGCCCAGATATTGCGGTAGCGCAGCAGTTTGTACCACTTCATGGGCAGCACGGACTTATCGCCGTGTTTCTGCACCTGCCCGTCGCGGATATAACTCACTTCCTGCGGGCTGATGCGTTTGTGGTCTTCCGGGTTTTCGGCATAGATGGCGTACCAGGCTATCACCCACACCAGGCCGATGGCGCCGATGATCATAAACGTCAGGCGCCAGTCGAACATATAAATCATCCACACGATCAGCGGCATGGCCACGGCGCCGCCGAACTTCGACGCGCTGTCGAACAGGCCGGATACCGTGGCGCGTTCTTTATCCGGGAACCAGCGGGCGGTAATGCCGGCATTGCTGGGATAGGCGGCGGCCTCGCCCACGCCCAAGGCCAGGCGCAGCGCCAGCAGGGATTTGAACCCGGTGGCCAGCCCCATGATCGACGTGGCGATCGACCACCAGGCCACCGCCAGGCCTAGCCCTTTTTTCTGGCCGAAGCGGTCGGCAAACCAGCCGGCCGGGATCTGCAGCAGCGAGTAGGACCAGAAAAACGCGGCCATGATAAAGCCCATCATTTCCGCATTCAGGCTGAGCTCTTTAATCAGGTGCGGCGCAGCGGCCGAGAGTACGGTGCGATCGATATAGTTAATGGCAATGGCCAACCACATCAGTCCGGCGACCCACCAGCGAATGCGCGTTTTAGTAGCTATTGTATTCATCGTCAACGAGCCTGTAAGAGAGGAGGTTTAATGCGCCGGACGCAGGGTTATCCGGCGTTGGATATCAGGCAGCGGCCGCGCCCCTGGTTAATTAACGTCATAATCGACGTCGTTATAGTGAGTTCATGATATTGCCCGGCCGCTCGCGCGTTATTACGCACTGGATAATTTGCCGTACGCAGCGTTCGCCGATAGCGCTGATGGCGCCGTCGGTATAACCGGCGATATGCGACGTCGGCAGGAAATTATCCAGCGTCAGCAGCGGATGGGCGGCCAGGGGTTCCTGTGCGAACACATCGGCGGCCGCGCCGGCAATCACCCGATCGCTTAGCGCCGCATACAGATCCGCTTCATTGACCACGCCGCCGCGCGACACGTTAATCAGGAACGCCGAGGCCTTCATGCGTTTGATGCGCGCCGCGTCGAACAGATTACGCGTGTCGTCGGTGAGCGGCGTATGCAGGGTAATAAAGTCGCTTCCGGCGGTCAGCGCATCCAGGGTGACAAACTCGACGCCGTGTTCGGCGGCGAACTTGTCGTCCGGATAAAAATCAAACGCCAGCACGCGCATAGCAAAACCGCGCGCCCTGAGCGCCACCTGCTTGCCGATATTGCCCAGGCCGATAATGCCTAAGGTTTTGCCATGGACGTCCGTGGCAAAAATACGCGGCCAGTTGCCCGCGCGCGTGCCGGCCACGGCCTGCGTCACCTGGCGTGCGCTGTTCAATATCAGGGCGAAGGCAAAGTCGGCCACGGCATGTTTATTGGCGTCGGGCACGTTAGTGACGTAAATGCCGCGCGCGCGCGTGGCGTCCAGGTCGATATTATCGACGCCGACGCCGTGCTTGCAGACAATCTTCAGCCCGGGCGCCGCGTCGAGCAACGCGGCGTTGACCTCGGTGAACGCGACAATCATCGCCACCGTATCCGCCAGGTGCGGTTCAAGCGCGGCAAGCGGCGCGTCCGCGGGTAATGCAATCAGTTCAAAACCCTGTTGTTGCAGCCGATCGATGGGCGATGCATCGTATTTGGCAAACGAGGGCGAGGTGCAGATCACTTTCATGTTAGCGTCCTGGTCAGTCACAAGGCGGCGCCGGGGCGCCGCGCGGCCATTACTGCAGATATTGATTCACAATCTGGCGAATCTTCTGTTCCTGTTCCGCGCTGAAGCGCACGGCGTACCGGCTTTCGCCCACATCATGGCCCAGCAGCGCCACCGCTTTTTTCACCGCCGCCGGGGAAAATGCCACGCTGTAGAGATCGGTGCGCAACCCTGTCACGTTTTCCTGCGCCCGGCGCGAGCCTTCGATATCGCCGGCATGGAAGTGGGACCAGATGGCGTTGATCTCGTTGGGCGCGACGTTGGCCAGGCCTGAAACGCAGGCCGAGCAGCCGTCGACAAACCCTTGATGAATCAGGGAATCAGGGCCGTTAAGCACGTTAAAACCGTCGATGCCCTCGGCGGCCCGCAGGAAAGCGGCCAGGCTCTCATAGCTACCCGCGCTATCCTTGATGCCGATAATATTAGGATGCGCCGCCAGCTGGCGCACGGTGTCTGGCTGTAACGTATTGCCGGTGCGCGCCGGGATATTGTAGAGAAATACCGGTACGTCGAGGGCGTCGGCTACCGTGCGGTAGTGATAGATCAATTCGTCCTGTTTAAGCGGCACGAAATAGGGCGTGATCACCGACACCGCGTCGACGCCGAGTGCGGCCACCTGGCGGCCAAGGCGAAGGGTGTCGCGCGTCGATATTTCGCCGATATGGGCCACTACCGCCACCCTGCCCGCCGCTTCGTCCACGCAGGTCTCGGTCACCGCCAGTTTTTCGCGCTCGTTTAGCACAAAGAACTCGCCGTTGGTGCCGCCGCAAAAAATGCCGTTGCCGGCGTCCATCTGGCGCCGGATCTGCGCGCGCATGGCCTTGGGATGATATTCGCCCTGGCCGTCGAAAGGGGTGACGATGGCGGTTAATACGCCTGCTATGCTTCTGCTCATAAAATCCTCTTGATCAGTTATGATTGCGTGCCGGGAACAGCGCCAGGTAGATATCGCGAACGTCGTTCGCGCCAACCGGCGCGGGGACATTTTTCATCAGGCGCCGCACATCCAGCGCCGCCGCCACCAGATAAGGTAGATGATCGGCGCCGATACCCAGTTCATCCAGGCTGGCGGGCAGCTGCAGGCGTTTGACCAGCGCGGCGAAAAAATCCACCAGCGCATGGGATTTGTCTTCCTCGCTGAGGGCGGGATCGGCCGCGGGCAGCAGGTCGTATGCCCGGGCGAATTTTTTTACCGCCGCCGGGCGCACGAAACGCATGCAGGGTGTGAGCAGGATGGCGTTGGCCACGCCGTGCGGGATATGGTATTTGCCGCCCAGCGGATAGGACATGGCGTGTACCAGATGGGTGCCGGCATGGGCAATCGCCGCGCCGCCATAGTAGGACGCCCACAGCATATCCAGGCGCGCGCCGAGGTTGTCGGGGTCGGCCACCGCAATCTCCAGGCTGGTAAACAGCTTTTTCAGACCGATCAGGGCATAGTTGTCGCTGACCGGATTGGCGACGGTGGCGGTGAAACATTCGATTAAATGGCATAACGCGTCGATACCGGTGGACGAGGCGATATGGGCGGGCATGCTGAGGGTGAGCTCCGGCGCCAGCACCACGTAATCGGGCAACATGACCGGCGAGATGATGCCGACCTTGGTCTCTTTTTCAGGTATGGCCAGGATGGCGTTCGGCGTGGCCTCGGACCCGGTGCCGGCGGTGGTGGGGATCAGCATCGAGGCAACGCGTGACGGCGGTTTTTCACCGGCCAGCAGCGCGTCAAGCGCCGGCGCATCCTCCCCGCACAATACCGACAGCAGTTTCGCCACGTCCAGTACGCTGCCGCCGCCGATACCGATGACCATGTCGATGCCCCGGATGTCCAGCGACGCCAGGATACGGGCGACGTCATGCTGGCTCGGCTCCGGCGGCACGTTGTCGACGATGTCCAGGCGGCCCGCGCTGCGGCGCGCCTGCTCAATGAACGCGCGCACCGCGGGGATGGCGCCGATGTTTTTATCCGTCACCAGCAGCGCGCGCTGCTTATCCTGCAACAGATAACCGATGTCATTAAGCGCCTGGCAGCCGCTGATAAGTGTGCTATTGATATTCATTGATTCCGCCCCGCCTCCCGACGACCTTTTCCTGATGTCGTTATTGATTATATTCTGTCATTTAGCGTAATAACCAGCGCTTCACAGGCTCTTTTATAGGATATCCGCGGCTTGATTAACTTGATCTTGCTCACATATAATCAATAATGATTTAATATAATCATAAATAATCACACCCGCCATGTTGCCGGGCGCGGGCGCAAGTGGGGAATTAGGGGGAATAGCGCGGCGCGCGGCGCGCGCCGACGCTGTCTTCACGGCATCATACAGGGAGGCTCAGAGGGGGAAGATCCAGACATGCGCGGCCGGCAGCGACAGCCGGCACAGTCCGTCGCGCGTCGCAACGGCGTCATAGGCGCGCACCGGAACGCCCTCGGCGGCGGTGCGGAACAGGTATTCCCAACGATTGCCCAGGTACATGCGGGTCAGCATCGGCAGCGACAGCGTATTGCCGTCGGCGTCGGCGGCCTCGTCGGCAAAGCGCACCTGCTCCACCCGGATAATCGCCGCCGCCTCTTGCCCTACCGCCAGCCCGGCGCCGGCCGCCCCCCACAGCGACCAGTCCCGGCCTTCGATGCGCGCCCGGCCGTCGCGCAGCGCCATGACGCGGCCGTTAAGGCGGTTGTTGCTGCCCATGAACTCGGCGGTAAACAAGGTGGCCGGCGAGCCGTACATCTCCTGCGGCGTGCCCTGCTGCTCTATTTTGCCGTTATTCAGCAATAAAATCCGGTCCGAGATCGCCATGGCCTCATGCTGATCGTGGGTAACCAGCAGCGCCGACAGGCCTAGCCGCAAAATCAGCTCGCGCAGGAATACCCGCGCCTCCTCGCGCAGTTTAGCGTCCAGGTTGGAAAGCGGTTCATCCAGCAGGATAATGGGCGGGTTGTACACCAGCGCCCGACCGATGGCCACCCGCTGCTGCTGTCCGCCCGAAAGCTGGTGGGGATGGCGGTTGCCCAGATGCCCCAGGCCCAACTGATCCAGCACCACCTGTACCTGCCGGGTGATATCCGCCGCGGGCACTTTACGCAGCTTCAGGGGATACGCGACGTTGGCGAAAACCGTCTTGTGCGGCCACAGCGCGTAGGACTGGAATACCAGCCCCAGGTTGCGCTCCTCCGCCGGCATCTCGAACCCCGTCGCGCCGTCGAACAGCAGGGTTTCGCCGATGGAGATGCGCCCTGCGGCAGGTTTCTCCAGCCCGGCCACCGCCCGGAGCAGCGTGGTCTTGCCGCTGCCCGACGGCCCCAGCAGCGACACCACCTCTCCCTGGCCCAGTTGCATGGATACGCCGCGCAATACCGGATTATCGCCGTATTTCAGGTGCAGGTTCTCAACCGACAGCTCAATCATTCATTTTCACTCCAAAACGTAAGGCGACGCCCAGGCCGAGCACGACGATCACGATATTGATAAACGACAGCGCGGCCACGATGTCGATGGCCCCGGCGGCCCATAATGACACCAGCATCGACCCGATGGTCTCGGTGCCGGGCGACAGCAGGTACACGCCGGTGGAATATTCACGCTCGAAGATCAGGAACATCAGCAGCCAGGACCCGATCAGGCCGTAGCGCGACAGGGGTATGGTGACATGCCGGGTAACCTGGCCCTGCCGGGCGCCGTTGGTGCGCGCGGCCTCTTCCAGCTCCGGCCCGACCTGCAGCAGCGTCGAGGAAATCAGCCGCAGGCCGTATGCCATCCATACCACCGTATAGGCCAGCCACACGCTGAAAATGGTATTGCGCAACGACCGCAGCCAGACGATAAAGTGCTCGCGCAGCCCATCGGCAAACGGCAGCGCCGACAATAATCCGTCTTTCAGGGAGCGGTCCAGCCACATGGGAATAAACAGGAACACCCATAAAAACGCCAGCCCGGCCAGCAGGCCCGGCACCGCCCTGGGCACCAGCACGCTGTAGTCGAGGAAACGGGTGACGCCGTCCGGTTTGCGATGCAGCGCCAGGCCGATAAACAGATAACACATTACCGCTATCGCGCCGCCGAGCACGCCGATGCTGATGGAGTTGACAATGGCGCGCATGAGATTGGGCTGCCCGAGGATGACGCGGAACGTCTTGAGCGACAACTGGGCCCAAATATCCACCCCCACCCCCCAATTGGAGATAAACGCGCGCAACATTACGCCCGCCAGCGGCACGCCGATGGTGACCGTAAGCCATATCACCACCACCGCGCCCGCCACCCAGCGCCATTTGCCCAGCGGCAGCAGCCTGGCCTGCGCGGCTTTGCCCTTGAGGGTGACAAACCGGTTGGCGGTGCGCATCATCAGCCGCTGCAGCATCACCAGCGGCACGGTAAGGCAAATCAATACCACCGCCACCGCCGCCATCAGGTGGTATGACGGAGTGCCCAGCTTATTGGTCAGCTGGAACAAATAGGTCGCCAGCACCAGGTTGCCTTCGGGATCGCCGAGCACCAACATCAGGCCGAACACTTCCAGCCCGAGGAAAAACAACAGTACGCAGGCGTAGAGGATCGCCGGGCGCACCATCGGCAGGCTGACCGACAGCATCACCTGCAGCGGCGTGGCGCCCACCGTGCGCGCGGCCTCCTCGACGTCCGATCCCACGCTCCTGAGCGCCGAGGAAATATACAGATAGGCGTGCGGCACGTGGGTGAGCCCGGCAATGACCACGATGCTGCTCATGGCGTAGATATCCCAGGGAATAAAGCCCACCAGGCTTTGCGACCACAGCGAGAAAAAGCCCACCGGCCCCGCCGCCACCACATACCCGAACGCCAGCACCATCGGCGAGACAAACACCGGCACCAGGATCAGCGGTTCGATAAAGCGCCGGCCCGGCAAGTCGGTCCTGACCATCAGGAACGCCAGGATGCCGCCGAGCGGAATGGCGATGGCGACCAGGCCAAACGCCAGGATAAAGCCGTTGCGCAGGGCCTTATAAAAGTCCGGATCGGTAAAGATAAAGCGGAACGCCTCGAGGCTGAACACCTTTGACGGTGAAAAAAACGGGGCGGACAGGAAGCTTTGGATAATAATGAATGACAGCGGTACATAGATAACCAGCGCGGTTAACACCACGACCACGCCGCGCGGCAGACGCCGCCAGGTGTTGCGCAATATCTGCATGAGGTATCCTGTTAATCAGCGGCACTGCGGCTGCCGATAAGGCGGCGGGCGGGCGCGCTGTCCCTATGGCGCCGCGCGCGCCGGATGCGGCCGGTCATTTATTCACGGCGGCGCGGAATTGTTTGATGTGTTCCAGCCGTTTGTTTTGCTCCAGGTATTCCAGCAGGGTCTCGTCCACCGGGATCGGCCTGAGCGCGCCGCCCAGTTTTTTGGTCATGCCGTCCAGATCGTTATCCCCGGCGATATCATGGCGAATGGAGGTGATATCGGCCTTATTGGCCAGCACATCCTGCCCCTCGGGCGACAATACGTAGTCCAGCCAGAGCTTGGCGGCATTTTTATTCTGCGCCTCGCTGCTGATAAACATCACCCTGGAGAGCACCAGGATATAGTCTTTGGGATAAGAGATGCCCATGGATGGATCGGTCTTGACGCGGGCGTCGGCATAGGATCCGAGAATGTTGTACCCGATCAGGTTTTCTCCGGACGAAACCCGCTCCATCATGGTGCCGGTGGACGACTGCACCGACAGTCCGCCCTTCGCCATCTGGGCGAGATGGTCAAAGTAGCGGGGATCGTCTTTCATATCCTGTACCGACAGCATGAATCCAAGGGCGGATTTTTCGATATCGTAGGTAGTGACCTTGTTTTTAAACCGATCCGGCTGGCTTTGGATTAACTTGGCCAGCGCCACGTGGGAGTCGGGCACTTCATTGGCCGCGATCAGCCGTTTGTTATAGACAAACACCAGCGGCTCGTAGGTGGTGCCGTAGGCCTTTTCTTTCCATACCGACCAGGCGGGCAGGTTTTTCGCCTCCGGCGAGGCGTATTGCAGCGCGTAGTCGGCGGCAAGCCTGAGGGCGGTATCCATGGAGGAGCTCCAGATCACGTCGCCGCTGTTGCCGCCTGCCGCCTGCTCGCTGATATAACGGTTGTACAGTTCGGTGCTGTTCATGTCGTTGTATTCAACCTTCACCCCGGGATAGGCGGCCTCGAACCCCTGGATCAGCGGGCCGGCGGCCTGGGTGTCGGTGGTTGAATAGATGATAACCTTGCCTTCCTTTTTGGCCCCGTCCACCACCTGCCGGTAGCCGGCCGGGTAGCCCGCAGGCAGCGCCGGGGCTGCGGCGCCCAGTAACAGAGCGATACTCACCATAGGAACAGAGAATTTTGTCGACATGGGTATTGTTCCACAACAATTATTGTAAGAAAAATTAACATATAGTTAAAGAATCCACCGACGCAAGAGCGCCATTTCTTTATCTTCTTAATTTGTGAGTAGACGCAATATTCAGTATGAAATAGTTTTCATCTCACAGATTTACCCGCTTCGGATGAAAAGATCGCGGGTCCGGACGAGGGGATGGGCTGGGAAAAGTAAAAATTTGCCTGCGGACGGCGAATGCCTGCACCATTTTAAGGCACGCCGGCAACGCGAAACGCAGGCTGACGTGGTCTATCATGGCGCATTGTCTTGACAAACAAGCGTGGCGCGGTGGTTGCAATGGGATGCCCGCGCGCTGGCCGCGGGGCAAAAGGCGGCGGCGGTAAACTAAAGCGGCGCGCCGGCCGGGTTGCGGCCGGCAATGGGGTGATTAAATCGAGGGGATCATGCCACCGTCGACGCGGATCACGCCGCCGGTCATATAGGATGCCTGGACGCTGGCAAGGAATGCCGCCACCGCGCCGTATTCGTCCGGGTTGCCGTAACGCCCGGCCGGTATCGCCGCCGCGCTTTTGGCCGCCACGTCTTCTACGCTGACCCCTTCGCGGCCGGCGCGGGCGGCGTCAAGCTGCCCTACCCGGCGGGTGGCGATGCGGCCCGGCACCATGACGTTTACCGTGATGCCGTCGCGGGCCACTTCCGTGGCAAGGGTTTTCGACCAGCCGGCCAGCGCGATGCGCAGGGTGTTGGACATTCCCAGGTTGGCGATGGGCGCCACGATGCCCGACGAGGTGCTGGTGATAATCCGGCCCCAGCCCGCGGCGCGCATATCCGGCAGGACCTTGTCGGTCAGCAGGATAAGCGATCCGACCATGGCGGAAAACTGGGCGCTCCACTGTTCCGGCGTTACGCCGGTCGCCCCGCCCGGCTGCGGACCGCCGGAGTTGTTGACCAGGATGCCCACCGGCCCGAGGGTGGCGCGGATGCCGGCCAGTACCGCGTCAAAAGTGTCCTGGCGGGTTAAGTCCAGTGCCCAGGCGCGGGCGCCGCCGCCCCGCTCTTTTATCAGCGCTACGGTTTCATCAAGCGTGCCTTGCGTGCGTCCGCAGACCGCCACCTTGACGCCTTCCGCCGCCAGCGCCAGCGCGATGGCGCGTCCCAGCCCGCCGCCCGCGCCGCTGACCAGCGCCACGCGCCCCTGTATGCCAAAATCCATTACCGACTCCTGATTGAATAGAACAAAAAAATTAAACAGCGGATCGCCCGGGTTGGCGGTATTAGCCCGCCTTGCTGATTTTGCTGACTTTATTCAGCACATTTTCATAAGCGGATTGCAGGTGGTGGCGCATCATTTCGGCGGCCTCGGCCATGCGGCCGTCGAGCACCGCGTCGATAATCTCCACATGCTCGCCGCACCATTCGCGCACGCGCTGCTTGTTGGTATAGCTGCCGAATTCCAGCAGACGGCGCAGGCGGTTCTGCTGTACGATGGATTGCAGGACAAAAATATTGCCGCTGAATTCCGCCAGCGTTTCGTGGAAGCTGGCATCGGTGTCAAAAATCTGCCGCCCGTCGACGCCCAAGATATCCGGGTGGGAAATCAGGAACATATGCTGCTGCCGTAGGCGTCTGAGCGCGCTTTTATCGGCCTGGAACCCTTCGGACAGCAGCCCGCCCGGCTCGATCATCAGCCGGAACCGGTAGCCGTTGCTGAGCGCCACGTCGGTGTTGAGCGTCGGCAGGAACGACCAGCCGTGGCCTTTGTTGCGCGCTATCAGCCCGTCCTCCGACAGCCGCAGCAGCGTGCGCGACAGCACGTTGCGATCGACGTCGTAGCGCTGGGAAATCTCGATTTGGGTCAGCGATTCCGGCAGCTTGCCGGCAATCCGGTCCCTGACCAGCTGCTCATAGAGGTCCTGATCGCTGCTGGCGGGCACATCTATACTGATACGCTGGATTTCGTCATAGGGTTTCACCAGGAAAAACCCCTGGTTGCGCCGCGTTTCGATAATGCCCAGCTCGCACAGCAGTTTCATGGCCGCGCGCACCGGCGTGCGGGAAACGCCCGCCATATCCGCCAGCTGTTGCTCGCGCAGATGATGCCCCGGCTCGAATTTTGCCTCGCGGATCAGGTCAAGGATTTGATTTGCCAGCCGCCGTCCGCTGGCCGTCGCCGTTTGAGTCATGTGGTGCCGCGTCCAAAAGTATTTGTTGTATATTATTATACAATGCATCCCAAAACAATAATACCAAAGAACCGCCCAAAAGCCCCTAAATAGTGCAGGATACGCACCAAAAAAGAGCCTTGACAACCCCTTTTTATTGTATTTAATGATACACAAAGAGCAATTACGCTCATCACACCCCCCGGAGCCTGACATGTCTAAGAACCTGTTTTTGCGTCGCTATGCCGTCGTCACCCTGGCCGCATTATGTCTGGGAGCGCCCCTGATGAGCCAGGCGGCAGCGCCAACCCTGGTCAGCAAGGGCGAACTGACCTACGGCACCGCCGCCACCTTTATGCCGTTTGAATACATGAAGGACGGCAAGCTGACCGGCTTTGATATTGACCTGATACACGCCCTGACGGCCAAGCTGGCGCTGAAACCGCAGCCGATGTCGATGGAGTTCAAGGGGCTGATCCCGGCGCTGCAGGGCAAACGCCTGGATATCATCAACTCGGCGATGTACATCAATCCGGTCCGCTCGGAACAGGTGGAGTTTGTGCCTTACCTGAAAATCGGCAGCCGGGTGGTGGTCGCCAAGGGCAATCCGGAGAAGATCACCGGCCGGGATCTGTCGCTGTGCGGCAAGAGCATCGCCGTGACCCTCGGCGGCATCGAGGAAAGCCAGGCGCGCGCGACCAGCAAACAGTGCCAGGACGCCGGCAAGGCGGCCATTAACGTGATGACCTTCCCGGCGGCCACCGATTCGGCGGTGGCGGTGGCGCAAAAACGCGCCGACGCTGAATTTCTTTCCACCCCGGGCGCCGTGGCGCTGCTGAACGAAAAAGGCGACACCTTTGAAACGGCGGGCGATGAGTTCGAGGCCGATACCCATATCGGTTTTGCGGTGCGCAAAGGCGACGCGCCGATGAAAACCCTGCTTGAAACCGGCCTGAAACAACTTGTTGCCGACGGCACCTACCAGAAATTGATCGCCAAATGGCAGTTCCCCGCGTCGGTGGCTATTTTTTGATCATGATATCGTTTACCGACCGGTCCCGGCGTTAAGGAAAGTCCATGTCCCTTGATCTTGTTTGGCAGTACCTGTTCTCACCGGCGTTCTTCCAGGGCGCGTTAATGACCCTGATGTTAACGGTGTGTTCATTGTTTTTCGGCATCATCATGGGATTGGTGCTGGCCCTGTTGCAGGAGTCCCGGCTTCGTGTCTGCACGGGCCTGGCCTTCTTTTATCTCTGGCTGTTTCGCGGGACGCCGGTGCTGTTCCAGATCATCTTTGTCTATAACGTCCTGCCCGGCTTCGGGGTGCGGTTTTCGGCGTTTACCTGCGCCATCCTGGCGCTGTCGCTGAACGAGGGCGCCTATATGGCTGAAATCCTGCGTTCCGGCCTGCAGGCGGTACGCAGCGGACAGCGCACCGCGGGCATGGCGCTCGGCATGACCGGCGGGCAGATCATGCGCAAGATCGTGCTGCCGCAGGCGGCGAGGATTGTGCTGCCGCCGATGGGCAACCAGATGATCAGCATGCTGAAATCCAGCGCCCTGGTGTCGGTGATTGCGGTACAGGAGCTGCTGCTTATCGCCAACCAGACCGCCAGCGCCAGCTTCCGCTATTTCGAGGCCCTGTGCGCCGCCGGTATCTATTACCTGGTGCTGACCACCCTCTTTATGGTGGGCCAGGCCTGGCTGGAACGTTACCTCGACCCGAAAAAACGCAGGAAACCGGCCTTGTCATTAACCGAGCGCCTGTTGCGCAGCAGCACCAGCGCGACACACTGAGGGAAAGTCCATGAAAAGCACAAAACCGGTACTTGAGATCATCGGCGTCGATAAACATTTTGGCGCGCAGCATGTGCTGAAAAACTGTTCGCTTAACGTGGCCGAGGGCGACACCGTGGTGCTGATAGGCCCCTCCGGCTCGGGTAAATCCACCCTGCTGCGCTGCGTTAACCTGCTTGAGTCCATCGAGGGCGGCGCGATCTTTTTTCGCAACCAGGATATCACCCACGTCGATATCAAGCCGCACCGGCTGCGCCAGGACATCGGCATGGTGTTTCAAAACTACGAGCTGTTTTCCCATCTGACCGCCGCGGAAAACATCATGCTGGCGCCGATGACCGTGCGCGGCGTCAGCCGCGCCGAGGCCGAGGCACAGGCGCTGGAGCTGCTGGGCAAGGTGCGCATCCCGGACAAGGCCGACGCCTTTCCCGACGAACTGTCCGGCGGCCAGCAGCAGCGGGTGGCCATTGCCCGCGCCCTGGCGATGAAACCCAAGCTGATGCTGTTCGACGAGCCGACCTCCGCCCTGGATCCGGAAATGATCCGCGAGGTGCTCGACGTGATGGCCGACCTGAGCGCCGAGGGCATGACCAGCATCGTGGTGACCCACGAGATGGGCTTTGCCCGGCGCGCCGCCAACCATATCGTGTTTATGGAAAACGGCGAAATCATTGAAAACGCCCCGAGCGACAAGTTTTTCGGCGGCGAGGTGAGCGAGCGCGCGCAGCGCTTCCTCGACCAGATATTGCATTAATGTTCACCCCCACGCCCTCGTCAGGGGCATTTATTCACCTCAGGAGATGTCGATGAGTCTTTCATCGCCCGATATCGGCAGGATGAAACGCGATCTTGCCGCGCTGGTTGCCATCAATACCGAAAACCCGCCGGGACGCGAGCGCGAGGCGGCCGAGCATATCAGCCGGCTGCTGGCCGACGCCGGTTTTGACCTGACCCTCAGCGAATACCTGCCGGGCCGGACCAATGTGATTGCGCGCCTGGAAAACGGCGCGGGACCCTGCTTTGCCTTTAATACCCATATCGACGTGGTGCCGGCGGGCGTTGGCTGGAGCCAGGATCCGTTTACGCTCACCGAGCGCGACGGCAAATTATACGGCCGCGGTTCCTGCGACGCCAAAGGGCCGCTGGTGGCGATGCTCGAGGCGATGCGGATGCTGGCGGCGCATCGCCAAAGCTGGCGCGGCGCCCTGATGGGTATTTTTGTCGCCGACGAGGAAGCTGCCAGCGAAGGCGCCAAATTTTATGTGCGCGAGGCGCCGGCGAAAATCGACTATGCGGTAATTGGCGAACCGACCTCCAATACCACCTACTCCGCCCATAAAGGCAGCCTGCGTCCGCTGGTGCGGGTGCAAGGCGTGACCGCGCACTCCGGCACGCCGGAACTGGGTGAAAACGCCATTTTCCGCGCCGCCCAGCTGCTGGGGCTGGTGGAACACGCCCACCAGCACAGCGTGCGCTGCCACTGCCATCCGCTGGTGGGGTCCGCCAGCCTGACGGTGACGCGCATCAGCGGCGGCCATGCCGACAACGTGCTGCCCGACAGCTGCGAACTGCTGCTGGACCGCCGCATGGTGCCCGGAGAGGACGAAGAACAGGTCAAGCAGGAAATACGCGATCTGCTGGCGCTGGCGCGGGAGAAATTCGGCGTGCGCAGTGAAATCGTCACCTTTAAGCCGACCACCGGCGGCGCGACGGAAACCCGTTCCGACGACCCCATCGTGCTGGCGGGCCTTGACGCCTGCCGCGCCCATGGCAATCAGGAACCGGGGCCGTTTGGCTTCCAGGGCGGGTGCGATCTGGTGCATTTTCGCAGCCTCGGCACCAAGGGCATCGTTATCGGCCCCGGATCGCTGGCCGACGCGCATAAGCCTGACGAGTTCGTGCCGATCGATGAATTTATTGCCGCCAGCGAAATTTACCGCGACGTGGCGCTGGCGATGATGAGCCGCTAAGGAGCCCGGGGTGAAAGCCACATTGTATCGCGCCGCGCTGCGCTACCCGCATCTGCAGCTGTATACCGCCTCCTCGGGCAGCGTGGCGGCGCTCGACGAACTTTACCTGCTGCTGGAAGACCAGGGCGTCCACGGCCTGGGCGAGGTGCGGGTAAATATCGCCTACCTTAACGGCTACGGCCAGCAACAGGTCCTGGACGATGTGCTCGGCTACCTGCGCCTGCTCGATCTTGGCCAGGACGCCGGGCAACTGCTGGCCGGACTGAACGCCTGGGCGGCCGGTTGCCTTGCGCCGACGCGCATGCTGCTGGACGTGGCGCTGCATGATTTGCTTGCCCGGCAAGCGGGCATGAGCGTCGCCCGGTGGCTGGCCGATGAAACGACGCCGGGTCAACAATCGCCGGGCATTGCGCCATCTACGGGCCAACAGGTTCCGGACATCGCGCCATCGGCGGACGGCGGAGCGCCGGCGGGCCAACGCGTTCCGGGCATCTCGCCGGTGGGCGCCGCCACGCCTTTGCCGCCGGTGAGCTATCACACCAACCAGACGCTGTTCTGGTCATCGCGCGAACAGATGCTGCAACAGGCCGAGGCCTATGTGGCACGGGGTTTTACCGAGCTGAAGCTGCGGGTCGGCGTGGCCGGATTTGACCAGGATCTGGACCGCGTCGGCGCCCTGCGCCGCCGTTTCGGCGGCGCTATCAGCCTGGCGGCGGACGCCAACGGCCAGTGGCCGGCGCGCGAGGCCCTGGCGCGCCTGCGCGCATTGGCGCCTTTTGATCTGAGTTATCTGGAACAACCGATTGCCGACGGCCATGCCGACCACCCGGACCATGGCTACGCGGCGCTGGCCGACGCCAGCCCGATCCCGCTGATGCTGGACGAGAGCATGAGCAGCGAGGCGGATCTGGCCCGCGTGATCGGCCTGGGCGGCAAGGTATGGGCGCACCTGAAGCTGGTGAAGATGGGCGGCATCGGCCCCGCCCTGCGCGCCGCACGGCAGCTTAACGCCGCGGGCGTGCCCTTTATGATCGGCCAGATGAACGAGGGCGCGGCCGCTACCGCCGCCGCCCTGCATGTCGCCGGCGCCACCCGGCCGGCGCATGCCGAATTGTACGGCGCCGACGGACTGGGCAACGATCCGGTCGCCGGCCTTATCTATCATCGGGGGCTGGTCAGCAGCCCAAGCGCGTGCGGGCTGGGCGTCAGTTTTGACCCCGCCCGGGCGGAATTCATCCAGGAGTTCTGTAAATGACAAACCCAACAGCAGTGATTAAAACCCCGTTGCCCGATCTGGGCCGCGTGGTGCCGGGCGGCGAATCCGCCTTTCGCGAAGAGGAGTACCTTGGGCGCATCGAGCGCGCGCGCGCGCTCCTGACGCGGGCCGGACTGGACGTCATGGTGATAACCGGCCCGGAGAACATTTTTTACCTGACCGGGCAGCAGACGCCGGGTTACTACACCTTCCAGACCCTGGTGCTGCCGGTGGAAGGCGATCCGGTGTTCGTTATCCGCCAACTGGAATATTTTAACTTTATTTCCAATACCTTTATCCGCGACGCCGCCATCTATACCGACGGCGACAATCCGGTGAATTTCCTGCTCGGCGTGCTGAAGGAGCGCGGCTGGACCCGCCGCCGCATCGGCATCGATAAACGCGGCTGGTTCCTGCCGATTGCGGTCTACGAGGCGCTGCAGGCCGAACTGGGCGCCATCCACGACGCGGCGGGCGTCATTGAGCAGCTGCGCGCGGTGAAATCCGCCGCCGAGCTGGAAAAAATGGCTCATGCCGCCCGCTACGTGGACGCCGGCATGCTGGCCGGGCGCGCCGCCATCCGGGCCGGCGCCACCGAGAACGATCTGGTTGCCGCCATGATGGGCGCGGCCATTGCCGCCGGTTCCGAATATATGGGCATGGAGCCGCTGGTCTCCTCCGGCCCGCGCACCGGCGTGCCGCATGGCACCTGGCGCCGGCGCAAAATCGTCGACGGCGATCCGATCTTCCTGGAAATGGCCGCCACCCATGACCGTTATCACGCGGCCTTGATGCGCTCGGCCTGGCTGGGCAAACCGCCCGCCGTGGCGCTGGAAATGGAAAAAACCTGCCAGGAAGCCCTGCAGGCCGCCCTTGACGCCATCCGTCCCGGCGCCACCTGCGAAGCCCCGCATCTCGCCTGCCAGAGGGTGATCGACCGCGCCGGGTATACCGATAACTTTAAAAAACGCACCGGTTACTCCATCGGCGTGTCGTTCGCGCCGGACTGGGGCGAAGGGGCGATCCTCAGCCTTTACAGCGGCATCACCACCGAGCTGCGGCCGGGCATGACCTTCCATATTCCGCCGGCGCTCAGGATCTATGGCGAGTTTACCGTCGGCGTCAGCGAAACCATCGTGGTCACTGAAACCGGCTATCGGGCCCTCGGTTCGGTTGACCGGCCGTTATACCGGCTTGAAGCGAAGGGCTAGGCCGACGGCGCGCCGGCCCGGAGCGATGAGCGTTCGCCAGGGCGGCCTGGCCGCGGCGCGGCGGCAATAGTCCGCTTCGGCCGCGCAAAATAGTCCACGCGCCCGGCCGTATGGCCGGGCAACGGTATCGTCTGTTAATTATCAGGTAAGACAGGAAAGCGTATTTATGAAAGACATCAGTGAAAGCCAGGCACGCCTGCGCGGTATTTTCAATATCACCGTCACCCCTTTTACCGCCGGCGGCGAGTTTGATTTCGCGGGGCTGGCCCGCAATATCGAGCGGGTTATCGGGCTGGGTTATGACGGCGTGCTGATTGGCGGCACCTACGGCGAGTTCCCGGCGATGAGCGCCGATGAACGCGCCCTGTTGTTTCGCCGGGTGATGGACGTGGTCGGCGATCGGGTGCCGGTGATGCTGTGCAGCGCCGGTTCCGACGCGCGCACGGTGCGCGACCTGACGACGCTTGCCGGCGACCTGGGCGGCCTGCCGATGGTCACGCCGCCGTTTGTCTCCGAAGTCACCGACGCGCAGATCGTCAGCTTCTTTAAGCAGATGGCGCCGCTGTCGCGCACCGGCATCCTGGTCTATAACGCGCCGGGCATCGGCATCACCGTACCGCCGGCGGTACTGGAGCAGTTGGCCGATATCGAGGGCGTGGTGGGCATCAAGCAAGGCGATCTTAACCCGACCGCCATCGACCAGATCGCCAACCGCCTGGCCGGTCGCCTGCGGCTGTTCTGCGCCTCCGACCTGGCGTTCCTCGGACCGATGATGTGCGGCTTCGACGGCATCAGCAGCACCAACAGCTGCGCGCTGCCGGAGATCATCCTGGGCGCCTATCGGGCGCTTGAGCGCGGCGACGCCGCCACCGCCCGCGAGCTACACCAGCTGTGGTATCCCTACCGCGCCCTGGCCCGCCGCCACGGCCAGCCGCAGCTGGTCAAGGCCGCCATGAACCTGCGCGGTTTCGACGGCCGCCACGTGCGCGCGCCGCTTATCGACCTTGAGGCGGACGTCATCGCCCGGGTGGCGGCCGAGCTTTCGCGTCTGGCCGCCGACCCGCGCGCCGGCGTGTCCCTGAAGTAGCTACCCCTTCCGCCGCCGCGCCGCCGCCGTTAAAAACGCCATCAGCAGCGGATGCGGCCGGCCGCGGGCAGACGATAGTTCGGGATGGCCCTGTACACCGAGATAAAAATCATGGCCGGTAAATTCAATGCCGTCGGCGATGGCGCCGCTGTCATCGGTGGCGCTGATGCGCAGGCCATAATTCTCCAGGCTCTGTTTTAACGCCGGATTGAGCTGGAAGCGGTGGTTATAGCGCATGCCCGAGCGGTCGCCGAGCAGCGCATGCATGCGACTGCCGGGCACGCTCAGCATGGTCTGGTCGCCCAGGCGGTGATGGGGGCGCCCGGCTGTTTCCGCCAGCGGAACAAAGGATTTGATCGGCGCCAGGGGTTCGGCCTCGGCCAGGTTGACCTCGGCCGATCCCAGCATGCGTTGGGCCACCGCCGTGGCCATGGTTTGCATGCCCAGGCATAACCCCAGGGTGGGAATAGCGTTATCGAGGGTATAACGCGCCGCGGCAATCTGCCCCGCCACGTTGGCCATCGAGGCGCCGCCGGGCAACAGCACGCCGTCCGCCCGGTCAAGAGTGTCCCCCAAGGGTTGCCGTGGCGAGGCAAAGAGAATATCAAGCCTCAACGACAAGGCGTCGGCGGCGTCGCCGAGCGCGGCCGCGATCGCGGGATAGACATCAAGCTGATCCCGCCGTGAGCCGAGCAGCGCGATGCAAAGCGGCGCGGCGCCGATGGGGCAAGCCGCCGCCGGCGCCATGGCCGGCCCGGCGCCAGGCGCCGCGCGAGGCGAGGAATTAAGCGCCGGATCGATGGCGGGGAAATCATCCCCGGGTGCCATGCCGGGTGACTGGGCGGATGCCAGGCCGGGCGCGGGATCGGCGCCGGGGGAAATGTCCCGCCTGGTCCAGCGGCCGAAGGCGTCGCGTTGCCACTGTCCCCAGGCGGTTTGGGTGGCGCCGTCGCGGCTGAAGACCAGGCCCCGGGGTGATATTTCCACCCGCACCAGCTGATAGTCCACGGCAAGATCGCTTAACGCCCGCAGCCGTGCCGGCAATTCGGCCAACTGCGCCGGGCCGAGCGGAATGACCCAATCCTGCCCGGCCGGTAATTCGGGCAGTTCGGACCAGTGTTTCGCCGCGCCGGCGCCTTGCCCGCCCAGGCGTTCATGCCAGATCAGCCCGCTTACGACCAGCGGGCCGGCGGCAAGGGCGTGCTGACAGGCGTCGGGATACGCCGCCAGATCCCACTCCTGCGCCAGGTGGGCCAGCGGCAGGCGCAGCCGGTCGGCCAGGATGGCGGCCATGGCCCCGTAGAGCGCCGGTTCCGGCGTATCATGCGCAACAAAAATCAATGTCATGGCTGGAAGTCCTGTAACAGTTAACCAGGCCGGCCTCGCTGGAAGCCGGTTTTGTCCGCGCCGCCGCCCGTGCCGTCGTCATCGCTATAAGGATGACATAAAGACGGTAAAAACAGTGGGCAATTCGGGTGCGGACGTGATAGCTTAAATTGATTTTATTGTATCACATAATACAATTTTATTATTTTAGAGATAGGGGAAATGATGTCAGTTGAACAACTTGCGCCTCGCTTACGCCGGGTGAGACCTTCGCCGACCGCGGCGATTTCCGACCAGGTTCGCGCGCTATCCGCCGCTGGCGTGGATGTTATCAATCTTGGCGAAGGCGAACTCGATTTCGATACGCCGGCGCATATCAAACAAGCGGGCATCGACGCTATTGTACAAGGTGATACAAAATACACAGCCGTGCCGGGCACGGCGGCGCTAAAAAAGGCCATTATCGCTAAATTCAGCCGCGAAAACGGCGTCGGCTACGCGCCCGGCGAAGTCATTGCCGGCAGCGGCGCCAAGCAGCTTATTTTTAATGCCCTGCTGGCAACGGTATCCCAAGGCGATCAGGTGATCATTCCCGCCCCTTACTGGGTATCCTATCCGGATATGGTGGCGCTGGCCGAAGGCGAAGCCCGCATCGTGCCCTGCGCCGAAAGCCACGGCTGGAAACTGCGGCCGGCCGGCCTGGCCGCCGCCATTACCCCCCAAACCCGCTGGCTAATACTCAACTCCCCTAACAACCCCACCGGCGCGGTTTATTCGCGCGCCGAGCTGAAGGCGCTGGCCGGGGTGCTGCTCGATCATCCGCACGTGCTGATCATGGCCGATGATATCTATGAGCATATCTGCCATGCGGCGGGCGAGTTCGCCACGCTTGCGCAGGTTGAACCGCGCCTGAAGGATCGTGTGCTGACGGTGAACGGCGTGTCGAAAGGCTATTCCATGACCGGCTGGCGGCTGGGCTACGCCGGCGGCCCGGCCTGGCTGATTGCGGCCATGCAGATATTGCAATCGCAAAGCACGTCCAACCCCAGTTCCATATCCCAGGCGGCAACCGTGGCCGCGCTGGAGCAGGGCCTGGAGTTCATGGACGAGTGGATGGCCATCCTGGCCGGGCGCCGCGCCAAAATCATGGCCTGCGTCGACGCCATCGACGGCCTGGACGCGGCTGAGCCGCCGGGCGCGTTTTATGTGTTTGCCAACTGCGCCGGCATGATCGGCAAAACCACGCCGGCTGGCGCCACTATCGCCAGCGACAGCGATTTTGCCGCTTATCTGCTGGACGCCGCCCACGTCGCCACCCTGCAGGGCTCGGCCTTTGGCGCGTCGCCCTACCTGCGCATCGCCTACGCCATCGACGACCGGCGCCTGGATGAAGCCTGCCAACGCATCACCCGCGCCTGCCGGGCATTACGCTAACCACCCTGCGCATCCCCCGCCCGACGCCCCGGATAACGGGGCGAGCCTTATCCCGTCATCCTGCCCGTAGAGGGCGGGATCCGGTCCCGCCATGCGGCTGGCATTCCAGATTACCGAAATCACCCTGGCCATTGGCGTAAAGCAACCTAGGGTCGCCGGCATGGAAAAACAGGGGCATCACCTCAAACTGTCCTCCCTGAAACGCTATATAGAAGCCACCGGCGGCAAATTGCGCCTCGATATCGAGCTTCCCGACGGCACGCATTACGGCTTTGCCGTCTGCCCCTCCCCAGCGCGGCATAAAATTGTGTTTGCCCGCCTAAATCCGTCTTTTTTGCCGATTACGGCCGCCTGTTCGGGCAATATCGATTGTCCGGTTTGGGTAGAGTGAACCTATTGGGAAATAAGGGGACACCATGCTCGAACAACGTTTGCACGACCCGGACCTGCTGCGCCAGCAGGCCTGCTTTGGCGGTTTATGGCAATCCGCCGCAAAGGGCGACACCCTGGCGGTGATCAATCCCGCCACCCGCGAGACCATCGCCACCGTTCCGGCGCTGGGCGAGGCGGAAACGCGCGCGGCCATCGACATGGCCGACTCGGTGCGGCACGACTTTGCGCGCATGCCCAACGCGCGGCGCGCTTGCCTGCTGGAAGCCTGGCACCAGCTGATCCTGGACAACGCCGACGACCTGGCGATCATCATGACCGCCGAACAGGGCAAGCCGCTGGCCGAGGCCAAAGGCGAAGTCCTGTACGGCGCCGGTTTTGTGAAGTGGTTTGCCGAAGAGGCCAGGCGGATTTACGGCGACACCATCCCGGCCCCCGGCGCCGATCGCCGTATCCTGGTGCTGAAACAGCCGGTCGGCGTGGCCGCCGCCATTACACCCTGGAATTTCCCCGTGGCGATGATCACCCGCAAGGTCGCGCCCGCGTTGGCGGCGGGCTGCCCGGTGATTATCAAGCCCTCGGAGCTGACGCCGCTGTGCGCCCTGGCGCTAATGGTGCTGGCGGAGCGCGCCGGCATGCCCGTCGGCGTGATGCAGGTGCTCACCGGCCTGCCCGAGGCCATCGGCGCCACGCTTACCGCCAGCCGCGCGGTGCGCAAGATCTCCTTTACCGGCTCGACCCGCGTGGGCCAGTTGCTGATGCGACAAAGCGCCGACGGCATCAAACGCCTGAGCCTTGAGCTGGGCGGCAACGCGCCGCTGATCGTGTTTGACGACGCCAGCCTGGATATCGCGGTGGACGGCGTGATGATGAGCAAATTCCGCAACGCCGGGCAAACCTGCGTCTGCGCCAACCGTATCCTGGTGCAGCGCGGCATTTATCCGGCATTCGTTGCCCGCCTGCGGGAAGAGGTGGCCAAACTTCAGGTCGGCGACGGTTTTGCCGCCGGCACCACCATCGGGCCGTTGATTAACCAGGCGGCGGTGGATAAGGTTAATGCCCACATCGACGACGCCCTGGACCACGGCGCGCAGCTGCTGGCCGGGGGCATCAGCCACGGTAACGGCACCTATGTGCGGCCGACCATTTTGTCGGGGGTCACCACCGCCATGCGCATCGCGCATGAGGAGACCTTCGGCCCGGTGGCGCCGCTGTTTATCTTTGAAGATGAGCAGCAGGCGGTCGATATGGCCAACGACACGCCCTATGGCCTGGGCGCCTATTTTTTTACCGAGGACTACCGGCGCGCCTGGCGCGTCTGCGAGCGGTTGGAATTCGGCATGGTGGGATTTAACACCGGGTCGATTTCATTGGAAACGGCGCCTTTCGGCGGAATTAAATTATCCGGTATCGGCCGCGAAGGATCGCGCTATGGAATTGAAGAATATCTGGAAACCAAGACATTTCATATCGGCAGTTTATAGTTATCATTAATTAAATCACGCCTGCATTGGCTAAATTGATGCGGGCGTTTTTATTTATCCAGCCCACCTGACATTTCCCCCTTTGCCTGTCCATTCTCCTGTTTGGTGCAGCGCCATCGCGGTTAGCCCTTAATTGGTGCACACATAACCTTATGAATATACATATTTTATCTCCCGGCTTATCGGGGAAGTTTTGCCATTCACAACGGCAGAAAATTTTTTTTGCGACCGCTTTACGCATTTATATTTTTTAGCCTACTGGCATAGTTCCTGCATTATATTTTTCAGACAATGCGCAATTTAATTTTATCCGCCGGCAACGTTGTTGCCGTGATAATTATTTAACGATGCAGAATAAATAGGGTCCACGCCATGTTAAGTTTCGATCCTGACCAAATAATCTTGCCGCCGGGTCATTATATTAACGGCAAACACCGCGCCGGCGCGGGCCAGGGTTTTCAGGTCAATCGCCCCTCCGACGGCAAGGCCGCGGGCCAGCTGTTCGAGGCGGATAACGCGCTGGTGGACGAGGCGGTGACGCTGGCCGACCGCGCGGTAAAACAAAGCGGCTGGGCCGCGTGCCCACCCCGCCAGCGCGGCGAGGTCATGCGGCGCTGGGCGGATCTTATCCTGGCCGACAGGGTCAACCTGGGCCGTCTGGAGGCGCTGGGCTCCACCCGCCCCATCCACGACGTGGTCCAGCACGAGATCCCCTTTACCGCCGAGGCCATTCGTTTTTACGCCGAGTGCGCCGATAAATACAGCGGCGACGTGCTGCCGACCCGCGACGGCAGCCTCGGCATGCTGCTGCCGGAGCCGTACGGCGTGATAGGCGCCATTACCCCGTGGAATTTCCCGCTGTCGATGGCGTCATGGAAATGCGGGCCGGCGCTGGCGGCGGGCAACGCGGTGGTGCTGAAGCCCTCCGAACTGACCCCCTATTCCACCGTGCGCCTGGCGGAGCTGGCGCTGGAGGCCGGCCTGCCGCCCGGCGTGCTGAATATCGTACAGGGCGGCGGCGCGGTCACCGGCGCGGCCCTGGTGGCCCATCCGCTGGTGCGCAAGGTTTCCTTTACCGGTTCAACGCGCACCGGCGCCCATATCATGAGCAACGCGGCGTTTAACGGCATGAAGCCGGTGACGCTTGAGCTGGGCGGCAAAAGTCCGCAACTGGTATTCGATGACGCCGGCGATATTGACGAGGTGGCGGGACGCATACTGCGCGGTTTTACCGCCAACGGCGGCCAGGCCTGCGTTGCCGGCACGCGTCTTATTGTCCAGCGCGGCATCGCCGCCGCCTTGATTGACAAGCTGGTGCTGCTCTGCCAGGGCTTTCGCCCCGGCGTAACCTGGGACGAAAACAGCCGCTATTCCCCGTTGATTGACGCCCGCCAGGCCGCCAGGGTGGCGCAGGTAGTGGCGGCGGCTACCCAGAGATCAGGCGAGATCCTGACCGGCGGCAGTCTGTTCGACGCCACCGGCCAGGGTTATTTCTGGCGGCCGACGCTGCTTGCCAACGTCGGACCCGACAGCCCGGCGGTGCTGGAGGAGATTTTCGGCCCGGTGCTGACCGTGCAGCTGTTTGACGATGAGGACCAAGGACTGGCGCTGGCGGCCCATCCCACCTACGGCCTGTGCGCGGGCGTGCATACCAAAAATATCGACCGCGCGCTGCGGGCCATGCGCGCCGTGGCGGCGGGGACGGTATGGATCAACCGCTACGGCCGCTCCGGCGATTTTATTATTCCCACCGGCGGTTTCCAGGGGTCAGGTATTGGCAAAGACCTGGGACGGCAGGCGTTTGAAAGCTGCCGCCGCTACAAAAGCGTGCTGATCGACTACTGATTTGGCGGCACCATCCCATCATCCGCATTCTTTCGTTGGAGGTTATGCAATGGCTGTGTTTAAACCGAAATACATTACATTCGACTGCTACGGCACCCTGATCAAGTTCGAGATGGCCGAGGCCGCCCGGGCTGTGTTCGCCGAACGCGTCGATCGAGACGCCATGCCTTTTTTTCTCAAGGATTTTGCCGCCTTTCGCCTCGATGAAGTGCTGGGCGCCTGGAAACCCTACGATCGGGTGGTCGGCAACGCCATCCGCCGCGCCTGCGATAAATGGCGGGTGGAGTGCGGCCAGGCGGATTGCGACGCCATCAATACCGCCATCACCACCTGGGGCCCGCACCCGGACGTGCCCGCCGGGCTGGCAAAGGTCGCCGGGGAATTTCCACTGGTGCTGCTGACCAACTCGATGAACGCGCTGATCAAATATCACGTGCCGCGCCTCGGCGCGCCAATCCATAAGGTGTTCACCTCCGAACAGGCCGGCGCCTACAAGCCGCAGATGAAAGCCTTCGACTATATGCTCGGCCAGCTTGACTGTGGCCCCGGCGATATCCTGCACGTCTCGTCAAGCCTGCGCTACGACCTGATGACCGCGCACGACATGGGCATCAAACATAAGGTGTTCGTGGCGCGCGGCCATGAGCCGTCCACCCCTTACTACGGCTATACCGAAATCAACGATATCGGCGGCCTGGCGGCGGTCGTCGGACTATAACGGACAGACGGGGAAACGTGATGAAACTGGAATCCTTCTGGCAGGCAACCGCCCCGGTATATTTGGGCTCGCCGCCGGGCGACCTGCCGGCCACCGCGGACGTGGTGGTGATCGGCGCGGGTTTTACCGGCATGTCGGCGGCGCTGGCATTGGCGCGCGCCGGCGTTGACGTGACGGTGCTCGAGGCGGAGCGGGTGATGAGCCAGGCGTCGGCGCGCAACGGCGGACATTGCAATACCGGCGTGGCGCAGAATTTTACCGCGCTGGTGGCCAGCCGGGGATTGGAGCAGGCCAGCCGGTTTTATCACGCCTATGCCGGCGCGGTGGACTATGTGCAGCGCCTGGTGGAACAAGAGCATATTGACTGCGATTTCCTGCGCTGCGGCAAGCTTAAACTCGCCAGCAAGGCGTCACATTTCCCCGCGCTGCGGGCGGCCCATGACCTGATGCGCGCCACCGTCGACCCGGATATCGAGCTGATTGGCGCCGAAGACATCCGTCATGAAATCGGCTCCGGCGCGTTCCACGGCGGATTGCTGCAGCGGCGCGGCGGCCAGATGCATATGGGTAAATTCGGCATCGGGCTGGCCCAGGCGGCGGCCGGCGCCGGCGCCCGGATCGTCGAGCATACCCCGGTCACCGGCCTGAAGCGCATCGCGGGGCGCCGCCACCGGGTCAGCACCGCGCGGGGCGAGATTGTCGCCGAAAAAGTGTTGCTGGCCACCGGCTGCTCCAACGTCGGTCCGTTCGACTACTTTAAGCGCCGCATCGTGCCGGTCGGCAGTTTTGTGGTGGTGACCGAACCGCTCGATCCGGCGCTGCTGAGCGAACTGTTTCCGCAGATTCGCACCTATGTTACCTCGCTGAATATCGGCAATTATTTCCGCACCACGGTGGATAACCGCCTGGTGTTCGGCGGGCGGGCGCGTTTTGCCATCAGCAACCCCACCTCCGACGCGCGCAGCGGCGCGGTACTGCAGGCGGCGCTCGGCACGCTGTTCCCGGCGCTGGCCAACGCGCGTATCGACTACTGCTGGGGCGGACTGGTGGATATGACCGCCGATCGCCTGCCGCACGCGGGCGAGCAGGACGGGGTGTTCTATTCCCTCGGCTACAGCGGCCACGGCACCCAGATGTCGGTATGGATGGGTAAGGTGATGGCCGATTTACTGACGGAACAAGCCGACGCCAATCCCTGGCGGCGCGACAGCTGGCCGGCGGTGCCGGGGTATTTTGGCAAACCCTGGTTCCTGCCCATGGCGGGCTGGTACTACAAGGCTAAGGATCGGTTTTCCTGAGTTCCACATCGTTACCGGCGCGGGTTTCCAGCCCATGTTTCCACTTATTATTTCCACTTCGAGGGTGTGCAGATGACTAAATTTGTCAAAGATGTGAACCTGGTTAAACCGTCCATGACCAACACCATTACCGACGTGGCCATCACGCGCCGCGGCATGATGAAACTGCTCTCCGCCGGCGTGATCATGGGCACCGGGCTTATCGGGTTTCCCGACTTCGGTTACGCGGCCGAAACGCCGGTCAAGGGAGGCCGGCTGCGCGCCGCCATGGCCAACGCCTCGGCCAGCGACACGCTGGATCCGGCCAAGGGCAGCAACAGCGGCGACTATACGCGCCAGTTTATGTTCTATAACGGCCTGACCGAGCTGGATAAAAACCTGGTGGCCCAGCCGGCGCTGGCCGAATCCATCGACAGCAGCGACGGCGTCATCTGGCAGCTCAAGCTGCGCCCCGGCGTCACCTTCCACGATGGCAAGGCGCTGACCGCGCAGGACGTGGTGTATTCGCTCAGCCGGCATAAGGATCCGGCCGTGGCGTCGACCGCCATTACCCTGGCCGAACAGTTCAAGCAAATCACGGCGGCGGGCGCCGGCGAAGTGATGATTGAACTGACGCAGCCCAACTTCGATTTACCCGCGCTGCTGGCCACCAGTCCGTTCCTGATCCTGCAGGACGGCGCACGGGATTTCAGCAAGGCCAACGGTACCGGGCCGTTTATCTGCAAGGAATTTTCGCCGGGCACCCGCAGCGTGGGTATCCGCAACGCCAATTACTGGAAGCCGGGCCTGCCGCACCTTGACGAAGTGGAGCTGATGGGCATTACCGATCAGCCGGCGCGCGTCAACGCCCTGATGTCCGGAGATCTGCACATGATCTCCACCCTGGGCGCCGGCGACGTAAAGCGCCTGCGGGCCAACGGTCAGTTCGGCATCCTCGAGAGCAGGTCCGGCATGTACAGTAACCTGATCATCCGCGCCGACCGCGCGCCGGGCAACAACGCTGATTTTGTGCTGGCGATGAAGTATATGCAGCCGCGTGAAATCATCCTGAAGACCGTGATGCAGGGCTTTGGCGCGATCGCCAACGATACTCCGGTGCCGCCGTGGCATCCGATGTTCAATAAAGACCTGCCGCAGCGTCCCTACGATCTGGACAAGGCGCGCTTTCACCTGAAAAAAGCCGGCATGACCGGCATCAAGGCGGAAATCATCACCACGCCGAATATCGAGGGCGCGGTGGAAGGCGGACAGCTGATGCAGCAAATCGGCAAATCCGTCGGCATGGACCTGCAGGTCAGGCGCGTGCCCTATGACGGCTACTGGTCGACCCATTGGATGAAGGATCCGCTGGGCTACGGCTCGATCAATCCGCGCCCGACGCTGGATATGCTGTTCTCGCAGTTCTACCGCTCCGACGCGCCGTGGAACGAGTCGGGCTGGAAAAACCCCCAGTTCGACCGGCTGGTGACGGCCGCGCGCGGCGAGCGAGACCAGGCCAAACGCAAGCAGATGTACGGCGATATGCAGACGCTGATCTACGACAGCTGCAGCACGCTGATCCCGTTGTTTATCAGCTCGATGGATGGCTACAGCAACAAGGTCAAAGGCGTCGAGGCCTGGCCGTCGGGCATGATGATGGGCTACCGCTTCCATGAATTTGCCTGGCTGTCCGCCTGAAAGGGAGGCCCACGATGAACCGATGCCCACGCGGCCATAGGCGCGCCTCGCCGGCCGCCTGACCAGGAGAAGCACCATGAACCGATATATATTTTTATTGATCCTGCGGCGTATCGGCTCCGGCATCCTGACGCTGCTTATCGTTTCGGCACTGGTGTTCCTGATCACCAGCCTGCTGCCGGGCGACGCGGCGCAAATGATCCTCGGCCAGACGGCGACGCCGGCCACCGTCGCGGCGCTGCGCCAGCAGCTGGGCCTGGACCAGCCGCTGGTGATGCGTTATTTCACCTGGCTGGCCGGCATGCTGCACGGGAATTTCGGCACCTCCTTTGCCAGTAATCTGCCGGTGACGCAACTGGTGGCGCAGCGCATACCCGCCACCTTCCAGCTGGCGGCCACCACCACGCTGGTGTCGGTGCCGGTGGCGTTGTTTATCGGCATTGTATCCGCCATGACGCGCGGCTCGGTTATCGACCGCACGCTGGCGGTCGGCACCATGGCGGTAGTGGCGGTGCCGGAGTTCCTGGTGGCCACCGTCGCGGTGGTGATTTTTGCGGTCAAACTGCACTGGGTACCGGCGATGTCCATCGGTTCCCCCCACCAGGACCTGGCCGGCTTCCTGCGCACCTACGCCCTGCCGGTGATGACCCTGTGCTGCGTGGTGGTGGCGCAGATGGCGCGCATGACGCGTTCGGCGATTATCAACGAAATGGACAGCCCCTACCTGGAGATGACCCTGCTGAAAGGAGTGTCGCCGCTGCGCGCCATGCTGCGGCACGCGCTGCCCAACGCGGTCGGCCCCATCGCCAACGCCATCTCGCTCAGCCTGTCGTACCTGTTCGGCGGCGTGATCATTATCGAAAACATCTTCAGCTATCCCGGCCTGGCAAGCCAGATGGTGGATGCCGTCAGCAATCGCGATTTGCCGGTGGTACAGCTGTGCGTCATGTTCTTCGCCCTCTGCTATCTGGCGCTGCTGCTGATAGCGGATATCCTGACCATTGTCTTCAACCCGAAATGGAGGGGCTGATGAACACCCTACTGCTTCCCGCGCGCTTTTTTATGTCGCTGAACCTGCCGGGCCGTATCGGCATGCTGATTACCCTGTTCTGGGTAGCCATGGCGATCTTCGGCACCGCGCTGGCGCCGCATAACCTCGAGGATATCGGCAGCGGCGACATGCTGGGCGGCTTCAGCGCCCAATTCTGGTTCGGCACCGACTACCTGGGCCGCGACATCTTCAGCCGTATCCTGTTCGGCGCCCGCTACTCCATCGGCCTGGCGCTGACCGCGGCGATCCTGGCCAGCCTGGTCGGCACGCTGCTGGCGCTGCTGGCGGCGGTGGCCTCCCGCCTGCTGGAAGAAGTCATCGGACGGCTTAACGACGCGCTGCTGATCATGCCCGGCAAAATCCTGGCGCTGCTGATCGTGGCGGTGTTCGGCTCGTCGCTGCCGATGCTGATCATCACCGCGGTGTTCACCTACTGGCCGGGGGCGTACCGCATCGCCTACGCCATGGCCTCCAACCTGCGCTCCATGGACTATGTGCAGGCCGCGCGCCTGCGCGGCGAAAGCAAATGGTATATCGCCGTCCACGATATCCTGCCCAATATGGTGCATCCGATGCTTACCGACCTTGGCCTGCGCTTTGTCTATATCGTGCTGCTGCTCAGCGGCCTGAGCTTTCTCGGGCTGGGCGTCCAGCCGCCGTACGCGGACTGGGGCACGCTGGTGCGCGAAAATATGCAGGGCCTGTTCGACGGCTCGCCGGCGGTGCTGATGCCGGCGCTGGCTATCGCCAGCCTCACCATCGGCGCCAACCTGTTTATCGATAGCCTGCCGTCCCGGCGCGCCGAAAACCGCCAGAAGGGGGTCGCATGAATATTACTCCCCATGGCGCGCGTCCCGTGGTCACGGTGGACCATCTGCGCGTCTGCGCGCGCGGCGAGGACGGCAGGGAAATCAACCTGGTGGCCGATATTCATTTCACCGTGCAAAAAGGCGAGGTGCTGGCGCTGATCGGCGAGTCCGGCTCCGGCAAGACCACCATCGCCCTGGCGCTGATGGGCTACGCCCGGCAGGGCTGCCGCATCGCCGAAGGCACCGTGCATGTGGCCGGCACCGACGTCACCGCGCTGACGCCCGCGCAGTCGAGGCAGTTTCGCGGCAATAAGGTGGCCTATATTGCCCAAAGCGCCGCCGCGTCTTTTAACCCGGCGATGAAAATCATCGATCAGGTGGTGGAGCCGGTGGTGATCCATGGCGTCATGAAGCGGGCGGCGGCGGAAAAAAAAGCCATCGACCTGTTTCGCGAACTGGCGCTGCCCAACCCTGACACCATCGGCCTGCGCTATCCGCACCAGGTGTCGGGCGGCCAGCTGCAGCGGCTGATGACCGCCATGGCGTTAATCAGCGACCCGGACGTGGTGATCCTCGACGAGCCGACCACGTCGCTGGATGTGACCACCCAGGTGGAGGTGCTGAAGGCCTTCCGCCGCGTAGTGCGCCAGCGCGGCGCCACCGCCGTCTATGTCAGCCACGATCTGGCGGTGGTGGCGCAAATGGCCGACCGCATCCTGGTGCTGCTGAAGGGATCGATTGCCGAATACGGCCGCACCGACGCGATGCTGGCGGCGCCCCGGGCGGAATACACCCGCTCGCTGCTCGACGCCGCGCGCCAAAAGCAGCGCGACAGCTCATGGCGACGCGCGGACGCCCCGCCGCAACCCCTGCTGGAAGTACGCGACCTGGCGGCGGGCTACGGCAGGCTCGACGGCGACGGCGCGCCGAAAAGCAAAATTCTCGCCGACATGAATTTCAAGCTCCACCGCGGCCAGGCCATCGGCATTATCGGCGAATCGGGTTCGGGCAAAACCACCCTTGCCCATGCCATTGCCGGCATGATCGAGCCTTATGCCGGGCATATCCTGTTTAACGGCCGCTACATTGAAAAAAGCATGCGCACGCGCTCCATGGACGAGCTGCGCCGCATCCAGTATGTGTTCCAGATGGCGGATACCGCTCTGAACCCGGCGCACAGCATCGAAACCATCCTCAGCCGCCCCCTGCGCTTATTCCATAACCTGCGCGGCGACGCCTGCCAGCGGCGGCTGCTTGAGCTGCTTGATCTGGTGCGCCTGCCGCGCGGCGTGCTGTCCCGGCGCCCCGGTACGCTGTCCGGCGGGCAAAAACAGCGCGTTAACCTGGCGCGGGCGCTGGCGGCCGAACCGGATCTGATTTTGTGCGACGAGGTCACCTCGGCGCTGGACACCGTAGTGGCGGCGGCGGTACTGGATTTGATTACCGAGCTGCGGCGCGAACTGGGATTATCGGTGCTGTTTATCAGCCACGACCTGCACGCGGTGCGTTCGGTCTGCGACGATATTATCGTGGTGAAAAACGGCCGCATGGTCACGCGGGTGGAGCGCGCCGACTACGACAAACCGTCCGACGTACTCTACTACGAGCGGCTTAAACGCGCGGTGCCCGAACTGCGCCAGGGCTGGCTGGACGAACATGAGGCGCTGCCGGTGGAAATACTGAAAGCGGAATAACCGGCAGTTCGATATCCGGACCACGCGCGGCGTTCAACCCGGCCCCTATGCCTGAAACGGGTACAATGCGCAGGGAGAATAAAGCGTAGCGTGGGATTAATTTATCACATAATGATTGTTAAGAGGTCACACAGAAAATGCCCGCTCCCCTTAGATATGTGCAGGACAGCGCCACCTTTCCCGATGCCGCCGAGGTGGTGATTATCGGCGCCGGCATCGCCGGCGCCGCCGCCGCCTATGAACTGGCCAAAAAAGGAATAAAGGCGGTATTGCTGGAAAAAGGACTGGTGGGCGGCGAGCAGTCCAGCCGCAACTGGGGCTGGTGCCGCCAGCAAAACCGCGACGAACGGGAACTGCCGCTGATTATTTACGCCCTGCGCCGCTGGGAGGAACTGGGCCACGAGACCGGCGAGGAGCTCGGCTTTCGCCGCACCGGGCTGGTGTACGCCACCCGCGACCAAACGGAAATCGACGCCTGGGACGCCTGGGGCAAAATGGCCCAATCCTATGGCGTGCGCAGCGATATCCTCGACGCCCGCCGGGCGAAAGCCATGACGCCCGGCAGCACCACCGACTGGCTGGGCGGCGTGTCCTCCCCCACCGACGGCCACGCCGAACCCGCGCTGGCATCGGCCGGCCTGGCCATCGCCGCGCAGCGCCTCGGCGCCACGGTCATCCAGCAGTGCGCGGTGCGCGGCCTCGATATCACCGCCGGGCGCGTCAGCGGCGTGATCACCGAGCGCGGCCTGATCAAAACCCCGGGCGTAATCTGCGCCGGCGGCGCCTGGACCTCGATGTTTTGCCGCCGCCACGGCATCAGCCTGCCGCTCGGCAACGTGATTGGCACGGCGTTTCGCACGGCGCCCATCGAACAGGCGATCGCCATGCCGTTTTACACCCCCTCCTTTGCCTGCCGTCCGCAGCTGGACGGCGGCTATACGGTCGCGGTCTCCGGCCGCGGCCGCCTGGAGCCGGGCGCGCAAAGCCTGCGCTACGCGCGGCAGTTTTACCCCACCTTTAAAGCGCGGCGCAAGATTTTGACCCTGCGGCTGGGACCGGCTCCGTTCTTTCACGGGCCGGAAGCCCTGGCGCGCTGGCAATTCGACGGGACATCGCCGTTTGAAAAAGTACGTATCCTCGATCCCCGCGCCGATATGGGGCTGGTGCGGGAGGGGCTGGCGGCGATGCGTGAAGAATACCCCGCCCTGGCGGGACTGCGGCTGGCGCAGGCCTGGGGCGGCATGATCGACAGCACCCCCGACGCGGTGCCGGTGATTTCCACCGTGCCGACGCTGCCGGGCCTGGTGATTTCCGCCGGCTACAGCGGCCACGGCTTCGGCATCGGTCCCGGCGCCGGCAGGCTGGCCGCTGATTTGATAACCAACGATCGGCCCATCGTCGACCCGGCTCCCTTCCGCTATGCGCGGCTGGTGGACGGTTCCGGCCTTGATGCGCCGGGCATGATGTGAGGAGGCAAGATGCAGATACGTTTACGCCCCATGAACCAGGACGATATCGAGGCCGCGTTTGCTTTAACCCGGCAGATGAAATGGCCGCACCGCCGCGAGGACTGGCGGCAGGCGCTGGACCTGGGCGAGGGTCTGGTGGCGGAGCGGGACGGCGCGGCGATCGGCACCGGGCTGTGCTGGCGCTGGGGTCCGGCCCATTCCACCCTCGGCCTGCTGATTGTCGACGGCGCCGCCCAGGGCAATGGCGTCGGCGGTCAATTGATGGCGTCGCTGATGCAACGCCTGGCCGGCAGCGCCATCCAGCTGCATGCCACCGTCGCCGGCAAAGGATTATATCAGCGGCTGGGTTTTGTCTCCGCGGGTGAACTCGGCCAGCACCAGTGCCGCACGCTGGGAGCCGCCACTCCCGCGCCGCCGCAAGACGGCGACACCCTATCCCCGGCTGGCCCCGGGGATGCCGATCTGCTGACCGCGCTGGATACCGGCGCGCACGGCATGGTGCGGCCGTCTTTAATCGCCGACCTGCTGGCACGCGGCGAAAAAAACCTGCTATTGCGCCGCCGGGGCGCGCCCCGGGGTTTTGCCTGCCTGCGCCGCTTCGGCCACGGCTACGCCATCGGCCCGGTGATCGCCTTGGATCTCCACGACGCCATCGTCCTGGTCGACCGGCTGTTGGCGGATCTGGCCGGGCATTTTGTCCGTATCGATACCCCGGCGTCCCTGGGATTAGGTGAGTGGCTAACCCGCCGGGGACTGCCGGTGGTGGACGCGCCGACCATCATGATCAAAGGCGCGCCCTGGCAACTCCTGGCCGGCGGCATGCGCCCGTTCGGGCTGATGACACAGGCGATGGGCTAATGAATATCCTGTATAAATCCGACCCCGAACGCGGGCGTCAATGGGCGGCGCTGATAGCCGCACGGCAGCCGGCCGCGGTATTCCGGGTCTGGCCGGATATCGGCGATGCCGGCGCGGTGGAATATCTGGTGGCGTGGCAGCCGCCGGAAAACATCATGGCGCAATTCCCCCGGCTGAAGGTCCTGTTCTCGGTAGGCGCGGGCGCCGACCAGTTTGATTATGACGCCCTGCCGCCCACATTGCCGGTGGTGCGTATGGTGGAGCCCGGCATCGTCAATAGCATGGTCGAGTACGTCACCTTTGCGGTATTGGGGCTGCACCGTGATATGCCGCGCTATTTCCAGCAGCAACGCGCCGGACTCTGGCTGCCGCACCGCGTGCGTCCGGCCCATGCCAGCCGGGTCGGCGTCATGGGGCTGGGCAACCTCGGCCGGGCGGCGGCCGGGCAGTTGGCTGGCCTTGGTTTCGACTGCGGCGGCTGGAGCCGCACCCCGCATGTCGTTCCCGGCGTGCGTTGCTGGGCGGGCGCAGATGAACTGGACGCCTTCCTGGCGCGCACCGATATCCTGGTATGCCTGCTGCCGCTGACCGCCGACACCGCCGGACTGCTAGACGCGCGCCTGTTCAGCCGGCTGCCGCCGGACGCGGCGCTGGTGCACGTTGGACGCGGCGCCCAGCTGAATCAGCCTGATCTACTCCAGGCGCTCGAAAGCCGCCGGCTGCGGGCGGCGGTCATCGACGTTACCGTGCAGGAACCGCTGCCGGCCGACCATCCCTTATGGCGACACGACGCCGTCTGGCTCACGCCGCATATCGCCAGCCAGACCCAGCCCGACAGCGCGGTCACCGCGCTGCTGGATAATATCCGCCGTTTTGAACGCGGCGAGGCCATGGTCGGCCTTATCAACCGACAGCAAGGATACTGATATGGAGTACGCCGATCTGGTCGCGCTGCGCCGCGATCTGCACGCCCACCCCGAACTGGGCTTTCAGGAACACCGCACCGCCGGCATCGTGGCCGGATTTCTTGCCCGTCTCGGGCTGGAGGTACATGAAGGCGTCGGCGGCACCGGCGTGGTGGGCGTGCTGCGACGCGGCGCCGGCGCGCGTTCGGTGGGACTGCGGGCCGATATGGATGCCCTGCCGATGCCGGATAGCGGATCCCAGGAATGGAAAAGCCGGGCCGAAGGCGTCTGCCACGCCTGCGGCCACGACGGCCATACCGTGATGCTGCTGGGCGCGGCCCGGGAGCTGGCGGCATCGGGCGCCTTTGACGGTACGGTGAATTTTATCTTCCAGCCCGCAGAGGAAGGACTGGCCGGCGCGCGCGCCATGATCGACGACCGGCTGTTTGAGCGTTTTCCCTGCGACGCGGTGTTTGCGGCGCACAACTGGCCGGAGCTGCCGCTCGGCAGCGCCCGCACCCGCGCGGGACCTGTCATGGCGGCGGCCGACCGTTTTGATATCCGGATAACCGGCGGCGGCGGCCACGCCGCCCAGCCCCATCTTAGCCCCGATACCCTGCTGGCCGCCAGCGAACTGGTGGTACAGCTCAATACCATCGTGGCCCGCTGCGTCGACCCCACCGAGACGGCGCTGCTGTCGGTGACGCGCATGCAGGGCGGGTCCTCACATAACATGATCCCCGCCGAAGCGTTGATCACCGGCACGGTGCGCACCTTTAACCCACGCGCGCAGGATATCGTCGAGGCCCGCCTGCGCCTGATGGCCGGCCATATCAGCGCGGCGCACGGTTTGCAGGCGCAGGTCGACTACCGGCGTTATTACCCCGCCACCGTCAATACCGCGCGCGAAGCGGCCCTGGCGCTGGACGCCGCCCGCCTGGCCGGACTGGACGCCGCCGAGGCGCCCGCGCCCGCGCTCACCTCGGAAGACTTTGCCTTTATGCTGCGGACCCGGCCCGGCGCCTATCTGTGGCTGGGTTCGGCGGACAGCCGGCCTCTGCATCATCCCGCGTTTGATTTTAACGACCAGGTCATTCCCTACGGCATCCGCTGGTTCAGCGCAGTGGCGCACCGGGCGCTGGATAACATTTAATTAGCCAAAGGCGCCCGAATTCAACCGTTTATGCCGTGGCCATCCTGATTACGGCAGCCGGCCGCCTTGGCGGGTTGCGATACTTAACTCCTTAATATCTGATTATACGTGAGGTAAAGAGATGCAAACTTTAGGTGCAGGGCAACAAACGTTTTCCGACAACGCCGTATTCCTGGATGCCCGTGAGGACAATGTCCCGCGCGGCGTGGTCACCGCCCATCCCATTGTGATAAACCAGGGAAAAGGGTCGGAAGTCTGGGATGTCGAGGGCAATCGTTACCTGGATTTTGTCGGCGGCATCGGCGTGTTAAACGTCGGCCATAATCATCCGGCCGTGGTGGCGGCCGTCAGCCGGCAGCTCCAGCAGGTCACCCATGCCTGTTTCCAGGTGGCGGCTTATCCCGGTTATATTGAACTGGCCAAACGCCTCAATCACGCCGTCGGCGGCGGCCTGCCGTTTAAAAGCGTCTTTTTTACCAGCGGCGCCGAAGCGGTGGAAAACGCGGTGAAGATTGCCCGCGCCCATACCAACCGGCCCGGCATTATCGCCTTTGACGGCGCGTTCCACGGCCGGACTTTATTAGGCTGCACCCTGACCGGCATGAGCCAGCCCTATAAACAGAATTTCGGCCCCTTCCCCGGCGATATCTTTCACGTGCCTTATCCCAACGCGTTCCATGGAATTTCCGAGCAACAGGCTCTGGACGCGCTGGAGACGTTATTTGCCGTCGGCATCCTGCCGGAACGCGTGGCGGCGATTATTATCGAGCCGGTGCAGGGCGACGGCGGTTTCCTGCCCGCCCCGGCCGGTTTTATGCGCGCGCTGCGCGAGCTGACCGAGCGCCACGGCATTTTGCTGATTTGCGATGAAGTGCAGACCGGTTTTGGCCGCACAGGTAAAATGTTCGCCTTCCAGCACTCGGCGATCGAGCCGGATCTGGTGACCCTGGCGAAAAGCCTGGGCGGCGGCCTGCCTATTTCCGGCGTGTCGGGCCGGGCGCATATCATGGATGCCCCGACGCCGGGCGGCTTGGGCGGCACCTACGGCGGCAACGCTTTGGCCTGCGCGGCGGCCCTGGCGGTGATGGACCTGATGGAAAATGATAACCTGATTGAACGCGCCAACCTGCTCGGCGCGCGGCTCAACGCCCGCCTGCGGCAGCTGGCCGGCAAGTATGCCTGTATCGGCGAGGTGCGCGGCGTCGGTTTTATGCAGGCGGTGGAAATTATCGATCTGGATACCCGCGCCCCGGATGCGGCCCTGACGCAAAAAATCCTCGATTGCGCCTGCCAGGAAGGATTGCTGCTGATTAAATGCGGTTTATACCGCAATACCGTGCGTTTCCTCGCCCCCTTGGTCACCAGCGATTCCCAGTTGGAGGAGGCGCTGCATATCTTTGATATCGCACTGGCGCGCGCCACCGGCAGGCTGGGCTAAGGATAATCTTCCTTATTGAAATCATCGACTTATTCTCAAAAACCCTGATATGGTAACACGCGTTAACGCTGGCGCAACGGCCTGAAAGCGTGTTATACCATCGAGGTGGGCGTTGATAATCTGGCAACAATGAGGGAATTTATGAACGGCTTAATGAAACTTGACCGCATCGACATCAATATTTTGGTCCAATTACAAAAAGATGGCCGTATCAGCAATGTCAATCTTGCCGACGCGGTCGGACTTTCGCCCAGCCCCTGCCTGCAACGCGTCAAGCGTCTCGAATCCGCGGGTTTTATTACCGGTTATGAAGCCCATATCAACCTGCCCAAGATCACCGATTCAGTGACGGTATTTACCGAAGTGACGCTGGCGGGGCATCGCCGCGAGGATTTCCTCAGGTTCGAAATCGCCATCCGCGAGGTGGACGAACTGATGGAGTGCCATCTGATCACCGGCGGCTACGACTATTTACTGCGTTTTATTACCCGCAGCATCGAGCATTACCAGGAAGTGATCGAAGGGCTGCTGGATGCCAAGGTGGGCATCGAAAAATATTTCAGCTATATCGTGATCAAATCACCGATCGTGAAAAGCAGCGTGCCGCTGCGATCGCTGATTTCGCGCCATACGTCGCTGGAGAATTAATCCCGCGGCATAAAATTTCTTCACACAAATAAATTCCCCCTGAATACGCTGTTGCCACCCCTGTTTGCCGAAAAACGCGGCGGATGAATTCCGTACACTTGGTGAATATCCCGCCGCGCCTGCAAGGAGTTGCCATGGTTTTGCCGCCAGATCCCGCTGGAAGACCCCCAATAACCTATCGTATCGGCGTTGATATCGGCGGTTCCTTCACCGATTTTGCGGTGCTGGACGAGCGTGACGGCAGCCTGCGCACGCTGAAGGTGCTATCGCGCCCCGACCGTCCGGGCAGCGAAATCACCACCGGGCTGGCGCTGCTGCAGCGGCGCGACGGCATCGATCCGCGCGAGGTCGGCTACTTTACCCACGGCACCACGGTGGGGGTGAATACGGTTATCCAGCGCAAGGGGGTGCGTCTGGCGCTGTTTGCCACCGAGGGATTTTGTGACGTGCTGGAGCTGGCGCGCCTGAAGATCCCCCATATCCACGATCTGTTTTCACGCCGCCCGGATCCGCTGATCCCCCGCGATCGGGTATTCGCCATCGGTGAACGCACCGACGGCGGCGGCGCGGTACTGAAAGCCGTCGACCGCCAAAGCGTGCTGGACGCCATCGCCGGCGCCCGCCGCGCCGGTTGCCGGGGCATCGTGGTATCGCTGCTGCACAGCTACCGCAACGGCGGCAACGAGGCGGAGGTCAAGGCCATCGTGGCGCGGGAAGCGCCCGACTTATTAACCTGCTGCTCGGCGGACATCTGGCCGATTATCCGCGAATATGAGCGCACCATCACCGCGGTGATTAACGCCTACGTGCAGCCGGTGGTCATCGGCTATCTCGACGCGTTTGAACAGGCGCTGGCGAACATGGGCGTGCCGGCGCCGGCGCGGATTACCAAATCCAACGGCGGTGTAATGAGCCTGGGCCAGGCCCGGAGCGAATGTGTGCAGATGGTGCTGTCCGGCACCGCGTCGGGGGTAATCGGCGCCGGGTATATCGCCGGGCAGTGCGGGCTGGACAAACTGCTCAGCCTGGATATCGGCGGCACCAGCGCCGACGTGGCGGTGATTATCAACGGCCGGCCGGAGTACGGCAGCGGGGAAATTATTGGCGAATTCCCGATTTTTATTCCCTCGGTGGCGGTCACGTCGGTCGGGCAAGGCGGCGGCTCCATCGCCTGGATCGACACGCTCGGCGTATTGCAGGTGGGACCGCACAGCGCCGGATCCCTGCCGGGGCCGGTGTGCTTCGGGCGCGGCGGCACCGGGGCCACGGTCACCGATGCTTTTGCCGCCTGCGGCCTGCTGGGGCACGGGGATCTCGGCTATAGCACGATACAGGTGGACGTGGCCGCCGCCCGCGCCGCGATAGCGTTGCTGGCCGCGCCGCTCGGCATCGGCATCGAGGAAACGGCGGAAAATATCATCCGCCTGGCGATCTCCAGCATGTACGGCGACACCAGCGGCCTGGTGTCCCGTTTCGGCATAGATCCGCGCGAGTTCTATTTCCTGGCCTTTGGCGGCGCCGGCCCGATGATGGCCTGCTTCCTGGCGCGGGAGCTGAATATGAAAGGGGTGGTGGTGCCGCCGACGCCGGGCGTGCTGTCGGCCCTCGGCGGCCTGGTGGCCGATATAAAAAACGACTTTATCCGCACGCTGTACTGCGAACTTGACGACAGCGTCGCCGCCATCCTGACGCATAATGCCGGGCTGCTGCAACAGGAGGCCGAAAGCTGGCTGGCGCGGGAGCATGGGCCGGCGCTGCCCCGCCGCCTGCGGTTTTCCGCCGATATGCGTTATCGCGGCCAGTCGTTTGAAATCGACGTGGCGCTGGAGCAGGACTGGCTGGCGCTGGGCGACCGGCAGGCGGTGCGCGAAGCGTTCGACGCCGCTCACGAACGCCTGTTCGGGCACCACGACCCGGCCGCGCCGGTGCAGGTGATCACGCTGCGACTGGTGTTATCCTCGCCGACGCCCAAGCCGCGGCTGGCCCCGCTGGCGGCGGCCAGCGGGCCGGTGGAAGCGCATGCCCGGGCCGACGCGTGGATGGACGGCCGGACGCATAGAGTTGACGTAGTGCGCCGCGCCGCCCTCGGCGCCGGCCATAGGCTGGACGGACCGGTGATTATCATCCAGGACGACTGCACCACCTGCGTACCCCCGGCGATGACGGCGACGGTGGACCGCTTCGGCAACCTGATTATTACCCCGCGACAAGGAGCCGACCATGGCAATTGACGGCCGCAACCTGCAAATCCTGGCGAACTACTGCGCCGCCGCCGCCGACGCCATGGCGTTTACCCTGATGCGCACCGCCCACTCCACATTTGTAAAGGAAACCGAAGACTTTTCCTGCCAGATTGTCAGTCGCGCGGGGCTGGCGTTCGCCTCGCCGCGCAGTTTTGGCGCGCCCTGGTACGGCGGCATCGATTACGCCCCGGTGCTGGCGCTGATCGACGATTACCAGGACGGCGACATCTGCATTACCAACGACGCCTACGCCGGCAACGTCGCCACCCATTCGCCCGATATCCATATCTGGAAACCGGTATTCCACCAGGGCGCCATTGCCTGTTTTGTCGTCGGCCATATCCACAACACCGACGTGGGCGGCGCGGTGCCGGCATCGCTGTCGCGTTCGCTGACCGACATCGTGCAGGAAGGCCTGCGCATTCCGCCGTTGAAGATCGTAACCGGCGGCAAACTCAACCAGGAGGTGGCGCGCATCATGCGCCTTAACGTGCGGGCGCCGGAGCAGAACTGGGGCGATTTCAACGCGCAGCTCGCCTCGGTCAACATCGGCGAGCGCAAGGTGCATGAGATCATCGACCGCTTCGGCATCGATGATTTCCTGCTGGGGATTGAAAGCATCCTGGATTATGCCGAACGGCAGGCGCGCGCGATTATCAAAACCATTCCCGACGGCGAGTATTTTTACGCCGACTACGCCGACGAGGATGGCGAAAACGGCTATCCGTGCCGGATCGCGGTGACGCTGCGGGTGCGCGGCGATAGCCTGGAACTGGATTATACCGGCAGCGATCCGCAGCTGATGTCCTCGCTCAATATGCCCACCGGCGGACGCGAACGCCATCCGCTGGCGCTGGTCGGCGTCACCTACGTGCTCGCCACCCTGGACCGGTCGCTGCTGCTCAACGCCGGCACCCTGCGCCCGACGCGCGCCATCCTGCCGCCGGGCACCATTATGAACTGCGAAGCGCCGGCGGCGGTCGGCATGCGTTCGCTGACCTGCGCCATGTCGCAGATTGCCACCGTCGGCGCCTTTGCCCTGGCGATGCCGCACCGTCTGCCGGCCAACTCGCCGGGGGGCAACTCGATCATCAATATCCGTACCGTCGACCGCCATAACCGCATCGTCGTCGCTTCGCTGGGCCCGGTGGGCGGCGGCGCCGGCGGCACGCCCAGGCACGACGGCCCGGATGGATCCGGCGGCCTGTCGGCGTTTTTAAAAAATACCCCGATCGAAATCAGCGAAGCGGAAGTGCCGATCCTGTTTAATCGTTACGGACTGGTGGCCGACAGCGCCGGGGCGGGTGAATATCGCGGCGGCCTGGCGACCCTGATGGAGTTCGTGGTGTCGGCGCCCAATACCACCGTGACCGCGCGCAATCGCAACCGTTCGGTATTTTCCTCGGCCGGCGCGGCGGGCGGCAAGCCGGGTCGCACCTCCAGCTTCCTGACCAACCCGGGGCGCTATAACGCCGTCGGGCATGGCAATACCGATGTGATCGCCTGCGGTCCCGGCGATGTCATACGGATCGTGGGGCCGGGAGCGGGGGGTTACGGCCCGGCGCGGCAACGGGCGGCGCAGGCGGTATTGCGCGATTGGCAATGCGGATTTATCAGCCTGGAGGCGGCGGCGCGGGATTACGGCGTGGTCATTCGCGACGGCGCCGTGGACCCGGCGCAAACCGATCGCCTGCGTGGGGTAATGGCGGCGGACGATCCGGGCGATCACTTTGACGTCGGCGACGCCCGCCGGAATTTCGAGGCCGTCTGGAGCCCGGCGCGATACGCCCTGCTGACCGCGTTCCTGGCCGCCGCGCCGGTAATCTGGCGCCATTTCCTCAAGCATAAGGTCTTTGCCGCCGTCGCCGCCGGCACCCACGGCGAACAGCCCCTGGAGCGGCAGATGGACCGGCTGTTCGCCGATCTCAGGCGGGAGTTCCCGGCCATTTACGGCGGTTAGGCCCGCGCTCAGCGTGGCGGGAACGCGGGCCTGGGCCGGCGGGCGCAGATACCGGCGTCATTCTACGCCGCGGAAAGGCAGGCGCCTATACCGGCGTCGTTCAGGCCGCCGGCAGGCGGTCCAGTATCGCCTGCGCCGTATTGACGTCGGTCACCAGGCAATTGATCATGCCCGATCGCACCGCGCCGATAATGCCGGCGGCTTTCTCTGGCGTGGCGGCCACGCCGACGGTCAGCGGCGTGCGCCTCAGCTGTTCCGGCGAGGCGGCAATCATCCGCGCCTCCCCTTCCCAATGCAGCACTTCCCCGCTCTCGGTGACGTAATGGCGCAGCACGTCGCCGGCCGCCCGGCTCAAGGTTGTTTCATCCGCGGTGGCGGTGGTGGATTCGCCGGGTTTCGGCGCATGGGTCAGGCCGATGCCGACCACCGCCACATCCAGCCGGTCCCATAACGAAATAATATCCTGCACGCTGCGATCGGCGAGAAACGCGTCGCGCAGCTCGGCGGACGAAATATAGGGCGCATGCAGGAAATGGGGCTTGCCTTCCATCTGCTCGGCGGCGCGGCGCACGAATTCGGTGATCTGGAAATGAGGCGCGGCCTGCTGCATACCGCCGTTCAGCGCCACGGTCAGGATGCCCGGCATGCGCGGCATGCCCGCCAGGGTCACCTCCCGTACCGCCCGGCCCCAGCCGATGCCCAGCACCGAGCCGGCGCCCAGTCCCGCCTGCTCCAGCAACGTCGCCAGCGGCGCGGCCAGCGAACCCAGCACATTGGCCGGCGGCGCATCCACCACAAACGCCTTCTTTAATCCCAGACGCTTAATCAGATCCGCCGTCATATTCTCGGGGGAAGAGAGCGCCACCACCTCGATGCGCACGATGCCCGCGGCGCGCGCTTTATTCAGCAGTCGTGAAATAGTCGCGGTGGAGACGTCGAACTTGCGCGCAATCTCCACCTGGGGCATGTCGGACTCGTAATGCAGCTTCGCCACCATATGCATCATGGCGCGCGTGGCTGCAAGATCTTGCAAAATTGGCTCTTTCAGCTTGAAATTCCTTTCTGTAATGTATTACACTCAGCAAATCGATTGGGGAATTATTGCGCAATACGGTGGAAATTGCAATCGGTCCCCAGGGAGAAACCCCTTATAAACCGGCGGATTGGGGAATTTTCCTCCCTTTTTCTCAAGGATGATGAAGGCGATAGGTAAATGGTAAATGAGCGTTTTTTGTCTGTAATAAATTTCATCAAAGGAGAATTTCATGTCAAAAATGTCCACCTCAGAATTACGCAGCTATCAACAAATCTGTGGCAGCGACGGCGCCATGATGGTTATCGCCTGCGATCAGCGAGGTGCCATGCGCAGCCTGCTATCCAACGATCCCGCGCGGCAGGCGCAGATTTCCGAACGCGAGCTGGGCTTTATCAAGGCGGATATCACCCGCTACCTGGCAAGCCAGGCTTCATGCGTACTGGTCGATCCGGTCTGCGCGGTGCCGCAGCTGGTGGATGACGGCATTATTGCGCGCGACACGGCGCTGCTTATCGGCCTTGACGCCTCCGGGTTTGACACCACGCCGGAAGGCTACCGCCTTTCCCGGCTGGCTGCGAACATCAGCGCCAGGCGGGTACGCGAACTCGGCGCCACCGGCGGCAAAATCATGGTCTACCTGCGCTCGGATCGCGAAGGAGCGAACCAGCACAATATCGACATACTGCGCCATTGCATCGAGGATTTCACCCGCGAGGATTTATTGTTGGTGGTTGAGTTCCTGACGTATAAACTCGATGATGAAACGGACGAGGAATTTAAGCAGAAAATCCCGGAGCTTATCTACGGCGGCACCAAAATCTGCCTTGAATGCGGGGCCAAGGTGCTGAAGTTGCCTTATCCCGGTTCGCCGCAGGCCTGCGCGGACATCACCCAACTGGCCGGCGACGTACCCTGGGCCGTGCTCTCCGCGGGAGTGGATCACGCCACGTTCCTTACCCAGGTCGCGGACGCCATGAGCAAAGGCGCCTCCGGGGTGATTGCGGGCCGTTCGTTATGGAAAGACTGTATTTCCCTGGATCGCAGCGCCACCAGGGAAAAACTGGAAACCCTGGCCATTCCACGGCTGAATGAGCTCCAGGCCGTGATTAAACAATACTTCCACGCGGGCCGGCAACACGACGACGCGCGGTCTGGGCAGGTAAAACATGTCTGACAAGAGCGCGGCGAACGACATCAATCGGTTTACCCGGGTAAACGACGCCAAGGTGTCGCCTCATGGGCAACAGGTCGATGAAAACGGCAAGCGGATTATCATGGTTAACGGTATCCCCGCCTCCGGTAAAAGCGCCCTCGCCGAACGTCTCTCGCAGCAGGCCGGCTGGCTCAAGCTCTCCCTTGACGGCATAAAAAATCCGTTCCTGCAGCATCTCGACGGCGTGGATCGGGCCTTTAACCGTACGCTGGGAAAAGCGAGCTACCAGGTGATTTGGTCCATCGTGGCGGATGCCCCGGCGGGCAGTACCTTTATTGTTGACGCCTGGTTCGGTTTCCAGCCCAGGGAGCTGCTACGGGATTACCTGGCGCAGGCGGGCGTGACGCGCCTGGTTGAAGTCTGGTGCCAGATTTCCGCTGAACGGGTCGCCGGCCGGTATGCCGCACGGCTCGGGGAAAGGTTGCCCGGCCATCCCGGCGCCGAGTATATCGCCGAATTGCGGGCGCTGGCGGAACGCGCCGGGCCGATGCAATTAGGGCCGGTATATTCCGTCGATCAGGATCGGGACCAGCCGCCGGACGTTGGCATTATTTATGACTGGATATTACACCAGCTGCCGCGGTCAAAAATAGCATAACCACTTAATGTAAGGATATTACCGGCCATGAGCCTGAAATAATATGGCACGCCGTCTTAGATGGCCGCCTGAATATATAAATAGAGCCAATAGTATTGCTCGTGATTATTTTTATAACATGCATTCATTAATATTTACATTAAGGTAGAAATAGATAAAGATAGATCACAGTTTTTATCAGTTAAAAAAACCATACTAGTATAAATCCATACTTATCCGAATAAGGGTCTTTATGTTAACGGACTGGATTAATAAAAGTAATGTTCGCTTAATTAATCGGGCGAAAGACTGGCATAGCGCGGTGGCGTTATCCGTGCAGCCATTGATCGATCAGAACGCGGTCGAGAGCCGGTACCTTCAGGCTATTTTCACCATGCACGAACAAATTGGTCCTTACTATGTCCTGGGCGAAGGCATCGCCATGCCCCATGCCCGCCCTGAGGAAGGCGTAATTAAAACCGCGCTGTCCCTGGTTATCGTTTCGGAAGGAGTGGAGTTCGGCAGCGAAGACAACGATCCGGTATATATCATTTTTGCCCTGGCGGCGGTCGACAGCCATTCACATATTGAAATGATCGTGAGCCTGTCGAAACTGTTTTGCGATGAGGAGGCGGTGAACACATTAAAACTGGCGCAGGATGAACAGGAAATTTTGGCCATACTTAGCCAATTCTGAAAAAAGAATAACGAAAAGTGAATCTTGATGAAAAAAGTAGCCATTATCGCCAGTGGCGGTGATGCCGTGGGGATTAACTCCGCCATCAACGCATTATTACAGCGCGAAGAGCTGGATATCATTGCTTTTCACGGCGGTTATGACGGCATTATTGAACAATTGCCTTTTATCCTGTCGTCAGGCGATGTCCAGGGCGCGGTGTCCTGCGGCAGGAACCTGCTGAGAAGCGCGCGCAGCCGTTCGCCGCTGACCCGTGGAGGACGCGATAGCCTGCGCGATCGCCTGCGGCGCCTGGCGGTTGACCAGTTGGTGGTGTTTGGCGGCGGCGGTTCGTCACAGGCGGCGTGGCTGCTGGATCAGGAAGGATTGCCGACGGTGGTCCTGCCGATGTCCATCGACAACGATATCCAGGGCACGCAGTACAGCATCGGCTTTAACAGCGCGGTGGAAGTGGTTACCCAGGCCCTGGATCTGCTGCATAACACCGCGCAGAACATGGAGGGACGCGTGTTCATGCTGGAAGTGTTCGGCGCCGACGCGGGACATATGGCGCTGGCCGGCGCCCTGGCCGGAGGGGCGCACGCGGTGATATTGCCCGAGTTCCCGCTGGATATCGACCGGCTGAGCGCCAGGCTGGCGGCGCGCCTGTCCGAACCGCACGGTTATGCGCTGGTGGTGTGCGCCGAAGGGTATCCGATGGCGGACGCGCATTTTGCCGGTTCCCAGGGGGTGTCGATTAAAATCGGCCGTCTGCTGGAAAACCGGCTTGGCTTCAAAATACGTCACACCGTGCTGGGATACTGCCAGCGGGCCGCGTCGCCGTCGGTCCAGGATCGGTTATTAGCGTTAACCCTGGCGCAGCGGGCGGCAAACGCCATTCTCGCCGGTGAGCATGGCATATTGATTGGCATTCAGGATGGACAGGCCGTGAGCTGTCCGCTGGAACAGGCGTTAAGCGGTAAGCGTCAGCTTGATGCCGGACTGGTGGCGGCGGCGATTAACCTACAGATGATCACCTAAGGAACCTTTATTATGAAAAAATTATCAATTCTGGCGGTATGCGGGGCAGGACTGGGCAGCAGTTTTGCATGTGAAATGAGCATTGAGGCGGCCTTGAAAGATCTGGGCGTGGATGCGGATTTATCCCATTGCGATATTTCCAGCGCCACCTCGACCAGGGCGGACATTATCATGACCGGCGAAAATTTTCGATCGCAGTTCCAGCACTATACGATAAACGCCACCATTATTTACCTTAAAAGATTAGTTGATAAGAACGAAATAAAAGAAAAACTAACGCCGGTATTACAGGAAAAGGGCTACCTGGCTTGATACTTATTAAATAATAATCCGATTATTGCGAACCCTACAGGGGACTCATTATGTCTTTTCTCCATTTTATTGTCAACGATGTACTCGGCCAGGCGTCCATACTGATATCCCTGATTGCCATGATTGGGCTTATTGCATTAAAGAAAAGCCCCGGCCAGGTTATTACCGGCACGATGAAAACGCTGTTGGGATTTTTAGTCCTGCTGGCCGGCGCCAATATTATCGTTAATGCGCTGAACTTCCTGGGCGACGTTTTCCAGAAAGGATTTCATATGCGCGGGGTGGTCACCGACGTAGGTTCCATCGCCGGTATCGCGCAGCAAACCCTCGGACGGGAAACCGCCCTGATCATGGTTCTGGCGTTTATGATAAATATCTTAATCGCCCGTTTCACACGTTATAAATATATTTTCCTTACCGGCCAGGCTTCACTGTGGATGGCCACGGTCTGTTCGGTCATTGGTTATATGGGCGGGCTGCGGGGAACGGAATTAATTATTATCGGCGGCGTTATAGCCGGCGTCATGGCAGTCGGCATGCCGGTGCTGGCGCAGCCCATCGTGCGCAAGATAACCGGCTCGGACGATATTGCGCTGGGCCATTTCTGCACCATCGGTTATATCGTGCAGGCGGGCGTGGCCAAGCTGACCGGCGATGTCAGCAAAAGCACCGAGGATCTCGAGTTGCCCCAATCGTTTTCCTTTCTGCAGGATACCTATCTTTCCATGATGGTGGTGATGATCCCGGTGTATCTGATCCCATCCATTGCCGCTGGGCCAGCGGTGATTGCACCTTATGCCAACGGCGTCAACTACCTGGTGTACGCCTTCCTGCAATCGGTGCAGTTCGTGGTCGGGGTCTATGTGCTGCTGGCCGGCGTCAGGCTGCTGCTGGCGGAAATCGTACCGGCGTTTCGCGGCATCGCGCTGCGCATCGTGCCGAACGCCATTCCGGCGCTGGACTGCCCGGTGCTGTTCCCCTATGCGCCGAACGCGGTGATCATCGGTTTTATTTCCACCACCATCGGCTCGATTATCGGCATGTTCCTGTTCCCGAGCATCGGCCTGGCGATGATCCTGCCGGGCATGCTGACCAATTTCTTTGCCGGCGGCACCGCGGGTATCTTCGGCAACGCGGTGGGCGGCAGGCGGGGCGCCATTATCGGCGGCGTGTTCCATGGGCTGTTTATAACGCTGCTGCCCGCTCTGCTGTTGCCGCTGCTCGGCCAGTACGGCTTTTCCAACGTGACGTTCAGCGATTCGGACGTTATCGGCGTCGGACTGGTGTTCGGCCATATTCTTAACTTTTTCCATTAATCGCGTGCGGAGGATCTATGGTCTCGTCGATTGAAGCCATTCTGGCGCAGGACCTGGCGCCGAAAGAGTGCGCCAAGGCGCTTAACGAGCTGGGTAAAACCTTGTTTGAGCAGCAGGATGCGGACGGCGCCATCGCCTGCTGGGAAAAAAGCGTCGAGTGCTACGGCAAGCCCGGCCCCGCCCAGGCGCAGCTGATGAAGGCCTATAACCTGAAACGGCGGCAGTGCTCGGAGCACGGCGATAGCGCGGGCATCGAGACTTTTTCCCAGAAGATCGATGCGCTGATGCAGCAAAGCAAGGACGCCATCCGATATGGCTTCTGACGCCTGGGGCTGATGTGGCTAAAGCGGCTTATATTGCTGATAAAACACAAGACTGATAACAAAGCGGCGCCTGCGGGCATCATGGGCGGGATGATATCTTCTTCTTGCCCATCTTGCCTTCTCCAGGCTCGTGCGCACATTTGCCAGCGCTAACCTGCATCCGGCCCCCGCTCGCCAAAGTAGTTGAACGCCTATTATTTCGCTTTCCCACCGATTTAACAAAATGATTTCACTTTGCTTTTTTGTTGATCTACGTCATACCTATTATCATCCATACTCGCATTATTACCCATACAGAATATATTATTATCAAGTGAACTTTAGGCATCATTCAAAGAATCAAATTAATTAGTGTGCTTAATTTAGTTAATTTAAAAGTTTCAGTTATTTTAATTATTAAAGTCAATTAAATATCCAGCTGCGTTTTGTTGATTTTAATGCAATGTCCGATGAGCAGGAGAATAAAGTGCAAACCTTTAACGCCGATATCGTCATCGTCGGGGCGGGGGGCGCGGGTTTACGCGCAGCCATTGCCGCCGCGCAGGCCCATCCCAACCTGACTATCGCCCTGGTATCGAAAGTATACCCTATGCGCAGCCATACCGTGGCCGCCGAGGGTGGATCCGCCGCCGTCACCCAAGATCATGACTCCTTTGACTCCCATTTCCACGATACCGTTTCCGGTGGCGACTGGCTGTGCGAACAGGATGTGGTCGATCATTTTGTCCGCCACTGCCCGGAGGAGATGACCCAGCTCGAACTCTGGGGATGTCCCTGGAGCCGTAAGCCCGATGGCCGGGTTAACGTTCGCCGTTTCGGCGGGATGAAAATCGAACGCACCTGGTTTGCCGCCGATAAAACCGGCTTCCATATCCTGCACACGCTGTTCCAGACCTCGCTGAAATATCCGCAGATTAAACGCTTCGACGAACACTTCGTGCTGGATATCCTGGTGGACGACGGCCAGGCGCGCGGCCTGGTGGCCATCAATATGATGGAAGGCACGCGCATCTGCATCCGCGCCAACGCCGTGGTCATGGCCACCGGCGGCGCCGGCCGCGTTTACCGTTATAACACCAACGGCGGCATCGTCACCGGCGACGGCATGGGCATCGCCCTGCGTCACGGCGTGCCGCTGCGTGATATGGAGTTCGTCCAGTATCACCCGACCGGCCTGCCCGGTTCCGGTATCCTGATAACGGAAGGCTGCCGCGGTGAAGGCGGCATCATGGTCAATAAAGACGGCTACCGTTATTTGCAGGACTACGGCATGGGCCCCGAAACGCCGCTCGGGCACCCGGAAAATAAATATATGGAACTGGGCCCGCGCGACAAACTGTCCCAGGCGTTCTGGCACGAATGGCGCGCCGGCCGCACCATCGCCACCCCGCGCGGCGACGTGGTCTACCTGGACCTGCGCCACCTGGGCGAGAAAAAACTGCTCGAACGGCTGCCCTTTATCTGCGAGCTTTCCAAGGCCTATGTCGGCGTCGATCCGGTCAAGGAACCGATTCCGGTTCGTCCCACCGCCCACTACACCATGGGCGGCATTGAGACCGATGGGCAGTGCGAAACCCGTATCCGTGGGCTGTTCGCCGTCGGCGAGTGTTCCTCGGTGGGCCTGCACGGCGCCAACCGCCTCGGCTCCAATTCGCTGGCCGAGCTGGTGGTGTTCGGCCGCCTGGCGGGTGAGCAGGCCGCCGCGCGCGCGGCCGGGGCCTCCGCCGCCAATAATACCGTCCTCGACGCCCGGGCGCGGGATGTGGAAACCACCCTGCAGGGCCTGATGGACCAGCGGGGCACGGAAAAATGGTCGGCCATCCGCGATGAGATGGGCCTGTCGATGGAAGAAGGCTGCGGCATTTACCGTACCCCCGAACTGATGCAAAAAACCATGGATAAGCTGGCCGAGCTGAAAGAACGCTTTAAGCGGGTGGCCATCACCGATACGTCCAGCGTGTTTAATACCGACCTGCTTTACACCATTGAATTGGGCAACGGGCTGGAAGTGGCCGACTGCATGGCGCACTCGGCGTTTCACCGCCGGGAATCGCGCGGGGCGCACCAGCGGCTGGATGAGGGCTGCACCGAGCGCGACGACGTGAATTTCCTCAAGCATACCCTGGCGTTTTATAACCCCGACGGCGCGCCGCGCCTGGAATACAGCGACGTGAAGATCACCACCCTGCCGCCGGCCAAACGCATGTACGGCGGCGAAGGCGCGGCCGCCGCGGTGCAGGATAAAAAGGATAAGGAGCAGGCCAATGGCTGATACGAACACGCTGAAGCTTGAGGTGATGCGTTATAACCCCGAGCGGGACGAGGCGCCCCACCCCGTCGTCTACGACGTGCCCTATGACGAGCAAACCTCGCTGCTGGACGCGCTGGGGTATATCAAGGACAACCTGGAGCCGGATCTGTCCTTTCGCTGGTCGTGCCGGATGGCCATTTGCGGATCCTGCGGCATGATGGTGGACAATGTGCCTAAGCTGGCCTGTAAAACCTTTTTGCGTGAATATCCGCGCGGCATGAAGGTCAAGGCCTTGGGCCACTTCCCCATCGAGCGCGATCTGGTGGTGGACATGACCCACTTTATCGAGAGCCTGGAGGCGATCAAGCCTTATATTATCGGTAATAACCGCCGGCCGTCTGAAGGGACCAACCTGCAGACCCCGGCCCAGATGGCCAAATATCATCAGTTCGCGGGCTGCATCAACTGCGGCTTATGTTATGCCGCCTGCCCGCAGTTCGGGCTGAATCCTGAGTTTATCGGCCCGGCGGCCATTACGCTGGCGCACCGTTACAACCTGGACAACCGCGACCATGGCAAAAAGGATCGGATGGCGCAGTTGAACGGTGAAAACGGCGTCTGGAGCTGCACGTTTGTAGGTTACTGCTCGGAGGTGTGTCCTAAGCATGTGGATCCCGCCGCCGCTATCCAGCAGGGCAAAGTGGCGAGTACCCAGGACTTTATGATCGCCATGCTGAAACCTCGCTAAGGGAGTGAGAAACATGATAACAACCAAACGCAAGCCTTATGTCCGCAGCATGCCGGCCAACTGGTGGCAAAAACTGGGGTTCTACCGTTTTTACATGCTGCGCGAAGGCACCGCCGTGCCGGCGGTATGGTTCAGCCTGGAGCTGATCTACGGCCTGTACGCGCTGAAAGCCGGCGAGGCGAACTGGGATGGTTTTGTGCATTTCCTGCAAAACCCGGTGGTGCTGGTGCTTAACCTGCTGACGCTGCTGGCGGCGCTGCTGCATACCAAAACCTGGTTTGAGCTGGCGCCCAAGGCCACGGTGCTCATCGTCAAAGATGAAAAGGTTGGTCCGGCGCCGTTTATCGCCACGCTCTGGGGCGTAACGGCGGTGGTGACGGTGGTGATACTGGCCGTGGCCCTGGCCTTCGTTTAATCAGGAGAACGTTATGAATCAGAACCCCAAACGCGCCGATGAGCCGGTATTCTGGAGCCTGTTCGGCGCCGGCGGCATGTGGAGCGCCATCGTTGCGCCGGTGATTATCCTGCTGGTGGCCTTTTTGCTGCCGCTGGGCTGGTATCCGGGCGAGGCGCTGAGCTACCCGCGCATTCTCGCGTTTAGCCACACCCTGATAGGCCGCCTGTTCTGGCTGCTGATGATTGTCTTGCCGCTGTGGTGCGGACTGCATCGCATCCACCACTGCATGCACGACCTGAAAATCCATGTGCCGGCCGGCAAATGGGTGTTTTACGGACTGGCCGCCATCCTGACCGTGGTCACGCTGGTGGGCATCTTATAACAGGCTTAGGTTACACGCCGTATCCGCTGGTAAAACAAAATGCCCCGCCGCCCGAATCCCGGGTCGCGGGGCAAGGTAAGTACCGGGCCGGCGTTTTTTTAATCCAGCGCTCGCCGCGCCCCGTCCTGTTTCATCTCCTCCAGCTCCAGGCCGACCAACTGCATGGACCGCAGCGCCTCCAGCGTTTCGCGCGCCTCCTGTTCATCCAGCAGGCTCATGGCAAAACCCACATGCACCAGTACCCACTGGCCGACCAGGGCGGCGGGTTCGCCCTCGCATACCAGCGCGATATTAACCGCGCGCTGTACCCCGCAGACCTCGATCCGGGCCGGCTGATGGATATCGGCCCCGACGGCCACGATCTTCCCGGGAATGCCTATGCACATAACGTCTCCAATGGCTGCTATTCAAGCTCCAGCTGCCTGACGCGCAGGCTGTCGCCGCCGCTGACCTGCAGCTCGTGGCCGCCGCAGCGCGGACAGCCCGCGCCGTGGCGCGAAATCTCGACGGCGGCGCCGCAATGCCAGCACCAGGCCGGCGCCGCCCGCACCGCCAGATGCAGCATGCTGCCCTCGGCCAGCGTGCCGCGGCACGCCGAGCCAAACGCGAACCGCAGGGCGCTTTCCTCGATGCACGACAGCGCTCCCAGCTCCAGCCAGACCCCGGTCACCCGCCGCGCCCCGTGTCGCCCGGCCTGTTGCCCGATAAGCGCCAGCGCCTCATAGCACAAGGAGAGTTCATGCATGCAAGGTTCCCCGGCCGCGGGTCAGCCAGGCGCGGCGATCGGCATCCGGCGGAGCGTCGCCATCGCGCACCGGCAGCGACAGGGCCATCTTGACGCAGTGCTGCGCCAGCGCCACCGCCTCGATACCGGTAAGCCCGGCATCCAGCGGCGACATCAGGGAGCACGACAGGTACGGCCCCCGGCCGGCCAGTTCGCCCTTGATAAACGTGACATTGCCGCAGGGCAAGGCCAGCGCCAGCCGCGCGCCGTTGTCCGTGGGCTGCCAGTCCTGGCCCGGGCCGGGCAATACCCACAGGCTCAGCATCCAGGGCGTCAACAGGCAGCCGAGCCACTGCCGCTCGAACAGGGTAAAACCGCAGGCGCGCACCGGCACGTCCGGGCGGAAAAACGGCAGATCGCGCATGTCTTCCCCGGCGATACGCCGGAACAGCGGCTCCAGCCAGGCGGCGGGCGTGGCGTCAACGCCCGCCGCGGCATCATGACCGGGTGCCGGGACGGTATGGTTGTCATGCGGCGGCATGGGTGTCTCCATTAGCGTCGTTATCCTTATCGTCTGGCAGGGAGCCGGGGCCTGCGTCGCCGTTGGGCAAACGGCCGGGTCCCGTGGCGTTGAGCGCGCGCGCCGTGACGGTCACGCCGCTATGCTCCAGGGCGGCAATCACCTGCCCCAACGCCGGCTCCAGCGCCTGCGATACCCTGTCGGTCAGGCCGATATGCATGGCCAACGACTGCGGCTCCACGCCCACCAGGGTCAGGCGCCGTGGAAACTCGTCCAGCAGGCGCAGCGCCATCAGCGCGTCGGCCAGGCCCAACTGGTGCGGCGAGAGCTTTTGCGTTAAAAAGGCGGGAACGTCCCCATCGCGCAGCACCACCACGTCGCCGGGCGACTTGCCGGCCAGCACCGCGTCGGCCACGATCAGGTGATCGCGGCCGGACATCGTCTCCAGCAGCTCCATGCCCGAGGTGCCGCCGTCCAGGATATCGATGGCGGGCGTGAACGTAAAACCGCGCTCCAGCGCTTCAATGACGCGCACGCCCACCGCCTCGTCGCTTAACAGCAGGTTACCGATCCCCAGCACCAGGATAGCCATCACAGCACCCTCACCCGGTTCAGTTCGCCGCCGGTGGCGTCCACCAGGTGCACGGCGCAGGACATGCAGGGGTCGAAAGAGTGAATGGTCCTGACCACCTCCAGCGGTCGGGCCACGTCCGCCACCGGCGTGCCCACCAGCGCCTGCTCGTAAGGGCCGGGCACGTCCTGCCCGTTGCGCGGACCGGCGTTCCAGGTGGAAGGCACCACCGCCTGGTAATTGGCAATCCTGCCGTCTTTGATCACCACCCAATGCGACAGCATGCCGCGCGGCATTTCGCCGAAACCCACCCCGCGCAGCTCTTTATCCAGCGGGATATCCGGCTTGACAAAGGTCCGGTCGTCGCCCCGGCCGATATTGTCCACCAGCAGTTGCCACATCGCGCTCAACGAGTCCTTCAGCACGCAGCAGTGCACGGTGCGACCGATCACCCGCCCCAGGGTGGAGTGCAAATCCTCCTCGCCCAGCGTCTTGCCGGTAAGCCGACGGTAGGCGCCGCCCAACTGCGAGAAATGCGTTTTCGCTCCCTCATGGCCCGCCGCCAGGCCGCACAGCAGCCAGGCCAGCGGGCCGACCTCCACCGTCTGGCCGTAGAATATCGGCGATTTTACCCAGGAATATTTACCGTCCTCCTGCCAGCCGGTATAGTTGGGCCGAGTACGGCCCTCCCAGGGCGCGAGCGGCTCATCATCCTGGTACCAGGCGTGTTTGGCGCTCTCCTGGATACCGTCCATCAGGAACGGATCGGTATGGCTGGTGATGGCGCGGAACCGGGCGGCGTCGCCGTCCTCGAGGTAGCCGCCCGTAAGCCAAAAGGTCTCGCCTTTGCCATCCAGCGGCAGCTCCGGCACGCTAAGGTAATGCCGCGCCCCCCGCCCCAGCGTCAGCCAGCCCGGATAGTGGGCGGCTATCACCACGCAGTCCACCTTATAGACCTGCTCGATAAACTCGCCCAGCCGGTCGATAAAGGTCTTGACGTACATCAGCCGTTCCAGGTTCAGCACGCTGGGCATGTCCAGGTTGATGGGATTGGCCACGCCGCCGACCGCCAGGTTCTGGATATGCGGCGTTTTGCCGCCGAGCATGGCGACGATACGATTGGCGTCGCGCTGGCACTCCAGCGCCTGCAGGTAGTGGGCCACCGCAATCAGGTTAACCTCGGGCGGCAGCGCCATCGCCGGATGCCCCCAGTAGCCGTTGGCGAAAATGCCCAACTGGCCGCTGGCCACCAGATCCCTGATTTTCCGCTGGACTTTGGCGAACTCGGCCGCGCTGTTCAGCGACCAGGTGGACAAGCCTTTCAGCAGCGCTTCGGCTTTTGCCGGGTCCGCGTCCAGCGCCGAGGTAATATCCACCCAGTCCAGCGCCGACAGCTGGTAAAAATGCACGATATGGTCGTGGATGCTGTGGGCCGCCAGGATCAGGTTGCGGATATACTGCGCGTTCACCGGCACGCTCATGCCGAGGGCGTTTTCCACCGCGCGCACCGAGGCAATGGCGTGTACCGTGGTGCACACCCCGCAGATGCGCTGGACGATCATCCAGGCATCGCGCGGATCCCGCCCCTGGAGGATCTCTTCCATGCCGCGCCACATGGTGCCCGACGACCAGGCCTTGACCACTTTTCCCTGTTCAATTTCGCAATCGATGCGCAGGTGTCCCTCGATACGGGTAACCGGATCAATGGTGATGCGTTGGCTCATGCTCTACCTCAATCGGACGATCGTTATGGCTATGTCCCGGCGCCGACAGCACCGGCAACAGGCGAATCAATACTATGTAGGCGCAGACTTCAATGGCGACGAATCCCACCGAAATCAGGATTTCACTCGCGGCGGGGAAATAGCGGTACCCGCCGCCGGGATTGAAGGCGACCAGGGAATAATCCAGCCGCCACAGCGCCGCCCCCGACAGCATGCACAGCCCGCCGATAAACAGCGCGCGCGCGTCCCGGCGGCAGCGTTGCCAGCGCAGCATCAGCAACGGCAGCAGCAGCAGGCCGATTTCCGTCCAGAACAGCGCCGCGTAACGATCGCCGGTCCACAGGTAGCCGGTTTTGCCGCGCCAGATAAGCTCGGCAAAGCGCAGCAGGATAAACAACAGCAGAAAAACCGCGATAATCCGCGTCAGGCGCGCCAACAGCGGCGTGTCATCCGCCCCCCTGCCCGACAGTCCGGCCCGCACCAGCGATCCTTCAAACACCACCATCGAAAATCCCATGATAAAGGCGGTCAGCAGCGAGAACAGCGGCAGCATTTCATAGCTTTGCCACAACGGATGCACCTTGATGCCGGCGGCAATCATCAGCGATCCCATGGAGGATTGGTGCATGGTGGGCAGCAGGACGCCCAGCGACAGGATCAGGAACATCGCTTTATCCAGCCATTTGCGTGGAGCGCGCCATCCCCACTTTTCACATAACACCGGCGCGAACTCCAGCGCCATGATGCCGATGTAGATGGTCATGCACACCGCGGTTTCAAACAGCACCGACGACGTATTGAAATAGCCGGGGAGATAAAAATAAGGCAGGTTCCAGTAACGCCCGACGTCGATGGTGATCGAGAGCCCGCCCAGCGAATAGCCGAACAGGCTGGCCAGCAGCGCCGGACGCATCAGCGGGTGAAACTCGCCCCGGTTGAAGACATACACCGCCCAGGCCAGCGCCCACCCGCCGCAGGCCAGGCCGGTGCCCACCAGCAGATCGAAGGCGATCCATAATCCCCACGGATAACCGCCGTTCAGGTTGGCCACCCCGCCGATGCCAAGCCACAGCCGCTTGAGGATAAGCCCGGCGCACAGTATGGCCAGCGGCGCCAGGTACATAATGGGCCTGGCGAACAAACGTCCGCCCAGCGGTTCGGCCTTATGCGTCGTCATCATTCTTCTCCCCCGGTGGTGTTACGCGGGCGTCCCGGCCGTCTTTGGCGTCGCGGGCGCGCGGGATGCCTTGATTGCCGACGCTGGCCTTCACGTCGCCGCCGCCAGGCGCGCCGGACGCGTCCGGCTTATCGTCGGCGCCGGTGTCGTCGCGGGTATTGCGGCGCACCAGCAGCGCCAGCCCGGCAAACACCGCCAGCGGCAAGACCATGCCTTTATACAACGTATGCTGGATATGCTCCGAGCGCGCGCCGGTGGACAGCTCCGCCAGCGGCGGCAGATCGAGGTTTTGGTACGGCACCCCGGCCAGCACCAGCACCTGGGTGCCGCCGCCCTCTTTCTCGCCATAGATGTGCGGTTCATAGCGCGGCAAGGCGCGCGCATAACGATCCCGATCCCCAAGGGTCTGGCGGGGATACAGGTACTCCAGGCCCGGGGCCAGCGTCAGGCGGTGGCGGGCTTCGGCCAGCAGCGCTTCCCGGGTGCCGAAAATCACCGCGCCGGTGGGACAGACCTCGACGCAGCCGGGCAGGCCGCCGTTATCCAGACGGGCGACGCCGGGCTGGTTGCAGAGTTCGCATTTATGGATTTGGCCCAGCGGATTGTCATAATCGTATTTCGGCACGTTAAACGGACAGGCCACCATGCAATAACGACAACCGGTGCAGATATCGGCGTCGTAATGCACTACCCCGGTCGCGGGATGTTTTTTCAGCGCGGAAACCGGACATACCGACACGCAGTTCGGATCCACGCAGTGCATGCACTGCTTTTTGATATAGGCATAGCCGTCCTGCGGCTGGTCTTTGTTTTTGCCGGTGCCGGAAGTCCACACCTGGATAATATTGTTGGTATAGGGGCTGAGCTTGTCATTATTTGACCAGGTGGCCGCGCCGCCGGCGTAGGTTTTACCGCCGTCGGGTTTGGGGGAGTGGTTGACCTGCTGGCATTTCGCCACGCAGGCCTGGCAACCCACGCACAGGGTGGAATCATACAGCATGCCCAGCGCGCCCGGGATCGGCGGTTTATTTTGCGCCTGCGCCCGCGCGGCGGCGGGCACGCCGGCCAGCAGCGCCCCGGCGGATGCCAGTTTGAAAAAATGACGTCGGTTCACGGCTTAATCCTCCCGCGACGAATCGTCGGCCCGATCCTGCCGCTGCTTTTTCTGCGCCCGTCCCAGTTCGCGCACCGTCATCAGCCCCACTCCGGCCACCACGCCCAGCACGCCGCCGATAAGGCCGGCGGCGGTGGCGGACGCCGGCGCGCCCTCGGGCTGATGGACGCCGGGCTTTTCCACCCGGGGAGTGGGATTTTCCACATTGGCCAGCTGGAATATCCCCTTGGTAAAACCGATGCCCTGCTCATTACAGCCATAGCAGGGATGGCCGATGCCCACCGGCCAGATGCCGCCGCCCACGTCGCAAAATTCCAGGGTCGGGCAGTTGCCATAGGTTTCCGGTCCTTTACAGCCCAGATGGTACAGGCACCAGCCCTGGCGATGCCCCGCGTCGCCAAACTCGCGGGCAAAACGCCCTGCGTCGAAATGCGGCCTCCGCTCGCAGTTTTCATGGATCAGGCGCCCGTAGGCGAAGGTGGGCCGCCCGGCGGCGTCCAGGGCCGGGGCGCGACCCCAGGTAATGATATGGGCCACCGTCGCCAGGAAGTTATGCGGATTGGGCGGGCAGCCGGGGATATTGATGATGGTTTTGCCCGGCAGCGCCGCCTGCAGGCTGACCGCCCCGGTGGGATTGCTGCCGGAGGCCGGCACCCCGCCCCAGGCGGAGCACGAGCCGATGGCGATTATGGCGGCGGCGCCCTGCGCGCATTCACGGATATGCTCGACAATCGGCTTGCCGGCCACCATGCAGTACACGCCGCCGTCCTTAAGCGGGATGGACCCGTCCACCACCAGCACGTATTTGCCCCGATATTGTTCCACGGCGCGATGCTTATTTTCCTCGGCCTGGGTGCCGAAGGCGGCGGAAAGCACCTCGTGATACTCAAGGGAAATATCGTTAAGCAGCAAATGTTCCAACGTCGGATGCGTCGCGCGCAGCAGGGATTCGGTACAGCCGGTACACTCCTGGGCGCCAATCCAGAGAACCGGCGGCCGCGTCGGTCGCGCCAGCGAGCGGGCCATTTCGCCCGCCGCCCGGCTGCTCAGGCCCATGGTCGCGGCCAGGGCGGCGCAAAGTTTTAAAAAAGCGCGGCGATCTACCCCTGGGCGGGTAATCCGATTATTCATATCGATTTTGGGCCTCTCACATTAAAACACTGCTCAAGTACGGCTGCGTCATTGTGACCCTGTAATTAATATGAGCGGGTTAAATTGATCTCTATCAATTTACGGTCAAATGACATTTTATTTTTTTGTTATTTGTGACCAATAACATCTTTAAGTGAAATTTTATTTAAACCTCACTTTAATTATTTTTTCCTAGGCTGAGCCTATGGGAATCATATTTCTACGGCGCACTTCATTAAATAACTATTCTGTTATTTTATTAAGTAAAATAATCATAATTTGGGGATACGCCCTTGCCCGTGGCATAATCGACAGGGGTTTTTATGCGCTTCCATGGCTATTTTTACCGGTAATGTGAAGCAGGCCTGCGTCAGGAAGGCGCGAAATCCTTAACATCTCCTCTCATTTTGTGGCGTAATGATGTCGGGACGAAATTACATGCCCACGGCGCTATTTTGGTTAGCGCCTAACGGGATGGTCTCTTAATGACTACGGAGGAAACATGGCTATAAGCCGGCGTAAAACGCCGCTGACATTGAGCACCTCCGTCATTTTAATGGTATCGGGTGTCATCGTTTCGGTGTTGGTGGTGGTACATATGCTGTTTTTCAGCCAGATCAGCGAACTGGCCGAGAATAACGTGCGCGATAAAGCCTTCGCCATCGCCCGCACCCTGGCGTTGGATCCGGAAATAGTGCAGGGATTAAGCGGCCAGGGCAAGACGGGGGCCATCCAGCAGGTGGCGGAAGCGGCAAGAATCCGCAACGATCTGTTTTTCATCGTGATTACCGATATGAACCGGATCCGTTTTTCACATCCGAATGCCGAACTGCTGGGCAAGGTCTATGTCGGCGACGATATCCTGCCGGCGCTGCAGGCGCGGGAAAACCAGGCGATTAACCTGGGCACGCTGGGCCGGGCGCTGCGCATCTATACGCCGGTCTACGACGCCGCGCGGCGCCAGATAGGCGTGGTGGCGATCGGCATTTCCCTGGACACGGTACAGGCCATCGTCAACGGCAGCCGCTGGAACCTGCTGTGGACCGCGCTTATCGGCGCCATCGTGGGCGGCATGGGCACCTGGCTGCTGGTGAAAGCGCTTAAACGCATCATGCTGGGGTTTGAACCCTATGAAATCGCCCGGCTGTTCGAGGAACGCAACGCGATGCTGCAATCGGTCAAGGAAGGCGTAATTGCCGTCGACGCCGACGGGCAGATTACGCTTATCAACGACGAGGCCAAGCGGTTGTTCAAGCAGCACGGCCCCTGGGAAAACCTGCTGCTGGACGCGGCGAGCAAACACTGGCCGGCGCAGCTTTTTTTGCGCAATGTGCTGCAAACCGGCAAACCCCAGCGCGACCGTGAGAGCCATATCAACGGTAGCGTGCTGTTAACCAATACCGTGCCGGTGATAGTGAACGGGGATATCGTCGGGGCCATTGCCACGTTCCGCGATAAAACCGAAGTCGCCCGCCTGCTCGAGCGCCTGGACGGCATGTCGGCTTATGCCGATACCCTGCGGGTGCAATCCCACGAATTCATGAATAAACTGCATGTGATCCTCGGCATGCTGCACCTGAAAAGCTACCGGGCGCTGGAGTCCTACATCCTGAAAACGGCCAATAATTATCAAAACGAAATCGGCACCCTGATTCGCATTGTCAAATCACCGGTGATCGCCGGCTTCCTGCTCGGCAAGATCAACCGCGCCCGCGATCTGGATATCGGCCTGGTTATCACCGAGGACAGCTGGCTGCCGGATACCGATGATAATGACGCCACCGCTTGCCTGATCACCGTATTGGGCAATGTGATTGAAAATGCCATGGACGCCCTGGCCGATCGCGAAAGGGGCACCATCACCGTCAGTTTCCTGTATCGGGATGATATGCTGTTGGAGTGTACCGTGATTGACGACGGTCCCGGCATCAATCCGGCCGTGGGGGACACTATCTTCCAGCGCGGATTCTCCACCAAAGGCACAGGACGCGGCATCGGTCTGTACCTGGCCAGGCAGGGCGTGGAGCGGCTGGGAGGCTGGGTGAAGTTTACGTCTGAACCGGGGGTGAGCACCCGGTTCGACATCATGTTGCCTTATCGGATAAAAACGGGTTAACCCTATGATAAACACTTTGATTGTCGACGATGACGCCATGGTTGCCGAGTTGAATAAATGCTACCTGAGCCAGGTCAGCGGTTTTCAATACCATGCCACCGCCTCTACCCTCCAGCAGGCCAGGGCGCTGCTGATGGAGGCCGGGGATAACATCGATCTGGTGCTGCTGGATATCTATATGCAACAAGACAATGGTCTGGACCTGTTGCCGACCATCCGCGAAATCAGCGAGCAAACCGATGTACTGATTATCTCCTCGGCCACCGATGTCAATACGGTGAAAAAAGCGTTCAAATACGGCGTGGTGGATTATCTTATCAAGCCCTTTCAGTTCTCCCGCTTCGAACAGGCGCTGGTCAGCTACCGCGAGGAGGTCAATTTGCTCGACCTGCGCGAAAACTGCGCCCAGTCCGATATCGATCATTTGATTCATCACAAGGGCGCCGAAGCCGATCACGGGCACAAAAAACTGCCGAAAGGCCTGACCGCCATCACCCTGCGCACCATCGGCGAATGGATAGAACAAAGCAAGGATCGCGAATTTTCCACCGAGATGCTGGCCAACGCCATCAATATATCCAAGGTTTCCTGCCGCAAATACCTGATATATTTGTCTGAGTCGGATATTCTCTCCACCAGCATCTTTTACGGCTCCATGGGCCGGCCGGTCTATTTTTACCGCCTATTGCCGGAAAAACTGGAGGCGCTGCGCCAGTGTTATCAGTAAACCGCATTTTGTATCATTATCCCGGGTATCGCTTGCTTTTCACCGGGAGCGCCGCCGGCCGGCGGCATATTTCTGTATGTTGCTTGGCGGCTGAGGTATAAAGGGCCGTTTTATTGCTTAGGTTCACAGCACGGCATTGGCATCTCTATTTTTTTCCGTATGTGAACGGGTTGTCTTACTGCTTTGCGTAACACTTGCCGGTGCTTCCATACATTTGCTATTGCTATTGCCATTATCGGCAATAACGGCGCGACAAGGTTCTTAGCGTTAATTACAGATAATACATTATCCATACCAGATAATGCTTTTATTTGTCGTGTTCAATTAATGTCGCTGCGGGTAAATCACAGGGCGCGGCGGCGGGCTTCTCATAAATCGTCTGGCGCAATCATCGGCGCTCGACAATGTTAGCGTTACCAACAGAATGTCGCCAAGGGGTCCCCGCCAACCTGCGGTTCGGCTCGCCGCGCTGGAAAGCGCCGGGCGCGTTAAATATCATTCCATCCCCGGCCTAAAATGAAATTTATTGTTTTACATCATAGACATTAACATATAATCAACAATATTGTCTGCCTGAATAAGACAGGCCATAACATAAAAACGTTAAATTATATTATTAACTAAAAAAACCTGCGGTATGTGATTCAGCACAATTAATAGGGTTTTAAACAGGGTTATTTGTTACGCAGTGAATTTTAATAAAGTTATATAACTAAGGAAAAGTAAACATGGCATTTTTTATTCAACTGGCCGTCATTCTGGCCTGTCTGTTATACGGAGCAAGAAAGGGCGGCATCGCGCTGGGCCTGCTGGGCGGCATCGGCCTGGTTATCCTGGTATTTGTTTTTCAGCTCGAGCCCGGCAAACCGCCGGTCGACGTCATGCTGGTGATTATTGCCGTGGTGGCCGCCTCCGCCACCCTGCAAGCCTCCGGCGGGCTGGACGTGATGCTGCAAATCGCCGAACGCCTGCTGCGGCGCAACCCGAAATATGTCTCGATCGTGGCGCCCTTCGTCACCTGCTGTTTAACCATCCTGTGCGGCACCGGCCATGTGGTCTACACCATTTTGCCGATTATCTACGACGTGGCGATTAAAAATAACATCCGTCCCGAACGCCCCATGGCCGCCAGCTCGGTCGGCGCGCAGATGGGCATCATCGCCAGCCCCGTCTCGGTGGCGGTAGTCTCGCTGGTGGCGATGCTGGGCAACGTCACCTTCCATGGCCGCCACCTGGGTTTCCTCGACCTGCTGGCCATCACCATCCCCTCCACCCTGTGCGGCATCCTGGCCATCGGCATCTTCAGCTGGTTTCGCGGCAAGGATCTGGACAAGGACGAGGTGTTCCAGAAATTCATCTCCGACCCGGAAAACCGTCACTACGTTTACGGCGATACCGCCACGCTGCTGGACCAGAAGCTGCCGCGCAGCAACTGGGTGGCGATGTGGATTTTCCTGGCGACGATTGCCGTGGTGGCGCTGCTCGGCGCGGTGCCGCAGCTGCTGCCGGCGTTCGGCGGCAAGCGGCTGTCGATGGTATTGGTTATCCAGATGTGCATGCTGTTTTCCGGCGCGCTGATTATTATCGCCACCAAGACCAACCCGGCGGCCATCTCGAAAAACGAAGTGTTCCGCTCCGGCATGATCGCCATCGTGGCGGTCTACGGTATCGCCTGGATGGCGGAAACCATGTTCGGCGCCCACCTGGAGCAAATCAAGGCAACCCTGGGCACCATCGTGAGCGAGTACCCCTGGGCCTACGCCATCGTCTTGCTGGTGGTCTCCAAATTCGTTAACTCCCAGGCCGCGGCGCTGGCCGCCATCGTCCCGGTGGCGCTGGCCATCGGCGTCGACCCGGCCTATATCGTCGCCTCGGCGCCGGCCTGCTACGGCTATTATATCCTGCCGACCTATCCCAGCGATCTGGCGGCAATCCAGTTTGACCGTTCCGGCACCACCCATATCGGCAAGTATGTCATCAACCACAGCTTTATCCTGGTGGGCCTGATCGGCGTATTTGTGTCCAGCGTCTTCGGCTGGATCCTGGCGGCCGCCTACGGCTTTTTATAACGCGATTTCCCTCGCGCGGCGCGGCAAACGGAAGACCCGGCGCGCGATCTGTTTTTGCTTATCTCAAGAGGATTAAATTATGGAAAATATCCGTACTGAAAAAGACTCCATGGGCGCCATCGAGGTTCCCGCCGACCGCCTGTGGGGCGCGCAGACCCAGCGCTCCCTGGAACATTTTCGCATCTCGCAGGAAAAAATGCCGGTGGAGCTTATCTCCGCGCTGGCGATGACCAAACGCGCCGCCGCCCGGGTGAACCTGGACCTCGGCCTGCTGGACCGGGATAAGGCGCAGGCGATTATCACCGCCGCCGATGAGGTGCTGGCGGGAAAACATCCGCGGGAGTTTCCGCTGTCGATCTGGCAAACCGGCTCCGGCACCCAAACCAATATGAACATGAACGAGGTGCTGGCGAACCGCGCCAGCGAGCTGCTGGGCGGCCCGCGCGGCGATGCCCGCCTGGTGCATCCCAATGACGACGTCAATAAAAGCCAAAGCTCGAACGATGTCTTCCCCACCGCGCAGCACGTGGCGGCGGTCATCGCCCTGCGCACCCATTTATTGCCGGAGCTGGCCAAACTGCAGGCGTGCCTGGAACAAAAGGCCGGCGCGTTCAGTGATATCGTCAAAATCGGCCGTACCCATTTACAGGACGCCACCCCGCTGACCCTGGGACAGGAGATTTCCGGATGGGCGGCAATGCTCGGCCACGGCGCGCGGCATATCGAGGCGGCGGTGCCGCATCTGTGCGAACTGGCGCTGGGCGGTACCGCGGTGGGCACCGGCCTGAACACCCACCCGGAGTATGCCGTGCGGGTGGCGAAAGCCCTGGCGGAGCTGACCGAACTGCCGTTTGTCACCGCGCCGAACAAATTTGAAGCGCTCGGCTCCTGCGACGCACTGGTGCAAGGCCACGGGGCGCTGAAAGGGCTGGCCGCGTCGCTGTTTAAAATCGCCAACGATGTGCGCTGGCTGTCCTCCGGTCCGCGCTGCGGCATCGGCGAGATCGCCATTCCGGAAAACGAGCCGGGCAGCTCGATCATGCCCGGCAAGGTCAACCCTACCCAGTGCGAGGCCATGACCATGCTGTGCGCCCAGGTAATGGCCAATGACGTGGCGGTGAATTTTGGCGGCGCGTCGGGTAATTTTGAACTGAACGTCTTCCGGCCGCTCATTTCGCACAACCTGCTGCAGTCCATCCGGCTGCTGGCCGACGGCGTCAAGAGTTTTACCCGGCATTGCGCCGGCGGCATCGAACCCAACCGGGCGCGCATCAGCCAGCTGCTGAATGAGTCCCTGATGCTGGTCACCGCCCTGAACACCCATATCGGTTATGACAAAGCCGCCGAGATCGCCAAGAAAGCCCATAAGGAAGGGCTGACGCTGAAGGCCGCGGCGCTGAAATTGGGTTATGTTTCGGCAAGCGAGTTTGACCAGTGGGTGCGACCCGAGGCGATGATAGCCAGTTCCGTTAAATAATGGCGCGCGCGGGCGACTATCCTTAAGTCAGGAGGCCGGCCTTGCGCGCGTTCCCGCCGCCAATAGTCCCGGCGGCGGGCTCCCGCCGAATACCCAGCTACAAAACCCGGACGCCGCAACCCATGGCGCCCTCTCTTTCAGACGAGACAAATCCATGCCCTATCTCCAGCTTGATGTAAACGGCCGCTACCCGGCGGCGGAAAAACAACGGCTTGCCGCCAGCCTGTCGGCAACCTATGCGTCCATGATGTCGGTGGATATCCGGCGCATCAGCGTCGCCGTTCGCGAACTTGGCGACGGCGGCGTCTGGCGCGTTGCCGAAACGGGCGGCGAACCGGTGCCGGTGTCGGTGCTGATGCTCGATATCCGGCGGGGAAGGACGCCGGAGCTGCGCATGGAGGTGGCCAGGGCGCTGTGCGCGCACTGTATTGCAATCCTCGGCCTGCGCGAGGACCGCCTGAACGTGGAATTCACCCAGCATACGGGCGACGAGATGTACCACCCCGCCCTGGGCGGCTATAGCCCCGAGTGGCAATCCGGCGAAGAATAACGCCAGCGGCGGGCAGGGACCGGCAGCGGCGTGCCGCCCAAAAACGTGGGTAATCGCGCTTTTTATTTTCGTTTATCGTTCGTTATTGTTCTTTATCACACAAATTGGGTCATTTTTATGCGTTAATCTTCAGATACCCATCCGCCATGTAGGGGATTGAGCGTCAGGAGGTTGTATGCAAGATCGTCATTCCTACGAGGATACGGACGTTATTATCATCGGCGGCGGCGCCACCGGCGCGGGCATCGCCCGCGACTGCGCCCTGCGGGGGCTGCGCTGCCTGCTGCTTGAGCGCGGGGATATCGCCGCCGGCGCCACCGGGCATAACCACGGCCTGTTGCACAGCGGCGCGCGTTACGCTGTCACCGATGGCGAATCCGCCCGCGAATGCATCAAGGAAAACCGCATTCTCAAGCGCATAGCCCGTCACTGCGTCGAGGCTACCGACGGCTTATTTATTACCCTGCCGCAGGATTCGCTGGATTATCAGCAGCGGTTTATCGCCGCGTGCCTGGACGCCGGCATCGATGCGCAGGCCATTGACCCCCAACTGGCCCTCAGGCTGGAGCCGGCGGCCAATCCGGCGCTTATCGGCGCGGTCCGGGTGCCGGACGGCACCGTCGATCCGTTTCGCCTGACCGCCGCCAACATGATCGACGCCCGCGAGCACGGCGCGCGCTTTTTAACCTACCACAGCGTCACCGGGCTGATCCGCCGGGGCGATCGGGTGCGCGGCGTGCGCGCGCTCGACCATAAATCCGGTCAAACCCATGACATCTACGCCCCGGTGGTGGTCAACGCGGCCGGGATCTGGGGGCAGCATATTGCCGAATACGCCGACCTGCGCATCCGGATGTTCCCGGCCAAGGGGGCGCTGCTGATCCTGGGCCACCGCATCAACAACCGGGTGATCAACCGCTGCCGCGCCCCGGCCGACGCCGATATCCTGGTGCCGGGCGATACCATTTCCCTGATCGGCACCACCTCCACCCGCGTCGACTACGGCGATATCGACCGGCTGACGGTTACGGCCGCGGAAGTGGACCTGCTGATGCGGGAAGGCGCGTTGCTGGCGCCGCGGTTGGCGCGTACGCGCGTGCTGCGCGCGTACGCCGGCGTCCGGCCGCTGGTGGCCAGCGACGACGATCCCTCCGGGCGCAGCGTCAGCCGCGGCATTGTCCTGCTGGACCATGCGGAGCGTGACGGAATGGAGGGGTTTATCACCATTACCGGCGGCAAGCTGATGACCTACCGCCTGATGGCGGAATGGGCGACGGATAAGGTCTGCGCCAAGCTGGGCGTGACCGTGCCCTGCGCCACGGCGCAGCACGCGCTGCCCGGATCGCGGGAGCCGGCGCAAGAGTCCGGCCGCGCCGGCGGCGGCCCGCTGCCCGCCAGCATCTCCGGTTCCGCAGTCTATCGCCACGGCGATCGCGCCAACCAGGTCCTGTGGGGCGACCGTCTGGCCAACAGCCTGGTGTGCGAATGCGAGGCGGTTACGGCGGGAGAAGTGCGCTACGCGGTGGACTCGCTGAAGGTGAATAACCTGACCGACCTGCGCCGCCGCACGCGCGTGGGCATGGGCACCTGCCAGGGCGAACTGTGCGCCTGCCGCGCCGCCGGGCTGTTGACCCGTTTTAACGTCGCCACACCGCGCCAGTCCATAGGCCAGCTGTCGGCGTTCCTTAATGAACGCTGGAAGGGCATCAGGCCCATTGCCTGGGGAGACGCGCTGCGGGAAAGCGAATTCACCAGTTGGGTATACCGCGGCCTGTGCGGATTGGAAGGCGACGCCCAGGGCTCTACCCAGGATAAGGCGGAGGCCGATGATGAAATTTGACGCCGTAGTGATTGGCGGCGGCCTGGCCGGATTAAGCTGCGCCATCAGCCTCGCGGAACAGGGCCTGCGCCCGGCGGTGGTCAGCGCGGGCCAGAGTGCGCTGTTTTTTTCCTCCGGCTCGCTGGATCTGCTGGCGCGCCTGCCCGACGGCACGCCGGTGGCCTCGCCCCCCGAGGCGCTGGCGGCGCTGGCGCAGCAGGCTCCGCACCATCCCTATAGCCTGCTGGGCGCACGGGAGGTCATGGCGCGGGCCGCTCAGGCGCAGGCATTGCTGGCGCGCTGCGACATTGCCCTGGTCGGCCGGCCGGCGCAAAACCATCTGCGCGTGACCCCGCTCGGCACCCGCCGGGCGACCTGGCTCAGCCCGCGGGAGGTGCCGGTGACGCCCTGGGACGGCGCCCTGCCCTGGCAAAAAGTCGTCATTGTCGGCATCGAGGGTTTCCTGGATTTCGAGGCCAGCATCGTCGCCGCCTCGCTGGCGGCGGAACAGGGCCTCGCCGCCGGCACGGCCTGCCTGCGCCTGCCCGCCCTGGACCGGCTGCGCGCCAACCCAAGCGAATTTCGCGCGGTCAATATCGCGCGGGTGCTGGATCTGCCGGAAAGCTTTCCGGCGTTGGCCGCCGAACTGTCGCGTCTGGCGGGGGATGCGCAGTGCCTGATCCTGCCGGCCTGCATCGGCCTGGACTCTCCGGAGCCGCTTGAGCGGCTGCGCGCCGCCGTGGACCGGCCGATTTACCTGCTGCCGACCCTGCCTCCCTCGTTATTGGGCATGCGTTTGTACCAGGCGCTGCGCCAGCGCCTGAACCGGCTCGGCGGCGTATTCATGCCGGGCGATAGGGTGCTGAAGGCGCAGTTTGACGGCAGGCGCATCGTTAGCGTCACCACCCGCAACCACGCCGATATTCCGCTGCGCGCGCGCCAGGTGGTGCTGGCCGGCGGCAGCTTCTTCAGCAACGGGCTGGCCACCAACCGCGAACGCGTCTATGAACCGGTGTTTGGCCTCGATGTCCATAGCCACGCCGATCGCGACGCCTGGAGCCGCGCCGATTTTTTCGTCCCCCAGCCCTATCTTCAGTACGGGGTCAAAACCGATAACCGCCTGCGGGCGCTGCTCGGCGGCGAACCGATAGAAAACCTGTATGCCGTTGGCGCGGTGCTGGGCGGATACGATCCGTTAAGCCAGGGCTGCGGCGCGGGGGTCTCACTTGTCAGCGCGCTGCACGCCGCCGGGCGGATTGCCCTATCGCTTGAGGAAAATCATGAGCCTGCCCTTTGATAACAGCTTCGAAAGCTGCCTGAAATGTACCGTCTGCACCACCTATTGCCCGGTGTCGAAGGTCAATCCGCTCTATCCGGGGCCGAAACAGGCCGGGCCGGACGGCGAACGGCTGCGCCTGAAGGACCCGGCGCTATACGATGACGCGCTGAAATACTGTTCCAACTGCAAGCGCTGCGAGGTGGCCTGCCCGTCCGAGGTACGGATAGGCGATATCATCCAACGGGCCAAAGCCCGCTACAGCCCGCGCAAACCCACGCTGCGCGACGCCATTCTCAGCCATACCGATATCATGGGCACGCTGTCCACGCCCCTGGCGCCGGTGGTCAATATGGCCACCGGGCTGAAACCGGTACGCCGGTTGCTGGACACAGCGTTAAAAATCGACCATCGCCGCCAGTTGCCGAAGTATTCGTTCGGCACCTTCCGCCGCTGGTACCGCCAGGAGGCCGATATCCAGCGGCAATACGCCGAACGGGTGGCCTTTTTTCACGGCTGTTTCGTGAATTATAACCACCCGCAGTTGGGCAAGGACTTGATTAAGGTGCTTAACGCCATGGACATCGGCGTGCAGTTGTTAAAGCGCGAGAAATGCTGCGGCGTGCCGCTTATCGCCAACGGCTTTATCGCCCAGGCGCAAAAGCAGGCGCGGGTGAACGCCGCCTCGCTTGAGGGCGCGGTGCTGGAGGAGGGCATGGCGGTGGTGGGCACCTCGTCAAGCTGCATCCATGCCCTGCGCGAAGAGTACCCCCACCTGCTGGACGTGGATACCTCGGCGGTGCGCGCGCGGGTCGAGCTGGCCACCCGTTATATCTATCGCCGGCTGGAGGCGGGCAAGACGCTGTCCCTTAAAGCCCTGCCGCTGCGGGTGGCATACCATACCCCCTGCCATATGGAAAAAATGGGCTGGACCCTTTATACCCTGGAGCTGCTCAGGCGCATCCCCGGTCTTGAGCTGGTGGTGCTGGACTCGCAGTGCTGCGGCATTGCCGGCACCTACGGCTTTAAATCGGAAAACTACGCCACCGCGCAGGACATCGGCGCCCCGCTGTTCCGCCAGATCGAACGCAGCGGCGTTGATATGGTGGTAACCGACTGCGAGACCTGTAAATGGCAAATAGAGATGTCCACCGGCAAACCCTGCGAGCATCCGATTACGCTGCTGGCCCGCGCGTTGGCGTAATGCCGTCGTCCGCCGGCCGCATAATGGGAATCAGGTAATCACAATGGATATCGCCGCGACCGGCATCATCCGCTGATGTCGGCCAGCGGTGGAAACGCTCGATATCGTAGCCGTCGCGACGCACCAGCCGCATCATCGGCAGGCAGACGCCGTAGAGATCCATAATAAAGCCCTGCAGCCCCTCGGGCGCGCCCTGGTAGGTAAACTGCGCGTAGTCGCCGGCATTCAGCATCAGGTTTTGCAGGTTATCGCGTTTTACCGGCAAATAATCTGGTTCGGCGGCGGTGGTATAAAACACCTCGTTTTCACCGTTTTTATCCCCGGAGGGACGCGAATAACACAGGCCGTACAGCACCGGCGGATTGCTTTGCGCCTGTTCCAGAAACGTGCGCCAGAACTGCGTGCGCAGTTCGCTGCGAAACTGGCTTAACTCCTCAAGCCTGCAGGTATAGCTGCGGGTGATGCCTTCCAGCCTGAGCGCCGGCAGCACCACGATGTCCGCCGGGGTATAGGCGGCGGCGCTGCGTATCGGCGGCTGCATGCCGTAAAAATCCCAGCGCAGCGAGCGCCGGTAAAAGGCGGGCGTCTGCTGGAACTGCTTTTTAAACGCGCGGGTAAAGGTCTGCTGCGATTCAAAATGGTATTGCAGCGCAATGTCGGCCAACGTTTTGCTGGTCAGCCGCAGCGCCATGGCGGCATTGGACAATCGCCGGGCGCGGATATACGCGCCGAGCACCTGGCCCGTCGTCTCTTTGAATTTGCGTTGCAAGTGCCATTTGGAATAACCCGATCTGCTGGCCACATCATCCAGCGACAGGGGTTGGTCCAACTGCCCTTCCAGCCAGGTCAGCAGATCGCAAATAATCCCGGTTCGGTTCATAAAAACCTTTCTACCTCGAAAAACCTTTCAACCTTGGTGGAATACCAGGCAAAAAGAAATAACCCAAGCGATTATTCACTCTTTATTCCTAAGATTCTACATCTCATTTTTTTAAGTAATCAGACTGTTAAGGGAAATTGAACTGCTTTTGGCAAAATTCGTGCCGTATTTACATAACATGACATTTCTTGCAGAGAAATAAGCATTTCCAAAATATACCCTTGAACCATAAATGCTATTTTTGACCATAAATGGCAATTCATCTATCGATGGAAATCATTTTGACATATCGTGTCATAATCAACGACAAATGCTATTTTTAACCCTTAGTGCCATTATCCGCGCAATAACAATTTTTTACCTTTTATAATAAATTGAAAAACACGCCGGTATAAAAATGCCATTTTTTGCCGTAAGTGTTATTTTTGACAATTAATGCCATATAAATTTTCTTTATTAATTTCAAAGCAGGGTTGTTAATTACAATATTTAAACCGCGATCACAAAATTTCATATTTAGCGTTTCGTTTTTTTAATAATTGGCGTTAATATTTCTACTCCCATTGGTGCTTCCTGTGTCTACTCGATGCGCTTCCGCCTTGGCCGCGGGATGAAAAAGGCCAAGGCAACAACCAATCCTTATCTTCAGTGTTCAAGCAGTGGCGCGGGCATAGGCCCGTATTAAATAAAAAATACTTTATAAGGTATCCTTTCAATGAAATATAGCATCCTTGCAGTGATAATCCCGGCATTGTTAGCTTCGGGGGTCGCTAGCGCGGCCGAGGTATATAACAAAGACGGCAATAAACTGGATCTATACGGTAAAGTGGACGGTCTGCATTACTTCGCCGACGATGACGGGTACGCATCCGATGGCGATCAGTCTTACGTCCGCTTTGGGTTTAAAGGCGAGACACAAATAAACGATCAGATTACCGGCTACGGTCAATGGGAATATAATATCCAGGCCAATAAGTCCGAAGGCGGCAGCGATGCCACCGACGGCACCAAAACCCGTTTGGGTTTCGCCGGGTTGAAATTTGCCGATTACGGCTCCTTTGATTACGGCCGTAATTACGGGGTAGTCTATGATGCCTTGGGCTGGACGGATATGTTACCTGAGTTCGGTGGTGAAACCGCTTACTCCGATAACTTTATGGTCGGTCGTACCACCGGCGTGGCCACCTACCGCAATTCCAATTTCTTCGGTTTGGTCGACGGCCTGGGTTTTGCCCTGCAATACCAGGGCAAGAACGATCGGGATGATATTCAGCGTTCCAACGGCGACGGCTACGGCGGTTCAATTTCTTACCTCTCGCCCATCGGGGTCGGCGTTGTCGGCGCGTACGCTTCCTCGGATCGCACAGACAGCCAGAACGTGGCGGCCTACGGCCAGGGCGACAGGGCCGAGCAGTGGGCCACGTCGCTTAAATATGACGCCAACAATCTGTATCTCGCCGCCACCTATGGCGAAACGCGTAACTCCACTTATATCAACGGCACCACGCCCACCGGCGTCAACGTAGTGGGTTTTGCCAATAAAACCCAGGACATATTGCTGGTGGCCCAATACCAGTTCGATTTCGGCCTGCGTCCGTCCATCGGCTATACCCAATCCAAGGGTAAGGATGTTGAAGGCATCGGCGACGTTGATTTGATTAAATACTATGAAGTCGGCGCCACCTATTACTTCAACAAAAACATGTCGACCTATGTTGACTATATTATCAACCGTATCGACGATGATAACCAACTTGGCATTAACAGCGGCGACGTTGTAGCGCTGGGCCTGGTTTACCAGTTCTAGTCAGTTGATACCGGCGCGATGCCCGCATCGTATGCGGGCATCCTGGCAAGATCCTGAAAACGCCCTGAATCCTGCCCTGGAGGCCGTGGCGCGCGGGCATGGCGCACATCCCTGGGCGCTTATGCGCCAACCGCGGGCCAACGCCCCGCCGTTGCTCCAATAGGCTCCCGGCGTCTTTATCCCCGGTCTGCGCTTTTTTCATCTTGCCCATCCTTCCCGCCTCAAGCACTTGCGCAGGTTTTCCCCTGCCCCAATCGTTCCTGTTTATGCCTCTTGAACACCTTTTACTTATCACTGTCGGCGGACCTTCCGCCGCGATCGACAAAAAAAGTGTGATCCAGCGCCAATATGACTTCATTATCGCTCCAATAATACGTATTATAACGTATTAACAAAGACGGCACACCCCACTCTACGCCAGTGGACCAGACGCTGTTACCGGATCCCTTTATCAATATCAGGATGTGATGCGATGAACGTCAATGAAATAATTACCGAAGTATCAGCCAGTTTGCAACGGATCGGGGGGATCGGACAGGTTTTCCTGGTGGCCTGCGGCGGTTCGCTGGTGGACATGTACCCGGCAAAATATTTCCTCGAAAGCGAGGCCGCCGCGCTACAGGTGGGCATGTACACCGCCAATGAGTTTGTCTGCGCCACGCCGAAAATCCTCGGCGCCAATTCATTGGTTATCGTCTGCTCCCACGGCGGCGATACGCCTGAGTCCGTCGCCGCGGCCAAACTGGCCCGCGAACGGCGCGCCGTGACCGTGACGCTGACTCATAACGACCGGGCGCAGCTGATCGAGCACGCCGATCATAATATCCTTTACGCCTGGGGCAACGATACGAACGTTATCGACAACCCGATGGCGATTATCCTGAGCCTGTGCGTGGAAACCCTGCGGCAGGTCGAGGGCTTTGCCGGATACCAGGATTTCCAGCAGGGATTACGGCAGATTAACGGCGTTATCGCCGCAGGCCGCCGCCAGGTTGCCGGACGCTGCGCGGATTTCGCCCGGCGCTTTAAGGACGAATCCCTGTTTTATATCCTTTCCAGCGGCGCCTCCTACGGCCATGCCTATGGTTTTGCCATCTGTTCGCTCATGGAAATGCAACGGGTCAACGCGTCGGCTATCCACTCCGGCGAGTATTTCCACGGTCCTTTTGAAGTGACCGACGGGGAAACGCCGTTTATCCTGATGATGAATGAAGGACGTACCCGCGTCATGGACGAACGCGCCCTAACCTTCCTGGAACAATACGCCGGCAAGGTCGAGGTGATAGACGCACGGGAACTGGGTATCGGCGCGCTGCCGCCAAGCGTGGTCGAATTCTTTAATCCGGTCCTGTTCTACAGCATCATGTGCGAATACCGCGCCGCGCTGGCCGATATCCGTCATCATCCCCTGGAAACCCGTCGCTATATGGGCCAGGTCGCATATTAAGGAGCCAGCATGAAGGTTATCGGCATCGGCGATAATGTCGTCGATAAGTACGAACATATCCGCACCCTGTATCCCGGCGGCAATGCGCTGAACTTTGCCGCCTATGCGCGGCTGATGGGATATGAGGCGGCCTACCTGGGCATCTTCGGCACCGACGGCGCGGCGGCCCACGTGCAATCGGTGCTGGCGCGGCTGGCGGTCGATGTCTCGCGCTGCCGGCAAGTCGCCGGGGAGAACGGCTTTGCGCGGCTGAAAAACCAGGACGGGGAGCGCATATTTCTTGACTCCAACGCCGGCGGCGTACGCAAAACCACGTCGATGGCGTTTATTTTTGACGATCTGCCCTACCTGCGGGAGTTTGATCTGATCCATACCGGCAGCTACAGCTATATCGACGCGCAGCTGCCCGCGCTGCGCAAGCTGGGCATCCCGCTCTCATATGATTTTTCCGATGATTTTGAGCTGGAGCATGCCTTAAGCCTGTGCGGCGAGCTGGATTTTGCCTTCTTCTCCTGCGCCGATTATACGGAGGAGCAAACCCGGGCCATCGTCCTGGCGGCGAGCGGGCGCGGCTGCCGCTATGTGACGGCCACCCGTGGCACCGAAGAGGCGCTGCTGTTCGACGGCCGGCAATGGTTCCGGCAACGGCCGCACTACGTCGCGCCGGTGGATACCCTGGGCGCGGGCGACTCGTTTATCGCCGCGTTTTTGCTCGGTTACCTGGAATTGACCGCGAGCGCCGGCGACGATGACGCGGGCCGGATAATCCAGGCTTGCCTTGGGCGGGCGGCGCGGTATTCCGCCGAAACCTGCCTCAGGGAAGGCGCGTTCGGTTATGGCGCCCCCTACTGATCCGGCGCATAGTCAGGGGATGCGCGCGTAGCCTATAATATACACCGGACAGGATAAGCAGCAGGGCGCGGAAATGTCGATAACCACCAGGAACAGCCTGCGGCAAAACGCCGCCGTGCCGTTATATAAACAATTAAAGGAACAGATCCTCAGCGACATCGGCTCGGGCCGGTTAAACGAAGGGGAAAAAATTCCCACGGAAGTCGAACTGAGCGAATTATATAATATCAGCCGCGTAACCGTGCGCAATGCCGTCAAGGAGCTGGTGGACGACAATATCCTGATCAAAAAACAGGGCAAAGGCACCTTTGTCTGCCCGGCTAAAATCGAGCGCAAGGTGGAGCATCTGCTCAGCTTTTCCGCCGCCTGCCAGGCCCAGCGCCTGACGACGCGCAGCCGGGTGGTCACGCATAAAATCTTGGCCGATTACCGCGATGTCAGGCAATGGCTGGCGCTTGACGACGACGACCAGATTTTATATATCCAGCGCATCCGTTATGCCGGCGACGCGCCGCTGATGCTGGAAAATAATTATTATTCCTATCATAAGTTCAAATTCCTGATCGCCGAGGATCTCAGCGGTTCCCTCTACCAGCTGCTGGCCGAGAAATACCATATCCACCCGACCCACGCCGGGGACACTACGCTGGAGTTGGTTAAGGTCCACGGGGGGCACGCCGCGCTGCTGCAAAAGCCGCTCGGCGAATCCCTGTTCCTGATGAAAACCCTGATCCTCGACGAACACCGGCATCCGCTGCACTACGGCGAGCAGTATATTATCGGCGAACGTTATCTCTTCAAGTTTTAACGCCGGCGCCGCGCGCCGGAAACGGGGACCGCCTCGATAATCGGCGATCGGTTTATCTCCAGCCGTTTTAGCGGCCCGACGATAAACAGATACGCGCAGGTACCGAGGATGCCCATCAACCCGACGTACAGGATAGCGTAATCAAACGAGCCGGTGGCCGATAAGATATAGCCAATCAGCAGCGGCGTGACGATACTGGCGATGTTACCGAAAAAATTAAATAATCCGCCGGCAATGCCCAGCACCTCCTTGGGTGACGTATCGCTTAATATGCACCAGCCCAGGTTGCCGAATCCTTTGGCAAAAAACGCTACGCTCATCACAAACACCACGAAGATATCCGAATTCACATAGTTGGCGCCGACGATAACGCTTGAGAAGACCATCCCCGCCATCACCGGCGTTTTCCGGGCAAAGGTCAGGCTGCATCCCCTGCGCAGCAGGTAATCGGAAAACAGCCCGCCAAGGATGCCGCCGATAAAACCGGCCACGGCCGGAATAGACGCCACCAGCCCCACTTTGATAATGGTCATGCCCCGGGCCTGGTACAAATAGGTGGGAAACCAGGTCAGGAAAAACCAGGTAATCGACGTCAGGCAGAACTGGCCGATATAGACTCCCGCCATCATGCGGTTACAGACCAGCGCCTTCACATGCTTCATTTCAATTGTCGTGGCGTTGCGTGCCGCCGCCAGATCGGGAATGCCGCCGCCGGAGCGGATATACTCGATCTCCGCGGCATTAACGCCCTTGTGCCGCACGGGATCGCGCACATACCACAGCCAGGCGAGGCCGATAACCATCCCTGCGCTGCCGATATAATAAAATATATAGTGCCAGCTCAGGGTTTGCAGGATCCATGTCATCAGGGGCGTAAACAACGCCAGGGAAATATATTGCGCCGCAGCGTAAATAGACGTGGCAAAGGCGCGTTCCTTATTGGGAAACCATTGTACCGTCAGCCGGCTATTGGCCGGAAAAGCCGGGGCTTCCACCGCGCCCATCAGGAAACGCAGGGCAAACAGAATAATAAACGGCGAGACAAACAAATACACATACCCCTGCATCACGGTAATCGCCGACCAGACGATCAGGGCGACGCCATAGACCAGCCTGGCTCCAAGCTTGTCCAGCACCCAGCCGCCCGGGATCTGCATCAGCACATATGCCCAGCCGAACGCCGAAAACGCCCAGCCCATCATGCTGGCGTCAAAGCCCAGCTCCTTGCTCATAAAAGGCGCGGCGACGGACAGGGTGGCCCGGTCGACATAATTAAATACCGTGGCCAGGAAAATAAAACCTAATATGATAAACCGGATATTCGACTTTTTTGCCTTGTCGGCCGCCTTGGTTTCCAATGACATAGGGGTATTCCCTCATAGTTATTTTTTATGCTGTAGGGTACGGTCCGCTTGGCCGGAAAAATGCGAGCATCAAACGGACGATAACGGGTCGGCGGGATTAGCAATCCCGACTGTCAACGGTAACCCGGGCGACGGTCCATGCGGCGGACTGCTCATGTAAGGTAAAGCCTAGTCCCGGCCGGTCCGGCACGATCATATGGCCGTCGCGTATGACAAAACGCTCGTTAAACACCGGCTCAAGCCACTCGAAATGCTCGACCCAGGTCTCATGGGCGTAAGCGGCGGCCAGATGCAAATGGATCTCCATGACAAAATGCGGCGCCAGCATCAGGCCGCGGTTCTCGGCCAGCGCGGCTATCTTCAGGAACGGCGTAATGCCGCCGATGCGCGGAGCGTCGTGCATCAGCAAATCAACCGAGCCGGTGTTGATGTACTCGGCCACTTCGTTGACGCTGGTGAGCATTTCTCCGGTGCCGACCGGCGTAATCAACTGGGCCGACAGCGCGCCATGGCCCTCGACGTCGTAGGCGTCCAGCGGCTCTTCTATCCACTGTAGCTCGAACTGCTCCAAGGCTTTACCCATGCGCAGGGCGGTGGCGCGGTCCCATTGCTGATTGGCGTCCACCATCAGCGGCACGTCATCGCCCAACGCCTTGCGCACCTGTTCCACCCGGCGCAGATCCAGCCGGCGGTCCGGGTGTCCCACCTTCATTTTGATGCCGCCCATGCCGCGGGCCAGGGACTGCGCCGATCTGTCGATAATTTCCTCCGCCGACGCCTGTAGATAGCCGCCCGACGTGTTGTAGCACCGCACTTCGTTACGGTGGGCGCCCAGGAGTTTGGCCAGCGGCAGCCCGGCCCGCTTCGCCTTCAAATCCCATAGCGCCGTGTCCATGGCCGCAATGGCCTGGGTCGCCACGCCGCTGCGCCCAACCGACGCCCCCGCCCATACCAGCTTGCCCCACAGACGGGCGATATCATTGGGATCCTCGCCGATCAACACCGGCGCCACTTCCCGCGCATGGGCAAACTGCGCCGGCGCGCCGGTACGCAGCGTATAGGTAAATCCCAGCCCGCTGAAACCCTGCTCGGTATCGATTTGCGCAAACAGCAGCGCCACATCCTTCAGCGCTTTTTGCCGCCCGGTGAGGACCTTGGCGTCGCTGACCGCGATTGTCAACGGCACGTTGACGGAGGATAACGTAATGCTGCGGATACGATCGGATGGAAAACCCTCGCTCCCCGCTATTTGATGCGCCATGATGTGTCCTTTTGAGAAAGTTGGCAAAGGATTGGAACACGCGCCGGCGCGGATGATTAGCGCTTTAGTCCCTCCCGGTTAACGTCAAAAACCGGGGTGGTTTGCTGAAAATGCCCTGTATCGCACATTTTTACGGCGGTTCCAGCTGTTATCTTGTCGCGGGTGACTAATACTGTCTATTTCAATCAGGGCATGGATTAATACGGGGATTGAATCAATGTTTGAGTTGGGGCAGTTGCGCTGTTTCACCACGGTAGCCATGGAGTTGAGCTTCCGGCGTGCCGCCGAGCGGCTGAATATGACCCAGCCGCCGCTCAGCCGGCAGGTGCAGTTGCTGGAACATCAGCTAGGGGTGCGATTATTCGAACGCACCACCCGTTCCGTAACCCTGACGCCGGCGGGACGGGCTTTTTTTATCGAGGCGAATCAGTTACTGGAGCGCGCGCAAAGCGCCGTCGCCAACGTCAAGCGCATCGCCCAAGGAGAGATCGGCGCCATCAATATCAGCTTCGTGTCCTGCGCGGTATACCAATTCCTGCCCGAGGTGATAAACCGGGTAAAGCTTAGCCACCCGCAAATCGATATCAACCTGCGGGAGATGCCCACCACCGAACAGCTTGAGGGGGTTCGGTTACGCCAGGTCGACATCGGCATAGTGCGCGCCGGTCACAGCCGGCACGGCTATCTGTGCGAGAGCCTGCTGAAGGAGCCGTTTGTCCTGGCCGCGCCGCGCGGCCACCCGCTGGCCACGGCGGCGCGGCCAGGACCGCGGGATCTGGATCGGCAGCCGTTTATTACCTATGCGCTTTCATCCTGGCAGCCCTTTTACGAACTTTTCGCCGGCGTATTCCGGGCCAATAACGTCCAGCCGCGCTACGTGCATCAAATCGGTTCCACCGTCACCATACTTTCGCTGGTCAACGGGGGCATGGGGCTGGCGCTGGTCCCGGCATGCGCCGCGCGCATCCGTTTTGAAAACGTCGTATTCCGGGATATTGAGCTGGGAGAAGGCGTCTGCAGCGAATTATCGCTTATCTGGCGCGACGATAACGATAACCCGGTGTTGCCGGTGCTGCTGGAAGCGCTGCGCCGGACGGTGGACGGCACGTCGCCCCCGGGCGGCTGGCCAGCCGGGGATAAGGCGGCGCAACGGCGGGCGCCCGCGCGCTAGTCCTTAATCTCCAGGTGCGGGCCTGAGGAAAGATCCTTGTTGCGTTCGATGTCAGCAAACAGCTGTTCCAGTTTCTCCTCCGACAGCGGTTTGGAAAACAAAAATCCCTGCAGCTGCGTGCAACCGGCGTCCACCAGGAACTGTTGCTGCTCCCGCGTTTCCACCCCTTCGGCAATCACCTGGAGATTAAGCTTTACCCCCAGATGGGACACCGCGGTAACAATGGCGGCGGTATCTTTCAGCTGGGTCACGAACTGCACGAACGAACGGTCGATTTTTACGCTGTCGACGACAATATCCTTTAATAAGCTGAGGCTGGAGTAGCCGGTGCCGAAATCATCCAGGGAAATCCTCACCCCGGCCTCGCGCAGCAGCACCAACTGATGCTTGCTATTGGCATCGGAGTTCATGATCGCCGTTTCGGTCAGTTCCAGCTCAAGGCGCTCCGGCGGGAACCGTTCTTCGGCCAGCAGCGCGAGCACCATGCGGGCAAAACCGCCGTCGCGCAGCTGGATGGGCGAGACATTGACCGAGAGCGATAGGTCGCCCCAGCGCAGCATTTCGCGGCACGCCTGGCGCAGTATCAGCTTGCCCAGCGGAATAATCAGCCCGGTTTCCTCGGCCAGCGGCACAAACTGTACCGGCGAGATCTCGCCCAGCTCCTTATCCTGCCAACGCGCCAGCGCCTCGACGCCGATAATCTGGTTGTCGGCGGCGCGGATGAGCGGTTGATAGGCGCAGGTAATATCCCGGCCCGAGGACAGGGCGTTGGCCAGCGCCTTTTCCATGCGCCGCTTGCTGCTCAGGCTGGCGTCAAGCGATTCGGAGTAGAAACAGTGCACGTTTTTGCCCTGCCGTTTCGCTTCATACAGGGCGGCGTCCGCCTTGCGCAGCAGTTCGCCGGCGGTGATCACCGCCTCGGTAATCACCGTCACGCCGACCGATACCGTGACAAAAGGCGACGCGCCGGTGAGGGTAAACGGCGTTTGCGTCAGGTTGACTATTTGCCGGCACAGGCTTTCCGCCTCCTCGCGCGCGACGGGCCGGTCGGTGAGCAGGGAAAATTCATCGCCGCCCATCCGGGCCACCAGGCTGTTCTTCGGCGCCACGCCCTGCAGGCGGCGGGCAAATTCGCACAGCACAAAATCCCCGGCCTGATGGCCGTAGGTATCGTTGATATTCTTAAAACCGTCGAGATCCATCAGCAGCAGCAGGCCGCCGGTCTCGCCGGCATGCCTGCCGACGCCTGGCACCACGACCTGGTTTAGCTGTTCATACAGCGCGGTGCGGTTATGCAGGCCGGTGAGGATATCGTGGTAGGCCAGGTAGCGGGTCTGGGCCTCGGATTCCCGCAGGCTGGTAATATCGTTTAGCGAGACCAGCACATACGGCGCCTCATGGAAGACGAGGCGCGAACAGCGCACCATTATCGAGATCAGCACGTTGTCCCGATTGAGCGCCTGATGTTCGTATTCTATCGACTCGCCGGTTTCCAGGACATAACGATCGCCTTCGGTGATTTTCTCCACCGAATGGTCGTCGAGATCGGCCAGGCCGGTCTGGCCCAGCATCTCCTCGACGGTTTTACCGAATAATTCGCAGGCCTGGCGGTTTAGAAAAACCACCCGCTGTTGTCCATCTTTCAGGAATGTGGCGTCAGGCAGCGCATTTAACACCGCCTGGCAGACTTCAAGATTGTTAAACATGGCGTGGGCGTCCTGTGTTATCGGTACCCCCAGACTAGCAGAATTTATGCCGGCCCGTATGCCGTATCCGTCTCGCCGGCCCGGCGTATTTCAAATCGATCCCCATCTCCGGCAGGCTGCGGGCGATATCGGTTAATTCACCTTTTTCATTTATGGGCTTACGCTTTTCATGGGCGATTATCCGTGCCCGGGCCATCAGGATTGAAACTGCCCAAGCTCATGCTGCAATAGGCGGTTGGCCGCCAGGCGCTGTTCGATATCGCCGCCCAAACGCTCGACCACCGCCGACAGCAGCAGGTTAAACAGACAGCTAAAGGGCGCCAGCGAATCCCAGAAGTTGCCGGTGTCGGTTTTTAACTGCAGCAGGTCCATCGGGTAATCGCGCGCCCAGGGACAATAGACGTCGGTGAGCAGCGCCAGCTTGAGACCGCGCCGGCTGGCCACCTCGCAATATTGCCGGGCGATAACCGAGTAGGCGCGGGTATCGGTCACCACCAGGTAGGGATTGGCGAATTCGGAATTCAGCGACTCCACATAGGTGCCGGACAGGCCGTCGGCAAACCACACGCGCGGACGCAGATATTCCAGATGGCTGAAAAAGGCGTTGGCGATGCCGCGCGTGGACTGGATGCCCACCACAAACACCGCGTCGGCCTCGACCAGATGCCGGGTAATATTGGCGAAGCTTTCGCTTTGCGCCAGCAGGTAGGCATGCTCGATCGCCGCCAGTTCCCGTGCCAGCGATAACCGCAGTTTTTCCCGCTGCGGCTGTGCGCTGAACTGGCGATAGGCGTCGAGACGATCTGTGACGCCCCAGGGTTGGTACAGGCCGCCGCCCTCCTGGCGCAACCCGCGCTTAACGTCGTCCAGGTTGCGATACCCAAGGCGCCTGAGGTAGCGGCCGACGGTAATGCCGCTGGCGGCGGCGCTGCGGGCGATACTGTCGGCGGTTTCAAAGGGGATCTGCGCCAGGTTGGCCAATAGCCAGCCGGCGATGCGCTTGCCGGTCGGCGTCTCTGCGGCAAACGAGGCTTCGATACGGGCAACAATCCCATGTTCAGGGGGCTTGATCGTCATGTTGTTTCGTTGACACCATGGCAATGGTTGTTATCGTAATAACAATGCAGATTTTATGCCAATACATGCCGGCATCGTTGGTCTTATTTTATCAAGGCGCGCCTTCGGCGGGCGGGATGGATGAGGGTGCCGTGCTTGACGCCGCGAGCCAGGACAGGCCGTGGTAAGCGGCCAGATGCGCGCCGGCGGCGCGCAGGCTGGCGTTTCTCTCGCTCTCGCTTAAGCCCAGCGCCTGCGCCAGTATGCCGGTAACCTCCTCCACCAGCGCCGGGGTCAGCTCACCTGAGATGGCCATGGCGGTGCGGCGCACCAACAGATCCTCCGGCCTGACCACCTGCTCGCGGGCAATCAGGAAACGCAGCTCGTTGACGGTATAACCGGGATGATGGCGCAACGGCCCATCGGGAGTTTGGCTGACGAAGGCCAGCAGCGCGACAGCACGGCTGCCGTAGCGGACTACCCATTGGGCTACCCGTGCCGGATCAACCTGATACTGTACGGCCAGGCCGCTTATCCAGGCCGCCTGCCCGGCCCGGGCGGGCAGATCCCGGCCGCCGCCGATGGGCAGGTGTTCCGTGGTAACCCGCCGCCGTTCCCCCAGGTGGCGCAGCGCCAGATCCGCCGCCTCGGCGCCGAATGCGCGGAAAGTGGTCCATTTGCCGCCCACCAGGCACAGGGTGGAAAACGGCCGGCCCGGCGCCGGGGCAATGACCTTAAGCGAGTGGCTGCGTGAAATCCGCCCGCTGACGGTCGTATCACTCACAGGCAGGGGGCGAATGCCGCAAAAGGTATAGAGGATATCCTGCGCGGCGATGGAAATATGCGGAAAAACAAACCGCAGCGAGTCCAGGATATAACGCTTTTCATCCTCCGCGCAGATCACGTCGTCCGGATTATCGGTGCGGATATCCGTGGACCCGACCAGCACGTTGCCAAAATAGGGGAACAGGATACAGACCCGCCCCTCGTGGTTTTCGTAGTACACCATGCCGTCGTTCAACGCCGCCAGCAGCCGGGCGTTGCGCACGATAAGATGCGATCCTTTGGTGCCGCCGATAAGCTTCGGCACCGGCGATATCGGGCCCAACACCCCGTTAAGCCGGTCAATCCAGGCGCCGGTGGCGTTAATCACCAGCTCCGGCGCCAGGGTAAAGGTTTCCCCGCCGTTGATATCGCGCAGCGTCACCCCGCCGTCGCGCGCATCCGCCAGGCTAAGGTAATTAAGCGCCAGCGCCCCGGGATTGGCACGTTCGGTGTCTTCGATAAGCTCGAACCCCAGCCGCTCCGGATAATTGATCCAGGCATCATAATAGATGGCGCTGCATTTAACCCAATCGCTGAATTCCGGCCAGCGGCGGCGGGTTTCGCCGCCGCCCGCCAGCCGGTGGGGCGGCATGACGCCCTGCGCGCGGGTATATAGGTCATAAAGGGCCAATCCGGCCTTGATCACCAGGGCGCCGCGGCGCGACGGCCGCCCGGTAAGGCCGATAAATCGTTTACCGGCGTTAACCAATCCCGAGAAGTAGGTGTCAATGGGCACGGTGGTGCGCAGCGGCTTTACATAATGAGGGGCATTGTCTAGCAGCCGGTCGCGCTCGACCACCGACTCTTTCACCAGGGCGAACTCACCGGACTCGAGATAGCGCAGCCCGCCGTGGATCATGCGCGACAGCGCGCCGCTGGCCGCCTGGCACCAATCCCCCTGCTCCACCAGGATGGCCGGGATGCCCTGCAACGCGAGTTCGCGAAAAGTACTGATGCCGTTAATCCCCCCGCCGACGATCAGCACCGGCGTCGTGCGCCGGCGGCGCAGTTCGGCCAGGCGCGCGGCGCGGCCGGATAATCTATCCGTCCCCGGTTCCGGCCCGGGGCCTCTATGGTTCACCATGCTGCTCCTCCTTATGGGGAAAAATGCCGCACCATAATAATGCGCCCGCACCATAAAAGTGAGGGCATGGCACACTTATGGCGCCGATATCTGCGCAAACGATTACGTTTTTTGCTGCTTAGACGGCCTTAATCCCTATATAATGCGCCTGCCTCATCCATTGCCGCCTTTGGCATGCTGGCGCAATAGTGGCATAGCGATTGCTTTGGCTGTGCAGACAACTTCAATGAGAAAACTCCCATGTTAGAAAAACTATTTAAATTAAAGGCTCATCGTACCAACGTACGAACCGAAATTCTGGCCGGGCTGACCACCTTTTTGGCAATGGCGTATATTTTGTTTGTTAACCCGTCGATCCTGAGCGCCACCGGCATGGATAAAGGCTCGGTGTTTGTCGCCACCTGCCTGGCCGCCGCCATCGGCTCGGCGCTGATGGGCTTTATCGCCAACTACCCGATCGCGCTGGCGCCGGGCATGGGGCTGAACGCCTTCTTTACCTACACCGTCGTATTGCACATGGGCTACACCTGGCAGATTGCGCTGGGCGCGGTATTTTTATCGGCGCTGATCTTCTTCGCCCTGTCGATCTTCAAGATTCGTGAATGGATTATCACCAGCATCCCGTTGCCGCTGCGCTCGGGCATTGCCGCCGGGATAGGATTGTTCCTGGCCATTATCGCCCTGGAAGGCGCCGGTATCGTCGTGGCGAATCCCGCCACCCTGGTTGGCCTGGGCGATCTGGGCAAAGCGGGCCCGTTGTTCGCCATGCTGGGTTTTGTGCTGATCGTGGTGCTGGAAGCCCGCCGGGTGCCCGGCGCGGTGCTGATCGGCATCCTGGCGGTGACCTTCCTGTCCATCGCCATGGGCTACAGCCAGTTCTTCGGCGTGGTATCCATGCCGCCGTCCATTGCGCCGACCTTTATGCAGCTTGATATTCGCGGGGCGCTGAACATTTCCCTGGTCAGCGTAGTGTTCGCGTTCCTGTTCGTGGATGTGTTTGACAACTCTGGCACCCTTATCGGCGTAACCAAACGCGCCGGCCTCACCGACGAGGCGGGCAATATCCCGCGCATGGGCAAGGCGTTGATCGCCGACAGCGCCGCGGCGCTGTTCGGCTCACTGCTCGGCACGTCCACCACCACCAGTTATATCGAGTCGGCCGCGGGCGTCAGCGCCGGCGGCCGCACCGGCCTGACGGCGATAGTGGTGGGCATCCTGTTCCTGCTCAGCTTGTTTTTCGCGCCGCTGGCCTCTAGCGTGCCGGCGTTTGCCACCGCGCCCGCCCTGCTGTTCATCGCCGTGCTGATGACCTCGGGCCTGGCGGAAATTGACTGGAAAGACATTACCGTCGCCGCTCCCGTCACCGTGACCGCGCTGACCATGCCTTTGACCTACTCCATCGCCAACGGCATCGCCTTCGGTTTCATCACCTGGACGGTGGTGAAATTGCTGGCCGGACGCACCCGCGACCTGAACGCCGCCCTGATCGTACTGTCCATTCTGTTTGTCATCAAACTGGGCTGGCTGAGCGCCTGATCCGCGTCCCGCCGCTGCCCCACCCCGCACGCCCCCGCGCATGCGGGGTATTTTTCGGCGCGAACCACCCGGCCATGGCGTTATTTAGCCGTCGTGGCCGCCGGCTGGACGATAAGCGCATTAGCCGGGGGAACCGGCAAACGCGCGCTGAACCCGGCTGCGGAATAAGCCCAAAGATACAACGAGGCGGTGGTGCCATAAGGGGAGTAGCGGCGGCGGTAGCGCTCGAAGCGTTCGCGGGGTAGTTCCTTATGCCGGTAGAGGTTCATCATGCCGCGACGAATGGCCAGATCGCCCCAGCTCACCACGTCGGGCCGCCCCAGCGAAAAGATCATCAGCATTTCCGCGGTCCACACCCCGATGCCCGGCAGGCGCGACAGGGCAGCAATCACCTCCCGGTCCGAATAGCCCGGTATCGCCGCCAGATCCAGTTCGCCGCTCATGGCAGCGGTGGCCGCGCCTTTGATATAAAGCGCTTTTTTCATCGTCATGCCGCAGGACTGGATCTGCCCGGCGGTCAACTGTTCAATCGCGGCCGGGGTCACGGTGCCCGCCAGCACGGTCAAGCGTGCGTTTACCGTCAGGCCGGCCTTGGTGGAAATCTGCTGGTCGACAATATTCCTGACCAGGGCGGCAAACAGATCCGGCATCAACGGCCGGGTAATGATGCCGATGCGCTCAATGGCCTGCGCCATGCGTTTATCTTTTTTCGCCAGCCAGGACAGCTCTTGGTGGCCGTACTCAAATATAGCCATAACATCACTCAGCGGGTCACCGCTACGGGTAAGATATCGTCACAATAAGAATAGCATTTTGTCAATTAGACCATAATTCATTTAAAGTCGTTAGCTACCGGCGGCGCGGCATGACCCGCGTGATTGTCTTTTAACCCTGTTTATCGAGGTAAGATGCATGAAACCACGCAAGGTAATGATCATTGGCGCGGGCAACGTTGGCTCTTCCGCCGCTTATGCGCTGCTGAACCAGCAGATTTGCCAAGAGATCATCCTGGTGGATTTAAACCAGCAGCTGGCGGAAGGCCATCGCCAGGATCTGGCGGACGCTGCGGCCTACATGCCCGGCCGTATTGTTATCAGCTCACGGCCGGCGGCGGACTGCCGGGATGTCGATATCGCGGTCATTACCGTTTCCGGCGGCGCGCTGAAACCGGGCCAAACGCGGCTTGACGAGCTGGACGCCACCGCGCGCATCGTCGGCAATATCGTGCCGGAAATGATGCGCAGCGGCTTCCAGGGAATCTTCCTGATCGCCACCAACCCGTGCGATATCATCACCTACCAGGTCTGGAAGCTGTCCGGCCTGCCGCGCAATCAGGTGCTGGGCACCGGCGTTTGGCTGGACACCACGCGTTTGCGGCGCATCCTGGCCGAGCAGCTGGATATCGCGGCGCAAAGCGTTGACGCCTTTATCCTTGGCGAGCACGGCGACACCCAGTTCCCGGTATGGTCGCACTCTTCGGTCTACGGCATGACGCTCGATGAGTATAGCCGGCTGAAAACCGGCCATGAGCTGGATTTTGCGCAGCTAGGCGAGCGAACCCGCCAGCTGGGCTTTGAAATCTATTCCCAGAAAGGCTGCACCGAATACGGCGTCGCCGGCACTATCACTGAAATCTGCCGCAATCTGTTTACCAGCAGCCACCGCGCCCTGACGGTATCCTGCGTGCTCGACGGGGAATACGGCAAGCAGGGGCTGGCGATCGGCGTGCCCGCGGTGCTGGCCCAGCGCGGCGTCGAGCAGATCATCGAGCTGGATTTTAATGAAGAGGAGCAGCGTCAGTTCGATGACTCCGCCGCCACCATCAAAAAAAATATAAAGCGGCTGGCGGTGGTGCATCATTAAGCTGGTTATCCCATCAACACGCCTGGTTCGCGTTCGGTTATCGCGGGGCTGGCGCGCCATGCAGCGCTCCGGCGGCCTGGGAAGGCCGCTTCCACCCCATTGGCACGCTTACGCTTTAACGCACGCCGGGTTTAGGTTCGGCATTGGCGGGCCGGTCATTATTTATAGGCGAGGCGCAGTAAACGCCTGACCGCCCGCTTGACTCTCTGTTTCATATCCGTTTTGATAAACCGGTAAACGCTGCGATCGCCCCTATCCTGCTGTTGGCACAGTTTGTCCTCGTTTACCGCCCGGATGTTTTCGGCGCTGAGACAGTGCTGCCGATGCGTGCAGGGACATTGCGCCAGGAAATACCTCATGGCGCAGGCCGATACCGGGCAAAAAGGATTTGCCGCCTGTGCCGCCGGCGACCACGCCCCCGAATAATAAGCGGGCAAAGCGGACGGAACCAGCGGCGCCGACTTTCTGGCATTCTCCATTGATTGAAATAATATTATTATTGTAAACAATAATAAAACCGGGCGTATAATCACGCCGAGTTGATATTTCCTGATGGTCATGAAATTGCTTACCTGCGTTCTGCTTATGCCGTTGTCGGCTCCCTTTCCATCCGAAATAGTTCTGGATGCGGGAGATGTTTCTACCATCCTCTGCCGGTAAATAGATAACTAGTGGTAATCATTCATAAATAAATATCATTGAATACACTATTATCATAGTAAGATACATATAATTATATGTCCGGTAAAATATTGTATACATGATAATTTATTACTTACTTTAATATTACCGGATCAATCTTCAATGTTATTCATATAAAGGGGAGTGTGCAATGGTGACGCTGCGAATTTCTTAAATAATAATCATAAAATTGAGTATATGTTATCATTTTTTCTTATTTTTTGAGCATTCTATTTATTCACTATGGATTATTATTTTTTATTAAATGAAGAAGCTAATTCAAGTATTCATTGTTTTTAATATTTTGGGGCAAAAAAAAAGGCCGGATCAGATCCAACCTCGGGCGATGCCTGTGCGCGCGGTCTCGCCCGGTCCCCCGGGGGTTGGGCAACGCTGGCGACAACCAAGGTTGCCGCCAGATGACCGGCGATGAAAACGGTCAGGCGGATTTACCGGCCTCGGGCACGCCGGCGGCGGCCATGGCCTTGACTTCGCCGATAGCCTTCAATTTTTTCGACAGCTCGCGGCGTTCTTTCGACAGCTCGGCATTTTTGATGATGTAGTCATCAACGCGATCTTCATAGTCGGTACGCATGCTGGCGATGATGGCCTGCACTTCTTCAATGGTCATCCCCGGCTTGAGGTAGTCGCTCAGGTTGTCCAGCAGCAGGACGCGCTTTTGGTTATCGCGGATTTTTTTCTCGTTATCGGCGATTTCACGCTGCAGCTTATTTTTGCGGCGGAACATTCGCACAAACTCCAGAACATCCTGGAATGAAGGCTTGGTGTGATCCATTTCAATTTCCTTGCTTAAGTCATCGGTTGAAAACGGTGCAGTGACGCATGGATAGTCATTACCTTACAGAGTAGCAGCTATCCGGCGCAATGGCATTTCGCTATTTTACCCGCTTTTACCGCCGGACCATAATTCATTCTTCCTGTTGCGGCAATGGCTTACGCAGCGCCTGGCATAGCAGCCGCGCCATCTGCTCCAGCTGTTGCGTCAGCTTCAGGCTCAGCCAGACGTAACCGAATATCGGCGCCTCGACCTCGTTACGCTTGCTGGCCTCCTCCATTAATAGCTTAAGTTCGGCGGCAATAACCGCCAGTTCGCCGCTATTGGCGACAATCGGCGCCGGATTACCCTGGCGCAGCGCGTCGGCAAGCGTCACCAGCGCCCGCAGGGTGACCATTTGGGTACTGCGCAGGGTGGTGGCGTTAAGTAAAATAAAATGGCTTTCGCGCGAGGCCCACCAGGCGTCGATTTGCAGCTCCAGTACGCAGACAATATTACGATTCAGGTTCTGGATGGCGTCGAACACCGCTTTGGGCACCGCGCTCTCCTTACTGGCCGGCGCCACCAGGGCGCCCATCTTGGCCACGTCGCCCAGCAGCGTTTTCAACCGCCCGTCCAGGCGGGGGCGCTCGATAATATTCGGCGAGAGGTAGGCGGCGTAGATCTTGCTTAAGGCTATCAGGCTGAAACTCATCTGCATCCGCCAGTGGATAAACGCCCGCTGCGGATAGATGCTGGTAAACAGCAAGGCCAGCAGCGAACCGATAATCACATCCCCGCTGCGCCAGAGCGCGGTTTGCATATCGCCCGCGCCGGCGCCGCATACCACCGCCAGGGTTATGCCTATCAGCAATGCCAGGTAAGGGCGCTTGCCAAGCGTAAGGTAACCGCAGATAAACATCACGATGCCGCACCAGATTAGCATCAACGGCAGGGAATAGAGTTCCAGGCGCAGGCCGATAAGTCCTGAAACGGCGCCGAACATGGTGCCGATAATACGTTGTACCGCCCGCTGCAGCACATTGCCCCAAAAGGATATCGGTCCCATCACCACCACCAGCGTGATCAGCGGCCAGGTTCCCTCCGGGATATCCAGCAGGCGGATGATCATAAAGGTCAGGACAAAGGCCAGTCCGATGCGCAATCCGTGGGCGATGCGGTAATGCTGGTAAATGGTATGTTCCAGAGAGGAGATTTTTCTATCCAAACGCACGGGAAATCGACCTGACATGATGAAGCGGGAGGCCTAGTTTAAAGAAATTAACTGCTTTTAACATCAATAATTAGGCTTACATATTTCAAGGTGTAACGTCGCCGCTAAAACAACTCTTTTCTGTTCGGGTATCGTTATCTGACTATAATTTATTTAATCATAAATATATTACTAATCATTGGTTTCGCGCCGGTAGCCGCGCTTCATTTCCTGGCGGAAAGCGCCCGGCCGGGTATCGCCCGCGCCGTCCGGCAGCGCCGGCGGGCAAACCGTCCTGGTTTAATTTGCTTACAACTTTCAACATCGTCATGAACACGGCGAAAGACAGGATAACGCATGAAATTTCAAGCAACTGCGTGGCAATGCCACTCTATTTTCCCGCCGTGCCGCAGCGTTTTACCGACGCCTGGGAACCGGTACCATTGCAAAGTTGCGTAATTGTTAGCAACATATTCATAATTTGCTACATAGCAGAATCCTTTATAGTAATGGGGTTTATCACCCTGGTGATCCATGTCGTCACAAACACATAAACAGCGCGGGGCGTGAACGCACCCGCCACGATAAATACGGGAAGCCTATATGCGCAAGAGAAAAAAAACGCTGCCGGGAGTGACCCGCAGGCAGCTTCTTTCCTATTCCGCCGCGACCTTTGCCATCGGCGCAAGCGTCGGCGCCAAGGCAGCGACCCTGACCGGCGCGCCGGGCTGGCAGCCCTTCGCCCACAATCCGACGGAAACCTTTGCCGGGCAAGGCTGGCTGTTTTTCAACGATAAGGAAGTGGCGACGCTTGAAGCCATGGTCGAACGTTTTATCCCTGCCGACGAACTTAGCGTCAGCGGCAAGGACGCCGGATGCGTGGTATTTATCGACCGCCAGATGAAGGGTTTTTACGGCACCTTTGCCCGGCTTTACCGCGAAGGTCCGTTCCAGGAAGGGACCCCCGAACAGGGCGATCAGTCGCCCCTGGTGCCCCAGCAACGCTATCGCATCGGCCTGGCCGATTTGGAAGACTATTGCCGGCAGACCTTTCAGAAAACCTTTCCCGAACTTCCCCCCGAACAACGCGATAAAATCTTGACCGGTCTGGAAAAAGGCGGCATCAAGCTGGCCAATATCGATGCCAAGCTATTTTTCAAACAGGTGCTGGACAATACCATGGAAGGATTTTTTGCCGATCCGATGTACGGCGGCAATCGCGATATGGTGTCATGGAAAATGATTGGTTTCCCCGGCGCCCGCTACGATTACCGCGATCTTATCGAACAACATAATCAAGACCTTCATTTAACGCCGGTAAGCATTGGCGGCAGTGAGCAATGGAAAACCAAGGGATAAACCGACATGGCAAAGAAACTTCCCAAAACCGATGTTGTGGTAATTGGTCTGGGCTGGGCGGGGGCAATTATTGCCAATGAGCTGACCGACGCGGGCCTGGAAGTGATCGCAATTGAACGCGGCCCGTGGCGCGATACCGCACGGGATTTTAACGTCGCATCCGTAACCGATGAGCTGCGTTACAATCGCAGCCAGGAGCTGATGCTGCGCACTAAACAAAATACCATCACCGTACGCAACGATCCGTCGCAGACCGCCCTGCCCATGCGCAGCTGGGGCTCGTTTCATCCGGGCAACGGCACCGGCGGCGCCGGCAACCATTGGGCGGGCATTACCTTCCGCTTCCAGCCGGAGGAATTCCGCCTGAAAAGCCATCTGCTGGAACGTTACGGCGCCGACGCCATGCCCAAGGAGCTGACCCTGCAGGATTGGGGCACCGACTGGGAGGAGATGGAGCCGTTTTACATGCAGTTTGAACGGCTGGCGGGCACCTCGGGTTATGCGTCCAACCTGAACGGCGTCAAGCGCGACGGCGGCAACCCTTACGAGGGCATGCGCTCCGGCGAATATCCGACGCCGCCGATGAAGCAGCCCTACGGCCCGACGCTGTTTGCCGAAGCCGCCAGGAATCTGGGGTATAAAGCCTTTCCCGTACCCTCATCGCTGGTCTCGCAGGCCTACACCAATTCCCTGGGCGTCGCCATGGGCCCCTGCACCTACTGTGGTTTTTGCACCAACTACGGCTGCGCCAACTACTCCAAGGCCAGCGCCATCACCACCGTGCTGCCGGTGCTGGTACGTAAGGAAAATTTCTCCGCGCTGACCAACAGCGAGGTCATGAAGGTCACCCTTGATTCCACCGGCAAACGCGCCACCGGCGTGGTCTATATCGACTCCTCCGGCGACGAATGGGAACAGCCCGCCGATCTGGTGATCGTCACGGCCTTTACCTTCGAAAACGTGCGTCTGATGCTGTTGTCCGGCGTGGGCAAACCTTACGATCCGGTGACCGATACCGGCACCACCGGCCGCAACTACGCCTACCAAACCGCCAACTCGGTACAGCTGTTTTTTGATAATAAAAACTTCAATCCGTTTATCGGCGCCGGCGCGGTAGGCATGGGCATCGATGATTTCAACAACGACAATTTCGATCATGCCGGACTGGGCTTTTTCGGCGGCGGCAGCATCCGCGTCACGCCCATCGGCGCGGCGCCGATTTCCTACCATCCCACCCCGCCCAGCGCGCCGACCTGGGGTAGCGAGTTCAAACGCCAGGTGAAGAGCAACTACCTGAGCAGCATGAGCATTGGCTGTGAAGCCAGCAGCTACAGCACGCGCACCAATTATCTGTCTCTGGATCCCAATTATAGGGATCCGCTCGGGCGTCCGTTGTTAAGGGTGACCTTCGATTTCTCACCCAACGATCTCAAGATGGCGGCCTATTGCACCGGCAAGGTCGGCGACATCGCCAAGGCGATGAATCCGCGCGAATATTATATGCGGCCGATGAAGGGCCACTGGAACTCGGCGCCCTACCAGTCGTCCCATATCGTCGGTGGGTTTGTCATGGGCGCCGATCCCGCCAACAGCTCGGTGAACAAACATCTGCAGGTGTGGGATGTGCCGAACCTGTTCGTGGTCGGCGCCTCCGCGTTCCCGCAGAATCCCGGCTATAACCCCACCGGCACCGTGGGCGCGCTAGCCTTCAAGGCCGCATACGCCATTCGCCACTATTACCTGCAACGCCCCGGGGAGATGATCACCGCATGAAAAAGCTGATTTCAGTTTATGCCGGCCTGTTGGCGCTGACCGCCTGGACGGGGCATGCCCTGGCGCAACCGGAGTATGACCAGGTGGAAAAAGGCCGTTACCTGGCGGTGGTGGGCGACTGTACCGCCTGCCATACCACCGATGCGTCCAAGCCTTTTGCCGGCGGCTTTCGCATTGACACGCCTTTTGGCGCGCTGCTCGGCGCCAATATCACCCCGGATATGGAAACCGGCATCGGCAAATGGACCTTCGACGATTTCCAGCGGGCCATGTCGGAAGGGATAGGCCATGGCGGCAAGCGCTTGTACGGCGCGATGCCGTTTACCGCCTATACCAAAATGAGCCGGGAAGATAACCAAGCGCTGTGGGCCTATCTGCAAACCCTGCAGCCCATTAACCACCCGGTGGAATCCAACCAGCTACCGTTCCCCTTTAACATTCGCGCCAGCCTGATAGGCTGGAACTGGATTAATTTTGATAAGGGCGCCTTCACGGCCGATCCGAAAAAATCCGCGGAATGGAATCGCGGCGCCTACCTGGTGGAAGGCCCCGGCCACTGCGGTACCTGCCATACGCCGAAAAACCTGCTGGGCGGCGACAAAAACGCCAACTTCCTGCAGGGTAACAATCTGGGCGCGTGGTGGGCGCCGGATATCACCAATAACCAGCATACCGGCATCGGCAAATGGAGCGAAGAAGACCTGGTTGCCTATCTGCGCACCGGCGTCAACCGTTACGATATCGCCTCCGGCCCGATGGCGGAAGAGGTGGAACACTCTTCCCAGCATTGGCACGATGCGGATCTCAAGGCGGTGGCGGTTTACCTGAAGGGCGCCGCTGCCTCCGGTTCCAAGGCGCCCGAGGCGCTTAAGGCCGATGACGGCCGGATGGTGGCGGGCAAGGCCATCTATTTCGATCGCTGCTCGGCCTGCCATAATCCCGCAGGCACCGGCGAAGCCAATCTCTTCCCGCGCCTGGCCGATAACCCGCTTATCCGCGCGCCCAACGCCACCTCGTTGATAAACGTGGTGCTGGCCGGCAGCCGCGCGGGCGCCACCGACAGCCGCCCCACCGCGCCCGCCATGCCCAGCTTCGCCTGGAACCTGGATGACGCCCAGGTGGCCAATGTCCTGACCTATATCCGCAATAGCTGGGGCAACGCCGCCGCGCCGGTTAACGCGGCGGACGTAAAGGACATGCGCAACACGCTGCGGCCCTGATGCGCGGCGATACATAACCTCCTGGCGGGGCGGGCCGGCCGGCGCCCGCCCCGCCAGGACGGCGCTCACCCCGCCGGCCGCGCCGCCGGGCTGTTGCAATCAATCGTCATAGGCACCCTGAATACACCACTTCAATTAAATACATTATTCATAATAGTTAATTGCATTAAATTAAGTTAACAGTTAAATCAACTCCGAAATATTGTCAAAAAATAACTTATTTACACCAAATTAATATCATCACGCCCTACGCTAACTAATCATGCCACCGGGACAATGACAGGAACTGACTGATTTAAAATTTATATTAATTAACAATTTAATGATAAACCCACGTTTCTCACCAAGCTTCACTGTTCTGTGAGTAATATCCAAGCTATCATGACAGGAAAATACCTGTCGGTTAGAATACTCGGTAATTCCGTCACGCGATAAGCTTCACCGCTATTATTTATACTACTTCAATATTGCACATGGATATATGATAAACATCTCTCGTTCTTTAGCCTGGAAACTGGTTTTCCTGTTAAGCGGTTTATTTTGGCTGGGTGTATTCGGGCTAATTGCCTGGCTGTAACCAACGCACCGCGCCCTATGGCACAAGCTCCCCGGCAATATCGGCGTAAAGCCGCCCGCGCCGTACAGGGGCGCGGGCAAGGTTTTTATTTGGTCACCGGCAGGGCCTGGTAGGGAACTTCAGTGTCGCTGCGTTTATCAAGCCGGTAGGCAAGGTATGCCGAGCGTAGGCCGAATAAAAAGATGCTGATCATCACAAAAATAAACAGCGCGGTTAATCCGGCGTTCAGCTGGTTATTAAAGACCAGCCGCCCCATTTCCTGCATGGTTTTAGCCGGGCCGATAATCTGGTTCTGATCGATGCCCGCCTGATATTTACGCGCCAGCGCCAGGAAACCCACCCGCGGATCGTCGGACAGTATTTTCATCAATCCGGCGGTAGTGGTGAATACCAATAATAGCGTCATCGGCAGACCGGCCACCCAGGCGTAAGCCTGGCGTTTCATTTTGAACAACACCACAAAACACAGGGTCAGCGCCATGGTGGCCAGCATCTGGTTGGCAATGCCGAACAACGGCCACAGGGTATTGATGCCTCCCAGCGGATCCACCACGCCCTGGTACAGAAAATAGCCCCAGGCGGCGACACACAGCGCGGTGGCGATAATATTGGCCGCCAGCGAGTCGGTGCGCCGCAGCGACGGCACCGCCACCCCCAGCAGATCCTGCAGCATAAAACGACCGGCGCGAGTGCCGGCGTCCACCGCAGTCAGGATAAACAGCGCTTCGAACAGGATGGCGAAATGATACCAGAACGCCATGCTGATACTGCTGACGGCCTGGCTGAGAATATGCGCCATGCCGACCGCCAGGGTAGGCGCCCCGCCCGCCCGCGACACAATGCTGCTTTCGCCCACCGATTGGGCGTATTCCGTCAGCATCTGCGGCGTAATTTCAAATCCCCAGCCGCTGACCGTCGCCGCCGCCGCTTCCACCGTGGTGCCGCCCAGGGCCGCCGCCGGGCTGTTCATGGCAAAATAGATGCCCGGGTCGATAACCGACGCGGCAATCAGCGCCATAATGGCAACAAAGGATTCCATCAGCATGCCGCCATAACCGATAAAGGCCGCCTGGGTTTCGTTTTCCAGCATCTTGGGCGTGGTGCCCGAGGCAATCAGCGCATGGAAACCGGACACCGCGCCGCAGGCGATGGTAATAAACAGGAATGGAAACAGCGACCCCGACCACACCGGCCCGGTGCCGTCGATAAACCGGGTCATGGACGGCATTTCAAGCGTCGGCGCGATAAATACGATACCGATGGCCAGCCCGACAATGGTGCCGATTTTCAGGAAGGTCGACAGATAATCCCTGGGCGCCAGCAGCAGCCATACCGGCAGGATGGACGCTATGCCGCCGTAGATCACCAGCGTCCAGGTCAGCTGCTTGCCGTCGAGGGTAAAGTAAGGCGCAAGCGTCGGGCTGCGGGAAATATCACCGCCATAGATGATGGCGGCCATCAGCACGACGAAGCCGATTATCGAGATTTCGCCAATTTTACCCGGCCGGATAAAACGCAGGTAGATACCCATGAAAATTGCCAGCGGGATGGTGCATCCCACGGTAAACGCGCCCCACGGGCTGTTGGTCAAGGCCTTGACCACGATAAGCGCCAGCACCGCCAGGATAATAATCATGATCATAAAGGTGCCGAACAAGGCAATGACGCCCGGGACCGCCCCCAGCTCCTGCTTGATCAAATCACCAAGCGATCGTCCGTCCCGCCGCGTCGAGACAAACAGCACCATAAAATCCTGTACCGCGCCCGCCAGCACCACCCCCGCCAGGATCCAGATCATGCCGGGCAGATACCCCATCTGCGCCGCCAGCACCGGACCGACCAACGGCCCGGCCCCGGCAATGGCGGCAAAGTGATGGCCGAACAGCACATATTTATTGGTGGGAACATAATCCAGCCCGTCGTTATGACGATATGCCGGCGTCATGCGCGTAGCGTCCAGCCGCAATACCCGACGGGCAATAAAGCGGCTGTAATAACGGTAGGCAATCAGATAGACCGACACCGCGACCACCAGGATCCACAGCGCGTTGATTTTTTCGCCATTATGCAGGGCAATAACGCCCAACCCAAAAGCACCGGCAACGGCAACCAGGATCCAAATCAAATGGGAAGCAATGTTTCGCATACAACCGCTCCTTGATAATTTATTAGCTAGCTAAATAAAACGCTGTGCGGAAAAGACCAGACTGTTGTATTACCTTTTTTCATAACATTGCTTAAACAACTTTGACAGACACAATATCGATATTTGTGATCAGCCAAGAAAGCTTTAACTATCTCTTACTGAAAACGAGGCATCGGTTATAATTATGCGCGGCTAAAAATAACCCGGCGCGCGCGCCAGGGCGGATCGTCTCCCGGCGGCGCTATTAAGAATGGAATTACCCGACGGTATGGGAGCGAACGGTAAATAAAATATTTCGCATAACGGCCCCGGGGCGAATCGGTCCGGCGGCTACACTCCGGGCGTCATCTGCGGACCAGCAGGACCAATAACGCGACAACCGCCGGAATGCCGAGCACCAGGGCAAAGATCGGCAGTTCCTCAAGCAGGGTATAACCGGCGCGGAACACCCCCACCGCGAGGTTGGCCAGTGAAATCACCAGCCAGACCACGATAAATGCCTTGACCGCCGTCGACACGGCCGGGCGCCCGATAAAATGCGCGCTATAGGCAAACAGGCCAAGCAGCACCAGTCCAACCATTACGATAATCAACGTATGCATGCGGCATTATCCGTGGAAGGTAAAGGAGCGCTGAACGACAGGGATCGAAAAGCGAACAAGCATGGCCCAGTATAAAGTTTAACTGGGGAAAATCCAAACACAACGTGGCGCCAAACCGGAATCGAAACCATCTCCGGCGTAATCCGTAGAAGCGGCCATGGCGCCGGTCGGTACGATTAATATTATGCATTCTGCGGATGCCCACTAATCCTATAGAAAATGCAGGCTATGACTACTGCTTAGATTTTCACTCTCTCGCTGATTTTGTAAACTTTAGCCTGCCTTATAAAATAGCAAGGTAATAATTTAATGTGCTACACCAATAACATAAACAGTTCGGCAATATACGTATATCGAGATGTATTTGTGATAACGTTTATTTAAATTATTCGTCACTCACCCTTGGCATTCTTGCATGACAATGATAGTATTATTTTTTTTAAAGCATGTGCTTTTGATGGGGGTAAAAAATCAATAAGTCCAAAGCCGTACTTTATGTATTGCTCCTTTTCGCGCTGGGTATCGCCTGCCTCGCTATCCGTAATCCAGACCCGCTCATCAATCCTGTAGTTTATGCGGAAGATGGTGTATGGGTGGCCGACGCGTTGACGAATGGTTGGCTCAATACTTATCTTCACGCGAGGCCTGACTACTTCGTATTCTTCAATATTTTTACTCTGCATATTTCATCAGTGATAAGCAGTGCATTAAGTGGAAATCCTCTCTTTTTTCTCCCTCAATCCATTGCGTTCGTATCTTATGGCTTTTATTCTTTTGTGTCCGTGCTGGCTTTTATTACGATTAAGAGAATATCGAACAATTATTTTGCTTTCTTAATCTATTTTATTACTTTGATGATCCCTCTGGGAATGTCGCAAAATGAGATCATAGGAAGATTGCTTCAGATTGGTTTTTATATGCCTTTTATTACACTATGCTTGTTTTTTAGCAGGGAAAAAATTGCGTCGAGAAATTTCAGGTTATCGATAGACGCATTAATCACCCTGGCAGCGGCCACTAATCCAGTAGTGTTTTCTGTGGCTGGTATTTATACGATTCGTAAGTTTATAACCTCAAATGATAAAAAATATTTTTTTAATGAGCATATGCTTTTGTTGATAATGCTGGGCGTTCTTTTTTTGATAATCGCACCCAAAATGATCGGTGTCGGCGGCATTGTCGAGAAGTTCGACGGAAAAAACCTTATAGAATTAATCACCGCCAGATCTATTCTATATCCGTTCGTGTTTAAATTCTACAGTGAATTAAATGATGTATATTCAATTATTCTCACAATCGCATACGTGCTTTTTTGCGCATTTTCATATCGAAAAACGAATTCAAAAACCATACAAGACATTATAGTTATAACATCCTGCGCTCTTGTTATTTATATCGCCGCCACCGTATTTGGCCGCCCCGTCCTCACCGGCATGCTGTCCGGATATCAGGTTACTTTTCTTGATAGATACTTTATGGGGATCAATATAATATCAGTATTTCTTTTTGTTATTTGCTTAACGCAATTAAGCATTGGTATTAAAACTCAAATAATCACAAAAATTATCTACTTATCTCTCCTCATAAATTACATAATAAACGCGGGGCTTATCATCGAGAACTATTCAACCAGGCAAGCAGGTAAAACCACTCTCTTTTTCTCGGAACAATTATGCCTGGCAGAAAAATCTGAAGATCCAGATTCCCTTACTATCAAAATCTATCCCGTGCCAGAGTGGGAAATGAAAGTGCCTTCCATATACGTTAATATGCTGCAATGTCGGAAAAATTAATTTAATCGCATGGATCTATTGTGTCCATGCATGTTATATCAGTGGCTATGTTTAACATACACGTCCTCGTCGGTAGCGCCAATACTGGCTTAGTAATACCACCGCAGCGGCGATGCCCTCGTGTTCAGCCCATCGCCGCTGTCTGGGTCTTCAGACTTTCCCGAATATGCTTTACCATGTCGGGCACGTAGTTTAGTGTCGCTGGCAGCCATAAAAAAATTAATGGATTGTTCAACGAATGAGGACGGGTGCCCACAGTGAACAACAAAGATAAACATCCAACATTCCTGGTTCATGATTACGAAACCTTCGGCAAGCATCCGGCGCTGGACCGGCCCGCCCAGTTCGCGGGTATCCGCGCCGGCCTGGACTTCGAGCCGCTGGAAGAGCCGCAGGTATTTTTCTGCAAACCGGCCGACGACTACCTGCCGGACCCGGAGGCGGTGCTGATAACCGGCATCACTCCGCAGCAGGCCGCCCGCGAGGGGGTCAGCGAAGCGGAGTTTGCCAAACGCATCCATGCCATGTTCAGCGTGCCGGATACCTGCATTCTCGGCTACAACAATATCCGTTTCGACGATGAAGTAACGCGCAATATTTTTTACCGTAATTTTTACGATCCTTATGCCTACAGCTGGCAACAGGGCAATACGCGCTGGGACCTGCTGGATGTGATGCGCGCCTGCTACGCCCTGCGTCCCGAGGGCATCAACTGGCCGCTTAACGACGACGGCTTGCCCAGCTTTCGCCTGGAACACCTCACCCGCGCCAACGGCGTGGAACATGCCAACGCCCATGACGCCATGGCGGATGTCCATGCGACGATTGCCATGGCAAAACTGGCCCGCCAGGCGCAGCCAAAGCTATTCGACTATCTCTACCAGCATCGGGGCAAACAAAAGCTGAAAACCCTGGTGGACGTCGCCGCCATGAAGCCGCTGGTGCACGTGTCGGGCATGTTCGGCGCCGGACGCGGCAACACCAGTTGGATTGTGCCGCTGGCCTGGCACCCGGAAAACCAGAACGCCCTGATCGTCTGCGATCTGGCCGGCGATATGGACGTCCTGCTGCGGCTTGACGCCGATGAGCTGCGCACCCGCCTGTATACCCGGCGCGATAAGCTGGGCGAATGGTCGCCGGTGCCGATTAAACTGGTGCATATCAATAAATGCCCGGTGCTGGCGCCCGCCAGCACCCTGCGGCCGGAAGACGCGGAACGCCTGGGGATCGATCGCCAACGCTGCCTGCAAAACCTGCAGCTGCTGCGCCAGCATCCCATCGTGCGGGAAAAAGTGGTGACCCTGTTTGCCGAAGCCGAGCCTTTTGCCGGCTCGGAAAATGTCGACGCCCGGCTGTATGACGGTTTTTTCAGCGACGCCGACCGCGCGGCGATGGGCATTATCCTGGAAACCGATCCGGTAAACCTGCCTGCGCTGGATATCAGCTTTGTCGACTCGCGTCTTGCGCCGCTACTGTTCCGCTACCGGGCGCGTAATTTTCCTCACACCCTGGACGACGGCGAACAGCAGCGCTGGCTGGAATATCGCAAGGGCCTGTTCACCCCGGAAATACTGCAAGCCTATGTGGAAAATCTTGAGCGGCTGTACGGCGAGCATGAAGGGGATGAAGAGAAAACCCACCTGCTGAAGGCGCTGTTTGAGTACCTGCAACAGCTTTAATCCATCGGGCACCGTCACGCGTTCTTCAGCATGCAGTCGATTTCCGTTTCCGTGACCAGCCGTTCGAAATGGCTGAGTTCGGCATATTTACAGGCATGGTAAACCTGGCAAAACCGTTCGCCCAACAGGCGCGGCAGGCGTCTGTCATCCTTGAACACCCGCAAAGCCTCGCATTGCCGCAGCGGCAAAGACTCGCCCTGGCCTTCATCGCCGCCGTTGCCGGTCACCGCCTCCGGCAACGGCGGCGCGTTATCCAGCCCGTGCAGCACCCCCGCCAGCACCGCGGCCATTACCAGGTACGGATTGGCGTCCGCGCCAGGCGCGCGATATTCCACCCGATGGTTGTCGCCGCCGCCGCAGGGGATGCGCAACGCCACGGTGCGGTTGTTATAGCCCCAGTTGGCCTGGACCGGCACATACATACCCGGCTGGAATCGGCGGAAGGCGTTAACGTTTGGCGCCAGCAGCGCCATGGAGGCCGGCATTAAATCGAGCATGCCGGCCAGGGCGTCGCACATCAGGGCGGAATGGCGGCCGCGCCCGTCGGACAGCACGTTATGGCCCAGCCCGTCGCGCAGGCTGATATGGATATGCATGCCGCTGCCCGCAAAAGCCTCGTAGGGCTTGGCCATAAACGTGGCGTTCATGCCATGGTGTTCCGCCACCAGCCGCACCAGCCGTTTCAACTGCAGGGCCTGGTCGCAGACGGCGGGCAGGTTGTCGCCATGCTGGAGATTAATCTCAAACTGGCCGGGGGAAGACTCCGCCACCGCGCCGGCAGCGGGCAATCCCTGTACCGCGGCCAGCCGTTCAATATCGTTGAGCACGCCTGCGAAGAGGTCCAGATTATCCAGCGAATAAACCTGGCAGCGGGTATGGCGATCGCCGGTTCCCGGCGCGCAGGGCGGCTGCGGCAAACCGGATGCGTCGCGCGCGCGATCCACCAGATAGAACTCCAGTTCGACCGCCGCCACCGGAAACAGGCCGCGCGCCCGCAGTGCCTGCCAGATGCGGTTGAGGACATTGCGCGGCTCGACGTCAAAGGGTGTGCCGTCCTCATCCAGCATGGTCAGCAGCAATTGGGCGGTGGCGTCGGGATCGGCGGCGGACGGGACCAGGGTGCCGGCAACCGGGACACAAACATGGTCCGGCTCGCCTTTTTCCTGGCCCAGGCCCGCTTCCTCGACCGTATTGCCGTAGAGGTTAATGGCGAAGACCGACGCGGGGAAATAACAGCCGGATTCGATATCGGACAATCCGGCCAGGGGGATGCGTTTACCACGAAAACTACCGTTAAGATCGGTGAGAAGAATATCTACATGCTGCGTCCGGGGATGGCGTTCCAGGTAAGCGGCTATCTCACGCTGGAACGCGCTGGTTCGACGCTCGTCGGCCAGCATCCCGCGACGCGTCTGCGCCTCCGCCTGCGCGGAGGGCGTCGCCAGGGTATCGACTGCTACAAGATTGTGCATAGTTTACCCGCTGGAACATCCGTTCATCGTAACATTGGCGGACAGCAAACCGGCACGCGCGACATTGCGCCTGCCCTAAAAACATAGCGCCAAGACCGTTGTTTGGCAAATGCGCCGCGCTCCCCCGCCGCCCCGTGACAGACGCGCCCGCAGACTGCATCCGTCGTGCTATGACAGGCGCGCCGGCATCAGGGCGGGATCGGGATACAGGTATTCAAACCCCAGCTCGCGGCAAATCCGGCTACCGTCGACGATTTTACCGGTATCCTTATCCTTGCCGTCGCCGGCATCGTCCGCCAGGTATTCCGGCGGGGCAAGCGCCAACTCCCGGGCCCGGGCCGGGTAATAATCACGCTTCGCCGGATGGCGCGGCGCGCAGATATTATAGGTATGGCCGCCCTTGGGCAGCTTGAGCAGCAGCTCGATGGCGGCGATCACGTCCGACTGATGCACCAGGTTAACGCCGTGCGAGCCGCCCGGCAGCGCGATCTTGCCGGCCAGGAACCGGCCCGGGTGACGGCTCGGCCCCACCAGCCCGGCGAGCCGCAGGATATCCACCGAGGTGTTGGGCAGGCGATGCAGCCAGCGCTCCAGCTCCACCAGGGACACGCCCGCGGGCGTCGCCGGCGCCAGCGGGCTGTCTTCGCGCAGCGTGCCCGTCGTGTCGCCGTAAACCGAGGTGGAGCTGGTAAAGATGATGCGCGGCACCGCAAACGCCAGGGCGCTGTCCACCACCTGCTGCACCGCCAGGCAATATTCCTCGGCGCGCTCCATGGTGCGGCCCGCCGGCAGGGTAATAATCAACGCGTCCACCTGGAACAGGGCCGCCAGATCGTCCTGATCGGCGTTGATTTCCGGCGTCAGCACCAGCGGATAGCATTCCACGCCGCACATCCGGGCCGCCTCGACGCCGTCGGGCGTGGTTTTGGTGCCGGCGACCCGATAGCCCCTGGCAAGCAACGACAACGCCAGCGGCATTCCCAGCCAGCCTAAACCGACAATGGCGATTTTTTTCATATATCCTTCTCCAGGCGTAGTATGTTTAAAGTAGGCCGTTCGCCCCGCCCCTCTCCAAAAAAGGGTTGCATTTGACGTTAAAGATCGTTAGCTTAAATAAAAAGGCGCTTAGCGCAGCCCCGCTGCCAATGTCATATTACTCCTGTAATAGACAATGCCCGCTGTACAACTTAGACTGTTCAACCCAGTACCACGGAAATCATAATGAACAACGTTCTGTTTAACCACCATCATCACCATCATCCTGACTAGTCTTTCAGGCGTTTGGTGCTGGAAGACATAATATCTTCCAGTGGCGCAGAATGTAAGAGAGAGCCCTCGGAAGATATCTTCCGAGGGTTTTTTTTTGGACTTAAAAATTTTATTTCAGGCAGAGGATTTATGTTGGACAAATCACGATTACGGATAGCGATGCAAAAATCAGGCAGGCTGAGCACGGACACGCAGCAACTGCTGGAACACTGCGGCATAAAAATCAATCTGCAGCAGCAGCGCCTGCTGGCCTTCGCGGAAAATATGCCCATCGATATCATGCGCGTGCGCGATGACGATATCCCCGGCCTGGTGATGGACGGCGTAGTGGACCTCGGCATCATCGGTGAAAACGTCCTGGAGGAAGAGCTGCTCAACCGCCGCGCCCAGGGCGAGGATCCCCATTATTACATGCTGCGGCGCCTGGACTTCGGCGGCTGCCGCCTGTCGCTGGCGTTACCGCTGGACGAGCCGTTTACCGGTCCCGAATGCCTGCGGGGCAAACGTATCGCCACCTCCTATCCGCACCTGCTGAAGCAATACCTGGACAAACTCGGCGTTAATTTTAAGTCCTGCCTGCTAAACGGTTCTGTGGAAGTCGCCCCCCGCGCCGGGCTGGCCGACGCCATCTGCGACCTGGTGTCCACCGGCGCGACCCTTGAAGCCAACGGGCTGCGTGAGGTGGAGGTGATTTACCGCTCCAAGGCCTGCCTGATCCAAAGCAATATTGAACTGCCCCCGGCCAAACAGGCGCTGATCGATAAGCTGATGGTGCGCATCCAGGGGGTCATCCAGGCGCGTGAATCCAAATACATCATGCTGCACGCCCCGACCGAACGCCTGGATGAGATCGTGGCCCTGCTGCCCGGCGCCGAGCGCCCCACCATTTTACCCCTGGCCGGCGACCAGCATCGCGTCGCCATGCATATGGTCAGCAGTGAAACCCTGTTCTGGGAAACCATGGAAAACCTCAAAGCCCTCGGCGCCAGCTCTATCCTGGTGCTGCCGATTGAAAAGATGATGGAGTAAGCGGCCGATGACTACCTCCCCTTTTTCCACGCCGGTACGCTGGGACGATTGCTCAAGCGCGCAGCAAATCGCATTGCTGGCCCGCCCCGCGGTGGCGGCGTCCGATCGTATCAGCAGCGCCGTCGGCGACATTATCGACAGCGTCCGCCAGGGCGGCGACCAGGCCATCAAGGCCTTTAACCTGCGGTTCGACAACATCGCCACGGCGGAATTGCGCGTCAGTGACCAGGTCATCCGCCAGGCCGCCGGGCGCCTGTCGCCCGAGGTAAAGCAGGCCATGGCGACGGCGGTGGCGAATATCGACTGCTTCCACCGCGCCCAGCAGCTGCCGCCGGTGGATGTGGAAACACAGCCCGGCGTGCGCTGCCGCCAGCTCACCCGTCCGGTGGCGTCGGTGGGGCTTTATATACCCGGCGGCTCCGCGCCGCTGCCCTCGACGGTACTGATGCTGGCCACCCCGGCGCGTATTGCCGGCTGCAAACGGGTGATCCTGTGTTCGCCGCCGCCGATTGCCGATGAAATCCTGTACGCGGCGCAGCTGTGCGGCGTACAGGATGTATTCCAGGTAGGCGGGGCCCAGGCCATCGCCGCCATGGGGTTCGGCAGCGAATCCATCCCCAAGGTGGATAAAATCTTCGGCCCCGGCAATGCCTGGGTGACCGAAGCCAAACGTCAGGTCAGCCAGCGCGCGGGCGGCGCCGCCATCGATATGCCCGCCGGCCCTTCCGAAGTGCTGGTGATTGCCGACGGCGCGGCCACCCCGGCGTTCATCGCCGCCGACCTGCTCTCGCAGGCGGAACACGGCCCGGATTCGCAGGTGATCCTGCTTACCCCCGACGCGGCCATCGCCGACGCCGTGGCGCGTGAGACCGAAGCCCAGCTCGCAACGCTGTCCCGCGCCGCCATTGCCCGCCAGGCGCTTTGCGCCAGCCGCCTGATCGTCACCCGCGATCTGGCGCAGTGCGTGGCCATCAGCAACCGCTACGGGCCGGAACATTTGATTATCCAGACCCGGGAGGCCGAAGGCCTGGTGGACGATATCACCAACGCCGGCTCGGTATTCCTGGGCGACTGGTCGCCGGAATCCGCCGGGGATTATGCCTCCGGCACCAATCACGTCCTGCCGACCTACGGTTATACCAATACCTACTCCAGCCTGGGACTGGCGGACTTCCAAAAACGCATGACGGTGCAGCACCTGACGCCGCAGGGCCTGCTGGGACTGGCGCCCACCATCGAAATCCTGGCGCAGGCCGAACGGCTGACCGCCCATAAGAACGCCGTTACGCTGCGCGTCGCCGCGCTGACCCAAGCCCAGGGCACCCTTTCCACCCAAGCGCCGTTAACGGCCGATAAGGAGCAATAATGTCCATCAGCCAACTGGCGCGCGCCAATGTGCTGGCGCTAGAGCCTTACCAATCGGCGCGCCGCCTCGGCGGCAAAGGCGACGTCTGGCTCAACGCCAACGAATACCCGCTGCCGCCGGCCTTTGGGCCACGTCCCGGCAATCTCAATCGTTATCCCGCCTGCCAGCCCGAAGGCGTAATCAATAACTACGCCGCCTACGCGGGCCTGCGGCCGGACCAGGTCCTGGCATGCCGCGGCGCCGATGAAGCCATCGAGCTGTTAATACGCGCGTTTTGCGAGCCGGGCCATGATGCCGTCCTGTTTTGCCCGCCGACCTACGGCATGTACAGCGTCAGCGCCGAAACCTTCGGCGTGGCGCGGCGCACCGTGCCGGCGCGGGACGACTGGCAACTGGATATGCCGGCCATCGAGGCGCGGCTGGACGGCGTCAAGCTGGTCTACGTATGCAGCCCCAACAATCCCACCGGCACCGTCATCCGCCCGGACGACATCAAGCGCCTGCTGGAGCTGACCCGGGGACGCGCGCTGGTGGTGGCCGATGAGGCCTATATTGAGTTTTGCCCGCAGGCGACCCTGGCCGGCTGGCTGGCCGACTACCCGCACCTGGTTATCCTGCGCACCCTGTCCAAGGCGTTTGCCCTGGCCGGGCTGCGCTGCGGTTTTGCCCTGGCCGGCGCGGAGGTGATCCAGCTATTATTGAAGGTGATCGCCCCCTACCCGTTGCCGCTGCCGGTGGCGGATATCGCCGAACAGGCGCTCAGCGCCGACGGCCTGGCGCTGATGCGTGCCCGGGTGGCGGAAATCACCGCCACCCGCGACTGGCTGGCCGGGGCGTTGCGCGGGTGCGACTGCGTGCTGGAGGTCTACCCCGGCGCCGGCAATTACCTGCTGGCCCGCTTTGACCCGGCAAGCCATGCGTTCAAGGCGCTGTGGGACCAAGGCATTATCCTGCGCAACCAAAGCGCCCAGCCCGGCCTGCAAGAGTGCCTGCGCATTACCATCGGCACGCGCAACGAGTGCGAACGGGTGGTGAATGCCCTGCGCGCGCTCACGGCGACCGTAGATTCCCCCCGCAAGGAGGCCATGTGAGCCAAAAACTGCTGTTTATCGATCGCGATGGAACCTTAATCAGCGAACCGCCGGAAGATTTCCAGGTGGACCGGCTGGATAAGCTGGCGCTGGAGCCGGACGTCATCCCCGCGCTGCTGGCGCTGCAAAAGGCCGGTTTTCGCCTGGTTATGATCACCAACCAGGACGGCCTGGGCACCGCCAGCTTTCCACAGGCGGATTTCGACGCGCCGCATAACCTGATGATGCAGATTTTCAGCTCCCAGGGCATCGCGTTCGATGACGTGCTGATTTGCCCGCACCTGCCTTCCGACGGCTGCGCGTGCCGCAAGCCGAACACCGGCATGGTAACCGGCTACCTGGAGCGCGACCGGATGGATCACGCCAACAGCTATGTGATTGGCGATCGGGAAACCGATATCAGCCTTGCGCATAATATGGGCGTCAACGGGCTGCGCTACCAGCCGGAAACCCTGGGTTGGCAGGCGATTGCCGACCTGCTGACGCGCCGCGATCGCCATGCCCACGTCAACCGCGTCACCAAGGAGACGGCCATTGATGCGCAGGTGTGGCTCGATCGCGAGGGCGGCAGCAAGATCAATACCGGCGTCGGCTTTTTCGATCATATGCTGGATCAGATCGCCACCCACGGCGGTTTTCGCATGAATATCGAGGTCAAGGGCGATCTGTATATCGACGATCACCACACGGTGGAGGACACCGCCCTGGCGCTCGGCGAGGCGATAAACCAGGCGCTGGGGGATAAACGCGGCATCGGCCGTTTTGGTTATATGCTGCCGATGGACGAATGCCTGGCGCGCTGCGCGCTGGATATCTCCGGGCGACCGCACCTGGAATATAAAGCGGAGTATACTTATCAGCGCGTCGGCGATTTAAGCACTGAAATGGTCGAGCACTTTTTCCGCTCGCTGTCCTACTCCATGGCCTGCACGCTACATCTGAAGACCAAGGGCAAAAACGACCATCACCGGGTCGAAAGCCTGTTTAAGGTATTCGGCCGCACGCTGCGCCAGGCTATCCGCGTGGAAGGCAACACCCTGCCCAGTTCGAAAGGAGTGCTGTGATGAAGGTCGTGATCCTCGATACCGGCTGCGCCAACCTGTTCTCGGTCACCGCCGCGGTACGCCGTCTCGGTTACCAGCCGGTGGTCAGCCGCGATACCGATATCGTGCTGCATGCGGACAAACTGTTCCTGCCCGGCGTGGGCACCGCCCGGGCGGCGATGGACCAGCTGCGCGGCCGGGGCCTGATCGAGCTGGTCAAGGCCTGCACCCAGCCGGTATTGGGCATTTGCCTCGGCATGCAGCTCCTGGGCCGCGAGAGCGCCGAAAACGGCGGCATCACGACGCTTGGCATTATCGACGCCCCGATCGAAAAAATGACCGATTTCGGCCTGCCCCTGCCCCATATGGGCTGGAACCAGGTGCATCCGCATCACGACAACCGGCTGTTTCGCGGCATCGACGACGGCAGCTACTTCTATTTTGTCCATGGCTACGCCATGCCCCTGTGCGCCGCCACCATCGCCCAAACCCATTATGGCGAGCCGTTTACCGCGGCGGTGGAGCAGGATAATTTTTTCGGCGTACAGTTCCATCCTGAACGCTCCGGCGCCGCGGGCGCCCAACTGCTGAAAAATTTTCTGGAGATGTAATCGGTGATTATTCCCGCGTTGGATTTGATTAACGGCGAAGTGGTGCGGCTGCATCAGGGCGATTATGGCCGGCGGCGCCAGTACGGCGGCCATCCTCTTGCCCGCCTGCAGGAATACGTCAGCCAGGGCGCGCAGCTGTTGCACCTGGTGGATCTTACCGGCGCCAAGGACCCAGCGGCGCGCCAGATCCCCTTGCTAAAAACCCTGCTGGCCGGCGTGGCGCCCACGCCGGTGCAGATTGGCGGCGGCATCCGCACCGCGGAAGATGTGGCGGCGCTGCTCGACGCCGGCGCCACCCGGGTAGTGGTGGGATCCACCGCCATCCGGCAGCCGGAAGAAGTACGGCGCTGGTTTGAGCGCTTTGGTCCCGATGCCCTGGTATTGGCCCTCGACGTGCGCATCGACCGTAACGGACAGCGCGAGGTGGCGGTCAGCGGCTGGCAGGAAAATTCGGGCATGACCCTGGAACAGGCGATCGGCGAATATCAGCCCTTCGGCCTGAGGCACGTGTTATGCACCGATATTTCCCGCGACGGTACGCTGGGCGGCTCAAACGTGGCGTTGTACCGCGATATCTGCGCCGCCTGGCCCGCCATCGCGTTCCAGTCCTCCGGCGGTATCGGCTGCCTGGACGATATTGCCCGGCTGCGCGATACCGGGGCGCGGGGCGTCATCGTCGGCCGCGCGCTACTGGAAGACAAATTTACCGTTGAGGAGGCTATCGCATGCTGGCAAAACGTATAATTCCCTGCCTGGACGTGCGCGACGGACAGGTGGTAAAAGGGGTACAGTTCCGCAATCATGAAATTATCGGCGATATCGTGCCGCTGGCGCGGCGTTACGCCGGGGAAGGCGCGGACGAGCTGGTATTTTATGATATCACCGCCTCGTCGGACGACCGCGTGGTGGACCAGGGCTGGGTGGAACGGGTGGCGGAAGCGATCGACATCCCTTTTTGCGTGGCCGGCGGCATTAAAACCCTCGATCAGGCGGCCCGCATCCTGTCATTCGGCGCGGATAAGATTTCGATTAATTCCCCGGCGCTGGCGGATCCCGACCTTATCAGCCGCCTGGCGGACCGGTTCGGCGTACAGTGCATCGTGGTAGGCGTCGACACCTGGCATGACCCTGAAACCGACCGCTACCTGGTCAACCAGTATACCGGCGACGAAACCCGCACCCGGGTGACAACATGGGAAACCCCCGACTGGGTAACGGAAGCGCAGCGGCGCGGCGCTGGCGAAATTGTCCTGAATATGATGAACCGGGACGGCGTGCGCAACGGCTATGACCTGCGCCAGCTCAGGCTGATACGCGAGCTGTGCCATGTGCCGTTAATCGCCTCCGGCGGCGCCGGCACGCCCGAACACTTCCTCGAGGCGTTCCGCGATGCCGACGTGGACGGCGCGCTGGCGGCCTCGGTATTCCATAAACAAATTATCAATATTGGCGAGTTGAAAACGTTTCTCGCACAACAGGGAGTAGAGATCAGATGTTGACCACACAACAGCGCGACCAGCTGGATTGGGACAAAACCAATCGAATGATGCCCGCCATTGTCCAGCACGCGATTTCCGGTGAGGTGCTGATGCTGGGGTATATGAATCCGCAGGCCCTGCAGGTGACCGAGGATACCGGCAAGGTGACCTTTTTTTCCCGCAGCAGGCGGCGGCTGTGGACCAAGGGTGAAAGCTCCGGAAACGTCCTGCATGTGGTGGGCATCTATCCCGACTGCGACCAGGATACCCTGCTGATCCTGGCCAATCCCGACGGCCCGACCTGCCACACCGGCGCCAGCAGCTGTTTTTACCCGGCCGCCACCGACTGGGGTTTCCTGCATAATCTGGAAACCCTGCTGGCTGAAAGGAAAACCGCCGACCCGGAAAGCTCCTACACCGCCCGGCTGTATGCCAGCGGCACCAAACGCATCGCCCAGAAGGTCGGCGAGGAAGGCGTGGAAACCGCGCTGGCGGCCACGGTGCATGACCGCGAGGAACTGACCAACGAGGCGGCGGATCTGGTTTATCACCTGCTGGTGCTGCTGCAGGACCAGGATTTGGATTTAAGCCGGGTTATCGGCCGGCTGCGCGAGCGGCATCAATAACCGTTGCAGTGCCACCCGGCGGCAAACGAGGAATTCCATGCCCCCTGTAATCGCCAGGGGGTCATCCGAAACTGCCGCTATTCGCGGTTTCAATTCGCCTTGATGATGGCCGGAGTTCAACAGCCGCTTACCGGAAATGGGCCGCCAGGCCGGCGTCGGGCGCCTCTGATCGACCGGAATTTATCTTCAAATTGCTCAGAACCATTTTTTAATTGCTTTGCTAATGGTTTTTACAGCACGCGGAACTTCATTGCGAACCTGTTCCACGACCCGCTTGGTTTCACGTTCGATCTTATTATCCGCCATGACACGATCGAACTCTCGTTGCATCTTTGCTTTATCCAGCGATTGTATCTGGTAAATAATACGAATGCTTTCGCGCAGCAATTTTTGCGTCGGGGAAAGAGAGGTTGTCGATTCGTCCAGGTTATTATCGGCATCATTCAGGGTATCTGTTTTAGGATCGGTTACATCCCCTGGATACGAATTGCTCACCGAGTGTAGATAAGCGGAAATATCGTTGTATAATGCCATATCCATATCCCCGCCCACCCTGCAGTTATCTATACGTTCAAGCAGTCCGTCGGGCAAAGGCTGTTGGGACGAATTGGCGACGCCGGTAAGCTTGCTGCGCAGGGACGGAAAATATTCATTATTACCTGAGGTGTCGGGCTGAATGGCGGCATGAGAATTGGAGCAAGGAGAAATAGCTTTGTCCATAATAATTACCTTATTAATTATATTGATAAAAATAATATTGCTAATTAGTTTGCCATGCGTATTTATGGCAAAGAATAGCGTTAATGGAATCACTAACCACATGATTATCCGTTGGCGATTTTAAACAGTCAATCCGGCTGATAAAATATTTCAGTGAAACTGCAGGCTATTATTTATCTCACTATCTCACTATCTCACTATCTCACTATCTCACTATCTCACTATCTCACTATCCTACTATCTTACTATCTTATTATCTTATCCATTAGCGGCACCATTGTTTGCCGGCAATAACTAACCAAGCGATCGGGCGGTCTGTTAATTTTAGCGGCTACAGTGGTTCCGGCAGCGGCGCCGACCGGGTTGACGCGCCGCTGTCCGACCCTGAACTGCCGCGCCGCGAAGGATGGAACAATTCGTTGTAACTGGGCGGGCTTGAATAGAGTGTGACGACCCTGGACGTCTCTTTTCCCTTGTCGCGCGCCTGTGATTGGCCGTATTCGCCCCCCAGGTGGGAGTGGCGGTTCGACGCCGCACAGCATAACCGACTTAGCATATGATGCTCCTGGTGATAAAACGAAACAACATCAATAACATTGTCGGGGTGGTATTTTCCACCGCGCCCAACGCCCCTAACCAGAACGGCCGAATATTACCAGGCCGCCGCGTTCGGTATTTTATCCGTCACTTTGGGATAATATTTGCAGGCGATCTCATCAAAAAACCGCAGATTATTGCGATTAAGAAGGGTATTCATCAGACCGTGATAATAAAAGTAGGCTATTTCTTTCTCAATCAGCCATAGAAATTCATTTGCCAGCATCAGCTGGGTTTTTTGCCAAATAAACGCCAGCACCTCCAGTTGATGATTCTCCGGCAAAACGATTAATTTTTTTATTAATTGAGTGACCAGTATGGTTCTTTTACGCATCGGATAATGTTCGCACTCCGCCAACATCCGGTGAAAAATCTCGGTATTACTCACCCAATTTGATTTTCCCGGCAGGTAATGGACAGAATGCATCAGTTGCGTAAACACGCCAATCCGGTATTTCGCCGGGAAACTACGCATTTTCTCCAATAAATAAGCATAGATAAAAGGATAGATTTCATGGGGTAAATAATTCAACGCTTCGCGACAAAAATGGGGCCAAAACCTCCCCTTGATGGAGAACAGACCTTTTTTCATTTTGATCGAATCAGGCCATGCCTCGACAACGCCAACTATTTTTTTGAAGATAAATGATTTTTGTTGTTCAATGTACGCTTTGAATTTATCAATAATCACCAATAGCAGGGTATACTGATCGATACAATTGAAATATGAAATAATTCCTTGGTGTTCATCTTTTCCCAAGATGAACTCCAGCGTTTCATAATGCGAATTTGCGCGCAGTCCCTGTATCACCTGCGCAAGGTGATCGGTCGTTGCGATGATGATATTGGGCGCGCGGACGACGGCATTACTGGTATTATGCACTTTGGGCGGCGAAAAGAGCACCCTGCCACCCTGCGGATTTTGGACCAAGTCCCGGTCGCGCGCCCGGGCCACCGCCTCCGGGCATGGCCCGCGGGCCCGCGTTAGCCTTGCAGCCAGGGCCGACAGGGTATTGGCGCCCGGTGAAAAAAATTTGTCCCGGCGGGTTGAAGGGCGCGAGGCCCCCTCGCCCGAGGGTCCGGGCCGCAGGGAATCGCCATAAATATGGGCATAGCCGGCAGGGTCGATTAACATCGTTTACTCCTGTGCGCATGTAACCGGCGGTGAGTTAAATCCCCAGCATCGCCGTCCGCACAGAAGTATTCTGAATATTAACTTCTTTTTCATCTGGCTTAATCGTTGTGTTGAAAAACCATTAAGTATTTTCAACCTAATATATGGGGCCGTTGATAGCCTATTGATATTTTTATCACCGGTCATCACTCTTCGTCTTCATTACCTCAGGCAACAGTTAAATCGGCTGATAATGTTTTTTTTCCATCAGGCTCCGCCCCGCCGCAACAAGTCTATTTGTTACCTTATGATCAAGCCCATGCAGTTCGACATGGGGCAGCTGGCACCGAAGTTCACGCAGGACCCTCACTCTCCCGCCCACGGCCAGGGTGAGCGCCGCCGCAAGCAATGCGTCCAATGCCGGTAACATATGCAACGGACACAGATGAAAAATATCAAGCGACAGCCCTATCAGCACAGCCTCCCTGGCCGTTCGGCCGTAGCTGCCCGCCTGCGCCAGCAGCCGCAGCATAATCCCGCCCCGGTCCCGCTGCGCCAGCAGCCTGAAATGGTAAAGGATATTGTCGGCGACCTGCTCCCGGCTGGCCGTCGATAGCGCCGGCGCCGCCAGCAACAGGTCTTTACAGGCACCGGCGAGGGCTGGGGCCGGCAGGTCCCGCAGACGATGAAGGCTCAGCGCCGGCCAGCCCTGGTTTTGCAATGAAACCGGCCAGGCCTTGATCATCAGGCTAAGACGCTGATAAATAAATTCCGCCGCCGCTTCATCCGGCGGACCGACCCGCTCGATGATACGCAAAACCGGCGCCAGCTGGCAGTGGGGAGGAAACGCGGCCAGGACGCCCGGGACAGTCTCCTTGCCCACCAGCATCACAACCCGCGGATAACCGCACCGGCGCGCCAGGCTGCCGGTCAAGATAATGCTATCCCGCTGCATTTTCAGCTGCTGATTGAGTTTTTTATTGGCGCTGGATAGCCTGAGCAGATCCCTATGGGGAAGATAACGGCCGATGTGCGCTATAAGCTCCATGGACAAGTTATCCAGGCCCGGCGGGCGGACCCCGCCGGCGCGCGCATCCGGCGTCATCCGCCCCGCCCGTGAGAATCGACCGGCGACCGCGCTGAAGCCCCGCGCCAGCGCGCCGGAAATGCAGTTTTCGGCGGCTATCGCGTTAACAGAACCCAACGAGGCGACAAATTCAGGTTCACTCGGGAAATGACAGCTTAATAACGAACGCAGCATCGCATACTCCTCTTCACGACCGGCAAGGCTTGCCCTGGCTTTTTTATCGTAATGGCAGCTATATTTACGCTGTGCGGCGGCACTTTGCATCCGGCTTGCGCGACTAAAGTTAATGCTTTAAACCACCTTGATATCGCCAGGAAAAAAGCAAAAAAAAACCGCCCGGTTTCCCGAACGGTTGATGATGACATCGGTGAGGGTATATTTGTGGCCCCCCCCTATTTCAGACGGTTTATGCCGGCGCCGACGCTAAAACGGTTTTACCCGCGGGCGGTTTATTCCAGCCACTCGGTATGGAATACGCCTTCCTTGTCGGTGCGCTTATAGGTATGCGCGCCAAAATAATCGCGCTGCGCCTGGATCAGGTTAGCCGGCAACACCGCCGCGCGGTAGCTGTCATAATAGGCAATGGCGGCCGACAGGGTCGGGGTCGGGATGCCGTGCTGCACCGCATAGGCCACCACGTCACGCAGCGCCTGCTGATAATCGTCGGCAACCTTTTTAAAGTAAGGCGCCAGCAGCAGATTGGCGATGTCCGCGTTGTCGGCATAGGCATCGGTGATTTTCTGCAGGAACTGGGCGCGAATGATGCAACCGGCACGGAAGATTTTCGCGATTTCGCCGTAGTTCAGGTTCCAGCTATTCTCTTGCGACGCGGCTTTCAGCTGTGAGAAACCCTGGGCATAAGACACGATTTTACCCAGATACAGCGCGCGACGAACTTTCTCGGTAAATTCCTTTTTATCTCCGCTGAAGGTTTGCGGCGCCGGCCCGGTCAAGACTTTAGACGCGGCCACACGCTGGTCTTTCAACGATGACAGATAACGGGCAAACACGGATTCGGTGATCAGGCTTAACGGTTCGCCCAGATCCAGCGAGCTCTGGCTGGTCCATTTGCCGGTACCCTTGTTGGCCGCTTCATCGAGGATCACGTCGACCAGGTATTTACCTTCTTCATCCTTCTTGGTGAAGATGTCTTTGGTAATGTCGATAAGATAACTGTTCAGCTCGCCTTTATTCCATTCACTAAACGTGGCGGCCAGCTCTTCATTGCTGAGGGCCAGGGCGTTCTTCAGCAGCGAATAGGCTTCCGAGATCAGCTGCATATCGCCATACTCAATGCCGTTATGCACCATTTTCACATAATGACCGGCGCCGTCCGGACCGATATAGGTCACGCAGGCTTCGCCTTCGGCGCGCGCGGCTATTTTTTCCAGGATCGGCGCCACCAGATCGTAAGCGGCTTTTTGCCCGCCGGGCATGATGGACGGGCCTTTCAGGGCCCCCTCCTCGCCGCCGGAAACGCCGGTGCCGATAAAGTTAAAACCTTCGGCGGAGAGTTCGCGGTTACGACGAATGGTGTCGCGATAAAAGGTGTTGCCGCCGTCGATCAGGATATCGCCTTTTTCCAGGTAAGGCTTCAGCGAGTCGATGGTTTTGTCGGTGCCTTCGCCGGCTTTGACCATCAGCAGGATGCGCCGCGGTTTTTCCAGCGAATTAACAAACTCTTCCAGGCTGTAATAAGGCACCAGATTCTTGTCGGCATTCTCAGCGATCACTTCTTCCGTCTTTTCGCGTGAACGGTTGAAGATGGACACGCTATACCCGCGGCTTTCAATGTTCAGCGCCAGATTGCGCCCCATTACCGCCATACCGACTACGCCGATCTGTTGTGTGGACATTAAGCAACTCCTGTCTGAAGTATGTGTCTTAAGTATGAACCACCTGTGGCCGCACGCCGGCCGCCAGGTTATAAAATGTGGATGATATGTTAACCCAGCTTTGCATCCGGCGGGTAGTGATTGGTGCGATAGGCTTCTTTACCGGCGCATTTCGGTAAATCCGGCTTAGCGGCACCCGCCTGCGAAACGTTCCTGACCGGTCCGGACTAATCCGCCGCCAGCGGCAGCTTTTCCAGGCAACGCCGGTTAAGCCGCTTACGCTGGCGGTCAAACAGCCAGCCCCATTTATTGAAATACCGGATGGCCGAGACTATATGGTAGAGCATAAAGCGCAGATCGACATACGAACGGCGCTGGGACTCATGCACCACCAGCGAATCCGGGCAATAGCAGACCCGATGCTCGGTGCTGCTCACCCGGCGGGAAAGATCCACATCCTCCAGATACATGAAGAACCGGGGATCAAACCCCTGTACATCGCGCAGCACCTCGCGGCTGATAAGCATAAAACAGCCGGAAAGCGAGGGGGCAAAAAAAGGTTTGCTGTAATCAGCCAGGCGCAGTTCATAATCATGATTTAACGAACCCGCCGAGTTGGCGAAGAACCGCCGCATAAACAGCTGGTAAGGCGCCGGCAGCAGTTTGCATCCGTGTTGCAGGCTGCCGTCGGGGTATACCACCTTCGGAATGGATAAACCCACCCCGCCGTTGAGGCTGAATTGATATAATTTATCAATTTCTCCCCGGGCAAACGCGATATCCGGGTTGCAAATCAGGATAAACGGCGCGGCATGGGAGTAACGCTCAAAAACCTGGTTATGCCCCGCCCCAAAGCCTTTGTTCTCAGGTAGCCTGATAACATCCAGTTTTTCATGTGAAAAGTCGTCAAGCCAATCACAATGGGCGCCGTTATCGACAATGACGACCTTGGTAACGCTCAGTTCGCCGAACAGCGCGGTTAACGTCTGCTTGATGTCTTGATACTGATGCTTGTAAAGCACCAGTGAAGCTATAATTTTCACTGATTGCACCAATTCTATATTTTATTAAGCAGAATATAAGTTAATGTGCTGATACTGCCCAACAATTGCTGATGATAGATGCCGGATTGTCGCATTAAGTTCAGGCGCTTGAATACATTATTATCGCGGATGGCGCTAAATGCCGCGAGGGAATCCTTCGCCGCCGGCGTCAGTTCATCCGCCAGGCGCGACAATACGGCACGATTAACATCATTCCAGCGGGCCGCGCGGCCACCGTGCGCATAATGGAAATTACGCAGCCGGCGCAAGGGTTCCATACTGTTGCCAATAACGTTTTCATCATGCTGGCGATAAAATACCGTCGGTTCGGGATCATACCTCACCCTGCCGCCGCAGCCGGTCACCAGCTGATACAACGTCCAATCATGGATAACCGGTTTAACCGGCATTATCTTCGCAAGCAGTTCCCGGGCCCGCTGGTTAAACACCATGGTATTGCCGCTGGCGATATTCTGCAGCAAGGCATTGCCGAACGACGGCGCTCGGGTATAAAGCGGGGAATATCCGATTGGTTTGCCGTTGCCGCCGATCAGGCGGGTGCGGGAGCAATACAGGGCGGGGAGGCTTGCATCGGTTAGATCCAACCATTGTACCGCCCGTTGGAGCTTATCGCTGGTCCAGGTATCATCCTGATCGGCGAACGCGTAATAGTCGGCCTGGATGGCGCTGTTGCCAATCAAAGACATAAAATTATCGCACAGGCCGGTTTGCGGCCCGGCCAGCAGGTGCCCGTCAATATCAGGGCGGGCGATAAACGCCTCTATCTGCGCAACGGTCGTATCGGTTGAACCGTCATCGGAGACCCAAAGCCGCCACGGCCGATAGGACTGACGGCTAAATGAGTCCAACTGCTGTTCGAGATAAGTTGCGCCGTTCCTGCTGGCGAGCAGGATAGCCACGGCCGCGGATTGCTTATTCATTTCTTTCCACTGGTTAAAAAAATAACGATCCAGGCCCTTGGGGGCCCTGGTTCAATATCGATCATCTAAGAATCAATCTGGGCTTTACTCAACATAATCGGCAAATTTCAGTCTCTAGTTCCCGGTGGAACCCCAGGAATCAAAGTTTTCCAGACTGGTAAAACGCTCATCGCCAAGCCATTGACCGCCGGTGGCAAAATCAGTTAATGGCCGCACCTGCTCCATTGGGCTTACCACCAGTCCGATGCGCTGTTGCAGCGCAATGAAATCGTCGAGGAAAACATCAATACCGTCATTAAGCTGATTGATGATGTTAATATGATTAGTGATATCGGCCCGGCCGCGATAATCGACGGCGGTTACCGTTGTACCCTTAAGTTTATACCCGATGACGGTAGGATGCGGCGCCGAAAAAAACAGCTCAATCACGACACGGTTTTCATATAACTTATCCACAAATGCGGGCGAGGTCGAATCGGAGGAGATCAAGGCTTTCATAACCTGACGCTCGCTGCGCCGCTGGCGTTCCAAGGTATTGGCCAGGCAGAAATAATACCCCACTACGTCGAGATCCATCAATTTGGCGATAGCCAACTCAAAGGCTTCCTGGGTACTGCCGCTCCAACCGATATCCACCAGCGCCACCTTGCCGCCGGGTTTGATATTCATGCTTTTGAGATAAACAAAAAGTCCACGCCGATTCCGCTGGCAAATCTTGAGGATTTCACCCCGGTATGCCGTAATGAATTGCGTTACCAGGGCATAGTTTTCCGGTCCGATTGTTATCCCTGGCTGAAAGCCAAGATCGGTCAATACCGATTGCAGCGGCGGCTCAAGGCCAATTCGTTCCAATAATTCAGCTGGAGTCAGGCCTTCGGCGCCGGAAATCAAGAAAGGGATGTGCTGATTAAAATTATGTACATCGATCAGCGCCAGGTTGAAGGCGATGCGCGATCCCTTAAAATAACTGAACGGCGGCAAATCGGCGCCAAAATAACGTCGCGCCACACGCTCGGGAATATGGCCATCACGTGAAACAAACAGCACATGATCAACGCCGTCCGCTTTGCTCTGCCCAGCAATCCATGACAGGAATCCCAACGTGGCCGGGGCCTGATATTTAAACCCCAGTTCCTGGAATGAATGTAAGGGAACGCTATCGGCGCTGATGGTCCGCAGCATGCCCTCGGCAAGTGAACTCATCAAAGGCAGGGATTTTCTTGCGGCCATCGGGGGAAAGGCCTGATAATGGAATGCCGCCAGCTTTCGTTCCCGTGGCCGCTGCACGTCGGACAGATAGTTATCCCCAATATGCAGTATCTCCTGCGGGGCGACGCCATAAGCGTCGACAATCAGATCAAACATCTCGCCGTAATCACGTTTGGTGGCGTTGCGATCGGCTGAGATAAACAGCGGAATATCCTTGAGATCATACTTCAGCAACACCTCGTTAAAGAAGTTGGTGCCAAAATACATATCCGATGTGATGACAACGGTTTTGCCCTGGCTTATCAATGTGGTAAAAATGCCAAACAGCGCCGCATTAGGCATGACCAGTTTTTTTTCGAGTTCGTATTCCGCTTGCATCAGCGTATCGGCAGGCACTGATGAATCGCTGTAGTTGTCGTAGATATTGCGTAAGGTAATCTCCTTTTTACCGTTTTTCACCATCTGGCGAAAAGCATCCTTCTGGGCTTTCTGGCGCAACTTACGAAAATTAGGAATACTAAACTGATTGCCGATAATATCAAAAGCATCTTCAGGATCCGCCAGCGGGCGCACAAATAGCGTGTCAAAGAAATCAAAGGAGATGATTTTTGCATTATTGATAGCCAACCATAATGCTTTCGTAGAAAAAGCATCCGGATGCGCATCATGTAACAACTCAGACTTCTGGCACACTAGTTTTGCACCTCAAAACAATATCCATTAGGGTGAAGATTAATATTGAAAAACGGGTCATACTGAAAAAAAGCGGGATGCTTATTATACAGATGAGACAATTCACGTTTTAACCTTGCCAGTTTTTCCTGATCCATATGATCAATACCGCGGGATATCGATTCATGGTGGATTAACGTCGCCCCTTGGCACACCACATTATAAAGGCCCGCTTCCACTAAGCTCATGCACACATCAACATCGTTATAAGCCACCGGGAAGGTTTCATCAAAACCACCAATACTGAGATATTTCTTACGCTCTATCATCAAGCAGGCGCCGGTCACCGCCAGCCAGTTATAATCAACCTGGTTACGCATAAAATATCCCGGGATATCTTTAGGTTGGCGCATATAGGCATGCATCGGGCCATCGTTAAGGTTCAAGACTCCCATATGCTGCAGGCTGGCGCCATCGCCATACAGGAGTTTAGCGCCCACCGCGCCGATATGGGCAAGCTGCGCATAACCAGCCATCCGCTCCAGCCAGCCGTCATGCAGCGCTTCGGTGTCGTCATTAAGCAGCAGCAGCAAATCGCCTTTGGCGTTCGCCACCCCCACGTTTATCAATTGCGAGAAGTTAAAGGGCATATCATGCCGTACCAGCTTAACCTTTTTATTCCGTTTTAGCTGATCCAGGTAAACCAGCGTGCCGGCGTCGACAGAGCCATTATCGACTATGACCAGTTCAAAATGAGCATAGCGGGTTTTAGTAAGAATCGATTCCACGCAACGTTGCAAAAACGCCTGGTTATCACGGGTAGGGATAATGATCGAAATCAGCGGATTACCCTGCGGTGCATAGTTTATCCGAAAGAAACCAGGATGATTGGGTAATGGCTCTACGATGCCGTTTAGCCCACGACGCTTTAAGGCGCTCTCGCGCACCGCCTTGGACGCCGCCAGCACATAAGGCTTAGCGGTAAGATCCGACGCACATGACGCCGGAATGATGCGCCAATGATAAAGAACCTTGGGGATATGGCTTATCTTGCTGGTTATTTCGGTCAATCGCAGGACAAAATCCCAATCCTGACAGCCATTAAACTCCCCGCGTAATCCCCCCAATTTCCTGGCGACACTTAGCCTGACGCAGGCGACGTGACAGGTATACATGGTGCCCATCATCGTATCGGGAGACCAGTCCGGCTTGAAATGCGCCTGGGAGAAACGGCCTTCCGGGGTGAGCTTATCCTCATCGCTATAGATGAAGTCGGGGTCGTCCGCGTTGATACATTTAGCCAGCTCGAATAAACAATCGTCGGTTAATTCATCGTCGTGATCGAGAAAGACAATATAATCATTGGCCGCGCGCTCGATGCCGGCATTAGTTGCGCCGGCTATGCCCTGGTTTCTATCTAAATGGATTACGCTTATGCGTGTATCATCAAACGCATCAAGCGCCGCCGCCGTCTCCTTCAAGGGGCTGGCGTCGTTAACCAGCAGCAGTTCCCAGTCCGGATACCATTGGTTACGCACCGACGAGACCATCTTTTCCAGCAGATCCAGCGGCGTATTATAGATAGGCACGATGATGGAGAATGTCGGCCGCACGGAGAATTCGCTTAGCATATCGACAAAGCGGCGTGGTTTCTCGGTGGCAATATAGTTATATTCATCCGGGCGAGCGGCGTAATGGTATTTACCATTGTCGTCGCGGCTGATATAAAGCGGGCCCATGTGATGTATATTCCCCGGCAGCGTATCACCGGTCATGACATCCGGACGAAATGAGGGATGATGTAAAAACCATCCCGGACGAATTCGCATTGCCAGCTTTAATAAGCGCCCTTTATAACGTTGCGGCGCGCGCGCGTATAGCGACTTGGCCAGTTTGCGGGCCTTGAGCTTAATCGTGCCGGGGCGAGAAACCCCAGTAGTCGCGCCGCCATGCAGTGCCTGGCTGACATTAACCTTAATCGCCTGCCCATAAATGAATGCCCCGCTAAAAATGTGGCGCGCCCTCCGGCGCAGGCCGGTGGGAATATTGCGGCCAATGATGCGTACAGGAGCGGATATTCTCCAGCTTGATGAATGCAGAATACGGTGCATATCTTGGTGTAGTATGGCGATTATCGTCGCCTGTTCGGCAATCTCCCGCTGCAGTTGCGCCAATTGCCGCTCATAATCAGCCGACCGCTCCAGATTTTGCTGAAGAGTGGCTCTATCAACCGCCTCCGCCTCATTTGCCCTTAAACGCAGAAATTCCACCGACGGCGCGCGCATCACCATCTTAAGTTCTTGCACCACTTGATTAAGTTGGTTCACATCACTTTGCTGAATTAACGCGAGGAAGCGCGCCTCCTGCGCAATAAAATCAGCCAAGTCGTTCTTGTCCAGAACAAAACCGACCTCGTTCAGCACATCAAGCGCCAGCGTCGCCAAACTGGTCTGGGTATAAAATTGACTGTAGGAGACTGAACTAATACGCAAAAATGAGTGGACTATGCCGCGAAAACCAATATACGCAATGGAAATAACCTCATGGGATACCCATTCCTGATCGAAGAAACTCAGCTCTCCGTTTTCTTGCCGAATGATATTAAACGGTAATGCATCCTGATACCCATTAGGAATGACCACATTGCGCTCATAGGCGATGGGCAAACCCGCCCGGACCAGCAAAAGATCTATCCAGCTCCGCGCCCAGTCGCCAATGTCGGACAGACGCCAGTCCGGCTGGTTGATAATATTGACCAGATCAAACCACAGGGTATCACCCCGATAAAAATCATCACGACTTGCAACATGATGGATAGCGGCGGTTAATTCATGGTCCGTGCCGCCTTTTACCGCGTGGACGGAAAGCCCACCCTCAGGTTTTATCGCGAAGGTGGTCGCCTTGCGATACCGGGGCAAACGACTGTCGGAATAGTGAAATGCCGCAATGCCGGTGGTAAGTGGCGGCGCATCATCCTGGGTGGCGACCATCAAAAATGAATTGGCCAAATCGGCGGCAAGTCCATTATGCCAGATATTATTAATGCCCTGCTCAAGGGAAAATATACTTTCCACAATCCCCTGCTGGTCTTTATGGGCACTTTCCACCGCCAACGGCGCCAGGTCCAGCGCATGGTTCTGCCACCCATGCGGGGTTACCACCGATACCGGCAGCTTATAATCAGGCAGCGGCAGATAGTCTTCGCAAAAGTTAAAACCCGCCCTGGCCAATACCGCATGGAGTTCCAGGCGGCCGAAGGTGACCACTCCGTGCTCATGGTACGAGTTATTGATGCCGTACATGGGCAGACTGACGTGATCTTCCTTGGCGCCGGCGAAATATTTGATGCCCAATTTATTTTCAATCGCCACAAACAGCTTGCCGTCGGAGGTCATGCGCGACTGGCAGGATTTCAGCAACGCTTGCTGGCCATCTGTTCCCAGAAACATACGGGCGTATTCCAACACGCCGATAAGCATTACCGCATCAAACTGCCCCAGATCGGGAATTTGATCGCTGGGCGAGCAAATCACCTCGACGTCGGGCAAATCGCGGCATCGCTCGCGCGCAATAGTGGCGCGGCGCATGCTGCCTTCCACCGAAACCACATGTGCGCCGCTTTCGCCCAGGAAGCGCGAAATGGCGCCGCAGCCGCAGCCGATCTCCAGTATCCGCTTGCCTTTAAACCAATCGCTAAACGGCCGCAACAGATTGGCGCGCAGCGAGCTGAGATGATAGGTTGAAGGCCAATCCTTCATTTTCAGAGCCAAATCGCAAGACTTCACGCTGACATCAGGCGCGTTTTTTACAACGTCAAAGATATAGTTTTCCGCTTCATCTCCGTCACTATAGGCAAATTCAGATAATTCTTCTGGCCGCCAAATCCGGTTATCCTCATCAAGAATAAAATGATGGGATGATAGAATTGAATGAATATTACTTGGTTTCAAATTTAATTCTCGCATTCAGGTCCGCCAGGCCGGTAAATGAAGTTACCGCCCCAACAGCAAGGTGGATAGAATCATAGCGACGGTCATGGGGGATAACGTCACCCTCGGTAGAACTGCTAGCGATTCCTACCGAAATAAAATAATCACCTTCATAAAGCATTACCGGCATGGTGACCGAAACAATCATTTCCTCGTTCGGCTGGGCCACGTCGGTTAATTCAACCGATTGCCATTCGGAATTGGTATTGTAAATCGTCACCCCCTCCTTGGTTTTTACGGCAAAACCAAAGATCGGGCGCACTACGGTGGCGCGAAACAGCACCCGGAAAGAAAATACAATTTCTTCATGGGGTATCAGGCTGCTCGGGTAGCTTTTGCCCGCCTGCGAAAGGTGGTAGTCCATGAACTCCGCCGCGCGATCGCCCCAACGGTATTCCGAGGGGTTATAATTCGGCCGCTCAGTATAAACGCCGTTTAATTGATCGGCGATCCCCATGGAACCATTGCTGCCATTGACCGACTGCATCTCGCGAGCCGAACGTTTCTCCTCACCCTCGATGGCAACATCTATCTGCTTCACCACCGCCTGGCGTTCGCTATTCTGGATTTTTTGTTTACCAAAAAGAATATCCAGGTAACGATTTACGATATCGCGTGGAGCCCCCTTGCTCTTCATTACACCACCATCGAGCAACATGGCGCTGTCACAATGGGTAACGATTTGTTCGGTCGCATGGGAAACAAACAGAATGGAAGTACCGTTTTGTTTAAGTTTTTTCAAGCGGGCAAAACATTTGGCCTGGAACTTGGCATCGCCAACGGCCAACGCTTCATCGACAATCAGAATTTCCGGGTCGATCTGGGCCTGGACCGCGAAGGCCAGGCGCACCAGCATTCCGCTTGAATAGGAGCGCACCGGGGAGTCGATAAACCGACCGATATCGGCAAAAGCAAGTATATCATCAAGCTTAATGTCGGTTTCCTCGCGGCTTAACCCCAACAGCGAGGCGTTAAGGTAGACATTTTCCCGGCCGGAAAAATCACTGTTAAATCCGGCGCCAAGTTCCAGCAGGGCCGCAACCCGGCCATTGACCTGCACATTTCCCCCGGTGGGGGATAATGTGCCGGCAATGATCTGCAGCAAGGTGGATTTGCCCGACCCATTCCGGCCGACAATGCCCATGGTTTGGCCACGCGGCAGTTCAAATGAGATATCTCTTAACGCCCAGAAATCTTCGTGGTAATTGCGCGGCGGTTTACCTAAATAATGATCCAGCCGAGGCACGATAAACTGTTTCAGACGGCGAGTCGGACTTTCGTAGACCTGATAGCATTTACTAATGTTATCAATCTTTATAGCCATATCGTTAAAGGACATCGGCAAATCCTTTTCGTGTTTTCTGGAACCAGGCATAACCCAACCACATCACTATCAACGCAACCAACGTATACCACCCCAGGCCGACAAAATTCGGATATTTTCCCCAGATTATGACGGCGCGCGCCTGTTCAATGATAAAGGTCAATGGATTGAGCAAAATCAGCGGGCGTACTTTTTCCGGTAACGAGGAGATAGGATAAAATACCGGTGAAAGAAACATCGCGATGGTCATAAGAATGGTAATGGTTTGTCCTACATCGCGCACAAACACGCCCAGCGACGCCAAAAACCAGCTTAGCCCCAGGGTAAGGAACACCAGTGGCAACATCACCAATGGCGTAAAGATCAATGTCCAGTGCAAATAGCCATTAAAGATAAAAAATGCGGTAACCAGCACTATCATGCTGATCATACTGTGAAACAGCACGCCGCCCAGGGAAACTATCGATAAAATCTCCAGGGGAAAAATGACCTTTTTGACATAATTGACATTGGCCAGCACCAGTGTGGGCGCGCGGGTCAATGTCTCGGCAAACAGGGTATGCATAATTAAACCGACAAATAGGATCACGGCGAAATCCGTTTTGGAATCCGTGAGTGCGCCGGCTCCCCAGCGTGCTTTGAACACCACCGAAAAAACCAGGGTATAGACCGTCAGCATAAAAATCGGATTTATGACAGACCAAAAGATGCCCATAAAGGAACCCCGGTAGCGTCCGATGATATCCCGTTTAACCATCTGGTAAATCAATTGCCGATTGTTCCATGATGTGGCAACCAAAGAAACAAACGATGTGGGTTTATCTGTATGAGGATTCATTTAAAACTCTTTAGTCGGCGGCAGTGCATGCCGCATGCCGCCGTGGTGGTTATGCTATTTTGGCCATGCAGGAATTCAGCGCCGCAGCCCAGTCCGAAGGACGGATACCGTAACGCGCTATTTTTGCGCATGACAACGTCGAATGCCCCGGACGCTGCGCCGCGGTTGGATATTGATCGGTCCCGATGCCCTTAACTATCGGCAGGGCATCAAGTAAGTCAAGGCGCGCCGCGGTAGTCATAATCTCATCGGTAAACTCTTTCCACGAAACCTCGCGGTCGCCGCAGAAATGATAAATACCGCCGTCCGCCCCGGCTATCGTCATATCGATTATCGCCTGGGCAATATCGCCGGCATACGTGGGACAACCGCGCTGGTCATCGACGATGCTCAGCGCCGCGCGCTCACGCCCGAGACGCAGCATGGTCTTGACGAAGTTATTGCCATACTCGCTGAAAACCCACGCGGTGCGGATAATAATCGATTGCGGATACTCACGCATCACGGCAATTTCGCCATCAAGCTTGGTGGCGCCATACACCCCCAGCGGATGGGTGGCATCGGTTTCCACATAAGGCGTCTTCGAGGTGCCGTCAAACACGTAATCCGTCGAGATATGAATAAACCCGGCATGGGCGCGTTTAGCCGCGCGCGCAAGATTTGCCGGCCCCCCGGCATTGATAAGCGCGGCGCGGGCGGCATCTGATTCCGCTTTATCCACCGCGGTATAGGCCGCGGCGTTAACCACAAGCCCAGGCTGGAATGCCGCCGCCACCCGGTCGACCGCGCTCGCATCGGTGATATCCAGCGTATCGCTATCAGTGGCCATGACCTGCCAACCGGCGGGAACACGATCCTGGAAACAGCGGCCCAATTGGCCGTTAGCCCCGGTAAGTAATACTTTCATCTTTAAAGATCCTTCAACAACTTGCCTAATTTGTCTTTTTCTGACAATAGGGGCTGAGTTACCGGCCACGCAATGGCAACCGCCGGATCGTTCCACAGCAGGCACTCTTCGTGCTGCGGGTTATAATAATCGGTGCATTTATATTCAAAATCGGCGACATCGGTTATCACCACAAAACCATGAGCCAGGCCCGGCGGGATCCAAAACTGTTTCTTATTTTCTTCGGAAAGCAGCACCCCTTCCCATTGGCCGTAGGTGGGGGAATCACGGCGGATATCGACCGCCACGTCAAATACTTCGCCGCGCACCACCCGGACCAGCTTGCCCTGTGGATTGGTCTTCTGGAAATGCAGGCCGCGCAGCACATTTTTTGCCGAGCGCGAGTGGTTATCCTGAACAAATTCCAAATCGATATCCAGCAATGACTGGTAGCGCCGCTTTTCAAAGGTTTCCAGAAAAAAGCCACGCGCGTCGCCAAAGACTTGAGGCTCGATGATCTTGACGCCGTCTATTTTTGTGTTAAGCACTTTCATGCATTTTTTTCCCCGGCAATTTGAATCAAATACTGGCCATACTCGGTTTTACTCATCAATCCGGCCTCTGCCAAAACCTGCTGTTTATTTAGCCAGCCCTTATTAAAAGCAATTTCTTCCAGGCAAGCGACTTTAAAACCTTGCCTTTTTTCGATGGTATGAATAAACACCGAGGCTTCAATCAAGCTTTCATGGGTGCCGGTATCCAGCCAGGCAAAGCCGCGCCCCAGCAGCTCGACGTTTAATTGGTTTTGTTTTAGATACATCTCATTAAGCGAGGTAATCTCCAGCTCGCCGCGAGAAGAGGGCTTTACCCGCTTCGCCATTTCCACGACCTGTTCATCGTAGAAATAAAGCCCGGTGACCGCCCACTCGGATTTCGGCTTGAGCGGCTTCTCCTCCAGCGATAACACCCGGAACTGGTCGTCAAACTCCACGACGCCAAAACGCTCGGGATCGACGACATGATAACCAAATACCGTTGCGCCCGTGGTACGGGCCGCCACGGTTTCAAGCTTGGCGCCGAAGCTCTGGCCAAAATAGACATTGTCCCCCAGCACCAGCGCGCAGCGATCGCCGTCGATAAATTTCTCGCCGATGATAAACGCCTGGGCCAGGCCATCGGGACTGGGCTGGATTTCATAAGAAAAATTAACGCCAAACCGGCTGCCGTCGCCAAGCAAACGCTGGAACGAAGGCATATCCTCCGGGGTGGAAATAATTAAAATATCGCGTATCCCGGCCAGCATTAATACCGAGATCGGGTAATAAATCATGGGCTTATCATACAGGGGCAGCAGTTGCTTGGAGACCCCGCGGGTAATCGGATACAGGCGCGTGCCCGTACCGCCGGCCAATACAATACCTTTCATAAGATGCACCGATTCCTAACGCATTAATTTAAGCCAAGACGCTCGCCAGAGTAGGATCCGTCCTGCACCCGCCGCCACCAGGTCCGGTTGTTCAAATACCATTCCACGGTTTTACGAATGCCGCTGTCGAAAGTCTCCAGCGGCTGCCAGCCCAATTCCCGTTTGATCTTGGCGCCGTCGATGGCATAACGCAGATCGTGACCGGGACGGTCAGTGACGTAGGTAATTAAATCTTCGTAGTGAGCCAGCCCTTCGGGCTTGCCCGGTACCAGTTCATCAAGCAAACGGCATAGGGTTCGCACCACATCGATATTCCTGCGTTCGTTATGGCCGCCGATATTGTAGGTTTCACCCACCGCGCCGGCTGTAACGACTCTATATAAGGCCCTGGCATGGTCTTCGACATACAGCCAGTCGCGAATTTGCGCGCCGTTACCGTATACAGGCAACGGTTTGCCGGCGATGGCATTTAGAATAATCAGGGGTATCAGTTTTTCAGGAAAATGGTAAGGACCATAATTGTTAGAGCAATTAGTCACCAGGGTGGGCAGGCCATAGGTCCGGTGCCACGCCCGTACCAGGTGGTCGCTGGACGCTTTTGATGCCGAATAAGGACTGCTGGGGGCATAAGGGGTGGTTTCGGTGAACAAATCATCAGTGTTGTGCAAATCGCCGTAAACTTCATCGGTCGAGATATGATGAAAGCGAAAAGCCGCCTGGCGCGCGGCCGCCAGGGCCAGCCAATAGTGACGGGCGGCTTCCAGCAGGGTGTAGGTGCCGATGATGTTGGTTTCCATAAAGGCCGCGGGGCCGTCGATGGACCGGTCCACATGGCTTTCCGCTGCCAGGTGCATCACAGCGTCAGGCTGGTGTTGCGCAAAAACCCGATCCAGTGCGGCGCGATCGCATATATTGACCCGCTCAAAACCGTAGCGGGGGTCATCTTTTACACCGGCCAGGGACTCAAGGTTTCCCGCATAAGTTAGACAGTCAACCACCAAAACCTGATCCTGCGTATCCCTGATGATATGCCGCACAACTGCGGAACCAATAAAACCGGCACCGCCGGTAACTAAAATTTTCATTTAAAATGAATCCATTATTTCTTGTTGCTGGAAGATTGCATCAAAAATAGTTCATGTCGCCTGGGCCCGGCGGGCGATTATTGCCGCGCCCCGGGAACAGGCATCAACAGCCGCATGACGTACCACCGATATATTAACATCGATAAAGATAACTTTGGATGACTTACATTAAAGAAAATCGCCCAATCGTCCTTGATCTTGCCCGCGTTTGCTGACTCGTGCGCTATCCTGCGCGCCCAACCTACCGCCTGTAACGCCGATCATAGACAACACCATTAGGTTAGCAATGGACGATAACATGATGATAAAGGTACCCGTTATTCAGTGAAGTGGTATCAGAACTCACTGAAACTGACAATATAAGTATGCCGACAGTGCACACAATCAAACGGCGTCTGCCACGTGTAACGACATGGCGACATTAAGGTTTAAATCAAGAAAAAAACCGCACGCTAAAGCAGGGTTCACGGCGCGTTGCGCGTTTTGCCGGCCACAATCTGGGCTAAGGCGATTTTTAGTGGAAAAAACCAACACACCGGCGTCAAACCAGACGGCCTGGAAAGATAAAAAGCCGAAGCGAGCTTCGGCTTTTTATCTCAATTCAACATAGACTAGGAGCGGATCACTCTTTTTTGATGGAAAGATATGCCGGCATCTTCATTTCACGGTGACCCAGAGTCACATTTTCCAATAAAATAGCGGGAATAAACCATATCGCTGATAAAATCATCAAGCCGGTGGAGAGTATAGCCGTGGAGAATCTTGGCACCAGGCCTGTTTCATCATGATCATGGAATAAAGGTATCGCGAAAACAACACTGCTAATCGTGAATAACAGCGCCAAAATGCCATAAAAAAATGCTGTCCAATCGAGTATAGTTTTATTTTTGTAATGCATCGACTGGCGGTTTACTGCCTTCATGCCTAAATTGTTTCAATAACAGATAACAGCCGGTGACTGAGTAAATCACGATAAGGTTGGCGCTGGCGAAGCATAAAGTATATTTAGCGATGGGATTGATGTCATTTCCAAATAGGCAAGCAAGGCCAGGCGCGTTAATATCGCGGCTAAACTAACAAAGCAAAGTACAACAACGGGCGTTGCGTACCAATTTCCAACAAAACGCAATAAACTGACCCAAAAACCCAACACCGCGAAGAAGAACAAAAATGGCATCACCTTGCTATCTATAAAAAAACACTCCTCTCTCCTACTGTCCATTGTAGTTCGCTTCGTGCAGTACTAGACCGCCAAATGCAGTCGTCATTTTTGGGCAGGATAAACATAACTAACCCGCATATCGGTTTGAGCCAAAGGCGGCCCGCGGCTTTTCGGCAGTGCTCAGACGGCATGCAGAAAGTCTGAAATGTCAAAAATTGAGCATTAACACCTCTTTTGCTGCTTGATTTCCCCTACCCTCTATGGCCATCGGTGATAAAATGCCCTAATCAATTTTATCCAAGGGTATCGTTATGGCCAGGTGGTGGTACATTGCAGGCAATAAGCAGCAAGGTCCGGTTACCTTACCGACGATCAAACGCCTGTTAAAACGGCAGGTATTGGGCGCGCACAGCATAGTTTGGCGCGAGGGTTTTAGACAATGGACCCGACTGGACGCCTCGGCTGAACTGCAGCCCTTGCTGAAAACCACCCCGCCGCCCCTGCCGCGTGCGCCTGGTGCAGCTGCACACGCCGCTATGCCATACCCCAATGCAGAATCAAAACCGGCACAGCCCCAAACCCAAACGCCCGGCAACTGTCGCTGGCTGGCCGGCTTGCTAGCAATGTGTTGCTTAACGTTTGGCGCTTACCTGTTTTATCCACAGCACCTGTTAGAGCAAATGGTCGTGGGGGTTAAAACGCTCACACCTTCACTCACCCAGTCAGTCGCTTCCGCCACGTCCAGCACTGCAAGTGCCACCCTGGGAGAAAACCAGTGGCAAAATCCGGTCACCTTAAAGCAGGCCAATCTGGAGGGCTGGACCGTCAAACAGCTATCGACGGGTGAAGGCAGCGTCGCCAGCTCCTTTATCAGCGATAACGCGGTAGTCAATTTCAGCGTTGCCGCAGCCAAAAACCAAACCTTAAATGCCTTGGTCAATTATTTAAAAACCAATGAATCCGCGCTGCGCTTTGTCAACCAGGGTATCTATAGCCATACCGGCGGCCTGCCGAACTGGACCGGTATTGCCACCAGTACCGACGATCATGATAAAAGCTACGTGGTGCACGTCACCAATGCCCCCGATGGTTACGGCATCTTGATCGCCGCGATTAACCAACAAACTGCAAACAGCGTAAGCCGCCTTGAGGCGCTGATGACAAAGCTGGATCAGACTTTCAAGGGTAATTGATTCGTCAGCTTAGAGGTTGTCTGTCTCACATTAAGCAATACTCCCCTTTACAGAAATCGACATCGATCGCCTTTTATTAACCTGCTTCCGCGCAATTTTCAGCCGCTTTGATGATGATAAGCCCGCGCTTAGCCGAGACTATCAGCTGCTGACCGGTGATGAATCCAAACTCGGCGAGCCAATGGCCGCCAAGGTTGATTGCCGGCGCAGGGGTACGTTTACCGCCGTTAGGCACATAGCCCACCCGGTAAAGATGAACTTTATTTTTTGTTTTTGGGAGAGGTTTAGGCATGGCGCCGGCTTTGATCATGGGGACGATTGTGCTTGGCAATTCATTCTGTTTAAACATATCTAGTATTCCTTATCGGCCCAAAAAGTGGTAGAAATAAAAACAATACTGTATACATTACCAGTAAAAAACACCAAATCCAGTCAGAATATGATTTAAGAGGATAAGAATCGTTTATTGCAAATCGCATGCTATAAAATAGAAATAACTGTAATAGCGCACCAGTCTGGCGGCATCACGGCGATCAGTCTTCACACGCTCACCCGGTTTTTTCGGGATCAGGGACGGTGCACAGACCATGCAGTCAAAACCTTTCTTTATCAACCGGCGATAAAGGCCGTAACCACAGGGGCCGGCTTCATAAACAACCTGGACTTGTCCTGCTTTTGATATCAGCCGCTTGCAAAGGTGCCCAATGTCCGTTGGAGTGGTGCCGATTTTACCCATCAGTTCGACCGGTTCTGAGTTGATGGAATAGGCAACAGTAATCGATTCTTTGTGGACATCTAATCCGACATACAACGTGCTATTATTGTTGTTCATGCTGGCCTCCGTGAGGGAAATACCGGGGTGCGGCTCATGCCCACCCATGCGGCTCTGGCAGTGATGTTAACCCGCGTTAAATACTTCACGCCAGGCCAGCACCTGTCTCACGGAAAGTCATATTGTCTTACCTTCCGCCTCGCCGTAATCCTGATTCAGCTTTTTCGCAAGAACAGCAAGGCGTCTGCCTCCGCCAGGTTTTTTTCCTTACGGGCAGTTCCCGTTGTAGCCCTTTGATTTCTTTTTGCACTTGTTTTGCGACTGGCGGGTATATGTTTGCGGCGTCTGGAGAAAGTCCTGTTTCCACTGGTCAATTTTTTCAGGGCAAAACCCTTTGAGGCAGCAGTATTCACTCAGTTCGGCTTCACTGAGTGTGGCGGGTTCAACGATGACGGCAAAACGGGATTCAGTCGACCATTGGTCGGTGTTTTTATTGGCTCCGGGCACCGGTTTTCCCTCCATTTTGGCTTGGTTTCGCCAGTTATAAATGGTAGCTGACGATATCCCTTCCTGGAGTGCAAGTGCGGTAACAGTCATATTGTAAGGGGGGAAGTAATTCGGCTAAAACTGCCGCTTTACGTTCTGTTAAATAGCATTTCATATCAGGCTCCGTTGCCCCCATTTGAATTTTAGTATGGGATGTCAACTACCCGGTCAGAAGGGGGAAACACCGTCCTCTCATTCTCATTACACCCCGTAAAACCGCTGTGAGATGAACTATAACAAAATACTTTTCCCGTATTGAACGACAACAACATATCAACGCTTAGCAACGTAGCGGTTTGACCAACAAGACTATTGCCAGCAGCATGCCCAAACCATTAGCTTCTTTAATTATTGGATCAAATACAAAAAAAATGGCACTACTACAACAGTGATACCGGCCTTTATTCCTGTGCACCGGAATGTAGCAGGGAGTAATAGATCCGAGGGAGCCACTCAACCTGCCCAACAGCTGTTTGCCTGCCTAGTCCAACAACCGGATAAACAAACTTTTATTCTATGCTGAAAACAGCTTCACTTAACACGCGCTTAGCAAGGCGGGTTATCTGCCAAGTTAAGTCAGCTTGTTACCCGCTTATAAAATAACACCATAAACAATCTCTTCATGATGAGGTGAAAAATAACCGGCAAAAAGCCCGGCCAGCAACATTAGCCTACCAATACAACCTGTCAACAGCTCACAGTAATGAAACATGAACAAGGCTTTATAGTGGAAGAGCAAGTCACAATTGCTACATAATGGTACCATCGTATTGCCAAATCGGGTTGTGGAACACGTGAGAAAAATCTGCCTGTCAATATCAAAGGACATGACGAGTTAGCCACCAGCTAACGGATAAAACGCATGCAAATGCTGTAGAAAGTGGTTTTAGGCATGAAAACATAGCCTTATCGTGATAGTTATTGATAATTTTTATCCGGGTAACCGTGTGGGGAATCAAGTGACTCTGTAGCGCGTGAAACCTTTTACTTATTGTTAATTTTTTATGAATAGCTGTATTATCGCAGTTATACAACATAACCAATTGATTAAAATAGAAAGAAAATTGCAACATTCATCAAAACCCTAGCTTTTATCTTAATTTTTATAAAAAAATATCAATTTACATAAAATTATATTACTTTACGTTTTATGCTATGTTTAGATGGGTATTGCCGTGAAATACAGAGCAGATATTGACGGTCTAAGAGCTTTAGCAGTATTACCTGTTATTGCGTTTCATTTAGGGTTGCCTGGATTAACAGGTGGATTCACTGGTGTTGATATTTTTTTTGTTATATCTGGCTATTTGATATCAGGAATTATATATCAAGACACTATAAATAATGAATTTTCATACATTTCTTTCTATAAAAGAAGATGCTTACGTATTTTACCACCATTAATAGTAATGTTATTTTGCACTCTTATCATAGGCTATAAAATACTGCTGCCTCACCAAGTCGCCGAGTTGGGGAAAAGTAGTATTGCAACAGCTTTATTTTTTTCAAATTTTTATTTTTGGAGTCAAACCGGCTATTTTGATGGCCCTGCGGAAATGAAACCATTGCTTCATACTTGGTCACTCGCTGTTGAAGAACAATTCTATATTGTATTTCCAATTATTCTATTCTTTACTTTAAAACACATAAGAATAAAACCAACCTTTATATTAATTTTTTTAATTTTGGTTTCCTTTGCTTTAAGTGTATATGGCGTAAAATATAAGCCCAACTTGACATTTTATTTACTGCCTGCGCGAGCTTGGGAACTACTTTTAGGTGGATGGTTAGCATTATCCAACTTTGAAGAGTATCTAAATAATAAAAGCATATTATGCAGGAACTTATTAAGCTCAATAGGATTAGCGCTAATTTTTTTTGGTTTTTTTTGGTTAGACTCCTCAAAAAACTTCCCTTCTTATAATGCCTTATACCCATGCTTAGGTGCATTTCTAATCATTGCGTCGGGTAAGAATTCAATAATTGCCAAGGGATTGGCCTTAAAATCTGTGGTATATATAGGGACGATATCATATTGTTTGTATCTCTGGCATTGGCCTATTATCGTCTACACAAACTTACTTTTTGATTTATCAACGGCATTGAAAATAATGCTCGTTTTTACGCTGACATTATTACTGGCTATCTTTTCAAGGTATGTTATTGAAATTCCTTTTCGGTATAAGCTCAAGAATGTAAAATCGAAGTTTATAATCAATTCGTCTTTTATAGCGATTGTAATCACTGTAATTTTCTCAACGTATACGGCATATATTTCACATGATAGCTCTTTCTCAAAGGAGGCCTTAAGAATCGCTGAATATGCTGACTATAAAAATACTAAGGATTATGAATATCAGTATCGATACGGAAAATGTTTCATAAATGGCAGTGTCGGCTCTCCTGAAGATTATGACATGAAATTTTGTCTTTCATTGGAAAACTCAAAAAAGAATTATATCTTAATCGGTGATAGTCATGGCGCGCATTTATGGCGGGCATTGAGTAACGCAGCAGGAAGTCATATAAATATGATCCAAGCTACCGAATCGGGCTGTAAACCAGTAATGACCCAGAACATTGTAAATAAGTGCAGTATTTTCATGTCATATATTTATAAAGAATTTTTGCCCCATAATAAGGTAGACGGTGTAATTGTATCAGGAAGGTGGCGAAATGAAGATATCAAGGACTTGGTAAAAACCATTGAGTACATGAAAAACTTTGTAAATAATATTTACGTATTAGGCCCTACGGTTGAGTACAATGGCGTTTTACCAGATATCTTAGCCTATCAGATCAATGGAAGAAAAAACTTAACAAATAAACATCGTAAAACGGATATAAAAATTATCGATCAAACCATGAATCAGATACTACTAGCTAATAACATAAAATATATTTCAATATACAATATAATATGCTCAGAGAAAAAGTGCTTAGAATTGACTAAAGATAACGTCCCTATTGATTTTGACTATGGACATTTCACTTTAAGTGGAGCCAACAACGTAGCAGAAGTTATTATATCGATTTTTAAATCAGATAATTTCTTATGAAAATATATTAATATAAAAATAGCAAACGCGACACATCAAACTATTAACTACTAAGGAGAGCGAGCAATGGTGATATCAACATAACCATGAATAAAATATTCACATTTCAGGCATTATGATTCAGTAAGGTTAATCCTATTTTTAATTGCGCTAGTGTAAATGACTATAAATTGATATTTGCATTTGTTACAGTGAATAAATTGCTCGTAAAATGTATTTTAGAAAGTGAAGAAAGGCACTCTTGGAAGAGGAATTTTTATGATTGTCCCTGTAAAGACATGGTCGCCTGAACTTGAAGGTTTGAGAGGTATAGCATCTCTTTGGGTTATGTTCGGACATATTTGTTTATTAACACAGTTCCATTTCCCTGTCTTGTCTGATCCAGGGATTGGTGTTGATCTATTTATCCTGCTTTCTGGATTTTTGATGGCTAAAAACTATATGGAGCGACAAGTCGTTGAACCTTGGAATGACAAAAATACCTTTTTTAGATTTTGGATTAGACGCTTTTTCAGGATAGCGCCTTTATATTATTCCCTTTTGATATTTGCTTTACTCTTAGGGCCATGGTTTGGTGAACTTAGAGATATTATTTCGAGTTATTACCCTACAACCTCAACGGCAGCATCACGATATGCTGACCAATCATTTAATAACCTGATTACTCATGTAACATTTGTATTTGGCTTTATTCCACAGTATTCATTTAATACAGTACTTCCCGACTGGAGTATTGGATTAGAAATGCAATATTACGCCTTATTACCATTCATTATGATTTTGATAATAAAATTAGGCTATGTTAGAACATGTTTAAGCATAATAGTTTTCTGTATTATACTAAAATTTTCACTACCTTCTTATTTTAAATCTTTCGCAATGCCCTCAATGATATTCACTAAACTTCATATGTTTATGGCTGGCATGCTGATTTCTGAGGGAATAAGACGCAACGATATTAAATTTATATTCTATGCATTAATTGCACCATTCGCAAGTATATTAATTCATGTTGGTATTGATCGATTAAGAGTGATGGCAGAATTTGCAATGATAATGTTTATAACTGCTCTCATTTGGAAAAATGAGAAAAATGGCATCTTCAAAACCTTAATGTCTATACCAAAAAAAATGCTTACATCAAAATTCGCAAATTTTCTCGGCGATGTTTCTTTCTCTGTTTATCTTTTGCATCTCCTCATTATAATCCCTGCTATAGCTTTCTCACTGCAATATATCAACTTAAATACGTGGTCCAGTGCGGTAAGATTTATGATAATATCACTAATTTCAATTCCATTGATCTATACTCTAGCTTTAGTACTTTTTAAACTAATTGAAAAACCGGGAGTTCTCTTTGGTAAAATGTTAATAAAAAGGTCATTATGGATGGAGCAAAAGGAGTCCTAGATTTTAAACTAAGTATATAAGTTTTCCGATGCTGAATTGAATATAAAAAGCCTCGCAAAATGCAAGGCTTAAATATTTTAGAATCTAAATGGTTAAAAACTATCAATCATTATATCCGTTCGGATTATTTTCTTGCCACTTCCACGTATCGCGCATCATACAATCCAGATCCCGAGAAACCGACCAGCCCAGCTCTTTTTTGGCCAGTGAAGCGTCGGCCCAGAACGCGGCTAAATCGCCATCGCGGCGCGGTACAATGTCATATGGGATAGTCTTGCCGGAAGCTTTTTCAAATGCATGCACCATCTGCAGCACAGATGATCCTACTCCTCCGCCAAGATTATAGGCTTTGTAGCCTTTGATCGCAGCCAGATGATCTAAGGCCTTAAGATGGCCGTCGGCCAGATCCATAACATGGATATAGTCGCGAACGCAGGTGCCATCCTCCGTAGGATAATCATTGCCAAAAATCCTGAGCTTTTCCTGGCGCCCTACCGCCACCTGCGCAATAAATGGTAGCAGGTTATTAGGGATACCGTTGGGATCCTCGCCAATTCGTCCGGATTCATGAGCACCTACCGGATTAAAGTAGCGCAGCGCAATAATGGAGAACTGCGGTTCTGCCTTAGCGAAATCCGCTAGCACATGCTCTACCATGACTTTTGAAGTGCCGTAAGGGCTGGTCGTGCCGCCGATAGGAGTAGTCTCTATATAGGGTACCGGCGCATTCTCGCCATAGACGGTGGCTGACGAACTGAAAATAAAATTATGCACGCCGGCACGGCGCATCTCTTCCAAGAGTACCAAAGTGCCGGAAACATTATTCTGGTAATACTCCAGCGGCATGCGGGACGACTCCCCTACCGCTTTTAACCCGGCGAAATGGATAACCGCCGTGATATCGTGGTCGTCAAAGATCCGCTGCAGGCAGTCAGGATCGCGCACATCGCCCTGGTAAAAAATAATATCCTTATCCGCCAGCTCTGAGACACGATCAAGCGAGGCCTCGGAGGCGTTGCAGAGATTATCCAGTACTACCACTTCATCCCCGCGTTCGAGCAACGATAATACCGTATGGGAACCGATATAGCCGGCGCCCCCGGTGACAAGAATCGCCATAAAATCTCCTTGGGTAACATTTTTTAGCGTAGATAACCCCTAAAAACTACAGCAGGCTTTTGATCTTCTCGCGGAAATCTTTGCCCCATTTCTCGTTGCGCAAGCCGTAGGTGACAAATGCCTGCATATAACCCAGCTTACGCCCACAGTTAAAGCTTTTGCCCGTCAGGTAAAGCGCATCTACCGGCTGATGATTAACCAGCGACGCAATGGCATCGGTCAACTGGATACGACCCCAGGCGCCCGGCTCGGTTTTTTCCAGCAACGGCCAGATATCCGCGGATAGCACGTAGCGGCCGACAGCGGCCAGATCGGAATCGATGGAGCCCAGGTCCTGTGGTTTTTCAATAAAGGATTGAATCAGGGCACTGTCACCGGGTTCAGAAACATTGTCATTACAGCTAATAACCGAATATTCAGGTAAATGTTCACGTGGCATGGACTGTACCAAAACCTGGCTGTGGCCGGTTTCATGATAGCGTTTAACCATCGAGGCCAGGTTTTCAGTACGATTATTGTAAGTGGAGTCATCCAGCAGAATATCAGGCAGTACTACCACAAACGGGGAGTTGCCCAGCATCGGCTTGGCGGACAGGATGGCATGGCCTAACCCCAGCGGTTCGCCCTGGCGCACGTTCATAATCGTCAGGCCTTTAGGGCAGATCGCCTGCACCTCGGCTAACAGGGTGTTTTTGACCCGCGCTTCCAATAAAGCTTCCAATTCATAGGAGGTGTCGAAGTGGTTTTCAATGGCGTTCTTAGAGGCGTGCGTCACCAATACAATTTCTTTAATGCCGGCCGCTGCGCATTCTTCCACAAGATACTGGATCATCGGCTTGTCCACGATGGGCAGCATCTCTTTCGGTATGGCCTTGGTTGCCGGTAGTAAATGCATACCCAGACCGGCTACGGGGATAACAGCTTTTAGTATTTTCATTAAGTCAAGACTCAGTAGGTATGTTAAAGAAGACATGATTAGTTGTGTATAGACACAATATAGCACCTATTATCAGGTTCTGATTACCTTCTTCCTTCTCAGGAATGGCTATCAGTGCAACTTTTGTTCTGATAAAGTCGCTAGCAGCAAAGCTTAAAGGTGATTTTCAAAAAAAATCCAATAAAAACATTAATAACTAGTATTTTGCATGTTAAATTTTTGAAAAATAGTTGAACACAATAATAGCATATTGCATTAAAGCTGTCTCCTCAAAATAACTTTAATGCAATTACGGGCAACTTGTTGAAATGTACCACGTATAGGGTCTAGAAGATCTGTATTAACTATGTATCCATTCATCCCATCATCAAAAAGTAGCTTTGAGGAATTTACAATGCGTTCGTCCCAATGCTGATTCGTTCGATTACGGCTTTGTGCGCGATTTATGCGTTGCCTACTATCTATGCGTTGGTTCCAATCATCTCTAATCTCATGACTAAATTGATTTCCAGCCACTTTAGCTGACCGCAAATCTAATCTGTGTTGAATTTGTTCAGGATATCGATATTGAAAATGTTTAAGTCTAATATGATTTTTCCATATTAAATGAGGAAATCGAGCCTGTGGCCACAACATAAAGTCATTCCATTTGGTATTTCTATTCCTCACGAAACGAGCTTCAGAGCTATTACATGCAAAATATTTTAAAGTATCGACACAAGCACCATTTTTATATAAATCTGGATTGTTATTATAGGCAACAACATCACTTTCAGTGAAATAGTATTGAAAACTTGCACAATGAACAACATCATAATATTTGTCAACTTTTGCTAAAAAATCGCGTGGGCTGTCAATATAAAACTCATCCGAATCCAGTCTACATAACCAGTCACCTTCTTCTATGAGATTTTTGTATTTGTTATAAGCACGTGACCTTAGTCCATCTTGGAAGTCATCGGTAACTTGGCCAAATACTTCAATTTTATCCCAATATCTAAATTTTTCGTTGATTAATTCCCAAGTTCCATCTGTACTATTATGATCTATTAATACAATTTTATCGGCCCATTTTAGAGCGGATTCTAAAGAACGCTGTAAAATGTCAACTTCGTCTTTAACCATGCAAATTGCAAATATTTTCACTGTTCACCTATAAATAATTAGTCTAGCATCAAAATGATTATATATAATTTAGCAAAAATAATTTAATTACAAATTAAATACATTGAAAAAAAATCTTTTAGACACTAAATCATCTTTTTACAAAAAGATGCTATGATTATTGAATAAAACAGTTCTAAATAAGAAAATTGGAATTATATTATTTCGAATATCGGTTTTTTACTGCATTTATGCCATTAAGTAAACGGTCCAAATTTTCATCAAAAACGTTTTGTTCACTCAAAAAACCGCCATTTCTTGTTGCCTCTAATAACCGCGAAGTTACATATTCAATAGCACGCTCGCCACGATTTTTACTGACTTGACTTTCATAAAGACAAAATAGTTTATTTGGCAGGCGATAGTAAAGAGATTTAACTTTATTGATATATTTATGGCCCTCGACTGAATCAGTAAGATTTTGCTGTTTCTTAAAAGTTTTTAACGCTTCATCAACATCTTCACCGGGATGAAAGTTCTTTTCACCATAAAGATTAACTTTCCTATTATGCAATACATTCTGTAAAAAATTGCTTCCCACTACTATCGGCATATAAGGGCATGAAATTGTTTGCGTCCAATCCAACCACTTGAATGTATTTATTTGTGATGAAGTCACCATTGGAACCCAAGGAACTCGCATCGCATCAGCTATAATAGCTGCATGCATCGCATCAGCTAGAACTAATCTTGAGCGCCTTATTTTTTGGATTATTTCTGTAGCTTCACCACGCGGATTTACAAATTCGACATTTGCGCGCTGACACCCCCGCTCCCAAGGGCCCTTATCTAACGCATTGTGATGAGGAATAAAAATGGTTCCAGAGCGCTCATTTTCAGCACAGGGAGTAAATTCAGACAAGGTATTTAGCAAAGCCGCACCATCAGTAATATATTTTTCTTTACCTAATCCTAAAATTTGCGCGCTCAATGGTCCTCGTACACTAACAATGTCCCATTTATTTCCACCAAATCCTTTCGGAGGATGACCATATCCAATACCGCTACCGAAAACAATCCATTTGTTTGCGTCAGGCATTTCTGTGTTAATTATTGTTCCAATGCCTGAAAAACGGGTGTTATCGTCATTATCAAAAAAATTGGGCAATAACCTATCCCAAATCCATGCATTCAAATCATCTCCAAAATTACCTAATGCTGACTTATAATAATAAAGTTTCAATCTATACACTCCAAAGTTAAATAAACCCGATAATAGTATCAACAAAAAAGTATAACTAATTCAAATCACTAACCTACGATTGACTAAGAAGAATATTGATAAAAAGGTAAAGGAAGCAAAGACATAAGATCTTTGAAACCAAACATTATCACAAAATAGTTGTAAAATACAAAAGCCACTTTTCTTAACACCAAATAAATCACTTCCTATATAGAACAATTCTTAAAAAGAAATTTTTACAGTATAATCATGTTTATAGATCAAGACTCATGTTATCATCTGATTGATGTTATTCAATTGAGATAAAACCATGATCTATTCTGTGCAATATCTTCGAGGCATCGCCGCTTTATTGGTGGTGCTGCATCATATTGGAATCAAAGGTGCGCAATATAATGTTACACTTTTAGATGGATTTCATATTGGTTATTTTGGGGTGGACCTATTTTTCATCATATCTGCATTTATAATGTGCAATACTACAGATAAGAAATCGATAACTTTTAGTAGATTCATAGGTGCCCGTATCACTCGCATCATGCCACTGTATTGGTTAATGTCACTCTTGGCACTAGTAGTTTTTCTTATCAAACCCAGTTTAGTCAATAGTTCTGGCGGTGTAACCAGCATCTGGGCTTCCTTCACTTTATTACCTAATGGCGATCGTTATTTAGTTAATAACGGATGGACTTTAAGTTATGAGTTCATTTTTTATTTTATATTTGGCGTCGCGATATTTTTATCTGAAAAGAGAAAAATATTGATAACATCAAGCATTATAATCATGTTATGTACACTTGGCGTAATGATGAAGTTTGATTCAAGCTATTATACGTTCCTAACCAGTAAAATGTTATTCGAATTCATAATGGGTATGGGGGCATTTATTATATTACAAAAATATAACTTGCCGAAAAGTATTGCTACTGTATTGTTAACCGGTGGTATATTGCTACTGTTTTATCAAAATAATTTTGGAACAATCAAAACACCACTTAGTAGAACTTTTTTTGCAGGGATCCCGATGCTAATGATATTCATTGGGACTGTGAGATTTGAATATATATTGAAAAGGCAAAAGAATAAATTCCTTAAATTGATTGAAGAATTGGGGAATTCGTCATATTCACTTTATCTGATACATGCTTTTGTGTTAAGCCCCTGTGCATTGATTGCTGCAAAATTAGGATTAACCTCTTATCCATTGATATTTTGCGCCATACCTCTTATCGCATCATTAGCTGCAGGTTGGCTGTGCTACAAATACATAGAGACTCCCATCAATAATAAACTTAAAATCCACACCGCCAAACAGCGTGAAAAAGCAGCTTGAGAAAACGATATGGGCAGCGAGACTAATGTTGCTCATATCTCTCAACTAGCTATGCTACCAAATTCCCTCCATCCTTCCTTGGTCATAACTATCCCTTCGCGACCACCTGGTTTAGTAATGATGTAATTTATTTTGTCACCTAGAGATGCTAGATATCTATTATGAACGTTATCAATACGATTGGGTTCAAAAACTAATTCATTTTCAGTAATACCTCTAGAAAATGTATTTCCATAAATCACAAGAGGTGCTTTGACTCCATCAATAGAACTAGCAACAAAAGCCTCACCATCAGAAGAGTTATTGGAAATTTTAATGATGCTCGTAGCTTTCAACGACAAAAACGCAACATTATCTATATTTCCCACAATATGATTACCACTAATTTGAATATTTGAAGATCCGGATATTAGATTAATAAATTCTTTGGCACTGGCTGGAGCCTTTGTAGCTTTAGTGATGATAATTTCATTATTTTTTATTACATACGAATTATTAGAAACTTGAAGAAAAGAAGTCGAAAAATCACGAGGAATCTCAAAAGTATTATTAGCAACGAGACTTTCTCCACCGTTGAGTTCTATAATGCACTGAGTTAAACCTCTATTCGAAAAATAATTTTCTGAAAGAGTTATTTTGGCATCAGAAATAATACCTATTTGTCCAATTATTACATTTCGAGTAAAAAATATTCTTTGTGAATTAATATTACGTACGATCTTTATTATTGGTGTTTTCTTTGAATTTATAATAAATGAATTATTTTCAAATGTGCCAAACACATTATGTAGTAAAACAGAATCCTTAGGTGCTGCATCCTTTGCAACAAAAAAAGTATTCCCACGCATTTCCAAACCAAATAACCGGCCTTTTCCTGAAGAAACAAAAAAAGAGGCACTACCGTACATATCTATGTAATTATATAAAAATTTCAAATTGATACGATTAGTAGTAATCGGCGGGTAATTTTCAGTACGGACATAATTATGCGATATCTCCAAACTTAAATTATAGCTTTCATCTTTCGCAAAAGTCATCCCCCCCAGATGTGAACGATGTTGTTCTAGCCCACCCTGTGGACATTTTATATTCTCACAATCAAGCATGTTAGTGTAATTACGCTGTACGACTCCTCTTACACCGCTACACGTTATGGGTAGATAGCAGTTCAAAACAATATTATCAACAATAGAGACATCAGCATGCGTCTCACTTTTTATCCCGATAGTATAACCATTGACAATACAATTACTAATTTCTACGCCCCTCGACGCTGTGTCTAAGTGCTCTTTATCGTCTGATATCCAATCTGTTAGCGGTGGTCCAGCCTTATTCTTTTTCTTTGAAACAATACTTGATTCACTCCAGAAAGCTATATACCCACAGAGCGTATTTTTTAGCTGCTGCTTATTATCAGGGGACAAATAGTCCACATTATATTTTCGCGTATTCCAAGCAAGACAGTTATTAATTTTACCTGAGAAACATGACCAGAAAAAAACAGCCCCTCCACTATTATCTCTGTCCATTCTATTATCTCTTGCTAAAATCTGGTTGGCTGAAACATTGTAGAAAGAAAGATTTTCTGCCACCGGGTAAAAACAACGGCGACAACACACTCCATTGCCATAAATATTATGCATTTGAACATTGCGGATTATCGGGTTTAAGCAATAATTGAAAAATAAGGCTGTAGTACCAATCGAGTGTGGAGTGGGATGGCATTCATTTAGATTCGCAAGGTCGGTCCCACCTTTATTTCTTTGTTTTGAGTAGTCTATTGTTAGGTTTTCAATTATAATGTTATTGATAAATCTATCCGAATCCATTCCAATAAAAGATAACAGATTCTCTTCTGATGTCCAATTTTTATTACTTTTACGTTCCGGTGGGTCTATATTATCGAATGTAATTATTGTACTTTTTCCCTGTCCCATTATTGAAAAGTTTTTAATGCCGTCGAACCAAACTATTTTTTTTCTTAAAACCCCAAAATTTATCTCACCTGCTGGGAAAGAAAGAACGCCTCCATTCTTTGCAACATAATCGATTGCAGCAGATATATTGTCTACACGGGCAATCCCATCCCCCACTACACCGAACCACTGCGCATTTATAATTGTCTCAACTTCCCGTATCCAACACCACTGAGCGTTAACACGAAATACAACCCCACCATCCTCCACCAGTTTATCACTCTCCACGGCGAAAAGCGTTCCACCTCCAGATTTAGGTTCGATTGGTGAAATCTGATGCCATGAAGATAACAAAATACGTTGTCCAGGGGATTGAGGTATTATTTTTTTTAGCGCATCAACATCTGGACATTGACCAATAAACTTTGCTCCATCAAAAGCGAAAAGGTTACTTAAAATATGCTTAAAAGTAGCAGTAGTGTCTAAATTATTTTTCGGAATATTATTTGGCAATAAAGACATTTCATTAGATCTATTTTCCGATGCAACATTTTTACTACTTACGAGTAGGGAAAAAAACGGCAAGGAACAAAATAATTTTTTTAGGAAAATCCTACGTTTAATCCTTTTACTACCATTTGGTAAATGTGACTTTGATATATTATTCATACTACCTCGATCATACGATGTCTAAGTATCGTCCAGGGAAATATGAGTATCGACTCGTGTAAATATTTTTTGTGGTCAAGCTGAAAAGACTAATATGCTTCTTTACTGATAAATCCTTTAAATACTGTAAAAAAGACTATTTTTAAATCTAACCAAACACTCCATTCACGTATGTACTCCAAATCATAATCTATTCGCTTCTGCATTTTCTCAATTGTATCTGTTTCGCCTCGCCATCCATTGATCTGCGCCCACCCTGTAATTCCTGGTTTTACTTTATGACGGAGCATATAACCTGTGATTAAACTACGATATTGTTCATTATGCGCAACAGCATGTGGTCTAGGACCTACAATCGACATATCACCAATAAGAACATTAAAAAACTGGGGGAGCTCGTCTAGCGAGGTCCTTCTTAAAAATCCACCAAAACGGGTTAATCGCTCATCACCCTTCTTTGCTTGTATGATTTTATCGCCATCATCCATGACATTCATAGATCGGAATTTCCAAACAAGGATTGGCTTCCCATCGATTCCATATCTTTTTTGCCTGAATATGACAGGGCCAGGTGATGTCACTTTTACAGCTACAGCAATTAACAATAACATCGGCATAATAAATGCCAATATTAGTATAGAAAGAATAACATCCTCTATACGTTTCAAGACCATATTCATTCCGCTGAGAGGAGTATCTGCGATTGACAATACCGGCAATCCATTAATATCTTCAGACCTTGAACGTAATATGCTGAAAGTAAAAATATCTGGAATCAACATAATAGAACATGTAGTATCATATAACTCATTTACTAAATGTTTTATATTAGCTTCTTCAGTCATAGGCATCGCAATATATATTCTATCTATACGGCCTTCTTTAGCATCGCTAATTACTTGCCATATATTATCAATATATTTTAGTCTATTGTCTTTTTCAGAAGGATGATCGCCATAAACTCCAGCAATATTGAGACCAAGCCACGGAGCATCAAGTAAACTTGTAGCCAATTCTATGCCAACTGTTGAATTACCAACAATTGCAACATTTCGAGTATTATATCCCCGATGCCGTACGAGGCCAATAAAATACCGTATAAGCATTCGGGAAAGAACAATATTTATACTTACTAATAAGTACCATTCAGAGAAAGTTATAAAATTTAATTCGTACAAATGAACTATTGACATAGCTCCAGCTGTAAGAAAAAGACTTAGAGTCCAGTTTTGCAGCACCATAGTAATTTCAGTACGTAGTTTTACGCCACGCCATGAACGGTAAAAATCTGTAATACCTCCGATCATTTGAAAAATAACCAGTGCGCTTAATGCCATCAAATGATGCATAGGAGTTATAATTATTGAATTTAGTTTACATATACCATATAAACTAAAAAACATGATAAATATATCAGAAAATCGCTGTACTATTGATATAAGTGAAGCATTTGTCGCAATACGATGATTGAATTTTTTATTCATAGTATACACCGAGTACATTAAGCTAATTATAAATATAGATCATCTTTAGGCCAGTACTATGATTAAGAAGAAAATGGCTAGTTCATTTTTGATTCTAGGATAATGGTATAAATCGAGAGAGTATTTGAGACCATTTTTTCAGAAGTGAAATGTTCTTTAAAAAACGTATTTCCTGCCAAACTCATTGAATCAAGATCGCTTCCCTCCATTTTTAACATTTTTTCTCTTAAATCATCCGCATTACCATTTTTGAATAAATACCCGGTAACTCCATCGATAACTACTTCTGGTAAAGAGGTCGAGTTACTAGCAATAATTGGTAAGTGATAACTCATGGCCTCCAATGGCACCATCGCAAACCCCTCCCATCGACTAGGAATGACTAGTGCATCAGCTTCTACGAAGTATTTCTCTAATTCAGACGATTTCAACCATCCTGTATACGTGATCCCTTCCAAATTTACTTTTTTGATTTCAGAATGAACACTTTCTCCTATTATTGTTAACTTAATATTTGGGTTTTTAATGTTTGCCATAGCCTCAATCAAAAGATCATATCCTTTTTGATGATCTAATCGGCCAACAAACAAAAAATTGAAAGTATCATTTACTTGTTTGTGCCTAACGGATTCTCTAATTGGGACACCATTGTATATTACAACAAGTTTCTTAGATTTTACACCTAACTTATAAGCTTCATCTTTTTCATACTGGCTGACACATATCACTTTATCAGTAATGATAAGGAAAAACTTCTCAACTAACACGTAAATTTTTTTCTTTAATGATGTTCCCTCCATCAAGAAAGAAAAAGCATGTGGGCAATAAATTACTTTTGGCCTGCGTACGGGCCATAGAATAATTAAAGCTACTCTGCATACCACACCAGCAAAAGTGCTATGAAGGTGGACAATATCAGGTTTATTTTGGATTACGTTCTTAGAAAACAAAATAAATAATCTACAAAATGACGATATATTTCTTCCTGTTCTTTTGAATAATTCGATGTGCTGTTTATCAATCCCTGGAAGATCTTCTACTTGTGAATTAGGAATTAGACTTATGACAGAAGTGAATTTTTTTGAGTCTATCTGAGACATCATTAATTGTTTTAATACGGTGGCAACACCACCCTTTATAGTTTCAGCCGCGTGCAAGACTTTCATTCTCTTTTTCCTTTATTACTTCAGTTTTCCCTCTGGAAACAAATAATACATAAAAGAACAGTGGGTATAGTGGCGATAGATGTCTAACGTAGCTTCCATAATCAGGTTCAAATATGCTTTGTATGGCCGTAAAAGATATGATGAGACAAATTGTCGCCTTCAGCGTCGTATTTTTTTTTGTTATCAGTTCTGACTTAGTTGCCGACCAAAACTTCCAGAATAACATTGATATGAAAAAAGATATAATAAGATAAAATGGAGATAGCGATAATATCAGTGGAATAGGTACCATCATAAATAGCCAAACCAAATAAACATTCAGCCACCCAATTATAACGCCACCACCTGGTATATAGCTTGTTATCATTGATTTCGCACTAATATCAACCGCTTCGCTCCGTATATCATTAACCATTGTTCTATAGTTATCGAGATCAACTCCCATTCCAATTTTAAATAAAACAGCAAGTACAAATAACAACGCTAAAACAATTAGAAATAATTGCTTCGGCTTTTTTATCCAACTGAACATTACATATAACGTCCAAAACAAGGCTAAGATAAGAAGCCAGTAACCTCTAAAAAAATAAGCATAAAATAGGGCTACAACACTCCATATAACTAGCCCTATGGCTTTATGACTTGCCAGTGAAATAAAAGGGATAATAATAAGTAATACGATAAAGTCTTTGCTTAATAATGTCATATAGACAATTGATAACAGCATACAGTATAAGAACATACCAAGCTCTAATAGACTCATTCTTGTAGCTTTTGATTTTTTTAGTATCCAGAAAAAGAAACCACATATAATTAAGGCAGAGATAACAGGAAAAACTATAGAGTCTTTTGAGACATTTAATGCACTATAAAAGGCTGCAGTACTTGCATAAGAATCTCCTTTCGTTAAAGTACTTTTATGCATAATAAAATTATTGATTGTATTGGCATCAAGAAAGTAATAATTTGGAAAAACCTTTTGCTTAATCGTTGCAAAAAGTGGGAAAACTAACAATACAAATATCCAGACAAACAACGACAGATAGGCATCAAGCACAAAATACTGCCCTCTACTAATAGTAATTTTTATCTTAGTTGGCTTCATATAGTTTTTCCAGGCTTGTTTTTGCCTTACTTATTTGTTTTAAAAATTTTTCTTGGGAGTAGTTATCGGCAACATACTTTCTTCCGTTTTGTCCTAACTTAATTCTGAGGATATCATCGTGTTTGAGCTCAATAATCGAGTTTACTGCGTCATAAACAGTTTCAACTGTCATACCAGTGATTCCATTACTAACGTAATTGGAAAGTTCACCGACGGGCTTCACTATACATGGTAATCCTATGCTCATTGCTTCTAGTGTAGCGATGCTTAAGCCTTCAAAATCACTCATCAAAATATAGGCATCGTATTCTGCGGCATCGGATATCCAATTGTCGACAAACCCACGGAAGATAATTTTTCCATCAAGACGAAGATCTGCAACTATCTGCTTAAGATGCGAAAGTAATTCCCCATCCCCGTATATTGTAAGTTCAATATCAACATTCTGCCTACAAAGATTATTGACAACATCGATCAACTGCGGATAATTTTTTTGCGTCATTAGGCGCCCAACAGCCATCAATTTTATTTGTTGATCAATAGAATAAATTTGTTTAATCGGCACATCTGACTGAACAAAAAACAAATTAAGGACAATATTTTTTGCCTTTTTTCTTCGGGCTAACAATGACCGTCGCGTAGCGATAGAATCGCACCAGAAAATATTAGTCAGAAAATCAGTTGCTTTTAACAAATACCATGCTGGTCTACTCGAAAAATGAGTATTATGTTCGAAAGTAATGTGATTAAATGAGGGGTATAAAAGCTTTACCATTCGAGTAACTATTACCGATTGTGATAATGAAGCGATAACAATATCTGGCCTTATATTTTTTATAATTTTATAAAGAGAAAGTGCGTAGTTGAATATTTTTTTATTTTTAACTTCTGAGTGACTTAAATAAATAATTTCAATATTAGAAATCTTTTCAATTCGCTGTTCTAAATTTGAACTGCTTTTGGTGAGGCATACAATGTGCAATTGAGTATCAGCAAAAAGACCATTGCTAATTAGAGTCTCCAATCCCATCTCGGCTCCGCCAGGATGTAGAGAGTTAATAACGTAAATAATTTTTTTACCTAAAATGCACATTTTACAAACCTCAGGTTTCAAATTCATTTTAATAATTTTTTAACATATCTTAAGCTAACAAGCATTGGAGATGTCAAGCCGATGAGGTATTTCTTTGAACCGAATTTGAGCATGCGAAATTTTATAACTTTTGAACCCCTTAATGTCATTCCATCTAAGATTCCAAAAAAAAATCTTAATGCTTTTTTATCTTTATTACAAATTGCTCGAATAATATGAACCTCAACAAAACTTAACAAGTGTTTGTTATTTGTCAAATAATTGTTTATAAAATACTTACTCGCTTCAATATTCATACTGGCACTCATTTGATTCGAGCGTCCTTCATGAATTATCATGTAGGTGGAATTATCATAATACAATATTTCACCCGCATCATAGCATCGAATCCCAAGTCCCCAATCCTGATGTTTTTTCATCAAAGGATCGAATAGTGTTCCTTTATGAAATTTTTTGTCAATGGATACAGTAGACGTTCTAAAATCCCCATTATTTAAAAACAAATAATCTCTCATATCTCCATTAGAATATTCTGGCCTATAGGTAATCATTTTTTTACTATTTATAACCGTTGTATACCCGCCAAAATATACACCATATTCAAGTGTATCCATTAATTTATTTCTATTAATTATATATTCAACAGTAAAACAATCATCTGAATCTAGAAAAAAAACTTTTTCAAAATTTGAATTTTCAAATCCTATATTTCGTGAATGCGCCGCATTGGTTTTTTCTTTTTTTTCAATAACTTTTGCAAAAGAATATTTTTTTAAAATATTTTTGATAATGTTAATATCGTCAGATTTATCATCGACAAGAATGACTTCTACATTAAAATCGGCACTTGAATTTTTTATGCTTTTAAGTGTCTGGTCAATATAACTTGCGCTATTATAAATTGGTATCACCACCGAAAAACTATTTCGTATTGCTCGCATTAGTGCCCTCTTCAATATACGTCATAAACTGAAACCGGTTGTTAATGGCAATAAATTTTTTTTCTGCATAACTGCATTTTAGAGAGCAAAGAATCCATAACATATTCCATGCTTTTAGAGAAAAAATTAAACAATATATTTTAACCGAATTTTCAAAAAAATTATGACGTAAACTTTAATTTTAATTTTTCTGATAAATTCTTATTTAATGTCATTTCATTAAATTCATCTTCGATTTTTTTGCGGGCATTAAGCAAAACACTATGCACATCCGTTGTGCCCTGGATAATAGATTCAATTATTTCAGCTAATTTTACATCATCAAATTCCGGAGCCAACCAGCCACTAACACTATTTTCAACTAATTCTGGTATGCCACTATGAAATGTCGACACTACCGGCAAACCACAGGCCATTGCTTCCATCAATGCTACAGGTATCCCCTCCATATCCCCATCCGTTCCGGTAACTGAGGGCAAAAGAAAAATATCAGCTTTTGCTAAAAGGACCTTAACCGAATCTTGTGTTTTGAATCCTGAAAGCTCAACTTCGTTCTCAAGTTGTAACTTACTAATCAAACTTGTAAGCTGTCCTTTGAGAGGCCCATCGCCAATGATTATATACCTAAATTTTATATTAAACTTTTTCAAAAGCGCGCAGGCTTTTATGGCAACGACCAATCCTTTCTTTTCATTCAAACGTGCGACACTGATTATATTAATGGAATCTTTATTTATTAAACGAGGCTCAAAGGCAAAGTCATCTATGTTTACACCCATATGCGATACGCTAATCTTTTCAGCTGGACATCCCATTTCTTCCAATCGCGATTTCCAAAGTTTACTAATAGGTAATATTAATTCAGTTTCTGCGAATAATTTTTGATAATCATTTAAATATTTTTTTACTGTATCTTTGTGAGAGATATCGGAGCCATGGAATATCGTACAAATGGGCCCACTAATGACACCCAACTGCCTCAATTTAAGGGCAAATACTCCTTCAGTGCCAAAATGGGCAATAAATACATCCGAAATAAAGGGTCTTGGATTGAGAGCAATCACAGATGGTAAAAGTAGGTTTTTTGCATGCATACCATACTTTCTGACATTCATTGCTTTACGCACATCGCTTCGATAAAAACTCTTACCTATATTTTTTATGCGATTTATTGTTTTGCTGTTCTTACTTCTTGTTTCTTGAGGATTTAGATAATGGGTTTTTTCTTTTAAATTATATTTAATAAATTTTTCGTGTTTATTTTTAAAATTCCCTGGCCAGATCGATAAAATTTCTACATCATGCCCTATATCGATGAGCGCAGTTATTTGATTAAGCACAAATGTTTGCGATGGCAAAGGAAAGTGCGCAAGAAAGAATGTTACTTTCAATTTGTTTCTCCACTAGCATAAAGTAACCACAGGCATGATTATTGTCACATCTGTGAAACTACAAAATAGATACCAATATAAATAATGCAATTTTTTCAATCTAACCTACATAGGGTTTAGGAACAACAGATACTCATTTGGAGCTTTGAATTTTAAAAAAATTACTAAAATTATAGTAACTACATAATATATTTGACATATATAGCTACTTGTCAAAAATAATTCGAAGAACAATGCATATTCCTGAAACAAAAAACGACTATTTTTTGGTTGATTTGTACTCATATTCGTAATAGCCATAGCTACTATATGCATTGCTTGCTTTTTTGTAAACAGAGTTTAGAATAACTCCTTTTACCTCAGTGCCATTTTGATCAAAGCGATTAATGCTTATTTGAATTTCTTTTAGAGTATTGACTCCATATCGAACCACCAATAATGTGGTGCCTACTAGACGGCCAATTATTGCTGCATCTGTGACAGCTAAAATTGGAGGAGTATCTATTAAAACAAAATCATATTTTGATGATACATCAGCAAGAAACTTCTCAAATTGAGCACTCATGAGCAGCTCAGACGGATTTGGAGGAACTTGTCCGCGAGTTATAACATCAAAGCCTTCAACACCAGCATTTTGGATACATTGTTCCGGGCTACATTGGTTGGATAATACCTCTGATAAACCAAGTTCATTATCAAGGCCTAATAATTCATGCACATATCCTTTTCTAAGGTCCGCATCTATAAACAATACTCTTTTATTCGTCTGGGCTATTAAAACGGCAAGATTTGTTCCAATAAAAGTTTTACCTATTGATGGGCTTGCGCCAGAAATCATTAAGATATTGTTCTTAGCCTCAAGCATAGCAAAATGTAGACTTGTACGTAGACTCCTAACTGCTTCGATCGCAAGGTCAGTTGGATTACTATAAGCGAGCAGTTTTTCAGCATGCTTCTTTTTAACATTTCTATTCAAACTATTTTCGCGGTCTAATTTTTGCTGCCATTCAGAAAGCGGGACACTTGCATAAACATTAATACCGGCCTCTTCTAATTCAGCGGGGCTTTCTACACCACGATATAGAATAGTTTTAAATAAAATTATCAAGACGGAGAAAACCAGCCCAAGCACTATTGAGCCCGCAACAATGATCAGCACTTGAGGTTTTACCGCACCGGCTGTAGTAACAGCTTTATCAATAATACGGACATTGCCGACCGTGCTGGCTCGGGTGATACTTAGTTCTTGCTGCTTATTTATAAGCTGCATATATACTTCCTGCCCCGACTGGACATCACGTGTCAGTCGTAAAATCTCTTGCTGTGTTTTTGGCAGCGCGCTAACGCGATCAGAAAGCTTTTTCTTCTCATCCTCGAGCGTTTTTCTGTTTTCCAATAAAGTTCTATATGCTGGATGCTCTTTTGTATACAGTTTTGAAATTTCAGCTTCTTTAAATGTTAACTGATTTAATTGCGAGTCAAGGTTAACAAGGCTTTCAAGAACAGAACGTGCTTCTAAAGATAAATCTACAGAATCATTTTGTTGGCGATAATTATTTAGCTTGTCCTCGGACTCTTCTAATGTAGCTCGTACCTTGGGCACTTGTACATTAAGAAATTCTAGGCTTTTTTCTGCTTCCTCAGATTTGCGTTCTACATTCTGTAGTAAATAATTTTGAGTGATTGTATCGAGCGTTGTTTTGATAAGACTTTTGTCAGGGCCAGAGTAGACTAGTGAGAGGACTCCGGTATTTTTGCCAGTATCTTGTATTATTAAATTATTTTGGATATTAGTGATAACGTTTAAATCAGGCAACCGCGTAATAGTGAATGTAGTATTAGGCTTTGCATCTATTCCACTTACTAATAACGAATAATCACCATTTACAGCTAATTTATTGACTTCACCATTGAGTATCTCTTCACCGTCATTATATAAAGTGTAATGTTGACTATCCTTAATAATCAGCTTTAACGGCTCATTATATTGGGCATCTGGTATGCTCAATCTTGAGATCGCTATTTTTCCAGGTTCCTCATTACTTAAACGAGACCACCCTTTACCAAATATTGGAAAGTATTTTTGTTCGATAGTCACATTCAAGCCGAGGTCGTTTACTGTTTTACCAATCACCATTCTTGATTGGATCAATTCAATCTCTGCGGATGAATCAGGCTTCGTATTAGATAATAAGCTGCTGATATTATCCATAATCTGACTACCAGCATTCTGTTCGACCTGGACTAAAGCATTAGCTTGATAAACTGGCGTAGAAAACAAGCAGTAGAGAATTCCAAGTGTCGCAAAAAGGGATGTAATACCTATTATCAACCATTTATGATCGATTACTGTGCCAATCAACCGGCCCAGGTCAACTTCATTGCTATCCTCTGATGAGACGGATAAATTATTTTTATTCAACATTCCAATCCCTATTCAACTTAGTTTACTCGCCCATTTGTGTGCAGCATTATCAAGCAAAATGTAGGTAGCCTGAAAGGCTTCCAAGCTTTTGTGATATGGGTCCGATATTTCCTGTGATGTCCAATGTCCAAAAAGCATGACCTTACCTCTAGCTTCAGGCACTAATTTGCAGACTGCTTGAATATGTTTTTTCTCCATTACCAGAATTAAATCATAGTTTCTGCAAAGTTCTTTCGTCAGTTGCTTAGCACAATGATTTTGTAGCGAAAGATCATTCTGAGCCGCAACGCTAATCGCATTATCGTCCGCCTCGTAACCAGTTAGCGCACTAATGCCCGCAGAATCCACTATTTTATTCGGCAGATATTTTTGCAGTAATCTTTCACCGGTAGGTGATCGGCAAATATTGCCGATACATACGATTAAGATTTTATCGAACATCAATCAATTGCTCCAAACACCAGCATTACGGCTACCGTCAGAGATTGTTCGAGTGCCACTAATTGTTGGAACCAATTGTCCGATGACGCGGTTCCAACGTGTTATAGGTGCAGTTGTAACATAGACAATATCATAAGGTTGTAATTTGAATTCTGTCCCCAAAATTAATGCGGTAGCATCGGAGAGGTCTAATTGATATACATTAGCTATCTTAGCTTTTGGACCTGCATTCCTGATTGGCCTGATTACAAATATACCTGTCGCATCCGAAGTTGTCTGGTTAATACCTTCAGCATTTCCTAATGCTTCTGTAAGAGTCATTCCACTTCTATCCATTCTTAATGTAGCCTGTTTTGTTACTTCACCCATAACAAACACTTTAAGATCGTCATTGCGAGGTATATACAAAATATCTCCTGGATAAAGAAGACGGTTTTGATGAAGATCTCCGTTCTGCATTAATGCTTGAAGAGATATAATTTCTTCTTTACCATTATGGGTCAAAACAACATTTCTCCAGTCAGCATCAGTAGTCAGACCACCAGCTTTATTAATCGCATCCAATATCGTCAGAGGTACGTTCGTTATAGCCTGCTCTCCCGACTTGGAGACCTCCCCGGTAACGTAGGCTTTTTGCGATCGAAATGTTGCGATACTGACATCTACCTGTGGGCTTTCAATATATTGCGCCAAACGATTAGATATCTCGGTTCTGACGTCGCTTACAGTGCGTCCCAAGACCTTGATTTTTCCAATATAGGGATAAAAGATTGTGCCATCCGAATGTACCCAGTTGCCAGAGTCACTCGAGCTACGATAAGTACCTGCGGGTGTTGTTAATTCAGGATGATCCCATACGACGACACTTAACACATCGCCGACACCGATTCGATACTCGTAATTTTGTAGTTCTCGGTCGAGAGGAATATTATTTTGGGCGATAACAGGCTTGCTACGCAACTCGTCAACTAATGCTGGTGTCATAGGAAAAACATTGACATAGCTTGCAATATTAAAATCACTATCGTCTTGTTTTATAACGGTTTTCCCACGAGTTGTCATATTTGTGCCGGTTAGCACAGTACAACCGCTGAGCACACTGAGTGACACCAAAAGCGGCATCAACTTAAGTTTTGTTTTCATCATTGAGTTATCATCACTATCGCTGTTGCTCGGGTAAAAAGCGTATCCATGTCTTTGGTATCGCCTTACGCAAGGGTGTTAATGCCAAAAAAAGCCCCAAAACTTAGCGCTGTTCATCATTTTACTCGGTATGCCCTGCTCGTCTTCCGCCATGGCTCAACTCACCGAGGCACATCGCGTTTATAGCGTTATAGCTAATTGACCAAAAATAGCAGATAAATTCAACTATAAACCTTATGTTTCTGATCATATTTGATCTGGTATTCATTTACTGGCGGTTCTCGATGCACAAGCTGCGATGTTATGCATAGAGCGTAGCCGCTTCCTTGGTGAAATGCTGGATTTCTCAGGGTTAATGTGACGAAAATTTTGCTCTAAAAAATTGTCTAATCTTTTGCTAAAGGTTTAGTACTGATGGCCGATATAATCTAACGTCTTTTTTTAGCCATAGATCAGGTCATTTATTAGCCAATAAATCTACTTTTTTCATTCGAGTTTCAATCCTGGGCACGGTGTCTCTTCACGCGCACTCGTTGCTACAGCCTTTGCTTTGACTTTTTTTATAGCAAAGCACGTTGTGATTACCGGCCGGTTTAAGGCTGGGGGGTATACTCATGTCTTAGTTTCTGCCAGACACGCTACCGCCCTTGGCTTGTAGCTACCAATGCACTGGCAATCTTCTGGTCGGGATCCGGTTGTTCTCAGGGGCCAGGTTTGGTGCGCCTAACCCACTCTAGTGAGTGCTCAGTCACAAAACCGCACATTCCCTGTCTATCTCTTGACCAAAAACTAAATAATTGGCACAACATATGCCTCATCATTGTTATACTAATTATTAATTATCTCTTTACAAGGTTTCCATGCCCCCTCCCCCGCGTTTTAGGAATAAGACTACCCTCAGGTTTGCCGCATTAAACCTTCTGCTGGTTAAATAACCATCACCGCTGCGCTTCTTTTACGCGATCTATCTGAGAAATAACAAATTCTTATCAGTAAGCAGCCTTGATGGATTCACTTCCACTAAGCAATTTTTTAACATTAATAAAGCAACTCTATAATAAGCAGTTTGCAGGGGTTTAGGGCGCAGGTCAGTGATAGGCGTTACATATTGATTACCAATGCTAATGTTTTCTTCGTGTATCACTTTTTCCCTTTGTGTCGGCTTATGTCGTCCCTTAGTGCCCTCAGGAGCAATCATCGGTTGAGTTTTACCGCGTTACCTCCCATCATTCCCAACAGGATAATCTTTGATATAGGTAAACTACCTCTTATGGAATGGATCGCCGATCCGACGATTTGGGCAGGTCTGGCTACGTTGATTGTGCTGGAACTGGTGTTGGGCATCGATAATCTGGTGTTTATCGCCATCCTGGCCGAGAAGTTGCCGCCGGGCCTGCGGGACCGGGCCAGGATCGTGGGGCTAGCCTTTGCCCTGCTGATGCGTTTGGCGCTGCTGGCGTCGATGTCGTGGCTGGTATCGTTAACCGCGCCGCTGTTTGTCGTTTCAGGACACGCCTTTAGCGCCCGCGACCTGCTTATGCTGGCCGGGGGTGTGTTTTTGATATTTAAAGCCACCATGGAGCTTAACGAGCGGTTGGAGGGCCAGGATGAAGAGGCGCGGGCGCAGCGTAAGGGCGCGCGTTTCTGGCCGGTCGTCGCGCAAATCGTTATCCTGGACGCGGTGTTCTCGATTGATTCGGTGATTACCGCGGTCGGCATGGTGGATCACCTGGCGGTGATGATGGCGGCGGTGATGGTGGCCATCGGCGTGATGATGCTGGCAAGCAAGGCGCTGACCCGCTTTATTAACGCCCATCCCACCATCGTTATCCTTTGTTTAAGCTTTCTGCTGATGATTGGCTTTAGCCTGGTGGCGGACGGTTTTGGTTATCATATTCCCAAAGGCTACCTGTACGCCGCCATCGGCTTCTCGGTAACCATAGAAGCGTTAAACCAGTTGGCGCAGTTTAACCGCCGGCGGTTCCTGTCCTCATCTGTGCCATTGCGCCAGCGCACCGCCGAGGCGGTACTGCGCATGCTGAATGGTAAACATGAAGAGGCGCAGCTGGACGCGCAAACCTCCGCCCTGATTGCCGATAGCGACGGCGAGGGGCAGGAGGTGTTTAACGAGCAGGAACGGCGTATGATCGAACGGGTGTTGGGCATGGCCCAGCGCACCGTCAGCAGCGTGATGACCTCGCGCCATGATATTGAGCATATCGATTTACGCGATCCTCCTGAGGTGATTATCCCGCTGCTGGAAAATAACCAGCATACGCGCCTGGTGATCACCGAGGATAGCGCTTCCAACGAGCCGTTGGGCGTGGTGCATGTTATCGACCTGCTGACCCAGCAGTTGCGCAACGAGCCGCTGAACCTGCGATCGCTGATTCGCCAGCCGCTGGTGTTTCACGAGCAACTGTCGCTGCTGCTGGCGCTGGAGCAGTTTCGCGAGGCGCATACGCATTTTGCCTTTATTGTCGATGAGTTCGGCTCGGTGGAGGGCATTATTACCCTGAGCGACGTGATGGAAACCATTGCCGGCAATCTGCCGCTGGAAAACGAAGTGGTCGACCCGCGTCATGACATCGTGCAGCACGACGACGGCACCCTGACGGTGAACGGTTACCTGCCGCTGGAGGATTTGGTCGGTTATATCGACATTCCATTGGAGGAACGGCGGGAATACCATACCCTGGCGGGATTGCTGATGGAGCATACGCAGGCAATCCCCAAGGAAGGCGACACCCTGCGTATTGATAACTATTTATTCGAGATACTGGAAGTCGAGAGCCACCGCATTTTAAAAGTGTGGATTACACCTTCTGTCACGAGTTAGAACCAAGACATGTCAAGATACTGATAACACACCTTAAAACCCAAACTTTGGGCTATGCCAAGCGTTAGGGTGCTGGATTTGATTGATCTCTTCCCATTAAACAGGACCAAGCTAACCTGAGGTTTTCTGCCCTTCTTTTCCTTAAAAAGAGGCAATCCAGCCATGAAAAAGATCCGCTGTACCGAAGAGCAAATTGCTTTTGCCCTGAAGCAGGCCGAAACCGGCACACAGGTGGGTGAAGTGTGCCGAAAGATGGGTATCTCTGAAGCCACTTTTTATAATTGGGGAAAAAGAAATTCGGCGGGATGGGCGTAACGGAGCTGCGTCGTCTGCGGCAGCTTGAAGATGAAAATCCACGTCTAAAACGGCTGGTTGCCGACCTGAGTCTCGATAAGGAAATGCTGCAAGAGGTACTGAAAAAAGTTTTAAGGCCGGCTCAAAGCGCGAAATAGTCGTATTTTTGCAAGACGCATATCGAGTGGTCGTGAGGCGGTCTTGTCGGCTGGCGATGATAAGTCGTACGGTTTATGGCTGTCATTTTTGTCGTGATGATCGTTCGGTAACGATGCATATCCGGGAAATAGCGGAAACCCGCATCCGTTATGGCTGCCCGCTCATACATATCCAGTTGAGACGCGAAGGCTGGGTCAATAATCATAAAAAAACTCATCGTATTTATTGCCAGGAAGGACTGAATCTACGGCGAAAACGCCCCCGTCGCCAAGTGAGTGCGGCGCACCGACTTGAACGACCATTGTTATCAACTCCGGATCAATGCTGGAGCATGGATTTCGCTGCTGATATCTTTTTAACGGGCGCCGGTTTAAGGCGTTAACTGTGGTCGAAAATTTTAGTCGGGAATGCCTGGTGATCCATGCCGGCCAGTCGCTCTAGAGCGTGGATGTGGTGGCGGTGATAGAGCACCTGAGATTGATGCACAATCGTGTACCAATAAGGATCCAGGCCGACAATGGCAGCGAATTTATCTCAAAAGCGCTGGATAGAGGGGCGTACGAAAATAAGGTCACCATGGACTTCTCACGCCCAGGTGTGCCTGTAAGTATCCCGTATAACAGAGCCAGTTACTTTTAGAGATCTTCCGGCATAATGAAGATGCCAACGAGGAGATCACTATGCGCAAAGCCCGTTTTACCGAGCACCAGATCCTGGCCGTTATT
>NZ_WUBS01000030.1 GCF_010131535.1 Acerihabitans arboris
ATGACCGGACCGGCAATGCCATGCAATCCCGGCGCATCGTCGGTGATAATGGTGAGCACTCTGGACATCTTTTCCCTCCGCCGTTAGTGTTAGCGTAGTTTAACGGCGTTTCAGCGCCTGGTGGCGGCATATTCAGGCGCTATTTTGCGGACTAACGGATAAATGAACGATAAAAATGCGGCTAAACCGCAACAGAACCATAGCATAACCGCTATCGACGAGTTCGACCGCCGCATCCTGGCGCGGTATCAGCATGATACACGCCATATCGCGCAGCGCATTGGTGAAGAGGTCGGTCTGTCGGCGGCCGCGGTGCAGCGACGGCTTAAACGGATGCGCGAGAGCGGCATCATCGAGCGGGAAACCGCCACGCTGGACGCCCACACCCTCGGCTACCCGGTAACTTGCCTGGTAGGTATCGATTTGCTTGAAGAGCGAAACGAACAGATCAAAGCGTTTAAACAAGCAATGCTTAAGCAAGCACAAGTCCAACAGTGTTATTACGTCACCGGAGAGTATGACTTTATCTTGACTGTGGTTTGCCGCGACCTGCAGGATTACGAACGCTTCACCCAAGAAGCGATCATGACCGAACCCAACGTGCGCAGCTTTACTACCTGGGTGGTGATGGACAAGGTAAAAGTCGGCACTGCCCTCCCCCTCGCGCCGGACCAGACCCCGCCGCGATAGCATCCGCTAAGCTTCCGCAACACAACCGCCCGTCATCTCGTATCAGCGTCCTGGTGCACGGCCGAATTATCCTCTCAGTTACCGACAGCCTCCGCCAAGAAAGCAGGTACAACGTCGCTCCGATTGTTAGGTGAGAACCGACACAGGATGAGACAAATTTATGCCGTTGTTGCTGACGTTGTCAGCCCAGCCCAGGCAGCCCCGGTCTTAAATGCTGCGGCGTGTACACTGGACGGACCAGTCCGCTCAGCATCCATTCGGGCAGTATGGGCCGGAGTATTAAACTCAGGGGGTTGCAGGCGTTATAAGAGCGCGGCGATCCCTCAGTTGTCCGCTTCCGGATGGCAAGGTGCTTGCGCTGAAGTGGGTGGATGGCGCGGCCTAAGGCACAACGCTGCATGCCCCCCAAGGGTCTGGCGATTGCCGGGCGCACTCTGTTCGCGGCCGATATCGACACCGTGCATTTATTCGACCTGGCTACAGGCACGCCGCAGAGCAGCATCCCTATCCCCGTTGCGACCTTTCTTGACGGCCTGTCGGCCCGGCCTTCTGGCGAGGTCGTCGGAACGGAAAGCGCGTTGCTGGTCGAGGGCACCACGGTCACACCGACCGGTAAGGACTTCATCTACCGTATCGGCACCGATCACATAGTATCCATCGTCGCGCAGTCATCCCAGCTCAACCAGCCTAACGGCATTACAGTACTGCCCTCGGGTGGCTACCTTGTCTCCACTCGGGGCACGGCCGAGATCTATGAACTCATCCTGGCGGGAGAAAAACGTAATGTGCGCACGCTGCCCGGCAAGATCGTCGATGGCGTGGGGCAAACTCCTGACGGACAGGTTTCCAGCTCCTTCGGTAAACTCGCCGCGCCAGCGGCAGACTTTCACTTTGACTTGAAACGTGGCCGTATCCTGCTGCCGTTGCTGCGTACTGACAGCAGGGTGTTGGCACCTATTCCTCAATGACCTGATGCAGGAGCAAAATTCATTGCTCAATGCCTGTAATAGTGTCCTTCTCTGGTCTTATCAGCCGACAATTGGGCGATGAGCGGATGTAAGTCCATTTATCCTGGCAGATAGATCAGTTTGCAAACCTATCGTAAACATGGACCATGGAGTGCGCATTTTCATAAATGACCTCTTGATGACAAGCGTCATGTGGCGAGGGAATCCGCACGACTGCGCGAAAGCCGTCTCAATATCAGAAGACAATCCTCATGAAGGTTGGAACGCCTGCGCCCATCCCGAAAGACTGCCAAAGGGAGTTGTAAAGTTGTCGGATAGGGGTTGATGGGGACACGGACCGTACCTTCGACTTGCAAGCTGCGCGACTGCACTGGCGCCAGGCCAATGCCCAGGCCTGCTGCGATGAGAGAACACTGGCTGTGCAACCGAGTTGCTGTCTGGCTGGTAACCAGCGGATAGCCCGCCAATCGGCATTGATCCCGAATGGCCGAGTACAGTACCGGCCCCTGCTCTTCGGGGAACAGCACGAAAGGATGTACAGCCAGTTGCGAAAAGGACACCGATGACTCGTGAGCTAAATCATGATCTGCTGGCAACAAAGCATCAAAGTGGTCACTGAGGAGCACTTCGTTCACGATGCGATAAGATCGTTCGACCGGCGGATGGCCCAGTCCGATGTCGATATCGCCGCCAGCAAGTAAATTCAGTTGCTCCTGCGTTGATGCCTCTCTCAATTCCGTGCGCACGCCAGCGTGCGTGACGCGTAGTTCACGGAGCATGGCCGGCAGCAAATGATACAAAGCAGCGGAGACAAAGCCGATACGTATCACCTGTTTCCCTTGGACCGAGGCGGCGCGGGTCAGCAACATTGCTCGTTGCTGACCTTGTACCAGTTCCAGTGCTTCGGACTGAAAAACTTCACCTGCAGCGGTGAGCTGTACTTTTCGGCTGGTACGCAGGAACAGTGATATGCCCAGTTCAGCTTCCAACCGTGCAATTGCCCGGCTTAGATGAGGCTGGGTCATACCCAGTTCTTCGGCAGCCTTGCCGAAATGCAGTGTCCGGGCTATAGCCAAAAAGTGGCGGAACTGACTAAATGCCATTCATGCCTCTTAATGCATCAATCAATGCAATTCAATTGCATTGATTGCATCATAGACTGCCTTTACGCTCAATCTTTAGTTATTCAATGCGGGAGGACAGCGCATGAAACGCGTAGTGATCGCGGCTTGCATGAGCCTTTTTCTAGGATTGCCCGTCATGCGGAAACCGTCCGCCATGACTTCACCATCGCCACTGAAGACGGCCTGAGGATCTTCGTTCGTGAGTTGCGCGACTCGGCTGCAACATCCGACCGCGGCCCCATGCTGATGGTCAATGGCGGCCGATCAGGCGTGCTGGCCAGTTGGGATGTGGGTGCGCCCGGCCTGTCGACGGCGAAAGAGATTGCCAAGGCAGGACACCAGGTGTACCTAATGGATATTCGAGGCTTTGGTCGCTCGGAATTCCCTCCCGAAATGCAGAATTCGCTCGAAGCGCGCAATGGTCCCGTCGCCGTCAGATCGAACCAGGCTGTGCTTGACATTGCCGCAGTGGTGGAGGAGATCCGTCGTCGCCATCCTGGCGACGAGCGACTGGTCGCCATCGGTTGGGCGACTGGTTCCCAGTGGTTGGGCCACTATGCGTCGCTGTATCCGGAACATTTATCCCACCTGATATACTACAACGCGGCCTATGGCGGGCCTGCGGGTGGCTGGCAGCTTCAACAGGAATTTAGCGATCCGCAGCAGCCAACAGAATTGGATCGTTCGCGGCACGGTGCCTACCGATTCGCAACGGTTGAGAACCTGGTGGGACGCTGGCGCAGCGAGGGAATCAATGCGGCGTTCCTCGCGCGCTACGCACAATTGGCAATGGAAGGCGATGCGTCCGCCAACACACGCGAGCCGCCCAGCTTCCGATTCCCATCAGGACCTACGGCTGACACGCTCAAGCTGGTGAATGGACGTCAACTCTTTGATGCGTCATTCATTCGTTCACATGTACTGATACTACGCTCAGAGCGCGACTTTTGGTCGCGTCCAACTGATGTAACGACACTGAGATCTCATTTGAAGGATGCTGCATCAGTGGAAGTAGTCCAGATCGCCGGTGCATCGCATTACGTTCATCTGCAACCCACGGCGGATCGTCAGAAATTCCTCGACGCCATACTGGCCTTCACCGTGCCGCTTCATCCGTACCCGAGTCCCTGAGCTTGGAGGTGTCGTCATGAAGCGTCGATCGCGTCTTTGCCGAACTCCATGGACCCCAGATAGTTGGCCCAATCCGGTAGCAAAGACTTTCTCTGGCGGCTGCCGCACAGCGCTTCGTTTATCGTCTATTGGTGTTGTGTTGCGGCCATGGCGGATTTTACGCTGTCAGCCAGGCGGATCTCTGTAGCTGTTCACCAGCTAGGCAGTTGCATTCGCGACCGGCCCCCAAAATGGTATTTGCCGGGTAAGAGCCTTATGGGTAAATAAGTAATGGCAGTAACTATGCTTCGATTACAAAGTGATATTCTATCCGGGCATCGGGACTCAGGAGGAAAAGCAGACTAACCAGTTGATCCAGGCCGGCATCTACAACTTCGCGCTTAATACCGGGGACGCCATCAATGAAGAAAAGAACGTCACGGGTAGCGTCGGTGATGCGCGACTTTTCGTCTTGACCATAAATAATGCTCAGGATGATCCCATCCCGGTCTTTGAGGCAGATGTCATTTTTTTTAGGCTGAACCTCACGGCCACCGGCTGCCAAATAGTGTTCTTTGCCCTGCGACACATCAATCGTCAGCGGTAAAGTCAGATGCTGCAGGTCATGGCCGGCAATTAGTAGTGACGTGGTGAGTTCAACCAACAACAGCACTTGTATTAATCCCAGAGCGTCAGGCAGATTTTTCCCGTTCAGCACCGATTCGATCTGGGGGAGAACGTGATAGGTCTTCTTAAACTTTTTGTAATAGCGTACATAGACAGCAAGGGCATTGTCGGCATCGAGCAGTGCTTTTCTGTCCTTATTGCCCTGAGCCTGCCTGAGTTTTGCCAGTTCACTGCCAGCTCTCTCTCGGAAGCGCTGTAATCTCCCCGCACTTTCCTGATAATCGCGCATTACCAGGACACCAAAGGGCGTCCGCCTGTATTGTTCTGTCATACCCATCGATAATGAAATCATCATGCATTTTCCTTTTATTTGGCATGGAATCTCAATATAAAAAAGGAACACATTCAGTCAGTGCAACAATCGTATAAAATACGATTTATTCTCTCCGGGTCAGGATAAGTTTGATAGCCAGCCCTATAAAACCGACTGCAATGCAGGCACGTAACCCTTTTAATACTCTAGGTCGGGATAAAATATGGCCACGCATGAAAGCAGAAAATGCGCCATAGCACGTAAAAACCAGCAAAGTCATTAACATAAAAACCCCACTGAGCATCAGCATTTCATGTGCCGGAAAGGCCGTATCAGCACGGATGAACTGTGGCAGAAAAGCCAGAAAAAAGAGTGACAGCTTCGGGTTAAGCAGGTTGATTAAGATAGCATGAGCGACGATCTTTAAAGGAGCCCTGATTTCACCGGCATTTTCAACCTGTAACGGTCCACTTTGCCTTTGAATGCCCCAAGCCATGTACAGAAGCCAGATTATGCCCAGAAATTTTATGAACTCAAAGGCCACAGCGCTGGTATGGAATATAGTAGCCAGACCTGTAACGACCGCAACCATATGAGGAATAATCCCAAGGGTACAACCAACAGCGGCTATAAAGCTCACTTTGACCCCCTTGGATAAGCCGGTTGCAATGGTATAAATGGCTCCGGTGCCGGGTGAGATGACCACGATAAAAGACGTAATCAGAAATTCAGTACTTATCTGCATTGCGTTTCTCTCTAAGAAGTAGTCTGAAGCTGTAATACAGAGTATTTCTGATAGTCAGCGTGTCTGTCTTGAAGAAAATTGCGGGTTAAATATTATTTTGCTGAAGCCACATAGTGGCCCGGCGTAATGCCAAACTGCTTCTGAAAAGCACGGGTTAGATGACTCTGGTCGGCAAAGCCGGCCACCAGGGCAGTATCGGTGATTTTTTTCCCTTCTAACAGTAATCGCCGCGCCAGGCGTACGCGTGACTGAACCAGATAAGCATGAGGCGTGACGCCTGTTTCGCGCGAAAATCCGCGTATCAGCTGAAAGCGGCTTACTCCACAAAGAGAAGACAACATGCTTAGTGTGACTTTTTCTTCTGGTGAATCATCAAGATACTGTTTAGCCAGCGCTATGGCGGGTGAATATGTTTTGCCCTGCTGTTTTGAAAAAATGTGGTAATGGGTCACTCGCATCAGGCAAAGCAGAAATGCCTCCTCAACGGCAGTTCGGTCAGGGCAAATTGTGTTGATTTCTGTGAACAAATTCCGCATGTGAAAACGTAGTTCCTGATCGCTGACGACAGGGCGCATAACGAAATCATCTACCTTAGACAAATCCCGGAGTTCCTGCGCAACCACCTCCGGATTAATGTAAATCATATGCCATCCGCGCGGCCCCTGAAGTGGGATCCCATCATGAATTTCCCCAGGGTTAACCATGATGATATCTCCTGCTGACGATTCGACTTTTCCGATATTACTCCAGGAGTGCTGCGCACCCTGAATAAAAATGCCAATGCCAAATTGATCATGAGAATGCCGGGGAAAGGCGTGCTCTGTTAGCAATGACATCGCTTCCAAACCTGGAACTAACGGATGATGTCGCTTAACGTTATGAACATGATGCTTCAAGTTACTTTCTCCCGATTTTTTGTAAAAAATCAATTAAACTAAAATACATGTGCATTTCGATGATTTCGGTCACTGATTCCGGTGATTGCGATCGCTTTTCTCGTGCCGTTTATTTCTGTCGACATCGGTTAGATGTATTGGCAGCACCTAGGGATCGTAATATAACCCAGTCCAAGAAAACGTCCGCACCTCCAAAGGGGCCACAACTTCACGATGTTGACAATAGCGCAGCACTGCCTTCCTGTGCCTCATCGACGCACCTGGCGATCAGTCCACACGACGCTCGTCATGCGGTAGCGTATAACGAGTGATATCCACTTGTGTGGACAACACCCTTCATGCTTATCAGTGCTGGCACGGCTAAAGTAACCCATTGATTAATTTCAATACAGTCGCAATCAAGCTCAGAATCGGGATAACAAATTCAATCTTTCAATGCGATGTAGAAACTGGAATATTCGGCCAGATCATTGTGGCCAATCACAATGAATTGTCGGTTTGTATAGCTGTTGGCATCCCGGATGCTCGTGTCTGCATCCCTCATATAGCTATACCTCATCAAGCTTTACAAAGTTTAAATCATACGTTTCATAGGGTATTAGATATGATTTTTGTTCTTTAAAATGAACATAAACCGAAATATAGCACATTATGCAAATAAAAAACTTGTTTTAAACAATTTATTGGCGTAAAAAAATTATAAATCATATTATAACGAACAAGGCCATATAGAGGGTACCATGCCATATCCTGCTCTAGCACTGGCGGCTAATCTTAGTAAAGCCCGAAAATTGAAGGGGTTAACCCTAAACGGACTATCTGAATTGAGTGGCGTGGCCAAAGCGACGTTATCAGGACTTGAAAAAGGTGAAGGAAATCCGACCATTGAAACTATATGGCGGCTGGCGTGCACACTCCGAGTTCCCTTTGGTCAGCTCGTTGCCGATGATGGGCTTGATGAAATTGGTGGTACTGATGGGATCAGCGTAAAGCTCGTGGAGAGGCAAAATGGTCCGCAAATTATTGAATCTTACATGATGACGATCCCTGCGGGTCAATCACGTAAAGCTTCACCCCATATGCTGGGCCTGAAAGAAACGGTCACAGTTCTGATGGGTACGGTACTGACCGGGCAGTTGTCATCCCTTTCGCTGGTCCATGCAGGAGACTCAATACAGTTTAACGGTGATGCCCCCCACCTGTATGAGGCAACTGCAGCTTCTGATGTGAAACTCCTCGTGACGTTGGTCTATCCCGATCCTGAGGCGGTACGCGCTATAAGTATGGAGTATCGTATTGCGTGGCCACAGCATCAAAATGAATGGGAGGAGAATATTCGGTCAGTTTTTAGTCGGTTATGTATTGAGGTTCAAAATGGACTTTGCTGTTACCGCATACTTTTTGAAGACTGTCCTCTCAATCGTGTTGATGCCCAAGTTACCATTGCTGAATTTATTGATAAACATAGAAAAAGCTGGCAGCAGGTGCAACTATTTTCAGTTTGTACGCCAATTATTGGCATTATTATTTTCCCCCATCTTCATCCATTTCGTGACTTACCCAATTCTAGAACAGATTGTCAGGACGATCTGTTTGCACAAGCGCGGCAGATTGCTGCCATGGTCAGCATTCCCGTACAGGATTCATTGTTATCCGTGCCCGAGCTTAAAACCCTGACACGCTCGTCCTCTATGATTGTCTCAGTGTTGGCAACTGAAGCTTTACTCAGGATGAATAATATATCTGTACCTGGAATATTTCAGGTAAGAACTGAGATGGAGTTAACGAAGCACCCTTCCATCGAGGATCGGGTTCTCTTTGAAGATCGAATAAATGTGGACAGCTATGATGCTTATGAAATAGTACATCCCGCGTACGGTAGGCAGGTCCTTGCTATTGCTCCTTTTTTGAGGGACTTCAGCTCTTCACCATCAGTGCTTGATATAGGAACCGGGCCAGGATTGCCATTATATATGCTGCTAGAACTCTGTCCTGATATGGCTGTTACAGCAATTGATCCCAGCAAAAAAGCATTCAACCATCTTTCGCGACGCTTTGAAACCGATCGCCGGGTCAAATTAATCAATTCAGGTATCGATGATTTTGACGCCGGCGATCAAACGTTTAATGTCGTCATCTCAATAGGCGCATCACATCACTTGGATACAACTTTATTATTCCATCGTGTCAGGTCGTTATTGCCTAACGGCGGGCGATTTATTATCAGTGATGAAATGCTCTCTCCTTTTACCAGTCGGGTTGAACGAGAAAAAAATTTACTTGTCCATCATCTGAAATATATTGCAAACACACTTGCCTCAGTGCCTTTATCCGCACTGGATCCATCTGAGCAAGAATTGGTCACTCGAATGAATAATGAAGTGCCCTATTGCCTATTTTTAGCATTATCAGGCGAGGTGCCGGTTTCTGCTGCGCGTATTCGTACATTGTTATCTGATATGCAACAAAAAACATTCCCAGAACCTGTTTCTCATCCTGGCATAACCTATTACCGGTTTCATATTCTTGAATTGGAAGCTCTGGTTGCAGGTATGGATTACGAGGTTGAGCAAAAAACCTATCCACAACGTTTAGTCCACATGGCGGCTTCCGCAGGATTTGACTTGGCGCATCATCAGCGTCTTTACAGAACTGACGGAGACAGTGATTGGGATGCAGGGACGCATCTATTTGTTTTTGAGAAAAATTAATCATGAAACTTCAGTCAATAGGAAAGGGTCTGCGCGAAGCGTCGCCTATTATGATTGGGTATTTGCCGGTCGCGATGGCCTTTGGTGCCGCTGCGCAGACGGTTGGCCTGACGTTTTTTCAGGCCATGGCTATTTCTACGTTGATATTTGCGGGTGCTAGTCAGTTTCTACTGTTGAGTACCCTTGCGTCAGGTGCATCGTTGTTTATTGTGGTGATTATCTGTACGGCGATTAACCTTCGCCACTTGCTGTACGGCCCTATGCTGATGGATATTCTACCCAAGTCCGCAGGTTTTCGACGGCTATATTCTTTTTATCTGACAGATGAAGTGTTTGCGACATTGCGGGGAAGTCGTGATCAAGGTGAAAAAGACAATGATAGCTGCCGACTGATTACCGTATTCGTCTGTGCCTGGGGAACATGGCTGATAGGAACAGCTATCGGGTGTTTAACCGGGAATATCATGAGCACTCATGCCCCGGAACTGGCAGAGGCCGCGGGTTTTGCTCTGCCGGCACTGTTTCTGACGCTTTGTTGGCTAAACAAAGTGCAAAGGGTGCTTCCGGCTATGACAGTGGCAGGAATTACCGCGGGTGTTCTGACCTATAACGGCCATGCCTCGCTGGGGATATTTGCAGGGATCATTATTGGTTTTTTAGTGTTAAAGCTATCAAAGGGCGTGCGGTATGCATTTTTCCGACGGTGAACTCTGGCTGGCTATATTAGTCATCGGATCACTGACTTATCTGACTCGAAGCTTACCTTTTTGGGGAAAGAGTGATAGCTGGATGATTGCTTGGTTGAATAAACAAGAAGATACGATGGCAAACCTCGGACCGGTGATGATAGCCGCACTGGCGGGTGTGACGCTCACGTCATCAGGCATGACAGCAATTCACCAGGGAAGTATCCTGGCATTTACCGCGGCATCCGGGGCAATTTTATTGTTGCTTATATTGAGGGTAAATATAGGAGTGACTGTTATTTTTTCTATCTTGGTTTACTGGTTAACAATTTGTTTGATTTAATATCAATCTAATTAACAATGCTAGTCGAACGTAAATGAAGAAGTGAAGACAAAAACCATTTGCGCCGTAAATTCAGCCTTTCCGGGCAATAAATTAGATATGGATTTTTTAGATTGATTAACCTGCCTTCGCGTCGCAGATGGATATGTATGCGCTGGCAGCCATAACGAAGGCGGGTTTCTGATCACAAGATCGTTCTCATACCCATGCGCTAACTGCCTCCTTAAAATGTCTGCAACTGACTGAATTCCCGATCATAACGAAACGTAACCAAGGCATGCGGGTTGCGACGGTTGCGGTAGGAATAGCAGTGACCGACCAATGTCGAACAACAAGTCGAGTTCCCGCTTGCTTATAATATTGCGCTTCATGCATTATAAATAATCACTTATGATTTATTTAGCCTCTTTTTCTGCGTTGATCATAGGAAATAAAGCATGACATTAACTATTCGCCAAGCCGAAAAGCGCGATGCGGCCTCTATCCTGGCCTTTATTCGTGAATTGGCTGAGTATGAAAAAGCCCTGCATGAGGTTAAAACTAATCAGCAAGAAATAGAAAAAACGCTATTTGGCGATCGTTCGCGTACCGAAGTGCTCATCTGCGAATGGAACGCTGAACCGGTTGGGTTTGCTGTCTTTTTTACCAGTTACTCTACCTGGCTTGGTCGCAACGGCATTTATCTGGAAGATTTGTACGTATCACAACCGTATCGTGGTAAAGGCGCCGGAAAAGCGCTGCTTAAACATATTGCACAACTGGCGGTTGCGCGGGATTGCGGACGTCTGGAATGGAGTGTGCTCGACTGGAATCAACCAGCGATAGATTTTTATGAGCGACTCAGCGCCGAACCGGTGCCTGAATGGATCCGCTACCGACTCGAAGGTGCTTCCTTGCAACATATAGCCAGCATAGGATAACGCTAATCACCTAATTTCAACCGCTACAGGTGTCGAAAAGTGATTGCGCGAAAATATTGTTATTGTGAAATGGCGCGATTTCAGGCTCGTCAGCATCTCACCATTTCTGAGAGACTTGCAAGGTGTAAGGTGATGCCTTACAGTGGAGGCAGCATGAGCTGAGTTTCCAACATAAGCGGTTGCAGGCTTTATAGGAGCGCGACGGTCACTCAGGTGTTCGTCCCGAGCATATCCCGCACCTTCGACGTTTGTTGGGTTATGCCAGCTCGCCAAATGACATCCTCGGCGTTGGTTTGCATTATTTAAAGGGCAAGCGCAAAGGCTTCTGGTCTGCCACCGTGTCAGGCAACTGGCGCGTAATATTTCGATTTGTCCATGGTGACGTCGAAATGGTCGATTATCTTGATTATCTCTAAGGAGGACCATGATGCCGATGTATAACCCTCCCCATCCGGGAGAATCGCTGCGCGAAGATGTCTTGCCTGCCATTGGCCTGACGGTCACTGCGCTGGCGCGGCATATCAGTTATTCACGCGGACAGTTGTCTACCGTGCTTAATTGCCATGCCGCGATCACGGCGGAGCTGGCTCATCGCCTGGAGCTGGCGGGTATCGGTTCTGCACGCGTATATCTGGCTGCGCAGGCGGCATACGATCTGTGGCAAGCGGAGCGCCGTGAGCATCCCCCCATTGAGCGTCTGGTGTTCACTTAATAGGCTTTGTCACAATCAGGCTCCACGAGTGAGCTGTCCCTGTGCGTTGGTAACCATTCGAACAGCTTGGGATCAGTTCATTGGTGGGGCCTTTTTTATCGTTGAGGCTATGGCACCACAGCCTTAAGTATGGCATTCGAGCCGCATCTGAAAAGCCGCTGACCATAATTGCGTTTTCGGCCAGATCATCAGTTTCGGCCGGTTGGTTTCTTGAGATAGCCGGATGGAATAATATGAATCTGGTCTGTCTGATAATTGTAGTCCCGATACTTGTCTACAACAGTTATGCTTTCTTTTCGAATAGACTGATGACTTCGTTCAGGCAATAGTTATTAATTACAGACATTTGTTGCTCAACAGTATTAAAAAAATATTTAATATTCCGACAAATTTGATTAGATAAATGCCCTGCGAAATTTTTTCTTCAGTCGGAAAGGCACGGTGCAGTCAAAAACACTCTTCTTAGTCTGGCCTTTTTTTGTATCAGGAATATAAAGAGAAGACTGGCTTGGGTCAAGCGGATTACCCTGGAGGCATCGTGTTATGTACAAATCCGTCTCAGCACGAAAACGAGTAGCCAAAGCCCACATGACATCCGAATGCGAATAAGGATTGACGTCCTCATCAACAATAAAAACATGCTTAGTTACAGGAATATTTTCTAATATAATATTGGCCATCACGATGACATTTTCATCATCATTTTGCTGTTTTTTTCGAACCTGTAATACTAGCAAAAGATGTCCACCACCTGCTGGTAGAGAAACTATATTATTCACTATTTTGCTGGTTACATGACGCGTGATTAATGTTAAGGCAGAACTCTCCACCCCAACGCCCAGTAATTCAGATTGTTCCCTTCCAGGACCTGATAATGTCTGATAAATAGCATTTACCCTGTGGCTCAACGCTGTGACGAGTAAGGTAGAGACCCTCCCTGTTGATGAATAATAGCCCAAATATTCCGGCATACTCAACCCTGAGGCTCTGCCCCCAGACTCCATCTCAGTCTCATTACCAATGGATGCTTCCAACACAATTTCAGCGTGATTAATAAAAACGCCCGAGTGTGAGAAACAGGGCGCAAGTTCAATTTTCTGTTTCCTAATCGCCCCAGCTATACCCAATTCATTTTCACCATATTTCACGGCGGGTTGGCTAAGCGCAGAGGCAATATATACAACCGGATCCAATCCTATATTCACCGATATTTCGAGACGCTGCCCTCGTAGGGAATGTGCATCAAGTAAACGCCGAAGGTGACCTGTGGAGCTCATGGCAATAGTGACAGAGCCTGGCTTAATCGTTATTCTGTGAAACGAACAATTTTCAGCACCACTTTTCGTGTCCCTCGCATAGACTAACCCAAGCGTTACTGTCGGGCCCGGATCTACCGAAGAATATTTTAGTACTGGTAACAACGTATTTAAATCGGGTGAAAAAATCACCGTTCTGTCCGACGAATGCGCTAATAAATACGGTGGTTCAGGTCTGGCTATTGCACCGCTAATCAATTCAGCGTTAGAGATATGACATGCATATTTCCTCTGAGGGTCAAGGAAGAAACGGATGCGTTCCCTATCACCGAATACCCCCATCAGAACCGGAAATTGTCCTCTGGTAGGATGATGCCAAATTTGTAATGGTTGAATAGCCGACATGAGGGAATCCTTCGGTTGCCGACACGATTGCAGGTAGTCAGTGATTAAATCCAAGTGTGGGTCAACCGGCTCATACACATCAACCAATGTAAGCGTACGCCCAGAGCCGTCTGTTAATTACCCGTCAAGTTGTCGAAGATGATGTCCATCATTTTTTTTAATGGACGCTACTCATGAAACAAACCCCCGCAAAACCCTCAAGACGTCGTC
>NZ_WUBS01000031.1 GCF_010131535.1 Acerihabitans arboris
CTACGGGAGCCGTTACGCCAGTTGGTGGGCTTTTCCACAAATAGAGCTCTTTCTAAATGAGACGGAGCTCTAACCTACCCACCTTGGAACATAGATAACAGACGGCGCTGGCTTTACGCTTACCGTACTACTCATTGATATTGAGATCAAAGGCAGTAATGTAGATAACATGTGGTTGCTGAGAAACACGCTGTATGTTAATAGCCAGAAGCTCGAAACAGTATTTTCAAAGGTCAGAAAATTCTCCACCTGGTTCGATAGAGCGTACCCTTTGCGGTTGTCCCCCCGCAAAGGGCAAAAATAACAACCTGCTATAAATGCTTAAGATTAACAAAATCCCCCTGTCAATTATCACCAATGGTGAGAATTTGATCCGTAAGAAAAACATTTTCAATGTGTCGATCCCGATAAATCACATAAAAATCCATGCATTAGGCATGGATAGGCTGCACTGCTTTGCTACATATCAGAGCCACGGCCATTGAGTTTGCTTCATGGTTTTAGTCCAAAAAAGTGAATCTTTTAGCTTTGTTCGTCGCTTCTTGCTCGCTGAGTTAAGCAGATCCATATTCAGATCCCAGTATTTGCGTAAAGATAATTTAAGTACTTTCAAGCGGCATCGCTTTAGCCACAATCTCGCTCTTTTATCCATAGTTGCCCCCAATAGCAAGTGTGCAGCGATTGCCTCACTATCGGTAGTCGCCTGGATATAACAGTTGAACCAGTGTCGGGCCCAGCGATTTCGCTCGAAATTTTGGCGGCTGGTTATGTATACGTCTTCCAGCCAACCACCACATGGTATTCGCTTTTCGACCTCCCCCCAAGCAAGCTCCACTCTTTGACTTTCGTTGGCAAAACCCAGTAGTGTAGCGGACATTGCCAGTGACTCTGTATCTCCAGAACTCACAAGCTCAAGTACCTTGTCTACCAACCATGCCGTTTGCCCATGATCTTCAATCTGATTCAAAAGATCGGCAATATCCTGATCGTTAACAACATCCATAAGGGCTTTATTGCGAGCCACATCAGCTATATCGTTCAAAGCTATAAACGGCAGGCAAGCCATGCCCGTTATTTTGAAAGAGTCATCTTTCATTGCCTTTTTGAAGTTGTCCCAAAGTATCAATCCCAATTCGGGGCGTCGGCTCATCAATGCTTCCGCCATCACAAGCAATGGAAACGCAGCCATTAAGTCGACGCTGGATACTCTAATCTCATTCTTAATCTTCTGCTCCAACCAACACCAGAAGTCCTCATCTACACGGTCAAGCAACGTGGCAACTGCAGGCTTATGATTAATCAGAGGGTCAATATTTATACTTCTTCCGGGTGAGTGAAGCCCGTCAATTGCACCTCGGATATAATTCTCATAGCTTCGAATAGCATCTGGATTATCTGGCTCACGTTGCAACCAAAACGCCATAATTTCCTTATCGGCCCGCTCCAACAGCTCAGGGCGCTTAAGAGCCATGCTTGCATTCAACAAGGCAACAGATCGATTGTAGCGTTGCTTTCTGTCGGTAACGTTGTTAGCCGTCCAATTGCTGTTTGCAATAATATTGTAGACAACGGGATTAGTGGAGTAAGCGGAAAGCCCAATAGCCAACTCTGCAATTTCCTCATCTACATGACAAAGCAATGCAGGGAGCTCCGACCACCCATCGATCGAGCTACTATCGGCAAACTCTTCGAACAACATGAGCCAACTCAGTACCGTCTCGCGGTTACTTTCAATCTCAAATCGCCCAAGGATCGACCTAATGTCATCTTGAGTAAAATTTAACAGATCAATATTGATGCTACCCATTAGCCTCCGATCGCACGCTTCCTTTAGTAAAAACTCCAGTTGCGCCAATCCATTACGGCTAGCAAGTTGCAGATCCAGACGTCTGGCGTGCCACCAGTTGAGCTCCTTATGTATTTCAGGAGAATTTTCCTTTAGGACAAAATCGATCCCTGCTTCAAGTACATTGCGTTCATCATCGTTCAATATTGTCAGGAAACCGCGCATTTGCCTCAAAAGCTGTCGAAGAGGTACAGCTGTCATTCTTTCAGCGCCAGTAACCCTCTCACCAACAACCTCGCGTAGCCGGTTCGGATTGGTTCTCGCCAGAATCAGCAATTTGCGACTTGAGGTAACATCAACATCAAAATCAGCAGGACGAATGTGCTCGGTGTCTTTGATCTTATCGGGATCAACATCAACCCTAGGGTTAAGAATGTCATCTTCTGGCATTATAGGGCGTCGACCCGACGTATTGCTAATGGGCCCTACTGATGTATTTAGTTGCCGGCGCTTGTTTTCAGATTGTGGATCGGCGAGAGCTTCAAGAAGCCAGCGCGCAGCGTCAAGCGCTAGCTGATGCCCGGTCTCGTGCAGTCTGTCGACAAGGTCTAACATCTTATTACGTGTTTCCACCGAATCCATACGATTAAGCCGCAACATCCAGGCCAGCTCATCAAAATGACTGTTACTGCCCATCACCGCCCGCGAAATACCCCAGGCAGCGATTGCTTCGATGAAGCGAGCCCGCGGCAATAATGAGATGATGCCGAAGACACGATGACTGAGCCAACTCGGGTTACCGGGACCGCAAAGTTCTATCGCCGGAAAAGCTTCGCGCCCCTCAAATTGCTGCCATGCATCTAGGTTTGCGGCTGTCTTTTCTTGCCGTCGCAGCGAATTTGGCGACGTCTGATCAATACGTCCCAAGACGGTACCTTGTAGCGGGTCACTCCAGAGCAAACCAAGCCAATATGTGATTTTAGCCTCGATCAACGGTGCGACAGCCTCGAACTGATAAGCGTTAGCCAGTCCCTTGATCATAATTTCATCTTTTACGATTGAACCAGAGCTCTCCCCGAGCCAAATCTCCTCTACGATTTGCAGGACTAGTTCAACATCAAGCCCGATGATTCGCCAAAAAGCTTCAAAATCGAGACTCGAGAAATTCTGCTCGGATATCCATCGGCTAAGCAGTGCCCGTCGAACCTGACGTGAGACAGTATTGTCGAGCAAGGCTGTAGTGACAGCTGCTCTGAGTATTTTCACGCCAAGGCTCTGCCCACTAAAGGGGTCGATATGTTCAGCGATAATATCGTTGGCTGTGGCATTCCCATCAGTTGGTTTCAGATGGTGGACCAAAGCCATCCCCAACGCGAATGGTATCAGTGTGGGATTGACTTGGAACCGGTTGGCTTGTCCAGTGGGAACAAGCCATTGTCCAGAAATCAGTTCAGCAACCGTTGATAGCAGATCTGCTCGATCTTTACCGCTGTCTCGCCCCAACTGTTCAATAACACTATGCCGGGTAAGGCTTGTATTATCGATTGAGCTACGCAACTGCATGCCGAGTTCCGTAATAAACATTTGAAACTCGGCATCGCTTATCGCCAACTGTGCGCCACGCAACTCAATACGATGTTTCCAGTCTTCGAATGCAAGCCGTTCCGGCGTGATGTCACCACTCGCAATCAATTCCTGCTGTAGCTCAATCGCCAAAGCTGACAAGCGCGGAACCTTCATCAACGAAAGCATGGCGGTGCTAAAGTTCTCTCTGCTTAAATCATGTTCCTTGAGCAACGCATCAAGTTCACTGTCGTCAAAACGGTCTACCCGAATTTCGCTTGGTCTTGGGATCAAGGACCCGAGTTTTTGCAAATCATTCCAGTGGTCGGGCCAACAACTCATCAGAATAGAGATGCGATGGTTCCACTTGTCATCGAAAGCAGGCTGAATGAGGTCTGCCCAATCTTTTTTTTGCCAGTACTGATTTAATCCATCAATCATCAGCAAGATCTGTGGCCCGTCCGTTCTAAGCTTTACCCATTGCGCTATTCGACGTTGCCAGAACTGAACGCTGCCATGGCTAAGACGCTTTTCAAGAAACTGTGCAATTAATTCACTGAGCGAACCCTGCCCAACCTCCTTTGCAGGTACAAAAAGAGTCAAGGGAAGATCAGCCGCGGCGTTGATCCGTGCGTGCCACCATGACAAAAATAGCCAAGTCTTGCCCAGCCCTTCATCCCCAAGCAGCACTGAGGGCCTACCTGATGTAACCCATTGATCAAGTTGCACTTCATATCTAGGACGAGGAATTCTAGCGCGACCTGGATCGAGTACATCATTGAACTTCCCCCCGAGTCTGCTGGCGGCATTACGGTCATTGCTCAGACCAGTAAGCATCCATTGCTTCATTGCCTCAGTCGCAGCTGCATAGCCGATATCAGGAGCAGTTAGCCGGCACTGGAGGCGATCTGCTGCAGCAAGAAATTCTGGGTGGGATCGGATAGCCGCGGTTATTTCATTGATGTTATCAATACCGTTAAGGTGTCGGTTGAGCGCAGTTTTGGCCTGGATACACAGGACAGCAAGGTCGGGAAGTTGCCCCGGTTCGGCGGGCCAGTCGAGTATCAGTACGGTGATACCAAGCCCCTTCCCTACTAGCGTTAGCTCTTCGTTATCGGTAGCACTGATTGCTCTTGTTGCTGCAAGTATCCAAAGATCCGTTCCATTCTCGCTACGACTTGTTTCAAAAAGCTTGGCCTTTAGAGCATCCACTTTTAGGGTTGTGTTTTCTCCGTAACGTTTTGCTTCAAGAGCAACTTCGAAGAGGTTTAAACCAAGCGAGCGAACATCCGATCCGCCTTGCGGCCCAGACTTAGCAAGTCCAAAATTAAGTTTAGTCACTTCGACCAATATGTCGCGAAGCAATCCTTCAAAACCAAGCGAACCAGCAGGGTCTAATGAACGCAAGGCCTTAGCCAATTGTGACTTGGCATCATTAAATTCCATTCTTTGCCTCATGAAACGTTTTGAGTATCGCAGAACAATCAAGAATACAGCTATAGAGATGAACGCCCGGCGTTGATAGCATCGATTTCCCATCATGAATGATGTTGCAGCACCAATCAGGATCCGTTCTCGATGTTCGCTTTAGCTTTGAGTTCAAATGATCAATGCAACACACTGGTTAAATCGCTATACGGGTGATTCATATTCTAGCGTTTTTCTCGGTCTCTCGGTGAGCTATGGGTCAACACTATAGAATCTTTGTTGGCAATGAATTGATAAGTCAGTTCCTTTTGGAAAATACTGTCTTAGTAACCTGTTCGTGTTTTCATTTGATCCACGTTGCTAAGGAGATTGAGATCACAAAAATGGACCTGAATGTCTGTGGTTACAGTAAATAGGGTGTAGTTGGTCATTTAAGAGCCCCGGTCCTAGGTTAATATTTTATACGATTCAGCAGGTAATTCTTGGAATTGTTTGATGAGCGCAGATAGACGGTCGCAGTCTTGTAATCAATGATTTTGGTCAGCATAAAAAAGAGACAATGGCATTCTATTAGATTGATAAGTATTAGTTTTTATAACCCTATATCAGGTCGACTTCCAGTGACCGGGTATGGCTATGCTTGCAACATAGAGTGGTCTTTCGCAGATGGATATCGGATCCGGGATTGGCTCTAATCCTTTCCCTTTAAGCGATGTTGCTCAGGGAGCAAATCTGATGCACTTTTCTGCAATGATTTTCACAATGCGGGCGTTCCAACACTTGCAGGGCTAAAACCTAAGGGTATTATCCCATAGTGAGTTGTCAGAATTTGCTACACGATATAACTTTCAACCTCCGTGCCAGTGAGTCTCGCGGCTGATTGTCGAAGGGCTCTTGAGAATTTATTAGCGATCTACCTAATGCTGAGTTTTGCCACCAGCCCTCCGGATATATCTTCTCTTTCGTCAAGGTTAAGAGATAACTGGTGCAGTTTTCGAGTGGGAGGACGATACCCACCATTTTGCTGGATAACTTGACGCGTGAGAATGTTAGCCTTGTACTCAAGGAAAAAATTGTGGAAGGATTTGAAGAAGTCCCCCCGTTAGACGGAATGTTTGCACCGTTAGATGTTCGCAGCGAGCTTAAACAGGCGTTCGTACGATGGCTGCCCAGACCCTACTACACCCGCGTCGCTCTTGGATCAGGAGAAAAGGTGAATGAGCTGGATCTGCTTAGCCTGTGCGAACATTGGCGCCTGGAGTATCCCGGAGAAGCGAAAGACCTGGCAAAAAGCTGGGACGAATCAGAAGAACGGAAGGCTGATGATGGTCCGTTTTTCAACGAACTCGTCCGCTTGGGCTGGGTTTTCTTTGATGGTGGCCGCTGGATCATGCAGGGAACCCCGCTGGGAACACTTTCTCTCATCAACTACCCGAGCCCGAGTACAAAAATCTTTCTTGAGGGTCTCAGCAAGCCCCGACTTATTGCAAAGACTGACCAGCAACCGACGGCAGTTCTTGCTCTCGCAAAGAAAATTCTGGCTGAGTTTTGGCTTGAGCAGTACGTTCCGATTGAAAATCCGGAGTGGTTCCTGAGTCGATTATGGGAGCGACTTTGCCCTGCCGAGCCTATTAATACTGAAAATAATGTGACTTCATTGCAGGCGCCCGTGTCTGAAAATAGGGCTTCATTTAAAGCTGCCAATACTGACGCTGTAGACTGTGCTTTCCTCGAGTGGGCAGCTTGGTGCCATGTCATTAGAGGTTATGGTAAATGGGAACGTCAATGGTCGCTCTCACAGCAGCGATTCTGTCGTGAGGCGGCGCACCGCGCCCTGGCTCGTCAAACGCTGTGGAACGGGTGGGACTGTGATCTTGCTCGTTATGTAAAGGTACTGCAGGAAACATATGCGATCCCTCTGAACCAACTGCGATTCGCAAGCAGTGCGGGAAAGGCGCCACCGCGTACCATAGTTGCAAGGGCCGGCTGGCTTGCAAGTCGCGAAGTCGAACACCTCATGATGGAGCGGCTCATGATGCAACGGCACGGTCCGAATACGGTCAACTTTGCGTTTGGTCTGCTATGTTCCGAACTTGAAAAGACCGATATTGGGCCAGGCATCATGGCTGCAGCTGAGGCAATTCTGTCTTACGCGGTGAATCATCCTATGGCTTTGTTGCAGCTCCGATTCCGTGTCGATTCCAATCCTGGGCTGCTGGTCGATATGCTTTTATACCGGCCAACTGCATGCCTAGCGGCCAAATGGACTATTGAGTGGCAGCCAAAATCGGGTCGCAACAATGATCTTAACAGAGGCCGTGAAGCTCAAACCAAAACATTTGCGGTGCAGGATTCCCTGTCGGTCATTGCTTACCATTTAAACGCAAGTTCGATAAGTCTTGAGGAGTGCGCGTCTTTGATTACCTGGTGCTATACCAGTAGCACTGGCATGGGACGGGCCATTGCAGATCCCCGTCGGCCCGTTGGGCGCCAGCTTCTGGGGATATTCGCCAAGCAAAATGAACAAGTTCAATCTGAAGTGTTACGACACCTCGTGGACCAAGCTGCCTATGAGAACAATATACCCCGCGCGTGTTTTTCCGGTGTACTGGATGGGATGAATAGCCTCCCACTGGTGACGGAGGCTGCAATAAGGCCAGTTATTGCACTCTACTCAGTGTTTGCGCGCAAGCAGCGCCTAGATTGGACAGACGTTGCAGGGTTATCGTCAGACATGGCCGGGCGCCTCGTTGCAGCCGCGTTTGCGCAAGCCACTTCTGACCGTGATACATTTCTGATTCCATTTGACGGCATGGAGCTTATTCATGAGGCTTCGCGCGATGAGGAACCCACTGTCCGCTCCTCTGTTGCCCGGACGATGAGAATACACATACGACTGCTCGCACGTGCTGTATCGGGCTGGCCTTACGAAACCTTACCTTCGGTGCTCTGCGAAGTCCTTAAAAAGCTTATTTCACGCAGTGTTATTGAGCATGATGAAAAAGGGAGAATTGGCGCCCTTACGGACAGGTATAGCCCCACACACTCTCAGAGTCGGGAAACGGGGTCACCTGCACAGGATCTTGCATCCGCGTGGAGTAAACTGGACAAAAGCAATCAGGGAGACTTGTTGCAGGTATTCGGACAATCTGACGATCCCGTTTTTCTCGCCGAGCTTTGTCAGTTCCTGCCCACTACAGCAAAGCCCGGTATCAAAGCAAGATTGCGGCAACTCAAACCAGCTGAAGCATCGGTATTCTGGACCTGGCCCGAGCTACACCATCGTATTGAAACCTTATTGATTGCTGGGGAATATGAGCTTGCCCGGGAACATCTGGAGGATGTCAGGCAGGACGTAGGTAAGGCACCCCAGCAGTACTGGCTTGCACTTTTTGCTCTGGAGTTACAACTGTTTTTAAAAGAGGAGAAATGGACTGCACTGGATAGCACGACGATCCCCTCGAAGCTGGATGCGGCGACAGCACGGCAAGCCAATGATCAGCTTGACTTCTACAGAGCGACCTCGCAGCTTTTGCGCCCTGGTGGCGATCTTGCAAGTGCCCGGACTGAGCTGCAGCGTCTTTCATCACAACCGGGTGCAAGTTCGACATATAGAGATAACTATTTTGCTGTCGCTATTCAACAGATTATTGGACCCACTTCTCACCCGCTGAGTGGGGCGGACAAGTTGACCGGAGAACGTCTGCTTGGAGAAATTAACAACGCTGTTGCTGCTGATAACAAGCTTGCAAGTAATTCATTACTTGCCAATCGTGCATATCTCTTATTCGCCCTACAAAGGCCTGCAGCAGCCCTAGAAAGCGTAGCTAAACGTCGCAGTGAAGTGCGAAGCTCAGAGTTAGAAATGGTCGTCGTACTTGCAAAATACGAGATGGGGCATCAGGACGAGGCGATGGCAATTCTTGATACGGCCATTAAAGAATTCGAGACGGACAAGCGTCTTGTCTTGTTGAAGGAGGACCTACAGGCGGGTACTCCTGCATCCAGTGTCACTTCTGCAACGGTTGCTGTCGACTCTGTTTCATCTATACGTGCCGCCTTGCAGCAGTTGTCTCAGCTCCCAATTTCCCTGGTCGGAGACGTTCTCGGTCCACCTGGGCTTGGTTTCCGTGGATATCTTATACGAGAAGTCTCCAAAGCCGTGGCATCACTTCAACGTATAGCAGGGATGCTCCGCGACAGGAAAAACTCAGCGGATGAAGCAAGGATCGAGAATGACCTTAACAGTGCAGTGCGAGAGATTCTAAGTGCCTCCCTCGCATTAGCTAAATGGGATGTTGCTGACCAGTCTCTCGGTGGAATAACGGCAAACGGAAATCCCGGCGAGAGAGACGCGGTCATTCGGGTGTCGGGACAAGAAATATCTGTTTATGAAGCACTCGTTTGTAAAGGGTTAGACAGGACAAACATCAAGAAGCATTTCGACAAGCTGCTGGCATACGGAACTTGCGATATCTATTTTCACGTTATTTACTCGTATGCACAGGATGTAAAACCCCTCCTTGATTATGTCAGGAGAATGCTTGAGCATGAAATTTTACCATCGCTCTCATACCGTGGTTGCGAGGCATTGACGCCTCCTGATTTTGAGACAAGCGGCTATTTAGCGACCTATAACGTCGACCATCGGGAAATAGCTGTAGTGTTCCTGATTGCTGACCTTAAAATCCGAACCGCCTGAGCTGGTGCTGAGGATTCAGACGGTCACTTAAACGCCCTATTGATATGCGACTGATGGAGGAGTGGAATGGTAAGTGTGGTGAAATTATTGATCATAGATATACCTCTAAAGGCGGTAGCATTAAAATACTCACTGCTTCAACCTAACCGTCAGCCAAGTAATATTTCGCGCAGAATAACACCCCTCATTTTTGTGCTGGGTAAACCGCTGAATAATAGGTTCATTCTTTGTTTAAGCGCTCTTGCGGCGTTTTCCACTTCAGCAACCTTTCAATCGCCGAATCCTCTGACAAGAACTGGCGAGCCAGTTGCAGCCGTTCCATAACCTGCAACTTCTGCTGTACATCAAGCGTTGCCGTATCTGATTCTGCTTCGTGAAAAAACTGCTCCAGCCGTTTGTCTTCAGCCCACTGAACCATAATAGATTTCAGCTCGGTACGGCTGGCACGGTAAGCTTCCTCTTCCCGACCTATCCGCTCCTTTTCAAGATATATGGCGAATTCCCGATCACGCTGGACACACCACTCCTCAGCTTTGATTCTGGCCTCTTCTAGCAGCTTTGAAATTAGCGGAACAGCCTTCTGCATCGCAGAAATCATATTAGGGATCTGGCTAATCAACCCACACTGTTTTGTCTGCCGGAACTGAACCAGCCATTTTGCGGAAGAATAAGGCGAATAAAGTTGCAACAAAAATCGCCCGGTAGGTAGGGTATGTTTCGATACGTGTATCAAATACTCAATATTTTTCCCCCGTATCCACCGTCCCATCTGTTCGTCACGAACATAGCGATTTTTGACTTTTTTCGCCGGAACATACTCCGTCATTTCAGCAAGATTAAACCCAAAGTACATATCACCGACACAAATAATACTTGGCGTATAAGGCCGCCATAAATTGTCCCAGCGATATCCTCCCACTTTTAGATCTTCCTTAATATCAATATCCGTACGATGTAGCCTTTCTCCCGGAGCACCCAGCGTTACCCGATAACCCTTTTTTCCCAGAGCTTCAATGAACCGACTCAGGAACTCAATTGCTTTATCAAATCCCGAATCAGAGACGTTGAGATCCAGTAATTTCTTTTTCGCAGGTTTATAATAGCCATCTTCAGTAACCGAGGAGACTGGCAGATACATTTTAAGATCATTTATCAATCCATAGCCATTACTCGTAACAGAAGCTTGGTTTTGGACTACTGAAGATGCTGCTTTTGATGCCGTAATGGCAGAAGATTGCATTGATGGATTGTCATTCTCACCTACCTTTACCACCTTACCCTTTTTCAGAGCGGGAATTGCAGGCGCAGTCCCTTTCGCCAGCGCTTTCCAATAACCAGCAAGCGGCCTGGGTATGCGCATTTCGCTGCATCGTTTTGCCAGTAACTCAGCACTGATGCCATACAGCACAGTTATACGTTCCGCGGGCTCGCTCCAGACCAAGTGGTACAGCGTTTCCCGATCCTGGGGTAAAGTCGGTGCGGCATCGTGTGGATTAATCTCTGACATTGCGTCTCCCCTCCTTTGTCGGCATCGCTGATATAAGGTCGTAATTCATCGGAAAAGTTGTCCACTCCACCCAACATGGTCTTTCTTTAAGGTTCCTACACCGAAAAAGGAAGCGCCATGTTAAGCAGAGAGGACCATC
>NZ_WUBS01000032.1 GCF_010131535.1 Acerihabitans arboris
TATCTTCGTCATATCCTCAGCGTTCTGGCAGACTGGCCGATAAACCGGGTGGCGGAACTCCTGCCCTGGAATGTGGATCTGACTGCAGAATAACCGTCAATACGGCGGTGAAAGTACGCTTACCCAATGACGGGCTGGCCGTCGTGTTAACCCCTGACGATGACCTTTTCCCGGTGCGGTTTGAGCTATCAAAAGTTACCGGCTGGACGCTGGAGCACCACCTTGATAATCAGGTGGCCCGGATCATCCTTGAGAAAAAAGGCGCTACCGGATGGATAAACGGTGATCGTACGACCTTCCTCAACCGCTATCAGGTCAGTCACCGTCCGGACGGGCTAATCACCCTCCCAGACGGAACCGTCATCGCGATTGAGACTGAGCGCCGTCTGAAAACCAAAGCCCGTTACCAATCGATCATCGCCAGCCATTTACTAGCCCGGACCCGTAAAGACTGGTTTTACGTTTTTTATTTCGTGCCCGACCCGCAGAAAAAACGCGCAATTGAACTGTTGTTCAACAGTATAAAATACGTCATCGTTAACCATCAGCATATTCCGCTGGAAGCACGCCACCGCCATGTTTTTCGTGTCTATACCCTCGACGAACTGCATCAACTGGAGCTGCATCACTACGCTTAAGCCAGTACTTTTGTGCTGGCAGGTTTACCCATACGGTAAGCCTGCCGCGTGGTTGATTGATGAGTAATTACTTAAGGTATATACTCACAGTATGCACAAAAGAGGAGCACGACCATGAAACACAGAGTCAGCGTTACCGTGGACAAAGATAATTATCAGGTTCTGAATGCTGCCGGCGTCAATATTTCTGGTCTGGTGAATGAAGTCATCGGCAAGGAAGCCCGTCGCATAAAGGCTGAGGAATGGAAGAAAGAGAACCATGAGGGGATGGAGGAAGTCGCCAGATTTATCGCACAGAATGGCTCTTTCGCCGATGAAAACAGGAACTGGTGATCATGCAATTCACTGTTTATCAGTATAAGCGGGCAAGTCATTACAAAATGTTTGTCGATGTGCAAAGTGATATTGTTGATACGCCAAGGCGGCGAATGGTCATCCCGCTGATAGCATCGCATCACCTGTCTGAAAAAGTGAATAAAACCTTGTTCCCCCTGGTCCGCATCGACGGCGAAAATTACCGACTGATAACAACTGAATTATCAAGCGTTTCCGTTGAGGTCATCGGTGAAATTATCGCGGATGTGAGCCATTATGCCGATGAAATCAAAAATGCTATCAATCTCATGTTCTGGGGTGTTTAAACGCCTTTAAAAGGTTTTCAGTAAAAGGGCGGTATATCGCCCGTCACCAGAAAATACAGTAAGCACCGATAATCCGGAATGTGAATGTATGATTAAAGCCACATTCCTTTGCAGCTTCCTCTATTTCCGTTCAAACCTTCTCCATCAAATAACGATGCGCTTTCGATGCCGCACCGGCGGCTTTGAAAATATAGCGTTTGTCGTTTTTCAACGCTTTCAGCCAGGAAGCGATGTAGCTTTCATGCTGAACCTCGCCGACAATCCCCAAATCCGCCATCAGGAACGCACTTCCCAACTCAGCAATAATTTCTTCAAAAGCGTAAGCCTCACTGCCAAACTTCCCTTTCATTTCTCGGTTTAATCGCAACTTGCCGCCGCTCCAGTGAATCAGCTCATGTAAACCAGTTGCATAAAAATCGGCAGCCTCGGGAAAAAGGTGCCGTTCCGGTAAATAAATCTCGTCAGTAGACGGTCTGAAAGAGGCGTTTTGTCCTTTCTCGATGATGTTTGCGCCACTGCTCCGGAACAGGTTTTCAACCTGTGGCAGCGCATCAAACGTCTCTGCTGAATTGCCCGGCTCAGTCGCCAGGGGCAGGCCGTCAATCTGTTCAACATTAAACACCGTGAACGTTTTCAGCATCGGGATATGGTCGATCCCGCCTTCGTCGTTTTCCTTTTCCAGCGTGGTATAAAAAATGGCTGTCGTTCCGCGCTCTCCCTTACGAACCTGTCCCCCTTCCGCTTGCGTCTGTTTGAATGTCATCCAGCGGGAATCATTGAATCCCTGTTTTGAAGCACTGCACCACAACAGCATGATATTCATCCCGCTGTAAGCAATACCGGTGGCGTAATTAGAAGGCAATCCGGACATACCCGCTACGCGCTGCCACGGGCATGTCCATGGTTTAACACCAGCTTCCCGTGCCGTAATGATGCTGTCGGTGACGGTCTGATAAATATCGGTTCTGGGTTTGGAAAATTTCGTTTTTGAGGAGCCTGACTGCTCCAGCGGGGATACGCTGGTCATCGTTGCGGTGTTAGGGGCGCTGGTCTGGGTATGCAGGGAAATGGACATGGTTTTTTCTCCGTCAGTGGTGTGATTTTCGTCTTCGTATCGCCTGACGGTTCGCTTTCCCGGCATCGTTCCGGCCAGCAAGGGCGCAGAATGCGTTCTATTTACCCTTGCGGGACGGGTTGTGTTGGGAAACGATTAACCGGAAGCAGATAAAGAAGAAACGGAAAGTGCACAGGAGAAAAAACGAGACCCTGAGTACCTGGACGTAGCGCCCCTTGCTCCGCAGCGATGAAATGGGGTTGGGGGTTGGTCACCCCTCGTTTAGACCCTTTATCTGTTATGGTTTTCGCTTGTACTCCTGCTGCATCACGGTATGATTTTGTTATCTTTCGTCTGGTTTCCTTACCGCAGCTCCCGATTGCGGTACCATGCGAGAAAGCGTCATTAGCTACTAAAGGTGTAAGAATGGGATTCTGGATTTTTTTTGCTGCGCTGATCGTTATCTATCTTCTTTTTTTCAAAAAGAAAAAAACTAGCTCAATCAGCCGGTACGGTGAAAACAGCGCTGCAAAAATTACAGTAAGCCCAACACCTCACCCTGTTAAATCAGTCAAAAGCGTTAATACTTCGTCATCGCAGATGCAAGCATTAGACGATGACGAACTTGCGACTTTCAGTCTCGTTAACGGCTTAACGGTTGAATTTCGTAGTAGTCACGGACAAGAAACAAATTCATCTACCCAACGTAATAGAGCTCCTGCGCGATGGATAAATCCCGGAGAAAATGTAAAAATCCAAAATATCGTTATCAATCGTGGTAATTTTTATTTTGGGGGGCAGATAAAAGCTAATTTATCGGCAAAATACAATAAGTTTTATAATGATGGTTCCGATGTTTCGCTGGTTAACGATGCGTTATCTATCCAAACGACCACCAAATATTACGAAGATGATTCATTAGGGTATTGGCCTAGTTATTCGACACTCTCTCCATGCGGTCGTGGTGCTTACCTTGACTGGCTAGCTAGTGACCGAAGTGATCCTACCTGCCCTATCGGCTATGCTTTCATCTATTTTTATGGATTAGAACGCCGGGCACTGGTTGATGGAAAACAGAAAGACATCTCCGATAATGATTTCAGAATCTTATTTGAAGAAGTTTTACGATTGCGAAGTGTTTTTCAAAAAAACAATTCATTCCAGCATTACGCGACTCAATTAATGGAAGCCATGTCGCTTCTTCGGCCTAATACGATTTTAATCGAAAATGAAAATGAATATTTTGCTTCAGGAAGCTCATTGCTATTTAAATTTCGTCTTGCAACGATTGTCGCCCAGGAGAAACCTGTTCCGACTGAGTTGGCATTGGCGTGGGTGAAATATTATACCGAATATACGCTACGAACTCCGGCGCGTCGCTGTGCGGATGAGTTCGCTACGCTATTTAAACAACGTTATGCTAAAAAATTTGGTGAGGGTCTTGTGATTAAGCCCAATAAGACCCGACTCAAGTTAGATTACACTCCGGCTAGCAGTTCGCTCAGGGGGATCAGCATTGAACTCCTCGATCTTCCTAATCCTAGCGTTCTGAGAGCACCTGTACAAAAATTGATGCAAATTGCAGAATCCTGCACCAACGATTTAGATGCTTACAGCCGCTACCTCGGTAAAAAAGATACATCAAGAAATGACATTGCTGCCATTATGTTACTGCCCAATGAAATCCTCACCGAAAGCGCAGGACAGATGTTTACGGAGTTTAAAAGTTGGGCCGAAGGTAAAACTATGGAAAGTTCCGGGCTTGCTACTGTCGCTGATTTCTGGTCCCGTCTAGGCATGCCGGTTCCTGATAAGCTTAATAAAAAAGAGGCCGAGCTTATGCAGAATTTCGCACAACGTGCGGGTTACGGAATAGCACCGGATATGAGATACCATCACTTCAAACCGGAACCTGACGGTAATGTTGTTTTATTTGCCGGAGGGCACGGCGAGTTCTTCTCACCCTCCGCAGAATTCATTTCGGTTTCCGTTGCACTCCGACTTGGTGCTATGCTCGCACAAACAGATAAAAGTATTGATACATCGGAACAGGCAGCGCTGGAGAAAACGATTGATCATAACAGCGCGTTGTCACCGGAGGAAAAAAGCTCATTACACGCCTACCTCATATGGCGGCTTAATACGCCAGCCAGTATGGCTGGCCTGAGAGGCAGAATTGAGAAACTCACCGATAACGACAAATCTGTCATCGGTCGTGTCATCGTAACCGTCGCCTGCGCTGATGGAAAAATTGATCCCGCTGAAATTAAGCAGCTGGAAAAAATTTACGCCAGTCTTGGGATGGATAGTAGTGCCGTTACCAGCGATATCCATCACATGTCAACAGCAGAAAAAACATCACTAGCCGCCACACCGGCCGCATCAGGCGCAGATAATGTATTTTCACTCAATAAACATGTCCTTGCGCGCCATGAGTCCGACACGAAAGATGTTCATCAGTTGCTGAGCACAATTTTTGTTGAGGACGAACCCGAAGAAATGCTTCAGGTAGTCACTTCTTCGCAATCAGTTTCTGGCCTTGATGAAGCGCATAATCAGCTGTACCAACACTTGCTGGTAAAAGAACGATGGCCCAGAAACGAAGTCGCCGAGCTATGCCAACGGTTTAACTTGATGGTGAGCGGTGCCATTGAAACTATTAATGACTGGTCTTACGAACAGATTGATGCCCCAGTTCTTGATGATGACGATGACATTTATGTTGACCTGGCAATTGCACAAGAACTCAAAGGATAATTCATGTCTGGCATTCGCATTCGTTTAAAAGAACGAGACGTTATTATTCAGTCGCTGAAATCAGGCGTTACGCCTAAAATCGGAATTCAGCATATTCAGGTTGGCAGGGTAAACGAGATAAAAGCGCTCTGGCAGGATATAGAACGTATCGCCGATGGCGGCGCCGGGTTCCGCCTGATTATCGGAGAATATGGTTCGGGTAAGACGTTCTTTTTAAGCGTAGTTCGCTCAATAGCGCTAGAGAAAAAGCTTGTCACGGTGAACGCTGATTTATCTCCGGATCGACGCATACATGCATCAGGAGGGCAAGCGCGGAACCTCTACTCAGAATTGATGAAGAATTTATCCACCCGTAACAAGCCTGATGGACATGCGTTATTGAGCGTGGTTGAGCGCTTTGTCACTGAGGCCAGAAAAGAGGCGGAAAGCACGAATTCTCAGGTCCCGATCATCATTCATCAAAAACTCGCTGCACTGTCCGACATGGTTGGCGGTTATGATTTCGCCAAAGCCATTGAGTGTTACTGGCAGGGCTATGAGCAGGATAATGAGATTTTAAAATCTAATGCTATCCGCTGGCTCAGAGGTGAATACACCACGAGAACCGACGCCCGAAACGATCTTGGCGTACGCACCATTATTTCTGATGCTTCTTTCTACGATTCGCTAAAGCTGATGAGTCTTTTCGTCCGTCAAGCTGGATATACGGGACTACTGGTCAATCTGGATGAAATGGTCAACCTCTACAAGCTTGCCAATACGCAGGCCAGAGTCGCGAATTATGAGCAAATACTGCGTATTTTGAACGATTGCCTTCAAGGAACGGCAGAACATATCGGCTTTCTGCTCAGCGGTACGCCGGAGTTCCTATTTGATCCACGTAAAGGGTTATACAGCTATGAAGCACTCCAGTCACGCTTGGCGGAAAACAGTTTCGCAAAGCGCGCGGGAGTTATTGATTACTCATCCCCGTGCCTACATTTGGCCAGCCTGACGCCAGAGGAGCTCTACATTCTTCTGAAAAATCTGCGTCATGTATACGCGGGCGGAGAGGAGGATAAATATCTTATTCCAGATGAAGCCCTGACGGCATTTTTAAGCCATTGTAGCGATACTATCGGCGATGCTTATTTTCGTACGCCAAGAAATACAATTAAAGCCTTTTTGGATATGCTCGCTGTACTGGAACAAAACCCGACTCTCCATTGGTCGCAGCTTATTGCAGATGTGGCTATCGCCGAAGAAAAACCCAGCGATATGGATGAGATCGTTTTAGGCATTAACTCGGATGAAGATGGTTTGGCAGACTTCAGGCTATGATAAGTGAATATCAGCGGCTGGACCCACGCATACAGAAGTGGATATTCCGGCAAGGATGGAGTGATCTACGGGAGCTACAAAAAAAAACGATCCCGCCGATTCTAGCGGGCGATCGGGATGTGTTGATCAGTGCCGCCACCGCAGCTGGTAAAACGGAAGCATTTTTTCTGCCCGCCTGCTCCGCTGTCGCGAATATTCAAAGCGGTTTTAGTATCCTGTACATCAGCCCACTCAAAGCGTTAATTAACGATCAGTACCGACGGCTGGAAAGTCTTGGCGATGCACTGGAGATGCCCGTTACACCTTGGCACGGTGACATTGCACAGAGTAAAAAACTAAGAGCGAAGAAAAACCCTTCCGGTATTTTGCTCATCACCCCGGAATCGTTGGAAGCTATGCTGATCCGTTCCTCCGGCTGGCTAAAGCAGGCTTTCGCTCCACTGGTTTATATTGTTATTGATGAATTCCATGCCTTTATCGGCTCCGAGCGAGGTATGCAGCTTCTCTCCCTGCTGAATCGGATCGATCATATACTGGGAAGAGTTAACAACCCGGTTCCAAGAGTAGCACTAAGCGCGACGCTGGGTGAGCTGAAAAAAGTACCATTATCCCTGCGACCTAATCAGCGTCTGCCCTGTGACATCATCACTGACAGTCTGGTCCAGGCTACATTAAAAGTGCAAGTTAAAGGCTACCTGGAACCCCGATTATCCACAGGTAAAGAACCGTTGCCTTCGGCTGAAACGCAGATCTGTCATGATATTTTTCGGCTTTGCCGTGGCGATTCCCATCTGGTTTTCGCTAATAGTCGCAAACGAACCGAAAGCATCGCCGCCACGCTCAGCGATCTCAGCGAAGCGAATATTGTTCCTAATGAGTTTTTCCCTCATCATGGATCGCTGTCAAGAGATCTGCGCGAAACCCTCGAACAGCGACTCCAGAAGGGGAATCTTCCCACCACTGCCATTTGTACGATGACGCTGGAGCTGGGTATAGACATCGGCAAAGTCAATTCCGTAATACAGGTAACTCCTCCGCATTCCGTTGCCAGCCTGCGCCAACGCATGGGGCGATCTGGCAGACGCGGTTCCCCCGCCGCGCTGCGGATGCTGATCGCAGAACATGAACTGACGCCCACATCAGGTATTGTCGATCAACTGCGACTACAACTTGTTCAATCAATGGCGATGATAAGACTGTTGATAGGTAGTAAATGGTTTGAACCTGCCGATACCCGGCAAATACATTACTCCACATTGTTTCATCAAATCCTGGCGATAGTTGCTCAGTGGGGAGGTGTGCGCGCGGATCAACTCTGGTCGCAACTATGCATGGATGGACCGTTTCAGAAAGTCGGCTCAAATAATTTCAAAATACTGTTACGACATATGGGAGAACGTCAGTTTTTAACTCAGCTTTCCAGCGGAGAACTGGTGCTTGGAGTGGAGGGCGAACGGTTGGTTAATAAATACACGTTTTATGCCGTATTCAGTACACCGGAAGAGTTTCGCATTGTCGCTGGCAACAAAACGCTGGGCTCTATACCTGTTGATTCGCCACTACTACCAGAACAACATATTATTTTTGGCGGACGACGCTGGAAAGTGACCGACATCGACAGTGACAAAAAGGTCATTTACGTCGAAGCGACAAAGGGTGGACAACCGCCTTTATTTGGTGGAGAGGGCATGTCTATACATGATGTTGTCCGACAAGAAATGTTAGCCATCTATCGGGAAGGCGATTACAGAATCACTGTTGGTGAACATAAGGTTGACTTTGCCGATACCTCAGCCATAAGTTTGTTTGAAGAAGGTTTACATTATTTTAATAGCAACAATTTATCTTCTGAATGTTTTATTCAGCAGGGGCAGCATGTTTATATTCTTCTTTGGCTGGGGGATCAGATTCTAAACACATTGTCGGCATTACTGCTTAATTCTGGCTTCAAGACCGGATCGTTTGCTGGTGTCATTGATGTTGAACAAACCACAGTGGATGAAGTTAAGCGTGTATTAGCCAAGATGCTTAGGGCTGGGTTGCCATCAGAATTTCATCTTGCTGAAAGTGTTCCTGAAAAATTTCTTGAGAAATATGATGAATACCTACCAGATGTGTTGCTTACTGAGGGATACGGATTACGAGCTTTTGATGTTGAAGGGGTTACTAGGTGGTTAGGAAAACACCTATAAAAGATTCATTTTATCAATCGCCATAAAAGAGGATATATATTCACACACCCTGCAATAGTTTTTGAAGAGCGATATTCGATTGGCTTATATTCAGGCATCAGATCCGTCAAAGGGATAGTTTTGTCATGCTGCATTTCCAGTTCTAAGTGTGGCAGAATTTCGAAGTAGGCCATTATATCGTAATTTTTCCTTTTTGCTCAAGCATCATTTCTTTACTGAACTTAGCGATTTCACAAAAATACTCATTGACTGTTAACGGATCTCCCTGAGGACTCTCATTTGCATTTCTAACCATACACATGGTGCAAAACTCTTTATCAGCGCATTGAAGGCATTTAGGAAAGTCACTTTTGCGCAAGCCTCTTAAATATCGGATTTTTTCAGAATAATCCCAAATATCACTCAAGGCAGTTTCTTTCACATTCCCCACAACATAACCCTGCCAGCCAGCACACGGATATACGTTTCCATTATCTTCTATACAAAGAGAAGAATTACAAACACTGCAAACAAAATCGCTTGATGTAATATTTTTTTTATTTTCATATTCCAGTTTCATTTCTTTAAAATATTCTGCATTATTCGTTACTTTGCTACTAATCACCTCTTTTACTTCATTAACTGAAAGACGACAATTCAAGTTATTTGTTGTATGATTATATCTTGCTATGAGGACGTAATCAGCACCAGCATGAACATTATATTTTTCAGCCCATTTTATAACATCACCATAATTTTTTTTGTTTAGTTGCATTATTGGACAACTTATTTGCAAAGGAATATTATTTTTAATCAGTTCCAAAATTGCATTTTTTGTTTTTTCAAAACTCCCTTTCCTTTTGGTTATTTCATCATGAATGGCGGGATTCATAGAGTACAACGAGACTTGAACACCCAGAAGAGGATTTGCTTTCATTTCATTTAGAATTTCATTATCAAGTAATGTTAAATTACTAAGAACGTTTACTGAAAATTCATATTCTCTACATTTCCTTAAAAAATCACAAAAATTCTTGTGCAACATTGGCTCGCCACCACTCAACGTCAGATGCAACACCCTCATTTTTTTACATTGTTCTAGAATAGAATAAAATAATTTAGAATCAATATTGCTTATTTTATTCTCATGAGGGATATAACAATGAATGCATCTTTCATTACATTTACTGGTTATCTCTATATGTAAGTTTGTAAGCTGAGGTTTACCGTTGAAGTGTTCTTCTAAAAAATCTTGCGTGGATTTTTCGGGATATATAATAGGCGGGAAAGAAAATTTATCAATTAATTGCGGCTCTAAACTCTTATACGAAAACCTTTTATCGTTTTGTTCACACTCCTGTAATGTTTCCCCTGACACAATAAATCCATCACGTTCAAGTCTAGAATAGAACTCTTCAGCGTCATTCTGGATTGTACTAATGCCGACATCCGAAAATTGTTTTTTTATTTTTTTTACCAGATCATTAAGGGTTTGTGGTTTTCTATCTAAAACAGAAAAAAAAACAGCTCCACTTTCCGATAAGATCTTATCACCAATGTAGTTTCTGTTATCATTTATTTTTTTATACCCAAAATTCCTATTATCCGTAATATACCCAAAGGAATCATAGTTTCTGAATATGACATTAGCTTTTTTCTTTAAAAACATAGTAGTATACCTTAAGCAATAAGGCGATGAGTGTTAATAGTTTGATATCATAGCATGAGTAAATTGTTAGTCATGTACTCTCGTAAAGCCAGGATTTGAGATACACTTAACACTTTAAGCGTCTAAGTCACCTAAAGACAGCACTTTCATAACAACTGTAACTAATTAAGTATTTTAGCTACATTTCCCTGATGCTTGATGTAGCATAAACCACACCTTTATCAATCCATACAATCGAAACGTAAACCAGAAAAAACTTATCTGCAAAATTGCAAGAAATGTAAATAGCAATTATCTTCTACTAAAGGCATACGACCGAAATTCGGCGAAATATTAGATATAATATGGGCGTAGTCTGGACGTAAGTTCTCTTTCCATAACTTGAAAATCTTTCTGTTTTGCAAGAATTAGAAAAACTAGACGCAAATTCTTACGCAACTTTGCTAACTCCTTCTTTCAACACTTAGAAATTCATAAACATGGTACTGCTGTTGTAAACATCCCGATGTTAAAGCCATGCACTTTTTGAGATCATCGGCGAACTTCGGGTTATCCGATACTCTTCCGGCGTCAGGTTTCCCAGTGATTCATGAGGCCGTTCCTGGTTATACTCA
>NZ_WUBS01000033.1 GCF_010131535.1 Acerihabitans arboris
CAGAACGTTGGAGCGGTGGAACAAGAAACTGGCAACCAATAAGTACCGTGACACTTAATCCTGAGCGGGAAAAACAGGCAGCCTAAATCAGCAGGGGATGACAACAACCTTGACACTGACCGAGGTCAATCCGCTCTTCTACGTAATCTTGGGCTGGGCTGGGGAAGCCGCATTGAACACGTTCTGCGAAGAGGGGCAATTTGATAATTCCCAACAATTCTGTTTTCTCTATTATCTTCAATTTAATTATTCTTCATGATGACTGTATGTATTCACAGCAGTATTTCGCCACTGGAATGATCAAGTCCCCTTTCACCTTTTTTTTCATTTAACTGATCCTTCAAGATATTTATTTTTACTCAATTACCGATAGCTGGGCGTTCCCCCCGCCGGAATAAATTTCGAGGCTCATGACACTATGTGAGGCGGCCCCATGAATCCGGTAATATCCCGTTTCCTGTTTATTGCTGCTTAGCAAGGCGTTATCCCACAGGCTAGTCGCATCTCACCACTCAAACGTTTGCCGGAGTCTGGATGCGTCTCTATCTGTGCGAAAAGCCGTCTCAGGGCAAAGACATTGCCCGTGTACTGGGTGCCAAACAACGTGGCACTGGCTGCTATAGCGGTGCCGGTGTTGCGATCACCTGGTGCATCGGCCATTTGATCGAAGCGGCGGCGCCTGAAGCCTATGGCGAGCAGTACAAGCGCTGGTCCATCGAGCAACTGCCCATCATTCCCGAGCACTGGCGCGTCGAGGTCAAACCCAAGACCGCCTCGCAGTTCAAAGTTGTCAAGCGGCTGCTGGCCGAGGCAACCGAGTTGGTGATCGCGACCGACGCCGACCGCGAGGGCGAGCTGACCGCCCGAGAACTCATCGACCTGTGCAGTTACCGCGGTCCGATCCAACGCCTGTGGCTGTCAGCGCTCAACGATGCCTCCATCCGCAAGGCGCTCAGCGCGCTGCGACCTTCAGCCGAAACGCTGCCGATGTACTACTCCGCCCTCGCCCGCTCCCGCGCGGACTGGCTGGTCGGCATGAATCTCAGCCGGCTGTTCACCCTGTTGGGCCGCCGGGCCGGCTATGACGGCGTGCTGTCGGTCGGCCGGGTGCAGACACCCGCACTGAAGCTGGTCGTCGATCGCGATCGCGAAATTGCCCGTTATAGAAAACGCCTACGACGGGTTGTTCGTCAAAAGCGGACTAATGGAATGGATACGGAACGCATCAGAGCAGGCCAGGGTTGGCATCCGCAACCAAGCCCATGACTTTCGCTACTACCTGGGTCTGGTCTATATCCATCTGGATAGCTACGTGATCGCGGCCGCCTACACCATCCTGGTGTTTATGGTGCGCTTGCTGGTGCTGTGCCTGACCTTGCCGATGTTCATGATGGCTGCTTTTGTGGGCCTGGTGGATGGCCTGGTGCGACGCGACATCCGACGCTTTGGAGCGGGACGGGAGTCCGGTTTTATCTACCACCGGGCAAAAGCGAGCCTGACCCCACTGGCGGTATTGCCGTGGGTGACGTATCTAGCCCTGCCGGTGAGCGTTAACCCTTTGTGGATATTGTTGTCTGGTGCGATTTTGCTCGGAGTAGCAGTGGATATCACTTCGGGAAGTTTTAAAAAATATATTTGATTGCAAAATCTCATTATCTCTTTTAACTAACAATGTAAATTTAAAAGTGAATGGATAGTTATAATTACCTATTCAAAAAGCGTCAAAGCAACTACCCGCCCGACGGTGTGTTACGATGGCAACGACCTCGAGATTCAAATAACACCGAGTGGCGCTAAACTCTGGCGTTTGCTTCACTACCCGCAAATGGGCAATGATGAGCCTGGGCGCTTATCCCTCTGTCCCGTTGGCTGAAGGCTGCCAGCTACGCAAGCAGGCACAGATTCTCTTGGACTAAGATATCGTTCCACTGAACATCAACGTACTGAACAGTGACGGCAGAAACGGGCTCGTGAAAGCACTTCCGAGTAAGTCGCCGTTGAATGTACCAAACCACGCTGTCTGCCATGTTGGCACTCATATCCTGAATGATATCTGGCGCTACCTGAGCATGTATATTCTTTCGGACATTGGGGTTATCTAATCGTTGGAAGCATCCGGGAGATAATTGTCGGCTAAACTATAATAATCAATATTTTTGCAATAAATGCGCTTTTACAGTGTCAGCTGAATATTTCACCATCTCTGGTTGAAACTTGTTCAGTCAGGTGTAAGGTAATAACAATATACTTATTAAGGTTATTACTCATTACCCTACCCTGTAGATAAGGAGATTGGCTATGCTTAACGTCAGCAATCTGCTACTGGATTTCAGAATAACTTCACACTGTGATCTCGGGTGCGATCTTTGTTTCAGAAATCCCGGCATATCGGATTCATCACTGGAAAGTGCGCTTAATGTTATTGATAGAATGTACGAAATTGGATTCAGGCGTTTGGTTTTACCGGAGGAGAACCCACATCTCGACGAGATTTTCTTGAACTCATTGAACATGCAAAAAATCGTGGGTTCATGACCTATCTTTCGGCAGTAGGGCATCGATTTATAATTGATCATGCGAGGCTTAACGGCATTCTTGACTGGGTAGGTATGCCTATCGACGGAATAGACCGTCAGGTAAATACTGATATCCGCAGTGAAAAAATGAGCAACCAGCACCGCGTGATAAAAAACATTCTTTCCTGGTTACCTATGGCATCCAATAAAATTAACATTAAACTCACTACGGTTGTTTCTCAGTCTAATATTGCAACTCTGGATGAAATTGTCAGTTGGGTTGAAAAATTGCCTTATCGTATCCAGGCATGGCGTTTCTATCAATTCTGTCCGCTCGGTGTCGGTAAGGAAAAAAGGGTAAAACTCGAAATCGATACGGACCTATTTGCAGAACAGATGGTGAAGTTAAAAAAACAACATGCCGGCATGCCTATTAGCTGGGCGACCTTTGAGGAAAGGGATAATGCTAATGTGGTGATGGAACCCAATTTTGATATTATTATACCCGATGGAGAAAACTATACCTTATTAGGTAATATGCAGAATGATCCTGCAGAAAAAATACTGAAGACAATATTTGGTAATGACCATATCATGGAAAAATGCGAGAACAATCGCTATTGGCTTGATAACAGGGAGTTTATATCATGAGATATGATTACCTATATATGGATCCATGGTCTGCCCTCCACAAAAAAAAGAATGATACCCGAAAACCCCTGTATATCTGTCTATCAGGGAATTCAGGTGTGGGGAAAAGTACCCTGCTGAGGAAGCTATCCGTCTACCTGTATAGGGATGATCATGACACCATTGCCCTTGATGAAAAGGCTGTTCATCATCATCTCCTGCCGTATCTTTTTGATGATACTGCCCATTTCGGATATCTCATTCAGCTCAATTTTATGATACAGCGGTCTTTGCTTATAAAATCATGGCTTGCCAAGGGGTTTAATTTGGTGATGGAACGTTCACACCTAGAAGATTATATCTTTATTAATTTTATGTTTAAAGCCGGATACATTACTGAATCCCAGCATAAATCCTACATGAGCTTATGGTATGAACTGAATGAAATCACTCCCATTCCAGACCTTATCGTGTTTCTGGATTTTGATACAGAGCAGTCGCTTAAAAATCTTCAGCAGGATGAACTGTCGGGTATTCGCCCGCAAGAGTTTCCGAATAATGTGGTTAAAAATAAATGGATAACGGGCTGGCATTCTGAATATCTGCATTTTACCCAGAACCTTCCCCCTTTACTGCAGCAACGGGTGTTCACCTGCACGTCACCCGGGACGGTAGAAAGTTTATCTGATAAAGTTATCGAAAAAATTCATGACATCCGGAGGTTACATGCGTCAGAGGATCATAGTCTGTCCACTTATTGAAAATAATGGCGAGTATTTACTTTGTAAAATGGCCGCTGACCGGGGCGTCTTCCCCGGTCAGTGGGCGCTGTCCGGTGGAGGTATGGAGCCAGGCGAAACGATGGAGGAAGCACTAAGGCGGGAGATCAGAGAAGAACTGGGTGAAGCGTTACAGATAACCCGTATCACGCCATGGACATTTAGGGACGATGTCCGGGTGAAGACCTATCAGGACGGCACAAAAGAAGAGATCTACATGATTTATCTCATTTTCGACTGTGTCAGCGCAAACCGTCAGGTCACTTTTAATGAGGAATTCCAGGAGATTGCCTGGATCAGCCCGGCCGGGCTCCACGCTCTTGACCTGAATGAGGCTACACGCGTCACCTTTAAGCAGAAAGGTTTTCTGAAATAATACCTTTTCAAATCTGATCTTCTTTTCCGCGCCGGCTCAGTCCGGCGCGTTTCTTTATTCGTGTATGTCCAGGACCTGAATGCGTCCCACCGCCAATTTGATTTCATATTGTTCTCATCTTTCTTCAGGGTAACCGGCTCCGCCCGCCTGCCCACGCCTTTATTTGCTCTCTGGCTGATACTTTCATATAGGCAGCTATCAGCAATGCCAGCAGCCTGCCCGGCTCTGACCGCCCTGGTCAACAAATTTTCGACGCTTGCACGCTGATAAGCGCGTTCACTACTGTTAACGTGGCTACGACGGCTCCCGCCAGCCATTAAATACCACGCTGCCGCACCAACATGGTAGTGATGCCGATACCGATCATCGCCTGTGGCAGTCGGACAATAAAACGATTGACCATACCGTTGACGGAAATGATATCGGTGAAAACATCCCGCTACACCGAAGAGCAAATTACTTTCGTGCACAGACAGTCATAACTGGCGACCTTACCCCTTTTTAAGTAGCATTCGGATCTAGAGTCCGATGGTTTGTCACCTTCTCCCATATCCTGACCCAAGATCAATTAGAGGATCTGCCGACTTTGACCTTCTCCCATATCCTGACCCAAGATCAGAAGAGATCAGATCAGTAATGGCCTTAATTTATTAGTAAAGTAAAAGCAGAACCGACCTAATCTCGGTCTGCTTTCCAATTTTTATCAGTTTCAACATTTGTATTTTTGCGATCTCTGTAGACAATTCCGAGTCCGGCACCACCATTACTTAAATGACCCATGGACACGTGCAGTTATTGGAAGGTCAATCCCTGCTCGGATCACTCTCCACGGTGAGTGCTTTTCCAGCCGGGCCTGGTGCGATATGGCTGGCAGGGATAGCACCTGTTTTCATCAATGGATTGATCGCAGGGCTATGCTACATGGTGACATTGGTTTTATAATCATTAACGGTCAAAGCGGTATTGAATAGTTATACGCCGATGCAGCACATTCAACACATAGCCTGATTCTGATGACCACTTCCGTTAGAAATGGCTTACTCCATACCGAGAGTTCGTGATGCTCAAAACAGAAGATCTCAACACCATGATACCAATTGATGAGATTCACTTTGCTGACTGGCAAATCTGGCCCCAGCTAAGGATTCTGTTACACCGGGGTAAGCCAGTAAGAATTTCCGCCAGAGCTTTTGATGTTCTGGTTGTTCTGGTGAGTGCTGGAGGTAAAGCGGTAAGTAAAGAATCTTTACTTACTCAAGTGTGGGGAAATGAAATCGTCGAAGAAAACAATCTTCAGGCACAAATTTCAGCTATTCGCCGCACACTGGGTCTTGACCGCCATCTACTGGTTACTGAATTTGGTTGTGGTTATCGATTTAATATCAACAAATTGCCTAATGAGGCGCCCTCTAAATCAGAAATACCTGAGACTGCTGTTACCCCTTTTCTGACGTCGATTCTGGGGCGTGATCAAGCGGTGCAGGAATTATGCGCCTTATTGAATCAACACCGTCTGGTGACGATTACAGGCTCAGGGGGCGTGGGTAAGACTCGTTTGGCATGGGAAGTCGTCAGCCTTATACACACGCATTTTTCTGATGGAATATGTGTGGCTGAACTGGCGCATATCACCGAAGCATCCAGCTTGCTATCTGTTATTTCACAAGCGCTACATTTTCCATTAGCTACCATTCATAATGATGCCGATTTACGGCAACAGCTTGCACGGCGTCGATGTTTACTGCTGATTGATAACTGTGAACATGTAATTAATGAACTTGAACCAGTGATTACGTTGCTCCTGAACCTGGCTCCCCATATCAAACTGTTGTTGACCAGCCAGGTAGCGTTACAGGTTGCTGGCGAGCAACAATATCTACTACCGCCATTACAAGTTCCTGAGAGCGAAGGGGCTAATACCCAAGTGCTACTGACTTTTGCCAGTGTCCGCCTCTTTATCGAACGCGGGCAGGCCAACCGACATGATTTCCATCCATCAGCCAGCGAACTGTCGTTGATTGGCGAGTTATGCCGTCATCTTGACGGTCTGCCGTTGGCGATTGAACTTGCGGCCTCCCGTCTGCCAGTCATGAGCGTCAAAGAGATCTATAGCCGACTGGAAGACCGTTTCCAGCTATTGAGCAATACACACAGCTCTCTGGTGCCCAGACATCAGAAAATACTGACCACTCTGGAGTGGACTTATCAGTTACTCAACACACGTGAACAACGATTATTTTGCTCTCTGGGAATCTATACCGATATGTTCAGTGTGAAATCAGTAAGCAACTTTCTGCTTATTAAAGACAAGCATCGCTGGCAGGTTGTTGACGATCTGCAAAGATTGCTGTCCTTATCCCTGATTCAGGTCAGTACTCAGGTACCAGCGACCCGTTTCCGCCTGCTGGAAACCATGCGCCAGTTCGCATGCGATAAACTCAGGCAACAGGGTGAATATGCCGCTCTTGAAACCCGTTTTGCCGGTTATTATAAAGTTCTGGTAGAAGAGTCCCAAAGTGATTGGTTTATGCTGCCAACAGAACAGTGGCGTGGACGCTATAGCCATATGCTGAATGATTTGCGGAGTGTTTTACAGCAAACGTTAACTGAGGGGACCGATCCCTCTACTGGGCTTGAGATCTTACAGGCTATGACCCCGTTTTGGATTGAATATTCACTATACGATGAATGTCAGCGCCATATCTATCCTCTGCTTTATGAAAATACTTCGCAGGTAGTATTAACGCTACGCCAGAGAATGAATCTCAGCGCTGTAGCAGGTAAGGCATCAACCTGGGCAAAAGGCCCTACGCCTGTAACACATTCAGCCTGGAAAACCGCGCTGGCACTTGCAGAAAAGCTCGACGACAAAGAAATACGTTTACAGGCTCATTACGGGTTATGGTTGTATTATCTGCGTACTGGCGAACTGGATAAAGCGCTTGAGCATGCGCAATCTATGTGCGAGCTCGCACGATCCATTAGTGACGAGGAAGCGCTGGCAACCGGGCTGCGTATCCTCGGTGTATCCCTGCATTTTTTGGGGCATCATGACGTCGGGCGTGATTATCTCCAACAATCTCTTGACTGGTTTGACCAGGGCGGATTAAGTCACTCTTTCCGTTTTGGTCTTGATCAAGAGAGCGCCGGTCAGGCCTTTCTGTCTCGTTTACTCTGGTTACAGGGTGAGTATAAGGCAGCGAAACAGATGGCATGGCGCGGTGTAAAAAAAGCCGCTCGTTTGCAGCATGTCTGTTCTCTTTGCTGTGCACTGGCTGAAGGCGCCTGTATGACAGCGGCACTGGATCGTAATCCACGTTGGGTCATAAAGGCCGCAAACTGGCTTATTCGTCTGGCAGAAAAGCATGATTTGTATTTCTGGAAGACCTATGGCGAATTGTTTCTTGTTTGGGCCAAGCAGTTCAGTCATTCCGATGTTAGTCAAACCACGCTGTTTAGCTCGTTGCGCGCGATGGGATTAGACTGGCAATATTCCCCCTTGTTGTCAGAAATTGATACCGGGCTATCGCAGAAAACCGCCCGTCAGGATCATGAAAACTGGTGCACGCCTGAGCTGATGCGTCTTTCCGCCACTCAATTACCTCCTCAGGAGCAACGCCTGCTGTTGGAGCAGGCCCTGGACAAAGCGCATCAACAACAGGCTCACGGCTGGGCCCTGCGTATTGCTTATTCACTGGCGACATTGCAGGCTGAAGCTGGGGAAAAATTGGCTGCCAAACAGTTAATACAGGACGCTTTACACCATGTCGATGGTTCAGACAGGGCGACGGATGTAAGAAATGCTATGGCGCTATGTGCCCGAATGGGGACCTGAATATTTACGTCTCACGGTTATTAACATCCCCAGGATCACGAGTCCTGCCCCCGCTGAAGAAATCAGCGTCCAGTTATGAGTTCTCTCCCATACCCAAGTGGCAGTCAGTGAGCCACATGCTCCGCCAATAAACATAACGCACATAAATAGTGTATTAAGACGGTTTCTGGCATCTGGACGCAAAGAATAAATCGTGTGCTGGTTAGCTATCAGTACACATTGTTCACCCGCATCCAGTAGTAGAATGCCCACCACCATACCCGCCATACTGTTCCAGCCCCAAAAAACAACCCAGGCCAGCAGCATGAGTATCACACCAAAAACAACCATTCGGAATGGACCCTGACGATCACTGAAACTTCCCGCCAGAGGCGCACACAGAATACCGATTAACCCCAAAGCAGCCAGGGTTCCGGTTACCCCTGCACCGTAATCGTAGCGATGAGCTAACCAGAAAGGGAGCACGGTCCACAGCACGCTGAAGGAGGCAAACAGCATTGCTTGTGTAAGAGTTGCACCGCGCACCTGCGGCTCGTCTTTCCACAGCTGTCCTACTGAACGTAATACCGCCAGATAGTTAAACTTTGGCGTTGGCAACGACTGAGCAGGCAAAATGCGCAAGATGAAAAATATAGCCAGCAATGTGATGATCGCTCCGAACAAAAAGACGCCGCGCCAGTCGAAATACTGACCAATAAGGCCTCCGATAGCCCGGCCAGCAAGGATACCTGCGAGGACACCGCTCATCACGGTACCCACTGTTTTACCTCGTGCAGAAGTTCTGGAGAGAGAGGCAGCAAGCGGCACTATCTGTTGGGCTACTGTTGCAGCCATCCCGGTAAGGAAGGAGAAGATCACCAACACTGTCGCCGTTGGTGATAACATCATGCCTATCAGTGCCAGGAAAAGCACCTGCGCTTGACGCAGGATAAGCCGCTGACGTTCAATATAGTCGCCCAGAGGGATCAGAAAGAATAAACCCACCGCATAGCCTAACTGGGTGGCCATGGGGATCAAAGAAACAGATTCCCATTCATTGGGAAAGGATCTAGCAATCAAATTCAGGACAGATTGATTAAAATAAATATTAGCTACAACAATACAGCAAATAATCGCCAGCATCAGAATCCTGGCAGAAGAAAGCTCGTGATTGTCCGTACGCATTGACCACTCCTAGCTCTAAACTCAATGTTGTCTGGAGTATAAGCAGAGGCGACTCCCAACTCTTTGACCGCTTTTTTCAGACGTCTGAATTCTGATGCACAAGCTCCTGAAATAGAGATTTGTTACTAATACTGCTCATGTTATTAACTGTGCTTAATTTGAGGAGCAACGTAAGCGTAAAGCCAGCGCCGTCTGTTATCTATGTTCCAAGGTGGGTAGGTTAGAGCTCCGTCTCATTTAGAAAGAGCTCTATTTGTGGAAAAGCCCACCAACTGGCGTAACGGCTCCCGT
>NZ_WUBS01000034.1 GCF_010131535.1 Acerihabitans arboris
GATGGTCCTCTCTGCTTAACATGGCGCTTCCTTTTTCGGTGTAGGAACCTTAAAGAAAGACCATGTTGGGTGGAGTGGACAACTTTTCCGATGAATTACGACCTTATATCAGCGATGCCGACAGTTCAGGATAAAGCCCTTTGCGACGGCAGTATTCGCTCAGTTCGGCTTCACGAAGTGTGGCGGTTTCAACGATGACGGCAAAGCGGGTTTCTGTCGACCAAAGGTCTGTGGTTTTGTTGGCTCCGGGCACCGGTTTTCCCTCCAGTTTGGCTTGGATTCGCCAATGATAAAGGGTAGCTTCCTATATCCCTTCCTGTTGTGCAAGTGCGGTGACGGTCATGTTGCAAGGAGGATATTGATCATGTAAGAATGTAACGGTGGACTGATTCGAGGATTTTGGACACTCCAATTTATCTAAAGCTCCATTGTACGCTCACGACAAATACTGAAGGAATGATTATTCCACTTTCAATACCGAAGTTGTCTGTGAAATTGTATTGAATAGCATGATAAATATAGGGTGAAAACCCTATTCCAGTCACTTTCTTAAAATTGTTATAGGAACCATGATCACCGCAGTGACTAAACGCGTCAAAAAAGAATTCGCCTGTATAACCATATACCCCCTTAAGAACCCAGTGTGAATCACCAGATATCCAGTCTCTTCTCAGTCCGATTGCTATACAGCGATCGCCAAAACTGTTGTTCATCGTTCCAAGCAATGCACTATATTTGGACTCTTCCGAGAATTTCCGCTCTACAGAAAAAAATTTATTATCAAAAAACTCATTATATTGCCCGTAGTTACCCGTCAGGTGATACACAAACGAACCGGTATTGGCGGAGTATAAGTCAATTTCTCTGGCATGAGTGCCGGCGGCGGCTAATAGTATAAAAAAACATAAAGCTTTGCTTAAGTTTTTAAACATTTTAATAATCTCTTTGATTATAAAAATTATACTTTTATCTGAAAGTAACGCGGTAAATATCCATGGGCGAGCAGTAATTCTGGAGGAATTATCCTAATATAGAGTTCAAATTTATACAGAAAAAAGCTTATCACGTAAATCAGATTTTGTTGAGACTACCCGGCAGCAAAACTTCTGCCGGCCGTTGGTTAACTACCTCCCGCTTGCGGTCAGCATATTCCTCCGGCCGGTATCTGGTTCCCAATGGCAAATAGCGGCACAGCATTGTGTTATAAATGCTTCGGTAATCCCTCATTTGGGTTGTCCCCAAAACAAACGCTTTAATATAATCGAAAATATTGGCCCTGGCCAAATCACGAGCCGTGTCAAACCACTCTTGTGTCTGCCTTTTTTCAGAATGCAGAACAAGGGTACCGCCTTGAATCTATCCGCGGTAAATCCGCCGCCCGACGGGCGGTTAAGCGTTTTGTTCAGCCGAGCGGCGAACCGGCGCCTGGCGAGAGGGTCTGGACCTCGACCCGCCTGATCTGCGACATGTCGAAGCCGGCCATGACCTGCGCGAAGCCCGGACTCGCCATGTAGGCCCGGATGGCCTGTCCGGGGTCGGTGCCTTCAGTGAAGCGGAGCAGGGCTACCACTTCGCAGGCGTTCTCCGCAACCGTGAAAAAGCCTTCGGTGGCGATGTCTAGTGCGCCGAGGCTGGCGACGTGGGCGCGCCAGATTGCCAGGTAAGCGATGGTGGCGTCTTCGGATGCCAGAAAGTAATGACGCAGATGGTAAATAGCCATTGGACGATCCTTGATGTATGGGAAGTTTTTGACGAGCGACGCACGATATAGCGCGTCAGGATGTCGCGTGGAGATGCTTCCACACCGCGCCGTAGGTGCCAAGCTCGCTGAAGCCGCCATCGGCGGCAAGGTCGATGCCGGTGATGAAGCTGGCGGCCCGGTGCCGATCCGCTCCCGTTGCGGGAACATGACTTCGCCTTCGTATGTACATCCACGGCCTTTACGCTTGCCTTCGATCCCAGCGCGGAGCCGGTCGACAGCGATCAAATTATCGCGGCAACCGGACTCTTGCGCATGAGCCTCGGCGACGACGGGGCCGGAAAGCCCGCAATTGTCCGCGGTGGACGGTTCGTCTTCGACACCGCCAACGAGGCTCTCCCGATGGGCATGCTTCCGCAAGTCATAAAGTTGAATGCGGGTGAGCCACGATCTCCGGGACAGTTGAAGGCGCTGCTCACGATGAATGAGGAGGAAAGCAGGTCGCAAAACCTGGGGAGCCAATTCTTCGTCGGGCGCCTTATGGAACTGATCTTGCTCGAAGCGCTGCGAAGGGTTGCGATCGATATGGATCCGCAGCAGACCGGGCTGCTGGCAGGACTGGCTGACCCGAAGGTAGCGCTCGCTGTTACCTTAATTCACGAAAAGCCGTCGCATCCATGGTCCGTGAATTCGCTGGCCCGCCTCCGCGGCCTTTCGCGATCCGGCTTCGCCCATCGGTTCAGCTCCATCATGGGTATCGGCGTCATCGAGTATCTTCAGCAGTGGAGGATGGCGCTGGCGAAGGATGCGCTCCGGTCGGGCGCATCCACGATAGGCGAGATTGCCTTACAGGTCGGGTTTCAGTCCTCAAGCGCCTTCAGCTCGGCGTTCAGCCGGATCGTCGGTTGATCCCCCAAGCGGTTCCGTGAGGGCGACTCACTCTGACCCGGCTAGGGGATTCCTGTCGATCTCGCCTTGCCGTTCGATATTGACCTGACGATATGGCCGGGCTTTCATGGCCCGGCTATTTTTCAACATGATTTTTCTCCAGAGACAGACACAAGACGATGACATAATGACAGCGAAGAATCGCGTTTCTGTCAAACGCGAGACATTTACTTTACTGATTAAATCCGCCGAGCGCGATCTTATCGATCGTGCGGCGAAGGCTAAAGGTAAACGCTGTACTGATTTTGTGCTGTAGGCCGCGCGCGGGCATATTCTCTCCTCATTTTGTTGCGGCGTGGATTCTATGGACAACTGGCTGAAACCGCGGGCGATGAAAAATCAGCTAACCGGCGCCTCCCGAACGTTCGTCTGCTGTGACGGCTCGCAGGTGATGGTGTATTACTCGTTGGCGTCCAGTGCCGTGATGACAAATGCCGCGCCTGGACGTTTTCACCGCAATATGCCTGATCCGATTCCGGTGGTAGTGCCGGGCCGTTGGGCATTAGATAAATTATTGCACGTTCAGGGCGTCGGGCGGACACTGGCGCGGGATGCCTGGCTACAGGTGGCGGAAACTATCGGTATTCGTGGGATGTTGGTTCATGCGCTGTCTGATGAGGCGCGGGAACTTTACCTGCGGGTTGGGTTTGAGCCTTAGCCGATTGACCCAATGATGCTGGTGGTGACGTTGGTAGCTGTCAACTTCGTTGATAGCTAACGGGTTTCTGACGTAAACCGTCGCGGCCCGCTTCCGCGCACCCACCCCACCTGTTAGCGTGCAGGCGCGCTTTTATTTATAGAAAGACTATTAGTTGAATACCATGCCGCCATCAATTATCAGCGCTTGTCCGGTCATATAGTCTGAGTCGGGTCCCGACAGATAAGATACACAGGCCGCCACGTCTTCCGGCTCGGATATCCGGCCCAGCGCGACCGTTTTTGCCCACTGCTGCAGACCCCACTCCAGCGACTGCTTATTTTCATCGGCGACTTTCTTGGCGATGTTCTCCATCATCGGCGTACGCACAATACCCGGGCAATAGGCGTTGACGGTGACGCCGAGTTTAGCCAGGTCGCGGGCGGCCGTTTGGGTAATTCCCCGGACGGCAAACTTGGTTGCGCCATAGACTGCAAGGTCAGGGTTGCCTACCTGTCCCGCCTGGGATGAGGCATTGATTATCTTGCCGACGATCTCGCCCGGTTTGGCGGGTTTTCTGGCTTTAAAGTGTTTAAGGGCGGCTTGGATACCCCAATAGACGCCACCCACATTAACGTCAAAAACCTTATGGTAGATTTCTGGCGTTATATCCTCAAGAGGAGTCGTTGGGCCTAAACCTGCATTATTGATCATTACATCGAGCCGGCCGAACTTTGCCACCACCTGGTCGACAGCGGATATGACATCCTCTCGCTTCGACACATCCACAAACACGGCCAAGGCTTTGCCGCCGGCTGCCTCAATCAATGCCACCGTCTCCTTCGCTGTACCAGTGTTAAAGTCCAGGCTGCCGATAGCAAAGCCATCGTTAGCCAAGCGCAGGGCGATGGCTCTGCCAATGCCCTGACCGGCTCCAGTAACAACCGCGACTTTCTTGCTTGAATCAACCATTATATTCTCCTTGGTCACTGATTTTCACATGAAGCCGTTTAACAACGGGCTTCCGATATTTAGGCGTAGCAGAATAAGTGGCTTTTAATTGGAATAAGTTATTATCAGACACATAATGGTTGCGTATTTTTCACTTAATTACAGGTGGAAATACCGTTGCTCGTGACTGTATAGCGCTTACGCCAACCTTACAATATCACTAGTAGTGGCCGCTATTGATACAGTCGTAATAACATTAAGTGTTACTCATGAAACTCACACGTTGCCATCGGGGAATATACATCCGCCATTGCGAACCAGTGCCTTCACCTCTTCGCTCACTTGCACGGGATGCTGACTGATTCTCGCAATGAACTCCTTTTGACCCCGGACGTACGACTTCGCATCGTGCCGCGCGCTCCACAGGACAATGCTCAGCACGATGGGAATGAGGTCCAGGCCCTTCTCGGTCAGCGTGTAGAAGTCCTTGCGCCCGTCATCGGGGCTGGGCGCCCGCGACAAAATTCCCCGCATCTCGAGAAACGCAAGGCGGGAAGCAAGAACATTGGTCGCGATTCCCTCTTCCGATTTCAGGAACGCGCCATACGTCTTCTTGCCAGCAAAAACGATGTCGCGAATGATCAAGAGCGACCACCGGTCGCCGAAGATCTCCACGCCGTAGTTCACTGCGCAATGGGACCGAAAGTCTTCTTTAGTCGTCGTCTTCATGGCCGGATTATAACATAGCTTGCGTGTCGCAAGTAAAATTTCAGCATTTAACTTGCTTTTTACAAGTGAAAACGACAATATGGCCTGCATGCTGAGCGCGGTCACCGAATCGCGCCGGCCACGAGGAAGGAAACACATGAGCACTATTAGTATCATCGGATCGGGTGGCATGGCCGCAGCGATCGCCGGCCTTGCCGCCAAGGCCGGACACAGCGTCGAGGTGATGAGCCGCAACGCAGCCAAGGCGCAGGCGCTGGCCGAGCGGGTCGGCGCCGGTGCGACGACAGGCACGTTCGGCGCCGCACCGGCCGGGGATATTGTCATCCTGGCGGTTCCGTACTCCGCCGTTCTGGACGTCGTGAAGCAATACGGTGACAAGCTTGCAGGCAAGCTCCTGGTCGACATCACCAACCCCGTCGCCGCCGACCTCACAAGCTTTGTGACACCTGGCGACAGCTTCGGCGCGCAGGAGATCGCCAGGGCCGCTCCCGCCGACGCGGTGATCGTCAAGGCATTCAACACCCTGTTCTCCCACGTCCTGGCTGCCGGCTCATTCCAGGGGCGCTCGCTAGACGTCTTCATCGCGGGCGACGACGCGCGGGCGAAGGGGCATGTCGCGGTATTCATCGAGAGTCTCGGACTCCGCCCGATGGATATCGGACTGCTGCCCATGGCGCGGACGCTGGAACACGTCTGCCTGCTGTCGCTGGGCCTGCTCGCCCACGCCATCAAGCACACCAACTTTTCAATCGGGGTCAGCCTTCCTGGCTGAGCCCACCCGAAGCACTATTTTTTCATCTCGCTTACAAGGAACAGCAACATGCGCGTTTTAGTTACTGGAGGAACCGGCCATATCGGTTCGTACATCATCCCTGAACTGATCGCGGCCGGACACGAAGTTACCGGCCTGGCCCGCTCGGACAAGGCCGCAGATGCGGTGGCCGCACTTGGCGCCAAGGCGCGGCGCGGGGATATTTCCGACCTCGAGGGGCTCAAGGCGGCGGCGGCGGACGCCGACGGCGTCATTCACGTCGCCCACAGGCAAGACCTGCTTCCCTCTGGCGGGATCGACGCCGTGGCCGCTGCGGAACTCCAGATCATGCTCGCGTACGGCGAGGCGCTGGCTGGAAGCGGCAAGCCGCTGGTCGTGTCGGGGAGCATCGGCGCGCCCGGGTGGGAAAAGCTGGGCCGGCCGGCCACCGAGGAAGACCCGTCACTTCCCGGCGGCGATGCGTACAAGGGAACCCTGCGGGTTCGTAACGTCGTCGATCTCGCCGTCATCGGCCTCGCCGAGCGGGGCGTGCGGTCGTCGATCGTGCGGATTCCTACAATCGCGCACAGCATGACCGACGTCGCCTTCCTGCCATTGTTGATCGGGCTGGCGAAGGAAAAGGGCGTCATCGGTTACCCGGGAGAAGGCGCGAACCTGTGGCCGGCCGTACACGCCCGAGACCTCGCCATCTTGTTCCGCCTGGCGCTGGAGAAGGGTGAGGCGGGCAAATATTGGCATGGGGTCGAGAGTGAGGGCATCCCGTTCCGCGCCATAGCCGAGGCCATTGGCAGCCGCCTGAACGTGCCGGCCGTGAGCATTCCCGCGGACGTGCTGATGCTGCCGGGCTACTTTGGCTTCCTGGCAAACCTGGTCACGCTCGATCTCCCAGCATCGAACCTCATCACCCGGCAGGTCCTGGGCTGGGAACCCACTCAGCCCGGCCTGTTCGCCGATATGGACAACGGCCACTATTTCCCGGCCGCCTGACGCGCGCTGTATTACCGGGGCGATGCCCCGGTAATAATACATGACGAGCAACCTGCTAACTGACGAGGAAACAATATGAGCACTCCCATCAGCACCATCAGCATCATCGGCGCCGGCGGCATGGCCACGGCAATCGCGGGCCGTACCATCAAGGCTGGGCACACAGTCGAGGTGATCGGCCGCGACCAGTCCAAGGCGCAGGCGTTTGCCGATAAGCTTGGCGCTGGCGCGACCACCGGGACGTACGGCGCCGCGCCAAAGGGCGACATCGTCATCCTCGCCGTGCCATACGGCAGTGCAGCGTCGGTGGTAGCCGATTTCGGGGCGGCGCTGGGCGGCAAGGTGATCATCGACATCACCAACCCGGTCGCCCCAGATCTCTCGGGCCTCGTGCCCCCCAGCGGCAGTTCCGGTGCGCAGGAGACTGCCAGAGGCCTCCCCGCCGGTGCGCATGTCGTGAAAGCGTTCAACACTCTCTTCGGCCCCGTGCTTGCCAAGGGTGGTCGGCTCGACGCGTTCATCGCAGGCGACGATGGAGAAGCCAAGGCCCGCGTTGCGACTTTCCTCGGGAGTCTCGGCCTGCGGCCTTTGGATATCGGTGCCCTGCACATGGCCCAGACGCTCGAATCGCTTGGCCTCTTGATGATCGGCCTGGCAAAAAACGGCGCCGGCACGTTCGATATTGCCATGCACGTCGATATCGGATTGGCGCGATGAGCACGCAAGGGAACGCGCAGATCGTGAAGGAACTATTTGCAGCAATGGGCTGCGGCGATCTGCAAGGTGTGCTGGCGTTGACGGCTGACGATGTCGAGTGGGTCATTCCGGGCGAGTGGCCGCTGGCCGGTACGCACCGCGGGCATGCGGGGTTGGCTGATTTTTTTCAGAAGGCCGCTGACATGGTGGAAACTTCCATTTCTGCGCCCCTCGAATTTATCGCGCAGGCCGACCGCGTCCTGATCGTGGGTTTGAGCACGGGAAAAATCAAGGCCACGAACAAGGCGTTCGAGGACCATTTTGTCTTCGCCATGACGGTGCGAGATGGCAAGGTGACGCACATCCGGGAGTATATCGACACGCTGGCACTGGCACGGGCGGCCGGGATGGCGGCTGCAAACCTTGGCTGACCCGGTCATGACGGCCAGCGCGGTCGCCGTCGACGGCGGCCTGACTTAAATCTAACAAACAAGGAGTATTGATGACTTATGCAATTATCGGCTTCGGCAAACTTGGCCAGGCGCTGGCCAAAGCCTTCGCCCGCAGCGGCATCGACGTATCGGTTGCTACCACGCGCGACCCGGAAAGTTTTGCTGCCGGTGCTGCCGCAATCGGACCCACGGTCATTCCCGCGACACTGGCGCAAGCCATCAAGGCGGACATCATCTTTTTGGCCGTCCGTTACGAATCGCACCCGGATGTCGCGAAGGCGTTGCCGACCTGGCAGGGAAAGACCATCGTCGATGTGACCAATGCCTACGGCGTGCCAGCTGAGGAACTGAAAGGACAGGCTTCAGCCACGGTCGTCGCGCAGGCCTTCACGGGTGGAAAAGTAGTCAAGGGTTTCAACCATCTGGGCGCTCCCGTTCTTGGCCAGGATCCGGCCGTCCATGGTGGCAAGAGGGTTGTGTTCCTCGCGAGCGACGACGACAGCGCAGCAGCAGGGATAGCTGCACTGGCGGAAAAGCTCGGGTTTGCGCCAATCAAACTTGGCGCTCTTGCGGAAGGCGGACTGCTAGTGCAGGCGCGCAGTAATACCTGGGGTCAACTGATCTTCAAGGACCTGGTCAAGTTCGACTAATGATGCGGGAGCGCACATGTCGATGCGATCCTGTGTAAGTATCCCGTATAACAGAGCCAGTTACTTTTAGAGATCTTCCGGCATAATGAAGATGCCAACGAGGAGATCACTATGCGCAAAGCCCGTTTTACCGAGCACCAGATCCTGGCCGTTA
>NZ_WUBS01000035.1 GCF_010131535.1 Acerihabitans arboris
GAAATGGACGATGCCGCTGAGGGACTGGCGCATGGCGATGAGCCGTTTTATTATCGAGTTCGGTGACCGCCTGGACGGTCACTTCTGAGAAAAGGCATTTACACAGAATCGTAAACAGGCTCGGTAGCCGATTTCACCCACGATTGCTACGGCCCGGCGCGGGCAAAACTGTTTATGGGGCGACCGGAGCTCAGCGAGGCGCAGATGTACGACGTGACCTGGATCGGTTCGCAATTCTTCGTCGATACCGCCGGCTACTACGACACCTACCACTCGAAGACTCCGCGCACGGCCTGGCCCTATGATGCCACGCGCGACGCGGGCCTGGCGCAGGTGGACAGTGGCGGCGGCTACCCCACCTGTCGGCAGTGGTGGACCGATGCGGATACTGGCCTGCGTACCCGGTTGCTGGCCGTGGTCAATCCCGATCTGCTGACCCGCATGGCGAACTGGGCCGGCTTCATCTCACGCACTGAACTTGACGATTCGGTGATCCGTGCGATCGCTGCTCCGCGCCAGCAGAAGATGAACCAGGGCGCGGTGTATGCGGACTATGGCGGGCAGATCGACATGACGCTGCCCAATATCGTCACCCGCGCCGCGGCGGACGCCGGTGTGACCGTGGGCTCCCTTGCCTACTTCCCAGCGATGGATGCGGTGCGACAGGCACTGCCCATGGTGTTGTCGCTGTTGAAGATGGCGCTCATCATCTGCATCCCCTTGGTGCTGATGCTGGCGACCTACGATTTGAAGGCTTTCGTGACGGTCAGTTGCGTGTTCTTCGCGCTGTACTTCGTGGAATTCTGGTTCCAACTGGCCCGCTGGCTGGATTCCACTATCCTGGATGCGCTCTACGGATGGGGGTTTGGCGTGAATCGACCACAGATGAACTTCGAACCATTACTGGGGCTCAACAACGCTTTCGGTGATATGCTGCTGAACTTTGTGATGGCGACGATGTTTCTTGTGCTGCCAACATTTTGGGTCGCCGCCTTAGGATGGGTTGGAGTACGTTCAGGCGGTTTACTTCAAGGCCTCTCTGATGGTACAAAACCAACCGGCCATGCGGGCTCAAAAGGGCCAGGATTGGTGTCAGGCAAGCTCAAGCAACACTGAGTTGCATAGCTTGTTTCAATCGTCGTCATACCTCGGGTCATCAAAACGTGGGTCAGGAGCATCGTTGTAGAGGGTGGGGTGATACCCAGGATTATCCTTGTGCTCTGCTTGCTCACCGATCGGCCATTCCTCTTCCTCGTCATCTGCATTACGCATTACCAACGCTGCGACCACCGCAGATAGCAGCAAAGCCAACCAAAATGTGAAGTACAGAAGCATCCCAAACAACACGAGCTTGACGAACCACAGCAGCGCCTTGGCACCCACCGCAGGAATGCCGTGGAAAATCAGCCAGTCAGCAACACAACGCTCGCGCCAGCCATAACCACGCCACGCACACCTTACCCCTCGACCAAGCCGGTAGGTCCATCGTTCAGTGTGCACCTGCGTCGCCATATTTGATACCTCGTGCCTCAGTTCTCCGTTAAATGGACTGTTACTCCCAAGATGCACCTTGCGTCATATGTTGTTCAAGCTCCATTGCATCATGCAAAATCCGACCAATAACGATCAAATCCTCTGCCTCTACCCGATAGATGAGCAAGTGCCGCGGGCGATGAACAATTCCATCCTCAGATCGTGCGCGTTCGGTACTCAACACAAGATGCCACGATCGTGCGCCCTTTCCAAGCTCTTCTCGCTCGACGCTCCCTGGACGAGCAGGATCAGAAGCGATGTCTCGCAATGCCGTCACCAGAAGACATTGATAGCGCCTGCGCGCAACCTCACCGAACTGGGTATGGGTCCATTGCAGGATGCTGACGATGTCCGATTCGGCGGCGGCTGAAAGCCGATAGCGCATCATTAGCGGCGCTGCTGCTGCCCACTGCCAGTGGCGCGGCTCCCCAATTCATCGATGAAGTCTTCAAGCTGGTCATCGCTGACATCCGCAAAACGCCCGGCATCAATATCCGTCCATCCCACTTGCGCTGCCGCTTTCAGCGCGTCAAGTTTGGCCACTTCGATGACTTCTCGTTGTTCAATCAGGCGTAATCCATCACGCAGCACTTCACTCGCATTCTGATAACGACCTGAATGGACCAGCCTTTCAACTATTTCGTGCTGATGATCACTCAGCACTACATTGCGCGTGGGCATGGCGTCAACTCCTGAAGATGGGCGATGTGTCTTATGATAGCATCATTGGCATAATCTGCCAATGCCATGGTAGGGCTAGGCTCCTCGCCGCCTTACTCCGTCGCCTCACAGGTTCCCATGGACCTCCAGCCCAGGCGCATGGGATCTGCCTCAGTCCCGCGCTTTTTTCAGGAACTCGATACCATAAAACGCAAGCAGCACTAGCAGGTCATCATCTCCGCTCAAAATGAGTTGTACTTCGCCGTTCAGGGCCACATCCAGAAATTTATCATCCTTTGGATCCCGGCATGCCGCGATGCGTTGGGTAATGGGGATCACCCGCACGATACCTCCCAGTAAGCGAAGGAAATTCTGCCGATCCTCCCGGCTGACGTACCGGTCAAAATTCGAGCGGGCGAGCGCTTCACTCAACTCCGTCAAAGTCTCCTCGGACATCAGCGGTATGCCCCAAGACAAGGCGTGGTCCACCGCCCTAGCGCCGTACCGCCCGGCATGAACAGGCGACTGATCCACAGGTTGGTGTCGATCACCAGAGTCCGGTCAGTCCTCACTGTTCAGTAGTTCCTGCAGAACGGCCTCCCTCAGGCCGGCGTCCTGCGCCGACGCTCCCACGTGGTCGCTGAATCGCTGGAATTCCGCCACGTTCAGATGCACCAGGCGCTGGTATTCCTCCACCGACATGACCACCGCTACATCGCGTTTCTGACGCTGAATGAGCACCGGTTCACGCCGAGCCGCGTCAAGAACCCCTGCCAGCCCCTGCTTGGCTTCGCTTGCTGTAACTGTACGCATCACAGACACTTAATTGTCTATTTTTATACAAAATGCACACAAATAAATCCCATCTGACAAGCCATGCAGCAGCTTAGGTGCATGCAAACGAGGGATCCAGCCCTAAGCACCACTCCCTGCGCACATAGTCGCGCCATCCGTGTCCAACCCAGCGGCCAAAGCGTCTTGCGTTGCAAATATGAGCTCTCTTGTTCATCGTTGCCGACGGCAACATGCGCTTAACGGTTACTCCACTTCGCTGCAGTCCTAATGGCTGTTACTAATGCGTTCCAGTCGTCAGGCGGATTCCCGTGACGACGCATTTACTCAGACACCACATATGGATCAGACTTGCTACCTGCAGATTGAAGCGTCTGCTCATCGTTGACCCAGGCGTACACGATGACCTTCGCCTTCGAGTCGTACCGTAAGAAAAGCCGGTACCGCCTTCCGAGCTTGGCTCACCGCCAGTGACGATACGCCGTGCCCATGGTGTTGCCCAGACGAAATTCGTCGCTCGCCAGCTCGCTCGATACTACGTCTTGCATTAACTGGACCAAGACCCGGAAGAACTTGACGTCGGCGTTGGACCCAAAACCCTCCGGGTCGTTCTCTTGCGCGCGCACCACCATCGCACGCAACTTCATCATTTGCTCGATCAGGTTGTCGCGTAACAGCGGAGTTCAGCCTTGCTGTTGCATCAGATTTCCACGTTCTCGTCGAAATCATCGCCCAGGACCACCTAATGGCCGGCATACTCCATGATGCATAATGCGAGCCAGTGCCTCCGACAACCCGCAAACATTAGGAAAGCGTCAATGACGGGGTCTTCGTGCTCGGTATCGACACGGGTAGCGACGACCTGTCCGTTGTCGCCCAAGTCGAATGCGACCTTGCCGCCGACGTCGACACCCCATGCATGGCGAATTGGCTTAGGCAGCGTGATCTGGCCCGTCGATGTGGTCGTCGCAGTTTCATCAATCGCGGAGATGGTGTGAACTCTCCTTGGATGACTGTTTCCAATATGGCAAGAAATATTCCTTAGCATATCAAGTAGGATTGGTGCTATCTGCAGACGCCATGGAACAAATCGCCCCCCCTTAGAAAAGCGCCCCGCCCCCCGGTAACATAGCCGTGGAAGCAATGCCGGTGAGCGAGGATGCAGACACTAGCCAGATCCTTGCTGAAGCCGAGTCAATCACAACCATGCGGCAGCAGCTAAGCAAAAGTAGATGCCAGACGGAGGTGTAGGCTCCAAGCAATCGAGGACAAGCACAGCTTCGGCAGGATAGCTGGATGTGATGGAAGATCTGCTATCGATGATCACACGCAATTTCAAATTGAGTAATATCAATTTTTTTGGGATTTTATCTCTCATGTGATGGTATACATCCTCTAGCATTCCAAGGTTTTTGGACCTGCAAAATCTCAATAAATATTCGAATTTAGTTATATATAATATTTAAAATTTAAGTTAAAAGGCTGTATTTACATCGATATTTTTGATTAATAATTTATAATTCCTTCCAATTTCTATGACTATTTATCAAAAAATGGCTCGCCTATTGAAATTCATTTCAATCAGCTGTATCAACATTAGATAAACCTGTAATCCCATCCCGCCAATCCTCAAAAATACGATTTAAAAGCAGTAAGTAAATATGTTGTAAATTTTTATGACTACGGAGTCGAATTTGTCGAAAAGGATTTCTGAGCAAAGAACCTTCCATCAGAACTGCTAATGTTTCTCCTAAAGCTTCAATATGAACATCGTCCAATAATGGATAATGCATTTTTATCAAACGACAATTTTCCTTCATTAACTGAGCATCTGCACTTTGCAGAACTTTGGCAATACGCGGGTTGTGCATCGCTTCAATTTTCAGCTCTAAGATTAAAGTATTATCGTCCACCATTTGAGGAGTCTCTGACAATTCTCTTCCTGACAATATCTGCGTCATCAATTCGAAGTCAAGATTGATAGAGGCCATCTCATGAATTTGCCGGACAACGGAGCGTTGCACTATCTCCTCTATTATTTCTATCTTATTGCGAAAACAACGATAGATTTGCCCAGGACCTAATTTAGTCAATTGGGCAATATCCGCTATCGTCGTACCACGCAAGCCCTGTTTTTGAATGCAGATGCTGGCGGCCTCGATGATTATATTACGTTGCTTCACTGCGATTGATTTCCTGGCATTTTTACTATTCATAGATTAGTCACTTGACCGATTCCGTGATGTAATTAAATGTGGCGGAAATAACCTTCGAGATTGTGAAACGCCTAATGAAAATTAGGCCTTCCAGCCACAGCCCAGTACCTTGCAAATAGTTATATGTTGAATAAGCTCATTCATCCACGTTGATATCAGAGTTTTTACCTGGTACAAAGAATACTGAATAACAATGAGGTCAAATAACCATCTACCCCCTCTCTATATCGAACCTTCGCCAAGTCATCGTAGCGTTGGTTGGCGGGAGTGTTCTGCTCGCGGGCATCTAATTCGACTCTGTAGCCGAATTGCTCCCCGATAGAAGGAAACCAGCGGCATACCGCTGAAGCATGCAAACGACAACTTGTTATCTCATTGATTTTGATTGCCAACAATTCAGTGCTCAAGCGAGAGCGCTGATAATCAAAATCTCTTGGTGAATATATAACAAGCACTCGAAACCTCATTTTCACCTCTCATTCACAGATTATCATTAGAAACCTATTCAGCCATTCGGTTACTGTCGAGCAATTAATGAATGAATAGATAAATCCATCGTCAGAAAGAGTAATTCACGCCGAAACTAACTGATCCGGTGTTCGATCTTTCTACCATCGGGCTGTCCTGAACCGTGCTGGCCAATGATTCAAATCTCCCGGAAACAACGGTATCCCAGTTCTGATTGATATGATAGCGCACGGCCAGTTCTATGTAAGGTGTGAAACTGTCGTCGGGTGTATAACTGGCCAGACCGCTACGACGTGATTCGCTGCTACTGACGCCATAGTAATATTTATTTTGATTTTTACTGTCCCACCTGACACCCGCCATCGGTGTTATTTCCCAGTCATTCAAATGGATGGGGTATCTATAAGCAAGATCCCCTGTCAGGCCGTTGCTATTATTCAGTATGTCTCCGGCGAATAAGGCACGAATCTCTCCCCCGAAAGCATAATGGGTGTACTCGAAACCAGCCAGCACGGTCGAGTAGCGCTTGTCCAGGCGTTTCATTTGCTCATCATCACTGTCGCCGGGTTTAAAGTGCATCGGTGAATAATATCCCAAAATATTCAACTGATTATTTTCGTCTTTCCACAAATGATATCCACCTGCCAGGCCGTGCAGGTAGAAATCCTCTCCTTCATAGCCGATGAGTGGTAAGGCAGTAACATTGTTATCTGTATCACGATAGGGACTGACACCAACCCCTGCTGCTGCCCCGAGCGACCATTCGCCTGCCATCGTTCCTGAAGCGTAAAAAAAAGGAAGTATCAAAAGAACACGATATTTCATTACGGCAAAGGTATTCATAAGTGATTCCTGATTAATGTAAGCCAAATATGCATAATATATATGCACACGGATGCAAAGATGCGGCTCCAGTACGACATCCGATATGCCAGATACGCTGGTGGACGAGCCTGTACATAGATTTGTGTAATTGCCTGATTTTGATATCTTCAATCCAACATCAAAAACAGGTTAATTTATGGACGAAAAGCAGTTGCAAGCTCTGGCTAACGAACTGGCCAAAAATCTC
>NZ_WUBS01000036.1 GCF_010131535.1 Acerihabitans arboris
GTGAGAGGTGTTGATGGTGATACCACGGGCCTTTTCTTCCGGCGCATTGTCGATCTGATCAAAAGCGCGGGCGCTGCCGCCGTAGGCTTTAGCCAGCACGGTGGTGATGGCGGCGGTCAGGGTCGTTTTACCATGGTCAACGTGGCCGATAGTACCGACGTTAACGTGTGGTTTTGTACGTTGAAACTTTTCTTTAGACATCGATTGTCCCTCTAAGACACGAATAAATCGGTGGTATCACCACATTAACCAGACATAGGCCTGATAAATTTATTTTCCAACAGAAAGTGAATCAGGAGGGAGACTAGAAGTGGTGCTGATAGGCAGATTCGAACTGCCGACCTCACCCTTACCAAGGGTGCGCTCTACCAACTGAGCTATATCAGCACATTTGGAGCGGGCAGTGGGAATCGAACCCACGTCATCAGCTTGGAAGGCTGAGGTAATAGCCATTATACGATGCCCGCATCTTGGAACTCGGCTACCTGATATTTCTGTAGATTGTTGCAAGGTCCATAGGTTCCGAACCTTGGTCGAAGGTTCTCAACCTTCCCCCTGGTGCACGATGTAGCTTTGCATCAGGGATTGCCACGACTGCCCGCGGCGAATTTGGTGGTGGGGGAAGGATTATTCGTCACTTCGTTCCTCACCCTTCGGGCCGTCGCAAGCGACGTTGTCTCGCTTCACTCGACTCGAACCTTGGTCGAAGGTTCTCAACCTTCCCCCTGGTGCACGATGTAGCTTTGCATCAGGGATTGCCACGACTGCCCGCGGCGAATTTGGTGGTGGGGGAAGGATTATTCGTCACTTCGTTCCTCACCCTTCGGGCCGTCGCAAGCGACGTTGTCTCGCTTCACTCGACTCGAACCTTGGTCGAAGGTTCTCAACCTTCCCCCTGGTGCACGATGTAGCTTTGCATCAGGGATTGCCACGACTGCCCGCGGCGAATTTGGTGGTGGGGGAAGGATTCGAACCTTCGAAGTCAGTGACGGCAGATTTACAGTCTGCTCCCTTTGGCCGCTCGGGAACCCCACCAGGTTTTTTTTGGTGCCGGCAGAAGGAGTCGAACCCTCGACCTACTGATTACAAGTCAGTTGCTCTACCAACTGAGCTATGCCGGCATCAAGTGCAGCGCATTCTAGGTAGAGCCGGCGACCTATGCAACAAAAAAATTGCGTAAATTGCACTTTCGCTCAGAAAATACCCAAAATCAGAAAATGTTTCACAAATTTGTTTGTTATTCAGACGTGGGGCCGCCAGGACCGACGGCGCCAGGGTGGCGCGCAGGCGAGGAGCCACTCGTGACCCCCATTAAGGCGCAGGCGTCACGCCGCCTGCATTTTCAATGCAGCCCTGGCTGCACCAAAATGGCCGGATTGCACTGCCATGACGCCTGAAACCCCTGGCGCGGCGGTATCCGGCCGCCGCCGCCCCGCCCCGGCTACGTCATACCACTGGCACGCATCTTGCTTGATTATCCGTGTAGTTTCTGTGATATCACCGGCCGGAGGATGACATCATGAAAATCGTACAATTGAATGCCGCTACACTTCCCGTTTACCGCAGCGAACTCGCCGGCCTGCTGATGGACGCCGTCGCACGCGGCGCCTCGGTGGGTTATACCAATCCCCTGACCCAGGACGAAGCTGAAGGCTATATCCACGGCCTGCGCTCCAGCATCGCGAAAAATGATTTACTGTTGTGGATTGCCCGCGACGAGCGGGGCATTGTCGGCAGTATCCAATTGGATTTATGCCGTAAGCCAAATGGACAAAACCGCGCTGAAATCCAAAAGCTGCTGGTCCACAGTCATGCCAGGCGCGAAGGGATTGGTAAATCACTTATCAGCGCGCTTGAGCGTACAGCCCGGGAGCAGCAGCGCGGCCTGCTGTACCTGGACACCCAGTCCGGCAGCCCGGCGGAGGCGTTCTATCGCGCGCTGGGCTACCGTTGCCTGGGTGAAATTCCTGATTACGCCTGCACCCCGGACGGCTATTACCATCCCACCGTGATTTATTACAAACGTTTATTTGCCGTCAACCAGCAGTTGAACGCCGTCGCCAGCTGAAAAGCGGCCGGTGCGGGCCATAACCCCCTTGCCCAGGGGGATGGCCCGGGCCTGCTCTCCTATTGTCATAATTTCATAGGTTAAGCAGAAAAAACACTCTACGATGTTAACGAAGCTGTCTATACTATGCAGCTTGTTTTCGTTCCGGGTGGGCTCGGCTGCCCCGGTTGGACCTGCGCAACAGGCTGGCTAAGCTTATGATAAATCGTGATCAATCACTTACCACACCCTATCTTCAGTTTAACCGGAAGCAATGGGCCGCTTTGCGTGATACGGTTCCCCTGACGTTAACGCAGGCAGAAATCATAAAGCTCAAAGGGATCAATGAAGATCTCTCGCTGGATGAAGTGGCGGAAATTTACCTGCCGTTATCGCGTTTAATCAATTTTTATATCAGTTCCAATTTGCGGCGACAGGCGGTATTGGAGCAGTTCCTCGGCACCAACGGCCAGCATATTCCCTATGTTATAGGCATCGCCGGCAGCGTCGCGGTAGGCAAAAGCACCACCGCACGCGTACTGCAGGCATTGCTGAGCCGTTGGCCGGAACACCGGTCGGTGGAACTGGTCACCACCGATGGTTTTTTATATCCCAACCGCGTGCTGAAAGAACGGGAATTAATGAAAAAAAAGGGATTCCCACAATCCTACGATATGCGCAGTCTGGTTAATTTTGTTTCCGAAGTTAAATCGGGCGCCAGCGAGGTGACCGCGCCGGTATATTCGCATTTGATTTACGATATCGTGCCGGAAAATAACAAAGTAATCTCGCAACCCGACATTCTAATCCTCGAAGGATTAAACGTGTTGCAGAGTGGATTGGATTATCAGCATGCCTCGCATCATGTATTTGTTTCCGATTTTGTCGACTTTTCGATTTATGTGGATGCGCCGGAAGATTTGCTAAAAAGTTGGTATATCAATCGTTTTTTAAGGTTTCGCCAGGGCGCGTTTTCCAATCCGGATTCTTACTTTCATAATTATGCCCAGCTGACGGAAGAAGAGGCGGTGCAAATCGCCACCCAGCTTTGGGTGGAAATTAACGGGTTAAATCTGAAGGAAAATATACTGCCTACACGCGAGCGAGCCAGTCTAATCTTGACAAAAAGCGAGAATCACGCGGTCGAAAGCATACGGTTAAGGAAATAATAATTCTGACTCATCGGCTCTAGAACACGTGAGGACCGTCTCTCCACATGGTTAATGGGGATTAAGACCATCAATACCTCACCAAGGGACATGGTAACGTTGCATATTATTCCACCAGATAACCCGGCTATAGTCATTTTGCAAGATATTCATATCCACTTTGTCTTCTCAACTTCTTATCGAATTCAGCGCGATCTAACATTTGTTTCACTTTTATATCATTCTGATACATGCTAACGCACCCAGGGTCGCTAGGAGTAAGGCATGCTTTGGCATTATTATCTGGCGCTTTCTCTTCCCATCTCGATATTTGACCGCGGTTATGTTCATGTTTTTTTTTGCAAAGGGATCATGATATGTTTTCCCGAGGTTATATTGTGATGAATAAACCATAGGATCACTATGAACTGGGCCGAAAGCATCCTCGTGCATATTATTCTAAAATTTATTATGATTAGAGGTATTAACCTCAGCTGAAAGATTACCCACATTTAACAGCAGTAAGAAGAAAAACAAAGGTTTTTTTCTATGAATCATGAATCTTATGGCTTTTTTGCTACGAAAGATAAGAAACGGATTATAAAATGTAGTCCCTTGAATCTTGAACCATTATGGCGCTCTGTTGACCGCCCGTATGATTTGTCGCTCTGTGTTACGAAAGTCCCTCAGGGGCTTACAACCCCCGCAGCGAGATTTCACCGCCAAGATAAGGTGTTATCTTGCCGTCTCGCTCCAAAAGCAGCGCGCCCCGCGCGTCAATGCCGCGCGCGATGCCTTGGATTTTACGTTCGCCAATCAGCAGCTTTACCGGTCGATTGTAGAAGTTATCCAATGCATGCCAACGCGTGACGAACGCAGCGAAACCGTCCCGTTCGAAAACCGGCAATGCCAGCCTGAGTTCGTTGATAAGCTTAGCGGCCAGGGCATTACGATCGATATCGATACCCGCCTCCTGCAAATTGATCCAGCCCTGGCTGATGATCGGCTCGGCTATTTCACGCATCGCCAGGTTAATACCTGCCCCAATCACCAAATGGGCGGCATCGCCGGCTTTGCCGCTGATCTCCACCAGGATGCCGGCCAGCTTGCGATCGTGCAAATAGAGATCGTTGGGCCATTTGACGCGCACATCACGAGCACCCAGGTCATGCAATACTTCCGCCATGATGATACCGATCACCAGGCTAAGACCGATTGCCGCCGCCGGGCCCTGTTCCAGACGCCAATACAGCGATAGGTAAAGATTAGCGCCGAATGGCGAAATCCATTGGCGGCCGCGTCGTCCTCGTCCCGCCATCTGGTACTCCGCGACACAGGCGTCACCGGAACGCAGGTCGGCTATTTTCTCCATCAGATATTGATTGGTTGAATCAATCACCGGCAGTACCGAGACCCCGTCCTGGGGTAATAACGACAGGATTTTTTTCTCGTCCAATAACTGGAGGGGAGCATGGAGCCGATAGCCTTTGCCGGGTACGGTAAAGACATCCACGCCCCATTCCCTCAAGGTCTGGATATGTTTATTGATGGCCGCGCGACTCATTCCCAATGTATCACCGAATTGCTCACCGGAGTGGAACTCACCGTCGGCAAGCAGCCCGATTAATTTTAACGGGACGGTAATATCTTTCATGACAAAACCTCCACCGCGTCGACTTCACCCGCAGCGGCAATAAATCGCACCTCCGGCTCCAGCCAGACGTTAAACCGTTCAGCCACCCTTTTACGCACCAGTCTTGCCAGCGCGACAATATCCTGTCCGCGGGCGTGGCCGTTATTGATCAATACCAGCGCCTGCCTGGCATGCACCGCGGCGGCACCAAGCTGATAGCCCTTGAGATCGCACTTATCGATTAGCCACCCCGCCGCCAGCTTTACCTCACCACCCGGCTGTGGGTAGTGCGGCGCATCCGGGTATTGTTGCAACAGGCGCTGCGCGTCCGCGGCACTGACCAGCGGATTTTTAAAGAAGCTGCCGGCATTGCCGGTGACCGCGGGATCGGGTAATTTGCTGCGCCGCATGGCGCAAACGATGTCAAAGACCTGGCGTGGGGTTGTGATATGGCTATCCAGGCGGGTTAAATCGCCATAGGTAAGCACCGGGCGCCAGGTTTTAGCCAGGACGAAACCCACCGCCACGATGGCGTAGCCGTCACGGTAGCGATGTTTAAACACGCTGTCGCGATAGCCAAACTGACATTCCGCGGCGCCGATGCGAGTTTTATCCCCACGGTTAAGATCAAGCAGATCGACGTATTCGCATACTGATTCCAGTTCCACACCATAGGCGCCGATATTTTGAATAGGCGCTGATCCGACCCGGCCGGGGATAAGCGCCAGGTTTTCCAGCCCCGCCATACCCTGGGCCAACGTGAAGGAAACCAGGCCATGCCAGTCTTCCCCGGCGCCGACATGCAGGTGCCAGGCGCGATCGTCTTCATTGACCGCGATACCTTTGATGCGATTTAGCAAGACGGTGCCGGCAAAGTTTTCCAAAAACAGGACATTACTGCCTCCTCCCAGCAACAATACCGGACCGGACCGCCGTTCGGCCTCGCGCCAAAGCGTCAATAATTCCGTTTCGGTCTGGACGGCGGCGATATGGCCGGCCAGCGCATCGATGGCAAAGGTATTCAGGTGTTTTAACGCCACACCGTGCATTGTCATGGTAAAAGCCTTTCATAATCACTATTGGGGCTAGTTTACCCGATCGGGGCGGATCTCAGCGAGTAACTTTGTCCGCCATCGGTACGCAAGTTCCTCTGCCTATGCAATTTTTTTGGAAAACCATTATCCGACCTTACTCATAGTGGTTATATTAATAGGAATAACTCTTTATTTTTATTCCGAAGAAACATGTTTTCTTTTGTTTTTAAATAAACATAATGCGATGAAACTAATATTAAAAATATATGTAAATAGTATAAATATTATTTAAAATAAAATAAATATACTATTTTTATTATATTAGGATATAGGTCTATTTATGCTTTCAGCACGACGACAAATAAGGTTTCGCAGACTTGAACACTCTGTTCTAGTAGCGAACCGCCCGTTCAGCACATATGAAAAAGCCCTCTGTTTTCACAGAGGGCTTCGTCATTATTGGATGCCTGGCAGTTGATGCCCGCCTGCGGCGGCCACCCTGCGGGCCGTCGCCTG
>NZ_WUBS01000037.1 GCF_010131535.1 Acerihabitans arboris
TCATGGATTTTACGCCGGGCATGGGCCATGCAGCCGACCTCGCGGATATGGCCTTCTTCATACAGCGGATTGAAGCCCGCATACGCATCCGCCTGCAACAGTCCGCTGAACCCGGCCAGATGCGTTTGCGGATGAGCACCCTTGCGGTCCGGGCTGTAGGCGAACCACACCGCGGGCGGCAGTACCGAACCGGCATTGCGGTCGTCACGCACATAGACCCACAGCCGGCCGGTTTTAGGCTTGCCGTTGCCCGGTTGCAGCACGTCCACCGGCGTGTCGTCGACGTGCACTTTACCCGTGTCCATCACATAGTCGCATACCGCGTCGGCCAGCGGCGCCAGCAGATTACTGCACAACCCCACCCAGCCGGCCATCGTGGCCCGGCTCAATGTGACGCCCTGGCGGGCGAAGATTTCAGACAGGCGATACAGCGGCGTGTCGGGTAAAGACAGGCCATTACTGGCCCATCCTCCCCTAAGAACGGTGCGTACCAGTTTCCCGGTACACCGCTCAAGCCTTTATAAACTCCCGATCAAGAGAGCCGGCTTCGTTACTGTGAATTTGTCGATGGCAGTTGGGGTGTAACAGCACCAGGTTGTCAGGCTCATCTCCCCCACCCAGTGTTTTCTTCACCTTATGATGAATATGCCATCCGGTTTCTTTAGTGAAACGTTGACCGCATAACGGGCAGGTATGATTTTGCCTGTGCCATATTGCTGTGATTTTTCGTTTACCCTTCTGAGATTCCGCCCAGATGTTATCCTGACGGTGCTCAAAATAGGTTTCCCAGCGGATATCATAAAGATTAGCTTCGGTTCTGATTTTGATGTGGCGACGTATCGGAACGGTACTGCTCAACATGAGATCCCATATTTTTCCGTTTCGATCTTCCCCATGGAATAACCACCGATACGTCCCGGTTCTGGACGATCGAAAATATTTCCGATAGACCCATCCTGCACCTTTGTTTGAGTGGCGTCGCCTGCACCATTGCCAGATTTTTCGCCAAATTTGATGATCAACATAGCTGAAGGTTTCTTTGGCCACGATATGGCGGTGATAATTTGCCCATCCCCTGATTATCGGATTGAGCAAGATGATTAACTGCGCCGCCGTGACCATCTGATTCTTTTCTATAATTGACCTGATTTTGCTGAGGTGATTTTTCAGGTTTTTCTTCGACGGCTTAATTAACAACTTGCCGTTGTATTTCCTGATATTTCGCCCCAGAAAGTCGAACCCTTTATCTATATGCGTGATGAGGGTTTTTTCTTCTGATAATGTTAAACCACGTTCAGCCATAAACTGAATGATTAGCGGTTTAACTTCTTTTACGAGAAGCGCTCTGGAGCTGCCTGTACAGATGAAATCATCGGCAAAACGCACATAGTTTACCTTGTGTCGTCTGGCCGGAGCCGTATTCTTCCGACCGAACTGTTCAGCCAGTTTCTGCTCCAGACCATCCAGACACATATTCGCCAGCACCGGTGAAACTGGACTGCCTTGTGGTGTGCCGTTGTCGGTGGCATAAAGGGTTCCTTTATCCATAAATCCGGCTTTCAGCCATTTTCTGAGTATCTGCCTGTCCATTGGTATATTTTCAAGCAGCCAGTCATGACTGATATTGTCGAAGCAACCTTTGATATCGCCTTCCAGCACCCACTCTGCCGTGCTCCTGTTACCTAGACAGATAAATATCTGTCCTGTCGCGTCAGCTGTGTTTCTTAGCGGGCGAAACCCGTAGCTGTTACGGTCGGCAGTGGTTTCCGCAACGGGCTCCAGCGCCAACAGCCACAAGGCCTGCATGGCCCTGTCACGCATGGCGGGAATACCCAGCGGGCGGGATTTACCGTTAGCTTTGGGAATATATATTCTTCTGAGAGGAAGCGGTTTATATCCGGTTCGTTTCAGCTGAGATATTGCCTTCCATTTACTTTCCGGTGTACTCCATGTCTGCTTGTCGACTCCGGGTGTTCTTCGCCCGGGGTTTTCAGTAATCCGTTTAACTGCAAGTGCTTTTGCAGAAAACGAGCGGACCAGCATACGTTGCAAGGACTTAACCCTACGCCATTGCCTGTCCAACGTTGCCTTCGCTATCCGTACCTGTAACTTCCGCACCCGTCGGTGGTGGTATCGCCAGTGAAGGGTATGCCATCCTATAGGGCGGGAGACCGCAGATACCACAGTGCTGGTACTCATCTTGCCTGCCTCCTGTCCGGTAGCTTTACAGTATTTCAAACGATTAAAGACCCGGCGGAAGTCTGCTCCCTTTCGGGACCGGGCAAATTCTGAACCCTTATCCCCGCCATTACAGCAGGGCGTTCGCTTTTTCCGCCATCCTCTGCCCGCATCACCAATAGCGTTCCTTACGGTTCGCCTGCCTGGGGCATAGCTCCGGGCAGCAATACGGGTTTACCGTGTTTCCCCTGAGTAACGGAGTGGGGTAGACCCTGCCTATCCACCAGTGGATCTTATGTCCGTGTATTCCCAGAACATTTAAGAATAACCATCCACACACCTTTTGGTTCAGGCCTTTCAGCATCTTTGGCCTGTCATACGTAATGATGTTTATCAGCAGTTCACTTATGTTGGTCATGCCACCCAGCCTGGCTCCGTGCCCATATGATGCTTGTAGGCAGTGCTTTACCTCACGGTGTCAGCATGGTCCGTAGACCCGATTTCGTTGTCCCGGCAGCTTCACACAAAACCGTTACCAGTCCTGCATGTGTCGGTAGGCTACTGATGACGGAACATCAGGTTTCTCTTCAGGATTTTCCTGTGAAACAATTACTCAGGCGACTTCACGTCGCACGTGCTCGGCGTATTTCGCCGTCATCACGCGCGCCAGCAGGCCCGGCCCGGCGATGCCGCGCTCGATGGGACGCGACGGCGCCGGCGCCTGGACGATGACATCGCAGCGGGCGCAAGCCTTCTTTGTCCGCCGGGTTTTTATCACCTTGAAGGCGCTTTTAATCAGCTCAAGCTGTTCTCTGACATCCTCGCCCAGCGGCTTAAGGTCGCCGCCGCAGTCCGGACAGGCCGGCTCCCGCGGCTCCAGGCAGCGCTCTTCACGCGGCAGGTGTGACGGCAAAGGCCGGCGCACCGGCGAGGGACGTAAGGCCGGCAGCATAGCCGGGCCATCGACGGGCGCAGACTGGACCTTATCTTCCGTCAGCAACTCTTCGAGGCGATGCTCCAACTGGACTATCTGCCGCTCGGCCTTTTCCGGGCTGCGCCCGAAGTAGAGGCGCCGCAGTGTCGCCAGTTGCGCCAGCAGGCGGTCGATTTCCGATTTCCGTGCGTTAAGGTCGTCGTGCAGGGATGCGATGGTCGCCTGTTGTTGCGCGACCAGCGTTTGCAGTGTGGATACTTCATTGGGAAGAGCATGATTTTTCTGTTTCATGCCGTGATGGTAAGTGTGGCGGGTGCCTTGCAACTACCCACAATTATACTAATATAATCATAAGGATAATCGGATAAAGTTATTTTCAGGGATGGCTGAACAATGGTTAATCAGGAACAAGCTTCGCTTTCATGGCTAGATGAGGAAATTAATTCTTCTGTGTTTAGCGATCGCCGCCATGCCAGTCGCTTTAAATCTTTGATGCAAAAACTCTGGCGCGGGATGGGCAACAGCCTTCCTTTTTCCTGCCAGGATCGTGCAGCGACAAAAGCCGCTTATCGGTTTCTTTCCAGCGACAGGATTGATGAACAGCACCTTTTACTGGGACATTCCGAAGCCACCTGCCAACGGATACACGCGCTGGAAGATGAAAATATTCTGCTGCTCCAGGATACCACGACATTCGGCTACCACCGGGATAACCCTGACGCAGTAGGATTTGCAGGCAGCCATATAGCCGGACTTGTCAAAACAGGCAATGATACCGGCATCAATTGTGGGATCTTGATGCATTCCAGTCTGGCCGTAACGACATCCGGGCTCCCGCTCGGCCTGACTGCGGTGAAATTCTGGACCCGGAAAAAATTCAAAGGTACCAATGCACTCAAAAGGAAAATTAATCCCACCCGCGTTCCCATTGAGGAAAAAGAAAGCTATCGCTGGCTTGAGAATTTGCGGCAGTCAACGGCGTTACTGCAATGTCCGGAACGATGCGTGCATATTGGCGACCGTGAGAGTGATATTTACGAACTGTATTGCCTGGCATCAGAGTTAAATACCCATTTCTTGGTCAGAACGTGTGTAAATCGTCTGGCTGAAAATACCACCATGGAAGAGGAAATGAAAAATGTGCCTTCTGACCATCGAGGACATCATCGAATCCTTCTTCGGAATGACAAAGAAAGTGCGCGCGAAATAATACTAAGTATCAGATGGAAAACACTCACATTACATCCTCCGATTGGTAAGGCAAAGCAATATCCTGATCTACAGCTGACGGCAATTATCGCGACAGAAGAAGGCCCGAAAAATAATAACGCTCGGGTTGAGTGGAAGTTACTGACTGACCTGCCGGTGACAAGTCTGGTTGAGGCCACGGAAAAGCTGGAATGGTACAGCCATCGCTGGAAAATTGAGACGTTCCATAAGGTTATGAAGTCTGGATGTCAGGCAGAGCGCTCCAGACTGGGTTCGGCAGAGCGGCTGACAAATTTACTCTGTTGTTACTGCATCCTGAGCTGGCGGATATTCTGGTTGACAATGTTAAGCAGGGAAATGCCCGCCGCTCCGGCAGAACTTGCTTTCAGCGAAACAGAGATAAAAATACTGGACACGATGGTTAAAGATACAACGCAAGTCATGTCATCATATACTCTCGAGAAATATACGATAAAACTAGCCCAACTGGGAGGTTATATGGGAAATAAAAATAAACATCCGCCCGGTAATATTGTTATCTGGCGTGGCCTGCGACGATTAAACGAAATACAGACCGGATGGGAAATGGTCACCGGGAGATGTGGGTAGTTGCAAGGCTAGGCGTACGCTTACGGACAAAATGCCGGAGCCCGACTCCCAATAATACAGCAAACAGTACTTCAGCCGGGTTGAGACGGTATTCAATTGACTGAGTTTGAGTAAGCAAGATCGGCGCAACATCTAGTGAGAACCGTTTTTACTGCTGCGCTTGCTGGAGCCAACGGATAAGAAACGGCTGTTCCCCCGCTTCAGATAATATCCTTCCATCTTGCCAGGCCAGTTGCAGGGCTACCAAGCCGCACCAAGCGGAATGAGTAATTTTAGGGGGCATATACACCTCACACCTTGCGGGGGCCGGTAGATGAACATAGCAACCGGGACGCGAGAACAGTTGAACAGGGCAAGATGAGCTTATTCATACTGGCTTAGGGATGAGTAGCCCGGCAGGTAGCCTCTTGCCACTGTCACAGTTAGCCGTTGGTAGCGGGCGATTAGACAGCTGCTTAAAGCTTTGCGGTACTGTGTGTGGTCGTGGACATCCCGCTCCAGGCGATATATCTCATCATAGCGAATATCCTTTTGACGTGCCACTCACGCTTTGACCGCTTGCGGCAGCGCTTCACTCGCGTCATTGGGCTTGATGAGATCCGTGCCGCTTATAGGGAGTAATAAATATTATCAGGCATATGATATAGATCTCTTCGCATAGCGACGGGTGAACAGGAAAGATAAAAGACCCCTAAGACAACCAACAATATTATTCCACCCAAGATTATCGCTTGAAAAAAGAATAAATAACAGTGACCGCTACTGTCAGTACACCTCACTGTTAGGAGGGCGGACAATAACAGACGTAAAAGATGCAGTGGAAGTCCATTAACCACACATCCTCAGATGCTGTGACTATCATAGTCAGGCGGGGGACATGCGATGTCACCGAATCATTCAACCAAGGTTAACTCGCAGTTCAAAATTAATATATATATAGGTGTCGGCATCGCTGATATAAGGTCGTAATTCATCGGAAAAGTTGTCCACTCCACCCAACATGGTCTTTCTTTAAGGTTCCTACACCGAAAAAGGAAGCGCCATGTTAAGCAGAGAGGACCATC
>NZ_WUBS01000038.1 GCF_010131535.1 Acerihabitans arboris
GAGCGGATTTTCAGCGAAGTTCCGGATAAACGGACGTGGCATGGAAGGTAATGCGACGTACGGAAATGAATTTGCCTGGCGGCACTAGCGCGGTGGTCCCACCTGACCCCATGCCGAACTCAGTAGTGAAACGCCGTAGCGCCGATGGTAGTGTGGGGTCTCCCCATGCGAGAGTAGGGAACTGCCAGGCATCCATTAAGACCCAATACCTTGAGCGCAGCGAGAGGCGTTGGTGAAAAAAAGCTTTGAGCGCTGATATGGCTCAGTTGGTAGAGCGCACCCTTGGTAAGGGTGAGGTCCCCAGTTCGACTCTGGGTATCAGCACCAGTTTTAACGGTAGAGTTCGGCAAATAAAGAATTTGCCTGGCGGCACTAGCGCGGTGGTCCCACCTGACCCCATGCCGAACTCAGTAGTGAAACGCCGTAGCGCCGATGGTAGTGTGGGGTCTCCCCATGCGAGAGTAGGGAACTGCCAGGCATCCAATAATGACGAAGCCCTCTGTGAAAACAGAGGGCTTTTTCATATGTGCTGAACGGGCGGTTCGCTACTCGAGCAGAGAGTAGGACAGTAAGCGTGTGCCCAGCGGTAAGCGTATGCTCAGTGCCGTATTGACAGTTATTCCTTAGGGATGTTGAGGTTCCACGGCAGGAGATCTTTGATCTTATTGATGGGATGATCCGCGATAATCGCCAGCACATGGCGCAGATACGCTTCAGGCTCCACGCCGTTCAGTTTGCAACTGCCGATCAGCGTATACATTAGCGCCGCCCGTTCACCGCCGCTATCCGAGCCCATGAACAGGTAATTTTTTCGGCCCAGGCTCACCACCCGCAGCGCGTTTTCGGCGATATTGTTATCGATCTCCGCCCAGCCACCGCTGGCGTAGTAACACAACGCCTGCCGGTGGTTCATCAGGTAGTCGAACGCCTTGGCCGTATCCGCCTGTCGCGATAACGTGGTGAGTTTTTCCCGGATCCAGCACTCCAGGCTGTTGAGTACCGGTCGGGAGCGCGTTTCGCGCACCTGCTGGCGTTCTTCGGCCGGACGCCCCCGGATGTCGGTTTCGATCGCATACAGCCCACCTATCCGATGCAGGGCTTCGGTGGTGGTCGGCGACGGATGGCGCACATGGATATCATGGATTTTACGCCGGGCATGGGCCATGCAGCCGACCTCGCGGATATGGCCTTCTTCATTCAGTGGGTTGAGGCCCGCATAGGCATCCGCCTGCAACAGTCCGCTGAACCCGGCCAGATGCGTTTGCGGATGAGCACCCTTGCCGCAGGGTCCGGGGAGTGGGTTACTAATCTACGCAGGGTACTGCCCCTGATACGCTTTAAGGCGTCTCGCCAAGCCGGTTGCCGCTTTGCGTATCAAATAAATGCAGGCTTTCCGCCTTGGCCTCCAGCCAGAGCGGCTGCCCCGGCCGGCACTCAATCCGGCCGGCAAACTGGATATGCAGAGGAAAGCCGCCCCAGTCCATGTGCAGCAGACTGGTTTCGCCGGTCACTTCCATAATCCGCAACGTGGCGACGGGCTGAGCGGCGGCGTTAACCCGCAGGAAATCGTGCGGACGGATGCCCAGTGTCACCGGCGCGTCGCCCTGGTGTTGCGCGGCAGCGTGCCATTTCGCAGGCAGCGGAAACCACAGTTCACCGCAGCGAGCCCCGGGTTGCCCGTCGCGCATCGCAATCGTTCCCTCCAGCAGGTTCATCGGCGGCGATCCGATAAAACGCGCTACAAAAGTATTGACCGGCCGATCGTAGATCTCCAGCGGTCGCCCCTGCTGGACGATATTGCCTTCCTTCATCACCACGATTTGATCGGCCAGCGTCATCGCCTCCACCTGGTCATGGGTGACATAGACCGTAGTGGTTTTTAACTGCTGATGCAGTGATTTAATCTCGGCGCGCAGTTCCATGCGTAATTGGGCATCCAGATTGGACAACGGCTCGTCAAATAGAAATACCCGGGGATTGCGCACCATGGCGCGCCCCATGGCCACGCGCTGGCGCTGCCCGCCGGACAGCGCCTTCGGCAGCCGCTGCAGAAGGCGTTCAATGCCCAGCAGCCGGGCCACCTGCTCTACCTTGCCCTGCAGCTCCTGGCGCGGCACTTTTTTCACCTGCATATGGAACGCCAGGTTTTCCGCCACCGTCAGATGCGGATACAGCGCATAGCTTTGGAATACCATGGCGATATCCCGATCCGCCGGATCCAGATCGTTAATCCGCTGTTTATCAATAAAGATATCGCCGTCGGAAACCGTATCCAGCCCGGCCAGCAGGCGCAACAGGGTGGACTTGCCGCAGCCGGACGGCCCGACCAGCACCGTAAAGCTGCCGTCGGGGATCGCTAAATCCAGCGGATTAAGCACGTAGTGTTTGCCATAACGTTTGGCGACCTTGACGAGTTCTACGCTGGCCATGGGTTATTCCTCACCGGCAAGGGATTGAAGGGATACCCGATCAGGGTATTGACGCGGCGAGCTGCCGATGGCCTGGCCGGCGACACGGATGCCCCAGCGCAGCGCCTGGCGGCGGCTATAACCATAAAGCAGCGCGCTGAGGAAACCGGCGTTGAAGCTGTCGCCGGCGCCGATGGTATCCACGATGTTTACCTGCTCGGCGGCGCGCGAGAATACGCTCTCCGGTTCGCATACCGTGGCGCCCTCTGCGCCACGCTTGATAACGCAGGCGCCGCCGGGTGCCAGCCGCGCCGCCAGCGTCCTGCCCGCCAGCGCCAGGTCGTCGCTATCCGCCAGGCCCAGCGTTTCTACTTCGTTTAATAATAAATAGTCGCAATGCCCCAGCCAGCGGGCGATACCCTGGCGCAGGCCGCCGTTCCAGCCGTCGGGCGGCCAGCCGGTATCCACCGCCACCTGGAAACCACGTCGATGAAGCGTGGCCAATAACGCGGGGTACTCGTCAAACAGCCGCAGGCACAGGAAGGCGCCGCATAACAGGACGATATCCCCAGGCACGGCCCGCGGCGGCAGCTGCACCAGGACGTCTTGTCGCGTCAGGCGCGTGATATGTCCCTGGTTGCTGAAAAAGGTGCGCTCGCTGTCGGGATGGGTCAGGCCGACCGTCAGCGAGGTTTCGCAGGCATAACGCGGCCAAAAGGGGGCACTGTCGGTAAAGTAGCCCGCCAGCCAGGGTGAGAAATGATCGTCTCCCTGGTTGGCCACCGCCCGGTGCGGCGTGCCCAGCGCCGCCAGCGCCAGCGCGCAGTTGCCGGCCGAGCCGCCGGGCCGCATGACGCTGTGTTCCAGCATCGCCTCGGTTCCCCGCGCGGGCCAATGGTGCAGGGTGCCCATAATCAGGTCGATATTGATATTGCCCACCACGTACAAAGTGGCGTCAGTTGCGGATGTTGTCATGAAAGTATCCAGTTCGTCCCTATTTAGCTTAGCCCTTGCTGCCGCCGCTGGTTAAACCGCCGACCAGGGATTTTTGCAGCCAGATGGCGATAAACAACGGCGGCACCGAGGCCAGGATACCGACGGCGGCGATAAGCCCATCATCGGTGGCACGGCCGGCGGTAAAGCCGGCAATAGTCACCGGTAGCGTTTGCGCCTGGATATTGTTGGTAAATAACAAGGCATAGAAAAATTCATCCCAGGCCAGCAGCCAGCCGAATACCGCCGAGGCGGCCACCGCCGGTTTGGCCAGCGGCAGGGTGATGCGCAGCAGCACCTGCCAGAAACGCAGTCCGTCGAGCCGGGCAGCCTGTTCAATATCCAGCGGCAGCGCGTCGAACTGGTTTTTTAGCATCCAGGTCAGGAACGGCAGGATTAGCGAGCAGTACACCAATACCAGCCCCAGGTGCGTATTCAATAACGCCAGCTGCTGCAGGACAAAATAGAGCGGCAGGACAAACGCCACCGGCGGCACCATATAAATGGCCAGACTGCCCATCAGCCAGCCTTCGCGGCCGGGATAACGTGAAAAACCGAACGCCGCCGGCACTGCCAGCAGCAGCGAAATCAGCGTCGCGCCGGTGGCAATCACGACGCTGTTGGCGAGCGCATGGAGGAACAGCGCGCCCGGCTGGCCGGGCGCCAGAGACAACAGGCGGGCATAGCGGCTGAAATCCCATTGGCGCGGCAGCCATTCCAGCGGGATACGGGCTAAATCCGTCGCCGAGCTGACGCTCATCAAAAACAGCCATAGCATGGGCGCCAGGATGGTCGTCGCCAGCACCGATGCGGCCAGGTAACGCAGCAGGATGCGGATCTTGCGTTTCATTGTTCAATCCCCCGGCGGCGCTGACGCGACAGCATCAGCATATAGAGGGCAATCAGCACCCCGCACAGTAGCGTCATCAGGATGGCATAGGCGGCGCCGCTGCCGGCGCGCAGATAGCTGAATGATTCCTGATAGACAAAAAAGCTCAGGGTTTTGGTGCTGTCCACCGGGCCGCCGCGGGTCATGACATAAATAATATCGAAGATCTTGAAGGCATCGATGGTGCGTAATATCAGCGCCACGCCCAGCGGAGCCAGGATGGCGGGCAGGGTAATGGCGCGAAAGCGCCGCCAGGCGGAGGCGCCGTCGATGCGGGCAGCCTCGAACAGATCGTCAGGAATCGATTGCAGCGCCGCCAGGGTCAGCAGCGTCACCAACGGATAGTTTTTCCAGATATCGGCAATCATCACCGCATTCATCGCCGAGTCTGGGGCACCGAGCCAACTGCGGTAATGATCGATAAGCCCGGTTTGGGTCAGCAGCGCATTGATGCTGCCGTAATCGGGATTAAAATTCAGCCGCCACATCATGGCGTTGACGATGGTCGGCAGCGCCCAGGGCAAGATCACCAATACCCGCAGCAGGCCGCGGCCGTAAAATCGTTGGTTGAGCAGCAACGCCACCAGTACGCCGATAACGCCTTCAAAGGCCACCGATACCACGGTGAAATAGAGCGTGCGCGCCAGCGCGGCCAGGAAATCCGGATCGGTCAGCGCATACAGATAGTTGGCAAATCCCACATAAGCGGGCATGGCGCCGCCGCCAACCAGCGCGGCATCGGTAAAACTGAGCCAAAAGGTCCGGGCCAGCGGCCAGGCGGTCAGCAAAAACATCATCACCAGCATGGGCGCCAACAGCGCCCATGCCTGACGACGCTCACGTTGCGGCAAGCTGAGCATGGCTAAATCCTTAACGCAAACGTTCCGCGCCTTTGGTTGCCGCCTGCATGGCCGCTTCCGGGGTTGCCTGGTTTTGCAGTACCTGTTGCAGGTTTTGCTGCAATACGTTGGACAGCTGGGAATAGGCGGGGATGGCCGGACGGGACAGCATCACGTTCAGGGATTGTTTCGCGGCGGCAATCAAGGGTTCCTGCCCTTGCTGTACCTTGGGATCAGAGCCTGTACATAGATTTGTGTAATTGCCTGATTTTGATATCTTCAATCCAACATCAAAAACAGGTTAATTTATGGACGAAAAGCAGTTGCAAGCTCTGGCTAACGAACTGGCCAAAAATCT
>NZ_WUBS01000039.1 GCF_010131535.1 Acerihabitans arboris
GCTTTTGGCCCGGCCTTCGATGACCGGCTCGCCCCAGCCGACGATGCCTTCGTCGGTCTCGATTTTTAAGAACATCCAGCGCGGCGGCAGCCGATAGGTGGTGAGTTTGGTTACTTTCATAGGTCAATTCCTCAGCAATAATATGCCATGGATTGTAGCACCATAATTTTATGTTGTACTACGATGAAGATCGCACTTTGGACAATTCATCGTTAGAATTCACTGACGGCGAACAGGACATTAACCGGCGTGGATTAAGGAAGGAAATGGGGGGCAACACGAAAAAACCGGTCATCAAACAGACCGGAGCGGCCGCCGTTTTCCAAAGTCCGGCGACGAGACGCAGCAAGGCGACCGCGGCGGTGAAGTCGCCTTTTATTGTATTGCATCAATTTTCAATGCCTTCGAGATAGGCGCAGAACATATCCGCCATGGCGTCAGAGTAGGTTTTGATCTCCGCGAAGGTCCGGGGACTGGTGGAAAAATGTTTCCCCACGGTACTGAGTGTCGTCATGATCAGATCGCTTGCCAGCGCGCGGGTTGCTATCGACGCATTGGGCAGCACCTCCTGCATGAAGGTCTGGACAGCCTGGTCGATCGCCGCCTGTGCCTCATGCGCCTCGGGGACATCCCGATAGAGTGGAGCGGCATCGTTTAGCGCCACCCGCATCTCAGCCTCCTCGCATTCCGAGCGAATGAACGCGTGCACCAATATACGCAACCGTGCCAGCGGTGGCTTCCGGTCATCATCGAGGATGCTGCGCAGCAATTCGGTGGTTTGTCGCCATTGGCGCATTTTTCGCCCTCTATTTCCTGCATCAGGAATGGACTCATGCCGGGCTTGGCCTGACGGCTTTCGGCTGCGGATTCGTGCTGGTCCGCGTGCTCTTTGGCCATCTTCCCGATCGCGTGGGCGGCCTTCCCGTGGCTATCGGATCGTTAGCGATCAGACCATCGGCCAGGCTCTTATCTGGAGCGCGGATGATCCGATGCTCGCCCTTGCCGGCGTATCTCCCAGGAAATCCTGTACCTGCAGGGAGTGACATGAGCGCTCTTTGTTGCGGATTGTTTAAACTTAAGCCTGGTCTTGCATGCCTTTGCTTTTTTCAAAATCAGGGATATCCGTAGAAAATCTCGCGCTCCGGGCATCGCGTTCATAACCCTGCGACTCACATAAAATACCATACAGCTCGGGCCGGCGGCCGTGGATCCATCTTCTACCGGTGGACATGGCAAGCAGGTTCAAATCGAGATCGGTACTTACCATCGTATCTTCAAATGAGCAGGTTTCTTCAATGATACGGCCATAGGGATCGAGGATCATGGCGTTACCCGTACGAATCTCACCGTTATCCAGGCCGACTCCATTGCTGAACAGGATAAATAAACCATTGTCATGAGCTCTGGCGGGCAGCCAGCGCATCAGCCAGCCGCGCCCGTTGTCACCGCGAAACGCCGCCTCCAGGGCCACCGGATCGTTATGCCTGTTTTCCCAGAGCGCAACAGGGATTGGCTTCATTCCATACGGGCTGCGGGAGTTGGTACCGCCCGTCTGGTGCGGCGCCACCAGGATATCAGCGCCAAGCAGGGCCGTTGCGCGCACGTTCTCAACCAGATTGTTATCCCAGCAGATAAGAATGCCGACGCGCACTCCCCAAGGGGTATCGAATACGGTAAAGCTGTTCCCCCTGACAAAATCCGGGTGCTCGAAAGCGTGCAGTTTGCGGTGTACATGCACAAGGCAGTCCGGCATGCATATCGCATAAGCGTTATAAAGCAGCCCGTCGTTTCCCCGTTCGATAAATCCCACGCCGATCGCCATCTCATATTTTTTTGCCAGTAAGGTGATTCGTGCCAGGGACGGGCTGCTGTCAATCCGTTCCGCCAGCGCCGCCACTTCTTCAGTGGTAAGGTCGGGAACATGCCAATAGCCGGTAATACACATTTCGGGGAAGGTTAGTATCCTGATGCCCTGACGGTTGGCCTGATGGATAAACGCCTCAATCACCGAAAGATTATATTGCTTGTCACTGGCCCGGTGGCTGAACTGGACTGTCGCAACCCGAAGACTTTGTTTCATATCCTCTCTCCTCAACTGGAAACCGGTGTCAATTTAATCAGACAGGTGCGAAACTGTATAATCACGATTACTCCGGATTTTGATAACCAACTGGAATGGATATTAAGCTGTTGCGCGCGTTCGTTACACTGGCTCAGCAGGGGCGTTATCATTCTGCTGCGGAGATCCTGTGCCTGACACAACCCGCCCTGACAAAGCAGATTCAGACGTTGGAGCATCTGGCGGGAATAACTCTTTTTCAGCGTGGTCGCCAGGGGGCGAAACTAACCGTCGCCGGCCGGCAGCTCTGTTTCAGAGCCTGCGCATTACTGCAACAGTATGATGAGTTCCGCGAATATATGCGCAAGGTACAAAACGGGAGCGCGGGTAGGCTGGCTCTGGGATTTGGCATATCGTCATTTCAGCTTGCCCCCGCGCAGGTGACCGCTTTTCGCGGGCTGTTTCCGCATGTCGAAGTCTACCTGAACGATATTCCTTCCGACGTGCAGTGCCGGATGTTGCTGGACGGGCAGCTTCAGGCCGGATTTATACGTCTGCCAGCACCCGAGCCTCTGAAAGTCGAAGTGCTGATGGAAGAGAGGCTGGTCCTTGTCATCCCCCCTGAGCTTAGCGCGGATCCCGCTAATCTCCGGGCTATACTTGAGTCCCATCAGCTCCTGCAGATAACCGCCCACCGTGGGCATGGACTGGTGGTTCAAACAGCCTGTTTTCTCAGGGAGAATAAACTCAACGCCAGGGCGGTGTCCGTTGCTGACGATATTCAAACCTTACTGGCATTGGTCGCGGCCGGAAATGGTGTGGCATTACTGCCCGCCGGAGTCAGCCATATCTTGCCTGCCGGCCTGAAACTTATGCAAGTCGAGGGGGAATATGCCAGATGGCTGATTGGGATTGCGTGGAACCCGGATATTCAGGATGTTTTGCGGGATAGTTTTGTAAAGATAGTGACGGCAGCAGCGGAGCCTTAATACGGCTGGTATATAGACGTTCTGCTGTATGCCAACGGCTGATTCGTCAAAAAAACTCCTGGCAATATCCTCTCCTTTTATATCTTGAAAGAAAAAATTGGATGATGCTTCCTGGATATGCTTTTTTACTAGCAGAAAAAATGGCAAAGCGTGGTCTTTCGATTCTAAAAAAGGTGCTATGGTATTGCAAATATAGACGCGCAATATTGGAGAAAAATAACAAACGGACTAACAGATGACCAAGGCCATCAAATGATTTCTTTAAATCACTATTGATCAAGCAAGCATACTCGAGGATGTAAATTCCATCGTGACTCGGGCTGGGTTACCGTATTAAGGATCCCCAGCTCCTGGATTATTAGCTTATATTGATAATAATCTTTTGGCTATTAACCCAGAAGAAGGATATTTTATCATTAATTTTGGAAGTTCTATTGAGATCTTAACAGAGTCTTTTACAAATAAAGTTCATGCCAATGTTCACGGTGTTGTTCAAACATATCGCTCAGATGAGCAGGGAAGACATTCATACGCAATGTTTCTCGATAGCGATATCTCAGGTGACGTGTATAGAGATTTACCTAATCCTGGTCCTATATGGATTCAAAGCATGGCTGAATTTGCCTAACAAGAAGTTAAACGTATGTATGATTATAATGACACTTGTCTTTAACTCAATGCAACTTGGAGGTCATACTATTTATGAATGGGCTAACGCTTCAATCCCAAATGGTAAACAAATTTTTAGTTAAAGCGATGGATTTGAAAGAGTCATTGAGCACGGATTTTTTTTCATAAAAATACCAAAAAAACTAGATTTGACCGCTGGAGATTTGTTTGCGAATGAATTTTTTAGATATAAAACTTGGCAGGATAATAATTATTATCGAGGTTTTTATCAATGGTCACATCCTATTCTTACGCAAAGGGAAGGCTACTTTTTTGAGAGAAAATAATCAAGTTGAACAATTCTTCCTTAAGTTAAAATTAACAATATTAGCGGCTACCGTTTTTTTTGTTGGTGTAGCAGAGTTTATATTAGCATCAATGCTTCCTCCTCTAGCAGTGGCTTTTGATACTACTACAGATAAAGCCACTTTGTTAATCTCAGGATAGGCATTTTCGTATGCTATTGCCGCTCCAATAATTGGCTTTTTTTTTCAAAAATATTAATTATATCAAATTGCTTTTTTTAGCTCTTCTGTTTTATTGTATTGGATAATATTGCCATTATTATTTCTTCTAATCTTAAATGTGCTATAGCGTTACGTTTTTTGGGTGGAAGGAAAATGATTATTTTAAAACACTAAAGTCAGGAGGCGATAAGATGAGACATAGATCATCAATAATTCCATCACTTAAAATAGTAAGGCTTCTTTGTGCTAAAGGTGCTTGGAATGGTACGAGTGTTGCTACCCCAGCAGCGCAGCCGCCTCCGCCAGGGCCTTTTCCTTGCGCGCCAATTCACGCTCCAGCCCTTTGATTTTCCTTTGGGCCTGCTTTTGCGACTGACGGGCATCGGCTTGTGGCGTCTGGTGAAGGTCCTGTTTCCACTGGGCTATTTGTTCTGTCAACATCGTGAAGCGGTGGCCCCTTTTCAACGTTTCCGTTGTCCACTGTTTATCGTTTTAACGTCCGCTCATTATCGCGTCATCTGACGCACTCTTTGCCGATAACATTCCTGCCTTGCG
>NZ_WUBS01000004.1 GCF_010131535.1 Acerihabitans arboris
AACGCCTGGAACAACCTATCGCTTCTATATCGTGTCGGAAGGGTTAGACGGGCAGTTCGGTTTGAATGCCAGCAATGAAATTACCCCGACCACCGCCGCTCTCGCCCGTCCGCCCTCGCCGGTGAATCTGCGCACCACGGCGGTTGCCGCCGGTTCGGTCACCTTGCAATGGGACTATGGCACCGACGGTACGGAGCCTGTGTCCTACTTCAGCTTGTATCAAAACGGCGCATTCCTTACCAATATAACCGGATACACCCTCACCTTGAGTACCTTAACCCCCGGCCTGCTGTATGATTTTTTTATCATATCCGTCGCCGCCAATGGTCAAACCAGCGCCACAAGCAGCAATACGCTCGAAGTGATCATCGGGACTGCGCCGGCGCTGCCGCCCGCCGCGCCCCTCAGCGCGAGCTATCAATTTGTCAACGCCACCACGGCTCAGCTGAATATCATCCCCGGCGGCGGTGGCGGCGTGGTGAACGGCTTCGCCGCGCTGGAACTCAATAGCCAGGCCTGGTTTTTTTCTCCCGGCGCGAACGCGTCGATCCGGGTGGATTACCTCATCCCCGGCCAAAGCTATTATTTCCTGGTATTTGCCGTGGGCCGCGATGGGCAGCGCAGCGCCGGATATGCTCAGGCCAGCTTTACGCAGCCGCAGGGGGTAATTTCATCTCCAGATTATCCCAATCCGGCACCCGGTGATATACAACAGCCGGACGGGTACCCAGCGTTGCCTTTTAATCCGCAGCATCAAGCGCATGGGTACGATGGCTATGGACCCGTTCAGTATCCATGGTGAATGAAGCAGGGCTTGCCATGCCGTTATCGCTGCCCTATTTACGGGCAGCAATACCAGCAGGTTCCGCCTGCATGTCTATTCCGGATTTGAATACCGGCACGGGCTTTTGCGATTATCCAATGGCTGATCGAGTGTAAGTTTGTATTCTTTCACTTCACTTCCACCTGTATATTACACTTACATCTCGTGGATATGCTTTATTTTATCAAAAAATAACATGCTATATTAAGCAATTGACAGCCTGTTAATAAATGAGGCATATTTAGTTAAACCAGACAAGCACAAGGCTGATTTATAATATATTTAATCGTCTATTTAAACCATATAAAAATGGAATGACTATATTTTTGATTAATTATTTAATAATTAACCAATATTAATCTAATGCTTCAGCTGGCAGCAGTTATTTTTTCAACACCAGGCAATAATAAAATTTGCGATCGATGACAAACGTCTTGAGAGTTTTTAGCATTATGTGTCATAACACGTGGTATTTATTTGGCATTTTACTTTAAAGATAAATCTGCAATATTAAATTGTGATTTATTTATATTCCTTTATTGGCTTTAAATAAAAAATGATATTACAACCGCGCGCTTAAGCGCCAATGCATTGAATGTCGAGGATTTTTATAATGACAAATCCAAATGATTCATATTTCAATCCGTCAAATCCAGGATATTATCCACCGCGGCCGCCGTATTATCCACCGCGCCCCGGATGCTATCCGCCGCCGCCTCCGTCTTACTACCCGCCACGGCCGCCCTATTATCAGCCGCGCCCCGGATGCTTCCCGCCGCCTCCGCCGCCCTACTACCCGCCGTGGCCGCCGTATTATCCACCGCGCCCCGGATGCTATCCGCCGCCTCCGCCTCCTTACTACCCGCCGCGGCCGCCCTATTATCCGCCGCGCCCCGGATGCTTCCTACCGCCTCCGCCGCCCTACTACCCGCCGCGGCCGCCTTATTATCCACCGCGCCCCGGATGCTATCCGCCGCCTCCGCCTCCTTACTACCCGCCGCGCCCGAATTGCGGAGACCACAGAGGACCACAATGGTAAAAGCGGCTATTTAAATATTTAATCACTGCCGCCCGATTTCCGGGCGGCATTTTCTAGATTATTTTTAAATAGCCATAAGTTAAATATTCATAAATTTCACTATTAGTTTTAATTCATACCGATGCGCATGAGTCTTTGCCTAAATTGTATTACTTTGTTTGAGGATACAAATAGGGCTGTCAGTTACCCAGGCAGCGCGGGCTGATAAAAATTACAGGATGTTTGCCGGGCGGCACCAGCCATTTTAGGCAAACAGCGCCTCTTCCGGTTAGGAACAGGTTTACTTTAGCGCCTGCGCTGAAACAATATGGTCTATCTTGCTGATTTTTCTTCCATCCCAGATAAATTCATAATGCGCGCTTTGCTGCACGCTTTTCACGCCTTTAGGGGTGAATAAACCCCAGCAGGTGGATCCGGGCCTGCGGACCGACCGGTAGCGCAGCCCCGCCCAGCCGGTTGCTTTTAAACTCAAGCCCAACGTCCTGGCGGCGTTATAGCTGTGGGGATCGTAGATGGGATGGGACAACGGCAATATTAAAGCATCTTTTGCCGGTTCGGCGTCAAAGATAAACACCAGGCTGCGCATCACCATCCGATCATATTTCAGCCCTTCTATTCGCTGCAAGTACTGTTGCTGATGATAGGCCACCTCCGCCAGGGCGGTGGCCATTTCGTCGGCAATATAGAGCATGCCGAAAGTACCGTCGGAAAAACGGCTGCCCAGCGGATTGACATGGGTAAACGGCGCCACCGCGTAGGAACAGCCGGCAATGCCGAAAGGTATATCGGCGGCAGGCAAATACGCCAGCTCCCCGGCACTGTTTTTTAGCCTGGGATTGGTCAGGGCCTGGAGCTCATACAGGGCTTCAAACTCTTCGGCATCGGCGACATCATCAAACAGCGTAATAGGAGGATATTTGGAATTGATCAGGCGATAGCCGCGCTGTTGTGGCAGGTTTAAAACCGGCAGCGCCGTGGCGTCGGTCATTACCATTGGCCACCGCGCAGCGCATCAAGTTGTTTATGTACCTCATATAAGGTGCCGAAATGGCCGGTGCTGAGCAGTTCAAGCGGCCTGCGTCCGTTGAAGTATGGATTATGATTATTGAGCGACATAAAGCCGTACACATTTTCAGGATTTTCAAACAGGGTGCGCAACGAGGCGTGGATATTTAGCAAGTAGCTCAGCCGCTCCAGCTGATCGTTGGTTAACTGCGCCGCGGCCGGATCCTTTTTAAATTTATAATACGACGCCTTGGATATCTGCAAAATGGCCTGGGCCTGCTCCGGCGTGCAGCCCCACTTTTCCAGAAGGGTCATGACGGTTTTAAGCCCGATGGCGGCGGCATGTTTCTTCTCGCTGGTGAGCGGTAATTTTTGCGGTAATGCCATGGCTGGCCCTCCGTCGTTGCATTGGTATTATTATGGACTAAATTTAATTAATAGTCCATTCTAAGACTTGGCCTGGACGGCTACATCAACAAATCGGGCATAATATTCAAAGATGAGGTCAGTCGATAAGGGAAAACATCGTTATCCCGATACTCAAACCTGATGGTATCAAGCGAGGCGGTATAGGTAATTTCGTTCCTGTCCGCCACAGTCAAAATCGTGCAAGGCACGGTGCCAACGCGGGATACCAGGGTATTTTGCCGGACCAGCTGGATATCGTTAAGTTGGAACAAGGGATTGGTTCCCGCTCTTTCCAGGCTGCATCGATCGGAAAGCAACTCTAGGCGCTTAACGGCACGGCTATACTCGTTTGCGCCCCCCAGTTGGATAATGTCGAGGGCGGCGATAAATTCCCGGCAAATCTGCCTGAGCACCTTTTTTTGGATTTTATAGGTCGCGATGGCCATTACCCCGGAGCGTTTCCCCAGGCTGTCCCTGCTGCTCCTGGCGGCATAGTCTTCCACGGCGCGGATAAAGTCATACGCGCGATGGCGGCGTTCCTTCACCTGGCTATTGGCGGCACCCGGGCTTTGCGCTTTTTCCGCCAGAAATTCTGCCAGGGTGGTGTTAAGCGTCCAGGGACGGATGGTCTTTTTCCATCGGCGATAAAACGGTTTGGGCGGTTTGGCAAAAATATCAATTTTTGCGGCCTTAAATTGCCTTAACAGCAGCAGGTTCTGTTTATAGTCGCCTAAGGACAGGACAAAAGTGCCGATTTCCTGCCCTTGCTTCACCGTTTGGTAACCATGGCAGCGATCGAATGCATTTTTTATGTTCTTACTCAGGGCTCGAACCATGTCGCCTACGTCTCCCGGCAATTCCGGCAATTGTTTTAATAATCCGGAGACCGCATAATCGAGTTCATTGACCATCAGGTTAAACGCCAGCTCCGCATCCTGCCCCGTTGCCATTGCAGCCTCTTTATTACTCCTGGAAAACAAAGGCTCCGATTCAATTTTTAGGGTTGCATTGTCCAGACGATAATTTCTGAGCCAGGCATTGCGGGTGATGGGCAGCGTCTGTTTTGACTCTTCGGTTAAGGGTAACGGAAAACACAGCAGGGTATCGTCCCGGTACGGTATGGACGCCATGGCTATTGGCATGATCTTGCTCTCCTGATAAGAAAACAATGACATGCCAAGATAGTTCTGATTATAGGTGACAGCGTTTTGTTGCGCGGGTATGCCGGCAAAATAGGTCAATACTTCATCGTCTTGCCGGTTGATATCGAAGAAATTTACCGCGCCGCCGATGCCCGACGCGGTGCGTGGCAATACCATGAACGTGCCGGGATTGGCCATAAAGCCAACCTGCGCCCGGATCTCGCTTTTGGCTTCCAATAGCAGCGTGGCCCCCACGCCTTTACTGGTTTTCTTTATGGCCTGTCGGGTTAAATTCACGATAAGCTTGTTCTTGTCCCCTGGATTGAAAATCGCCTCCAGCAGGTCGCTTATATGATCCCAGGCAATATCAAAACTAAAATTGACTTCCCGATTAAGGTTCGCCATCAGGATAAAATTGGCTTCCAAGGGCATTATTGTTCCATAATCAATCCTGTTAAAAGTCACTAATTTGCAGCGATCTTCCAAACCCTGGCCGGTGCCTAAGATGGAAACTAATGATTTATAATTGATTTTGGTATAGTTGAATTTTATATTCCCTTTATCATTCTTGGTAAAGGTCAAAGAGTGACTCTTGTTAATCCGGGCCAGGATGCCGGCGAACCAACCGGGCCTGAAAGGCAAACCGGCCATCGCCACCCCCAGGAAACATGACGCGTCGAACAAACTATTCAAGGAGACAGAATCATTCTTATTTAACAAAGACAAGGTATATTTAATTTTTTCACTGATATTCGCCTGGACGCTGAGATACGGCGTAGCCGAATCGAGCAGGTTATTCATTCGGTTACTATCGGCAAAATTATTTATTTCAGTAAATTCTGGTGAAAATGCCTGCGGCTGCCCGCGGTCAATGACGTTATCCCGGTTTTTCTTGACGCTTGCCGTTATGATTTGCGCCAGGCTTTGCATACCGGGGTCCACCGCCTGCGCAACCGCGATGGCGGCAAGGCGGGCATTCCCCTGGTGGGAAAATGTTCTTGCACGCTTAAAGTTAATGCGAAAATTATCAACCGTTTTTGCCAGTAATGGGATCCGCCGGCTGCTGAAGTTACCCCAGCGCCTGCTGGAAAAAGGCTGGCCGGAAACTACCCGTTCAAAGGGATCGGTTGCCGTGCCTGAATAAAAATTTTGTGGCGGCTTATGGCTTAAATGCCTGACTTTTAAATTGATCCTATCCACATAGTTAGGATCCAGGTAGAAAATCTTTATGTTGCCATGATCTTCCACCGTTAATTTGATCATATTCAGCATTTTTGTAGCGGATGAAATTTTCTCCTGGCGGGATAGCGGTAGCCTGAGTTTTTTTAGCATGGTGCCCCGCTGCGCCTCATCCTGCTGTTCCGCGGATGACACCAGATAAATATCGCCCTCTTTAAATATAAATGCAACATTAGCGCCGTCATGACATTTGAAGCGCAGCTTATCCGGGGCCGGTACCCTGGGCGGCAATTTCCCAAGCGAGACGGCGATCATAAATGAATCATCAAAATTCGCATCCACATCAAGGATTTTCCGCATACCGGCGGCGCGTAATTTTATGTCATAATACTCGTTTTCATCTTTCGTTTTTCCTATCAAAAGACCATCATCATTGATGAAAAGACTTTCAAATTTCAGGTGGTTGTATTCATTTAAATCAACCTGTGCCACATGGAATTTTTTAACGCCATGGATTGCCTGCCAGCCGCTTTTAAACAAATCTTTCTGCTTCCCTTTCACCAGCAGTAGCCCGCCCTCCCGATCAAGCGTAATACCCTGCTGTAAAAAAGGACCATTATGCACCGAGCCGCCATAAACATAATGGGTGGCGTCAATCACATAATCTAAATCCACAACATGATACCTGAGCATGGTTTTTATATGAATAGTTTCAGGCTTGCCGCCAATATCGGGCATCGCTACACTGCGGCGAAGAGTGAATGTCGATAAAGGGGGCCAGGCGTCCTGTATTTTATCCAGGTCATTCAAGGAATCAGGGAAAGAAGCATGACGCAGTGACAATTTCTCCCCGACACTTCTGGCGTTTTGAAAATTGCGCCGTAGCGTTGATTTTTTTGACAAACAAAATTTTATAGAAAACGAATCGGATATATCTTCAACATTATCCTTATAACAAGGATATGCCTTATCTGCGACTTTCATAACCCTCCTTTTGTTAAGATTTATTATTAACCGACTCTATTAGTATCGCAAGGAAACTTTATATTGACAACTTTACTGTTCCCGTTGCAATTATCGGTGTTTATGTTCAAAAGGACTAATGAAATAACTTGGGCCGGCATCCCACTATTGCATTGTTTTTGCCATTTAACCGTATGCGACATCGCAACTTGGGCGGTAAAAGGCCCTAGTTGATTTTAGCGGCAAACGTCAATGCAGGTAGAGCTATACGGCTTTCCCGGCGACGATAAACAGACGCGGGAATGCCAGCAGAACGGTTCCGCCGGCGCGCGCGGGATAAGCGTCTTGCAGTGCCTGGCGGTAACGCGTGATAAAAGTGGAACGCAGGTCCTCGTCCAGCCGTTCGACAAAAGGCCGCAGGCCCGTGGCGCGTACCCATTCAACAATCGCGTCCGCCGAGGGCATAACATGGAAATAGGTGGTGCGCCAGATATCCACGGATTCAGCATCGGGCGCCAGCAGATCATAGTATTGCTCCGCGCTTAGCACTTTCACCCTGACCGCGGCCGTGTCGCCGATATGCTGTCGCCACGGCGCTTCCCCGGCGATACGCCGCATTTCCCGGTGGCTTGGTTCTTCACGGTTATCCGGCATCTGCACCGCCAGGCATCCCCCCGGGGCAGTCAGGGAAAACAGCCGGGGAAACAATGTCTGGTGGTCCGGCACCCACTGCAGCGAGGCGTTGGCATAAATAATGTCCTGCGCCGCGGCCGGCCGCCAGGTGGCGATATCGTCCCGACTGAACCGGCACTGCGGCAGGCGTTGGCGCGCGCTGTCAAGCATGGCGGCCGAGCTGTCGATACCGGCGACCACGGCCTGCGCGAACCGCTCCTGCAGTCCCTGGGTGGAATTGCCGGGGCCGCACCCGAGATCGGTTATCCGCGCAGGCGACGTCAGCGGAATGCGTGACAGCAGCTCCAGCGCCGGGCGGGTTCTTTCCGCCTCGAATTGACGGTAAAGTTCGGGATTCCAATCTGGCATGACGCTGTCCTCATAGATTAACGCCCGCGCCGGGCAAGCCGCTCACGATTTTCGTCGCGGGCGATGGCGGATTTTTTCAGCGCGACATAACAGGCGCCGCCGCCGCCGTGAAAGGTTTGCGCGCTGCAGAACGCCTGCACCTGGTCAAACTGCGCCAGCCAGCGCGCCACGAAGCTGCGCACGATATTGGCATGACTGTCGTTATTACGCCCTTTGCCGTGGATAATCAATACCGTGCGCACGCTCTCGCGGCTTAGACGCTGCATAAACGCGAACAAATCGCGGCGGCAGGTTTCCACGGGCGCGCGTGTCAGGTTGAGCGTGGCCTCGATGGGATATCGGCCGCCGCGCAGTTTATCCAGCACGCCTTGCTGTATGCCGTCACGCTTATAGCACAGGGGAAGATCAAGCGGGATCGCGTCATGCAGGGCGGTGATGAGAAAATTATCGGCAACGGCGATATCTTCGGTCCGGCGGAAGGTCCGCGCGGACTTGTGCTGCAAAAAGACCGCCTTGGCCGGATCCTTTAGCGGTTTGACATCGTCCATGGCCTTTTTGAACAGTTCTTTATCATTCCAGGTCATCGTTGTCACTCGCGCTTATCAGGGCGATGCCGGCGTCGCCCTTTTGTTGGTTGGCAACTCATCAAGAACAGTACTGTTTGACTATAGCCCGACTCCAGAATTATTTCATTGCTGCAGCGCCGGCCGTCAGAGCGAGGATAACGCGCGGCCGATTACCCCGGCCGACGCGGCGTAGGCCAGCCGTTCCTCGGGAGCCAGCGTCACCGGCAGCACCCGCACGATACCTTCGGCGCCGACGATGGCCGGTTGCCCGATGTACACCGCTTCCCGCCGATCCCACGCCGACACCGGGAACACGGTCCGGGCATCCGACAGCACCGCGTCGACCAGCCGCGCCGTGGCGGTGCCGATGCCAAAACTGGTCCAGCCCTTGCCCAGCAGGATTTCCCAGCCGCCCGCGCGCACCTGATTCTTCATTGCCGCCAGATCGGGCCGTTTATCGCTTTCCCATGCGCTGACCAGGCATCCGCCGATGCGCACGGTGCTCCAGGCGACAAACTGGGATTCGCCATGCTCGCCCATCACATAACCGCTGACGCTTTTAGGATCCACCCCGAAGAACTCGCCGACCACCCTTTTCATGCGCGCGGTATCAAGCGATGTGCCGGTGCCGAACACCCTGGACGCCGGCAGGCCGCTTTCCCGCTGGATCACGGCGGTTATCACGTCGCAGGGGTTGGTGATATTGATAATGACCCCGTCAAAACCGCCCGCCATGATCTGCGGCACCACCCGCCTGACCGTGGCGCTGGTTTCCAGCAGTTCCTCCATGCGGTCCTCGCGCAGCAGCGTGGTCGGCCCCACCGCCATCACCACCACCTGCGCCTGTTGCAACGCGGCATAATCATTGACGACGATATGCACCCTGGAGGCCACCAGCGACGCCATATCGCGCAATTCCAGGCCCTGGCTGCGCGCCTTGGCTTCATTATGATCAATCAAGACGATTTGGTCGCACAATCCCTGGGTCACCAGGGAAAATGCCGTATCGGCCCCCACGTGGCCCGCGCCGATAATGCCCACTGTCCGCTTCATAGCTGTCGTCCCCTGATGTTGAACGTGTTTTGCCGTGGTGTTTTTTTTAACCTTACACCTTTTAAAATGCAAAACCCACCGTCAAAACGCGCCCGCGCGCGCGGATCTTTTAGCTAAATGTGCAGCAAGGGCGTTGGACACTTTATCAACGACACCAATTGATGGTAAAATTGACCCAAATCAAGTAATGCATGAGCGGCGAGATATGATCATTCAGGAAAAGCGTATTATCAGACGAATCCAGTCTGGCGGTTGTGCGATCCACTGTCAGGATTGTAGTATCAGCCAATTATGTATTCCTTTTACCCTTAATGAGCACGAGCTGGACCAGCTCGACAATATCATCGAGCGTAAAAAACCGATCCAGAAAGGCCAGGCGCTGTTCAAGGCCGGCGACGAACTGAAGTCGCTTTACGCCATCCGTTCAGGCACCATCAAAAGCTATACCATCACCGAGCAGGGCGACGAGCAGATTACCGGCTTCCACCTGGCGGGCGATCTGGTCGGTTTTGACGCCATCGGCGCGGGCCAGCACCCAAGCTTCGCCCAGGCGCTGGAAACCTCGATGGTCTGTGAAATCCCCTTTGAAACCCTTGATGATTTATCAGGCAAGATGCCCAATCTGCGCCAGCAGATGATGCGGCTGATGAGCGGCGAGATTAAAGGCGACCAGGACATGATCCTGCTGCTGTCCAAAAAGAACGCCGAGGAACGCCTGGCGGCCTTTGTCTACAACCTGTCGCGCCGTTTTGCCCAACGCGGCTTCTCGCCGCGCGAGTTTCGCCTGACCATGACCCGGGGCGATATCGGCAACTATCTCGGCCTGACGGTCGAAACCATCAGCCGCCTGTTGGGCCGTTTCCAGAAAAGCGGCATGCTCGCGGTGAAAGGTAAATATATTACCATCGAGGACGGCGAAGCCCTGTCCGAGCTGGCTGGCACACCGCAAAAAGTGTGTTGATACAACCAGTTCAACCTCCGGCCGGGGATATAAGTTTTGATTTTATTGATCCGGCAACACTTCTCTTCTGTCCGTCAATGTCCCAATGAGTTACTCTTATTTTAACATTCTGTGGTTTTGCAGAAATGAGGAGTCTCTTAATGGCCAAGTATCGTAATCTGTTAGTTGCAATCGATCCTAACCAGGATGATCAACCCGCCCTGCGCCGGGCAGTGTATCTGGTGCATCAGCTGGGCGGTTCCATCAAAGCCTTTCTGCCCATCTATGATTTTTCCTACGAAATGACCACGCTGCTTTCCCCCGATGAACGCACCGCGATGCGCCAGGGCGTGATCAGCCAGCGTACCGCGTGGATTGAGGAGCAGTGCCAGCACTACCTGAGCAGCGGCGTACCCATCGAGATCAAGGTGGTTTGGCATAATCGTCCATTCGAGGCCATCATCCAGGAAGTCATCGCCCATCAACATGATCTGGTGCTGAAAATGGCCCATCAGCACGATCGTTTTGAATCCGTTATCTTTACCCCCACCGATTGGCATCTGCTGCGTAAATGTCCGTGCCCGGTCTGGATGGTGAAGGATCAACCCTGGCCCGAAGGCGGCAAGGCGCTGGTGGCGGTCAATCTCTCCGGCGAGGAGCCTTATCACGATCCGCTGAATGTCAAGCTGGTCACCGAAACCCTGGCCCTGGCGAAACAGGTCAACCAGACCGAAGTCCATCTGGTGGGGGCTTACCCGGTCACCCCCATCAATATCGCCATCGAACTGCCGGATTTCGATCCCAGCGTCTATAACGACGCCATTCGCGGCCAGCATTTAATCGCCATGAAAAGCCTGCGGCAGAAATTCCAGCTGGATGAAAAATTTACCCATGTGGAAAAAGGCCTGCCGGAGGAAGTGATCCCCGATTTGGCCGAGCATCTGGATGCCGGGGTGGTGGTATTGGGCAGCATCGGGCGCACCGGATTTTCCGCGGCGTTTATCGGCAACACCACCGAATTGGTGATCGACCATCTGAAATGCGATTTGCTGGCGATTAAGCCGGACGACTATGTCTCGCCGGTAACGCTGGAAGGCGGCGACAGGTACGAATAAAAAAGCCCTGGATAATATCCGGGGCTGTGTTTGAAGACCAACCCGCGCCAGCGGGTTGGCCGGAATTCAGAGCGCGCGTAAAATCGCCTCGACGCTGGCCTTGGCGTCGCCAAACAGCATCTGGGTATTTTCCTTGAAAAACAGCGGATTTTGCACGCCGGCGTAGCCGGTGTTCATCGAACGTTTGAACACGATTACGTTCTGCGCTTTCCAGACTTCCAGCACCGGCATGCCCGCGATGGGACTGCGCGGATCTTCCTGCGCCGCCGGGTTGACGGTATCATTGGCGCCGATCACCAGCACGGTATCGGTGCTGCTGAAATCCTCGTTAATCTCATCCATTTCCAATACCACGTCGTAAGGCACCTTGGCCTCGGCCAGCAGCACGTTCATATGACCGGGCAAGCGCCCAGCCACCGGATGGATGCCGAAACGCACCTTGATGCCGCGGGCAATCAGCCTGGCGGTAATGTCATGCACCGGATACTGCGCCTGCGCCACCGCCATGCCGTAGCCGGGGGTGATGATAACGGTGCTGGAGCCTTTCAACAGCTCGGCAACGTCTTCCGCCGTGGTTTCGCGGTATTCGCCCATTTCGGTTTCTTCACCGCCGCCGGAGCCGTCGGTGCCGAACCCGCCGGCTATCACGCTCAGGAACGAACGGTTCATGGCTTTGCACATAATATAGGACAGTATCGCCCCCGATGAACCCACCAGGGCGCCGGTCACGATCAGCAAATCGTTGCTGAGCATAAAGCCGGCCGCCGCCGCCGCCCATCCCGAGTAGGAGTTGAGCATCGACACCACCACCGGCATATCGGCGCCGCCGATGGAGGCCACCAGATGCCAGCCGAACACCAGGGCGATAATGGTCATCAGCAGCAGCGCGATGGATTGCAGGGCGACGCTGTCGGTCCTGACAAACAGCACCAGCAGCAGGAACGACACCACCAGGGCGGCCAGATTCATATGATGGCGGTAAGGCAACATCAGCGGACGCGAGGAAATCTTGCCGCGCAGTTTGCCAAACGCCACAATCGAACCGGTAAAAGTGACCGCGCCGATAAAGATGCCCAGAAAGACCTCGGTCAGATGGATATTTTCCATTACCGGGTTGAGGATGTCGCCGTGATCCAGGTAGCTGTTGAAACCCACCAGCACCGCGGCCAGGCCGACAAAGCTGTGCAGGATGGCCACCAGCTCCGGCATCTCGGTCATTTCAACCTTACGCGCCAGGTAAACCCCGATGCTGCCGCCGATCACCATGGCGACGATTATCCAGCCGATATTGCCGGCATGGGGGCCAAAAATCGTGGCGATAAGCGCAATCGCCATGCCGCTGACACCAAACAGATTGCCCTGCCTTGAGCTCTCGTGCTTGGACAACCCCGCCAGGCTGAAAATAAATAAAATAGCGGCAACTATATATGCCGCCGTCACTAATCCTTCAGACATGGGTTTACCCCTTAATTTTTACGGAACATTTTCAGCATGCGCTGAGTCACGGTGAAACCACCGAAAATATTGATACTGGCAATCAGCACGGCAATAAAGGAAAGGAAAGACACCCATCCGCCATGACCGATTTGCAGCAGCGCGCCAACCACAATAATCCCGGATATGGCGTTGGTTACCGACATCAGCGGGGTATGCAACGCATGACTAACGTTCCAAACGACGTAATAACCCACGATACAGGCCAGGGCGAACACGGTGAAATGCGACAGGAAATCGCGGGGCGCGACATTGGCCAGCCAGCCGAATAAGATAATGGCCAGCGCAATCAAGCCGTATTTAAGCGCCGGGGAGCTGGGTTTGGCCGCCGGTTTCGGCAGCGGCGCCGCGGCTTTTGCCTGCTGCGGCTGGGCGGATACCTGGATAGGCGGAGCCGGCCAGGTCAGTTCACCGCTTTTTACTACGGTAACGCCGCGAATGACGGTGTCGTCGAAATCCACCAGGATCTCGCCGTCTTTTTCTTTACACAGCAGTTTCAGCAGGTTAACCAGGTTGGTGCCGTAGAGCTGTGACGACTGGGTCGGCAAGCGGCTCGGCAGGTCGGTATAACCGATGATCCTGACGCCGTTGTCGGTGACGGTGATCCGATCGGCCACCGTCAGTTCGCAGTTGCCGCCGGTTTGCGCGGCCAGGTCGACAATCACGCTGCCCGGCTTCATGGACGCCACCATTTCGCTGGTGATAAGCTTGGGCGCCGGACGTCCGGGAATCAGCGCGGTGGTGACAATAATGTCCACGTCCTGCGCCTGGGCGGCAAACAGCGCCATTTCAGCCTTGATAAACGCCTCGGACATCACTTTGGCATAACCGTCGCCGCTGCCCGCTTCCTCTTCAAAATCCAGTTCGAGGAATTCCGCGCCCATGCTTTGGACCTGTTCCTTCACTTCGGGGCGGGTGTCGAAAGCGCGCACGATGGCGCCCATGCTGCCCGCCGCGCCGATGGCGGCAAGCCCGGCGACACCCGCGCCGATAATCATCACCTTGGCCGGCGGCACTTTTCCCGCCGCGGTAATCTGTCCGGTAAAGAAGCGTCCGAATTCATGCGCGGCTTCCACGATGGCGCGGTAACCGGCGATATTGGCCATGGAGCTCAGGGCATCCAGGGATTGCGCGCGGGAGATGCGCGGCACCGAATCCATCGCCATCACGGTCACATCATGGGCGCCGAGCTTTTCCAGCAGCGCCGGATTCTGCGCCGGCCAGATAAAGCTGACCAGGGTACTGCCCGGTTTGATCAGGGCAATTTCGTCATCCGTCGGCGCATTGACCTTCAGGATGATATCGGATTGCCAGACATCGGCGGTATCCGTAATGGAGGCGCCGGCCGCCAGAAAGGCCGCGTCCTCGAAGCTTGCCAGCTTGCCAGCGCCGTTTTCAATCGCCACGGTAAAACCAAGTTTGAGCAACTGCTCTACCGTTTTGGGGGTAGCGGCAACGCGGGCCTCATTGGCCAAGCGTTCTTTTGGTACACCAATACGCATAGCTTTCCCTTTTTGAGCTGTTCTTTTTGAAAATAACCGTCATCCTGACCCAAAAGTCAAATGTGTCATACGGTAGACCCTGGGATCACCCTACAAGAGCCACACAATAACCTACTTAAAATACTAACCGCGGTCTATATTTTGTGCTGACAAACGGCATTTTTGCATAAAACGGCGCACCATTTGCCCCGGCTCAAACAATTGTTGTTCACGGTGCCATAAATTGCTGAGACACCCGCTATTATTACATGCCATAATCGCCAGCTATTCTGTTATACATCAACAGTTCAGCATGTTTAGCCTGAAAGCGTATGTCGAAAGGATTTTTTATGAAGCTGAAGAACACAGTTTTGGTCTCTGCGTTACTGACGTTGACCACGTTATCCGTGCAGGCAGCCCAAGAGCTGACGCCGGAAAAAGCAGCCAGTTTGCAGCCGTTTGACAGAATTACGATTACCGGTCGGTTTAACGCCATCAACGACGCCGCCGATGAAATTTCACGTCGTGCTGACGCCAAGGGCGCCTATGGGTATTATATCCAGGGGATCAACGACGCCAATAACAGCGGTAACTGGCGCGTCACCGCGGATCTGTATCATAAAGACGCCCCGGCCGCATCGCAGGACGTCAAGTACCGGGTATTCAACGGGGTAAAGGAGTTGCCGCGCCAGGAGGCCAACGAGCTTGAGCCTTATGACACCGTCAGCGTCAAAGGCTTTTTCCATAGCCAGCCCGAGATCAACGATGCTATTTCCAAAGCCGCCCAGAACAAGGGCGCAGCCTCGTTTTACATCGTTCGCCAGGTCGACGCCAACGAAGGCGGCAACCAGTACGTTACCGCGTACGTTTATAAAGCCGACGCCGCCAAACGCGTAGTGCAAAGCCCGGATGCCATCCCCGCCGATTCACAAGCGGGTAAAGCCGCGCTGGCCGCCGGTGGCGCCGCCGCCGCCAGGGTGGAAATACCGGGAGTAGCCTCGTCCGCGTCGCCAAGCCGCGACGTGGGCCGCTTCTTTGAAACGCAATCCACCCAGGGTGGCCGTTACACCGTAACGCTGCCCGACGGTACCAAGGTGCAGGAAGTGAATAAAATCACCGCCGCGCAAATGGTGCCGTTCGATTCCGTCACCTTTACCGGCCACTACAACAGCTCTACCGACGTGGCGCATGAAGTCGCCCGTCTCGGCGCGAAAAAAGGCGCCAAGTACTATCATATTACCCGCCAGTGGGAACAGAACCAGAGCGGCGGCAACCTGACCGTCAGCGCGGACTTGTTCAAATAGCGAAACAGCTCATCAGCGGTAAAGGGGGATGATGGAATGGGCAAGGAAACTTGCCCATTTTTATTGGCGCAATCAGGCGCGGGGGGTGGCGCTTAACGGCGGCAGCGCAATCGACAGGCGCTCATCATGCTGGTCAAGCAGCAGATGTTCGCCAAATTCCTGCTGGATAAAACCGAGCTGCCCGGTATTCAATGAATACGGCAGCCGGATATCGAACTGCTGGATACCCTGCTGTTGCGCCAGGGCAATCAGCCGGATGACGTTGGTTTCGTCATTCACCTGGGTTGAGAGCACCTGCAGCGCCAGGGCTTCCAACTGCTCCGCCCGCGTTTGGGTCTGTTCCTGCGGGGTTTTGGTGACAATGCCGAAGATCGGCATAACGCCATAAATGGCGTCGATAAAACCCCAGCGTTTTTTGCAACTTGCCGACAGATAGTTCGTATAATCAAAGCAAGGCCGTTCGCTTTGACCGGCAGTCGCAAGCAGATGTTTCGCCATCTAGCCTGTTCCTCTCGTGACCAACCGAAGTTGAATGACCATGACCGAAAAAGTGGCGATAACTATAACATACCAAGATCGATAAGGGCGAATGAGCGCACAACCCGGCGGTAATTGAGTGGTAAAATTTTGTTCCACCGGCTGTCTCGAATGGTTGCCGCCGTCCTGTCCCGGTAATAAATTGCGCCGGCAATCCGCGCCGGTCAATAACCCCGGTAATTTCGTTCACGCTTATCCGATGGCGCAACTGGCCGACAGGCGGTATGCTCATGGCGGCTAACGACGGCACTTCTTTTTTAACCAAAGCAGATTATTGGCGCAATGAACAAGATTGTTTTTGTTGAAGATGACACCGAGGTCGGCAATCTGATTGCCGCATGGTTGGGTAAGCATGATTTCGAGGTGACGATAGAACCCCGCGGCGATCTGGCCCAGGAGGTGATTACCACCCTCAAACCCGACCTGGTGCTGCTGGATATTCTTTTGCCCGGCAAGGACGGCATGACCATTTGCCGCGATTTACGCCCGGTATATAACGGTCCTATCGTGCTGCTGACCTCGCTTGACAGCGATATGAACCATATCCTGGCGCTGGAGATGGGCGCGAACGACTATATCCTCAAGACCACGCCGCCGGCGGTGTTGCTGGCGCGCCTGCGTCTGCACCTGCGCCAAAACCCGCCCGCCGCCCGCGCCGCGCAGGCACCCGCGGCCACCGGCAGCGTGCTGCACTTCGGCCAGTTGAGTATCGACCTGATTAACCGCGAAGTGATGCTGGCCGCCGAAACCATAGTGCTGTCGACCTCCGACTTCGAACTGCTCTGGGAACTGGCGACCCATGCCGGCCACATCATGGATCGCGAGGCCTTGCTCAAGAACCTGCGCGGCGTCAGCTATGATGGACTGGATCGCAGTATAGACGTGGCCATCTCCCGTTTGCGCAAAAAACTCTACGATAACGCGCTGGAGCCGTTCCGGATTAAAACCGTGCGCAATAAAGGCTACCTGTTCGCGCCCAATGCCTGGGAGAACGCCGGTTCATGAGGAAACTGTTCATCCAGTTCTACCTGCTGCTGTTCGTCTGTTTCCTGGTCATGACCCTATTGGTCGGGCTGGTTTACAAGGTGACGGCCGAACGCGCCGGCAGGAAATCGATGGACGACCTGATGAAAAGCTCGCTTTACCTGATGCGCAACGAGCTGCGCACCATTCCGCCACGCGACTGGAATAAAACCATCAACAAACTGGATCTTAACCTGTCGTTTAAACTGCATATCGAATCGCTTAAGAAATACCAGCTTAATGCCCATAACGATCTGCGCCTCAGGCGCGGTGAGATTGTCGCCCTTGATGATGAGTACACCTTTATCCAGCGCATACCGCGCAGTAATTATGTGTTGGCGGTCGGCCCGATACCCTATCTGTTCTTTATCCACGAAATGCGGCTGCTTGACCTGGCGTTGCTGGTATTTATCGGCCTCTCGCTGGCTTTCCCGGTGTTTATCTGGATGCGGCCGCACTGGCAGGACATGCTGCGGCTGGAAACGGCGGCGCAGCGGCTGGGCGCCGGTTTCCTGGAGGAACGCATCCATTTTGACAATGCGTCGAGCCTGTTCCGCCTCGGCGTGGCCTTCAACCAAATGGCGGACAACGTCAATACGCTGATCGCCAGCAAGAAACAGCTGATTGACAATATCGCCCACGAATTGCGTACCCCGCTGGTACGGCTGCGCTACCGGCTGGCCATGAGCGAAGGCCTGTCCACCGGGGAGCAGGAACGGCTTAACCGTGATGTCAGCCAGCTGGAAGGCTTGATAGACGAATTATTGACTTTTGCCCGGCTGGACCGGCCGCAGGTTACCCTTAACCTGGCGACGGTGGATCTGCCGGGCTGGCTGACGGAAAAGCTCAGCGATATCCGGCAGGTGCATCCCGAACGTATTATCGGCCAGGAGATCGAAGCCGCCGGCGGTTTCGGCCAGGTGGACGCCCGGCTGATGGAGCGGGTGCTGGATAACCTGGTGAACAACGCCCTGCGCTACAGCCGCGAAGCCGTCATCGTCCGGCTCGGCGCCGACAAGGGTTACGGTTACCTGCAGGTAGACGATGACGGACCGGGCATTCCCGAAGACGAGCGCCAGCGGGTATTCGAGCCTTTTGTCAGGCTCGATCCCAGCCGGGACCGCACTACCGGCGGCTGTGGGCTTGGCTTGGCCATAGTGCGCTCCATTGCCCTGGCCCACGAAGGCCGGGTAACGGTCGGCACCAGTCCGCTGGGCGGCGCCAGCTTCTTATATCGCTGGCCGATAAACAGCGGTTCGCGCGATGCGCTGGCGATCAAAAGCCCGTTTTAGCCTGCCCGGCCGAGGTATGGCAGATTATCGCCGGTGCTGATGGGTTTGGTTAGCCGGCTTCATTGTATGTTGTAACTAAACCAGGACATAAGTGCTTGTACATTCGGTTACACGCCGAAACCAAACACTCACGGACAACGTGCAGTTAAGTCCCTATTGTATCTTCACCGGCCCCAAATCGGGGTTGTAAATAGAAACCGCAATTCTGAGGATTTGACAATGAAAAAAGTACTTGCACTGGTAGTTGCTGCCGCCATGGGATTGTCCACCGCTGCGTTTGCCGCCGATACCACTACCACCACCGCCCCTGCAGCGACCACCACCACCACCACCACTGCTCCGGCTAAAACCACGACTACTCACAAGAAACACGTGAAGAAAGTGAAAAAAGCAGCCCCTGCGCAAACTGCCCAGGCCGCTAAAAAACACGTGAAGAAAGTGAAAAAAGCAGCTCCGGCGCAAACCGCCCAGGCCGCTAAAAAACACGTGAAAAAAGTACAGCATAAGAAAGCCGCTCCGGCCGCTGCCGCTGCCACCACGACCCCTGCATCATAAAATGCGTCGTGCCTGAATCGGCCAACGCCGTTCAGGCAGGTCTGGAAGACGGCTGTCATAGCTGATTTTAGCAGATTATCATTGATTCTCCGACACCCGGCCCGCCGGGTGTCGGTTCCTTAAGGTTTCGTCTATGCTGCGCCGCTACATGTATGAAATCATCCTGGGAAGCCTTATCCTCTGCGCCATTATCAGCGCCTGTTTTTTTATTTAACCCCCCTTCTTTGTCCTTCCTCACCGTATTTTCCGCATTGACGACAATCTGTTTTAGCGTGCTGAAACACAACGATTTTTCTCTGTGCAAACCTATTTATAAGCTATATTGAGATAATATTTTTTCATGGATGATGTCAGCACTTATCATAAGGCAAGCTTGTTTATGCGTATTGTTCCGCTGTTGCTGCTGTGTCTGTTGCCCCTTTGTACCTTTAGCGCCGCGCCGGCCGGATTGAGCAAAGATCAAAAGGCGCTGTTTTTCGGTCACGACCATCGCCAGGCCATTACCCAACCGGATGAGTGGCCGTGGCAGGCCATCGGCCAGGTGGAAACCGCCAGCGGCAATCTCTGCACCGCTACCCTGATTTCCCCGCACCTGGCTCTGACCGCCGGTCATTGCGTGCTGGCGCCGGGCGGGACGATTGATAAAGCGGTGATGCTGCGTTTCGTGGCGGAAAACCAGCTATGGCGCTACCAGACCAGCGCCATAGAAACCCTGGTGGACGCCAAGCTCGGGCAACGGCTGAAACCCTCCGGCGACGGCTGGATCGTGCCGCCCGACGCGGCCGCCTATGACTTCGCCCTGATTCGGCTGACCAAGGCCTTTAAGAAAATCAAGCCCCTGCCGCTATGGCAGGGCGACCACCAGGAACTGACCCTGCAGTTAAAGCAGGCCGACCGCCAGGTCACCCAGGCGGGTTATCCCGAGGATCACCTGGATACGCTATATCGCCACCAAAACTGCCAGGTCACAGGCTGGGCGCAGACCGAGGTGTTATCCCATCGCTGCAATACCCTGCCCGGGGACAGCGGTTCGCCGTTAATGCTCTACACGCTCACCGGCTGGCGCCTGATTGCCATCCAAAGCTCGGCGCCGCTGCCCAAGGACCGCTATCGGGCGGATAACCGCGCGCTGGCCGTGACCGCCATCGAGGGCGAGCTGCTATCGCTTATGAACACGCCTCCGGCCGGCAAACGCGGCCATGGCCTTGCGCCGACCGGCAAGGCCAGGCCGGCGCATTCATCCCGCTAGTTATCCCGGCGTCCGCGCGCCGCATCCCGATCCTGGCGCGCGCCTACGGCTGTATTTGCCCCATCGCCTGGAGAATGCGTTTTTCCGAGACCGGATAAGGCGTGCCGAGCTGCTGGGCAAAATAGCTGACCCGCAGTTCCTCGATCATCCAGCGAATCTCCCTAACGTCGGCGTCCTCGCGCCGCAGCGGCGGCAGCTTGTCCAGCCATTGCCGCCAGGCTTGCTGCACCAGCTCCACCTTCAGCATCTGGGCGCGATCGCGATGCACGTCGTTGGCCAGTTTTTCCAGCCGCCGCTCCAGCGCCTGCAGGTAACGCAGCGTATCCGGCAGCCGCCGCCAGCCGTTGCCGGTGACAAAGCCGCGATACACCAGGCCGCCCAGCTGCGCCTTGCTATCGGACAACGCCAGGGCCAGGCTGATATCCACCCGCCCCTTCAGACGCTTGTTGATGGCAAACACCGCCGTTAGAATTTGCTCCACCTGCGCCGCAATCTCCACCACCGTCTGGTTGAGGTTGGCCCGGACATATTCCTGTAGTTCGGCGTACTGCCCTTCCCGCCAGACCAGGCCGCCGTGCTGCTCGATAAGCTTATCGACGCCGCAGGTGATGCAGTCGTCAATCAAATCCATCACCTTGCCGAACGGGTTGAAATAGAGGCCCAGCTTGGCTTTGTTCGGCAGTTTTTCATGCAGGTATTTTATCGGCGACGGAATATTGATCAGCAGCAGGCGTCGGGTGCCGTGCCACATGGCCCGGCGCTGGTCGTGTTCGGTTTCAAACAGGCGGATCGCCACGCCGTGTTTTTCATCCACCAGCGCGGGGTAAGCCTTGAGCGAATAACCGCCGCGTTTTTGCTCGTATCGTTCCGGTAAATCGCCGAAGCTCCAGAGATGCAAATCCCGCTGTTCCAGGCCGTCGTCCGCCACCGAGGACAGGGTTTGCTGCACATTATCCCTGAGCTGCAGCTTAAGGGCGTCGAGATCCCGGTTTTCACCCAGCGTCTTTCGCTTGTCATCCACCACCCGGAACGATACTTTCAGGTGATCGGGCACCTGATCCCATTGCCAGGCGTCACGATCGACGCTCACGCCGGTCATGCGTTTCAGCTCTCGCTCCAGGGTCTCGAGCAGGGGCCCGTCGGCGGACGTGGCCCTGCCAAGGAAGGCGTCGGCATAATTGGGCGCCGGCACAAAGTTACGGCGTAACGGTTTTGGCAGCGATTTTATCAGCGCAATGACCAGCTCGCGGCGCACGCCGGGTATCTGCCAGTCAAAACCGGCGGCGGTGATTTGGTTAAGTACCGGCAGCGGAATATGCACCGTCACCCCATCGGCGTCGGCGCCGGGTTCGAACTGGTAGCTGAGTTTTAACTTCAGGTTGCCCTGGTGCCAGACGTTCGGGTAATCCAGCGCGCTTATCTCATCCGCGCCCTGCTTGATCAGCATATTTTTTTCAAAATTCAGCCGATCGGGGTCCTGTTTTGCCTCCTCGCGCCACCATGTGTCAAAGTGCCGCGCCGAGACCACGTCCCCGCCGACGCGCCGATCGTAAAAGGCAAACAGCGTTTCATCATCCACCAGGATGTCGCGGCGGCGGGATTTGTGCTCCAGCTCCTCCACCTCGGTCAACAGTTTGCGATTGACGTGGAAAAACGCGTGGCGGGTCTGCCACTCGCCTTCCACCAGCGCGTGGCGGATAAACAGCTCGCGGCATAACAGCGGATCAATCCGGCTGTAATTGACCTTACGGCCGGTCACGATGGGCAGCCCCAGTAAAGTGACCTTTTCCGTGGCCATTACCGCGCCGGCCGCCTTTTCCCAATGAGGTTCGCTGTAGCTGCTCTTGACCAGGTGCGGGGCCAGCGGCTCGATCCATTCCGGGTCGACGCGCGCGGCGATGCGTCCCCACAGGCGGGTGGTTTCCACCAGTTCGGCCACCATGGTCCATTTGGGTGGTTTTTTGAACAGGCCGGAGCCGGGATAAATGGCAAAACGGGCGTTGCGCGCGCCGGTGTACTCCTGCTTTTCGGCGTCCTTTTGCCCGATATGGGATAACAGCCCGGACAACAGCGCGCAGTGCAGGCCGCGGTAGTCCGCCGGCTGGGTATTGACCGGCAACCCAAGGGTTTTCACCGTCTGGCGCAGCTGGGTATAGACATCCTGCCACTCGCGCACCCGCAGGTAGCTTAAGAAATCGACGCGGCACTGGCGGCGGAACTGGCTGGAAGAGAGTGTCTTCTGCTGCTCCTGCACATAATCCCATAAATTGACGAAGGCGATGAAATCCGATTCTTTATCGGCGAAGCGCCGGTGTTTTTCATCGGAAGCCTGTTTCTTATCCATCGGCCGTTCGCGCGGATCCTGAATGGACAGCGCGGCGGCTATCACCATCACCTCGCGCACGCAGGCGTTATTGCGCGCCTCGAGCACCATCCTGGCCAACCTGGGGTCGAGGGGCAACTGCGCCAGCTGGCGTCCCAGCGGGCTGAGCCGGTAGCCGCGCGCGGATTCCGCCTCCAGCGCCCCCAGTTCCTCCAGCAGACGCACGCCGTCCTGTATTTGCCGTTTATCCGGCGCTTCGACAAAGGGGAAGGCGGCGATATCCCCAAGTCCCAGGGCGGTCATCTGCAATATGACCGACGCCAGGTGGGTACGCAGGATTTCGGGATCGGTAAATTCCGGCCGCGAGAGAAAATCCTGTTCCGAATAGAGCCGGATGCAGATACCGTCGGATATGCGGCCGCAGCGCCCTTTACGCTGGTTGGCCGAGGCCTGCGACACCGCCTCGATGGGCAGCCGCTGTACCTTGGTGCGAAAACTGTAGCGGCTGATGCGCGCGGTGCCCGGATCGATAACGTATTTAATGCCCGGCACGGTTAACGAGGTTTCGGCCACGTTGGTCGCCAGCACGATGCGCCGGCCGCTGTGCGACTGGAATACCCGGTTCTGTTCGCCGTTGGACAACCGGGCGTAGAGCGGCAGCACCTCGGTATGGGGCAGGTTCAGCTTGTTGAGGCCGTCGGCGGTATCGCGGATTTCGCGCTCGCCGCTCAGAAAGATCAGGATATCCCCGGGCGCTTCCTGGCTTAATTCGTCCACCGCGTCAAAAATCGCCTGGGAGACATCGCGATCGCCGTCGTCCTCGCTTTCCACCACCGGGCGGTAGCGCACCTCCACCGGATAGGTGCGCCCGGAGACCTCGACGATCGGCGCGTTGTTGAAATGGCGCGAAAAGCGCTGCGGATCGATGGTCGCCGAGGTGATAATCACCTTTAAGTCCGGGCGTTTCGGCAATAGCTGATGCAGGTAGCCGAGGATGAAATCAATATTCAGGCTGCGTTCGTGCGCTTCATCGATAATCAGGGTATCGTACTGCAATAATTGCCGATCCTGCTGGATCTCCGCCAGCAGGATGCCGTCTGTCATCAGCTTTACCAGCGTCGTATCGCCGATCTGATCGTTAAAACGCACTTTATACCCCACCGCCCCGCCCAACGGCACCGCCAGTTCATGCGCGATGCGGTCGGCCACGCTGCGCGCCGCCAGGCGACGCGGCTGGGTATGGCCGATAAGGCCGGTGATCCCGCGCCCCAGTTCCAGGCAAATTTTGGGGATCTGGGTGGTCTTGCCGGAGCCGGTTTCGCCGGCGACAATCACCACCTGGTGGTCGCGGATGGCCCGCAGAATATCCTGGCGCTTGTGGCTGACCGGCAGGTTTTCCGGATAAGTGATGGCCGGACGGGCGGCCCGGCGGTTGGCCGCGCGTTGGGCCGAGGCCTGTATATCGGCGGCGATTTGCCCGGCGATAGCGGTTTGCGCCTCGGGACGGATTTCTTTCTGCGCCCCCTGCAGGCGTCGACGTAAAACTGTTTTATCGCGGAGCATAACCGACTCCAGCGAAGCGGACAGTGCCGCCAGCGATGACTTCACGATATCTTCCTTACACTGCGACCGGATACAGTACCCTGCTCCGGTCCGAATAGAATGTGCTTATGCCATTAGTTTACCATATCCCCGGCGTTGGCTTTACCCGCCTTTTCCAATCGTTCAGGAAATTCGAACAAACAACTCGAAATATTGCGCTATCACTGTAGGGGGTTAAACCCTAAAGTGTTTCTCAACGCCCGAGGGTTAATTACCTATTTGAATAATGAAGGAATAACTAATGAGCAAAGTATTAATTCTTAAATCAAGTATTCTTGCCACTTTTTCCCAGTCCAACCAGCTGGCCGACTTTTTTATCGAACAGTGGCAGAACACCCATGGCGGCGACAAGATTACCGTCCGTGACCTGGCCGCGCAGCCGGTGCCGGTGCTGGATGGCGAACTGGTCGGCGCCCTGCGTCCGGCGGACGCGACCCTGACGCCGCGCCAGCAGGAAGCACTGGATTTGTCCGACGAATTGATCAATGAACTGCAGGCTAACGATGTCATCGTTATTGCCGCGCCGATGTATAATTTTAACATTCCGACCCAGTTAAAGAACTATATCGACCTGATAGCCCGCGCCGGCGTGACGTTCCGCTACAGCGAGCAAGGCCCGGAAGGCCTAGTGAAGAACAAAAAGGCGGTGATCCTGACCACCCGCGGCGGCATCCATAAAGATACCCCGAGCGATCTGGTGACCTCCTATCTGCGGCTGATGCTGGGCTTCCTGGGCATTGCCGACGTGGAATTCGTATTTGCCGAAGGCGTGGCCTACGGTCCGGAAGTGGCGGGCAAGGCCCAGGAAGACGCCAAAGCCGCCATTACCCAGTTTATTGCCGCCTGAAATCGTTAGCCCCACCCTCATCCTGGCTCCATTTAGTTCTTTTTTCAGCGCATCTCCGGATGCGCTTTTTTCATTTGGCCGCGGTGCAAGACCGGGAGGCCTCACATAGCGTCGGCTGCAGCAGCGCCACGCTCTGCTTATCCGCCTTGATATTAATGTCGTGCTCGATTTTCACGTTCATATTGATGGTGATCGGCTCCTCCGGCATCGCCAGCTCAATGCGCGGCACGCAGGCGCCGGCGTTCAGCGCCAGCAGGAGCGCGGCAAGCTTATATCCTGTTTTCATTTTTTTCCCCTTGCGGTCCCGGCGGGCGTGGCGGCGGCTTGCTTTTCCAGGGTCTGCTCCACCGTGGTGCCAAAGCGCAGGCTGCGCCACAGCATGAATATGTTTTCCTGATGGTGATAATTCAACCTGACCTCGCGCTGGGCGTTGATTTGCGGATTGGTGCCGATGAAATGCGCCAGTAAATCCAGATCGCCGTCGCGATCGACGTTGACATCCGCCCGCAGGCGGGTGATTTCCATATAACGCAGCCAGTCGATGGCCATGCCGGTGGCCAGGTTGCGGCTGCCGATGGCGTCGGCGAATTGTTTATCCAGCCTGAGCGCCATCGAGCCGTCGCCGGCGATCCATCCATGGCGCACATATCCCGCCGGATCGTTTAGATGCAACGGCAGTTCGCCGCTGACCCGGCCGGAAATGGCAAACTGCTTGGGCTTAAGGGCGGTAATCAGCTCGCTCATCTCAATGGATTTGACGCTCAGCACCGCGGCGTCGCGCTGCGGCAGGCTAAGCGGGGTAAGGTGTATACTGCCGCCCAGGGTATCCACATCCACGCCGGTGAGGGTGAGCGGACGCCGCTCATCATACGGGTAATATCCCTGCAGCCCCATCGCCAGGTTATTCAGCGCCACCGGCGTGGTAATCGAATCAATGCGCAGGCTGACGGGCTGCTTTACCCCCAATAACCAGCGCTGGTCCTGTAAACGATAGGAAAGGCCAAGGGCCACGCCCCGCAGGCGGGTTTCCCCCACCCACACGTCGCCCCGGCCGACGGTGGCGTGCCCGCCGGCGAGGAAACCTTGGCCACTGGCGGCGGAAAAGGCGCTTTGCGCGTTAAACTCACCCGCGCGCAGGGTAATCCCCAAATCCGGCGCCAGCAAGGTCTGGAATACCCGCAGCGGCTGTTTCGGCCACCAGGCCTGGCCGCGCAGCCGTTGGCCGTCCCAACGGCCGTTCAGGCGCACCGGCCCTACGGCCCCGGCGGTGAGCTGTCCCCGCCAGTTGAAATCCCCGGGCGTACGCCCGCTCATCCGCAGCGTCAGGGCCGGCCTGGGCAAATAGCCGCCTCGGGTGATATTTATCCGCTCGGCGGTGATAACCAGCACGCCGCTAAACGCCGGATCGCGCTCATCGCGGCGCCAGCGCAGAGGCGCGGTGAGCGAAAGCCGCGGGGCGACTACGCCGGCCAATCCGTAATTCAGCTGGTTGAGGCCGCTGGATAATTCGCTCAGCTCAATGGTATTCGCCAGCCAGGAACCCCGGCCCTTGATATCCCACCGCGCCTCAAACGGCGCCAGGTTGCCGCCGCCCCAGTAACGCCAGCGCCACTGCCCCCGATCGGGCAGAAAATCCGTCGCCCGGCCGTCCATATGCAGGGTAAAATGCCCGTAGCCAGGCGCATTGGCCAGTAAAATGGCCTGCAGCCGCCCGCTGAGCCCGCGGGAAGAGACCTGTACGCCAGCCAGCGGCAGGCGGGCGCTGCTGATATTCAGTACCTCGGAAATCAACCCGGTCACCCGTAATAATGCGCCGGGCAGCATTGCCAGCGTCGGGTCGGTAATCACTCCCCGCAGCTGGCCGGGTATCGATGCGCTCAGCGATAACCCGCCCTGGTTGGCCACGCCGGTAAAACGAAAATCCAGCGCATTGTCCGCCAGGCGCAGCGGGCCGGGGCCGACGGTCAGCACCGCATTGGCCTTGCCGCGCAGTCCCTGGGTCAACACATTCATGCGCGCGGTGACGCCGAGCCGATCCAGGCCGCCCTGCCAGCGCGCCAGGGTAACCGCGATATGGCCCGACAGGGGCTGGGTGGCATACGGCCAGCGCCATTCGCCGTCGCTAATCTGCAGGTCCTCCCCACTTATCTTCCAGGGCAACCGCGCCAGCCGGATATCGGTTTGCCCGTCGGCGACCACCAGTTCCCCCTGCCGCTGGCGCCAGCTCAAGGCGGCATTAAGCGGCGTCCCGTCGGGCAGTGCCAGGCCGGCGGTCATTTCGCCCTCCTCCGGCGGCAGCGACACCTGGGGAGACAACGTCATGCTGCCGGTTATCCCAATGCGCAGCGCACCGGACAATAACAGCGGCGCCATCACCGGCGCCCCGGCAGACGCCGCCGCGGCGCCGGTGTCCGGCAGGCCGAAAGGCCCCTTGAATACGGGCGGCGCCGGGACGGCAAGCGGCGGCGGCACGGTCTCGCCGGTATAGGTGAATTCATTTAACGTCAGCTGTCGGTCCCGCAGCGCCAGGTCCAGCCGCAGTTGTCCATTGCGGTAACGGAGCCGGGCGCCGTCGGCAAGGTGCTCCAGCTCCACGCCGCCGGCATAGGACTGCCAGGGCGCGACCGTCAGGCGGCTGATGCCGAGCGTAAAGCGCGGTAGGGCATTATCGAGCGTCGCCCAGGTCAGGGGCGCTTGAACGTCCGCCGCGCGCTCCCCGGCGCAGGCGCTGTCCATCGTGACCTGCCCGGCGAGAATGCGCCATGCGCCGTTCTGGCGCCGGGCGCTGATATCCCGGGCGGTTATCCACGCGCAGGACGGCCGGTTTAACGCGAAGCCGGGCAAAATCACCGCCCCCTGGCGCCAGCCGGGGCGACCGGTAAAGGTGATGTCCACATCGGCGGGCAGGATCATTTTTGCCGCCGCCGGTAGCCAGAGCGGAATAAAATACCATCCGGCGCCCAGCGTCAACGAAACGGCCAACAGCAGGGACAGGGCAACCAACCCGGAACGGCGTAAAAAACGGCGTATGCGCCTGTATGCGCCAGATACGTTGGTCATGACATTCCCTTATTGTCCCGAAGCCTGCAAGATACCATACTTAGATTCCAGGCAGCATTTTAGGTGATTCGGCACAAACGCGTACTTTTATCCCATGGAGAGGGATACATTGAGTGATCCCATGCCTTTTGCTACCCTGGGCCGATAATATGGAGAAATCACATGAAACTAGCGGTTTATAGCACCAAAAATTACGATCATAAATATTTGTCGCAGGTAAATGAACGTTTTGGCTTCGAAATTGAATTTTTTGAATTCCAGCTAACGCCACGCACCGCAAAAACCGCTGAAGGCTGTGACGCCGTCTGTATTTTTGTCAATGACGACGGCGGCCGCGAGGTGCTGGAGGCCTTGGCCGGGCTGGGCGTGAAGCTGCTGGCGCTGCGCTGCGCCGGCTTCGACAATGTGGATCTGGCGGCGGCAAAAGAGCTGGGCATCCAGGTGGCGCGCGTGCCCGCCTATTCGCCCGAGGCGGTGGCGGAACATGCCATCGGCCTGATGATGTGCCTGAACCGGCGCATTCACCGCGCCTACCAGCGCACCCGCGACGCCAATTTTTCCCTGGAGGGACTGATCGGCTTTAATATGCACAACCGTACCGCGGGCGTGATCGGCACCGGTAAAATCGGCGTGGCCACCATGCGCATCCTGAAAGGGTTCGGCATGCGCCTGCTGGCCTTCGATCCCTACCCCAGCGCCCAGGCCCTGGAGCTCGGCGCCGAATATGTGGATTTAAAAACCCTGTTTGCGCAAGCGGACGTGATTACCCTGCACTGCCCGCTAACGCCGGAAAATCACCATCTGCTGGACAGGCAGGCTTTTGCGCAGATGAAGGACGGGGTGATGATCATCAACACCAGCCGCGGCGGTCTGATCGATTCGCAGGCGGCCATCGAAGCGCTCAAGCTGCAGAAAATCGGCGCGCTGGGCATGGACGTGTATGAAAATGAACGCGATCTGTTTTTTGAGGATAACTCCAACGACGTGATCCAGGATGACGTGTTCCGCCGCCTTTCCGCCTGCCACAACGTGCTGTTTACCGGCCACCAGGCGTTCCTGACCGAAGAAGCGCTGACCAGCATCGGCGAGGTCACGCTGCAAAACCTGCTGCAGTTGAGCCAAGGCGAGCGCTGCCCGAACCTGGTGACAGCCTGATAAACCCGCCGGTCCCGTGGCCGGGCCGCGGGACAGACATTTACGGTTCCCGACGGAAACCGCAGCGGCTTGCATCGCCAAAAATACCGGGATGGCATTCCATTTTATATTTTAAGTACCCCTGTTTAAACTGTAATGGAAAGCCCTGGATTTTTTGTTTTTTTTGCCGGCGAACCTATTATTTTACGCATGCCGCACGCATTGCCAATGGCTAAAACCTTAATATTTATGAATTGTTGATAAATTGATATGGCCCCGGGTTACCGGGACCGATAATGGATAATTTATTATTGTGAATTTCTTTCTAAGAAAATAGATTCAATTACGTTAATTTTTTTAATCATTTCTTCTATAATGGGTCCAAGCAGGGATATATTTTTATGGAGTTCAATACGGACCCTGTCGTCCTCATTCCATTGATTAAAACAGCGCATCCAGTCGATATACCGGCTAACCATATCCATCAGGCGATTAAAATGCCCAAGAAATTTTTCAGGCTGATCAAACCCGGATTCTATCTTACTGGTATCCATTTCATGCTGAAGCACCTCAATACCCAGGCATAATTCCCTGGCAGTCAGGCAAAACCAATCCAAGGAACTAACCATAGAGCCACCACCGGTCGCGCCAACCCCGGGCGGCGGAGTATTGTGCACAGGCCGCGCAGGAGGGAGTAACTCGCCCGCCCGCCTGGTTTTTGCCTGTGCGGGATAAGTGTCATCCAGCCCAGCCACGGCGGCGTCCCGCTTGAACGCCGGTTGACCGCCGTCGCCAGCGTAGTTTTGTATGGCCACGACCGGGAAAGGCAATACCCGCCCTTCAGGGCATGGCGGGTATTGCGTTGCCGCCCGCGAGAGGGCTACGGCATTAAATACGGCGGATGCAAAAAATGTGTTCATAGGGACGTTTAATCCTTGCGATATAAACAATTGGCCTGGCTCCTTTTAACGGCAGTTGCCAGCAGGAACATGATTTTATTCCAGCAAAGTCTGAGCCGGGCCGCTATCCGTTTAATGTTTCCCCATTGTTAAGTTAGAATACATTTCCCCAGCGCACGACCGCGCTGGCAAGGATGAATTAATTAATATGATACCTATCAGGATAAAATAATTATTTTTAAGCAGGCCGGCGTAAGGAAAGGCTACTATTTCCCGCGCGGATAAAGGTAATGCTGGACCCTGCAATTAAACATCCCGCCAAAGCGTACAATCAAAAGTTTGCCGCGGCCAGCGATCGCCGACGGCAACCCCAACCTTTCCGCTATTGCGCCCGGACAAAAGGATAGATTACACCCGCCACAGGCCGGACCACGGCCTGTTAAGCGTTAGAACGCCTGGAAACGCTTGCCATTGGCCAACTGGCACATACCGACCGTGGTGCCGTCGAGCTGGCGCGCCAGGGTCATGGTGCCGCCCGCGGACATGCAGCGGGGGGTATTGGGCACATCCACGCGCTGCGGCAGGCCGGCGACGGTGGCCTGCTGGCCCACTTGTTCGGGTTCTTCATTATTCGGGCTGCTGCAGGCGACTAAAAATAACGCGGATGTTGCCATTAACCACCGTGAAAACGTCATCAATCGGCTCCAAAATAATTAAGCTGGGAATAGTCTGAAACTTGCATTCTAGACGCACATAATGTTCACGTCGAGTATCGCGCGCCCGCCTTTACAAACCGGCAAACCCACGCCATCGCACAAAAGCAAAAATCCCCTATGGTTGCTGCTGGTATACTGGCGGCCATTAGGGATAACCCAATGATTTATGGGTTATCAACCGTGAAGCAGAATTAAGGTACAGCATGATCACCACAGACGGGAATAACGCAGTCGCTTCGGTGGCCTACCGCATTAATGAAGTTATCGCCATTTATCCGATTACGCCCAGTTCCACCATGGCGGAACAGGCTGATGCCTGGTCAGAAGCAGGCGCCACCAATATCTGGGGCGACGTTCCCCGGGTGGTGGAAATGCAGTCCGAGGGCGGCGCCATCGCCACCGTGCACGGCGCGCTGCAAACCGGCGCCTTGTCCACGTCGTTTACCTCGTCGCAGGGTTTACTGCTGATGATCCCGACGCTGTACAAACTGGCGGGGCAACTGACGCCGTTTGTGCTGCACGTGGCGGCCCGCACCGTCGCCACCCATGCGCTGTCGATTTTCGGCGACCATTCGGACGTGATGGCGGTGCGCCAGACCGGCTGCGCCATGCTGTGCGCCAGCAACGTGCAGGAAGCGCAGGATTTCGCGCTGATAGCGCAAATCGCCAGCCTCAACAGCCGGCTGCCGTTTATCCACTTTTTCGATGGATTTCGCACCTCGCACGAAATCAATAAAATCGCGCCGCTGTCCGACGACCAGCTCAAAAGCCTGCTGCCGCAGGCGGGCATCGACGCCCATCGCAGCAGGGCGTTGACGCCGGATAACCCGGTGATCCGCGGCACCTCGGCCAATCCGGACACCTATTTCCAGTCGCGCGAAGCCACCAATCCCTGGTACAACCAGACTTATGCCCATGTGCAACAGGCCATGGACGCCTTTGCCGGCGCCACCGGCCGGCAATACCGCCCGTTTGAATATTACGGCCATCCGCAGGCCGAGCGCGTGATTATCCTGATGGGGTCGGCCAGCGGCACCTGCGAAGAGGTGATCGATACCCTGCTCGCCAGCGGCGAAAAGGTCGGCATCGTCAAGGTGCGGCTCTACCGGCCGTTCTCGGCCGAACATTTGCTGGCCGAAATCCCCGCCGGCGTTAAAAGCATCGCGGTGCTCGATCGCACCAAGGAGCCCGGTTCGCTTGCCGAACCCCTGTACCTGGATGTGATGACCGCGCTGGCGGAGGCCTATGGCCTGGGACAACGCGACTCCCTGCCGCGCACCATCGGCGGCCGTTACGGCCTGTCGTCCAAGGAATTTGATCCGGCGTGCGTGCTGGCGATTTTTAACGAGCTGTCCCTGCCCCGGCCCAAGCCGCGCTTTACCGTGGGCATCTACGACGATGTGACCAACCTGTCCCTGCCCCTGCCGGAGGCGGATTTGCCGCGCCAGGCCAAGCTGGAAGCCTTGTTTTACGGTCTTGGCAGCGACGGCTCGGTGTCCGCCACCAAAAACAACATTAAAATTATCGGCAACAGTACCCCGATGTTCGCCCAGGGCTACTTTGTCTACGATTCGAAAAAGGCGGGCGGCCTGACCGTTTCCCATCTGCGGGTCAGCGAAAAACCGATTAACTCCGCCTACCTGATAAGCCACGCCGACTTTATCGGCTGCCATCAATCGCAGTTTATCGATAAATACCAGATGGTGGAGCGGTTGCGCCCCGGCGGCATCTTCCTGCTGAACACCCCTTACGGCGCCGATGAAATCTGGGCGCGCCTGCCGCAGGAAGTGCAGGCGCTGCTCAAGGCGCGCCAGGCGCGTTTTTATATTATCAACGCCGCGCAGATTGCCCGCGAATGCCAGCTAGGCGCGCGCATCAATACCGTCATGCAGATGGCGTTTTTCCAGTTGGCCGAAATCCTTCCTCCGGACAGCGCCCTGGCGGAGCTGCAGTCGGCCATTGCCCGCAGCTACAGCAGCAAAGGCCAGGAATTGGTGGAGCGTAACTGGCGGGCGCTGGCCGCCACGCGCGAAGCGCTGCACGCGGTGCCGCCGGAGGACGTTAACGCCCATAGCCCGATGCGCCCGCCGGTGGTTTCCGACGCCGCGCCGGATTTTGTCAAAACCGTTACCGCCGCCATGCTGGCGGGCCTGGGGGACGCCCTGCCGGTTTCCGCCCTGCCGCCCGACGGCACCTGGCCGGTGGGCACCACCCGATGGGAAAAACGCAATATCGCCGAACAGATCCCGCTGTGGAAGCCGGATCTCTGTACCCAGTGTAACCATTGCGTCGCCGCCTGCCCCCACGCCGCCATCCGCGCCAAGGTCGTGGCGCCGCAGGCCATGGACGCGGCGCCCGCGGGGCTGGCCTCGCTGGACGTCAAGTCGCGCGATATGCGCGGACAAAAATACGTGCTGCAGGTGGCGCCGGAAGACTGTACCGGCTGTAACCTCTGCGTCGAGGTCTGCCCGGCCAGGGATCGCCAGGACCCGTCGATCAAAGCCATTAACATGGCCTCGCGCCTGGAACATGTGGAAGAAGAAAAAATCCACTACGATTTCTTCCTGGATCTGCCGGAAATGGCCGTATCGCAGCTTGAGCGTATCGATATCCGCACCTCACAGCTGGTTACGCCGTTGTTTGAATACTCCGGCGCCTGTTCCGGCTGCGGCGAAACGCCTTATATCAAGCTGCTGACCCAGCTCTATGGCGATCGGTTGCTGATCGCCAACGCCACCGGCTGTTCATCCATCTACGGCGGCAACCTGCCCTCCACGCCTTATACCACCAACGCCGAAGGACGCGGTCCGGCATGGGCCAACTCATTATTCGAGGATAACGCCGAATTCGGGCTGGGTTTCCGCCTGACGGTGGACCACCATCGTCAACGGGTGCTGCGCTTGCTTAATGAGCATGCCGCGCTGCTGCCGGCGGCGCTGGTGGAGGGGCTGCGCGCCGATGGCGTGGCGGTGGAGGAGCGCCGCGGCCAGATAACGCGGCTGCGCGCCGAATTGCAACCGGCGCTGCGACAGGATAGCGTCGACCACGGCCTGCGCCAGTTGGCCAAGGACGCCGACTACCTGGTGGATAAATCCATCTGGCTCATCGGCGGCGACGGCTGGGCGTACGATATCGGTTTCGGCGGGCTGGATCACGTCATGAGCCTGACGGAAAACGTCAACATCCTGGTGCTCGACACCCAATGCTATTCCAATACCGGCGGCCAGCAGTCGAAAGCCACGCCGCTGGGCGCGGTGACCAAATTTGGCGAGCAGGGCAAACGTAAGGCCCGTAAGGATCTGGGCGTCAGCATGATGATGTACGGTCATGTTTACGTGGCGCAAATCTCCCTCGGCGCCCAGCTGAACCAGACGGTAAAAGCCATTCAGGAGGCGGAAGCCTATCCCGGCCCGTCGCTGATTATCGCCTACAGCCCCTGCGAGGAACATGGCTATGACCTGGCGTTAAGCCACGACCAGATGCGCCAGCTGACCGCCACCGGCTTCTGGCCGCTCTATCGTTTCGATCCCCGCCGCAGCGGCGAGGGCAAGCTTCCACTGGCCCTGGATTCGCGTCCGCCCGGCAGCGATCTCAGCGCCACGCTGCTTAACGAGCAGCGTTTCCGGCGGCTGAACACCCAGCAGCCGGAGGTGGCCGCCGCGCTCTACCAGGCGGCGGAAAAAGATCTGCAGGTAAAATACGATTTCCTGGCCCGTATGGCGGGTAAAGAGGACGCGGCCGAATAACGCCCGGCCGGCGATGGGGTGATGCGTTAAGGCTCCGCGCCCCCGGGCCGGGATGGGGCGTTGATATCAGGCCCCGCCCCGCGTTGATGCGGGGCATGGACTTTCCAGCCGCCGGCTTAGGCGCTACTATGGAGCATCTTTCGGCATTAATTCAGGTACGCAATGGATCAGGGTGAAGTGACCTCCGCTGTTCAGCATCCCGCGCAGGACATATTTTTTCTTTCATGGGTGGCTTATATCCGGCCGCTGGTATTGTTCCTGGTGATGGGCACGATCGGACTTATCGTCTCCCAGTCCGCCCGCGACGCCAATTTTATCCTGGTGGGCTACGCCATCTTGTTTATCGCCATCATCAAGGTGATTTACGATATCGCCTGGCGCCGGCGCTTTATGTTTTATTATGACGAGGACGGCGTGTGGGTATTTCGCGGCATCCTGCCGTGGAAAAAAGGCATCGGCGGCGTCAAATGGCGCGATATCGACGAAGCCACCTACTACACCGGCTTCATCAGCTGGCTGACCAAGTCGTATCGCGTCCGGGTCGGCCATCGCTTTACCCACTCCAGCGAAATCCTGGTCGCCCACATCAAGCGCGGCAATCTGGCGGTGGCGGTCATCAACCAGAAGCTGATGCAGGATTTTCCCCGCTGAAATGTGTTCAACGCCGCAGGCATAATCGCGTACAATCCACGGCATAAGTCATAACATCGCGCCGCCGCAGGGCTTTGCGGCGCGCCAGGATAAGTCAAAGGCATAACCACGTGGTCGACCAAAAAGAACAATACAACCGCAATAAATTACATAAGCGCCTGCGTCGCAACGTCGGCCAGGCCATCGCCGATTTTAATATGATTGAAGACGGCGATCGCATCATGGTATGCCTCTCGGGCGGCAAGGACAGCTATACCATGCTGGAAATCCTGCGCAATTTGCAGCAAAGCGCGCCGGTCGGCTTCTCGCTGGTGGCGGTAAACCTGGATCAAAAGCAGCCGGGCTTTCCCGCCGACATCCTGCCCGCCTATCTCGAGGCGTTGGGCGTTGAATATAAAATTGTCGAGGAGAATACCTACGGCATCGTAAAAGATAAGATTCCCGAGGGCAAAACCACCTGCTCCTTATGCTCCCGCCTGCGGCGCGGCATTTTGTACCGCACCGCCACTGAGCTGGGCGCCACTAAGATCGCCCTGGGCCACCATCGCGACGATATCCTGCAGACGCTGTTCCTCAATATGTTCTACGGCGGCAAATTAAAAGGCATGCCGCCCAAGCTGATGAGCGATGACGGCCGGCAGATCGTGATCCGCCCGCTGGCCTACTGCCGTGAAAAAGATATCGCGCGGTTTGCCAAGGCCCGCGCCTTCCCGATTATCCCCTGCAACCTGTGCGGCTCGCAGCCTAACCTGCAGCGCCAGGTAATAGGCAATATGCTCAGGGACTGGGACAAGCATTACCCGGGCCGCCTGGAGACCATGTTCAGCGCCATGCAAAACGTGGTGCCGTCCCATTTGGCCGACGGCCGGCTGTTTGATTTCAAGCAATTGCATATCGGCGATGATATCGTCGACGGCGGCGACCTGGCGTTCGATCCGCAGGAGCTACCCTCCCAGCCCGCGGGCTGGCTGGCGGATGAGGCCGCGGTGGTCCAGATGCCGGCCGGCGCGCGGCTTAGCGTGGTCGAGATAAAATAGCGCCACGATTACCACATATGCGGCGGGGGATCCTGAATGGGTTTCGGGTCCGGATTATAGGGCGGCTCCAGCGGCGGGTCCGGCAGCGGATTGGGTATGGGCGGCGGATCGGTGGGGATGGGTTCATTGGGGATCGGATCGCCGGGTATGCTCATTCGATACGGAGTCGGTGCGCGGCGCACCCGCGGCGTCATGGTCGTATACATATTGTCCACCTCATCAAGGGCCATATCAAAACGGCGGGCGTGCCGTTGACTCCCTTTAAGGATAGTGGGCAATCGGCCGCAGGACAAATCGCCGCGGCTGCCGACATGCCGGAGACAGCCGTAAAAAAAGCCAAAAAAAAATGCCAGGTTCAACACCCGGCATTATATGAATTAAATATGCTATGCAATAATTCAAAAAAAGGAAGTAAGACAATATGGAGCGCAACGCCCATCGCTTGACGTTGCATTCACCTGCGGGATCGATATTGCCCCATCCCGAACCCCTGCTTTTTGATATTGCTCAATTTTAGTTGGCTTTTTTGCGATTATTCAGCAAACTTCGCCGCGGCTCACACCAAAAGAAAGCTTGGGGCTATAGCCATTTACGCCGTTTTAACCATATCGCTACACCCAGCACCAGTACGATTAACGATAGGCAGAAGATGCTGAAGCCAAAACGCATATTGCCGCCCGGTATGCCGCCCAGGTTGACGCCGAACAGACCGGTCAGGAAGGTGGTCGGCAGGAAAATCATCGCCATCAGCGACATGGTATAACCGCGACGATTAATCGACTCGGCGGTCAGCCAGTTGATTTCATCGGCAATCACCGCCGTGCGGGCAATGCCGCCGTCTATATCGTCGATGCCGCGCCCAAGCCGGTCGGAGATATCCTGCATGCGGCGGCGATCGTCATCCCCCATCCACGGCAGATGTTCGCTGGCCAGACGGGCAAACACATCGCGCTGCGGCGCCATATAGCGCCGCAGGACTATCAGTTGCTTACGCAGCTTCGAGAGCTGGCCCCGCGGGGGGATCTGCTGGTCCAGCAGATCGTTTTCCAGGACGATGATCCGGTCGTGCATATCCTCGATAAATTCACTGGTGTGATCGGTCAGCGTATCGCACATATCCACCAGCCAGCTGCCGCTGTCCTCCGGCCCCTGTTTTTTCTGCAGTTCGTCAAGCATCTCCTCCACCGCCTGGATCGGCTGGTTACGGGTAGTGACGATCAGTTTTTCCGTGATATAAATGCGCAGGACTATCAGCTCTTCCGGATATTCCTCGGTATTGAAGTTGATACTGCGTAAAATAATCAGCGCCCCTTCAGGTATGCGGTTAACACGCGGCCGCGTGCTGATGCCGGCCAGCGATTCGCGCACCGGGTCGGGAATTAACGGCGAGCTGCTGAGCCATTCGCTGCTGGCCGGATGTTCCGTATCCAGATGCAGCCAGCATGGATGGATACAGTGCGCGATGTCCGAGGCCTCAATCGGGACAATGCCCCCCTGGCCGTCCAGTTGTCCGGCGTAGACCACGCCGTTGATATGCAAGGCTTCACGATCTATCACTTCAACTTCTATCCCTTAAACAGCAAACGTTGACGTCAAGTCTAGCGCCAAACCGGCAGAAAATCCTGCTTTACCTATTATTGAAGACGTAATTAATAGCCTCAGTCCATCATGGATGGTCCGTTATGTCGTTCTAAAACGGGTCGTCGCGTCATCCGGTTATTATTACAAAAAAAAGGCAATCGACATTATTATATTAACCGCGTCTTTTGCCCTTAAAAAGATATTCCTTTTTATCACGTTGCTATAAAGATGCCAATCGCCATAATAACCATCCCGTTTATTCAATAACGGCACGCGACAAAATAACATTCTGGAGATTAAGTATAATCATGTTAAGCAGTATTTTAAGCGGCATCCCAAAAACCGATATTATCAATGAGATTCTAACATCAAATCGTGCTGGCCGTTATGCCCACGCTCGGTCATGAGACGGCGCTGGCCGACTCCGATGCGCGGCGGGTCGGGAGTTTATCCTGGGGCTATTGGCATGCCGGGCTAAGATTACTCAGGACCTTGGATATTTGTTAAACGTCTTCAATCGTAATCTGCCGACCCATCAAGGGGAATATTCGCGCGTGGCGCGCTATCCCCAAGGAGCCTATATCCCCTGGATCGACATTATCGGCCCCGGCGATATCGTTACCAACTTCCCGGTTTTCATGAGCGTATCGTCAGAAGAGCGTTATGCCATAAGCCTGGCAAAACAGACCGGCGCGGATATGGCGGCGGGCAAAGATCATTTAGCAAATGATTACAATCGAAAAACAATGCGCCGCCAAACCGCCTCATTATCCCTGATTCGTGGCGGGCAAAAACCACCGGCGACGGGATAATAAACTCCATGACCTGCCATGGGGTTTATGCGAAACGCTGGATTAGTGTTTGAGGATATACATCGTCTGGCTGTAGGCGACGTCTTCCGGATTGGTTATCGGGTATCCCCGCACCCAGGGTTTGATCAAGCGGCCGTTGGTGTATTGGTAAATCGGCGCAATCGGCGCCTGGTCGGCAATCATCGCTTCCGCTTTATTATAATCGGCGCTCAGGCGCTCAGGGCTGGTTTGCCGGCTGGCCTCGGCGAGCAGGCGATCGTAGGCGGGGTCGTTAAACTTGGCGATATTGCCGCTGTGGGCGGCGGTCAACAGCGACAGGAAGGTGGACGGCTCATTGTAATCCCCTACCCAGGAGGCGCGCACCACGTCAAAATTACCGGTGTTGCGGCTGTCGATATAGGTTTTCCATTCCTGGTTCACCAGCTGGACATTGACGCCCAGCTTTTTCTTCCACATGGAGGCGACGGCGATGGCGATTTTTTCGTGGCTTTCCGAGGTATTATACAGCAGGCTCAGGGTAAGGGGCTTTTCCGGACCGTAGCCGGCCGCTTTCATCAGGACTTTCGCCTCGGCATCCAGCTCCTCCTGGGAATGCTGCTGCAGGAAATTCTGCGTAGGTTTAAAGCCCGCGGTCACGTCCGGGGTAAAATGCCAGGCCGGTTTTTCGCCGGTGCCGACCACTTTTCCGGCGATAATCCGGCGATCGATGGCGTAGGACAGGGCTTTGCGCACGCGAACATCGTCGGTGGGCGCACGCCGGGTGTTAAAAGCGTAATAATAAGTGCCGAGCTGATCCGGGGTATAGACCTGTCCGGGAATATCCTTGAGCAACTTCTGGTACCTGTCTTTCGGGAAGGATTCGGTGATGTCGATGTCATCGGCCAGGTAACGGTTCAGGGCCGACGATTCCTGGTTCAGGGGAATAAAGGTCACCTGGGTTAATACCGTGTGCTGATGATCCCAATAATGTTCATTGGGCGTCAGGACGATTTTTTCATTGACCACCCGCTGATGCAGCGCGAAAGCGCCGTTGCCCACCAGGTTGCCGACCCTGGTCCAGTCGTTGCCGTATTTTTCCACCGCGGCGCGATGCACCGGAAACAGGCTGAAATTGGCGGTCAGGCTGGCAAAGTACGGCACCGGTTTGCTGAGCTGGACCTTGAGGGTATAGTCGTCCGGCGCGCTGACGCCCAAGCGTTCGGCGGGCAGTTTGCCGGCGGTGATATCGGCGGCGTTTTCCAGGCCGGCCAGTTCGGCGAACCAGGCGAAAGAAGAAAGATTTCTCGGGTCGGCCAGGCGTCGCCAACTGTAGACAAAGTCATTTGCCGTGACAGGGTCACCGTTTGACCAGCGCGCGTCGTGGCGCAGGTGGAAAATAAAGGTCCGGTTATCATTGGTTTGCCAGCGGGCCGCCACGCCCGGGATCGGGTTGCCCCTGGCATCCTCGTTGACCAGGCCTTCAAACAGGTCGCGCACCACCTGGGCTTCCGGCAGGCCGACCACTTTAATCGGGTCCAGGGAGGCGGGTTCATCTTTGATATGGCGCACGATTTGCTGCCGGTCGGCCAGCTGCGTGCCCTCGGGCACCGTGGCGGCCCAGGGATGGCCGCTGAGGGCGGCGATGAACGACGCGCATAGGGTGTATTTAAAACGTGGCATAGGGTTATCCTTGCTATCGTATCCGGTGCACCGTGTCCCCGCGCGCTTTCCCGGCGTTTTGCCGGCCGGGGATAATAACGCCGGACGTTTTGCGATAAAGTAGACAGGCCAATGTAACGTATTATTTTCTGTCAGGAAACAGCATGATGTCATTTCAACCACGTTCCCGGCGCGGGAAATTGCCTTCGCTGGGCGAACCCTTCGGCCGATCGGTCTTAGGCGCGCCGTTGCTGTACTTTCCGGCCACGGCCGCCGGGCCGGATACCGGCCTGGTGATCGCCGGCACCCATGGCGACGAGACCGCGAGCGTCGTGGCGTTGTCGTGCGCGCTGCGTACCCTGGGCATGCAGGCCCTGCGTCATCATCTGATCCTGGCGGTCAACCCCGACGGGTGCCAGCTGGGGCTGCGGGCCAATGCCAACGGCGTGGACCTGAACCGCAATTTTCCGGCCGCCAACTGGCGGCCGGGGGATACGGTGTATCGCTGGACCAGCCAGGCGCAAGAGCGTGACGTGCTGCTGTCGACCGGCGGCGGCCCCGGTTCGGAACCGGAAACGGCGGCGCTGTGCCGGCTGATTGCGCGCCTCAAGCCGGCGTGGGTGGTGTCTTTCCATGAACCGCTGGCCTGTGTGGAGGAAGCGGCGGCCTCCCCGTTGGGCCGGTGGCTGGCGGCGCGGTTGACCTTGCCGCTGGTGGCAAGCGTGGGCTACGAGACACCCGGCTCCTTCGGCAGTTGGTGCGCCGATGGCGGTTTGCCCTGCATTACCGCCGAGTTTCCGGCTATTTCGGCCGATGCCGCCACGAACCGCTATCTGGCGGCGTTGGTGGATCTGCTGGCCTACGATGAAAATGTCGCGCGCGAGGCGCTTCCCCGTTAACACGTCCGCTGCAAGTCGAGGGTTAGCGGTCCTGCCGCGCCATGGGACCCCTGGGCGGCAGAAAATGCGGGTTTAAAGCAGACTGATAGAGCCGCAGCCGAATTTTAAATGGGGTTCGGCGTCCATCGCCAGCCAGGTCGGGCCGTCAAGATCGATAAACCGCGCGCCGGGCGTCAGCGGCAGCGCGGCCGCGATGGCGCGCGAGGTGCACAGCATACAGCCGAGCATAATGCCGAAACCCTGTTCCCGCGCCTGCTGTGCCAGCAGCAGGGCCTCGGTCAACCCGCCGGCCTTGTCGAGCTTGATATTGATCATCTCGTAATTATCCCTGAGCGCCGGCAGCTGTTGGCGCGTATGGCAGCTTTCGTCGGCGCAGATGGGCAGCGGATGGATAAAGTGCTGCAGCGCGGCGTCCTGCTCGGCGGGCAGCGGCTGCTCCAGCATGGCCACGCCTAAATCCGCCAGCAGCTGGCAGCGGGTTGCCAGCCCCTCGGGTTGCCAGGCCTCGTTGGCGTCGACAATCAGCGTCGCTTCCGGCACCGCGGCGCGAATGGCCACCATGCGCTCGGTGATCAGCCGATCGTCAAGTTTGATTTTCAGCAGCCGGGCGCCCGCCTGCCAATACTTCAAGGCCGCCCCGGCCATGTGTTCCGGATCGTTGATGCTTAGCGTTTGCGCCATGGTGATGGCCGACGGCAGGGCGATACCGGTCAATTGCGCTAAAGTCTGGCCGGTAAGCTGGCGCTCCAGGTCCCAGAGCGCGCAGTCGACGGCGTTGCGCGCCGCGCCGGCCGGCAACAACTGCTGTAATACGTCGCGGGTCACGTCCTGCTCCACCGCATGGATCACGGCGGCGAGCTGTTCCATCACCGATTGCTCGCTTTCGCCATAGCGGGGATAAGGCGTGCACTCACCGATACCCCTGACGCCGTCCTGTTCAATCTCGACCACCACTACGCGGGCCTCGGTACGGCTGCCGCGCGAGATCACAAATGGCGTATGCAGCGGCCATGCCTCAGGATAGAAACGCATCACTCTCATTATGAGCCCTCAGATAATCATTAATAAAATCAAAAATTTTGCAGGTCGCCAAGGATTTACCCGTCGTAACGTTAAACAACCATGCCGGCAAACACAAGGTACTGAATATATTTCCGGGTGGCAATTCCAGTTAACTTTCGTCCTCTTCGGCTGGTTTTTTACTGCCGAGGCCATATTCCCGCAGTTTATTGGCGATGGCGGTATGGGAGACACCCAGGCGTTTGGCCAGTTTTCGGGTGCTGGGATAGGTGCGGTAAAGACGGGCCAGCACCGAACGCTCGAAGCGTTTGCTGATGTCGTCGAGCGATCCGTCGAGGATCTCGTCCGACATCGGCGGCGCCAGGGCGAAATCCGGCAGATCGATATCGTCGGCGCGCAGTTCATCCGCGTCCAGCTGCGCCATGGCGCGGGTCAATACGTTTTTCAGCTGGCGCACGTTGCCCGGCCAGGCATACCGGGTGAGCATATCGGCCAGCCCAGGGGCGACCCGCGGCCGCGCGATGCCCTGTTCGTCGCAGAACTGGGCGATAAACAGCGCGGTCAGCGGCATGATATCGTCCGGCCGTTCGCGCAGCGGCGGCAGGTTCAGCGTCAGCACATTCAGGCGATAATACAGATCTTCGCGAAATTGGCCCTTGCGCACCAGCTCCAGCAGGTTCTTCTGGGTGGCGCAGTAGATGCGCACGTCCACGTGCATTTCACGATCCTCGCCCACCCGCCGGAACGTGCCGTCGTTGATAAAACGCAGCAGCTTGTTTTGCATGCTCGGCGACATTTCGCCGATTTCATCGAGCAGTACCGATCCGCCGTCGGCCTGTTCAAAAAAGCCTTTTTTACCTTCGAGGGCATTGGGATAGGCGCCGGCGGCATGGCCGAACAGTTCGCTTTCCGCCACGTCATCCGGCAGCGCGGCGCAGTTCAGCGCCAGGAACGGTTGTTTGCCGCGTCGGCTTCGCAGATGGCAGGCATGGGCCAGCAGATCCTTGCCGGTGCCGGTCTCGCCGGCGATCAGCAGAGGCGCGTCGAGCATCGCCAGCCGCCTGGCCCGATCGAGCGTCTGGCGCATGCTATCGCCGGCGGCGATGATGTGGCTGAATTCACTGTCATCGTTCTGCCCGCGATCCTGCAGCTGGCGTCCCATGCGCACCGCGGATTTCAGCAGGATGACCCCGCCCACCGCGGCAGCCTGCCCATCCTCCCCGATCAGTTGGACCGGGGTGATTTCCAGCAGGAAATCCTGGCCCAGGATCACCACCCGCTGGCTATCGGGGGACTGCCGTCCGCTCTCCAGCCAGCGCACGACGTTAAAACCGGCAATCAGCTGGCTTACCGGCAGTTGGTGCAGCTGGCCGGCACCCATGCCGAACAGGGCCAGCGTCGCCGGGTTGGCCAGTTCCACCCGGCCCTTGAGATCGATGGACAGCACCGGCTCCGGCATGGCGGCCAGGATGGCTTCAAGCGCGCGATGCTCGCGTTCCGAGGGCATAAACGCCACGGTACGCACATCGGTCACGCCGGGGATGCGGCGGATTTCCGCCATCAGCGCCCGGAACGGATCAAATTCCAGCGTGGAAAAATTAAGATGGATCCGCCCGACGGGATCGATTTCGATACCGCGCAAATCGATGCCGCGCAATACCAGTAAATCCAGCAATTCCCTGGCCAGACCGAGGCGGTCTTGACAAAAAACTTCCAAACGCATGTAACGCCTCTTATCCATGGTGGCAATGATGGCTACATAATACGTGGCGACGCGCCCGGTATGAAGTCATCTGTCACAAAAAGTTGCCAGGGTGGAAATTTTTTACCAAGCCGCGGCTTGCCCTGTTGCCTCAGGGGGCGGGCTTGCGCTCCAGCAGGGTTTTCAACTGGCCGATAATTTCACGGCGGTAATCCCCCAGGCGCGGTTTGTCGCCGTCTATCCAGGGCAGCGGGCGGCACAGCTCCATGGCCTTGATGCCCAGGCGCGCGGTCAACAGGCCGGCGCCCATGCCCTGGGCCACGCGGGCGGACAGGCGGGCGGTAAGGTCCTGCGACATCCAGTCCATGCCCACCTCGCGCACCCATTCGCTCACGCCGGCGAAGGCGATATTCAGCAGCACCAGCCGGAATAACCGGATGCGGCTGAAATACCCCACCTCAATGCCGTACAGCGCCGCCACGCGGTTGATCAGCCGCAGGTTGCGCCAGGCGATAAACCCCATGTCCACGATCGCCAGCGGGCTGACCGCGATCAGCAGCGCGGACTCGGCGGCGGAGCGGCTGATTTCGGCGCGTACCCGGCGATCGATGACCGGCTGCACCATTTTGGCGTACAGCGTCACCACTTCGCGATCGCTGTGGGTATCGTGCACCATGGCCTGCCAGCGCCGCAGCGCCGGATGGGCATCGTCAATGCCGGCCTGCCCGGCCAGGCGCAGGCAAAATTCACGGCCCTGGCCCAGCGCGTGGCTGCGCAGCAGCTCCCCTGCCCGGTCGCGTTCCCCGGCACGCTGGCGCAGGCGGTATAACCGCCGCCATTCGGCGGCCAGCGAGCCGGCGCCCGCCAGCGCGAACAGGGCGCCGGCGCCCAGCGCGCCCAGGGCAAGCCAGTCCTGCCGCTGCCAGGCGTGCGCGGCCCAGAGCGCCCCCTGCGCCGCCGCGCTCACTACCAGCAGCCCGGCGCCGGCGATGGCCATGCGGCGCCAGATGCCGCGTTTCGGCCGCAGGGCGCTCAGCAGCAACTGCTCCGGGCGCCCTTCCTCATCCGGCTCCGGCAACGGATGAAACTGGGCGTCCTCCAGCGCGTCGAAGGCTTGCGCGCCGCGCAGGACCGGCTCCGCCGGCGGCGTCAGCGGTAGATCCCGCCCTTGTTCAAAATCGATACGGGGCTTGACGGGGTCGCTCATCGTAGTTTGTCTCCCAATAAAAATTCCATGACGCCATCCAGGCGGATATGCGGCAGCGGCCGGTCGGGATCCATGGCGCGCGGCCGGAAATTTTCGAACTGGAATCCCTGCTCCTGCCAAAAGGCGGAGCCCGGCAAACGGGCCGGCACGTCGCCGGGATAAAAGGTCAGCGGGTGGTTGTCGTCCAGGCGGTGTCCCTGCAGCGCGGGAATATTGCCGCCCTGGTGGCCGACCAGGCCGCTTTGCGTCGCCTGTACCGAGGCCAGGCCCGCGCAGTCCATGGCGATGCCTTCAAACGCGGCGTTCTGCCAGGCGTCCTGTACCAGTTGTTGTAATAAAGACACCAGGTTGGCCTGCTGATCGGCGGTGACGTGATCGGCCTTGCTGGCGGCAAACATCAGCTTATCGATACAGGGGGAAAACAGCCGGCGGTACAGGCTGCGCTTGCCGTAGTGAAAACTTCTCATCAGCTGGGCCAGGGCCAGGCGCATATCGTTAAAGGCGTGGGGACCGCTGTTGAGCGGCTGCAGGCAATCCACCAGCACAATTTGCCGATCGAAGCCGGTGAAATGCTGCTGGTAAAATCCCTTGACCACGTCCCGGCAATAGTAGTGATAACGCGCGCGCAGCATGCCGAGATTGGAGGTTTTGGCCGCCTGCGCCAGCCTGGCCTCGCCGCCATCGGCCACATCGGGCCAGGGGAAAAACTGCAGCGCCGGCGCGCCGGCCATATCGCCGGGCAGGACAAAACGTCCCGGCTGGATAAAATGCAGGCCCTGGCGTTTGCAGCGCAGCAGATAATCGGTATAGGCGTGGGCGATATCCGCCAGCGCGCGCTCGTCGGCCGGCGCCAGCGGGTCGAGGGCGGCGCATTTTGCCAGCCAGGGCGCCGCCCATTCCGCCCGTTCGCCCTGCAGCAGGCCGTTCATCTGCCGCGACCAGGACAGGTAATCCTGCTCAAGCATCGGCAGGTCCAGCAGCCATTCGCCGGGATAGTCGACGATTTCCAGGTACAGCGTGCCGGTATCCTTGATATGGCGCCACAGGGCGTCGCGGGAGCGATAGCGCAGCGCCAGCCGCATCTCGCTGACGCCGCGCGTCGGCGTCGGCCAGGCGGGCGGCGTGCCGTACAACGCGGCGATACCTTCATCATACGCAAACCGTGAAATGCCGAGATGGCGCTGCGGCACTCGTTTGGCCCCGAGCAGCCGGCCGTCGCGCGCGGCGGAAAACATCGGCAGGCGCGCGCCGTTATTGACCATCAGCAATTGGTTGACAAAGGAGGTGATGAACGCGGTTTTGCCGCTGCGGCTCAGGCCGGTGACCGCCAGGCGCAGGTGGCGGTCCAGGCCGCGGTTCAGCAGCGCGCCAAGATCGTTTTGCAGCCGGCTCATGGCAGGACGACCGACGGCGGCGGACAATAATGGCGGTGGTAAATAGGCATCGTGGCCTGAGCAGACATAAATCCCTCCCGTTGACAAGAAGTCTATTATGTCGTCCAAACGGCAAACAAACAAATCCGCCCGCCAACCGCCGCCCTTGCGCGGCCGGGGCGCGCCTTAACCCGCCGCCGGGGTCGGTTCGTCCAGTGACAATACCCTGGGTTCGGGGATCAGCGCGCGGGCGATGGCCACCCGCTGGCGCTGGCCGCCCGACAATGGGTGGGGATTAGGGTCGAGGAAACCCGGTACCAGTCCTATCTTTTAATAGTTGTAAGCAAAATCACAAAGTTAGGTGAGGTGGTGATCGGATTATGGCAACGGCGGGTCCGGAGCGGCGGACGGGCAGCCGCCGCCCGGGACAATGGCTTGCGCCGCCGGAACTTAACGCCGGGCAGCCTCCCTTGGCCGGTAGTTCATTTGCCGCAGATCGTCGATCAGCCCCGGCCCGGCAGGTTCCCAACCGAGCTGCGCGCGCGTCCACGCGCCCGAAGCACGGAGGTCCATGCCCGCGAACATGGCGAACCAGCCGAAATGCCGCGCCGCGTCCCCGGCGGACAGAGACACCGCCGGCACGCCAAGGCCTGCGCCCACTAATTCAGCTATCGCGCGGACCGGAATGCCCTCCTCGGCAACGGCATGATAGCGCGCCCCCTTGCCGCCCTTGTCCAGGGCAAGGACATAGAGCTTCGCCACATCAAGCACATGGGCCGCCGGCCAGCGGTTGGCGCCATCGCCGATATAGGCCGCCACGCCCTTCTCCCGCGAGATGTCGATATAAGGTGAAATGAGCCCTTGCCTGAACGTATCGTGGACCTGCGGAAGCCGCACCACGCGCACGTCGATCCCCGCCGCCAGCATCTCATGACCCGCCAGCTCGGACGCAACGCGCGGGTTGGGATGGCCGGCGTTGAAAACATCCTCCGTCGCGGGTTGGCCGGATCCGGCATCGCCCATCCCGGTACCGGATGTGATGATGAGGGGCCGCCCGGAACCCTTCAGCGTGGAGCCCAACGCCGTGATTACGCGCCGGTCCTTCTCGCAGTTTGCCGCGAAGTTCGAGAAGTCGTGATCGAATGCGGTGTGGATCACGGCGTCCGTCTTGGCTGCTCCGGCGCGCAGGCTGTCGAGATCTTCCAGGGCGCCGCGATGTACTTCCACTCCCGAGGCCTCCAGGGATTGAGCGCCGGCATCGGATCTCGTCAGGCCGATGACCTGATGTCCGGCCGCCAGCAGTTCGGGCACGATGCGGGAGCCGATGAAACCGGTCGCGCCGGTGAGAAATACGCGCATGGGATACCTCCTGTGTTGTGTGGCAGGAAGTATTATCTTAAAGTCATTATTATAAAAGTAGTGGCTTTATCATGGTATAAATCCTAACAGCCTCGCAATGGCCGACGTAACCGGCAATAAACCAGGCAACTTTCCAGGAGATCGCCGTATCAGGCTTGACCCGGCCACGTTCCGGGCAGGCAGAAAAACCATGCCTGCCTCGGCCCATCGGCACGCCCTCCTTTTAACCCGCCTTCTTTGAGCCCGGCGTTGGCAATTGGTGGGGTTACAGCCGGCGGAAGCGGTTGCGCACGCCAAAGGTTTCCGAGGTGACATAACGCTCCACCTGCCGCAGGTGCTGCTCGCTGTCGTCCAGCCGCAGTTCCAGCAGATCGAGCTGCTGTGACGGCGCCATGCGCGAGCGCTCCGCCGATGCCTCATCCGCCGGAGCCGGTTCCAGCCAATAGGCCAGGATGGCGTAGGCGACGATAGTCAGCAAAAACAGCCCGAAGAACATCGACAGCACCACGATAATGCGCACCAGCTTTACCGGTACGTCCAGGTAATGCGCCACCCCGGCGCAGACACCTTTGCACATACCTTCGTCAGGCCTGAGGTAAAGCGGCTGTTTAAACGTATGGGCCATATTATTGCCTCCAGCCGGGATGTTCGGCGTCCAGTATATCTTCCAGCGCCCGGATGCGCGCCTGCATGCGCCCCGCGTCCGCGCTAAGCTGCGCCAGGCGGCGGCTGTCCTGCGCCTGCAGGACCGAACCCTGCCGGCGGCGGCTATTGTAATGCAACCATAGCCATACCGGCGCCACGAACAGGATAAAAATGGTCAGCGGGATGGCAAGCACAATTGACACGGCTTCCATGATGGCTCCTTTAGGTGGCTTTTTATTCTTGGCTTTGGTTCATTTTGGCCTTCAGCGCCGCCAGCTGCGCGCTGATTTCATCGTCCGCCCTTAGTTCGGCGAACTGCTGATCCAGCGATTTCTGCTTGCCGAAACCGACGCTTTCCGCCTCAGCCTCCATATGATCGATGCGGCGTTCGAACTGTTCGAAACGGGCCATGGCCTCATCGATCTTGCCGCTATCGAGCTGGCGCCGGATGTCGCGCGACGAGGCGGCCGCCTGGTGGCGCAGGGTAAGGGTCTTCTGGCGGGCGCGGGTTTCGGCGAGTTTGTTTTCCAGTTCGCCGATTTCATGCTTCATGCGCTCGAGGGTATCCTCGATAACCGCCACGTCCTGGCGCAACGTGGCGATAATAGCGGTCAGACGCTGTTTTTCCATCAGCGCGGCGCGCGCCAGATCTTCTTTGTCCTTGGCCAGCGCCAGTTCGGCCTTGCCCTGCCAGTCGGCCTGCTGGGTTTCAGCCTGCTCGACGCGCCGCAGCAGCTGTTTCTTTTCCGCCAGCGCCTGGGCGGAAGTGGTGCGGACCTCGACCAGGGTATCTTCCATTTCCTGGATCATCAGGCGCACCAGTTTTTCCGGATCTTCCGCTTTATCCAACAGTGCGTTGATGTTGGCATTCACAATATCGGTAAAACGAGAAAAAATACCCATAGCGAGCTCCTCTTTAATCAGTGATGGCCGAAAGATGCTGTCATCCTTCACCACCCTATCATTACAATTACCATGCCAAGATATGATTCAATTTAATTTATTGATTTAAAATAACTTTTAAAATTGACGCAGTCGGCACGTACGCTATAGTGATTATTATCACTAATTGTTGGCGAAATTAACCATGGCTGAAAACCACGACAACCTGCTGGGACAGTCCAATAATTTTCTCGAGGTGTTGGAACAGGTTTCCCGGCTGGCGCGGCTGGTCAAACCGGCGCTGGTGATCGGCGAACGGGGCACCGGCAAAGAGCTGATCGCCCGGCGTCTGCACTACCTGTCGCCCCGTTGGCAGGGCCCGTTTATTTCCCTGAACTGCGCCGCGTTAAATGAAAATCTGCTGGACTCGGAGTTATTCGGCCACGAGGCCGGTGCGTTTACCGGCGCGCAAAAACGTCACCAAGGGCGCTTTGAGCGCGCCGACGGCGGCACCCTGTTCCTTGACGAGTTGGCTACCGCGCCCATGATGGTGCAGGAAAAATTACTGCGCGTCATTGAATACGGCGAACTGGAACGCGTCGGCGGCAGCCGGCCGCTGCAGGTGGATGTACGGCTGGTCTGCGCCACCAATGCCGACCTGCCCCGGCTGGCGCGATCCGGCGGCTTTCGCGCCGACCTGCTGGACCGGCTGGCGTTTGACGTGGTGGCCTTGCCCCCGCTGCGGGAGCGCCAGCAGGATATCATGGTAATGGCCGAGCATTTTGCCATCCAGATGTGCCGCGAAATCGGCCTGCCGCTGTTCCCCGGTTTTACCGCGCGCGCGCGCCGCGCTTTGTTGGGGTATGGCTGGCCGGGCAATGTGCGCGAGCTGAAAAACGTAGTGGAGCGGTCGATTTACCGCCATGACAGCGCCGAACGGCCGCTGGACGATATCCTGCTGGACCCGTTTGCCGCGGTGTCGCTGCCGCCCGATGAGACGGCGGCGGCGTCAGCGGACGAGCCGGCGTCATTGCCAATGGATTTGAAACAGGCCCTGGAACAACAGGAGCGGCGATGGGTCGGGCGCGCCCTGGCGCAGGCGCATTACAATCAGCGCCAGGCGGCGGAGCTGCTGGCGCTGACCTATCATCAGCTGCGGGGCGTGATGAAAAAGCATGGCATCAGGGCAGGCGGCGGTGAAAACGATGGGCAATCGTAAGGCGGTGACGGCCGGTGCGGATACGGCGGCGGCGACTATTATATTAAGGGAAACAACAGGCAAAAAAAAGCCAGCACCCATGCTGGCTAAAAATAATACTGGAAGCAATGTGAGCAATGTCGTGCTGTCGACCGGCAAACGAGGCCTGCCGTCCGTCAGCCAAGCAATGATAATGGTTATCACTATCGCTTGTAAAGCGCTTTGTTGATAATTATTCTCATTTCCATACAATTATTGGGGTTCTTTTCGCCACCTTGCTGCTTTTTAACCCACTGCGCGAGGTATATTCGCGCCATGAATTGGGTGTCAGGGCAGAGTAAGGTAAACTGGAATTATTGCCCCGCGGGATGTAAGTAGTGTATGCGAATTAAATGGTTTTCTTGGCAGGCGTGTTTTTTGCCGGCGCGGCACCGGCGCGCGTGGCGTCGGCCTATCCTGTCCCGATGGTTTATGTCCGGGCGCGCCCTGTCCTGGGGCATCGCGTTGGTATTGATCGGCCAGGCCGCCGCCGCGCCGGTACCGGGGCCGGCGCGGGATATCCGTCAAAGCGGCTTTGTCTACTGCGTCAACGGCTTGCTCAATACCTTCAACCCCCAGATGGCCAGCGGCGGATTAACGGTGGACACCCTTTCCGCCCAGCTGTACGACCGGCTGCTGGCGGTCGACCCCTACACCTATCGCCTGATCCCCGAGCTGGCGCAAAGTTGGGAAGTGCTGGATAACGGCGCCACCTATCGTTTCCACCTGCGTAGAAACGTGCCGTTCCAGCATACCGCCTGGTTCGCCCCGACGCGCGCGCTGAACGCCGACGACGTGGTGTTCAGCTTTGCGCGCATGTTCGACCAGCGCCATCCTTACCATGAGGTCAACGGCGGCGATTACCCCTATTTCGATAGCCTGCAGTTCGCCGATTCGGTGCAAAGCGTGGTAAAGCTGGATAACGACACGGTGGAATTTCGCCTGAACGCGCCGGATGCCTCGTTCCTGTGGCATATCGCCACCCATTACGCGCCGGTGCTTTCCCGTGAGTATGCCGAACAGCTGAGCCAGGCCGGCCGCCAGGAGCAGATCGATCGGCAGCCGGTGGGCACCGGCCCTTTTATGCTCAACGAATACCGGGCCGGACAATATATCCGGCTGTTGCGCAACGACCGTTACTGGAAGGGCCTGCCGCGCATGGAGCAGGTGGTGATCGATCTGGGCGCCGGCGGCATCGGCCGGCTGTCCAAGCTGTTAACCGGCGAATGCGACGTGCTGGCCTATCCGGCCGCCAGCCAGCTGACCATCCTGCGCGACGATCCGCGCCTGCGGCTGACCCTGCGGCCGGGAATGAATATCGCCTACCTGGCGTTCAACACCGCCAAACCGCCGCTGGACGATGCGCGGGTGCGCCACGCCATTGCGTTGTCGATTAATAACCAGCGCCTGATGCAATCCATTTATTACGGCACCGCGGAAACCGCGGCCTCGATCCTGCCGCGCGCGTCCTGGGCCTACGACAACGACGCCAGGGTGACCGAGTACAGCCCGGACAAGGCGCGAGAAATCCTGCGCTCGCTCGGCAGGGAACATCTGGAGTTAAGCCTATGGGTGCCGACCGCCTCGCAGTCCTATAATCCCAGCCCGCTGAAAACCGCCGAGCTTATCCAGGCCGACCTGGCGCAGGTGGGCATTACGCTGACCATCGTGCCGGTGGAGGGCCGCTTCCAGGAAGCGCGGCTGATGGCCAAGAACCATGACCTGACGCTGGCCGGCTGGTCCACCGACAGCAACGACCCGGACAGTTTTTTCCGGCCGCTGCTCAGCTGCGCCGCCATCCGCTCGCAAACCAACTATGCTCATTGGTGCCAGCCGCGGTTCGATGACTTGCTGCGCGCGGCGCTGTTGTCGCAACAGCTGTCGGGACGGATGGACACCTATCGCAATGTGCAAAAAATGCTGGAACAAGAGCTACCGGTCCTGCCGCTGGCGTCTTCCCTGCGCCTGCAGGCCTACCGCTACGACATCAAGGGATTGGTGCTCAGTCCCTTCGGCAACGCCTCCTTTGCCGGGGTGTACCGGGAAGCCCCCCAGGAACAGAAACCATGATTATATTTACCCTGCGCCGGCTAGTGCTGCTGCTGATTACCCTGTTCTTCCTGACGCTGGTGGGATTCAGCCTGAGCTATTTCACCCCTCATGCGCCGCTGGGCGGCGCGGCGCTGACCGATGCCTATCGGTATTATTTCAGCAGCCTGCTGCACGGTAATTTCGGCGTGTCGAGCATCAACGGCCAGTCCATCGGCGAACAGCTGCGCGATGTATTCCCGGCGACGCTTGAGCTGTGCATCCTGGCGTTTATCCTGGCGCTGGCCATCGGCATCCCGCTCGGTATTATCGCCGGGGTAACGCGCAATAAATGGCAGGATATCAGTATCAGCGTCTTCGCCCTGCTGGGGCTGTCGATGCCGGTATTCTGGCTGGCCCTGCTGCTGACGCTGTTTTTTGCCCTGCACCTGGGCTGGCTGCCGGTATCCGGGCGCTATGACCTGCTCTACCAGGTCAGGCAGGTCACCGGTTTTGCCCTGGTTGACGCCTGGCTGTCGGACTCGCCTTACCGGCATGAAATGATGGCCAGCGCGCTGCGGCATATGGTGCTGCCCATTACCGCCCTGGCGGTGGCGCCCACTACCGAGGTGATCCGGCTGATGCGCATCAGCGCCGCTGGGGTATTCGACAGTAACTATGTCAAGGCGGCGGCGACGCGCGGGCTGACGCTGGCCACCGTCATTCGCCGCCACGTGCTGCATAACGCGCTGCCGCCGATTATCCCCAAGCTGGGCCTGCAGTTTTCCACCATGCTGACCCTGGCGATGATTACCGAAGTGGTATTCAGCTGGCCGGGACTGGGCCGCTGGCTGGTCAACGCCATTCGCCAGCAGGACTATGCCGCCATTTCAGCCGGGGTGATGGTGGTGGGGACGCTGGTTATCTCTGTCAACGTGCTGGCCGACGTAATTGGCGCGCTGGCGAACCCGCTGCGCCATAAGGAATGGTATGCCCTCAGATAATGTTTATCGCGAAAAACGCATGCCCAGCCCGCTGCGGCATATCTGGCGCATTTTTTACCATGACGCCCTGTCGATGATCGGATTCTACGGTTTTCTCACCCTGCTGCTGCTGTGCGTATTCGGCACGGTAGTGGCGCCTTACGCGCTGGATCAGCAGTTCCTCGGCTACCAGCTGCTGCCGCCGTCCTGGTCGCGCTACGGCGACGTGTCGTTCTTCCTGGGGACCGATGACCTGGGGCGCGACGTGCTAAGCCGTCTTCTGACCGGCACGGCGCCCACCTTTGGCTCGGCGCTGGTGGTGACCATCGCCGCCTCGGTGTTCGGCGTCACGCTCGGCGTCCTGGCGGGCATCACCCGCGGCCTGCGCTCGGCGGCGCTTAACCACGTGCTGGATACCCTGCTGTCGATTCCCTCGCTGCTGCTGGCCATCGTGGTGGTGGCGTTCCTGGGTCCCAAGCTGGAGCATGCCATGCTGGCGGTGTGGCTGGCCCTGTTGCCGCGTATCGTGCGCACGGTTTATGACGCGGTGCATGACGAGCTGGATAAGGAGTATGTGCTGGCGGTGCGCATCGACGGCGCGTCGATGATGCATATCCTGCGCTATGCGGTGCTGCCGAACATCGCCAGCGTCCTGGTCTCGGAATTTACCCGCTCGCTGTCGATGGCGATACTCGATATCGCCGCGCTGGGATTCCTCGACCTCGGCGCCCAGCTGCCGTCGCCGGAGTGGGGCGCGATGATGGGCGATACGCTTGAGCTGGTCTATGTCGCGCCCTGGACGGTAATGCTGCCCGGCGGCGCCATCATGGCCTGCGTGCTGATCGTGAATGTGCTGGGCGACGGCCTGCGCCGCGCCATGATCTCGGGGGTGGAATAATGCCGTTACTGGATATCCGCAACTTAACCATTGAATTCATGACCGCCGAGGGGCCGGTAAAAGCCGTAGACCGGGTCAGTTTTACCCTGACCGAGGGCGAGGTGCGCGGCCTGGTAGGCGAGTCCGGCTCCGGCAAAAGCCTGATCGCCAAAGCCATCTGCGGCGTCACCAAGGATAACTGGCGCGTGACGGCGGACCGGTTTCGTTTTGACGATATCGACCTGTTGCAGCTCACCCCGCGCCAGCGCAGGCGGCTGGTGGGTCATAACGTCTCGATGATTTTCCAGGAGCCGCAGTCGTGCCTCGATCCGTCGGAAACCATCGGCCGCCAGTTGGGCCAGGCCATACCGGGCTGGACCTATAAAGGCACATGGTGGCAACGGTTCGGCTGGCGCCGGCGCCGCACCATTGAACTGCTGCACCGGGTCGGCATCAAGGATCACAAGAATATCATGGGTAGCTACCCCTACGAGCTGACCGAGGGCGAGTGCCAGAAAGTGATGATCGCCATCGCCCTGGCCAACCAGCCCAGGCTGCTGATTGCCGACGAGCCGACCAACGCCATGGAACCCACGACCCAGGCGCAGATATTCCGCCTGCTGGCGGGGCTGAACCAGAATAACAACACCACCATCCTGCTGATAAGCCATGATATCCAGATGATGAGCAAATGGGCCACCCGGATCAACGTGCTCTACTGCGGCCAGACGGTGGAGAGCGCCGCCTGCGAGGAGCTGATCGCCACGCCGCACCATCCTTATACCCAGGCGCTGATCCGCGCCATCCCCGATTTCGGCCGCTCGATGCCGCCCAAAAGCCGGCTTAACACCCTGCCCGGCGGCATCCCGTCCCTGGAGCATTTGCCCATCGGCTGCCGCCTTGGGCCGCGTTGCCCCTACGCGCAGAAAACCTGTATCCAGATGCCGCCCCTGGTGCCGGTGAAAACCCACTGGTTCGCCTGTCATTTCCCGCTCAACATGGAGGGGCAATAAGCATGGAAACCTTACTGGAAGCGCGCAACCTGACCAAAACCTTTCGCTATCGCACCGGTCTGTTTACCCGCCATCAGGTGGAGGCGGTCAAACCCCTCAGCTTTATCCTGCGCGAGGGCCAGACGCTGGCGATTATCGGCGAGAACGGGTCCGGCAAATCGACCCTGGCGAAAATGCTGGCCGGCACGCTGGCGCCCACCGCCGGCGAGCTGTATATCGACGACCATCCGCTGACTTTCGGCGATTACCGCTATCGCAGCCAGCGCATCCGGATGATTTTCCAGGACGCCGGCAACGCCCTCAATCCCCGCCAGCGCATCGGGCAACTGCTGGATGTGCCGCTGCGGCTCAATACCGATCTGCCGGCGTCCGAACGTGAACGCGCCATCGACAAGACCCTGCGCCAGGTCGGACTACGCCCCGATCACGCCTTTTATTATCCGCATATGCTGGCGCCGGGGCAAAAACAGCGCGTCGGCCTTGCGCGGGCGCTGATCCTGCAGCCGAAGGTCATTGTGGCGGACGAGGCGCTGGCCGCGCTGGATATGTCGATGCGCTCGCAAATCATCAACCTGATGCTGGAACTGCAGGCCAAACACGGCATCGCCTATATCTACGTCACCCAGCACCTGGGTATGATGAAACATATCAGCGACCAGATCATGGTGATGCAGAACGGCGAGGTGGTGGAACGCGGCAATACCGCCGATGTGTTGGCCGCCCCGCTGCATGACCTGACCAAACGGCTGATAACCAGCCACTTCGGCGAGGCCCTCACCGCCGACGCCTGGCGGCGCGACGGGATTATCGCCTGAGATAGGCGGGGTATACACCTCCCCCGGCGTTATATGGTACACTTCGCCGGTTTATCAACGTCGAAACGCAGCGCCGTTGGCGTCAAAACGATGCAACGCGCGCATGTAATAACGATCACAAGGATTAATGCTATGGGTTTTCTTACCGGTAAGCGCATTCTGGTCACGGGCGTGGCCAGCACCCGTTCAATCGCATTCGGCATCGCGCAGGCGATGCGCCGTGAAGGCGCCGAACTGGCGTTCACTTACCAGAACGACAAGCTGAAATCACGGGTGGAAGGTTTCGCCGCCGAACTGGATTCCAGCATCGTGCTGCCCTGCGACGTGGCCGAAGACGCCAGCATCGAAGCGCTGTTTGCCGAGCTGGCCAAAGTATGGCCGAACTATGACGGTTTTGTGCATGCCATCGCCTTTGCCCCCGGCGATCAGCTGGACGGCGACTATGTGAACGCCGTGACCCGCGAAGGCTTCGCCATTGCCCACGACATCAGTTCCTACAGTTTTGTCGCCATGGCCAAGGCCAGCCGCCATATGCTGAACCCGAATTCCGCGCTGGTGACACTGACCTACCTGGGCGCTGAACGGGCCATCCCGAACTATAACGTGATGGGCCTGGCCAAGGCGTCGCTGGAAGCCAACACCCGTTATATGGCCAACGCCATGGGCCCGCAGGGCATTCGCGTCAACGCCATTTCCGCCGGGCCGATCCGCACCCTGGCGGCGTCAGGCATCAAAAACTTCAAGAAAATGCTGGCGCACTGTGAATCGGTCACGCCGATCCGCCGGGTGGTCACCATCGAGGACGTGGGCAACACCGCCGCGTTCCTGTGCTCCGATCTCTCCTCCGGCATCACCGGTGAGGTGATCCACGTGGACGGCGGTTTCAGCATCGCCGCCATGGGCGAGCTCGAAGCCGAATAAGCTCCCGGGCCCGATATCCCCGGGCCTTTCTCTTTGGCGCGATTGGCTCGCCGACACTGTCTATGCAAGGCGCGTCAAAGGTTTAAGCCCGTTGCGCCAGCCACTCCCGCGCAAACGCAAACAACGTCCTGGCCAGCGGCGTCGCCCGGCCCGCTTCCGTTATCACAATCGCGCTCTGGCGCTTCATCGGCGGCAGGTTAATCAAGGCCGAACGCAAATCCGGCGTCATCCCCGGCAGCAAATGCCCGCGCGGCATCATCCCGCATCCCAACCCGGTAAAGACGCCCTGCAACAGCTGGAAAATCGACGCGCTTTCCAGCCGGATATGCGGCCGCAACCCCAGGGCGCGGAAATGCTCATCCAGGTAACGGCGGAAATATCGGCTCGGCTCGGCCAGGCACAACGGCAGCGCCGCCACCTCCTCAAGCGACAAAACCGCGCCTTCGGTCAACCGTGGAAAATGCCGCGGATGAAACACCAGCTCAACGCCCCGATCGGCGATGGCGGCCGCCTGGTAATGCAGCTCCGCCAGCAGCCCCAGTTCAAAAAAGCCAATCCCGATATCCACGCTATGATTGGTCAGCGCCTCCAGCAGCGGGTCGGCGCTCAGCACCGTCACCTGATACTCCAGCGCGGGATACTGCTGGCGCGCGTCATACAACAGCTGCGCCAGGGGAATGCCGCACTGCGGCACGATGCCGATGCGCAGCGTACCCTCCAGTCCCTGCTTAAGCGACGCCACGTCCAGCTTCAGCCCCTGGTACACCGACACGATTTCCCGCGCCCAGGTTAGCACCCGTTCCCCTTCGGCGGTAAAGCCCTGGAAACTGTTGCCGCGGTGGATCAGGGCCACGCCCAGCTCCCGCTCCAGGTTCTTCAGGCGCGCGGACAACGTGGGCTGGCTGACAAAGCTGGCCTCGGCGGCGCGGCCGAAATGGCGCTCGCGCTCCAGGTTACACAAATAGATAAGCTGTTTAATATCCATAGATTCTGGCTGGGAGGGGCAATGGCACGAGTATAACATTATCACGCCCCGCCGGGTCCGGCGCTGTAACCGCCGGCGGGAAGGCCATATTGCTCGGGAAAGGCCGCCCGGGAAAACGCCCCGCTCCATAGATGAAGCGACGATACGGGTACGCCTCAGGTGCCGACCCCAAGCGTGGTCTTGACGTCCTGGGCTATTTTTTCCACCTGGGGACCGTAAATCACCTGGATATCATTATCGCTGACGCGTTTAACCCCGCTGGCCCCGGTCAGCATCAGGGTCCGATCGATAACCAGCCGCATATCCCTGACCCGCACCCGCAGGCGGGTAAAACAGCAGTCGACGTCGGCGATATTGGGCTGTCCGCCCAGGCCGGTAATGATATTTTCCGCGCGTTCGCCGGCGCTGACCGCCTTGCGCGCCGGTTCTTCCACTTCCTCCGCCTCGCGCCCCGGGGTTTCCACCCGCATTCGGGTAATCACCAGGCGAAAGCCATAATAATAAAGCGGAAAGTAGAGGACGCCCAGCATCACCGGATACCACCAATGGGTTTTTGCCCCGCCCAGCATGCCGAATACCACCAAATCGATGGCTCCGCCCTGTACGTTGCCGATCATCACCCGCATCACATCCATCAGCATAAACGACAGGCCGCTGAGCGCGGCGTGAAACAGGTACAGCACCGGCGACACAAAAATAAAGCAAAACTCCAGCGGCTCGGTAATGCCGGTGGTGAACGACGCCAGCATCCCGGCCATCATCAGCGCCTTGACCCGCTTTTTATGCTCGGGACGGGCGCAGTGATACATGGCCAGCGCCGCGCCCGGCAGGCCGAACATCATCACCGGGATCTTGCCCTGCGCCAGGAAACGGGTGGCGTCGCGCACCGCCTGGTCGTCGAGCAGCCCGGGATGGGTCAGCGCGGTATTAAAGATATTCAGCGCGCCGACGATGGTCTGGCTATCCACCGTCACCATGCCGCCGATGGGAGTGAAACGCACGGTTTCATTCAGGATATGATGCAGGCCGGTGGGGATCAGCAGGCGTTCGGCAAAACCATAGATAAACATGCCGTACTGGCCGCTCTTGCCAATCAGCTGGCCGACCCAGGCGATGCCCGCGCCGATGGTGGGCCAGACAAACGACAGGCCCAGGCCCACCAGCGGCAACACCACGACCGTGACGATGGGCACGAAACGCCGGCCGCTAAAAAAGCTTATCGCCGTCGGCAGCACCTGGGTATAAAAACGATTATGCAGCGCCACGGTAACAAGACCGGCGATCACCCCGCCCAATACGCTCATGTTATAGGTAAAAATACCCAGCATCGGGATAAACTCGGCGGAATAAACCAGCGCGTCGTTCCTGGACATGCCGTGAGCGGTCAACGCCTGCACGGTAGTGGCGGCGGCGGTCAGGCCCTGTGCCGCCAGGCTGGCGCTGATACCCACGTGCATGGCGATAAAACCAATCACGGCGGCAAAGGCCGCGGTGGGCTTTTCAGCCTTGGCCAGGCCGATGGCGCTGGCGACGGCAAAAAACAGCGGCAGGTTGGCGAACACGGCGCCGGCCACCTGGCGGATAAACCCGATCACCAACTGCGGGTAATGCAGATTGGCAAAGGCTTCGCCGGTAACCGCCGGATTCTGCATGGCCGCCGCCAGCCCGAGGAAAATACCGGCGGCGGCGATAACCGAAATCGGCATCATTAACGCTTTGCCAAAGCCGTGGATCTTGCTGGCTAACTCTTTCATAAGCGCTGTTCTCGTTTTATCTTCAGGAGGTTAATTATGAGCCAACCTGCAAAACCCTCAGCCCGCAACGCAGCCCGATAACCGGATCTTTGAGCCGGGTCACAAATAACCGCCCCGCCGTGCGCCATAGCTCCGCTCTATCCTGCGATAAGCGCATTCGATTAGACGCAACATAACGAACTGATTAGACTTAACCTTATAAGAGCAAGGCGTTAAAGATTATTTAACATTCACCCGGCACCATCCACCTGCGAATTTTTATAATGAAATTTAAACCTGCGATAAAACCTTATACCGGCGCCGCGGGCGGCTGGGGGTCTCTTGAAGCCACCACCCGCTATGTCATCGACAGTAAACAAGCGTTCAAAAACATCCGCAACCTGCTGCGGGTGAATAAGTCCAAAGGGTTCGACTGTCCGGGCTGCGCCTGGGGCGACGACAATACCAGCACCTTCAGCTTTTGTGAAAACGGCGCCAAGGCGGTCAGTTGGGAAGCCACCCGCAAAGGGGTGGACGAAGCGTTTTTTGCCCAACGCAGCGTCAGCAAGCTCTACGGGCAAAGCGACTATTTCCTGGAGTACCAGGGCCGGCTAACCCGGCCGCTGCGCTACAATGCCCAGACCGACCGTTATGTGCCGGTCAGCTGGCAGGACGCCTTCGCCCTGATAGCGCAGCACCTGCGCGGATTGGATCATCCCGGCCAGCTCGAGCTTTACACCTCGGGGCGCGCCAGCAATGAAGCCTCGTATCTATACCAGCTGTTCGGCCGGATGTTCGGCACCAACAATTTCCCCGATTGTTCCAATATGTGCCACGAAGCCAGCGGCAGCGGCCTGAAACAAAGCATCGGCGTCGGCAAAGGCACCATTCACCTCGATGATTTCGAGCATGCGGACGCCATTTTCGTCTTCGGCCAGAATCCGGGCACCAACCATCCGCGCATGCTGCACAGCCTGCGCCACGCCGCCGATCGCGGCGCCAGCATCGTGACCTTTAATACCCTGCGCGAACGCGGGCTGGAACGCTTTGCCGATCCGCAAAATCCGCTGGAACTGCTGACGCCGAAGTCGGGGCGCATCAGCTCGCGTTATTTCCAGCCCAACCTGGGCGGCGATATGGCGGCGGTGCGCGGCATGGTCAAGGCGCTGCTGGAAACCCATCGTCGACAGCTGGCTGAAAACCTGCCCGGCCTGTTCGACGACGCCTTTATCCAGGCGCATACCCAGGGCGTGGATGACTATCTGGCGGCGGTGGACGCCACCTCATGGCAACATATCATCCGGCAGTCCGGCCTGGACGAGCGGCAGCTGCGTGAAGCGGCCGAGATTTACCGCCATGCGCAACGGGTCATCTGCACCTGGGCCATGGGCGTGACCCAGCATAAGCACTCGGTGGCCACGGTGCGCGAAATCGTTAACCTGCAGTTGCTGTTCGGCCAGTTGGGCAAGCCGGGCGCCGGCCTGTGCCCGGTGCGCGGCCATAGCAATGTGCAGGGCAACCGCACCATGGGCATCGACGAGAAACCCTCGGGGGCGATGCTCGACAGCCTGGCGGCGCATTTCGGCTTCACCCCGCCGCGCGCGCCGGGCCACAGCACCGTGGAAGCGCTGGAAGCCATGCTGCGCGGTGAAATCCGGGTGCTGATTGCGCTGGGCGGCAACCTGGCGGCGGCGGCGCCCGATACCGCGCGCACCGAGCAGGCTATCCGCCGCTGCGCCCTGACGGTGCATATCGCCACCAAACTGAACCGCAGCCATCTGATTACCGGCGCCGACGCGCTGATCCTGCCGACCCTGGGCCGCACCGAGCGCGATATGCAGGCCACCGGCAGCCAGTATGTCACGGTGGAGGATTCTTTTAGCATGGTGCATGCCTCTGAAGGCGTTAACCCGCCGATCTCCGCCCTGCAGCGTTCGGAAACCGCCATCGTCGCCGGCATTGCCGACGCGGTGCTGGGCCGGGATAAGCTCGACTGGCCGCGGCTGGCGGGCGATTATAATCTGATCCGCGATCATATCGCGGCCACCCTGCCCGGTTTTACCGACTTTAACCGCCGTTGCGAGCAACCGGGCGGCTTTTACCTGGGCAACGCCGCCGCCGAGCTGCGCTTCAACACCCCGGACGGCAAGGCCCGCTTCAGCGCCGCCGTACTGCCCGCCACCCTGTTCCCGCAAATCGACGGCCAGGCGGTGCCCTTTACGCTGCAGACCCTGCGGTCGCACGACCAGTACAACACCACCATCTACGGCATGGACGACCGTTATCGCGGCGTTTACGGCCAGCGGGACGTGGTATTTGTCAACGCGGAGGATCTGGCGGCGCTGGGACTGGCCGACGGCGACCGGGTGGATATCGAAACGCTGTGGCACGACGGCGTCAGCCGTAAGGTCAGCGGGTTCAAGGCGATAAGCTATGATATTCCGCGCGGCAATCTGGCGGCCTACTATCCCGAAACCAATCCGCTGGTGCCGCTGTCAAGCTTTGGCGACGGCACCCATACCCCCACCTCCAAGTCGGTGCCGGTGCGCCTGGTTCGCAGCCCGGTTACCGCCGACGCGCGCATTATTTAGTCCCTTTTGCGCCACTCCGCCCGCCCGCCGCCCGCGCGGGCGGCTTTTTTCTCCCGCGATCGGGTCGTTATACTTGCCGCCGCCTGCCGATTCGCGTAAAACTGTCTGCCGTTATTGAAGCCTTTTTACACTCTTATTTCTGGACATTATGTTTCAAGATAACCCGCTGCTTGCGCAGCTTAAACAGCAACTTCACTCTCAGACGCCGCGTGTCGAAGGCGTGGTCAAAGGTACTGAGAAAGGGTTTGGCTTCCTTGAAGTCGATGCTCAAAAAAGCTATTTCATCCCGCCGCCGTTCATGAAAAAAGTCATGCACGGCGATCGGATCACCGCCACCGTGCGCTCTGAAAAAGATCGGGAAATCGTCGAGCCGGAAGAACTGGTCGAGCCGTTTCTGTCGCGCTTTGTCGGCCGCGTCCAGCTCAAGGACGACCGCCTGTCCATCGTGCCGAACCATCCGCTGATCCGCGAAGTCATCCCCTGCCGCCCGGTGCGCGGCGTGGAACATGAGTTCCAGACCGGGGATTGGGCGGTGGCGGAAATGCGCCGCCACCCGCTGAAGGGCGATCGGCAGTTTTACGCGGAGATTACCCACCTGGTGACCGTCGGCGACGACCACTTCGCCCCCTGGTGGGTCACCCTCGCCCGGCATAACCTGGAGCGCGAGGCGCCGCAGATGCCGGCGGGGCTGGTGCTGGCCGATGACAACCTGCCGCGCGAGGATTTAACCGCCCTGGATTTCGTTACCATCGACAGCGCCAGCACCGAAGATATGGATGACGCGCTGTACGTCGAGGCGGGCGAGGGAGATGCGCTGGTGATAACTATCGCCATTGCCGATCCGACCGCCTATGTCGCCGCCGACAGCCCGCTGGATATGATTGCCCGCGAACGCGCGTTTACCAATTACCTGCCGGGCTTTAATATCCCGATGCTGCCGCGCGATTTGTCCGACAACCTGTGTTCCCTGCGCGCCAATGAGCGCCGTCCCGCGCTTGCCTGCCGCGTCGCCGTCAACGCCGACGGCTCGCTCGGCGACCAGCCGCGCTTCTTTGCCGCCTGGATTGAATCTAAGGCCAAACTGGCCTATGACGAGGTGTCCGACTGGCTGGAAACGGAAGGCAAAAGCGTATGGCAACCCGGCAGCCCGGCCATCGCCGAACAGATCCGTTTATTGCAACGCGTCTGCCTGTCCCGCGCCGCCTGGCGCCAGGTCAATGCCCTGGTGTTCAAGGATCGGCCCGATTACCGTTTTGTCCTGGATGATAAAGGCGACGTGCTGTCCATCCAGATCGAACCCCGGCGCATCGCCAACCGCATGGTCGAGGAAGCGATGATTGCCGCCAACGTCTGCGCCGCGCGGGTATTGCGCGACGGCCTGGGTTACGGCGTCTACAACATCCATAACGGCTTTGACGAGACGTTGGTGGACCAGGCGGTGGCTATCCTTGCCGCCAATGATGTCGAGGCCGACGCCGCCACCCTGCTGACGCTGCCCGGCTTTTGCAACCTGCGCCGTCGGCTGGACGCCCTGCCGACCTCCTATCTCGACAGCCGCGTGCGTCGTTTCCAGACCTTCGCGGAAATCAGCACCGAACCCGGCCCGCATTTTGGCCTGGGTCTGGACGCCTATGCCACCTGGACCTCGCCGATTCGTAAATACGGCGATATGATCAACCATCGCCTGCTGAAGGCGCTGATAAGCCAGGGGACCGCCACGCGCCCATCGGAAGAGATTACCATGCAGATGTCCGAGCGCCGGCGGTTAAACCGCATGGCGGAACGCGATGTGGGAGACTGGCTCTACGCCCGCTTCCTGAAGGATGAAGCCGGCGGCGACACCCGCTATGCCGCCGAAATCATTGACGTCTCGCGCGGCGGCATGCGCGTGCGCCTGGTTGAAAACGGCGCGGTGGCGTTTATCCCGGCGCCCTTTATCCATAGCGTGCGCGACGAACTGGTGTGCAGCCAGGAAACCGGCACGGTGCAGGTCAAGGGCGAGGAGCGTTATCGCCAGGGGGACCACATCGAGGTGACGGTGGCGGAAGTGCGCCAGGAAACACGGTCGGTGATTGCCCGTCCCGTTTCATAATCTGATGCATAAGGGGAGGCTTGCGCCTCTCCTTATGAGTCCACCTGCGATTACCGGCTCCGGTTGCCGGGCAACTGATATTGCAGGCTATCGCCATGTTCGTGATTACCCATAAAACAGCATGAAGGACTTATACTTCTGCTGACTTTTTATTGTTTGAAAATATTTTCCATTTAGCCTTGTCGTTAAGTCCCCGTTTCCATTCGCCGAATATTTCTGTTATTCGACCGAGGTTTTTCATATTACCCTCACCTGCTCGCCTCCTCTTCCCGTATCTTATTTTTATCTGGCCAAAATTATCCACATTATTCAAGAGCAATGATTGTAAAAGTTCACTCTCCTTGTTGCTTGCATGACAATAATTTTCAAATATATACTTATCTTTTGTTTCCAAAAATTGTTCAATAACCCCCGGGCCGGTAGTATCCATGGTGCCATTCAATCTGGCATTGGCTTCAGATCTTTTTTTGCACCACATAAATTCTTCGGATGCCTTAATTTTGACATGCTCGGCAAAACCTGGCTTGATAAAACCCGCTAAACGGATCAAGAAAGGTTTTAAAAACGGCCGAAAACTGAGGCAATCAATAATCGCGTCGATTATATTAACTGTATTCTTCCCGATTTTTTCTGTTCTTACCTGATAATGTGCGAGGACTTTATCCAATAACAGGTGGATATCCCTGGAATTCTTGATGGATGCTATAACGCCGTTTGAGGTGACTATAGGCAAATCTGCTTTGTTGTTAGGCTCACGAGCCTCGATATGAAACAGAGCACCGCCATTTTCAAGACTCGCAGCCTTGCCGGATGAAAGATCTCCCAATTTATCTCTGAGCGCAACATCCACGTCCATATATATTCCACCATAATCTTCCAGCACGGATAATCTTAAAATATCCGATGCCGCGGCATAATTTTTATAACGGGTATCCGTACATTCTCTTGCAATGGCTGCCTCAATGTTGGAAGGCACCCTCGGATTTACTATCTCCACTCTGGAAAAAAACGCAGCAGAATATCCTGATTCAATTAAAAACGCTTTCATTTTATGAGGGCTATCAACCCATAATTTAATTTTGTAGTCCGCGTTTAGCCTGGCGCTAAATACAATGTTACCCAAGGCAGTCATCGATATATTTTTTGGATTGCCTAACCATATATAATGTATAATTTTGGGGATCTTGGCGGCTGCGGCATTTCCACCAGCCGCCCTGCGGCGCAACGCATCTGCGGGTGACATCTGGAGACACTCTACTTTATGCCGACCGCCTGTTTTTATTGACGTCATGGCGCTGGAACTGACCGCGTTTTGTCCTATATGCCGGTTACCGCTATTTGACATACCGCCCGGGGGCCGGCTGTGCACTGGCGCTGGCCTCAGCGTTTCCTGGCGGCAATACGCTAATTCACCAGCCACCCGGCGTCCGGCGTCATAGCCGTTTTCATCGCGGGTGCCCCCGGCGTTCAGCCGGGGAGCGGGGTACTGGCTACCGGCTTCCCCGGTACTGTTTCTGCCGGAAAACGCGCCCCTGCCCATGGCGCCTGAATGGATAAACATCTTTATGTCCTCTGACTTAAAAAAAACCGATCCTGCCGGGACAACAGCATATAGTGATTGGGTTATCACTATTTTGATTCGACACGACCCGCACATGAACACCCATTATCCTTTCGCGGATATATGATATACAACATAACTATTGTTAGGAGTGCATAAACGTTAACATCCTCCGGCGACGCTAAAACCGGATTAACGTTACTGTGGCTAACGTTATCTTTGAGTAAAATTGCATATATTTCCGCGTAATTTCATCCCTACTGTTATCACCTATTTCAATGTTAGCAACATTTTTATCGATAATTTCAATAGTTGGTAAACGATGATAAATTTTTCAGAAAACACTCGTTCGCATGATGATATTTTGCAGGAAGACCACGCGCATTGACAAAAAAAACCCCCGGCATGCGGGGGTATTGTTAACAATGCAACAGGTTATCTTTTATCTTTCGACGGCATTTGATTCTAACGCGGCCTGTTCTTCATCCAGTTGGCTTACATGCCCTTTTCTCACCCGCTTGGAATAGAGCGCGGTGATAATCGGCACCAGGATGGAGGTGACAATCACCGAAGTGGCCACCAGGGCGGTCGCCGCCGGCGCCATCGGCTTGAAGGCCGGCACCATTTCGGCGATCAGCACCGGCGTGGCCACCGCTGCCCCGGCTGAGCTGGAGGCCGCAATACCCGCGGTACCGTCGCCGCCGCCGATAAATTTATCGGCCAGGATCAGCGGAATACCGGTAACGATGATCACCGCTACCCCTAACAGTACGCCCAGCAGCCCGGTTTGGGCAATCACGCCCAGGTTAATGGTATTGCCGAGGGCAAAGGCAAAGAACGGGATCAGCGTCTGCACCGCTTTGCTGAAGAATTCGCGCAGCTCCGGATCCAGGTTGCCCAGGGCAAACCCAATCAGGAACGGCAGCACCGCGCCTACGAACACATGCGGCTCAAAAGACGCAATACCGGCGGTGCCCAAAATAATCATGGTCATCAACGGGCCGGATTCCAGCGACATCAGGACAAACGCCCCTGATTCTTCTTTGGTGCCATATTGTTGCATAATGGAGGCGTACAGGCCGCCGTTGGTCATATCCATGGAGGCGACCAGCGCCAGGGTCGACAGGCCGGCAAAAAAGCCGACTTCCACGCCGTTCACCGGCAATACCCGTGATGCAATCGCTGCAACAACCCAGGCAACGGCGATTTTTGTTACCACCAACGTACCGGATTTACGCAAAACGGTGCCGGTGGCGCTGAGTTTAATTGACGCTCCCATACAGAAAAACCACACCGCCAGGATAGGCACGGTACCGGAGATCAGGCCGTTGGTAAATGAACCGAAATATTTACCCGCGTCCGGGGCAAAAGTATGACATAACGCGCCGATAAATAACGGCACCAGCATCATACCACCAGGGATTTTGTCAATTGCACGTTTGATTTGCATCGTGATTCCACCTAAGTTCGAATGTATTCCCATGAGTCGTAGGGCGCCGTTCCATGGCCATGCCCCATTCAGTGACGGGGTCAATTGAGCGTTAAAGTAACCGGTTACATCCTGAAATACAGTGATCTGGAGCATAAAATGAAACAATGTTTCTTTTTTAAAAGAAGATCATTTTAATTGAATGGATATAGGGTTTCAAAATGAGACGCGGATCACATTTCTGTCCGTCGGCCAGTTAAATATAGCCGCATGCCGCACCGGCGCCGCATGGCGGCCCGCATGGGCCAGTCGGCATTACCGCCAGGAGACGGACGGCGGGCAGGGTATCGCGGATAATTAACGCCGGTTAAGCGCAACAACGGCAAATGATCGGAAACCTGAGGATAATATATGACCGGAGTGAAAAATATTGCGGGTTATAAACGTATATTAAACAATAATTATGATATTAATTAATTTATACATCAAATAAATAACACCCGCTTTGCCGCTGGTTATTTTATCGCCAAGGGCCGAGCGGGTGGATTAAAGCCTGGATTATTGCCCGTAATACGCATTCTTGCCATGTTTGCGCAGGTAGTGCTTATCCAGCAATTCCGGCTGCATGGCGGGCAGTTGCGGCGTTAGCTGGCGGGAGAAGATGCCCATATAGGCCACCTCTTCCAATACCACCGCGTTGTGCACCGCCGTGTCGGCGTCCTTGCCCCAGGCAAAGGGACCATGGGAGTTCACCAGCACGGCGGGAATGGCGGCAGGCTCGATATCACGCGTTTTAAAGGTCTCGACAATCACCCGGCCGGTTTCCCATTCGTAACGCCCCTGGATTTCCGCCTCGGTCATCAACCGGGTACAGGGGATGGCGCCATAGAAATAATCGGCATGGGTGGTGCCCCAGGCGGGAATATCCAGTCCAGCCTGCGCCCAAATGGTGGCATGGCGGGAATGGGTATGCACAATGCCGCCGATGCCGGCGAACTCCAGGTACAGCACCCGGTGGGTATCGGTATCCGAGGACGGTTTTTTGCCGCCCTCGACAATGCGGCCGGTTTCCAGTTCAACCACCACCATATCGTCGCGGGTCATATCCTCATAGCTGACCCCGGACGGCTTGATCACCATCAGTCCCCGCCCGCGGTCGACCGCGCTGACATTCCCCCAGGTAAAGGTCACCAGGTGATGGCGCGGCAGGGCCAGGTTGGCGGCCAGTACCTGTTCTTTTAATTCGTTCAGCATCGCGTTGTCCTCATAAACTCCATAAGGACATTGTCCGGGCACCCGCGGGCAACCGGTATGGTCAAAACGGCTAAAGATCCGGTTGTCTTCTGCTATCGACCCGTTTTAGCGTGTTGAAACCGCCCCGACGCCGGGGCAGGAAACATTCAGCGATTTTTTTATTGTAAAACAAGCTAAACAACCGAGTCGGTACTATAATAAATACTTATTATATAGCTAGGTATGGAGAAGTTGACGATGACGAACAGTTCAACAAAACGTATTGCCGCCGCGGTGTTAGCGGTTACCCTCGCCTTGTCGCTGAGTTCATGCTCGAATTGGTCCAAGCGGGATCGTAATACCGCTATAGGCGCCGGCGCCGGCGCCCTGGGTGGCGCGGTGCTGACCAACGGCAGCGGCCTGGGTACGGTCGGCGGCGCGGCGGTCGGCGGTATTATCGGCCATCAGGTTCATTAATCGGTTCATCATGGTTTAACCCACTCCCTGGCGGGCCGGGTCCGGCGCTCTCGGCGCCCGGACGCTGCCGGACGGGGAGTGGCCACGCTTAACCCCCGGCCAGTTTGACCTTCAGTCCTTTCGCTTCCAGCAGTTGTTTCAACAAATCCCGTTTGTCCCCCTGGATCTCGACGACACCCTGTTTTACCGAGCCGCCGCAACCGCATTTTTTTTTCAGTTCGGCGGCGAGCAGGTCAAGGGCGTCATCGTCCATATCCAGACCGGTAATCAGGCAAACTCCCTTGCCTTTCCTGCCGCTGGTCTGGCGCTGGATGCGCACGATACCGTCCCCGGCGGGACGCTGGGCGGACCGGGGCTTTTCGTCGATACGGCCGCCGTGGGTGGAATAGACTAACCGGCTGTTGTCGTCCATCAGGCTTCTCCCGTTTGCAACTGGTTTAAAATGGATTGCAGCGCGGCGCCCGGATCGGCGGCTTGGGTAATCGGGCGACCGATCACCATATAATCCACGCCGGCGCGCCGGGCCAGCAGCGGCGTCATGACACGGCGCTGATCGCCCGCGTCGCTGCCTTCCGGCCGGATGCCCGGCGTCACCAGGCTGAATTCCCGGCCGAAGCGGGCTTTGAACGCCGCCGCCTCGTGGGCGGAACACACCACGCCGTCCAAGCCGCAGCGCTGCGTCAGCGCCGCCAGGCGCCCGGCATACTCCGAAGCGCTGTAGGGAATGCCCAGGCCAGCCAGATCGCCGTCATCCATGCTGGTCAGGACGGTCACGGCGATCAGCAGCGGCGCCTGCGCGCCATAAGGCATGAGCGCCGCTTTGGCCGCGCTCATCATCCGCTCGCCGCCGCTGGCGTGGACATTGACCATCCACACGCCCAGCTCCGCCGCCGCCGCCACCGCCTTGGCCACGGTATTGGGAATATCATGGAATTTGAGATCGAGAAAAATATCGAAGCCTTTATCCCGCAATTCCCGTACCAGCGCGGGGCCGAACCGGGTAAACATCTCTTTACCGATTTTCAGGCGGCAGTCATGCGGGGATACCCGGTTGGCGAACGAGAGCGCCAGCGCGCGGTCGGCATAATCCAGCGCGACGATAACCGGCGAGGGGGAACGTGACCCGTGGGTCGCTGATAGATTGCTTGTCATGGCTAAAACCTTTAATGATGCCTCATCCGGACAGCCTTGATTCTTGACGATATGTTACCTGCCGCCGCGGCAAATGCCTAGCCCGGCAAGGCAGGCTTATTGCTCGTCGAGGCCACGAATCGGCTTGATGGAAGCCCAGGATTTACAGGAGGGGCAATGCCAGTACAAGCTGTGGGAGGTGAAACCGCATTTGCCGCAGCGGTAGCGGGGCTTGGTGCGGATTTGCTCGCCGACCATATCGCGCAGTACCTGCAGGCTCTCCTTGGCCCTGCCGTCCTCCGCCTCGCTGAGGTGGAAATCCATTAACCGATGGAACATGCGCATGGTGGGATGCTGGCGGAGCTGCTGGTTGATATAGCCCTGCGCCACCTCGGTGCCGTCGTCATGCTCGATGACGTCGGCCAGCATCAGTTCCGCCGCCGCGCCGGTGTTCAGCTCGACGCAACGCCGCAGGTAGCCGGCCCAGGCCGCCGGCTGATCGAGGTGCTGATAGCAGGCCTGCAGTATCGGCAGGGTTTCGCTGACCATCTCTTTATCCTGGTCCAGCACCCGTTCCAATACGGTCACCGCCGCCGGATAATCTTGCCGCGCCATGAAAATCCGCGCCATCATGATGGACACCCGCGAGCAGTTTTTATCCGCCGCCGACCCTTTTTTCAGCAGCGTCATGGCCTTATCCAGATCGTCGCTGCCCATGGACTGCAGAGCAAGTTCGCAATAAAAATGCGCGATTTCCACCCGGCGATGCTCCTTGCCCAACTTGACCAGCTTCTCCGCCGTTTCGATGGCTTTGGTCCACTCGCTGGTCGCCTGGTAGATTTGCAGCAGTTGCTGCAAGGCGCCGGTGCGAAAATCGTCTTCGTCGATAAGCTGGTTGAACATCTCTTCGGCGCGATCGTAAAACCCGGCCGCCATGTAATCCCGCCCCAACTGCTGGATGGCCAGCAGCCGTTGTTCAAAGCTCAGGGCGGTGCTTTCCATCAGGGCCTGATGGATGCGGATCGCGCGATCCACTTCCCCACGCGAGCGGAACAGGTTGCCCAGCGTCAGGTGGGCCTCAACGGCGTTGCTGTCTTCCTTAAGCATATCAAGGAACAGGTCCACCGCCTTGTCCTGCTGATTGGACAGCAGGAAGTTGACCCCGGCGACATACTCACGCGACAAGCGGTTGGCATCCTGTTGCTTATCCTGCTGCGCGCTCCTGCGCCCCATGTACCAGCCATACGCGGCGGCCACGGGCAACAACAGAAACAGCAGTTCTAGCATAACCGGTTATTCCTTGCTGGCGACGGGTGCGGTCGTGACAATGTCAACGTTGCCAGATGGCGCGGGCTGCTGATCCAGACGCTTGATTTTGCGCTCGGCGCGCAGCAGCGCGAGGCGCACACGCAGGTAAAACAGGCCGCAAATCACCCAGCCGAGGATAAACCCCATCGCAAACAGTACCGTCAGTAACGTCGATACCCGGTATTGCCCCTGCGCCAGTAGATAGTTAAAGGTAACAACCTGATCGTTATGGGCTCCAAAGGTGAAAGAAATGATAAAAATCACCAGAACCAGCAAAAATATCAGAACATATTTCACATTATTTCCCGCAAACAGCGTTATTCGGATGGGCCGCATCCATAAACCGGCACCAAGATGGTATAAATTAGCATTTCCCGCGTTACGAAGGAAATGCTGTAGACAACATAACGGCATTATCTGTAGCCCACCGCCCCGGAAACCGTTTTCGCCGGCCCGTTTCAACAAGCCCGTGTAATGACTATAGGTGCAGCGGGGAGAAAACCCAACCATCACGCCATGCGCGGCTTGTTATTTATTCAGTTATGCATAAAAATGTGGGTATGAAAGGGATCCGTTGGGGAACGTCGCATGTCCAGGCAAGATGAACAGCGCTTATTGGTAAAGATTGCGACGCTCTATTATACCGAAAATAAAAAACAGGCGGATATCGCCGCCGCCCTGCATCTGTCGCAATCCTTCGTCTCGCGCGCCATTACCCGCTGTCTAAAGGAAGGGGTGGTGAAGATAAGCGTGGTGCAGCCGCCGAATATGTTTATGGGCCTGGAGTCGGCTATCCAGCAGCGCTACGGCATCGACCAGGCCATCGTGGTGGATGTGCCCGACGGCGCCGGGACCCAGCAGATCAAGCAGGCCATTGGTTCCGCCGCGGCGCATTATATGCAGACCAGCATCCGGCCGGACGATCTGGTGGGCATTTCGTCCTGGAGCAGCACGCTGCGTGAAATGGTGGATAACCTGCATCCGCTGGCGGTCAAGGCCAGCGGCGTGATTCAACTGCTGGGAGGCGTTGGTCCCAACGGCAATGTGCAGGCTACCCTGCTGACCCAGTTGCTGGCCGATCAGCTCAACTGCAAGGCCTACCTGCTGCCGGCGCAAAGCATCGAGCGCTCGGTTGAGGACCGCATGCGGCTTATCAACAGCAGCGAGGTGGCGGACGTGGTGGCCAAATTCAGCGAAGTGGACGTGGCTCTGGTGGGCATCGGCGCCCTGGAGCCGTCGCAGTTGCTGATGAACTCCGGCAACTATTATCACGAAAAAATGCTGCGCCTGCTGGCGGAGCGCGGCGCGGTGGGCGATATCTGCCTGCACTATTTTAACGCCCGCGGCGAAGCGGTGCTGGCGGATGACGAAGATCCGGTTATCGGCATGCCGCTGCCGCAGGTGCGCGAATGTTCCCGGGTGGTGGCGCTGGCCGGCGGCCAGGAAAAGGTCGCCGCGATTAAAGGCGCGCTGGAAGGCCGGTATATTGATGTGTTGATAACCGACCGCCTGGTGGGTGAGCGGCTGGTATAACCGGCTTGCCGGATTATCTTTGCTTGTTATCCAGTCGTCGCATTCGTGTTTGGGATCTGCCGTCTGGCTATGACGTTGCCTGAACGCCGCTGGCGGCAAAGTGATAACTCAGGGCGGATTAAACCGGGCATGCCTGCCCGGCCCGGTTGCTAACCTTATGGAGCCTTTAGCTACGCGCATGCCAATAACAATCGATGCCTAGGTATTTGGTAAAGGCTTCGTGCAGCACCGCCGCGGTGGCCGAATGGTTCATGGCCACATGATGCTCGAAACCCTGCTCGCAGATATGGCGCAGCAGCGGCTCCATGGCCGGGATCTGCACCACCGCGCGGCAGCCGACGGTGTCGAGCGGATCGTCCACCACCTGGCCCTCGCCCACGTAGGCCCTGACCTTACCGGTAAAGTCATCCGATGATAGCCGGAAGTAGGTCAGGGGTCCCGCCTTCATGCGCCCGTGCACCGCGCCGCAGGTGTTTTCGCAGCCGACGGTGGTGCCGATAATATCCGCCGTGCCCATGGCCGGGCTTTCCAGGCTTTCGCTGGGGAAGTTGCCGCAGTGGAACAGCACGCATTTGTCCTGCTCGTCGCCGAAGTTGTTATTCCAGTCGGCGATGGAGGCAGGCGACAGCGAACAGCTGGCCAGCGCGTACATCGACAGCGCCCCCATCACGTCCACTTCGCAGGCGCTGGGCATCAGCTGTCCCGACATCACGCTCATGATCGAGCACACGTTTATGCCAAGGTTCTCCTGCAGCGACGTCCAGCACTGGATGGCGGTAGTGTCGATATCATTGGCCATGACCCACTCGCTTATCACCACGAACAGCTTGGCCATGGTATGGAGTTTTTCCGCCGGAATGGCGCCGGCGTCCGCGTTATCCTTCAGCAGCGCCAGTTTTTCGCCCACCCGCAGGTCGTTATCGCTCAGGTTGCCGACGCGGGTGAAGATCTCGGACAGATCCAGCGTCTCCACCGACACGTTCATCCGCTCCAGCAGCTTCTCGCTGTAACGCACGGTATTAAACGCGGCCGGACGGGCGCCGATAGCGCCGATGCGCACGCCTTGCATGGCGTGCACCAGCCGGCAAAGCTGGGTAAATTGCCGCAGGTCCCGCTCGAACGCCGCGCCGTTGACGGCGCAGACGTGACGCGCCGTCAGGGTAAACGGAATGCCGCACTGACGCAGGTTGTTGCACAGGGAAATCTTGCCGCAAAAGCTGTCGCGCCGGGTGGCCAGCCCCATTTTATCCAGGCTGTCCTGCTCGGCCTGGATCAGCACCGGCACCTTCAGGCCGGACAGGCGGATGGCGTCCGCCACCGCTTTTTCATCGCCGAAATTGGGCAGCAGGACCACCACGCCGTGGATCTCGTCCTGACGTTGGTGAAACAGCGCGGCGCAGGCCTTGGCGTCCTGCCAGGTTTCCACCCCGCCCAGCTTGCTTTGGGTCTCGTTCAGCCAGATGATGTTGATGCCCAGGCGCTCAAATACCACAGCCGCATCCCGACGCGCCTCCGTCACCAGATAACTGGGAAAAAATCCCCGGTTGCCGACGATCACGGCAAAAGTCAGTTGTTCTACTATTTTTCTCGACATTGCTTCACTCCCGATAGGGTTATTCCGGCTGATAACGGGCGCGCGCAACGGCCGCCTGCCAGAGGGTATAGTTGTCACGCATCTCCGCGGTCTCGGCGCGCGGTTCGATGTATTCCACTTCACGCGGCAGCGCCGCGATATGTTGATTGTCCGGCCACCAGCCCAGCGTCCGGCCAGCCAGATAGGCCGCGCCCAGCGCGGAAACCTCGGCGTTCAGGTTGCAGATCAGCGGGCGCTGCAATAGATCGGCCTGGAACTGCATCAGCCAGCGGTTTTGCGTGGCGCCGCCGTCAACCCGCAGCGACGGCAGCCGCCGCCCGGCGGCCCGTTCCATGGCAAAAAACACATCGGCGATCTGGTAGGCGATGGATTCCAGCCCGGCCCGCGCCAGCACGTCCGGCGTGGCGGCGTCGGTCAGCCCGCAGATCAGGCCGCGCGCCCGGCTGTCCCAGTAGGGCGCGCCAAGCCCGGACAGCGCCGGCACAAAAAATACCCCTTGGTTGCCCGCCTGGCTTAACGCCATCTCGGACAACCGCGTCAGCGACGTCACGCCGAGCAGCTGCGCCACCCAGGCAAGCCCGGCGCCGGTATGGGTAATATTGCCCTCCAGCGCGTAACGCACCTCGCCGTCGTGCCAGGCCACGGTGGAACTCAGGCCCTGCCCCCGCGCGCCAATCTCATCCACCGCCAGCATCAGGGATGAACCCGTGCCGTAGGTCGCCTTGACATCGCCGGCCCGGCTGCCGCCCTGCCCGTAGAGGGCGGCGTGGGAATCGCCAATCAGGGCGGCGATGGGGATGCCTTCGGGCAGGCCGGGCACCGCTCCGGCCCGGGTGCGGCCGTGCACCGCCGCCGAGGGTTTGATCTCGGGCAGGCAGGCGGCGGGGATCGAGAAGACCGCCAGCAGCCGCTCGTCCCAGCGGTGCTCGCGGATATTAAATAACTGGGTGCGCGAGGCGTTGGCGTAATCGGTACTGAATGAGCGGCCGCCGGTCAACTGCCAGTTCAGCCAGCAGTCCACCGTGCCGACGCACAGTTCACCCCGGGCGGCGCGCTCGGCGCCCGCGGGCAACGCGGCCAGCATGCCGCGGATTTTCGCGGCGGGAAACAGCGGATCGATCGGCAGCCCGGTAAGCTGGTATACCAGCGCTGCCTGCTCGCTTTGCGCCAGTTCGCGGCAAAAATCCTGCGAACGGCGGCACTGCCAGCTGACCACCGGCGTCAGGGGCAGCCCCGTGGCGCGCTCCCAGATCATCACCGATTCGCGCTGGTTGCTGATGGCCACCGCGGTAACCTGCGCGTCGGGCAGCTGCGCCAGACAGTCCTCCACGCCCCGGCAGACCGCTTGCCATATCGCTATGGGGTCCTGCTCGGCCCAGCCCGGCCGGGGATGGCTAAGCAACAGCGGCACCGCCGCCTTGGCCAGGATGCGGCCTTCCCGGTCGACGGCGATCGCCTTGGCATTGGTGGTTCCCTCGTCAATCGCCAGGATAATGGGGATCGCCATGGTCAGCCTCCCCGGCAGACGCGCAGGGCGGTGCGAACCACGCCCGCGGCGTCGATCCCGTGATGGGCGCGCATCGCCGTCCGGTCCGCCGCGATGGCGTACTCGCCGTCGCCGATGCCCAAACGCACCAGCGGGATGGCGCAGCCCGCCTCGGCCAGCACCTCGGCCACCAGGCTGCCGACGCCGCCGTTGATATTGTGCTCTTCAAGGGTAATCACCTTTTTACTCTCTTTTAGCAGTGCCAGGAGCTGGCGAGTATCGCACGGGCGGATCGAGGATACGTTGATGACCGCAGCAGAAACGCCCTGCTCCGCCAGCAGCCCGGCGGCGTCCACCGCTTCATGCACCGTCGACCCCATGGCCACCAGCGCCACGTCGCCGCCACGGCGCAGCGCATCGATTTGGCCCGGTTTAAAGCGATAGCCGGCGTCATGCAGCGCGGGCAGCGCTTTACCGTCCAGACGGATATACACCGGCCCCACATAGGCCAGGGCATAATCAATAATCTGCCGGCACTCCTCGGGGGAAGACGGCGCGAAAATCTGGATATTGCCGAAGCCGCGCAGCACCGCGATATCATCGATACTGTGATGGGTACTGGCCAGGGGCCCATAGCTGGCCCCGGCGTTAAGGCCGAACAGCTTTACGTTGCAGTTGTTGTAGCAGACATCGATTTTTACCTGCTCATTGGCGCGCGAAATCAGGAACGGCGCGGCGTTGCAGGTTACGGCAATCTTGCCGCCGATGGAGAGCCCGACCGCGGTGCCGACCATGGTTTGTTCGGCGATGCCGACGTTGACGATGCGATCCGGGAAACGCGCGATAAACGGGCCGATCTTGGCCGTGGAAGTGGAATCCGCCAGCACCGGCACCAGATCCATGCCGTTATCCACCGCCTTGATAAACTGCGCCACCATGACGCTTGCCAAATGTTCTGCGTTACTCATCTTTTAATTCCTCCAACGCCTGTGTGATTTCATCGCCTTTAAATACGCGGTGATGCCATTCGGCGCGTCCCTGGGTAAAAGAAATGCCCGCGCCTTTTTCGGTATTGGCGATCACCACGTTGGGCTTGCCGTTGGCCGGCAGGTTTTCCAGCGCGTCCACCACCGATTGCATATCGTTGCCGGCGCATTCGGTAACGTTCAGGCCGAACGCCAGCCACTTATCCGCCAGGGGATCGGTATTCATGATCGAGCAGGTCAGCCCCGCCAGCTGCAGCTTGTTTTTATCATTGATAATCACCAGGTTATCCAGGCCATAATGGGCGGACACCAGGGCGGCTTCCCAGTTGCTGCCCTCGGCCAGCTCGCCGTCGCCGGTCAACGCGAAGACCCTTCTCCTGCTGTTGTCGCGCTTGGCCGCCAGGGCGATGCCCACCGCCACCGGCAGGCCGTGGCCGAGCGCGCCGGTATTTAATTCAATGCCCGGGGTTTTATGGCGCACCGGATGGCCTGGCAGATGGGAATTGGGATACTGATAGGTCGGCAGCCATTCCTTGGGGAAATACCCGGCTTCGGCCAGCGTGCAGTAATAACCGCCGACGCCGTGGCCTTTTGACTGGATATAGATATCCCGCTCGGCGTCGTCGAGCCTGTCCGGCGCGCAGTTCAGCACGCGGAAATACAGCGCGGTGAGGATTTCCACCTCGGAAAGGTCGGCGCCGGTATGGCCTCCCGCCGGGCTGCCGGCATTCAACGCTACTATATGGCGGCGGATCTGACGCGCCTTGGTAACCAGTTCATCCACGGACAATGTATAGGGATTCATGACGATACCTCTCTTTCGTTAGTTTCTCGCCGCGCTCGCATTTTTACGCATAAAAGAATATTTATTCAGCTTAAGCCAAAAAAAACCGCCATCAGCCTGCCGCGCCTATATGACGTTATTCCGGCGCGCCCTCTTTGATGATTTTCTGCGACACAATAGCCGCCTTGCGCTGCATCCGGTTTTGCATCTGATCGATAATCACCGCCACGATGATCACCATGCCTTTGATCACCATCTGCCAGAACTCGCTGACGCCCATCATTACCAGGCCGTCGGCCAGGATGCCGATGACAAACGCGCCGATCAGGGTGCCCACGATGGTGCCGCGCCCGCCGGCCAGGGACGTGCCGCCCAGCACCACCGCCGCGATGGCGTTCATCTCAAACGCGGTGCCGGTGGCCGGATGGCTGGCCACCAGCTGCGAGGACACCACGATCCCCGCCACGGCGGCGCACAGGCCGGAGATGGTGTAGACCCAGACCTTGACCTGCTTGACCTTGATGCCCGACAGCTCGGCGGCGCGCTCGTTATCGCCGATGGCATACACATGCCGGCCGAACGGCAGGCGGCGGGCGATATAGGCAACGATCAGCGCCAGCGCGAACATCATCCAGATACTGTAGGGTACGCCGAACAGCGTGCCGGAGCCGATCAGGTCGAAGCCGGTATTGCCCAGGCGCGGATTGCCATCCAGGCCCGGGAAGGTTTCGCCGTTGGACAGCAGCATCGCCGCCCCGCGCACGATATACATGGTGCCGAGGGTGCAGATAAAAGGCGCGACGTTATAGCGGGTGATAATCCAGCCGTTAATCGCGCCGATAAGCCCGCCCAGCACCAGCACCGCCGGTATAATCAGCCAGACGCTGGGGAAGATGGCGACGCCGAACATCGGCAGCACGATGCCCTGGGTCAGCATCCAGCCGGCGAACATACCGCACAGGCCGAGGGTGGCGCCGATGGACAGGTCGATGCCGGCGGTAATGATGACAAAGGTAATGCCGAGCGCCAGAAAGGCGTTGATCGAGATGTGTTTCATCATGATGATGATGCTGCCGGTCTCGAGGAATCCCGGCACCGTCGCGGTAAAGAATCCCAGGATCAGGAATAACGCGATAAAGGTGCGCAGTTTTAGCAGCATTAGCAGCATATTTTCGCGCGAGCGAAAGCGCCGGGTGCCCGTCAGGGGCGCTAATGTCGCGGTGTTGGTTGCTTTCATATCAAAACCCTTTTGCACTCGCCGTGACCAATGCCGATTCCTGGGCCGATTGACGCTCGACATTGGCCGTCAATGTACCGTTCGACATCACCAGAATACGGTCGGAGACCGCCATGATTTCTTTTAAGTCCGACGTGGAAAACAAAATGCCGATGCCCTGCTCCGACAACGCCACCATCATCTCGAACACGTCCGCCTTGGCGCCCACGTCGATGCCGCGGGTGGGCTCGTCCAGCAGCAGCAGCTTCGGGTTGGTCAGCAGCGATCGGCCGATCACCACCTTCTGCTGGTTGCCGCCGCTTAACGCCTGGATTTCCACATCCGGCGACGAGACTTTGATCGACAGGTTGCCGATGGTGGTCGCCACCGCCCGCTGTTCCTCCAGGCGCATGATGCTGAAGCCGTGCTGCAACCGACGCCACAGGCTGGCGATGGTCAGGTTGACCGCCACCGACGAGGCCGGGAAAATCCCCGTCTTTTTCCGGTCCTCCGGCACCAGGCTCATGCCGAGCCTGATGCGGTTGGCGGTGGACATGCCGGTGGCGACGGGCAAATCCCCCAGCCAGATCTTGCCCAGGTAATTGCGCTCGGTGCCGAGCAGGCATTCGAACAGCTCGGTACGGCCGGCGCCCATCAGGCCATAGATGCCGACGATTTCCCCGGCGCGCACGTTGAACGATACATCGTTGACCACCGGATGGCCGGCATCGTTGACGCTGGTGATGTGATCGGCCTGCAACACCGGCAGGCCGAAGGTGCGCCCCGGTTTGAGAAATGTGGTGACAGGGTCACCGCCGAGCATCTCGCGCACGATCCAGGGCACGTCTATCTCGCTGACCACCGCCTCGGCCTGGAAACGTCCGTCGCGCAGGATGGTGATGTAATCGCCGATGGCCATCAGCTCTTCCAGCCGGTGCGAAATATACACGACCGACACCCCCTGGCGCGTCAGTTCGCGGATCACCCGGAACAGCACGTTCACCTCGGTTTTGCTTAATGCCGAGGTCGGCTCGTCGAGGATCAGGATATCGGCCTGCTCCGCCAGCGCCTTGGCGATTTCCACCATTTGCTGCTGGCCGACCTTCAGGTTGGCCACCAGTTCGCGCGGCGAGATGGGCTGGTCCAGTCGGTCCATCAGCTCGGCGGCAATCCGTTCCTGCCCGGCCTGGTCGATAGGCCATAATCCCTTCTGGTGTTCGCGGCCGAGAAAAATATTCTCCGCCACGTTCAGGTTTTCCGACAGGTTAAGCTCCTGGTGCACCATGCCGATGCCTTTCGCCGCCGCGTCGCGCGTATTGGCAAAGGCGACGGGCTTACCGTCAAGCTCAATCCGGCCGGCGGTGGGCTGCTGCACCCCGGCCAGCACGTTCATCAGGGTGGATTTGCCGGCGCCGTTCTCGCCGATAATCACATTCACCTTGCCGCGATAAACGTTGTAGTCCACGTTATCCAGCGCCAGCGTGCCGGGGTAAAGCATGCTGATGCCCTGCGCGCGCAGGATGATGTCCGGTGTCGCGCTCATTGTGTCGTCCCCCGCGTCATCTCCAGCGCCACGGCGTCGTCGATGCCGTCTGCGCGTAAAGTTACCGCCGCCAGCACGTCCACCGGCTGGCCGATCCAACCTGCGTCCAGCGCCGGCAGGCCGCTTAACGCCTGTTTGTTCAGCGCCTTGGCCACCTGGGCGAACTGCACCTGGTTTTTAAAATCCTCAAAGCGGATAAACCCGGCGGCGTCGCGCACGGCGTTGCCTTTGATAATGGGTCCCAATTGCAGCGTAAGCGGCTCTCCGTTGACGCTTAGCTGGAGCTTACGCTCCAGGCCGTCGGTATCCACCGCGGTTACCTTGCCGCTAAATTTGGTGTAGACGCTCTTGCCGTCCGTACCTTTCAGCTGCCCCTGGGCCTGCTTGAGCGCGGCCCAGTCCAGCGCGTTGACGTGCGCGGCGGGCAGAATCTTCGGCACCCAGAATGCCTGCGCGATCTGCGCCGGGGTCTGGCTGGAATAGTCCGGCCCGGCCGAAGGGTCGGCGGGGATAATGGGTTTGCCGCTGCTGTCCAGGCCGACCACGTCACAGGCCGTCAACAGCAGCAGGATCACACACCCTAATCCCGTCTTGCGTAATGCGTTGAGCTGCATGTCGTCTCCCAGGGAAGAGGCCGCCCGGCCCCTTCCCGCGCATGGATTATTGTTTCAGGCTAAAGGTCTTCAGGTTTCTGGCATTGGTCTCGTCGATCAGCACGCAGTCCATCAGCTGCTTCTCTTCTTTGGCGGCCTTGCCGGTCGTCAGGTAGACATCCGCCTGCTCCACCGCCATTTCCGCCTGCGCCGCGGCCGGCTGCAGCACCGTCGCCTTGATGTTGCCCTTGGCGATAATCGAGTCGCGCACATAGTCGCTGCCGTCGAAACCCACCAGGATCACATCCTTGCGCCCGGCGGCCTTCAGCGCCGCTTCGGCCCCCAGCGCCATGGTATCGTTGCCGGAAATGACGCCGGTAATGTCCGGGTTGGCCTGCAGGATGGACTCCATCCGGCTAAAGGCCTCGGTCTGGCTCCAGTTGGCGGTTTGCTGGGCCACCATCTTCAGGCCGGTGTATTCATCAATCACGTCGTGGTAGCCCTGCGAACGTACATGGGCGTTGGTATCGGATTCCTTGCCCAGCAGTTCCACATATTTGCCTTTGCCGTTCATCAGCTTGACAAATTTTTCCGCGCCCAGCTGCGCGCCCTGGTAATTATTGGAAACGATCTGCGCCACCGCGACGCCGGTGGCGTTGATTTCGCGATCGATCAGGAAGGCGGGTATACCGGCGGCCTTGGCCTTTTTCAATGGCCCGATGGTGGCGTCGGAGCCGGCATTATCCAGCACAATGGCCTTGGCCTTGCGGGCAATGGCGGTTTCAATCAGCTGGTTCTGTTTACTGACGTCATCGTCATGGGAGGCGACCAGCGTGGTGTAACCCAGCGCGGTAGCCTTGGCCGAGGCGGCGTCGGCCTCCGCCTTGAAGAACGGGTTATCATGGGACGGGGTAATAATGGCAATTAGCCCTTTATCCGCGGCAAACGCGGCCATGGACAACGACAAGAGGACGGCGGCGACACAAGGTTTCAGTAGGTAGGTGTTCATTATTGTTCTCCTGGATGAATACATGTGAATATATATTCACTTTTGATTTTATATTCATACGGAGTGTGGCAAGTCCCTGGCATAATGTCCATGGCGATTGTCAGGAATAGCGAGAGCTGTCACAAAACGCAACAAGACGATTACATCGAATCGCGCTGTAACGCCTTATGGCGCGGCAGGCCCGCCAATACCAAAGCTAAAGCGTGCCGGCGGGGTTAACAATGGAACCTATCGGGAAAACTACGCGCGGGTTTTAATATCCCGCGCCTCGTCGGGCTTGGGCGTCAACGGCCCCACCCAGCGCTGCACCAGCCAGCAGGCAAGCGTAATCATCAGCCAGCTCAATACCGTGCCCATCACCAGATCACGCGGCCAATGCATGCCCAGGATCATCCGGCTGCACATCACCGCCACCGCCCATGCCATGATCAACGCCACCGACGTAAAGTGCCGGCGCGGCCACAGCAGGCCCAACGCCAACAGCGCCCAGCTGGCGGCGAAAATCGTATGTCCCGAGGGAAAGGCAAAGCCGGTATCGTGCTGCCAATGCCTACGCAGCCAAGGCGGGATCTGCCGCTCATCCTGTAACTCTTTTTTCACCCACTGCGAACGCGCCTTGCGCGGCAGCGAGTAAAATGCCCGATCGTCGATGGAGAACTGGTCCTCCAGCCAAAGCACATAAGGCCGCGGCTCCTGCACCTGGTCCTTGATAACCGTTTTAAGCCCCTGGCCGATTAACAATGTCGCGCCCAGGATACAGGCCAGTCCCAGCGCGGGTTTTAGGCGAAAGCGCAGGCACCAGAGAAACCAGCCCAGCAATAACGCGCTGGTCACGGCCCCCCAGGGGGAGGTGACGGTCTGGGTTACCCAGAACATGCCCCGCCACCAGCCGGCCCCATTCTCAGGATGCCACTGCCAGCCACTGACCCAAACCAAAATTGGTATTATCATCAGTAACACCGCGCCCAGGCCGGTACGTTTCGCTATTTCATACATAAAAATATTTTTCCGTTAAATGTCTTTACCGCTGAATAGTTTAACGTCGGGGCGGCGGCAATATTCCCAACGCGGCGTGCCGCTTGGTAAGCAATTGTGACCATCAAATGAATATTTTGCCAGTAAACAGGATTTTACACCGTCAGTTTTCAGTAAAATTATGGCAAAATGCACTATTAATGAATCTTCGCGCACCTGACCGCACCCTATTTGCTCAAAGGGCATTACCGAAAGTGGGATGAGCGTCGTTATAGAAGTTTTGGAGAGTAACATGCAGCTTAAACGTGTGGCAGAAGCCAAACTGCCGACACCCTGGGGCGATTTCCTGATGGTTGGATTCGAGGAATTAGCCACCGGACACGATCACCTGGCATTGGTTTTTGGTGATATTACCGGGGTGGAACCGGTGCTGTCGCGGGTGCACTCCGAGTGCCTCACCGGCGACGCCCTGTTCAGCCTGCGCTGCGACTGCGGTTTCCAGCTCGAGGCCGCATTAACCCACATTGCCGAGGAAGGCCGGGGCATCCTGCTCTATCACCGCCAGGAGGGCCGCAATATCGGCCTGCTGAACAAGATCCGCGCCTACGCCCTGCAGGATAAAGGCGCCGATACCGTGGAGGCCAACCACCAACTGGGTTTTGCCGCCGACGAGCGGGATTTCACCCTGTGCGCCGACATGTTTAAACTGCTGGGCGTTGAGTCGGTGCGTTTGCTGACCAATAATCCCCAAAAGGTGGAAATCCTTACCGAGGCCGGCATCAACATCACCGAGCGGGTGCCGCTTATCGTCGGCCGCAATCCGGAAAATGAACGTTACCTCAATACCAAGGCCGCCAAGATGGGTCATCTGCTGGATATCAAATAACCCGCCCCCCGCTTCATCACCCCACCCGCCGGGGATGGCCGCTCCGCCACCCGGCGCGTCGCTGAGTCCCGCGATATGGGATCGACCGCCCGGATCGCCGTGTTTCGTTAAGGTATAGTGCCCCCTTTACATCCAGGGTCCCTTGCCATGAAGTTCAGTACCATGAGCGACAGCGAAATCATTGCCGATCTCTGTTGCCGGATCAAAGACGCGCGCATCGAGCAGCGCCTGTCGCAAATCGACCTGGCCGAACGCTCCGGGTTGGGCATTGCCACCATCAAGCGCGCCGAAATGGGCGGTTCGGTCACCCTCAGCACGCTTATCTGCATCCTGCGGGGCCTAAACCGCCTGCATCAGTTGGAAGGGGTGTTGTTCGACGCCGAGGTGCGCTCGTTTAACGCGCAAATCAGCGGTGAAAAACAGAATGCGCCGCTGCGCATCCGTAAGAAAGCCGTTTCCGCGGACGAAGCGGAAAAACCGCCGGTGGAAAACAACGCCGACGCCTCCGCCGTCGACTGGTATATCTCCGCCGCCGAAAACAATATTCTGTGGTGAGCCCAGGCGGCGCTATCCTCGCCGCCGCGCTAACCCCGCCCCCGGGATAACGCCGTACGCACGCGGGGAGCGCCCCCCCGATGGCGATGGCCCTGGCTTGACGCCCGCCGGCTCCACGCTATTCGCACAGCACCACCTTGATCGCCAGGCCGCCGCGCGACGTCTCGCGGTATTTGGCGTTCATATCCTTGCCGGTTTCGTACATGGTCTCGATAACCTTATCCAGGGACACCCGTGGTTCCGTGGTGCGGCGCACCGCCATGCGCGCGGCGTTAACCGCCTTCATCGCCACGATAGCGTTGCGCTCGATACAGGGCACCTGCACCTGGCCCGCCACCGGATCGCAGGTCAGGCCAAGGTTATGCTCCATGCCGATCTCCGCCGCGATGCAGACCTGTTCAGGGCTGCCGCCCAACAGCTCCGCCAGCCCGGCCGCCGCCATGGAGCAAGCCACCCCAACCTCGCCCTGGCAGCCCACCTCGGCGCCCGAAATCGAGGCGTTCATTTTGTACAGCGCGCCTATCACCCCGGAGGCCAGGAAATAGCGCAGGTATGCCTCCGAGGTCACCGGCTGGATAAAACGATCGTAATAAGCCAGCACCGCCGGGATAATACCGCAGGCGCCGTTGGTCGGGGCGGTCACCACCCGTCCGCCGGCGGCGTTCTCCTCGGCCACCGCCATGGCGAACATATTCACCCAGTCCATGGCGTTCATCGGATCGCTGGAGAAGCGATCGTTGGTGAACAGCAGCCGGTGCAGGCTGGAGGCACGGCGCGGCACCCGGATCGGCCCCGGCAATACGCCTTCGGTGTTCATGCCGCGCCGCATGGCGTTTTGCATGGTGCTCCATACCGCGCCGAAGTATTGCTCGATCTCCTCGCGGCTATGCAGCGCCAGCTCGTTTTTCATTACCACCGCCGACAGCGACAGGCAGTTATCGCGGCAATGGCGCAGCAGGTTCTGCGCCGAAAAGAATGGAAATGGCACCGCCCGCCCGGATGGGCTCTTTTTGCCGAAATTTTCCCGATCGACCACAAAGCCGCCGCCGATCGAGTAATAGATTTTACTGTACACCAATTCGTCTTGCCGCCAGGCGTTGAAAACCATGCCGTTTTCATGCAGCGGCAGGTTCTCGTCACGAAACCGGATGGCGGATGCCACCGCAAAATCCACGTCGTAGCCGTCCGCCAGGGGCAGCCGTCCGCGCTGGCGCACCTGGTTGATAAACTGCGGAATCGCGTCCACGTCAACCGTAGCGGGCGCGTTGCCGGCCAGGCCCATGATAATGGCGATATCGGTATGATGCCCCCGGCCGGTTAACGACAGAGAACCATACACGTCCACCGCGATACGCCCGACCGAGGGGAGCAGCCCCTGCGCCAGCAGGTCGTCGGCAAACATTTTCCCGGCCTTCATCGGGCCGACGGTGTGGGAACTGGATGGACCGATGCCTATCTTGAAAATATCAAAAATGCTAACCATAACCCTGTCCTTAACATACTGCGCAGATGATGTTTCCCTGCGGGAGCGTCGGCGCGAAAACGGGCCGGGCCGGCCCGGCCCGGCGTCAGCCCATCAGGCTATAGATAATCGCCGACATGGCGACCAGGCCCATCAGCACGACAAATAGGTTGCTAACGCCGCCGCTGTATTTTTTCATCGCCGGGACTTTCTGGATGGCGTACATCGGCATCAAAAACAGCAGCATAGCGATAACCGGCCCGCCCAGGGTCTCGATCATACCGAGGATGCTGGGGTTCAGCGTCGCCACCAGCCAGGTGGTCAGCAGCATAAAGATGCCGGTAATACGGTTAAGCGACGCTTCGGAGGCGGTTTTGCCCCGGCCACGCAATGACTTGATTATCATGCCGTTGAAACCCTCGCGCGCCCCGAGATAATGGCCCAGGAAGGATTTGCTGATGGCGACGGTGGCGATGATCGGCGCCATCCAGGCAATCAGCGGGTTGTTAAAGTGATTGGCCAGGTATGACAGGATGGAAATATTCTGCGCCTTGGCTTCCATCAAATCGGCGGTCGACAGGCTGAGCGCGCAGCTGAACACAAAAAACATCACCGTCGCCACCATCATCACATGGCTGCAGGCCAGGATACGGGAGCATTTTTTCTCCGCACCCACGCCATATTCCTCGCGTTTTGCCACCGCGAACGAGGAGATAATCGGCGAATGGTTAAACGAGAACACCATCACCGGGATCGCCAGCCACAGCGTAACCATCAGGCTATTGCCGGTCATGCCGCCGGCAACGGTGGCGCTGTCGAGAATAGCCGTGCTCCAGTTGGGAATTAAATAAAGCGCCAGCAGCATTAACGCCGCGACAAATGGAAAAACCAGGATGCTCATCGCCCTGACGATCATCTCCTTGCCAAAACGCACAATGGTCATCAGCCCGAGGATCAATATCAGTGATAATATCGCCCGCGGTGGCGCCGGCAAATGAAGCTGATGGGTAATAAAGCTGTTAACGGTATTCGTAATCGCCACGCCATACACCAGGCAAATAGGATAGATAGCAAAAAAATACAGCAAGGTGATTAATTTACCAGCGCCGACGCCAAAATGTTCTTCGACGACTTCCGTTATATCCTCGCCGCCATTTTTACCGGATAATACAAAACGGCATAATCCGCGGTGGGCAAAAAAGGTCATCGGATAAGCAATAACCGCCATGATAATGAGCGGCACTAGCCCGCCGATGCCCGCGTTAATGGGTAAAAACAGCACGCCCGCGCCGATGGCCGTGCCGTACAGGCCCAACATCCACATGGTGTCGCTTCTGCGCCAGCCGGAGACGGGGGACGCCTCCAGCACCGACGCGCTGTCCGTGATGCTATTCATTGTGCTGTTCTCCTCGGGGAACGTTTAAATAAAAATGCCGTGAATATGTTAAACATATTGCTCTAACGTTAAAAATAGCCATGCATGAAAATAATAATATATTTTCATGCGGGCGCTACCTTTGCAGTGGCGGCATTCTATATCAAACGAAGAATATAATAACCCTGTCGAGATCACAAAAGTGGATGTATTAATAGAGTAAATCAAAAGAAGGATTGAATATAAAGAGTCAAAAATGATATTTAAATCCTGACCGTCTTTAAGGTTGATAACTTGATACTTTATATCGGTTAATAATAACAGAAATAATGCTTCAGGCCAATCAAGATAATAATTTAACCTGGCAACTTAAATAAACACTACCTGCAAATAATATACTCCACATCATCAATGTCACGCGAATTTGACCACTTCATTACTCCCGCCGCTTCGCGTCCCCCCCCCGGGGGTTGGGACGCGCCGGCAAGATTACAGCATCTTGCGAATCACGTAGTTCAAAATGCCGTCATGTTTAAAGTAGGTCAGCTCATTGCCGGTATCGATGCGGCAACGGGCCTGTATCGCCTCCTGGCGTCCGTCGGCATGGGTGATGCGCACCGCCACCGCCTGGCCCGGCGTCAGGTCGTCCAGGCCGCTGACGCTGATGGTCTCGTCGCCGGTCAGGCCCAGCGTTTTGCGGGTCACGCCGGCCGGGAATTCCAGCGGCAAAATCCCCATGCCGATTAAGTTGGAACGGTGTATACGTTCGAACGACTCGGCAATCACCACCCGGATGCCCAGCAGCCTCGGCCCCTTGGCCGCCCAGTCGCGGCTGGAGCCGGAGCCGTATTCTTTTCCGGCGATAATCGCCAGCGGCACCTTGTCCCGCTGGTAGCGCATGGCGGCATCGTAAATCGCCAGCTCGTCGCCGGACGGGATATGACGGGTAATGCCGCCCTCCACCCCCGGTACCATTTCGTTGCGGATGCGGATATTGGCAAAGGTGCCGCGCGCCATCACTTCGTAGTTGCCGCGCCGCGATCCGTAGGAGTTGAAGTTGCCGGCCTCGACGCCGTTTTCACGCAGGTAGAGTCCGGCCGGGCTGTCCACCTTGATATTGCCCGCGGGGGAAATATGGTCGGTGGTAACCGAATCGCCCAGCATCGCCAGCACGCGCGCGCCGTGGATGTTTTCCACCGGCTTGGGCTGATGCTGCATGTCGTCGAAAAACGGCGTTAAGCGTATATAGGTGGAATCGTCCTGCCAGTCATAGGTCGGCGTGCTGTTGACCTCGATATTTTGCCATTGCGCGTTACCGTTGAACACCGCGCTGTACTCTTTGTGGAACATAGCGCTGTTGACCAGGGCGACCGCATCGGCGATCTCCGCCGAACCGGGCCAGATATCCCGCAGGTAGACCGGTTGCCCCTGCGGGTCGGCGCCGAGCGGATCTTCGCTCAGGTTGACCATCATATTGCCGGCCAGGGCATAGGCCACCACCAGCGGCGGCGAGGCCAGCCAGTTGGTTTTCACCAGCGGGTGGATGCGTCCCTCAAAGTTACGGTTGCCGGAAAGCACCGCCCCCACCGTCAGGTCGCCGGATTTTATCGCCGCCTCGATGGACGCCTTCAGCGGGCCGGAGTTGCCGATACAGGTGGTGCAGCCGTAGCCCACCAGGTTAAAACCCAGTTGATCCAGGTAAGGCGTGAGGCCGGCGGCGGCAAGGTAATCGGTAACCACCTTGGAGCCGGGCGCCAGCGAGGTCTTGACCCAGGGCTGGGTGCGCAATCCTTTGTTAACCGCATTGCGCGCCAGCAGGCCGGCGGCCATCAGGATATTGGCATTGGAGGTATTGGTGCAGGAGGTGATGGCGGCAATCACCACCGCGCCCTGGTGCAGTTCATGCGTTTGTCCGTCCAGCTCGAAGGTCTGGAAATCGGGATGGTGGGTGCGCTTGGTGAAATCCAGCTCGTCGCTGGCGCGGAACGCGGCGGGCACGCCCGGCAGCGCCACGCGATCCTGCGGGCGTTTGGGGCCGGCCAGGCTTGCCACCACGCTGCCCATATCAAGCTCAAGGGTGCTGGTAAAGCGCGGTTCGTCGCCATGATGGCGCCACAGGCCCTGCTGTTTGCTGTAGGCTTCCACCAGGGCGATTTGCTCCTCGGAGCGGCCGGTCAGGCGCAGGTAATCCAGGGTAATGGCGTCCACCGGGAAAAAACCGCAGGTGGCGCCGTATTCGGGCGCCATATTGGCGATGGTGGCCCGATCCGCCAGCGGCAGCGCATCCAGGCCGTCGCCGTAGAATTCGACAAATTTGCCCACCACGCCGTGCTTGCGCAGCATTTGGGTGACGGTAAGCACCAGGTCGGTGGCGGTAATGCCTTCGTTGAGTTTTCCGAGCAGTTTAAAACCGACCACATCGGGGATCAGCATCGAGACCGGCTGGCCCAGCATGGCCGCCTCGGCTTCGATGCCGCCCACGCCCCAGCCGAGCACGCCCAGGCCGTTAACCATGGTGGTATGCGAGTCGGTGCCCACCAGGGTATCGGGATAGGCCACCGCCTCGCCGTCCTGCTCTTCATGCCAGACGGTGAGCGCCAGGTACTCCAGGTTAACCTGGTGGCAAATGCCGTTTTCCGGCGGCACCACGCGAAAGCGGCTGAACGCCTGCTGTCCCCAGCGCAGGAACTTGTAGCGCTCGAGGTTCCGTTCCATTTCCAATTGATTGTTTTCGGCAAATGCGCGGTCGTCGCCGTAGCTGTCGACGGTAACCGAGTGGTCGATAACCAGATCGACCGGCGACAGGGGATTGACTTTATCGACGTCGCCGCCCAGGCGCTTGACCGCCTCGCGCATCGCCGCAAGATCCACCACCGCCGGGACGCCGGTAAAATCCTGCATCAGCACCCGCGCCGGACGATAGGCGATTTCGCCGTCGGCATGGGCATGCTCCAGCCAGCCCGCCAGGGCGCGCAGATCCGCCTCGGTAACGATATCGTCATCCTGGTTGCGCAGCAGGTTTTCCAGCAGGACCTTCATGGATTTAGGCAGCCGGTCCAGGTTGCCCAACCGCCGGGCCGCCCGCGGCAGGCTGTAATAGCGGTAGGTTTTATCGCGTATGACCAGTTGGTCCCTACTGGCTTCCCGCAGGGTTGTCGACATAGCTCTCCTCCAGACTTTTACTTTATTATAGTCATAACCCTATTCAGGTTGAGGCATTGCAGTAAACAATTTACAAGAATTACGCAACTTTTTTATAACATAAAGTGTCGTCAGCGCCGCGGATGCGCTGAGCAGGTCACTTTACCGGTAATTTTATATCCTTGAACATCGCTTCGATTTCTTCATTGGAACGCAGGGCCACCGCGGTGTCCACCACGTCGCGGGTGAGGTGCGGCGCGAAGCGCTGGATAAAATCATACATATAGCTGCGCAGGAAGGTGCTGCGGCGAAAGCCGATTTTGGTGGTGCTAAGGGCAAACATGGCGTCGGCGTTGATTTTGACCAGATCGGGATCGGCCTCGCCGCTTACCGCCATATTGGCAATCACCCCGACCCCCAGTCCCATGCGGACATAGGTTTTTATGACGTCGGCGTCGGTGGCGGTGAAGACGATGCGCGGCGTAAGCCCGGCGCGGTTAAAGGCGGTGTCGAGCTCCGAGCGGCCGGTGAAGCCAAAGGTGTAGGTGACCAGCGGGAAGGCCGCCAGTTCCTCGATGGTGATGTGTTCCTTGCCCGCCAGCGGGTGGGTGGGCAGTACCACGATCGCGCGGTTCCAGTGGTAACACGGCAGCATGACCAGGTCGTCGTAGAGGTGCAGCGCTTCGGTGGCGATGGCAAAATCCGCGATGCCTTTGGAGACCGCTTCGGCAATTTGCGTCGGCGATCCCTGGTGCATGTGGAGGGAGACCCGGGGATAGCGTTCGATAAACCCTTTGATCACCTCCGGGAGGGCATAGCGCGCCTGGGTGTGGGTGGTGGCGACATACAGCGAGCCTTTGTCCGGGTAGGTGTGCTCGCCCGCCACCGCCTTGATGGCATCGACCTTGGACAGGACTTCGCGCGCGATGCGGATAATCTCCATGCCGGCCGGCGTGACCTGGGTGAGGTGTTTGCCGCTGCGGGCGAAAATCTGTACCCCGAGTTCGTCTTCGAGCATGCGCACCTGTTTGCTGATGCCGGGCTGGGAGGTGTAGAGGCCTTCAGCGGTGGAAGATACGTTCAGGTTGTGGTTCACGACTTCAACAATATAGCGAAGCTGCTGCAATTTCATTTTTGTCATCCTGGCATACATATGGCGCAAGAGCACTGGTCAAAATCGCGGCCTTAGGGCGCGGTCGTTTCCCGGGCGTCGAAGGGTGAAAGCTAATCTTGCAATTAATACTATTTAATCATAAAAAATCGCTATATATAACTTATTTATCAGACATAAAAAAACCAACCCGCAGGTTGGTGATTGACGACACGCCCGATTTAGCAAGGCTGATAACGGGCATGCCCTGCCATGGGGCGTTTTGGCGGCCAGAAAAACCATGGCCGCGTCTACCCCATCGGCGGGCGGTTATTTTTTGGCGACCTGCCATTTGCCGTCGATGTAGAACGCCGTCCAGCCGGTGGCCTTGCCCTCTTTTTCCGAGGAGACATACTGCTGCTTGGTCTTGCGGCTAAAGCGCACCAGCGCTTTATTGCCTTCGGGATCTTTTACCGGCGCGTCGGCCAGGTAGCGCAGTTTTTCCGGCAGGCGATCTTTAAATCGCGCCAGTTCCTCCACCAGCGGCGCCCGGGTTTCCCGTGATTTAGGGAAGGTGTTGGCCGCCAGGAAAACGCCCGCCGCGCCGTCGCGCAGGACAAAATAGGCGTCCGACTTTTCGCACGGCAGCTCGGGCAGCGGCACCGGATCTTCCTTTGGCGGCGCCACGTCGCCGTTGCGCAGGATCTTGCGGGTGTTTTTGCACTCTTCGTTGGTACAGGCCATGTACTTGCCGAAGCGTCCGAGTTTCAGATGCATGTCGGAGCCGCATTTTTCACACTCGACCACCGGGCCGTCATAGCCCTTGATCCTGAATTCTCCCTGCTCGATTTCATAACCGTCGCACAGTGGATTATTGCCGCAGACGTGCAGCTTGCGGCCGTTGTCGATCAGGTAGCTGTCCATGGCGGTGCCGCATTTCGGGCAACGGCGGCGGGCGCGCAGGGCGTTGGTTTCGGCGTCTTCGCCCTCGAGCAGGTTGAGGGTTTCCGATTCCGGAATCAGGTTGATGGTGGTTTTGCAGCGTTCCTTCGGCGGCAGGGAATAGCCGGAACACCCAAGGAACACGCCGGTGCTGGCGGTGCGAATGCCCATCTTGCGTCCGCAGGTCGGGCAATCGATGCTGGTCATGACCATTTGGTTGAGGCGCATGCCGCCCTCTTCCGGATCCTTTTCCGCCGTTTCCAGCTGGTCGCTGAACTCCTTGAAGAACGAGTCCAGCACCGCCTTCCACTCGGCCTCGTTGTTGGCGACCTGATCGAGCTTGTCTTCCATGCGGGCGGTGAAGTCGTAGTTCATCAGCTCGCGGAAATTTTCCTCCAGGCGATCGGTGACGATTTCACCCATTTTTTCCGCGTAGAAACGACGGTTTTCCACCTGCACATAACCACGATCCTGGATGGTGGAGATGATCGACACGTAGGTGGACGGGCGGCCGATGCCGCGTTTTTCCAGTTCCTTGACCAAAGACGCTTCGCTGTAGCGCGCGGGCGGCTTGGTGAAATGCTGGCTGGGCAGCAGTTTTTCCAGATCGAGGGCCTGGCCCACCGCGACCTGCGGCAGGGTGCGGTCTTCATCGCCCTTGCGCAGCGCGGGCATGACCTTGGTCCAGCCGTCAAAGCGCAGGATACGACCCTTGGCGCGCAGCAGGTAATCCGCCGCCTTGACCGTCAGGGTGGTGGAGTCGTACTGCGCCGGCATCATCTGGCAGGCGACAAACTGGCGCCAGATAAGCTGGTAGAGCTTCTGCGCGTCCGCTTCCATGTCCTTAAGCTGCTCGGCTAAATTGCCGACATCGGAGGGACGGATGGCCTCATGGGCTTCCTGGGCGTTGCCCTTGCTGGCATATTCATTGGCCTGCTTGGGCAGGTATTTGGCGCCGAACTCCGCGCCGATATAATCCCGCGCCATGGCCAGCGCGTCCTGGCTCAGGTTGGTCGAGTCGGTACGCATATAGGTAATATGCCCCGCTTCGTACAGGCGCTGGGCCAGCATCATGGTTTTCTTGACGCCGTAGCCCAGGCGGGTGCTGGCGGCCTGTTGCAGGGTCGAGGTGGTAAAGGGCGCGCCGGCCTTGCTGCTGGTCGGCTTGTCCTCGCGATCGGCGATGACGTACTGCGCGTTTTCCAGTTGCTTGACGGCGGCCTGGGTCTGCGCCTGGTTGACCGGTTTAAAGGGCTTGTCGCCGTGGTGGGTAACCTGCATCTGCAGTTGCGCCTTGGCCGACACCTTAAGGTCGGCGTGCAGTTCCCAATATTCTTCGGGCACAAAGGCTTTTATCTCGCGTTCCCGTTCCACCACCAGGCGAACGGCCACCGACTGGACCCGGCCGGCGGACAGGCCGCGGGCCAGTTTTTTCCACAACAGCGGCGAGACCATATATCCCACCACGCGGTCCATAAAACGCCGCGCCTGCTGGGCGTTAACCCGGTCGATATTCAGCTCGCCCGGTTTTTTAAACGCCGCGGTAATGGCATTGCGGGTGATTTCATTAAATACGACGCGGCTGAAACGGTTGTCATCGCCGCCGATCACTTCCCGCAGGTGCCAGGCAATGGCTTCCCCTTCGCGGTCAAGGTCGGTTGCGAGATAGATATGGTCGGCATTCTGCGCCAAGGCCTTGAGCTCGCTAACCACTTTTTCCTTACCGGGCAAAATCTCGTAATGCGCTTTCCAGCCATGGTAGGGATCAATGCCCATGCGGTTGACCAGGGCGGTTTGCGCGTCGCTTTTGACTTTTTTGATTTTGGTGGCGTCGGCGCTTTTTTTAGTGGCGGAACCGCTGGTGGGCAAATCACGGATGTGACCAACGCTCGACTTAACGACGTAGTCATTGCCTAAATATTTATTAATCGTTTTGGCTTTCGCCGGGGATTCAACGATAACGAGAGCTTTACCCATGTTTACCTTTACCTGAATGATGTCTTCTGTAATAAGAAGCTTTTTGTGCGCCAGACCCTGGCTGGGCATTCCTCAAATTTTATATTGCGGCAGCGCCGCCAAAAATCAACCTCTGTTCAGCCAGTCTGCCTTTTCGCTTTCGCCATGAGATTAACCTATTGAAAAATAAATTTATTTATCAATATTATCTTTAAACATTGATAAACCAACTATTGAAAAAAGTTCAATTACCCCCCCCGACTTATGAAGGCCCACACTCTACATGATAAAAAAGTTGGCGCAACATATTCGCGGCGCAAAAAAAAGCCCGGCCGGTAAAACCCTATAAATCCCCGCGGCCGACCGAATAAACCTTAGTCTGTTTGCAGCCGAACACAACCGGGTATTACAATAGCCCCGTAGCCCACTCAGGAGTAACGCTTATGTACGGTAACACCACCCCCCTAGATCGCCACAGCCTGCTTATCGAGGCTAATCGCATTATTCGCGCGCACGATGAATATATGCACGGCATGGAAGCAACCGAGGTAGAACAGAAAGGCGGCGTGCTGATTTTCCGGGGTGAATTCTTTCTTGACCAGGACGGGGTACCGACGCGGAAAACCACGGCGGTGTTTAATATGTTTAAACATCTTGCCGTGGTGCTGTCGGAGAAATATCACCTGGAGGATTAAATCTCCGGCGCCGGCGGGCCGGTTTGCCGGCCGCGGGCGTTAGCGCATATCGCCGGACATACCCGCCCGGTGGCGTGGGAATAATCACAGTAACGGCTTCTGGCCCCGTTGCCATAAATGTAATAAGCGCTGTTCGATACTTAGGGCGGTGCTGTCGGTAAAACGCGCGAGCAAACGTTTACGCCGGGCGAACCGCACGCTGATGACCTCATGGTTGGCCATTTCGGCGATCAGCAGATCGTCGCTGGTGCCGATGCCGTCCACCAGGCCGTTTTCCCGCGCTTGGGTGCCATACCAGTGCTCGCCGGTCGCCACCGCCTCGATATCCAGCGTGGGCCGCATCTCGTGGACAAACTGTTTGAACAGGTGATGCGTTTCGTTCAGGTCCTGCTGGAACTTCTCCCGCCCTTCCGGCGAGTTTTCGCCAAACAGGGTCAGCGTGCGCTTATAGGCCCCGGCGGTATGCAGTTCCATGTCGATATCATTGCGCTTGAGCAGGCGGTTAAAGTTGGGAATTTGGGCCACCACGCCGATGGAACCGACGATGGCAAACGGCGCGGCGATGATGCGATCGGCCACGCAGGCCATCATATAGCCGCCGCTGGCGGCCACTTTATCCACCGCCACCGTCAGGCGGATGCCGCGGTCGCGCAGGCGTTGCAGCTGCGAGGCGGCCAGGCCGTAGCCGTGCACCACCCCGCCGGGGCTTTCCAGCCGCAGCAGTACCTCGTCCTCCGGTTTAGCCACCGCCAACACCGCCGAAACCTCCTCGCGCAGCGAAGCCACCTCGCCGGCATCCATGCTGCCTTTGAAATCCAGGACATACAGACAGGATTTTTGCGGTGATTTCTCGCCATGCTTGGCGCGCGCGCGCGCCTGCCTGGCCTCGCCTTTTTCCTGCTTTTTATACCGTTTGTGCCAGATACGCTGTTCGGCCTCGCCCATGCGCCCCAGCTGCATTTCCCTTTGCATTTCGCGGTACTGTTTGCCCAGGTCCGTTATCTGGATTTCGCCCTTGCGCCGGCGCTGCCGCTGGCGCAACGCCATGACCAGCAGCAACACCGCGCCGATGGCCAGGACCACGGTGATGGATTTTGCCAGGAAGAGACCATAAAGAGTAATAAATTCCACGCTGCCGCCTTGCTGAATATGTTTTCCGTTGTGCTTCATTCTAGCGAAGGTCCGGGTATACGTCGCCGGAAAAATCAGAATATTACGCAGGTTTACGCTTATAAAGGAGGTTAACCGTTAACGATTGAAATGGGGTCCTGTTTCAGGCATAAAATGGGGACCGACGGTTAAAAAGGCGATAAATTATCACCCAGGGGTGACCGGACGGGTTAACAAAGGAGTTTCCCTTGTACTATCAGCCCAAACATGACTTATTGGCCGGCCGCATCATCATGGTGACCGGCGCCGGCGACGGCATCGGCCGCGAGGCCGCGCTGACCTACGCCCGCCACGGCGCAACGCTGGTATTGCTCGGGCGAACCGAATCCAAGCTGGCGGCGGTGGCGGGATTGATTGCCGCCGAAGGCGGCCGGCCGGCGCGCGTTATTCCGTTCGATTTATCCGCGGCCCCCGCCGGCGATTACCGGCTGCTCGGCCAGCGGCTGGCGGCCGAACAGCCGCGTCTTGACGGCCTGCTGAACAATGCCGGGTTGCTGGGTGAAATCGTGCCGATGGCGCAGCAGTCCCCCGACAGCTGGCGAGAGGTGATGGCGGTCAACGTCAACGCCACTTTTATGCTGACCCAGGCGATGCTGCCGCTGTTGTTGCAGGCATCCCGGCCGTCGCTGGTGTTCAGCAGTTCCAGCGTCGGGCGCCAGGGACGGGCCAACTGGGGGGTATACGCGGTGTCCAAATTCGCCACCGAGGGCATGATGCAGGTGCTGGCGGACGAATATCCCGCCGCCACCCTGCGGGTTAACTGCATTAACCCCGGCGGCACCCGCACCGCCATGCGCGCCAGCGCTTTTCCCCGGGAAGACGCCGCGCGGCTGAAAACCCCCGCCGAAATTATGTCCATCTATCTTTATCTGATGGGTGATGACAGCCGTCGCAAAACCGGTATCAGTTTTGATGCCCAGCCGGACCGTAAACCGGGCCCGGCGTAATCAGACAGGATGAACAGATGAGTGAAGATAGGCACCAGCAGCGCCAGCAGCGTTTAAAAGAGCAGGTGGACGCCCGCATCGCCGCGGCTTCCGAGCAGCGTGGCATCGTGATGGTGTTCACCGGCAACGGCAAGGGCAAGACCACCGCCGGCTTCGGCACCGTCGCCCGGGCTATCGGCCACGGCATGCGGGCCGGGGTGATCCAGTTTATCAAGGGGCAGTGGCCGAACGGCGAAAGAAACCTGCTGGAACAGCATGGGGTGGAATTCCAGGTGATGGCCACCGGCTTTACCTGGAATACCCAGAACCGGGTGACCGACAGGGCCGCGGCCCAGGAAGTCTGGCAGCATGGCCTGCGTATGCTGGCGGACGAGAGCCTGGATCTGGTGCTGCTCGACGAGCTGACCTATATGGTTACCTACGATTATATCGATTTACCGGCGATCGTCGCGGCGCTGAAAAACCGCCCGCCGCAGCAAACGGTGATTATCACCGGCCGCGCCTGCCATCGGGAACTGCTGGAGCTGGCGGATACGGTCAGCGAGCTGCGCCCGGTGAAACATGCCTTCGACGCGGGTATCAAGGCGCAGCAGGGCGTGGACTGGTAAGGTGGGCGCCGCGCGCGCAGGCGTTGGCCGCGGCTATGAGGCATTGCCGATGTCGGCGGTCCGGTCGATCGCCGGGCCAAGACCGCTCAAGCCGGCGTTGGACGCGGCTATCGGGATACGGCGGGGTGTTGACGAATCAGGGAATTCCCAGCCGCGGCCGGTCAAACAGGCGTTTGACGCGGCCATCGGCGCGCGGGATGGGCGTTTTACGATCCGGAGTTGCGCTTGCTGCTCTGTCCGCCGCGCCGGGTGGGCGTAACCGTACTGTGACGTTTTACCGCCCGGCGGATCTGGTTGGCCTTCATGCGGCGGCGTTCCTTCTCCACCGGCACCCTGGTGACGGTTTCCGGCGGCATTTCCACCAGCTCGCGCAGATAGTTGATTTCAGCCAGCGGCAGTTCGGTCCAGCCGCCGCGCGGCAAGCCTTTCGGCAGCGGGATGGCGCCGTAGCGGGTGCGGATCAGACGGCTGACCTGTACTCCCACCGCTTCCCATAAGCGCCGCACTTCACGGTTGCGGCCTTCGGTCAAGGTCACGTTGTACCATTGGTTCAGGCCTTCGCCGCCCTGGAAACTCAGGGTGCGGAACGCGCCGGTGCCGTCTTCCAGGGTAACGCCCTTGGTTAACAGCCGCAGCTTTTCGTCGTCTACCTGGCCGAATACGCGCACCGCGTACTCGCGCTCCACTTCCCGGCTTGGATGCATCAGGCGGTTGGCCAGCTCACCGTCGGTGGTGAATAACAGCAGGCCGGAGGTGTTGATATCCAGGCGCCCCACCGCAATCCAGCGCGAGCCGTTGAGTTTCGGCAACCGATCGAACACCGTCGGGCGGCCGTCGGGGTCACGCCGGGTGCAGAGCTCGCCTTCCGGCTTGTAGTAGGCCAGGACACGGCATACCGCTTCATCGGACGCGGTGATGGAAACCACCCGTCCGTCGACGCGGATTTTCATGGAACTGACGGCGTCAACCCGATCGCCCAGCGTGGCAATCTTGCCGTCGACGCTGACGCGGCCTTGTTCAATCATGGATTCAATTTCACGGCGGGAACCATGCCCGGCGCGTGCCAGGACTTTTTGCAGCTTTTCGCTCATTGAGCAACCTCGGCTGTCGCCTTCACAGGCGTCGAATGGTGGCTTTCGCCATTATTTATTAAATTTATCAGCGACTTAACTGAAATATAGCTGGTTATTTTACACTATGACCGCGGGTATGACAATGCCTAGTTTGGGTCGGGCCGGAGCACCGGCTGAAAACGCCGCCCGCCGGCCCCGCAATGCATCCCCCGCCCGGGAAACCGGGGTCGGCGGTAAACCCATCGGGAGCGCCGGCCGGTCATCACAGGAAGGGGGAGATATCCCCGACGCCCTCGCGCACCACCACCGGCGCGTCGTTGGTTAAATCGATAACCGTCGTCGGCTGCTGGCCGAGAAAACCGCCGTGGATCACCAGGTTGACCTGTTTACCCAGGTGATCGTTGATCATTTCCGGGTCCGATTCCGCGAAGTCATTGCCCGGCAACATCAGGGTGGTGGACATCAGCGGTTCTTCCATGGCTTCAAGCAGCGCCAGGGCGATGGCGTTGGAGGGCACGCGCACGCCGATGGTTTTACGCTTGTCGTTCATCAGGCGCCGCGGCACTTCCTTGGTGGCTTTAAGAATAAAGGTATACTTGCCCGGCGTATTATTCTTCATCAGGCGATACGCCTGGTTATCCACGTGGGCATAGGTCGACAGCTCGGACAGATCGCGGCAGACCAGGGTAAAGTTATGATTACCGTCCAACCGCCGGATAAGGCAGATGCGCTCCATGGCGGCCTTGTCCTCCAGACGGCAGCCAAGCGCGTAGCCTGAATCGGTAGGATAGACAATCACCGCGCCCTTACGCAGCAGTTCAACGGTTTGGCTTATCAACCGCGGCTGTGGATTTTCTGGATGAATAGTAAAAAACTGGCTCATTATGACTCCTTATTTAGTCTAGAGGGAGCAACGCCCCGGCAAACCGCGTTTATCCTTCGGACAATTCCCTTGCTACAGCTGGCCGGTTGACCGGCCAATCGCGCCATATCGGTTCCACTCCGCCCGGCAGCCACAGTTTTCGGCCAAGCTCGATCCAGCCGCAGGGCTGGTGAAAATCGGATCCCTGCGAGGCCAGCAGGCCCCGCTCGCGCGCGTAGCCCGCCAGCATGGTTTTTTCCTGCGGCGACTGCTGGCACATCGCCACTTCGATACCGTCGCCGCCGACCCCGGCAAAATGATCCATCAGGCGCTTAAGCCATTTCGCCGACAGCTGGTAACGGCCGGGATGGGCCAGCACCGCCTGTCCGCCCGCCTGATGTATGGCGTCCACCGCCTCGTCGATTGTACACCACTGCGGGGGGACATAGCCGGTTTTACCCTTGGACAGGTATTTTTTGAACACCTTGGCCACGTTATCGGCGGCGCCGATGCCGACCAGGTAACGGGCAAAATGGCCGCGCGTCACCAGTTCGTCCCGGGCAAACCGGTTGGCGCCCGTCCAGGCGTCATTGATGCCGGCGCGCTCCAGCCGCTCGGCGATGGCCCGGGCCCGGGCCAGACGCTTTTCGCGCTGGGCGGCCAGCAGCGCGTCCATGGCCGAATGCGCGTCGTCGATGCCGAGGCCGACAATATGGATCTCGTGATTGGCCCATTGGGTGGACACCTCCACCCCGGCGACCAGCGTAAGCGGCAGCGCGCCATCGCTGACCGCCCGCCGCGCCTCCGCCAGGCCGGAAATGGTGTCATGGTCGGTCACGGCCAGGACGTCGACGCCCATGGCCACGGCGCGCGCCACCAGCTCCGCCGGTGACAGCAGCCCGTCGGAGGCGGTGGTATGGCTATGCAGATCGTACAGGGTCAGCAGCGATGATTTAACGGAGATCTCGGTCAACGATAGGTTACCTTTCAAAAATTAACGCCCATATCATAACGTCAAACGCCGTTGAATCGAACCTGTTAAATATTTAACTGCTTTTAAGCGGCAGCTGTTGACTTTTCATTGCTGAACTAGTTTACTAGTACGCATCAAGACAACCAATGAGAATCTGACGATGACAACCTTAACCCTGGTAACGCTTCGCTGGTGGCGCATCTCCCTTTAGCGGGTGGTGTTATCATGCGTCGCTGTCGTCGGACAGAGCAAGATCCCTACTAACCCGCCTTTCAAGCGGGTTTTTTTATGGGCGATAATCAGGGAAAACATTATGCAAGCCACACAACCTCAAGTAGAACTGCTGCAGGCCACGGCCACCTATCGCGACGATCCTACCGCGATGTTCAACCAGCTTTGCGGCGCCCGTCCGGCGACCCTGCTGCTCGAGTCCGCCGAAATCGACAACAAGCAAAACCTGAAAAGCCTGATGGTGCTCGACAGCGCCATGCGCATCACCGCGCTCGGACAGAAGGTCCAGCTGCAGGCGCTGACCGCCAACGGCGCGGCGCTGCTGCCGCTGCTGGACGCGGCGCTGCCGGCCGGGGTGGTGATCAACGCCCATCCCAGCGGCCGCGAGCTGCTGTTCCCGATGGTGGCGGATGAGATGGACGAAGACGCGCGGTTGCGCGCCCTGTCGGTATTCGATTGCCTGCGCCTGCTGCTGGCGCTGGTGCCGACCCCAGCCGACCAGCCGGAAGCGCTGTTCCTCGGCGGCCTGTTCGCCTATGACCTGGTCGCCGGCTTTGAATCGCTGCCCGAGGTGAGCCAGGGGCAGCGTTGCCCGGATTTTTGCTTTTACCTGGCGGAAACCCTGCTAATCCTCGATCATCAGCAACGCACCTGCCGTCTGCAGGGCAGCCTGTTCACCCCGCTGGCCGGTGAGAAACGCCGTTTACAGGCGCGCATTGAACAGCTGCAGCATCAACTGCGGCAGGCCCCGGGGCCGATCCCCCATCAGGTCATCGACAGCATGACCCTGGAAACCGATCGCAGCGATGAGGAATTCGGCCGTATCGTCACCACCATGCAGCAGGCGATCCGCGAGGGGGAAATTTTCCAGGTGGTGCCGTCCCGGCGCTTTTCGCTACCCTGCCCGTCGCCGCTGGCCGCGTACCATACCCTGAAAGAAAGCAATCCCAGCCCCTATATGTTTTTTATGCAGGATAACGACTTTACCCTGTTCGGCGCCTCGCCAGAAAGCTCGCTCAAGTACGATGCCGTCAACCGGCAGATCGAAATCTATCCCATCGCCGGCTCCCGGCCGCGCGGCCGCAGGCCGGACGGCACGCTGGACCGCGATCTCGACAGCCGCATCGAGCTGGAAATGCGCACCGACCATAAAGAGCTGGCCGAACACCTGATGCTGGTGGACCTGGCGCGCAACGATCTGGCGCGCATTTGCGAACCCGGCAGCCGGTATGTCGCCGATTTGACCAAGGTCGATCGCTATTCCTTTATCATGCACCTGGTTTCGCGGGTGGTCGGCACCCTGCGCGCCGATCTTGACGCGCTGCACGCCTACCGCGCCTGCATGAACATGGGCACCCTGAGCGGCGCGCCTAAAGTGCGGGCCATGCAGCTGATTGCCGAGGCCGAAGGCGCCCGGCGCGGCAGCTACGGCGGCGCCATCGGTTATTTTACCGGCAGCGGCCTGCTTGATACCTGTATCGTCATCCGCTCGGCCTATGTCGAGGACGGCATCGCCACGGTACAGGCCGGCGCCGGCGTGGTGCTGGACTCGGTGCCGCAGGCGGAAGCCGATGAAAGCCGGAATAAAGCGCGCGCCGTGCTGCGCGCCATCGCGACCGCACATCATGCCAGGGAGGTGTTCTGATGGCTGATATCCTGTTACTCGATAATATCGATTCCTTTACCTACAATCTGGTGGATCAGCTGCGCGCCACCGGCCACCGGGTGATGGTGTACCGCAACCAACTGCCGGCGGACACCATTCTCGGGCGTATCAAGGAAATGGAAAATCCGATCCTGATGCTCTCGCCCGGCCCCGGCACCCCCGCCGCCGCCGGCTGCATGCCGCAGTTGCTGGCGCAGCTGCGCGGGCAGATGCCGATTATCGGCATCTGCCTCGGCCACCAGGCGATTGTGGAGGCCTACGGCGGTTATGTCGGCCAGGCGGGGGAAATTCTGCACGGCAAGGCGTCGCTGGTAAGCCACGACGGCGTCGGCATGTTCGCCGGCATGCCCAATCCGCTGCCGGTGGCGCGTTACCATTCGCTGGTGGGCAGCCAAATCCCAGAGGGACTTACCGTCAACGCGCACTTTGACGAGATGGTGATGGCGGTGCGTCACGACGCCGATCGCGTCTGCGGTTTTCAATTTCATCCCGAATCCATCCTGACCACCCAGGGCGCGCGGTTGCTTAACCAAACCCTGGACTGGGCGCTGGCCTGAATTATAGGAACCTGAACATGCAACAGATATTGGAAAAACTCTACCGGGCCGAACGCATCAGCCGCCAGGAAAGCGAACGGCTTTTCGGCCAGATTATCCAGGGCGGACTTGAACCGGCCCAGCTGGCGGCGGCGCTGATCAGCATGAAAATACGCGGCGAGCATCCCGAGGAAATCGCCGGGGCCGCCACCGCCCTGCTGGCCGACGCCCTGCCGTTCCCGCGTCCGGATTATCCGTTTGCCGATATCGTCGGCACCGGCGGCGACGGCAGCAACAGCATAAATATTTCCACCGCCAGCGCCTTTGTCGCCGCCGCCTGCGGCGCGCGGGTGGCCAAACACGGCAACCGCAGCGTCTCCAGCCGGTCGGGATCGTCGGATCTGCTGGCGGCCTTCGGCATCCGGCTGGATATGCCGGCGGAAATGTCGCGCCAGGCGCTGGACGAGCTGGGGGTATGCTTTTTATTCGCCCCCCAGTACCACACCGGCTTTCGCCATGCCATGCCGGTGCGCCAGCAGTTGAAAACCCGCACCCTGTTTAACGTACTCGGGCCGCTGATCAACCCCGCCCGTCCACCGCTGGCGCTGATTGGCGTCTACAGTCCGGAGCTGGTGCTGCCCATTGCGCAAACGCTGCGGGTGCTCGGCTATCGGCGCGCCGCGGTGGTACACGGCGGCGGCATGGATGAAGTGGCGCTGCACGCGCCGACGCAGGTGGCGGAGCTTAATCAAGGCGAGATTACCAGCTACCAGCTGGCGCCGGCGGATTTCGGCCTGCGGGCGCAGTCAATGGACGCCCTGCTGGGCGGCTCGCCGGAAGAAAATCGTGACATTTTGGCCCGGTTGTTACAAGGTAAAGGCGATCACGCCCATGAATGTGCCGTTGCCGCCAACGTCGCCCTGTTATTGAAATTGTTCGGTCAGGAAAATCTCCGCGAAAATACCCAACAGGCGCTGGCGGCCATCCGCGGCGGCGGCGCCTATGAACGGGTTGTCGCTTTGGCAGCAAGAGGATAAGAAATGCAGGATACGGTACTGACAAAAATTGTCGCTGATAAAAAACTATGGATAGCCGATCGTAGGCAACGTCAGCCGTTGGCCGGGTTCCGCGACGAGGTGCGGCCGAGCACGCGCGGTTTCTATCACGCCCTGCGGGGTTCGCGCACCGTGTTTATCCTGGAGTGCAAAAAGGCGTCGCCCTCCAAGGGCCTGATCCGTGAGGATTTTGACCCGGCGGCCATTGCCGGGGTGTATAAACATTACGCCGCCGCCATCTCCTGCCTGACCGACGAAAAATACTTCCAGGGCAGCTTCGATTTCCTGCGCCAGATAAGCCGGGTGGTCACCCAGCCGGTGCTGTGCAAAGACTTTATCATTGATTCCTACCAGGTTTACCTGGCCCGTTATTACCAGGCTGACGCTATTTTGCTGATGCTGTCGGTACTTGACGACGACACCTACCGCCAACTGTCCGATCTGGCGCACAGCCTTGGCATGGGCGTGCTGACCGAGGCGATAACCGAGGAAGAGTGCTGCCGCGCACGGGCGTTGGGCGCCCGGGTGGTGGGCATTAACAATCGCGATCTGCGTGATTTGTCCATCGACTTAAACCGTACCCGCCGGCTGGCGCCGCTGCTGCCGGGCGTGACGGTGATCAGCGAGTCAGGCATTACCGCCTATCGCCACGTCAGGGAACTGAGTCACTTCTCCAACGGTTTCCTGATCGGCAGCGCGCTGATGTCGGAACCGGATCTGGACGGCGCGGTGCGCCGTATATTGCTGGGCGAAAATAAAGTCTGCGGCCTGACGCGCCCCGAGGATGCAAGGGCGGCGCTTGAAGCGGGCGCGCTCTACGGCGGATTGATTTTTGCGCCCTCATCGCCCAGATGTATTGATATTACCCGCGCCCGCGCGGTGATGGCCGGCGCCGCGCTGCGCTACGTCGGCGTGTTTCGCGACGCCCCCGTGACCGATGTGACGAGCGCCGCCGCCGCGCTGTCGTTGTACGCCGTACAGCTGCACGGCAACGAGGACCAGGCCTATATCAGCACCCTGCGCGGCCTGCTGCCGGCCGACTGCTACATTTGGAAAGCATTGGATATGCGCACCCACGCGCCGGCGCGCGATTTCACCGATGTGGATCGCTACCTGCTGGATAACGGCGGCGGCAGCGGTCAACCCTTCGACTGGTCGCTGCTGGACGGGCTTGCGCTGGATAACGTCATGCTGGCGGGCGGGCTGGCGGCGGATAACTGCGTGGCCGCCGCGCAATTGGGCTGCGTCGGGCTGGACTTTAACTCCGGCGTCGAAAGCGCCCCGGGTATTAAAGATCACCATAAACTGGCTACGGTATTTCAGACGCTGCGCGCCTATTAATCGATTGCCCAGATCAACAAGAGACAGGAACGCATGACACTATTAAATCCCTATTTCGGCGAATTCGGCGGCATGTATGTGCCGCAGATCCTGGTACCGGCGCTGCTGCAGCTGGAGGAAGCCTTCGTCAGCGCGCAAAGCGACCCGGCTTTCCAGGCGGAATTCAGCGATTTGTTAACCAACTATGCCGGCCGCCCCACGCCGTTGACCCTGTGCCGCAACCTGACCGCCGGCAGCAAGACCAAACTCTACCTCAAGCGCGAGGATCTGCTGCACGGCGGCGCGCACAAAACCAACCAGGTGCTCGGACAGGCCCTGCTGGCCAAGCGCATGGGCAAAACCGAAATCATCGCCGAAACCGGCGCCGGCCAGCACGGCGTGGCCTCGGCGCTGGCTTCCGCGCTGCTGGGTCTCAAGTGCCGCATTTATATGGGCGCCAAGGATATTCAACGTCAGGAACCCAACGTGTTCCGCATGCGCCTGATGGGCGCGGAAGTGATCCCGGTGCACAGCGGTTCCTCCACGCTGAAGGACGCCTGCAACGAAGCGCTGCGCGATTGGTCCGGCAGCTATGAACGCGCCCACTATATGTTGGGCACCGCCGCCGGTCCGCATCCATTCCCCACCATAGTGCGCGAATTCCAGCGCATGATTGGCGAGGAGACCAAGGCCCAGATGCGGGAACGGGAACACTGCCTGCCGGACGCGGTCCTGGCCTGCGTCGGCGGCGGCTCCAACGCCATCGGCATGTTCGCTGACTTTATCGACGAACCGTCGGTAAGGCTTATCGGCGTCGAGCCGGGCGGCCTGGGGATCGAGACCGGCCAGCACGGCGCGTCGCTTAAACACGGCCGCATCGGCATCTATTTCGGCATGAAATCGCCGATGATGCAGTCGTCGGACGGGCAGATCGAGGAATCCTACTCCATTTCCGCCGGCCTGGATTTCCCTTCCGTGGGTCCGCAGCATGCCTACCTGGACAGCATCGGCCGCGCGGAATATGTGTCGGCCACCGATGAGGAAGCGCTGGCGGCGTTTAAAGCCCTCTCGCGCCATGAAGGCATTATCCCGGCGCTGGAGTCCTCCCACGCCCTGGCGCATGCGCTGAAGATGATCAAGGCGGCGCCGGACAAAGAGCAGATCCTGGTGGTCAATCTCTCCGGCCGCGGCGATAAGGATATTTTTACCGTGTTCGATATTTTGAAAGCGCGAGGAGAAATGTAATGGAACGCTATCAGCAATTGTTTACCACGCTCTCCCGCCGTAAAGAAGGGGCCTTCGTGCCTTTCGTCACGCTTGGCGATCCTAATCCCGGCCTGTCGCTGAAGATTATCGATACCCTGGTTGAGGCCGGGGCCGACGCGTTGGAACTGGGCATTCCGTTTTCCGACCCGCTGGCCGACGGCCCGACCATCCAGAATGCCACCCTGCGGGCGTTTGCCGCCGGGGTGACGCCGGATCAGTGTTTCGAAATGCTGGCCGTCATTCGCCAGAAATACCCCGCCATCCCCATCGGCCTGCTGATGTACGCCAATCTGGTGTTTAACAAGGGCATCGACGCGTTTTATGCCCACTGCGCCCAGGTGGGCGTGGATTCGGTGCTGGTGGCCGACGTGCCGCTGGAAGAGAGCCTGCCGTTCCGTACCGCCGCGATGCGCCACGGCGTGGCGCCGATCTTTATCTGCCCGCCGAACGCCGATAAGGACCTGCTGCGCGAAATCGCCTCCCACGGCCGCGGTTATACCTATTTGTTATCCCGCGCCGGCGTCACCGGTAGTGAAAACCAGGGCCATGTGCCGTTGGCCCACCTGGTGACGACGCTCACGGAGTTCCATGCCGCGCCGTCGCTGCAGGGCTTTGGCATTTCCGAGCCGTCGCAGGTGCGCGCCGCGCTGGCGGCGGGCGCGGCCGGGGCGATTTCCGGTTCGGCCATCGTCAAGATTATTGAACGCAACCTGGAGGACCCTGCGGCCACGCTAACGCAGCTTAGCGCGTTTGTCAGCAAAATGAAGGCCGCCACCCGCGGTTGATTTGAAAAAAATCATTTTATCTACAACACTTTGATGGTGGCGTATCAATTGCGCCGCCATCCTGTAAGATGCTGGTGACGTATTAAAAAAAATAACTTAAAACCAAGGAGATAAAATGAAAATGTGGAAAGCCCTTACGACTCTTGCAGCAACCGTGATTTTAGCGGCCGTGGTTAGCGGGTGCGCGCCGACCGCCAAGTCCGAAGGCACCGGCGGTTATATTGACGATACGGTGGTAACCACCAAGGTCAAGGCGCAACTGCTTGCCGATGACCACCTTAAGGGCACCGAAATCAACGTTGAAACCTTTAAGGGACGGGTGCAGTTAAGCGGTTTCGTCAGCTCGATGGCCGACGCCAACCGCGCGGTGACCATTACCCGCGGCGTCAAGGGCGTGCGTTCGGTGGAAAACGATATCAGCATCAAATAACGATGGAGAACAGTGGGCAGGGCCTGTCGTGGGGCGACCGGGAAATGGCCGTTTCAACCCCGGCGGCACGCTCTCCCACCGTTTGACATCGCGGATTGGGAGGGTCGGCCGCCGGTTCAGAACCGGTAGCCGACGCCGAACATAAACACCCAGGGATCGATTTCGGTATGGACCGACTGCTGCTGGCCCCCGGCCTTGAAGCGCACGTCGGTGTCGATATCCATATACCAGACCGACATATTGACCAGCCAGTTGTCGTTCCAGTTATAATCCAGTCCCGCCACGCCGGCCAGGCCCCAGGAGTGCTTCAGGCTTAAATCGCTGAGTCCGGCATCCTCCCCGGTCTGGTTGAAGCGCGCGTCATAGAAGGTGGTATAGTTGATGCCGACGCCGATATAAGGCCGCAATTTATCCGGGGCGTCGCCGAAATAATACTCCGCCACCAGGCTGGGCGGCAGATGTTTTACCGAGGCGATATCGCCGGTGCTTTTCAGGCCGACATGATGCTTGAACGGCGTTGCCGCCAGCAGCTCCACGCCGATATTGTCGGTCACCAGATAGGTGAACGTCAGGCCGAGCTGGGTATCGTTATCGACGTTAAAGCCGCCCAACCCCAGCACATTGTCAGAACTTTCATTGGGCCGCACCGTAGCGCTGCCCGCGCGGAAAATAACATCCCCGGCCTGATGCGCCTGCGCCGTCACCGACATCAGCGCGGCCGCCGCCATGCCTATTGCTAACCTGTTCATTCCCTGCTCCTTGTCGAGGTAATGCCTTTGCCAGGCAAAATTGATCCAGCTCGCATATTACTTTGCCATACTGTAGGGTAATTTTGAGTTGAACCTTGTTTATCATGTTTTATACCAAGGGACTGACTTGGTTGAGATTGATCCAAATCAACCGTGGCCGAAAGAGTATAAAAAAAATACGGCCGGGGATTTTATTGGCTTTCCAGCGCGCCGGGCGTAAGTTAACACTTAGGCAATTGAGGTTCGGCGCCGGGGAGTCGGCGGATGAAACGATGAGTGAAAACGGCAATCCCTGCATGAGCTGCGGCGCGTGTTGCGCATGGTTCCGCGTGTCCTTCTATTGGGCCGAGGGCGATGACGGCGGCGGCGTGGTGCCGAATGCGTTAACCGAGCCCCTTACCCCATTTTTGCGCTGCATGGCCGGCACCAACGGCCGGTCGCCGCGTTGCCGTGCGCTGGAGGGCGAGGTGGGGAAATCGGTCCGCTGCACCATCTATGCCGGGCGTCCCTCTCCCTGCCGCGAGTTCACCATGGCGGGCGAGCAGGGACGGCCCAACGACGCCTGCGATCGCGCCAGGGCGCATTATGGCCTGCCGCCGCTGGCGCCAGCCGGCGCGAAGGGGGTTATTATGGCTGAAAAACGCCATCATGATGCGTCGGGGTGCCAACCGGGCGATTAACAGGGTAGAATACCGGGCTGATAATTTAGAACGTTCTGCCAAGGAGCTCTACATGCCAATTATGGCAAGTACCCTGTACCGCGACATGTTGAATTTTACCCGTAACCAGTTTACCAGTATTGTCTTGCTGGCCCTGCTGGCGGCGCTGATTAGCGTGGCGCTCGGCCATGCGCTGTCGCCCAGCAGCGATCAGCTCGTTATCCTCAGCGCGGACAGCGGCGATATGGCCGATACGTCCAGCATGAGCCTGCAGGAACTGGTGCAGCAAATGACGCCGGAACAACAAAAGGTACTGCTGAAAGCCTCCGCCGCCGGTACCTTTGCCGGCCTGGTGGGCAATGTGATTTTGGCCGGGGCGCTGCTGACCATGATTCGCCTGGTGTCGGACCGGCAGCCGGTCAGCGTGCTGCGCGCCATCGGACTGTCCGCGCCTCTGCTGCCCCGCCTGTTATTACTGGTATTTATTACCACGCTGTTGGTGCAACTCGGACTAATATTGATTGTAATACCCGGCATCCTGGTGGCCATTGCGCTCAGCCTGGCGCCGGTCATTGCCGCCAGCGATAACCTGGGGGTATTCAAGTCCATGCGGCTGAGTAGTAAACTGGCTTTCGCCAATCTGCGCCTGATTACCCCGGCGGTGCTGGTATGGCTGCTGGCCAAGGCGACGGTGTTATTGCTGGCGGCGCAATTTACCCAGGTATCGTCGCTGGTGGCCGCGGTGTTGCTTAACGGTTTAAGTAATATTATCTCGGCGCTCTTGCTGATTTACCTGTATCGCCTATATATGTTGCTGCGCCAGGCCTGAACGACCACAGGCGCCGATTAACCAACCACGGATTTTTTTATGAAGCAGTTTCTTGATTTTCTGCCGTTAGTGGTGTTTTTTGTCTTTTATAAACTGTATGACATTTATATTGCCTCCGGTGCGCTGATAGCCGCATCGGCGCTGGTGCTGATCTATACCTGGATCAGGTACCGGAAAGTGGAAAAAGTGACGTTGCTGACGTTTATCATGGTTGCCATCTTCGGCTCCCTGACTATGTATTACCATAACGCCGAATTTATCAAATGGAAGGTCACGGTGATTTACGGCCTGTTCGCCATCGCGCTGCTGGTCAGCCAGTTCATCATGGGCAAACCTTTGATACAGCGCATGCTGGGCAAGGAACTGACCCTGCCGCCACAGGTCTGGAACAATCTTAACGTCGCCTGGGCGCTGTTTTTCCTGGCCTGCGGCGCCGCCAATATTTATATCGCCTTCTGGCTGCCGCAAAGCGTTTGGGTTAATTTCAAGGTGTTCGGCCTGACCGGCCTGACGCTGGTGTTTACCCTGTTAAGCGGGGTTTATGTCTATCGTCATATGACGGAAGACCAGAAAAACTCCCAATGATCCCCCTGGCCCGCCGCTGGGCGGGCCGCTATCAAACCAAGCGGAACCCCTGATGAGTGACAATCCGTTTTTACCTTCCGGCGAACTGGTGCTGCGTACGCTGGCGATGCCCGCCGACACCAATGCCAACGGTGATATTTTCGGCGGCTGGCTGATGTCGCAGATGGACATGGGCGGCGCTATCCTGGCCAAGGAAATCGCCGAAGGCCGGGTGGTCACGGTTCGCGTCGACGGCATGACCTTTTTGAAACCGGTGGCGGTAGGCGACGTGGTCTGCTGTTATGCCCGCTGCACCGGCACCGGCAACAGTTCGCTTAACATCAACGTCGAGGTGTGGGTCAAAAAGGTGTCTACCGCGCCCATCGGCCAGCGCTATCGCGCCACCGAGGCGGCTTTTACCTATGTCGCGGTGGACGACGCGGGCAAGGCGCGTCCCCTGCCCGACGGCAAGCGTCATTTCGCTCCCGGCACTCCCTGACCCCGGCCCGCCGGTGCTTCTACCCGCGGCCACGCCCGTTGGTCCGTTACCGGCCGCGGTTCCCGCGGTCCGCCGCGCGCCCGATCTGGGCAGGCGGGCGGGACGGGTTAATTACTGCTGACGCCGGATAGCTTAAACACCACGGTCAAATTGACGTTTTTGGCGGGCCTGCCGCTTTGGTAACGCCAGCGGCGGGTCGCCTGGCGAATCTCCCGCTCGAACATATTGCGCGGCGTGGCGGAAATAATGCGCAGGTTTTCCAATTGGCCGTTTTCATCGACATCAAACTGGATCTTAACGGTTCCCTCGATACCCAACGCCCTGGCGCGCTCAGGATAGCTCGGATCGGGACGGCTGAGCGCTCTTGGTCCTTCATTGACCACCGGCGCGGCCGAGGTCGCCGCGGGCGCGGTAGCTGCGCGTACAGGCGCCTCGCGCGGCGTGGCGGCCACCGGCGCCGGTTCGGCTTTAGGCTCGCTGACCTTCGGCTGTGGTCTAACCACGTCTTTATGCACCGGCTTGGGCTTGGGTTTAGGCAGCGGTTTCGGCTGTTGTACCGGCGCGGGCGGCTCCGGCTCGGGTACAGGTTCCGGCACAGGCTCGGGCTCGGGTTCGGGCGGCGTCTCGGGCACCGCCTCGGGTTCAACCTTAGGCGGCTCCACCGGCGGCTGGGGGGGCGCGGCAAGTGGTTCGGGCGCGGGCGCCACCAGCGTGACGCTCATCGGCTGCTCCACCGCGCTCGGGGCGGTAATCTGATTAACCGACGCATATAACAATCCTGCCACCAGCGAGGTATGCAGCCCTGCGGACAAGATAAACGGCCACGAAAATCGACGGGTCGGATTCAAAATTATCAACGCCATATCAACAAAAGTTTCAGTAAGGGTGAAGTTTAAATGCAAATAGCAATCATATTCAATAACTCAAAACAAACTCTTGGCCCCTTGGGAGGATAAACCGGCAAATATCCCTGCCAGGACAACCGTTAGCGCCCAGGGAAATTTTTTCATTGCGCAGCTGGGTTCAATGTCATAACGTAAATTACTTTATGTGAATCTAATCCTGTTGGGAGTAATGCCCTTGCTCTATGTTATCTATGCTGAAGACGTAGCCGGTTCATTGGAAAAACGTCAATCCGTACGAGCCACCCATGTAGCGCGGCTGCAGTTGCTGCGCGATGAGGGCCGCTTGCTGACGGCGGGCGCGATGCCGGCGATAGACAGTAATGAACCCGGAGCGGCGGGATTCAGCGGATCCACGGTGATTGCTGAATTCAATTCCCTTGAGGCAGCGCAGGCATGGGCTGATGCCGATCCCTATGTTGCGGCGGGCGTGTATAAACACGTCCTGGTAAGACCCTACCGTAAAACCTTCTGATTCGACCCCGCCCAAACCGGTGGCCGCGATACCGGCGCGGGCGCGTGATAATGGCCCGCTCTTTCGTGGGCCGGTTAATCCGGCGTCTTTTGCCGTAACTCATTACCACTGCTTACCATTCCCTTCCCCGCACAGGCATAATATCTTGCGCTATCATTAACGCTTCCGGCCTGGTTAACCCTGTGCTATTCATCGTCGTTTTCTTTGCGCATTCCTGTCGCAGCCCGGCGACGCCGCGGCGGCCGGGCCGATAAAATCCCGACGTTCAACTGAATATTATTTTCTAAAATAACCTTCGGGCCGTGATAATTATTATCGTATTTGGTAATGGCGGTCGGGAATATAACGCACTTTACTTAACCCTAATTAATATTAAATACGTTTTTGAAGCCATTTTTCCGCTATAAGCCTTTAAAAATAAAGGAATTACGCTGATGCGCATTAAATCTGATTATCATTTAGGAATTATCTTAGTACATAAAATAACCAACTTTAAATCAGGTGTTTACTGACGCGATTAGCATAAATATTCATGAAATGCGCGGTTCGGCGCCAACATCCGGTTTGTAGCGGGAAGCAATATCTAATACTTTGTAAATGCTGTACTCCCCGTTAAGAAGTTAACAACTGGAGGTATGTATGTTGAAGAAAATCTTTATGGCAATACTCGTAATGTCCGCCGCCGGCACCACCGCTGCATTTGCAGCCGGTGCCGCGGGAACGACGGAAGCGGCTACGCAAAGCGCTTCCGGTGCCGCGACGACGTCCGACCCGGGCTTTGTTGCCGGTTCGGTGGCCGCCATGGCATCGGCCAGCGACCCGACCGGCACCGGGACGTCGACGTCGACATCAACGACCACCGCCACACAGTGACAGAGACATAATAAGGAAAGGGATAATCCTGATTAAAACCGTAACATGGAACTCAAATACGGTAAACCGGCTTAAAGCCGGTTTTTTTATCGCCGTTATCGCGGTCAAATACCGTAAGACGTCACGGAAAAGAGCAACGAGCGGCGCTGCTGTTTTAATTGAAGATGCCGTAAACGGGTCAGGTGACGGTAAGTGCGGGACTGGGCTTCCACCCACTGACTACGCCGGCGCTGCGCCTGCCTTAACATGCGCCAGCGGCTGACTTCATTTCTGCTTCTTTTCATGGCTCGAACTGACTCTTGCCTGATATTGAGTACGCCATTATAAATCATTTTCCCGGCCTGCCAAGCCTGTGGGGCGGTACGCCAAACCGCTTAACGGTCCGCGCGCGGCAAAACAATTTCCTCTTTTCGCCCCTTATGCGTACACTCATGCCTAACGCCTTGCGAACAGGATTTCTCGCCTCTATGACTACTTTTTATACTGTAATCAACTGGCTATTGGTGTTCGGCTACTGGTTGCTGATCGCGGGTGTCACCCTGCGCGTGTTGATGAAGCGACGCGCGGTTCCCTCCGCAATGGCCTGGTTATTGGTCATCTATATTCTCCCCCTGGTGGGTATTATTACTTATCTGCTGTTTGGTGAACTTAACCTCGGCAAGCGCCGCGCGGAACGGGCCAAGGCCATGTGGCCGTCCACGGAAAGGTGGATGCAGGACCTTAAGCAGTGCAAACGGATTTTCGCCACCGAAAACAGCGAAGTCGCCCGCTCGCTGTTTAAGCTGTGCGAACACCGCCAGGGCATGGGCGGCCTGAAAGGCAACCAGCTGCAGTTGCTGACCGGCACCGAGGACACCCTTAAAGCGCTGATCAAGGACATCGGGCTGGCGCAGAACAATATCGAGATGGTGTTCTACATCTGGCAGGCCGGCGGCCTGGTGGATCAGCTGGCGGAAGCGCTGATGGCCGCCGCCAGGCGCGGCGTAAGCTGCCGCATCATGCTCGATTCCGCCGGTAGCGTAGCCTTTTTTCGCAGCCCCTACCCGGCCATGATGCGTAATGCCGGCGTCGAGGTGGTGGAAACGCTGCATGTCAGCCTGCTGCGGGTATTCCTGCGGCGCATGGATTTACGTCAACATCGCAAAATGGTGCTGATTGATAATTATATCTCCTACACCGGCAGCATGAATATGGTCGACCCGCGCTACTTCAAGCAGGACGCCGGCGTCGGGCAATGGATTGACCTGATGGCCAGGATGGAAGGTCCGGTGACCACCGCCATGGGGATTATTTACTCCTGCGACTGGGAGATAGAAACCGGCAAACGGGTGCTGCCCCCGCCGCCGGATGTCAATATCATGCCGTTTGAACAGGCGACCGGACATACCATCCAGGTCATCGCCTCCGGCCCCGGCTTCCCGGAAGGGATGATCCACCAGGCGTTGCTGACCTCGATTTATTCCTCGCGCCAGCAGCTGATCATGACCACGCCCTACCTGGTGCCGAGCGACGATCTGCTGCACGCGATTTGCACCGCGGCCCAACGCGGCGTGGACGTGCATATCGTGGTGCCGCGCTATAACGACTCCATGCTGGTCGGCTGGGCCAGCCGGGCCTTTTTCGCCGAGCTGCTGGAAGCCGGGGTGAATATCCATCAGTTCGAGGGCGGCCTGCTGCACACCAAGAGCGTGCTGGTGGACGGCCAGCTGAGCCTGGTCGGCACCGTTAACCTGGATATGCGCAGCCTATGGCTGAATTTTGAAATTACCCTGGTAATCGATGACGATGACTTCGGCAGCGACCTGGCGCGGGTGCAGGAGGATTATATCGCCCGCTCGCGGCTTATCGATCCGCAGGTATGGGCGAAACGACCCTATTGGCAACGCATAGTGGAACGCCTGTTCTACTTTTTCAGTCCGTTGCTGTAATTTTGCCGGTGGTCATGCTGTAATAGCGCTTCGCTATCCCTTGACGCACCCGTGATACACCAACAGGACCCTGGTTATGGATTTGGACAATCGCCTGACAGATGATGAAACTCTCGAGCAGGCTTATGATATTTTCCTGGAGCTGGCGCCGGACAACCTTGACCAGGCCGATCTGATTCTTTTCCACCTGCAGTTTGAACAACGCGGCGCGGCGGAGCTGTTTGACCCGTCGGAAGAGTGGCATGAGCAGGTTGATTTTGATCTCAACCCGGATTTTTTCGCGGAAGTGGTTATCGGCCTGGCGGACGAGGACGGGCAGGAGGTCAACGACGTATTCGCGCGCATGCTGATTTGCCGCGATAAATCGGAAAAAATCTGCCATATCCTCTGGAAAGAATAACGCGCCCCGCCGGCTACCCAGGCACGCCATGCCCGCCTGCGCCCGTCGCCACAACGATCGTGTTAAATGACCGGTTATTGCGCCAGCTGGCTCACATCCACCTTAATGCACGAGCAGGCGTGGCGGAAGCTGCCCTGCAAAATCGGCCGGGTTACCGCGCATTCCTCGCTGGCTATGGGACAACGGGTACGGAACACGCAGCCCGACGGCGGGTTGATCGGCGACGGCAAATCCCCTTCCAGCAGTTGAATGATTTTATTGCGTTCTTTATCCGGATCCGGTATCGGCACCGCCGACATCAGGGCCTTGGTATAAGGATGCCGCGGATTGTTGTACACCTGATCGTAGGTGCCCAGCTCCACCGCATGGCCCAGGTACATCACCAGCACCCGATCGGAAATGTGCTTCACCACCGCCAGATCGTGGGCAATGAAAATCAGCGACAGCCCCATCTCCCGCTGCAGCTGCTGCAACAAGTTCACCACCTGCGCCTGGATCGACACATCCAGCGCCGAGACCGGCTCGTCGCAAATCACCAGCTTGGGCTCGAGGATCAGCGCCCGGGCGATACCGATGCGCTGGCACTGCCCGCCGGAAAACTCATGCGGGTAACGGTTGATAAGGTTCGGCAGCAGCCCCACCTTCAGCATCATGTTGCGCACCTTATCCTTCACCTGCTGACGTGGCATTTTCGGATGATAGGTATGCAACGGCTCGGCAATGATATCGCCGATGGTCATGCGCGGATTAAGCGAGGCCAGCGGATCCTGGAAAATCATCTGGATATCGTTACGGGTCGCGCGCCAGTCGTCGCTGCTCATCCCCTGCAGCTCTTTGCCCAGCCAGGCGATCCGCCCGCTGGTGGATTTCACCAGCCCGATCAGCGCCCGGGCAAAGGTGGATTTGCCGCAGCCCGATTCGCCCACCACGCCCAGGGTTTCCCCTTCGTACAACCGCAGAGACACGCCATCGACCGCCTTCAGGCTCTTGGCCGGCTGCCAGAACCACTGCTTATCGCCTTTCACCTCGAAATACACCTTCAGGTTGTCGACATCAAGCAGCACTTTCTTTTGTTCATCCATGGCGTTCATGCCAATTCCTCCAGGGGCTTATAGCAGGCGCGCAGGCGCTCTTCGCCGAACCGCTCAAGGGCCGGCATGGTAACGCAGATGTCCATGGCGTAAGGACAGCGCGGCTGGAACGGACAACCCTTGGGCAAACGCAGCAGGTTGGGCGGATTGCCGGGAATGGTGACCATCATGGCCGAACCGTCGGCGTCCAGGCGCGGCACCGCCGCCAGCAGGCCGATGGAGTATGGATGACTGGGGTGATAAAAAATATCGCGCGCCTTACCGTATTCCATGGTGCGGCCCGCGTACATCACCAGCACCCGGTCGCAGATGCCGGCCACCACGCCAAGATCGTGGGTAATCATGATAATGGCGGTATTGAACTCCCGTTTGAGTTCGTTAAGCAACGTCATGATCTGTGCCTGGACGGTCACATCCAGCGCGGTGGTGGGTTCATCGGCAATCAACAGCTTCGGCCGGCACAACAACGCCATGGCAATCATCACCCGCTGACGCATCCCACCGGAAAACTCATGCGGATACATACGCATCCGCTTACGCGCCTCGGGCATTTTTACCGCGTCGAGCATCCGCACCGACGCTTCAAAAGCCTCATGCTTGCTGACATTTTTATGCATCATCAGCACTTCGATCAGTTGCTCGCCCACCCGCATATACGGATTAAGCGACGTCATCGGGTCCTGGAAAATCATCGAGATTTCCGAGGCGCGCAGCTTGTTCAGCTGCTTTTCCGGCAGGTTAAGGATTTCCCGGCCGTTAAAGGCCGCCGACCCCTCGATGCGGCCGTTGGACGCCAGCAGGCCCATCAGGGCAAACGCGGTCTGCGATTTACCTGAACCGGACTCACCCACGATGCCCAGCGTTTCGCCGGCGCGCAGGGTAAAGTTCAGGTCGTTAACCGCGGTAACATCCCCGTCGGCGGTGGCGAAGGTCACCCGTAAATCCTTGACGTTCAGCAATGCCGGTGCCGGCGCTCCCGGCATGGTATGGTCGATTATGCTCATCACGGCACTCCTTAACGATCTTTCGGGTCGAGGGCATCACGCAGGCCGTCGCCGATAAAATTGAAACAAAACAGCGTCACCACCAGGAAAAAGGCGGGAAACATCAGCAACCAGGGCGAGACCTCCATTGAGTTGGCGCCGTCGCTTAACAGGGCGCCCCAACTGCTCAGCGGTTCCTGCGTCCCGAGGCCCAGGAAACTGAGAAATGACTCAAACAGGATCATGCTCGGCACCAGCAGCGATGCGTACACCACCACCACCCCCAGCACGTTGGGGACGATATGGCGCAGGATGATATTACGGGTACGCACCCCGCTGACCACCGCCGCCTCGATAAACTCCTTGCGTTTCAGGCTCAGGGTTTGGCCGCGCACAATACGCGCCATATCCAGCCATGAGACCATGCCGATGGCGATAAATATCAGGAAGATATTTTTACCGAAAAAGGTCACCAGCAGGATAACGAAGAACATAAACGGAAAGGAGTTGAGGATTTCCAGCAGGCGCATCATCACCGAGTCGATTTTACCGCCGAGATAACCCGACAACGCGCCGTAGAGCGTGCCCAGGATCACCGCCACCAGCGCGGCGGCAACACCGACCATCAATGAAATGCGCCCGCCGATGGCCACCCGCACCAGCAGGTCGCGGCCGGAGGAGTCGGTGCCGAAGTAGTGCGCGGATTCGATGCCCGGCGCGGCCGACATCATGGCAAAGTCGGTGTCGTCATAACTGAACTGCGCCAGGGACGGCGCCAGGGCAACAAACACCACGATCAGGCCCAGGACGATAAGACTGGCTAACGCGGCCTTGTTATGGATAAAGCGCCTGCGGGCATCCTGCCATAGGCTGCGGCCTTCCACTTCCAGTGTTTCGCTGAATTTCTCCAGAGCCTCGCTATTTTTATTTCCAACTAACATGTGAGTGCTCCAGCCTAATAACGAATTTTCGGGTCGATAACCGCATACAGCACATCGACAATCGCATTGAATAAAATGGTCAGCGTGCCGACCAGGATGGTCAGGCTCAGCACCAGCGAATAATCACGGTTCAGCGCGCCGTTGACAAACAGCTGGCCGATGCCGGGCAATCCGAAGATGGTTTCGATGACCATCGAGCCGGTAATAATGCCGACGAAGGCCGGGCCCATATAGGAGATCACCGGCAGCAAGGCGGGTTTAAGGGCATGGCTGAAGATAATACGCCGCATGGGCAAGCCTTTGGCGCGCGCGGTGCGGATAAAGTTGGAGTGCAGCACTTCGATCATCGAGCCGCGGGTAATACGCGCGATGCTGGCGATATAGGCCAGCGACAGGGCAATCATCGGCAGCAATACAAATTTGGGCTCGCCGCCGTTCCAGCCCCCGCCCGGCAGCCACTTGAGCGTAATGGCGAAGATCAGCACCAGCAGGGGCGCCACCACGAAGCTTGGGATCACGACGCCGGTCATGGCAAACCCCATGGCCAGGTAGTCCCATTTGGTGTTTTGCCGCAGGGCCGCCATCACGCCGGCGAATACGCCCACCACCATCGCCAGGATAAAGGCCGCCAGGCCGAGCTTGGCCGAGACGGGAAATGAGTTGGCCACCAGGTCATTGACCGAGTAGTCCTTATATTTGAACGACGGGCCGAAATCACCGTGCGCCAGTTGTACCAGATAGGCGCCGTACTGCTTAATCATCGGATCGTTGAGATGGTATCTGGCTTCGATGTTGGCCATCACTTCCGGCGGCAGCCCGCGCTCGCCGGTAAAAGGACTACCGGGCGCCAGCCGCATCATAAAAAATGAAATGGTGATCAAAATGAATAGCGTCGGAATCGCTTCAAGAAACCGGCGGATAACAAACTTTAGCATGCCTAATACCTATAACGTGCACTTATTCAAGCCGTTCACATTGAACAGGAAAAACAGGGCACGGCCCACGACGGCCCTGCCCTGTCATCATCCATTACGCGTGGTTAGTGTTTAATTATGTAAAGATCTTTCACATACACATTATCCAGCGGATCTTTACCGGTGTAACCGCCGACGTAAGGTTTTACCAGACGGGCGTTAACATAGTAATACACCGGGACGATAGCGGAATCCTTATCCAACTGCTGTTCAGCCTGCTGATACAATGTCGCGCGCGCGTCCTCGCTTTTCGCCTCTACCGCGTCGGCAATGATCTTGTCGAACGCCGGGCTGGAGTAATGCGCGGTATTGCTGGAACCATTGGTCAGCATGATATTCAGGAACGTGGTGGGTTCATTGTAATCGGCGCACCAGCCTGCGCGGGCCACGTCAAAGGTGCCCTGGTGGCGGGTATCAAGGAAGGTTTTCCATTCCTGGTTTTCCAGCTTCACTTCAACACCCAGGTTCTTTTTCCAGATCGACGCAACGGCAATGGCCAGTTTTTTGTGCAGGTCGGAGGTATTGTACAACAGATCGAAGGTCAACGGCTTGTCTTTGGTGTAACCGGCCTGCTCCAGCAGCTTGCGCGCTTCGGCATTACGTTTGTCCTGGCTCCAGCCAAACCATTCCGGCGGGGTCAGCTTGGCGCCGTCGGTATACGGAGGGGTAAAGCCATAGGCCGGCAGATCGCCCTGCGCCTTGACTTTATTGACGATAATATCGCGATCCATGCCCAGCTTCAGCGCGGTGCGCACGCGCACATCGTTAAACGGCGCCTTTTGGTTATTTATTTCATAATAATAGGTGCACAGATAAGGATCGACATGCACTTCTTTCGGAATTTCGCGTTTTAGCTTCTGGAATAATTCAATCGGCAGGTTGTTATAGGTCATATCGGATTCGCCGGCGCGATAGCGGTTAACATCGGTCACTTCCGACGAGATCGGCAGGTAGGTGACCTGGTTGATCACCGTCTTGGCATTATTCCAATATGACGGGCTACGTTCCAGAACCAGTCGTTCGTTGACCACCCAATCCTTGACCTTATAAGCGCCATTGCCCACCCAATTGGCCGGCTGGGTCCATTTTTCGCCAAATTGCTCCACCACCTTCTGCGGCACCGGCGACATGGCCGGATTGCTTAACAGTTTCGGAAAGTAAGGTACCGGCTGGCTGAGCGTGACTTCCAGGGTTTTATCATCCACGGCCTTGACGCCCAGGGTATCGGGTTTCATTTTGCCAGCGATGATTTCATCGATATTGACGATGTGGGCATACTGCGGATAGCTTTCATACGGCGAGGCGGTCTGCGGGTCGGCCAGGCGACGCCAGCTGTAGACAAAATCCTGCGCCGTCACCGGATCGCCGTTGGACCATTTGGCATCTTTACGTAAATGGAATGTCCAGACTTTGTTATCCTTGGTTTCCCAACTTTCAGCGGCGCCAGGCTGCGTGTGGCCGTAAAGGTCATTGATGGTCAGCCCTTCCAGCACGTCGCGATTGATATTGGATTCCGGCACCCCTTCGATTTTATGCGGGTCAAGGGATTGGATTTCGGCGCCGTTGCCGCGCACCAATTCCTGTTTGTCGCTAAGCTGTACGCCGGCGGGAACGTCCGCGGCGAAAGTGGTTCCTGCCGGCACTATGCCTAATGCGGCAAAGATGCCCGCCGTCAGCAGTGTCTTTTTCGTGATGTTGGTCATTATCAGTGCACTCCAGTTTTTTATTATTGCGTGACCATGACTTGGCGACACGCAGGTTCCCGTTAAACGGGTATGACAACTCCCCCGCCCCTATAGGATGAACGCAACCATAAGGCGAAGGAGCGGTATTCCTTATTGGTGAAGGCTATAAAGGAAACAAGCCGGCGCGACACCGGCAAAAATATCGGTCTGGTGGGACGCAGGACCTGAAAGAAGTTATTTACCATCATATAAAATCAAGGAATATCGGCCTTACATGAAAAAAAAATTATTATTTAATCATTTGTTACATATAAACACATAAGGTCAATTTGTGCCCTACAAAGAGAATAAACGGCTAATGATACAAGGATAAACACTAATAACATCTGTGTTGCATCGTGACAAGACCCTGAGCCTTCCGGGTTGAAAAAAAATCCGGAAAATTCCGATGATGATTTTTATCGGTTTGAATTAAAACACTATTTTTTTGCTTTTTCGCTACCGGAGCGCCGTTGCGCAGTAAATATACGCTGACGCTTTATGGTGCGCCTTGCCTTTTTTTGTGCATGTTTTGCCATAATGTGATGCATTACTTTTCCCTAACCACGGGCGCTATAAGCCGGGTTGCTTTAAGGATGATTCGCATTGTGCGCCAACGGCATAACCCGTACTCTGGGTCCAGAGCGACGGTTGTGCGTAGTTTTGCAATCGTTATGTTAATGGGTTGTGATGTGATTTATCCCGACATTTATTTGGTTAACCTAATAATGGATTCTCTGTAACCTTTACGACAATCTTGTCTAGCTGAATGGAGTCAGCATCAAAAATTTGTGATATGTATCACATATAACTACGCCAATACTCTTTAAGATCTCTTCAGGCCGAACCCTGGCATCGAATAAAATATAGACTGCTTAGCCAGAAATATTGTTAAACTAAATGATTGAACAAGCTCGTTAAGTAAAAAGCCATTTGTGCCAATGCATATCCATCATTGGGCAGATAGACTACTTAGTATAATATTAGTCTTATGCACATTTGTGGGCAGGCTATTTACTTAAAGAGCTTAACAATTTAACCAAAATTTTAACTTTTATTAGGAGAGCATTATGGCTGTTACTAATGTCGCTGAACTCAATTTGTTGGTAGAACGCGTTAAGAAAGCCCAACGCGAATTCGCCAACTTTTCCCAGGAGCAGGTGGACAAGATTTTCCGCGCCGCCGCCCTGGCAGCGGCCGATGCACGCATCCCTCTCGCCAAGATGGCCGTGGCCGAATCCGGCATGGGTATCGTCGAAGATAAAGTGATTAAAAACCATTTTGCCTCCGAATATATCTACAATGCCTACAAAGACGAAAAAACCTGCGGCATCCTGGCCCAGGACGATACCTTCGGCACCATTACCATTGCCGAGCCTATCGGCATCATCTGCGGCATCGTGCCCACCACCAACCCGACGTCCACCGCCATCTTCAAGGCGTTGATTTGTCTTAAAACCCGTAACGGCATTATTTTCTCGCCGCATCCGCGCGCCAAGAACGCCACCAACCGCGCCGCGGAAATCGTGCTCAAGGCCGCCGTGGCCGCCGGCGCGCCGAAAGATATCATCGGCTGGATTGACGAACCGACGGTAGAATTGTCCAACCAGCTTATGCATCACCCGCTGGTCAACCTGATCCTCGCCACCGGCGGGCCGGGCATGGTCAAGGCCGCCTACAGCTCCGGTAAACCGGCCATCGGCGTCGGCGCCGGCAACACCCCGGTGGTGGTGGATGAAACCGCGGATATCAAACGCGTGGTGGCCTCCATCCTGATGTCGAAAACCTTTGATAACGGCGTGATCTGCGCCTCCGAACAATCGGTTATCGTGGTCGACGAAATTTATGACGCGGTGCGCGAACGTTTTGCCAGCCATGGCGGCTATATGCTGCGTGGCGACGAACTGAAGGCCGTGCAGGGTATTATCCTGAAGAATGGCGCGCTGAACGCGGCCATCGTCGGCCAGCCGGCGGCGAAGATTGCCGACATGGCCGGTGTCCGGGTCCCGGGCAACACTAAGGTGTTGATCGGCGAGGTCACGCTGGTGGACGATTCAGAACCCTTCGCCCATGAAAAACTGTCTCCGATGCTGGCCATGTATCGCGCCAAGAACTTCGAAGACGCGGTGATGAAGGCGGAAAAACTGGTGGAAATGGGCGGCATCGGCCACACCTCCTGCCTGTACACCGATCAGGACAACCAGCCGGAACGGGTGAATTTCTTCGGCGACAAGATGAAGACCGCGCGCATCCTGATCAACACCCCGGCCTCGCAAGGCGGCATCGGTGACCTCTACAACTTCAAGCTGGCACCGTCGCTGACGCTGGGCTGCGGTTCCTGGGGTGGGAACTCGATTTCCGAGAACGTCGGGGTCAAGCATCTCATTAACAAAAAAACCGTGGCCAAGCGAGCTGAAAATATGATGTGGCATAAGCTTCCCAGATCCATCTATTTCCGTCGTGGTTCATTGCCGATTGCCCTGGACGAAGTGGCCAGCGACGGCGCCAAACGCGCATTTATCGTCACGGACCGTTATTTGTTCAACAACGGCTACGCCGACCAGATCACCTCGGTGCTGAAAAACCACGGCATCGAAACCGAAGTATTCTTTGAAGTGGAAGCCGATCCGACCCTGAGCATCGTGCGTAAAGGGGCTGAACAGATGATGTCGTTCAAACCCGACGTCATCATTGCGCTCGGCGGTGGCTCCCCGATGGACGCCGCCAAGATCATGTGGGTGATGTACGAACATCCGGGCACCCCGTTCGAAGAGCTGGCCCTGCGCTTTATGGATATCCGTAAACGTATCTACAAGTTCCCGAAAATGGGCGTGAAGGCCAGGATGGTTGCGGTAACCACCACCTCGGGCACCGGTTCGGAAGTGACGCCGTTCGCCGTGGTGACCGATGACGCCACCGGCCAGAAATACCCGCTGGCGGATTACGCCCTGGTGCCGGATATGGCGATTGTCGACGCCAACCTGGTGATGAACATGCCGAAATCCCTCTGTGCCTTCGGTGGTCTGGATGCGGTCACCCATGCGCTGGAAGCCTATGTGTCCATCATGGCCACCGAGTTTTCCGACGGCCAGGCGCTGCAGGCGCTGAAGCTGCTGAAAGAGTTCCTGCCGGCCAGCTATCATGAAGGCGCCAAGAATCCGGTCGCCCGTGAACGCGTACATAACGCCGCCACCATCGCCGGCATTGCGTTCGCAAACGCCTTCCTGGGCGTGTGTCACTCCATGGCCCATAAACTGGGTTCGGAATTCCATATTCCCCATGGCCTGGCCAACGCCATGCTGATTGCCAACGTCATCCGTTACAATGCTAACGACAACCCGACTAAACAGGCGGCGTTCAGCCAGTACGATCGTCCGCAGGCCCGTCGCCGTTATGCCGAAATCGCCGACCATCTGGGACTCAGCAAACCGGGCGACCGTACCGCGCAGAAGATCGAGAACCTGCTGGCATGGCTTGACGAGATCAAGGCCGACCTTGGCATTCCGACGTCCATTCGCGAAGCCGGCGTGCTGGAAGCCGATTTCCTGGCCAAGGTGGACAAACTGTCCGAAGATGCGTTTGATGACCAGTGCACCGGCGCAAACCCGCGTTATCCGCTGATTGCCGAACTCAAGCAAATCCTGATGGATACGTATTACGGCCGTAAATTTGTCGAACCCTTCGAAAACGCCGTAGCGGCCTCGGCGGCGCCCGCGCCGGTCGGCAATATCCAGGCGACGATAAATGAAGCTAAAACCGAGAAAAAAGGCAAGAAAGTCACCAGCTGATGTTCTTGCCGCCGGTAAGCGCTAAACTTCGCTCACCCAATATCCCCGCTCCGGCGAGGGAAACATAAAAAAGCCCCGTAAGGGGCTTTTTTGCGTCCGGCGCAGCCAACTTAACGTTATCCATAACCGACGCCCTGCGCCCCGCCAGTGTAGCGGCCAAGCTGTAACGCCCGTTCCCTGCGCAGGGTCGCTCAAGGCGAAGCGCGTCATTCATTCGAGCCACATCGGAATAATTGAAATAGCGAGTAGAACGCCCAATAAAGCGTTAAGTGCATGCCATTGCGTATCTGTCCGAAGGAGGCGGGCGAACAGCAAGCCGGCAATGCACCAGAGGGACAGCGAAAAGATTGCCGCGAGCCCGAACGAGCATCCGAGGGTGAGAGCGAGACGTAATGGTTCAGCCGCCGGCGAGGCGAAAGAGGCGGCGGCTCCCAATGTCATCGCCCAACCTTTCGGGTTGTGCCAAACCAGCCAAACGGCACCCAAGAATCTCGTGGGCTTGGTGATGTCCGAATGCAAGCGTGGTGGGCCGCTGCGCGCCATTTTCCATGCCAGCCATAATAGGTAAAGTGTGCCGACGAGCTTCATGGCGAACTGAAGGGACGGCAACGCCAGAATAACGCCCCCTAATCCACCAGCAGCCCCAGCGGCCATGGAAGCAAGACCCGCCGCGATCCCACACATGAATGGCAAGGAACGGCGATAGCCAAAATGGGCGCCGGACGCGGTAGCCAATGTCGTAGCACCGCCTGGGGTAATCGTGGACACGATGACGAACAGAATCAGTGGCAAAAATTCAGCGACGGACATTCAATCCTCCAAACGTAGTGGATGAATTCTATCGTGGCGCCATGCATATCTGAATCTCATATTGTGCATGTCATGCATTACGAGTCATAATGCATGCTATGGTTCGCAATCTTGATATCACTCTGCTTCGCACCTTCGTCGCCGTCGCCGATCATAACGGCATGACGGCGGCCGGAAACGCTTTGCATCTTACGCAGAGCGCAGTCAGCCAGCAGATTGCCCGGCTGGAAGACTTATCTGGCGCTTTATTTATTCGTGAGAGGCGGACGCTTCGTCTGACGTCAAACGGAGAGCGGTTCCTGGGAAAGGCAAGGCGACTTATTACGCTTAATGACGAATTGTGGGCAGATATGGCGGAAGGGGCGATAGATGGCCTCGTCCGCCTTGGTGCGCCTTATGATCTTGTAGGGACATGGCTACCCCCGATTCTTAAGACTTTTTCGCAAGCGCATCCGAAGGTGGATCTCAGGCTTGTTTGTCTAGCGTCTCCTGAACTTTTGACCGCCGTCGCCGATGGCGCGCTAGACCTCGCCCTGATCGAGGAGCCGGTTGGGAAGCCGGATGGTGAATGCTTGGCAGTTGATCGTCTGGTCTGGGTCGGCGCGAAGGGCGGCGCGGCGTATCTGAAGACCCCGCTTCCGGTTTCCATGGTTGCGGAAACCTGCGCTTTCCGTCCCGTTGTTTTGCGGGCGCTCAGTGAACGCGATCTTGCTTGGCGAACCATGTTCGAGAGCGGCAGCATTGATGCGACACGCGCCGCGGTTCGGGCCGATCTTGCGGTAACGGTGTGGCTAGCCTCGACCGTTCCGGACGATCTCCATATTCTACCCTTTGGGGAGAACTTGCCTAAACTCCCCTCGCTCGCAATCAATCTTTACCACGCGAAAGGGCCGCTCCCACGTGCGGTCGGCGAACTCACGCAGCAAATACGGCATAGCGTAAGCGTCCCCCTTATTGCCGACCAAGCAATCCCCTAGCGCCATTGCCGGCGACATTTTAGCCTGGCCGGAACCCGGACACTTCAGCTTAGCGGCGACACCAGGGCCGTTTGATGCGCCGCAATGCGTACTAGCGCCATGACGCGCGCACCAACGCAGCGAAGCGACTCACCGTGCTGTTTGCGCGCCACCGCTTCAGACGACGTCTTCTACACTGCGGCGTTTACGATGGTTTTTATGCGTCGGCCTCAGCCGCCGGTAAGGCGTATTATGTCCTTTGTACGCCGCGCTGAGGGCTTTTTCGGCGCCGGGCATGCGAAGACCCGGCCAACACCGTTTTTTGCCGCCACGAGCCCGCCAGGGCTTTTTTGATAACGCGGCCCCAATGGCCTAACCGGCAGCGGCGTGAATTTAGGCCGACGGCGCCAGGCGGATATAGCCGGGCACGGGCAAATCCTGCTCCAGCGCCTCTTTATAATGTTTCCGGCATACGGAGACATAACGTTCCTCGCCGCCAATCACCACCTGCTGGCCGGCATGCACGGGCTTGCCTGCGTCATCCAGCCGTAATACCCGGTTGGCCTTGCGACCGCAATAACAGATGGTTTTCAACTCGACTAATTTATCCGCCCAGGCCAGAAGATATTGACTGCCGGGAAACAACTCGCCGCGAAAATCAGTCCTTAAGCCATAACAAAGGACCGGAATATCTAAACTATCCACCACGTCCGCCAGTTGGCTAACCTGTTCGCGGGTTAAAAACTGACTCTCATCCACCAAGACGCAGTGCAGCGGTTGCCGCAGATGCGCCCGCCTGATGGCGGCCAACATATCGGTATCAGGACGGTAAAGCTCCGCCGGCGAGGAAAGTCCGATGCGGGAACGGACCTGGCCGCGTCCGTAACGATTATCTATTTCAGCGGTAAATACCAGGGTGCGCATGCCGCGCTCCTGATAATTATACGAAGATTGCAGCAGCGCGGTGGATTTACCCGCATTCATTGCTGAATAATAAAAATATAGTTGAGCCATCAGCCCGTCACCCCGGCAAAAAAATCACGGCATAATAAATATGACCATAAGTGTATCATATTCTTTAACACAAAGGGCCGGCCCCGCCCCGCTGGATTCCCTGCTCACCGGGCGCGGGCGCGGGCGGGCCGCGGTCTAATAAGGCCGGCCCCGCGGGATGAATAAAAAAACAGTGTAATTTTACTGAATCATTTACAGGCTACTTTACCATTCACCCGCTGGCCATTTGTCATCCGATCCCACCCTGCCCCCCGCGTGGGCCATCATTAACCGGCCGCGGTTAATCAGGTGGTTATAACCTTGCTATTTCCAGCCCTGATATAAACATGGCTCATAATGAAACGTCTTGCGCAATATGCGCGCCATAAACTGCGGCAGGGGAAAAACGCAACATGGCGAATCAATTTGTCATTAGTCGCGCGATGCCTTATATTTACTGTCGTCGGGTGGATGCGGTTTAAAAAAAAGATTATTTTTTACTTTACTTACAAACTAGCTATTGCAGAAAAGAAACTACCGCTCTATTATTACTCCGACGCCCCACTTATATTATTCGAGATTAGGACAATGAGCGAAGCACTTAAAATTCTTAACAACATCCGAACTCTGCGTGCGCAAGCTAGAGAATGTACCCTTGAAACTCTGGAAGAAATGCTGGAGAAACTTGAGGTCGTTGTCAACGAACGCCGTGAGGAAGACAGCCAAGCACAGGCTGAAATCGAAGAACGTACTCGCAAATTACAGCAATATCGTGAAATGCTGATTGCCGACGGTATCGACCCGAATGAATTGCTGCAAACCATGAGCGCGTCTAAAGCTACTGGTAAAACCAAGCGTGCAGCTCGTCCGGCTAAATATCAATACACCGACGAAAACGGTGAAAGCAAAACCTGGACCGGCCAGGGCCGTACGCCTGCCGTCATCAAGAAGTCTATTGAAGACGAAGGCAAGACGCTGGACGATTTCCTGCTGTAATCCAATCGTTACCGCTTTTATAAAATACCCGTTTGAATACTCGATGGGTGTTTTTTTTTGCGCCGGCGCAAAACAAAAGTCATGATGTGTATAAATTATGAACAGCATTATTAGCTCAATACACATTTAATGGGCAATCATGGTGCAACTAAATTTCCCTCTTTTGCAGGCCAGGCTGGTCAAGCGATTAACCGACGCCGGATCAAAGATCAAAAAAAACGGCCCCATGGCCGCCTTATGACTTTAATCACACCATTTTCGCTTAAGTCATTGGTGATAATAATCACGATACCAATTGACAAAATGCTGTATTCCTTCCGCCACCTCGGTCTGTGGTTTAAAGCCGATGGCCTGATACAATGCGGTGGTATCCGCGCTGGTTTCGAGTACATCGCCGGGCTGCATGGGCAATAAATTCATCTGAGCCTTAATGCCCAATGCGTTCTCCAACGCCTGAATGTATTCCATCAATTTGACCGGTTGACTATTGCCTATATTATATACACGATACGGCGCCGAGCTGGTGGCGGGAGACCCCGTTTCCACCGTCCATTGGCTATCCGCCCGGGGAATCACCTCCTGTAAACGGATAATGGCTTCGGCTATATCGTCTATATAAGTAAAATCACGCCGCATCTCGCCGCGGTTATACACATCGATACTCCTGCCGGCAAGCATGGCTTCGGTAAATTTAAACAATGCCATATCCGGGCGGCCCCAGGGACCGTATACGGTAAAAAAACGTAAGCCGGTGGTCGCAAGCTGATAGAGATGTGAATAAGTATGAGACATTAACTCATTGGCTTTTTTGGTCGCCGCGTACAATGACACCGGATGGTCCACCGAATCGTCGGTGGAAAAGGGCATTTTGCGATTCAGTCCATATACCGAGCTCGATGAGGCATAAAGCAAATGTTCAACGCTATTATGCCGGCACCCTTCCAGGATATTTAAATGGCCGATAAGGTTTGAGTCCGCATATGCCAGTGGATTCTCCAGCGAATAACGTACTCCCGCCTGGGCGCCCAAATGGATCACACGCTGGAATCCTTCAACGGCAAACAGGGAGGCAATTCCCGGTCTATCGGCTAAATCCAGCTTATGGAAGGTAAAGGCGGCGTGGCCCCGCAATCGATCGAGCCGCGACTGCTTGAGGCGTACATCGTAATAATCGTTCAGGTTATCGATGCCGATAACCTGATGGCCGTCAGCAAGCAGCCGCTTGCTGACGTGATAACCAATAAAACCCGCGGCTCCGGTTACCAAAAGTTTCATGCTGCCCTCTTACTTATAAGTCGCGAGCGAAGCACCGCGACCGATGGCGTAATAGGTAATGCCGCGGGTTGCCAGACGCTCCGGATCATACAGGTTGCGCCCGTCGAAAATAACCGGCTGCTTTAACGCTGACTTAATCGTATCAAAATCAGGCGCGCGGAAATTTTGCCATTCGGTACAGATAACCAGGGCATCCGCGCCTTGCAGCGCGGCTTCCTTGGTGCCCATCAGCTTGAGGTCGGCACGATGACCGTAGATGCGCTGGGTTTCGTCCATCGCTTCCGGATCAAAGGCCTGCACCTGCGCCCCCGCCTGCCATAACGTTTCCATTAATACCCGGCTGGAGGCTTCACGCATGTCGTCGGTATTGGGCTTGAAGGAGAGCCCCCACAGGGCAAAGGTCTTGCCGGCAAGGTTTTCACCGAAATGACGTTTGATAAACTGCGGCAGCTTATCCTTTTGCTGATAGTTGACATCCTCCACCGCCTGCAGCAGCTTAGGCTGGTAACCGATGTGCTCCGCGGTGCGTATCAGCGCCTGGACGTCTTTGGGGAAGCATGAGCCGCCGTAACCGCAGCCCGGATAGATAAAATGGTAACCGATACGCGGATCGGAACCGATGCCCTGCCGCACTTTCTCAATATCGGCGCCCAGCAGCTCCGCCAGGTTGGAGATTTCATTCATGAAGCTTATCTTGGTGGCCAGCATGCAGTTTGCCGCATACTTGGTTAGCTCAGCGCTGCGGATATCCATCAGGATCATACGGTCATGATTGCGGTTGAACGGTTCGTACAGTTCACGCAGCAGCTCCACCACATCATCGTTATCGGTGCCTACCACGATACGTTCGGGACGCATGCAGTCGGCAACCGCCGCGCCTTCCTTGAGGAACTCAGGATTCGAGACCACATCGAAGGTCAGCTTGCTGCCGCGCGCCTGCAGCGTTTCCTGCATTACCGCCCTGACTTTATCCGCCGTGCCGACCGGCACGGTGGACTTGTCCAGCACCACTTTATGATCGTCCATATACTGGGCGATAGTGCGGGCCACCGCCGTAACGTACTTCAGATCGGCGGAGCCGTCTTCGTCGGGGGGAGTTCCCACGGCGATAAACTGCATGATGCCGTGGCTAACGCCGGCTTTGGCGTCAGTGGTAAACTGCAGCCGACCGGATTCGTAGTTTTGCTTCACCAGCGGGGTCAGTCCCGGCTCATAAATAGGAATGTTGCCGTTTTTCAGATTCTCGACTTTATGCTCGTCGACGTCGACGCAAAGCACGTCATGACCGACTTCAGCCAGTACCGCCGCCTGCACCAAACCAACATAACCGATACCAAACACAGTCACTTTCATGTTGAATTCCCGGTAAAAATGTACCCTAAAATTGAAAAATCAGTCCGCGATGGTTTCTTTTAACCATTGGGTGAATTCTTTTCCCAGGCTTTCATGGCGGATGCCGTATTCAACAAACGCTTCCATATAGCCCAGTTTGTTGCCGCAGTCGTGGCTCAGACCTTTAAGGTGATAAGCCTCCACGGTTTCTTTTTCCATCAGCATGGCGATGGCGTCGGTGAGCTGGATTTCATTACCGGCTCCCGGAGGCGTTTTCTCCAGCAGCGGCCAGATATCGGCGGACAGCACATAACGGCCGACCACGGACAGGTTGGACGGCGCGTCCTCGGCGGCAGGTTTTTCCACCACATTGACCATCGGCGCGCTTTCGCCCGGTTGCAAATCCTTGCCCTGGATATCCACCACGCCATAGTTGGTCACGTCTTCCACCGGCTCAACCATGATCTGGCTGCGCCCGGTCTCGGCGAAACGCGCCAGCATTTCGGCGAGGTTTTCAGTTTTAAGATTGGATTCAAACTCATCGATGATCACATCGGGCAGGATAACCGCCACCGGCTCGTCGCCTACCAGCGGATGGGCGCACATAACCGCATGCCCAAGCCCTTTCGCCAGACCCTGGCGCACCTGCATGATAGTAACATGCGGCGGGCAGATGGCCTGGATTTCGGCCAGTAGCTGACGCTTAACGCGTTTTTCCAGCATGGCTTCAAGCTCAAAGCTGGTGTCAAAATGGTTTTCAATGGAGTTTTTTGAAGAGTGGGTAACCAGGATAATTTCGTTAATACCGGCAGCGATACATTCGTTAACGACATATTGAATCAGGGGCTTATCGACCAAAGGTAACATTTCTTTCGGGATTGCCTTGGTCGCCGGGAGCATACGCGTTCCCAATCCGGCAACCGGAATTACCGCTTTTCTAACCTTGGTATTAATAGCAGACATCAACCACCTCTCTCTTATCATCAAGATAATAAAATATTATTTATCTAATTTTAAACCTAATAAGTATACCAGCTTAAGAAGAAGGTGCCTGATGAAAGGAGGTGTTTGATAAAAAATTAGGACAATTACCCATTTTAGAACGGGTTAAAAATTAATAACTTGGCTGCTCAAATAACCGACAAACGGTTGACTGCGCAACTGTCGCCGGCTTACTCGGTGGAAAGCATTAACCGCAGCCTGCCGCCCAAACCCCAGACCTGGCACTGCCATGCATTGCAGTGCTGGCTGATCTGGTTAAGGTAGGCGCCGCTCATGGTGCCCAGTGGAACCCCGCTATTGAGCTGAATTTGCTGGTTATTGGCGCTGAGCGTTGCGTTTAATCCCGCCGATACCAAAATCAGGTTATTCAGGCCGCGGTGGTAATACCCCACCAGCAACGGGAACTGCCCTTCAAGGTTGGCTTTGCGCAGCAACTGGTTGACCTGCTTGAGCAGCGTGGTGAGCTCGGGCAGCCGATGGGCGCGATTGGCCAGGTGCGCTTGCAGTAAGCCGTTGAACAGGGCGCGCAGCAGCAGCGCCGCCAATACCCCCTTTTCTTCCGCCCTGGTCACGTCCAGGCAGTAAAACGCCAGATCGTGTTCGGATAACGCGGCGATATCCAGCACCAGCCCCGGCTGCTCGGCCATGGTGAGCTGCCTGTAATTGACCCGGCAGCGGGCAATATTCTGCTGCACCGGCGGCTGGAGCTGCTTCAGCAGTTTTGCCGCGGCGCCGGGATGCTGGCTCAACGCGTCCCAGTCCTGGAACAACTGTTCCTCTTCGTCGACCTGGGAGGTGAACATATCGGGATAAAGGCAGCCGAGCACGGTTTCCCGTAAACGTACAAAATCGTCAAGCGGCTTGAGCAGCACGTCCTGCACGCCAAGACGCAGCACTTTGGCGATATCGGTCATCTGATCGGTGCCGGACACCACCAGCACCGGCGTGGAGATATCAAACGATCGGAAACGTTCCACAAACGTCAGTCCGTTCATTTCAGCCATTTCAAGATCGCAGATGACCAGATCCGGTTTGGTGGATGGCAGCATTTTCAACGCCTCGCCGCCATGGGATGCTTCATGAACCACGGCGCCCAGCGATTGGAGAAATTGCGTCAGTACGGCGCGGAAAACGGGTTCGTCCTCAACAACTAAAATTTGTTTGTTTACTAACGGCTTCGCCATCAAAGACCTCTTATTCCAACCAGCTTATCAGCGGCTCATACAGACCACTTTTAGTTTTGATAACTTTCAGGGGCTGATTAGTGTGATGCTTAAAATTCATGCTTTCCTGTGCTTGACCGTTAATCGGCTCCTACTGACTACCGACATCTCCCCTGAAGCCCTATTCAATACGCCGAATAACTGTCCAACGACGTTAAAATGATGTTGCCTAAGTAAGGAGCGTAGTAGTCATTAGGTAAAAATGCACCCTATCCGGGCAAAATCATGGAGGTTTAACTGCACTTTGACAAGGATAAATAGCCATTTCATTGAAAAACCATATGCTTTTTTGTTCAAAATCATTGATTTTTTGCCATGGCTTTTGGTATGGCATAAAATAGCCGATTTTATTGCTTGTACCGGGCCAGGATCGGCCGGTTCGGCTAACCTGCGCCGACGTTAACGTCGCCATTAGAAGAGGTTTTGTGGATATTACTTGTCCCTGCGACAGCGGCCGGTTACTGGACCACTGCTGTGGTCCATTTATCAGCGGCGCCCGCCATCCCGGTACGCCGGCAGAATTGATGCGCTCGCGTTATACCGCGTTTGCGCAGCGGAACATCGATTACCTGGTGGCCACCTGGCATCCCGATTGCCAGGCTTCGCGCTGGCGCGCCGAATTGGCCGGGCAATGCGCCGCTACGCAGTGGCGCGGCCTCACCCTCAGGGAAGAATCCGCCGGAAAAAACGCCCAGGAAGGTTTTGTGGAATTTATCGCCCGTTTTTTTGACGTGCAGCGACAACGGCCGGGATTTATCCACGAGCGCTCACGCTTTGTCCGAATGGACGATCGCTGGTATTATATCGACGGCCTGCATAAGCAGCCCGCCAGGAACGACCCTTGCCCCTGCGGTTCGGGTAAAAAATATAAGAAGTGTTGTGGACACTGAGCCGGTCGCGCTTTCCCGATCGGCGCTTCATGACAGATTATCGGCTTCGACAGGATCAGCAAGTTAATGCAGTCGCAAACTATACAGAGAAAAATTTTACGCACCATTTGCCCGGATGAAAAAGGCCTGATCGCGCAAATCACCAGTATTTGCTTCAGTCACCATCTTAATATCGTGCAAAATAATGAATATGTTGATCACCGCAGCGGGCGTTTTTTTATGCGCACCGAGCTAGAAGGCTTGTTTGATGACGAGCGGCTGCTGGCCGATCTCGACCGGGTTTTGCCGTCGGGTACGCAACGCGAGCTGAACCAGGCCGGGCGGCGGCGTATCGTGGTCCTGGTGACCAAGGAAGCCCACTGCCTGGGCGATCTGCTGATGAAAAGCGCCTACGGCGGGCTGGATGTGGATATCGCGGCGGTGATTGGCAATCACGACACGCTGCGTATCCTGGTGGAGCGTTTTGATATCCCCTTTCATCTGGTCAGCCACGAGGGCTTTTCCCGCGAGGAGCATGACGCGCGCATGGCGGAACAGATAGACCGGTACAGCCCTGATTACGTGGTGCTGGCGAAATATATGCGTGTCCTGACCCCTACTTTCGTGCGTCATTATCCCAACCAGCTGATAAATATCCATCACTCGTTCCTGCCGGCCTTTATCGGCGCGAAGCCTTATCACCAGGCTTACGAGCGCGGCGTCAAGATCATCGGCGCCACCGCCCATTACGTAAACGATGATCTGGACGAGGGACCGATCATCAGCCAGGACGTGATTAACGTCGATCACACCTACACCGCCGAGGATATGATGCGCGCCGGTCGCGATGTCGAAAAAAACGTCCTCAGCCGGGCGTTGTACCGGGTACTGGCGCAGCGCGTATTTGTTTACGGCAACCGCACCATCATTTTGTGATGAAACCCGGGTCGGAGCGGCTAATGGTATGGATATCCGCCGCCTCCGCCGTCGACATGGCGGCTTTTGCCGCCTTATGTTGAAAAAACCGGCAAGTGAATCATTTAACGCGACTTTGCTCTTTACAGCGCCGCCTTATTTGATATGATGCGCCCCGCTTGACGAGATAATCGTTTATAGGCCAGGTGGGGTTCCCGAGCGGCCAAAGGGAGCAGACTGTAAATCTGCCGTCACTGACTTCGAAGGTTCGAATCCTTCCCCCACCACCATTTCGCATACACTGCATCGCTTCCCCAAAAACGCCATACAGACAAACTTCCCGTTGGGGGAAGGATGAGAACCTTCGACCAAGGTTCGAGCCGAGCGCAGCGAGACAACGATGCGCCAGCATCGGCCCGCAGGGTGAGGAGCGAAGCGACGAATAATCCTTCCCCCACCACCATTCCGCATACACTGCATCGCTTCCCCAAAAACGCCATACAGACAAACTTCCCGTTGGGGGAAGGATGAGAACCTTCGACCGAGGTTGGACCTCCACCTTCATCCAAGGTTGCGCCGTTTGAAAGCCTTTCCTTTTCTGCTACCATCACTTATCACCTCTCTGATGGCGCCAACCATGAAGTTTGTCTCCTTTAACATCAACGGGCTACGAGCCAGACCCCACCAGCTTGCGGCCATTATCGAGCAGCACCGGCCCGACGTCATCGGGCTACAGGAAACCAAGGTGCATGACGATATGTTCCCGCTGGAAGAGGTCTCCCGGCACGGCTACCACGTTTATTACCATGGTCAAAAAGGGCATTACGGCGTAGCGCTGCTGTGCCGGGAACAGCCGCTGGCGATACGCCGGGGATTTTCCAGCGACGATATCGACGCCCAGCGCCGCATCATCATGGCCGATTTTGCCACTCCCCAAGGTATCCTGACACTGGTCAACGGCTATTTTCCCCAGGGGGAAAGCCGCGATCATCCGATCAAATTTCCCGCCAAGCAGCGCTTCTACCAGGATTTGCAGCAGTACGTCGAGCAAAATCACAACGCGCAATCCCTGCTGCTGATCATGGGCGATCTGAATATCAGCCCCACCGACCTGGATATCGGCATCGGCGAAGAGAGCCGCAAGCGCTGGCTACGCACCGGCAAATGCTCATTTTTGCCCGAAGAGCGGGAATGGCTGGGACGGCTGCATGCATGGGGACTGATCGATACCTACCGCCATCAATTTCCCGACAGCGCCGACCGGTTCTCGTGGTTTGATTACCGTTCGCGCGGATTTGATGAAAACCGCGGACTGCGCATCGACCTGCTGCTGGCCTCGCCGCTGCTGGCGCAGACCTGCGCCGCCACCGGCATTGACTATGACATCCGCGCCATGGAAAAACCGTCGGACCATGCGCCGGTATGGGCGGATTTCACCCTGTGACGGCATCGTTGCCGCCCATTGAGGTGGTGGCGGCCGTTATCGAGCATGAGGGCAGGATATTACTGGCGCGCCGGGACGGCCGGCGCGACCAGGCGGGCCTGTGGGAATTTCCCGGCGGCAAAATGGAAGCCGGCGAAAGCCAGACGCAGGCACTGCGGCGTGAGCTCAGGGAAGAATTGTCCATTGATGCCCGCGTTGGGGCGTATATCGCCAGCGAATACATTAGCTTACCTGACCGGCGGATGATGCTGCACGCGTGGCACGTGCCCGCTTTTGGCGGCAAGATTGAGTTACACTGTCACAGCGAAATAGCCTGGGTTACGCCGGCAACCGCCGTAACCTACGCGCTGGCGCCCGCGGATGTGCCCATACTACAGGCATTTATGCGCCTAAAGTGACAACGTCACTCTATGTCGGCAACAGCGTTATCCAGCACGCTGGCCGGATACAGCCTTGCCTGAAACCACACGCCATAAGTGACGGCGTCACGGTCGGCCTCAGGCGGCGCCCGCCTGCGGTTTGGGGGGGGATTTAGCTGCGCGGCGCAACGGTTTTTTAGCCTGCGCGCCCTTGGCCGCGGCCGGCGGCAGCCCTCGCAGGGACGGCGGCGACGGCTGCCGCCGCGCCTGCTGGATCAGGCTGTGCAGAGCGGAGGTCAAGGGCTGCATAAAGTCCTCGTAGCGACACTGCTTCTCGCTGATCTTGGTTAGGGTTGCTTCCCAATGCGCGGTCATATCCGGACTGGCGGCGCTGGGCGGCAAGGCGTGGATCAGGCCGCGTCCGGTAGGCGTAGACAGGATATTGCGCCCTTTCTTAACCAAAAAACCCCGCGTGAACAGCAACTCGATAATCCCGGCGCGGGTGGCCTCGGTGCCCAACCCGTCGGTGGCGCGCAGAATTTTTTTCAATTCCTTGTCCTGCACAAACCGCGCGATACCGGTCATGGCGGACAATAGCGTCGCGTCATTGAACGGCCTGGGCGGCTGGGTCTCGCGGGAAACCACTTCGCCTGACTCGCACAGCAGCTCATCCCCTTTCGCCACCACCGGCAGCGGCGTGCCGTCGTTCTCCTCGTCGCGCTCCTTGCCGCCCAGAAGAGTTCGCCAGCCGGCCTCGGCCAGAAAACGCGCCTTGGCGACGAACTTGCCGCCGGCGATATCCAGGTTGATCACGCAGCGGCGGAACATCGCGTCGGCGCAGAACTGCATCAGGTATTGCCTGGCCACCAGCGCATAGACCTTTTGCTCATTCTCGGTCAGCGCCGTTTTGCTGCTGCGGGCGGTGGGGATAATGGCATGATGCGCATCGACCTTTTTATCATCCCAGGCGCGGTTTTTCTGTTGTATATCAAACGTCGCCTGGGTCATCAGATCCGGCTGGTGGGCATTGATGGCGCCCAGTACCGCCTGGCGGCCGGCAAAATGCTCTTCCGGCAGGTAACGGCAGTCCGACCGGGGATAGGTAATCAGCTTATGGGTTTCATACAGGCGCTGGCACACATCCAGCACCTGCTGGGCGCTCAGCCCGTGGCGCCTGGCGGCTTCGATCTGCAGGGTTGACAGCGAGAAAGGCAACGGCGGAACCTCGGCTTCCCGCTTATCCTGGTAGAGCGTCACCCGCGCGGGCTGGCCGGCGATACGCGTGACCACATGATCCGCCAGCGTACGGTGCAGCAGGCGACCCTCTTCGTCCTGATAGGATTCGCAGGCTTCGCTGGGCACCCAAAGCGCCACAAAACGTTCTTGTGACGGTGTCACAATATGCGCCTTGACCTCAAAAAAGGTTTTCGGCGCGAAATTTTCAATTTCTTCATCGCGCTTGACCACCAGCCCCAGCACCGGCGTTTGCACGCGGCCCACCGATAATACCCCCTGGTAACCGGCGTTGCGGCCAAGCAGGGTGTAGGCGCGGGTCATGTTGATGCCGTACAGCCAATCGGCCCGGGCGCGCGCCAGCGCGGATACGCACAGCGGGATAAATTCACGGTTCTCGCGCAGGCGGGTTATGGCTTTGCTCACCGCCTGCGGATTAAGATCGTTGACCAGGCAGCGCTTGGCGTTGCGGCGTTTATCGCCGCTAAGCGCCAGGTAATCGAGCACCTCGTCCACCAGCAGTTGACCTTCGCGGTCCGGGTCGCCGGCGTGGATCACTTCCGAGGCGTCGGCCAGCAGTTTTTTCACTACATTTAGCTGCTTTTGCACCGACGGCCGCGGCTGGAGCCGCCATTTTTGCGGCACGATGGGCAAATCGGCCAGCGACCAGCGGGCGTAACGTGCGTCATAGGCGTCGGGCTGCGCCTGCTCCAGGAGATGACCGATACACCAGGTCACCACATGGTCCGGCCCGCAGGCAATATAACCGTCGCCCCGGCGGTGGGGTTGCGGCAATACGTCGGCAATCGCCCGGGCCAGGCTGGGTTTCTCAGCAATAAAAAGCTGCATCGCGCACCATCAGGTTTAACTTTTTCATACCGGCCGCCAGGGCCGGATTCACGGGCCTCAGGATACCATTGTTGCACGGACTGCGCCACGCGCCGTCAAGGCACCAGGCGTACGGCGGGTCGGCGGGTCGGCGGTGAAATATCCCGCGCCGAGCGGCAACGCTAGAAGTGGCGCACGAACGGCTCCGTTTCCGGCGGCAGGATGGTGGTGGACGCTTTTAACTGCGGGGTGCCCAAATACAGAAAACCGACGATTTCATCCTGCTCACGGCAGCCGAAAGCCTGTTTCACCGCGGGCGCCGTCGCCCAGAGCCCGGTGCGCCAGATGCCGTTGAATCCCTGCGCCAGGGCGGCCATCTGCATCGCCTGCACCGCGCAGCCCGCCGATACCACCTGCTCCCAGTGGGGAACCTTGGTCTGGGTATCGCACCAGGCCAGCACGGCGATAATCATCGGCGCCCTGAAAGGCGACTGCCCGGCCTTTTCCATGCCCTTTTCATCCAATCCGGCGGCCAGGGCGGACTGGTGCAGCAGCTCGCTAAAACGCGTACGCCCTTCTCCTTCTATTATTACAAACCGCCAGGGTTGCAGCGCGCCGTGATCGGGGGCGCGCATGCCGGCGCGGATGATATTATCCAGGGCCTCGCCGGCCGGAGCCGGCTCGGCAAGTCTTGACGCCGAGCGCCGGTTTAACAAAAGTTCTAATGCATCCATTACCTTACTCCTGATGTTGGGCATAACGACTACGTTAACATATGCCCTTGGCTGGAAACAGTATGACGCTTTTTAAGCGGATTTTTTATGATCTTAAATGCTGACTTTTGGCGGAGGGATCTTTAGGATACCTGACAACATACTCTCATCGGCATTGTGACGAATACTCATCCACCGCGACATTGACAGGTAAACGTCGCTGGGTTGATTTTAGATTATGATTCCTGCACACGTAGTTTTTATGGAGAACACATGCGCACATTGTGGCGAATAATTTCCGGCCCGTTCAGGTGGTGCTGGCGTTTGTTGAATTTCATCCGCGAATTTATCCTTAACCTTTTCCTTATTTTCATTATTGTCATCTGCGTAGGCATTTACCTGCAAATGCACCTGTCGGCGCCGGAGCCTGGCAAAGGCGCGCTGCTGGTGGATCTTACCGGGGTGGTGCAGGATAAGCCGTCGGTCAATAATAAATTCCGTCAAATCGGCCGAGAGCTGCTGGGCGCGTCCAGTAATCGTTTACAGGAAAACTCGTTGTTTGACGTGGTGGATATGCTGCGCCAGGCCAAAACGGATAAGAATATTACCGGCCTGGTGCTGTCGCTAAAGGATTTTGCCGGCGCCGACCAGACATCGCTGCAATATATCGGCAAGGCGCTGCGCGAGTTCCGCGACAGCGGCAAGCCCATCTACGCCGCTGGCGACAGTTATGACCAGGCGCAATATTTTCTGGCCAGCTTCGCCAATAAAATCTACCTCACGCCCCAGGGCGCGGTCGACCTCCATGGCCTGGCCACCAATAACCTGTACTACAAATCGTTGCTGGATAAATTAAAGGTCAATACCCATATCTTCCGGGTCGGCACCTACAAATCCGCGGTCGAGCCGTTCCTGCGCGATGACATGTCCCCCGCCGCCCGTGATGCCGATGGACGCTGGCTCGGCCAGTTATGGCAGCACTACCTGGATACCGTGGCCGCCAACCGCCAGATAACGCCGCAGCAGCTGTTCCCTGGCGCCCAGGCGATGCTGGCCGGCCTGCGGTCCGCCGGCGGCGATACCGCGCAGTTTGCGCTAGCGAATAAGTGGGTCGATACCGTCGCCTCGCGCGTGGCCATCGAAGCGGAGATGACCAAGGCGTTTGGCTGGAATAAAGAGAAAAAAGCGTTTAACTCCGTCAGTATCTATGATTACCAAACGCCGCAGCCGCCGCAGAAAGGCGGCCAGATTGCGGTAATCTTCGCCAGCGGCGCGATCGTCGATGGTCCGGAAACCCCTGGGTCGGTCGGTGGCGACACCACCGCCGGGCAAATCCGCGACGCCCGGCTGGATCCGGAAGTGAAGGCCATCGTGTTCAGGGTCAACAGCCCCGGCGGCAGCGTCAGCGCCTCCGAGATGATTCGATCCGAACTTGAGGCGGCACGCGCCGCGGGCAAACCGGTGGTCGTCTCCATGGGCGGCATGGCCGCTTCCGGCGGCTACTGGATTTCCACCCCGGCCAATTACATCATCGCCAGCCCCAGTACCCTGACCGGCTCGATTGGTATTTTCGGCGTGATCAACACCTTTGAGGATTCCCTGGGCAGCATAGGCGTGCATACCGACGGGGTCGCCACCTCCCCGTTGGCCGACCTGTCGATTACCAAGGCCCTGCCACCGGAATTTTCGCAGATGATGCAGCTCAATATCGAAAACGGCTACCAGAACTTCATTACGCTTGTGGGTAAGGCCCGGAATAAATCCCCGGAAGAGGTCGACAAGATTGCCCAGGGCCATGTCTGGATTGGCAGCGACGCCAAGACCAACGGATTAGTCGACCAGTTGGGCGATTTTGACGACGCGGTGGCGAAAGCGGCCGAGCTGGCTAAGCTTCAGCAGCATCACCTTAACTGGTACTTTGATGAGCCAAGCCTGATTGAGCTGCTTCTGTCGCAGGCCAGCGCATCGGTTTACGCCCATCTGCCCGCAATGATCCAGGCGTTCCTGCCGGTGCCGTCCGCGCAGGTCTCCGCGCTGTTTTCCATGCAGGCGGGGGCGTTCCCGACGCTGAACGACCCGCAGAACCGTTATGCCTATTGCCTGACCTGCGGCGATGTCCAATAGCGCGGTTATCATTACCGCGACCAGCCCCGGGTGGGGCTGGTGTTATTACTTCCAGCACGTATAATTAGCGTTATTATCCCGTCAATATCTGCCCTTTCATGCCAAAAAAATCCATTTATGTCGCGTATACCGGCGGCACCATCGGTATGCAACGCTCTGAAAACGGCTATATCCCGGTCTCGGGACACCTGCAGCGCCAGCTGGCCCTGATGCCCGAATTCTATCGCCCGGAAATGCCCGACTTTACCGTGCATGAATACGCGCCCCTGATTGACTCTTCGGATATGACGCCCGACGACTGGCAGCATATCGCCCAGGATGTGGCCGAAAATTATCATCTCTATGATGGTTTTGTCATTCTGCACGGCACCGACACCATGGCGTTCACCGCCTCCGCGCTCTCTTTTATGCTGGAAAACCTTAATAAGCCGGTGATCGTCACCGGTTCGCAGATCCCGCTGGAGGAGTTGCGTTCCGACGGCCAGACCAATTTACTCAACGCGCTTTACCTGGCGGCCAACTACCCGGTCAATGAAGTCAGCCTGTTTTTCAACAATACAATGTTTCGCGGCAACCGCTCCACCAAAGCCCACGCCGACGGTTTCGACGCCTTTGCCTCGCCAAACCTGCCGCCGCTGCTGGAAGCGGGCATCCATATCCGCCGCATTGCCCCGCCGCTGCCGCCCGGGGACGGTGCCGGGCTTATCGTGCACCCGATAACGCCGCAGCCGGTGGGCGTGGTCACGCTCTATCCCGGTATTTCCGCCGACGTGGTGGGCAACTTTCTGCGCCAGCCGGTCAAAGCGCTGATCCTGCGCTCCTACGGCATAGGCAACGCCCCGCAGCATCCGGCGTTGCTTGATGAATTGCGCCGGGCCGTGGATCGCGGCAGTATCGTGGTCAACCTGACCCAATGTTTTTCCGGCCGGGTCGATATGGGCGGTTACGCCACCGGCAACGCCCTGGCGCGGGCCGGCGTCATCAGCGGATTCGACATGACCGTGGAGGCGACCCTGACCAAACTGCATTTTTTATTAAGCCAGCCGCTGGCGGCCGGCGATATCTGCCGTCTGATGCAGCAGAACCTGCGTGGCGAGTTAACCGTCAAAGAGTAAACGGGAGGGATCCATGAACAGCGCATTACTGTTGATCGATTTACAAAATGATTTTTGTCCGGGCGGGGCGCTGGCGGTGGCCGACGGAGACGCGGTGATATCCGTCGCCAACCAGGCAATGGCCTTTTGCCGCCGCACGGGTATTCCGGTGGTGGCCTCACTCGACTGGCACCCGCGCCATCACGGTAGTTTTGCGGTCAACGCCGGCAATGAGGTGGGCGGCGCCGGCCTGCTCGACGGACTTCCCCAGGTATGGTGGCCGGTGCATTGCGTACAGGATACGCCCGGCGCTCAGCTACATCCCCGGCTGCATTATCAGTGGATCGATAAAAAAATCCTCAAAGGCCGCCAGCCCGACATCGACAGCTACAGCGCGTTTTTTGATAACGGCCACCGCGGGCAAACCGAGCTGGACGACTGGCTGCGCGCGCTGGGCATCACGCATCTGACGGTAATGGGATTGGCGACCGATTATTGCGTCAAATTTACCGTGCTCGACGCGCTATCGCTCGGCTATCGCACCGACGTGCTGGCCGAAGGATGCCGCGGCGTTAATCTTGCCGCCGGCGACAGCCGGCAGGCGCTGGAGGAAATGCGCCGCCACGGCGCCAGGCTGGTAACCCTGGACGAGGTGATGCGGGGAGTCTGATGCGACGGGGTAATCTGCCGGCGGCTGTCGCCTGGGCGAATGAGGATGCGTGGCTATCCTCAGGCGGCCGCGCGTCGGGACGTGTGGAGCCTTTGCGCATAGGGACGGACGAGGAGCGCACGCCAGCGCCGTAAGCGAGCACGGCGCGGGGCCTGAAAGATATGCCGTCAATCGGGCTTGAGGCGCACCACCGGCCGGCCGGTCAGCTCATCAAGCAGCTCGCGCTTGCTCTTCATCACGATTTGCCCGTCGGTGCCGATGCTCATATGCTCCGGCCGGTGATTGTGGCGCGCTTGCCACAGCATCACCATCTGCAGGCAGTTATCCTTCTGCTCCCCGGTCAGGGGAACGCCGTCCGGCCATTTACCCAGCTCAACCGCCGTCTTTAAACGCTGATAGATTTCAGGCGTCAGGTTAGCCATAAGCGCATCAACATCCACGATCTATTCCTCATATTAAGAATAATTAGCTGAATCGTTTAAAGCGTGTAATTACCCCTGCGTCCCGCGGCCCGAACATACCATCAGGTTCAACCGGCGATCTCGTCGCCGTTTTCCTTATCCCTGAAACGCAGCGAGGCGGAGTTAACGCAAAAACGGGCGCCGCCCGGCTGGGGGCCGTCCGGAAATACGTGCCCCAAATGGGCATCGCAATTGCCGCAACGGATCTCCACGCGATGCATACCGTGCGAGTTGTCATCCAGATAACGGATGGCGGTATCATTAACCGGTTGGTAAAAACTCGGCCAGCCGCAGCCGGAGTCATATTTAGTTTCAGAAAAAAATAACGGAGCGTTACAGCACAGGCAATGATACTGCCCGGTACGCTTATTTTCCAGCAACTTACCGCTATAGGGCGGCTCGGTGCCCCGCTCCTGCGTGACGTGGCGCTGCATTTCGGTCAGGCTGTCGGGAGCGATACGGTCGGGATCATTTTTAGCCATACGTGCGTTTCTCAGGCGATTGATAAATTAAAGTGGATTGAAACCGGGTTATTATAACAAATAATTAACAACGCCGGGGCGATTTTTAGCTTAAACTAGGGGACGAGAAACGAAGTGAGCGGTAAGTGTGACGCATATCACATTTAGCTGCCAGGTGCAGTTTAAATGGCGGGCCTTCGCCCCCATATTATTCGTAGCTGTGCGGGTGGCGGAACGGACAATTTACGTTCAGATTGTGTGATTAGGTTTGATTTGTAGCAATAATTGACACGATTCCGCTTGACGCTGCGCGAGGTTTTTGTAAGTTTACAAGTAACCTTTTATTCACTAATAATTAGCTGGTGGAATATATGACTATCAAAGTAGGTATCAACGGTTTTGGCCGTATCGGCCGTATTGTTTTCCGTGCCGCCCAGGAACGTGACGATGTTGAAATCGTCGCTATCAACGACCTGCTAGACGCTGACTACATGGCTTACATGCTGAAGTACGATTCAACTCACGGTCGTTTCGACGGCACCGTGGCGGTGAAAGACGGCCATCTGGTTGTAAACGGCAAAACCATCCGTGTTACCGCAGAGAGGGATCCGGCTAACCTGAAATGGGGTGACGTTGGTGTTGACGTCGTTGCTGAAGCGACCGGTATCTTCCTGACCGACGAAACCGCCCGCAAGCATATCACCGCCGGCGCGAAAAAAGTGGTTCTGACCGGTCCTTCCAAGGACAACACCCCGATGTTCGTCATGGGCGTGAACCATAAATCCTACGACGGCCAGGATATCGTTTCCAACGCGTCTTGTACCACCAACTGCCTGGCGCCGCTGGCCAAAGTCCTTAATGACAAATTCGGTATCGTTGAAGCGCTGATGACCACCGTCCATGCGACCACCGCTACCCAGAAAACCGTTGACGGCCCGTCCCACAAAGACTGGCGCGGCGGCCGCGGCGCGTCCCAGAATATCATTCCGTCCTCAACCGGCGCCGCCAAGGCCGTGGGCAAAGTCATCCCTGAGCTGAACGGTAAACTGACCGGCATGTCCTTCCGTGTCCCGACCCCTAACGTTTCCGTGGTCGATTTAACCGCGCGCATTGAAAAAAGCGCAACGTATGAAGAAATCTGCGCGGCGATGAAAGCGGCGTCCGAAGGCGAGCTGAAAGGCGTCATGGGCTACACCGACGAAGACGTGGTTTCCACCGATTTCAACGGCGAAAAACTGACTTCAGTATTTGATGCCAAGGCCGGCATCGCGCTGAACAAGAATTTTGTAAAATTGGTAGCCTGGTACGATAACGAAACTGGCTATTCCAATAAAGTACTGGATCTGATTTCCCATATCGCCAAGTAAACACTGTCGATAAAGAATGGCTTATGGGGCGACAGCGATGTCGCCCTTTTTATTTGACTCCAATTCTTAACTTAGGAAGGCCCACGTATGTACAACACTCTTTTCGCCCTACCCGTCAAAGAGCAGCTCTCATCCTCCATAAGCTTGCGTCAGCTGGATGAACTGCCGGTTATCGTTATCGATCATCCGCAGGTGAAGGCGGCGGTGACCCTGCAGGGCGCGCATCTGCTGGCCTGGCAGCCCGCGGGTGAAGAACCGGTATTGTGGTTAAGCGATATCAGCGAGTTCAAGGACGGCGTGGCGATTCGCGGCGGCGTACCCATCTGCTGGCCCTGGTTCGGCAAGGTCGCCAGCCCCAATCATGGTTTCGCGCGTATCCTGCCCTGGCATCTCGACCTTCATCAGGAAGACGGCCAGCAGGTAACCCTGGCCCTCAGCCTGCATGACCGCGCCGTGACCGAACAATACTGGCCGAAACCTTTTACCCTGACCGCTAAATTTACCCTGGGTGCGACCTGCGGCATCGAACTGGAAGCCAAAGGCGATTTCCAGAACACCACCGCCCTGCACAGCTACTTCAATATCAAGGATATCGCCAACGTCAGCGTGGGCGGCCTGGGCACCCATTATATCGACAAGGTAAACGGCGGCGTCGAGGCGGAGCAGCAGGGCGATGTGTCCTTCAGCGGCGAAGTGGACCGGGTCTATACCCGCCCGCAGGACGTTAGCCTGATTCATGACCGCGGCAACAAGCGCGTTATCGAAATTCACCATCATAACCACAGCGACGTGGTGGCCTGGAATCCCGGTGCGGAATTAGCCCGTAAAATGAGCGACGTATCGGATGAGGGTTATAAAACCTACGTTTGCGTGGAAACCGCGCGGGTCAATGAACCGCTGGTGGCCACCCCGACCGCTCCCGCACGGCTGTCCGCCGTGCTGAAAGTACGTAAAGCCTAATACTCTCCACGGCAAGATCGGCCCGCTGACACCGCGCCCGCATAAGGCGTGTGAAAGGAGGGGCGGGCCATCCGGGCGCTAGCGGCAATCAGACAATATCAAGATGGGTTTTGCGCTGGGGCGCCGGGAACGCGTGATCCAGCGCGTCAAGCTGCGCCTGGCCGAGCTCAATGTCCAGCGCCTGGGCGTTCTCCTTCACGTGGGCTTCGCTGCCGGCCTTGGGAATAGCGATAACCCCGGGACGGCGGATCGCCCACGCCAGCAATACCTGGGCGGCGGTAACACCCAACTCCCCGGCGATATGCTGCACCGCCGGGTTATCCATCAGGCCGTTACGCAACTTACCGGCCTGCGCCAGCGGACAATACGCCATCACCGGCACCCGCCGCTCCTGACACCAGGGCAGCAAATCGTATTCGATACCGCGCGAAGCCAGGTGATAAAGCACCTGATCGGTCATGCAGGCGTCGCCGCCCGGCAGCGACCACAGCTCCCCCATATCCGCCACGTCCAGGTTCGACACGCCCCAACGCTTGATTTTCCCCGCCTGGCGCAGCTTCTCCATCGCGGTAATGGTATCGGACAAGGGTATGCCGCCGCGCCAGTGCAGCAAATACAGATCGAGATAATCGGTCTGCAGACGGCGCAGGCTGTTCTCACAGGCGGTAAGCGTCTTTTGTCCGCCGGCATTTTGCGGATAAACCTTGGACACCAGAAACACCTCGTCGCGCCGGCCGCGTATCGCCCGGCCGACCACGCTCTCCGCGCCGCCGTCGGCATACATCTCCGCGGTATCAATCAGGCTGAGCCCCAAATCGAGCCCATATTGCAACGCCCGCGTTTCCGCCGCGGTATCGCTGGACCGCTCGCCCATATACCAGGTGCCCTGGCCTATCGCGGGCAGAGCTTGCCCATCGGGGAAAATCACCTGCTTACTGGCCATAGTTCCTCCTGTTCTATAAATCAGCGCGGGCGCACTTTATTGGTGCGCCCGCGCGAAAATGCACCAATATAAAGCATGGCGCGCACTATTTAGAAGCGGTAGGTCATGCCTACCCCGATAAGCGTCGTCGAACTGGCGTCCACCATCGGACTATCTTTCACTTCGTCGTTAAGTCGGGTATAGCGCGCCATCAGCGAGGCGTTCCAGTTTTCATTCAGGGCGTAGACCGCGGTCAGCTCCACGTACGGCGACCATCCGTCGTCCGCCTGGTACTCCGCTAATCCGCTGCGCCGGGATTCGTGTCCGCTGACGCCATAATAGTAATCGTTTTGATTATCGCTGGCCCAATTGGCGCCGATACCAGGCAACAGGGTCAACCGGTCAAAGGTAAAGGGGTAGAGATAAGCAAGATCGGCGGTAAAACCATTACTGTTATCGAGGATATCGCCCAAATAGGTTGCGCGAACTATGCCCCAATCCGCCATATACTTATAGCGCAGCCCCGCCATGGCGGTGCCGCGCCGCTTGTCCAGCTGCTTCATGTAGCCATAATCATTACTGCTCGGTTTAAAACCGAAGGGTGAATATTCGGCCGTCAGCGACAGCTGGTTTTGCGCATCTTTCCACAGATAATAACCGGCACTCAGGCCTTGCAGGTAGACGCTGTCCCCGTCATAGTTGATGATGGGGAATGGCACCGTCCGGTCGTCAGCGCCTTTATAAGGGCTGGTGGTATGCAATGCCGACGCGCCAAGAGACCATGTACCGGCCATCGCCGCCGGGGCACAGAGGCCCGTGGCTATCGCGAGACTCAGTAATGTTAATGCGTGAGTTTTCACAATGTATGCTTCCCGTAGTGTTAAAAAGATCAAGGTATCGCAATATAAACGTGAAGTGTAAAGGAAACCGGCGGCGTTTGCCGATTATTTACAGAAAAGAACAATTACCGTCTAAATTATATCCTAATTTTATATACACTATGCCAGAATCGGTTGACAGGCCCACAGGCCGCGCCACATCGGGCTTTAGTAAAAAAACGTTAACTGAGTCATTGATATAACTTAAAAAATGAGTTAACCATAAATGACATTTGCCAGATGCCAACTAAACTTTATTATAGAGAAAGGTTTTTCCTGAGACCGATAGCAATAAAGTGCAAACAAAGTTGGCATAGTGGTTGCTGTACTTAGGAGAGATCGATTTTTTCAGGAGCCACTAAATACTTATCCTAGCTCCTTTTTAACCTGTGCTAATAACGAAGGACGGGCATCGCTATGAACATATTTGACCAGTATCGTCAGCGCTACGAAGCTGCCAAGGACGAAGAGTTCACACTGCAGGAATTCCTCACTATCTGTCGCCAGGATCGCAGCGCGTTTGCCAACGCGGCGGAAAGGCTGTTGATGGCTATCGGCGAGCCAATCATGGTGGACACCGCGCAGGAGCCGCCGCTTTCCAGGCTGTTCTCCAACCGCGTTATTGCACGCTACCCGGCCTTTGAAGAGTTCTACGGCATGGAAGAAGCCATCGAACAGATTGTGTCGTACCTCCGGCATGCGGCCCAGGGGCTGGAAGAGAAAAAGCAAATCCTCTACCTGCTTGGGCCGGTCGGCGGTGGTAAATCATCGCTGGCGGAGCGCCTGAAGGCGCTGATGCAGCGGGTGCCTATCTATATCCTGAGCGCCAACGGCGAGCGCAGCCCGGTGAACGATCATCCGTTATGCCTGTTCAACCCGCAGGAAGACGCCAATATCCTCGAGAAAGAATACAGCGTGCCCCGCCGCTATCTCGGCACCATCATGTCGCCCTGGGCGGCCAAGCGGCTGCATGAGTTTGGCGGCGATATCACCCGCTTCAAGGTTGTCAAGGTATGGCCGTCCATCCTTGAGCAGATAGCCATCGCCAAGACCGAGCCGGGGGATGAGAACAATCAGGATATCTCCGCCCTGGTGGGTAAGGTGGATATCCGCAAGCTCGAGGATCACGCCCAGAACGACCCTGACGCCTACGGTTATTCCGGCGCCCTGTGCCGCGCCAACCAGGGCATCATGGAATTCGTCGAAATGTTCAAGGCGCCGATTAAAGTGCTGCACCCCCTGCTGACCGCCACCCAGGAAGGGAATTATAACGGAACAGAAGGGATTGCCGCGCTGCCGTTCAACGGCATCATCCTCGCGCACTCCAACGAATCTGAATGGGTTCAGTTCCGTAATAATAAAAACAACGAGGCGTTCCTTGACCGTGTCTATATCGTCAAGGTGCCTTATTGCCTGCGGGTTTCGCAGGAAATAAAAATATACGACAAGCTGCTGGTCAATAGCGAGCTGTCGGAATCCCCTTGCGCGCCCGGCACGTTGGAAACACTGGCCCGTTTCTCGATTCTTTCGCGCCTGAAAGAGCCGGAAAACTCCAGTATCTATTCGAAAATGCGTATTTATGACGGCGAGAGCCTGAAAGATACCGATCCGAAAGCCAAATCCTACCAGGAATATCGTGATTACGCGGGCGTTGACGAAGGTATGAACGGATTATCCACCCGTTTCGCCTTTAAAATCCTCTCGCGGGTATTTAACTTTGATCACGGCGAAGTGGCCGCCAATCCGGTGCACTTATTCTATATCCTGGAACAGCAAATTGAACGCGAGCAGTTCCCGCAGGATATTGCGGAAAAATATCTCGAACATCTCAAGGGTTATTTGATTCCCAAATATGCCGAGTTTATCGGTAAGGAGATTCAAACCGCTTATCTCGAATCGTATTCAGAATACGGTCAAAATATATTTGACCGTTACGTTTCTTATGCCGATTTCTGGATCCAGGATCAGGAATACCGCGATCCGGACACCGGCCAGTTATTTGATCGTGAAGCATTGAATGCGGAATTGGAAAAAATTGAAAAGCCGGCCGGTATCAGCAACCCGAAAGATTTCCGTAACGAAATCGTTAACTTCGTGCTGCGCGCCCGCGCCAACAATAACGGACGCAACCCTAACTGGACCAGTTATGAAAAACTGCGCACCGTTATTGAGAAAAAAATGTTCTCCAACACCGAAGAGTTGTTGCCTGTAATTTCATTTAATGCGAAAACATCCACTGACGAGCAGAAAAAACACGACGACTTCGTGGATCGCATGATGGAGAAGGGTTATACCCGCAAGCAGGTGCGCCTGTTATGTGAATGGTATCTGCGGGTTAGGAAATCGTCTTGACTGTAGTAGCCGACATTGTCGTCACGGCGCGGCCATACCGCCGCGCCGTGACAGACCGTCGCGACTTATCGTCGAACAGCATCGTCATAAGTGAAGCGCGCGGACATTGTCGCCCGGAGGAAATATATGGCCTACTTTATTGACCGACGACTTAACGGCAAAAACAAAAGCATGGTAAACCGCCAGCGCTTTTTGCGCCGTTATAAGTCGCAAATCAAACAGTCGATTGCCGGGGCCATTAATAAGCGTTCGGTTACCGATATAGAAAGCGGGGAGTCGGTGTCGATTCCCAATACCGATATCAATGAGCCTATTTTTCATCAGGGACGCGGGGGCATGCGTCATCGTGTGCATCCCGGCAACGATCACTTTATCCAGAACGACCGCATCGAGCGTCCGCCGGCGGGCGGCGGCGGCAGCGGTCAGGGCAATGCCAGCCAGGACGGTGAAGGCGAGGATGAATTTGTCTTCCAGATATCGAAAGACGAATATCTTGATCTGCTGTTTGAGGATTTGGCGCTGCCGAATCTGCAAAAAAACCAGCACAAACAGCTTAACGAGTTTAAAACGCACCGCTCCGGCTACACCTCTACCGGCGTGCCGGCCAACATCAGCGTGGTGCGGTCGTTGCAAAACTCCCTGGTCAGGCGCACCGCCATGACCGCCGGCAAGCGCCGCACTATCCGCGAGCTGGAGGAAGAGCTGGCGCTGCTTGCCAACAGCGAACCGGTCCAACTGCTGGAAGAAGAGAGGATCCACAAGGAAATAGCGGAGCTGCGGCAGAAAATTGCCCGGGTGCCGTTTATCGATACCTTTGATTTGCGCTATAAAAATTTCGAGCGACGGGCCGAACCGTCAAGCCAGGCGGTCATGTTCTGCCTGATGGACGTGTCGGGATCGATGGACCAGGCCACCAAGGATATGGCGAAACGTTTTTATATTCTGCTGTATCTGTTCCTCAGCCGGACCTATAAAAACGTCGATGTGGTCTATATCCGCCATCACACCCAGGCCAAGGAAGTGGATGAGCATGAGTTTTTCTACTCCCAGGAAACCGGCGGCACCATCGTGTCCAGCGCGTTAAAGCTGATGGAAGAGGTGGTTAAGGAACGCTATGATCCGGCGCAATGGAATATTTACGCCGCGCAGGCCTCCGACGGCGATAACTGGGCGGACGACTCGCCGTTGTGTCACGAACTGTTGGCCACCAAACTGTTGCCGATGGTGCGTTACTACAGCTATATCGAAATAACCCGCCGGGCGCATCAAACCCTGTGGCGCGAATATGAGGATCTGCAGGCTAAATACGAAAATTTTGCCATGCAGCATATCCGCGATCAGGAAGATATCTATCCGGTGTTTCGTGAATTGTTCCACAAACAGGTCAATGAAAGGTAGTGTTAACTTCAGGTAAATCAGCCAGACTGCGGGTATTTTCTGGCTGATTTAGGCTTTAGAATCCAGGATGATCCCGCCCTTGCCGTTTACCTTACACCTCATCCCCCGCTGCGGCTGGTTGCCCGTCACGGTAGGTTTCAGTGCGATTGCGGCCGTTTCGTTTGGCCAGATATAATGCGCTATCGGCTTTTTTGATTAAACGTTCATAATCCGGATGACCGTCAAACAAACACAGGCCGACGCTGACCGTCAGGCTGACCTTGCCGCCGCCTGAGGGATGGAGCGGACGGTTTTCAAGGCGATCGCGAATGCTGTTGATAATGGCAATCGCCTGGCTTTCCGAGGCCTCCACAAACAGCAGCATGAATTCCTCGCCGCCGTAACGAAATACATAATCGCTGCTGCGCACGCTCTCATGGAGGATGGCGGCTATATCCTTCAACGCCGCATCGCCGGCATCATGGCCGAAGCGGTCGTTAATGCTTTTGAAATAATCAATATCCAGCATGGCCATCACAAACGGCGTACCGGAGCGCATCGCCAGGGCAATTTCCCGCCGTAATATGGTGGGGATAAAGCGCCGGTTAAGCAGATTGGTTAATGGGTCTTTGCCATTTTCAAATTTAGCCAGTTCATCAAACAGCCCCGCCAGCAGCGTGCCGATTTTCTGCACCTGGCTACGCACGGTGCGCAGCAATATATAACGTTCTTCCACCACCGCCACCTTCTCGGCGCTATAGGAGGCGATAAACGCGTCGGCGCCGGTTAACAGCGCTTCGATGGCGGCCACCTGATCCACGGATTCAAACACATACCGTCCCTTATGCTGGAACCATAGCCCGAACTCCGCTTCGGCCAGGGGCGCGATTTCCGCCAGGGGCAAACCGGTGGCAACATTGTAAATAAAACGATTTTCCCAGTTCAGCACAGCGGCAAGCTGGCGCTCGCGTTCGACGTGGACATTATCCAGGATCGACAATAACCGGTAGTTCTCTTTATCCTTGGTGCTGTTTTCATGGGAGCGTGAATAGGCGGTGGTCATGACCTCGATAGCCATGTCCATGACCAGGGACGAAAAGCGCATGGCGTCGTAACATAAGGTCAAATCGGTGATATCACGCCGCAGACGGGTATAAAGGGATATTTTAACCCGGCGGGCGCCGCGCGCCACCAGATCTATGGGGATGCCGATGCGGGCATGCACATCGCCGACTTTGCGCTGGACGGCGACCAGCGCCGGCAGATCGGCGGTGGAACTGCTCAATACCCCCCGGATCCATTGGGCAAGCGTGCCATGCAGCCGATCCTTGACCTGCTGGCTCGACAAAAAAAGCCGGGCGTCATCGTCACCCAACATAGAGTCGTAAAAATCATCCACCAAAAGATCAATATCTTCATCTAGCAGGGAAATCAATATGTTATGAGCAGCATCGCTGGTTATGGCGATCAAATCATGCCACTCTTTCATGATCAACGCATCGTAGTACTGCCCATTTAATTTCATTGGAATGTAATTCAATAACTCATATCAGCGGTATTTTATAGTAACATGAAAGAAATTTTCAGGCATGCGCCATACGACCGGCGCCGGCTTTCCGCCGCCGCCTGGATAACCCCGGCCCCGCCCGGGCAAAAAACCCCCGGCATCTATTTTCACCCGTTATCCCGCCGCGCGGGCGTGAAATGGTCAAAAATAGCCTTTTAGTAAAAAACGGCTTTGTTGTTGGTGTGAAAGGGGGTAGTTTTAAAGCCCCTTTCTACATTAACAGCGGTTCATACCATCTCCCGGCAGCCGTTACCGGGATACATAAGCCCACTATTTCCGTTCAGGACGAACGGGTGCGGTAATAACGATAAAAGGAGAGTTAGGTTGGACAGCAGCACCATCATCAGTTTATTTATTATTGGTTCCATTTTAGTGGGCGGCAGCATCCTGCTGAGTTCCTTTTCTTCCCGTTTGGGTATTCCTATCCTGGTCATTTTCCTGGTGATAGGCATGTTGGCCGGCGTGGACGGCATCGGCGGTATCGGTTTCGACAATTATCCGGTCGCCTATCTCATCAGTAACCTGGCGCTGGCGGTGATTTTGCTCGACGGAGGCATGCGCACCCGCGCCGCGTCGTTTCGCGTGGCGCTATGGCCCGCGCTGTCGCTGGCGACGGTGGGCGTGCTTATTACCGCCGGGATGACCGGCATGATGGCGGCCTGGCTGTTTCATCTCAACCTGATTGAAGGTTTGCTGCTCGGCGCCATCGTCGGCTCAACCGACGCCGCCGCGGTATTCTCGCTGCTGGGCGACAAAGGGCTTAACGAGCGCGTTAACGCGACGCTGGAAATCGAGTCCGGCAGCAACGATCCGATGGCGGTGTTTCTGACCATTACGCTCATTGCGATGATTCAAAGCCACGAAACCCACTTAAGTTGGATGTTTGTGGTGCATCTGGTGCAACAATTCGGCCTGGGCGTGCTGTTCGGCCTGGGCGGCGGCTGGCTGCTCCAGCAAACCATTAATCGTATTTCTCTGGCCCCCGGCCTCTACCCGTTGCTGGCGGTAAGCGGCGGCATCATGATTTTTGCCCTGACCACCGCCCTGGAAGGCAGCGGCATCCTGGCGGTGTATCTGTGCGGGTTTTTACTAGGCAACCGGCCGATCCGTAACCGACACGGCATTCTGCAAACCTTCGACGGCATGGCCTGGCTGAGCCAGATTTGCATGTTCCTGGTGCTGGGATTATTGGTAACGCCCAGCGATCTGTGGGTAATTGCGGTACCGGCGCTGATCCTGTCGCTCTGGCTGATGCTGGTTGCCCGGCCGCTGTCCATTTGGGTGGGGTTAATGCCCTTTCGCAACTTTACCGCCCGTGAACGGGTATTCCTCTCCTGGGTGGGCCTGCGCGGCGCGGTGCCCATCATCCTGGCGGTCTTCCCCATGATGGCCGGGCTGGATCATGCCCGATTATATTTTAACGTCGCGTTTTTTATCGTGCTGATCTCGCTGCTGCTGCAGGGTTCCTCTTTGGGTTACGCCGCCAGGCTGGCGCGCGTGGTGGTGCCGCCGACCGCATCGCCGATCAGCCGCGTGGGCATGGATATCCACCCGGAGAACCCCTGGGAGCAGTTTATCTATCAGCTCAATCAGGATAACTGGTGCGTCGGGGCCGCGCTGCGCGACATGAAAATGCCCAAACATACCCGCATCGCCGCCCTGTTTCGCGATAATGTTATGCTGCATCCCACCGGCAATACCCGGCTGAAAGAGGGCGATGTGCTCTGCGTTATCGGGCGGGAACGGGATTTGCCCGCGCTGGGCAGGCTGTTCAGCCAGTCGCCGCCGGTGGCGTTGGATCAGCGCTTTTTTGGCGATTTCATTCTCGAGGCGGATGCCCGGCTGGAAGACGTCGCGGCCATCTATGGCCTGGACCTGCATGAAAAAGCGGAGCATGAGCTGACGCTGGGCGCCTTTGTGATGCAACTGCTGGGCGGCGGCGAGCCGGTGGTGGGCGATAATGTCGTTTCCGAAGGATTAGTCTGGACCATCGCCGAAAAAGAAGATCAGCAGGTGAGCAAAATCGGCATCAAAATCGCCGAGGAGCAGGTCTGAAGGCGACGGATATGGCGTAAGGTGGCGCGGCCCGCGCCGAACGGCGCGCATTCTTTATCAAGGACGCCGGGCTATCAAGACGTCAGGTGGTAACAGTCGTCGGGTTATAAAGGCGCCGGATGGTAAAATACGTCAGGCCAGGGATTCCGTGGCGGCGTAGATTTTGGTCAGCACCTGCATGGCGACCTGCATATCCTGTTCGGCCACGTTCTCCAGGATCTCCTTGCCGATGGCATCGGCTTCCATGCGGACTTTTTCGTACAGCGCCTTGCCCGCCACGGTAACCACCAGCAATTTTTTGCGCCGGTCCTGGGCGGTGGGGATGCGCTGGACCAGATCCAGCTTTACCAGCCGGTCGACCATCGAGACTATGGTGGCGCCCTCGACGCCGAGTATCTGCGCCAGTTCACTTTGCGACAACGGCGACTGCGCGCCGGCTATCGCCGCTACCGCGACCCAGCTGGCCTGGCTTAGCCCCAGGTATTTCAACCGCCGGTCAATGGCCATGCGCAGCGCACGGGAAGTGAGGTGCAGTAATTTGGAAAAACTTTTATATTCAGTATTCATTTGTGGGTAACAACATCAGAAATAATATAACAAAAATTATCATATATTAGCCGGCATGACCATTTTCATCTTTCCCTGGCCGCGTCCCGGCACTATTCTTAACGACTTTCCCTATGTTTGGTTATTGATGCAAAAATTACTGTTGCTGTTGTTGTCATTAGTATTGTTAGGTCCGCTGGGCATCGATTTGTACCTGCCGGTGATCCCCTTTATCGCCAAGGGATTGGGCAGCCCAGAAGCCCTGATTCAATCCACTATCCCGCTGTTTATCCTGGTGATGGGCGTCGGCCAGCTGCTGACCGGGCCCATGGTGGATTATTTCGGCCGCCGTCCCATGGCGTTGGCGGGCGTGGCGCTGTACGGCATCGGCGCCGTCATGGCGGCGCTGGCCCAACAGCCCGCGATATTTATCGCCTCGCGTATTTTGCAGGGCCTGGCGGTATGCTGCACCACCGTAGCCTTGTTCAGCTGCGTGCGCGATCGGCTCAACGGCGACGACGCCGCGCGGGCCTTCAGCTTCCTTAACGGCACGCTGAATATCGTGCCGGCGCTGGCCCCGCTGGCCGGCGGACTGCTGGCCGAAGGGTTCGGCTGGCGGGCGCCCTTCTGGGCCCTGTCCGCCTATTCGTTAACGGTGCTGATACTGATAGCCCGGGGGCTGCCGGAAACCCGCCCCGCCCAGACCTTGCGCCGCCTGGGCCTGCCGGTTAAGGCCTACCTGGCAATCCTCAGGCAGCGACGGTTCCTGGTGTATTCCCTGGTCAATACCGGCGCCATGGCCATGGCGCTGACCTATGTGTCGCTCTCTTCCCAGGTGCTGATGGGCGTGGCGCAGCTAACCCCGCTACAGTTTTCGGTGGCCTTTGGCGCCAACGGCTTCTGGATCATGCTGGTCAGCGTCATTGCCAACCGGGTGATACGCAAAGCGGGCCGTCCCGCCTGCCTGACCATCGGCGCCCTGCTGATGGCGCTGGGCGGCCTGCTGCTGCTGACCAGCGTCGCCTGGTCGCCCCCGGGCTGGCAAACCCACTGGCTGAGCTATATGCTGCCGGTGGCGGTGGCCTGTTCCGGGCTGGCCTTCCTGATGGGGCCTTCCGCCAGCTACGCGCTGGAGCCTTACCCCAACCAGGCCGGCGTGGCGGCGGCGCTGAACGGGTTTGTCCAGATGGCGGGCGCGGCCGCCGTGAGCCTGGCGTTTATCGCCCTGCCGCTCTCGCCGCGCCTGGCGCTGACGCTGGTGATGCTGTTGGGCGCGGTGTTTGCCGGCGTCGCCCGCCGGTATACCCGCCGGCTGTCGGGTACGCTCACCTCGTTACCGCGTTAAGGCGCCGGTTCAGGCCATTTTCGGTTCTATCCCGGCCCTGAAATTGCCGTCATAGCGGGCCATCGATAAATCGTCATAGGCAATATCCGGCCGCCTGCCGCTGATGATATCCGCCAGCAGCCGTCCCGATCCGCAGGCCATGGTCCAGCCGAGCGTGCCGTGGCCGGTATTGAGGTACAGGTTTTTCAGCGGCGTCGCGCCGACGATAGGCGTGCCATCCGGCGTCATCGGCCGCAGTCCGGTCCAGAAGGTGGCCCGCTCGATATGACCGCCGAACGGGAACAGATCGCGCACCACCATTTCCAGGGTGTCCCGGCGGGCCTTTTCCAGGTCGGTATTAAAACCGACAATTTCCGCCATGCCGCCGACCCGGATACGCTGGTCAAAACGGGTCACGGCGATTTTATAGGTTTCATCCAGCACCGTGGATACCGGCGCGCCCTGCTCATCCGCCAAGGGTAGGGTCAGTGAGTAGCCCTTCAGCGGATAGACCGGAATGTCGACCACATCGCGCAGCATGGCGGTGGAATATGACCCCAGCGCCATCACATACGCGTCGGCCTGCAGCAGCTCGCCGTCGCACGCGACGCCCGCCACCAGGCCGCCCGAACGCATCAGGCCGCTGACAGCGCAGTTATAACGGAACCCAACCCCCTGTTCGGCGGCCATCGCCGCCAGGCGCTGGGTAAACAACTGGCAATCGCCGGTTTCATCATTCGGCAGCCGCAGCCCGCCGCTGAGCTTATGGGCCACTCCCGCCAGGGCCGGTTCGACGCCGGCCAGCTGATGGGACTCCAGCAATTCATAGGGCACGCCTTCGTCACGCAGCACGGCGATATCCTTGGCGGCGCTGGCGTATTGCTGCTCGGTGCGAAACACCTGCAGCGTGCCGCCCTGGCGGCCTTCGTAGGCGATGCCGGTTTCGTCCCGCAGCGCCTTCAGGCAATCGCGGCTATATTCCGCCAGGCGCACCATGCGGCTTTTATTGACATAATAATGGTGGCTATCGCAGTTGCGCAGCATTTGCCACATCCAGCGCAGTTGGCGATCGCTGGACTTCAGCCGGATGGCCAGCGGCGCATGGCGCTGGAACATCCATTTGATGGCCTTCAACGGCACGCCCGGCGCCGCCCAGGGCGCGGCATAGCCGGGAGAAATCTGTCCGGCGTTGCCGGCGCTGGTTTCCTGCGCCGGGCCAGGCTGCCGATCAAGCACCAGCACCTCATGTCCCGCCCGGGCAAGGTACCACGCGCTTGCCACGCCGATAACGCCACTTCCTAGAATGATGACCCGCATTATTATCCGATCCTATGGTGAATCACGCCGAGATTATATTCGCCCTATCGGCCGCGTGATTTTCATCTTGCACTACGATTAATTATAAGCCAGCATGATGAAGTGCTGTCTGTAACGATGAGGTGCGCTGATGACGATTTCTCTTGATGAAAGTTTTAAGGATACCACTTGTCTTAGCGATGGACCCGACTGGACATTTGAATTGCTGCAGGATTACCTGGACGAGATCGACAGGGTGGCGAAATTCTATAGGCTGGAGACGTATCCCCATCAGATAGAAGTCATTACCTCCGAGCAGATGATGGACGCTTATTCCAGCGTCGGCATGCCGATTAATTATACCCATTGGTCGTTTGGTAAAAAGTTTATCGAGACCGAACAGCGGTATAAACAGGGCCAGCAAGGGCTGGCTTATGAAATTGTTATTAACTCCAACCCCTGTATCGCCTATTTGATGGAAGAGAACACCATGACCATGCAGGCGCTGGTGATGGCGCATGCCTGCTACGGCCACAACTCTTTTTTCAAGAATAACTATTTATTCCGCAGCTGGACCGATGCCAGTTCCATTGTCGATTACCTGATATTCGCCCGCAACTATATTACTAAATGCGAAGAGCGCTACGGCGTCGAGCAGGTGGAACAGCTGCTGGATTCATGCCATGCCCTGATGAACCACGGCGTCGACAGGTATAAACGACCGCAGAAAATCTCGCTGCAGGAAGAAAAATCGCGGCAAAAGAGCCGTGAGGAGTATTTGCAAAGCCAGGTCAACGAGCTGTGGCGCACCCTGCCGCGGCGCGAGAAGGAAGAGCTGCCGGCCCAGGCCAGCCGTTATCCCCATGAGCCGCAGGAAAACCTGCTGTACTTTATGGAGAAAAACGCCCCGCTGCTCGAACCCTGGCAGCGTGAGATCTTGCGTATCGTGCGCAAGGTCAGCCAATATTTTTATCCGCAAAAGCAGACCCAGGTGATGAATGAGGGCTGGGCGACCTTCTGGCACTATACCATTCTCAACCATCTGTATGATGAGAAAAAAGTCACCGATCGTTTTATGCTGGAGTTCCTGCACAGTCATACCAATGTGGTCTACCAGCCGCCTTATAACAGCCCGTATTACAGCGGCATCAATCCTTATGCGCTGGGCTTCGCCATGTTCCAGGACATCAAGCGTATCTGCCAGTCGCCCACCGAGGAAGATAGGCATTGGTTCCCGGATATCGCCGGCAGCGACTGGCTGGAAACGCTGCATTTCGCCATGCACAATTTCAAGGATGAAAGTTTTATCAGCCAGTTCCTGTCGCCGAAGATCATGCGTGATTTCCGCCTGTTTACCGTATTGGATGACGATCACAATAACTATCTGGAAATTGCCGCCATTCATAATGAGGAGGGATACCGGGCAATACGGCAGGAGCTCTCATCGCAATACAATTTGAGCAACCTTGAGCCTGATATCCAGATCTGGAATGTGGATCTGCGCGGCGATCGCTCGCTGACGCTGCGCTACACCCCGCAAAATCGGGCGCCGCTGGCGAAAAGCCGCCGCGAGGTGATGAAGCATATCCATCGCTTGTGGAGTTTTGACGTTTATATGGAACAGGTTAACGACGACGGCAATGTGGAATTGATTGAGCGCTGCCCGCCGCGGTCCATACCGCTGTAATGGCGCCGCCTTGCTAAAAGGTCAGCTTGCGCTGACCTTTTTTTTGGCTTGAGGCTAGCGCCTGAGTTCCGCGATATCACGCGGGATGGCGGACTGCATGGTATCCCAGATCATGCCGCTTTCTTTACCATAATGACGCACCAGATCGATCACCTGATCGTACAGCCCATCGCGGCACAGCGCCGCCAGATGCGTGTAGAAATTGCGCGCCAGCTCGCGGGCCTGGGGGTTGGAGAAGTAATAACGCCCCACCCGCAGGTATAATCCCTTCAGGCCGTTAAAGATCAGGCCGTATATCGGGTTGCCCGACGCATAGGCCAGCTCATGGAAAATACGGTAATCCATTTCGGTAAAGGCATCCGCCTGATCTTCCAGATCTTTGGCCTGGGCCAGCACATTTTGCGCTTTATCCGGATAAAACCGCACCGCCATGCGGATAAAGATCGAGGCGATATTGGTGCGCACCGACAATAGATTATCAATCAGCTGCGGCACGCTGTCATGGTCGAGACGGGCCAGGGTTTCCAGGATATTCAACCCGGAGGTTTCCCAGACATTGTTCACCCGGGTGGGCTTGCCATGCTGGATTGTCAGCCAGCCGTCGCGGGCCAGCCGCTGCAGCACTTCGCGCAGGGTGGTGCGCGTAACGCCTATCACATCCGAAAGCTCGCGCTCCGCGGGCAGGATTGAACCTGGCGGGAAATGATTGTTCCAAATACTTTCAATCAGATACTCCTCCGCAAAACCGGCAGGACTCTGCGCCTTAATGACCATAATGTTATGTTCCGTAGCAGCATGCGTATGTGAGCTAAAAACGGCCTAATGATAGCAGAACGCGCGAACCCGATATAGGGCGTTAAGCGCCGTAACGATAAAACCCTGTCATAAATGGCAATAAAATGCCATGCCTGACGCATTACTCCGTCGGGAAAGCCCGATAAGGCCGCGTATTGCCGTCATTCATCATGCCAGCGCAGCGGTATAACAGGCGTAAGCGGCATCACAAAATAGTGGCAGAAAAAAAAGCGGTAAGCCATCAGATTGAATAAATAGGAAACAAGTATGTTATCAAGTGACCTATTCCGAAAAAAAGAGGCTGGCTTCTGTCTTTAATTGATTTAAACTGCCTGTTTAAAAGCAACCGGCCTGGATAATACTGTATGTTGCATTTCTTTAACCGCTGCTCAAGAGGGCGTGGTGCCTGGATATTACTGGCGCTGACCGCCTTTGCCCTGGAACTGGTGGCGCTTTATTTTCAGCATGTCATGTTATTAAAACCCTGTGTGCTGTGTATTTATCAGCGCTGCGCGCTATTTGGCATTATGGGGGCCGGGATCGTCGGCGCCATCGCGCCCTCCACGCCCCTGCGCTATGGCGCATTGGTCATCTGGCTGTACAGCGCCTGGGAAGGGCTGATGCTGGCGATGAAGCATACGGACATCCAGCTTAATCCGTCGCCTTTTGTCACCTGTGATTTTTTCGTCAGCTTTCCGTCCTGGCTACCGCTGGATAAATGGCTGCCGTCGGTGTTCAGCGCCACCGGCGATTGCGCGGTAAGACAGTGGCATTTTATGTCGCTGGAGATGCCGCAGTGGATGATCGTTATTTTTGGCGCCTACCTGCTGGTCGGGGTATTAGTCCTGATCGCCCAGCCGTTCCGTCCGAAAAAGCGCGACCTGTTCAATCGTTAAAAGAAAAAGGACCCGCCGAGGTCCTTTTTTTACCCGCCCAGGCTCTTCACCGCCCCGTGCAGGATAAATGAGCAAAGTGAAATCGTACGCAAATTGCGCAATTTCACTCGTGCCCGCCGTCGCCTCCCGCTACCCTCCGTTGTAGTTCGCTCAACATCGCCGCCGACGGGGAGTTTTGCATGCCTGCCACTGAAAAAAAAATCCAATGGATTAACTCCCTGAAAGGCATCTGCATCTTGCTGGTGGTATTAAACCATATCATCACCACCAGCTATATCCCGTCACTTGAGGTTATTGACGCACATATGCTCATCACCAAACTTTGGGTCGGGGTCAACCATTACCTGGTGCCGCTGCGCATGCCGGCGTTTTTCTTTATTTCCGGCCTGTTGGCCGCGGATGGCGTCATCAACCGCTCCTGGCGGGAGGTCATGACCAAAAAACCGCTTAACCTGCTTTACCTCTACCTGCTCTGGTGCGCCGTGCAGTGGCTGTGCGTGAGCATGATCAACAGGGAGCTGGCGTTCGACGACTGGCGGCTGATGGCGCGCAACGCCGCCTATGCGGCCTCCACCGGCCAGTTTCTGCTGTATGTGGCGGCGGCAATGTCCAGCCCCTGGTATCTGTATGCGCTGGCGCTCTACTTTGTCGCCTGCAAACTGTGGCGGCGCCATTGGGCAGCGCTGCTGGGAGCGGGCGCGCTGCTGAATTACGCCTGCGTCCTGGGCGCGGTGCCCTGGTGGGGGCCGGCAAGCGTGGCGCAAAACGGGATTTTCTTTTTTACCGGCTGTTTCCTTGGCGCGCGCATCGTTGCCCTGCTGGCCGCTAACCGCTCCCGCCTGGCGCTGCTGGCGGCGCTCGGGATCATGGCGCTGATCCATTGGGGATTCGCCATGGATCGGAGCCTGTTTACCAGCGCGCTGGCGGTGTGCGTCGCCATATTATGCTGCCAGTGGGTCAACCGTCATTGGTCGTTGTATAACCAGTCGTTGCACACCTTGAATTGGATAGGCAAAAATACCCTGCAGATCTATGTGCTGCATAAACTGCTGACCGAACTGCTGGCGGTGCCCATGCTGGGAGCGCTGATGCGCTACCACGCATTCGACCATCACCTGTTCTCGCTGCTGTGGATGACGTTTTATCCGCTGGCGGCGACCGCGTTATGCACGGCGGGGGCGATTGCCATCTGGTGGGCGCTTAACCGCGGCGTCGGCCGCGTATTGTTCCAGTATCCTTCGCTGGCGCGCCCGCAAAAGGCGCTTGGCTGAAACACGCGGCGAACGGCCGTTTACCGCGCCCACGACGGTTTATTCAGGATATGATCCTGCCAGTCGTTGACTTCGCTTTCACGCACCGCGATATAACGCACCGAAATACGCTCGCCGTGCATGGCGGCCTTGGAGCCGGTAATCAGCGGATGCCACTGCGGCAGCGGTTTGCCTTCCTCCTGCAACCGATAGGCGCAGGTGGGCGGCAGCCAGTCGAAGGTGGTGAGGTTCTCGCGCGTGAGCTTGATGCAATCCGGCTCATACTCAAAGCGGTTATCATAATGGCGACACTGGCAGGTTTTGATATTCAGCTGGTTGCAGGCCACGTTGGTGAAATAGACTTCCTCGGTGTCATCGTCAATCAGCTTATGCAGGCAGCAGCGGCCGCAGCCATCGCACAACGATTCCCATTCGTCGTCGGTCATCTCGGCCAGGGTTTTTTCTTGCCAAAAAGGGCGGCTTGTCATCATGGTATCCGGTTAGGCGACGGGCGGCACGGGTAAAAAATAGGACCGCGGGATTAAAATGACCGATGTTATCAAGCATTCGGCGGCAGGAAGCTATTTTATTTGCCGTCTAGCTGTGACGCAAGGCGGCGATGATTTCAGGCTCAAATAATACGGGTATCCAGGGTCCGATCGTTCAGGGACACGGAAAGCAGATCGCCCGACTGGAGTTTTGCCACGCCCTGCGGCGTGCCGGTCAGGATAATATCGCCGGGACGCAGGGTAAAGAATCGGCTCATATAGGCAATCAACGGCAGGATTGGCGTGATCATATCCCGCGTATTGCCCTGCTGGCGAATATCGTTATTCACCTTCAGGGTCAGCGTCGCCTGTTGCGCATCGCCGAATTCCGCCACCGGGATAAAACCGGAGATGGGGCAGGAGCCGTCAAACCCCTTGGCTTTTTCCCAGGGTTGCCCGGCTTTCTTGAATTTTGCCTGCAATTCCCGCAGCGTCAGGTCGAGCGCCACCCCGTAGCCGGCGATGGCCCGGGCCACGTGGGCTTCATCGGCATGCTTGAGCGGCATGCCGATCAGGACGGCGAGTTCCACCTCATGGTGCACTTCCCCCAGTTCGGCGGGAATGGCGATCGGCTGGTGAATATCGCACAAGGCGGTCTCGGGTTTGATAAACAGCACCGGCTCGGTAGGCGTGGCGCTGCCCATCTCCTTGATATGATCGGAATAGTTGCTGCCGACGCAGACCACTTTATTCGCGGGGAAATCCAGTAACGCCCCTTGCCAGTCGCGATGTTGATACATGTCCTAAGTCTCCTGCCATTAAATGGTGTGTCAAATAAGCATTAGCGCCTGACATCATCATACATCAGTCGCCGAAAAGCTTCACCGTGGCCGTTATTTATCCAGCGCATCCGCCAGCGTGCCGATGCTGATGGCAAAATAATACAAGCGGTTCCAGCGCATCAGGGGGCGGAAATTGTCATAGACCAGGAACGCCCGGCTTTGGTTGTCGTCCGGGATAATCACCCAGGCGCGCTGCCCCGAGGCCGGCAAGGGACCGCCGTCGGCCAACCGCACGCCCTGCCCGCTCCAGGCGCCCGCCGTTTGCGCCTGGGCGTCTTTCAGGCCGGCGGCCTGCGCCGGGAATCCCTGCGGCAGGCGTAGCTCTTGTCCCCATCCCTGTCCTGGTTTCCATCCTTCGGTGGCGGATAATTTCATGGGCAGTTTCCTTAGCGCGTTTTTTTTTGCGCGGGGCCGCCCGCGCAGCCGAGTTATTATTATAGGTACTTTTTACAGCGCGGCGATGCGGCAATATAGAACCTGGCGATAACGCTGCTATATAGCACATCCGATAGCATGACCCGGGCGCATTGACCGCCAATAGTGGATCAATGATCAGCTATTTTGGGCGGCCTTATGATGCTGCGCCAATAAATTTTCGATGGGTGGCGGCAATTGCAGATAAAAGCCCTGGTCGGCCAGGCTTTGTTTTACTTTATTTATATCCGCCGCGACCAGTTTTTTGCTACCATTTAATGGGAATAGCATGGACAATACCGGTTTGCCGAATCGGGCCATTAAATCAGGCGGCACCCGGGAAAAATCATCTTTTTTCTCGATATAAAGATAGGTTTGATCTTGTTTGGTACTTCGGTAGATCACACAAAACATATTTTTTACCCGGTTTACATGGTTTAGTGTCTTGCCTGTATATAGCAGTAACTATAACATGCATGCAGTGCTTCGGAATATCGCTTACCGGTAGCTTGCCGGGAAAATACATGAGTCAAGACTGAGTCAGGATAGATGTCACAGACGCCCATTGAGTTAAAAGGCAGTAGTTTTACCCTATCGGTAATTCATGTACATGACGCCCAGCCTGAGGATATCCGTCAGGCATTACAGGAAAAAATCGAACAGGCGCCTGCTTTTCTGAAGGATGCTCCGGTGGTCATAAACGTCGCCACCCTGACACGGGATACGGACTGGGAGCAGCTGCGGCAGACCTTTCTGGACACCGGCCTGCACGTGGTCGGCGTCAGCGGATGCAAGGACGACCGGCTGAAAAAAGCCATTGTCCGCAGCGGCCTGCCGTTGCTGAACGAAGGCAAGCCGCAAAAACGCGCAGCGCCGCCGGCCGCCCCGGCGGCGGCGCTGAAGACCCGGCGCGTGGATACCCCGGTACGCTCCGGCCAGCAGATTTACGCGCGCGATTGCGATCTGATCGTGACCAGTAGCGTCAGCGCCGGGGCCGAACTTATTGCCGACGGCAATATACATATTTATGGCATGATGCGAGGCAGGGCTTTAGCAGGCGCGTCGGGAGATGCGCAATGCCAGATTTTCTGTACCCATCTTTCCCCTGAACTCGTTTCCATTGCCGGTCAGTATTGGTTAAGCGATCAAATCCCGGCTGAGTACGCGGGCAAAGCCGCCCGACTCAGCCTGAAAGATAATACGCTAACCATTCAACCGCTAAATTAAGCCCTTGACAAGGAATCCATTTATGGCACGCATTATAGTTGTTACTTCGGGCAAAGGGGGCGTTGGCAAGACCACATCAAGCGCGGCCATTGCCACCGGTTTAGCCCGGAAAGGTAAAAAGACGGTGGTGATTGATTTTGATATCGGCTTACGCAACCTTGACCTTATCATGGGCTGCGAGCGGCGCGTGGTGTATGATTTTGTGAATGTCATCCAGGGTGACGCCACCCTGAACCAGGCGCTGATCAAAGATAAGCGCACCGACAATCTGTATATCCTGCCGGCCTCGCAAACCCGGGATAAGGATGCCCTGACCCGCGAGGGCGTCGAAAAAATCCTGGCCGACCTCGGGGAGATGAATTTTGATTTCGTGGTCTGCGATTCACCGGCCGGCATCGAGACCGGCGCGCTGATGGCGCTCTATTTTGCCGATGAGGCCATTATCACCACCAACCCGGAAGTCTCGTCGGTACGCGACTCGGACCGTATCCTCGGCATATTGTCGTCAAAGTCCCGCCGCGCCGAAAACGGCCAGGACCCGATTGAGGAACATCTGCTGCTGACCCGCTATAACCCCGGACGCGTAAACCGGGGCGATATGCTCAGCATGGAAGATGTGATTGAAATACTGCGAATTCCCCTGCTGGGCGTCATCCCCGAGGATCAGTCCGTGCTGCGGGCTTCCAACCAGGGTGAGCCGGTGATACTTGATGTGGAGTCTGATGCCGGCAAGGCCTATTCGGATACGGTAGATCGCCTGTTAGGAGAAGAACGTCCCTTCCGCTTCATTGAAGAAGAGAAGAAGGGTTTCTTAAAACGCCTGTTTGGGGGATAAACCATGGCCTTACTCGATTTTTTTCTCTCCCGCAAAAAAACGACAGCCAATATAGCCAAGGAAAGGCTGCAAATTATCGTTGCGGAACGCCGGCGGGGCGATAGCGAGCCTCATTATCTGCCGCAGTTGAAACGCGACATTCTGGAAGTCATTTGCAGGTATGTACAGATCGACCCTGAAATGGTCTCCGTGCAACTCGAGCAGCGGGAAGGAGATATCTCCATCCTGGAGCTGAACGTGACGCTGCCGGAAGCGGAAGAAACACCGAAATGATACCGAGCCAATAATCCCCCTGCTGTTGCAGGGGGACGCATTACCGCGTTCCGCGCACGAAGGTTATTACAATGCCGAAGGCAGGTCCGTGGTGGCCGTTGCGCCATCGAGTATTCCACGCAGCCGCGCCCCGAACAACCTTTCCCGCCAGCCGCTGAGCAATTCAGGCGTGCGTTGTCCCGGCGTCAATCGCCAATGCCAGGTTAATAATTGGTTGATCTGCCTGCGCGAGGCCAGCAGCTCCACGCTTAAACCCGATTCCTGGCTGGCGACGGCGATATGTTCCTTGATGGTCTTGAACATAACGCGGTAGCCGGGCTTATCGATAAGATTAACCAACGGTTCCGGCAGCTCGTCATCGGCCATGGCTTCCGCTTCCTGCACCAGTTGGATCAATATCCTGCCATGATAACGGATTTCCGGCCCGCTGAGCCCCAGTTTATCCAGTTCGCCCAGCGAACCGGGCATGTAGCGCGCCACCTGCCATAAATTCTCTTCACGCACGACAAAATTGACCGCCATATCCCGCTCACGCGCCTTGCGCAAGCGCCAGGAGGCCAGCTTTTGCAGACAGGCCAACTGCCGGGTGCGCAGCTGCCAGGCATTGCCGATATCGCGATAAGCCAGCTCCGGGTCGACGATGTCCTGGCGGCGCTGGCACAGGGCGTCGCATTCCTGCCGCGCCGCGTCGGTCCATCCCGCCAGTTCGGTTTCCTGGATCAGCCGATCGGCCATCGGCAGCAGCCAGAACACGTCGGCGGCGGCATAGTCGCACTGCCTGGCGCTCAGCGGCCGGGCCAGCCAATCGGTGCGGGACTCGCTTTTATCCAGCACCACCTGCTGGTATTCGGCCACCAGCGCGGCAAAACCACTGGACAGCGCCCGACCGTTAAATGCGGCCAGGACCTGGGTATCGAGCATCGGCACCGGCATCTGGTCAAACGAGTGCAAAAACACTTCCAGGTCTTCGCTGCAGGCGTGCAGGATTTTCACTACCCGCCGGTCGGCGAGCAGATCGCGAAACGGCTGCCATTGTCCGATAGCCAGCGGATCGATAAGTGATAACGTTTCGCCATCAAATAATTGAATCAATCCCAACTGTGGATAGTAGGTGCGGGTGCGGACAAATTCGGTATCCAGCGCAACCCGATCGTGAAGGCGGGCAAGCTCGCATATCCGTTGTAAATCGTCATCATTGGTTATTAATTGGTAATTTGACACAGAGTTCTCTTACTGTAAGTCATGGCGGCAAATAGAGCTTAGCGGTTTTCATCGCGTAATTGCTTGCGCAAAATTTTGCCTACGTTGGATTTAGGTAACGCGTCGCGGAACTCCACCAGTTTGGGCATCTTATAGCCGGTCAGGTACAATCGGCAATGGCTCAGGAGTTCCTCGCGGGTCAGGGACGGCTCTTTTTTTACCACGAAGATTTTTACCGCTTCGCCGGACTCATCGCTTGGCACGCCAACCGCCGCCGCCTCAAGCACCTTAGGATGCCGGACCACCGCATCCTCTATTTCATTGGGGAAGACATTGAAGCCGGACACCAGGATCATATCCTTCTTGCGATCCACGATGCGAACGAAGCCTTGTTGATCCACTGTAACGATATCCCCGGTAGAAAGCCAGCCGTCTTTAAGCGTCTCGGCGGTGGCCTGCGGCTGGCGCCAATAGCCGGCCATGACCTGCGGGCCCTTGATCAGCAGTTCTCCCGGCAGGCCGGGGGACACGCTATTCCCGTCCCCGTCCACCAGCCGGATGTCGGTGGACGGCACCGGCAGGCCGATGCTGCCGCTGAAATGCTTCAAATCATAGGGATTGCCGGACACCAGTGGCGAGCATTCGGTCAGTCCATAGCCTTCCAGCAGATGTTTGCCGGTCAGCGCATGCCAGTCGTCCGCCACCGGCTGCTGCAATGACATCCCCCCGCCCACCGACAAATGCAGCGAGGTAAAGTCCAGGCCGCGGAACGCCACGTTATGCAACAAGGCGTTAAACAGCGTGTTCACACCGGAAATGGCGGTGAAATGATGGCGTCGCATGGCCTTGACCATCGACGCTAAATCCCTGGCGTCGGTAATCAGCAGGTTGCAGCCGCCCATTTCCACGAACAGCAGGCAGTTTACCAACAGGGCAAAGATATGGTAGAGCGGCAGGGCGGTGACCATCAGTTCATGGCCCAGGGTCAAAATCGGCCCATAGGCGGCTTTTGCCTGTTCCAGGTTGGCGAGGATATTGCGGTGGGTGAGCATGGCCCCTTTCGACGCCCCGGTGGTGCCGCCGGTATACTGCAGGAAGGCCAGATCGTCCCCGCCGATGAGCGGCGGGCTGAAATCCAGGCGGCGCCCGGCGCGCAGGACATGCTGGTAGGAAACCGCCAGCGGCAGGCGGTATGGCGGCACCTTGCGCTTGAGGTATTTTACCGCCCCATTGATGATAGCCCGTTTCAGGGGCGGGAAATGATCGCCAATGCGCGTGAGTATCACCTGGCGAACCGGCACATCGTTCAGCACCTGTTCCAGGGTGTGGGCAAAATTGTCGACGATGACGATGGCGGCGGCGCCGCTGTCGTCGAGCTGGTGGCGCAGTTCGGCGGGGGTGTAGAGCGGATTGACGTTCACCACCACCATGGCGGCGCGCAGGATGCCGAACAGCGCCACCGGATACTGCAGCAGGTTGGGCATCATCAGCGCAACGCGATCCCCCGGGCGCAGGCCTGACTGCTGCAGGTAGGCGGCAAACGCCAGGCTGTGCTCATCGAGCTGGCGAAATGTCAGGGTTTCGCCCATGTTGATAAAGGCCGGCAGTTCGGCGAAACGACGTACGGCGTTAGCGAACAACCCCGACAGCGAACCGTAACGATCGGGATCGATTTCCGTCGGCACCTCGGGCGGATAACGCGCCGTCCATACTCTCTCCATGGCCTGCCCTGCGATGTTCGGTGTGCTCATAATCGCCCCACGTTGCCTGAGTCGTTACCTTTAAGGGTAACGGAACCCGACACCCCGGGGGCAAACGATATCAGGATTGAGCGATGCATCACTATTCGGTGAGTACGGTTTCCACCTGCGCACTGCCGAAACCATAGCCGTAGCCCCAGTCAGGCCCCCAGCCGCGGCCGTAGCGTCCGCCCCAGCCCCAGGGCGACATCGGCGGTCCCATCGGCGCCACCACCTGCTGCGTCAGCTGCCAGCGTTTGTAACCGTCGGCGCGCACCACCACGAAGGTATAGTCGGCCTTATCGACGACGCCTTTTTCCGTGCCGGTGATTGGACCGACCACCGTGACCCACTGACGATTAAAATCCGTCGGCTCGAGGAAGCCGTTGACATAGGCCACCACCCGGCCGTTGGAGGGCTGGTGCAGTGTCGGGCGCGCCGAATCGTCCAGCGGCACCGAGGCTATTTCCAGCCGGGTGCGCCCGTTGAGATTGGTGACCTTGACCACTTTGCCGCCGAAGCGGGATTCCTGGCCGACATACAGGGACGGCGCGTTGAGCACGCGTACCAGATCCTGCTGTGGCGTGGGCGAGGTGCCGCGAACGGCATCCGGCACCGTGGCGCAACCCGACAGCACCAGGACCAGGGCGGTCCAGGGAAAACGCCGGCGCCCGGCGCCGGAGACCATCATTTGCATTAACATCTTGCGCTAAATTCCCCATACCCGTTGTCGCCAATCCGGCTTGTTGGTTACGCTTTTTGCTACATCACATCCCAGGCTACTTATTCTAAGCACGGGTTTTGAGCGCGGATTTTTCAACGCCGGCAATTCATAGGATATTACTTTGACCCGCGGCGACAGCATAAGTTGCTATTTATCCGCGTCCCGGAAGCTTTTTCCAGGTGACCTCGTTACGCAGGTAGGTGGGCGCCTGTAATTCCACCGCCAGCGCCCCGCCCTCCGATAAGCTTAGCACCGCCAGCGGCAGCATATCCACGGCCGCCGGCAGTTGCGTATGGCCGTCGACCAGCCGAACCTGGGGGTGGGCGACAAGCCCGGGATAGGTTTGCCACCCGGTACCGGCGGTGGCCCAGGTGCCGGCCAGATCGGCGGCTGCCGGCGCCAACTGCGCCGGTTTAAGCACTTTTTCGCTCGCTTCACCCTGCCAGCCGCCGTTGTGGCCGCGCCGGTACCGCGCCCAGTAAACCTCACCCATGCGGGCGTCGATGGCGCAAAGCACCTGGCTGACGCCGGACCGGCGCCAGGCGCCCTGCGCCAGCGCCGCCAGGGTCGAGACGCCGATCATGGGCAGTTCGGCGCCCAGCGCCAGCCCCTGGGCGATGCCGATGCCGATGCGCACGCCGGTAAAACTGCCGGGGCCGCGGCCATAGGCCAAGGCGTCAAGCTGCGTAAGTTCGATGCCGGCTTCCGCCAGTAGGCTGTCGACCATCGGCAGGATGCGCCGGGTGTGCTCGCGGGGACAGATAGCAAAACGTTCGCTGATTTCACCGTCAATCCAAAGCGCCGCGGAACAGGCTTCAGTCGCGGTATCAAGGGCTAAAATTCGCGTAGACATGCCAAACCTCAGGCGGGTGTAAAAGACTCGAGCCAAATCGGGCGGATATCATAACATACCCGCCGGGGCAAAGGGATACGCCGCGCGCTTAGCGGCGCTGCAGGAAGTCGATGGCGCATTGCAGCGATCGGGTGCGCGGCGCCGGCGGCAGGCTGTTAAGGAAGATCTGGCCGTAGGGCCGGGTCACCAGTCTTTGATCGCAGATAATCAGCACGCCGCGGTCGTCGCTGTCGCGGATAAGCCGTCCCACCCCCTGCTTGAGGGCAATCACCGCCTCGGGGATCTGCACCTCGGCAAAGGGATCGCCGCCGCGCAGCTGGCAGTCCTCGGTGCGCGCCTTGAGCAACGGATCGTCCGGGGCGGTAAAGGGCAGCTTGTCGATAATCACGCATGACAGCGTGTCGCCGCGCACATCCACCCCTTCCCAAAAGCTGTTGGTGGCCACCAGCAGCGCGTTGCCGGCGGTGACGAACTGTTGCAGCAGCTGGCGTTTGCCGGTTTCTCCCTGCAGCAGCACCGGCAGGGTCAGCGAGGCGCGAAACTCCGCCGCCAGATCCCGCATCATCTGGTGGGACGTGCACAGGAAAAAGCAACGTCCCTGGTTGGCGATAATCACCGGCGCCAGCATCCGCGCCAACTGCACCGCCGCCCCACGCTGGTTGGGCTCCGGCAGGAAGCGCGGCACGCACAGCAGCGCCTGGGTGGCATAGTCAAACGGGCTGGGCAATAGTAGGGTTTTCGCATCGTCCAGGCCGATGCGCCGGGTAAAATGCTCCAGGCGATCGTTGACCGACAGGGTGGCGGAGGTAAAGATCCAGGTGCCCTCTTTTTCACTCATGACTTCGCGAAAGCGGGTCGAGACCGACAGCGGCGTCAGCGCCAGCACAAAATGCCGGGCGTTGCATTCATACCAATAGCTGAAACCCGGCTCCTGAACATTTTTCAGGCGCTTTAGCCGGGCGCGGTACAGGGCCGCGCGCTCAAAAGCGGCGTCCAGCAGCGCCGAGCGTCCCAGCGCCAGCTTGGCCACGTCGTGGCATAGTTCCAGGGCATCATCGAGCAGCAGCAGCGCGCGCTGCAATGCAGGCTGCGCCAGCACGTCGCGCAGGTTGCCGCGAAAACCCGGTTCACCCAGCACCAGGCGGAAATCCTGGGTGCAGAAGGTTAGCCGATCGGCGCTTTTTTGCAGTTGGGCCATATCACGCACATCGGTGCGGTAGGCGAGGGTCATGTCGCGGGCCAGATCCATCAGCTGGCGGCTGGTAAGCTGCTGGCCGAAGTACTGGCTGGCGATATCCGGCATCTGGTGCGCTTCGTCAAATATCATCACATCGCCGGTGGGAATAAGCTCGCCGAAGCCGCCCTCCTTCACCACCATATCCGCCAGGAACAGATGGTGGTTGACCACGATAATGTCGGCGTCCATGGCTTTGCGGCGCGCCTTGACGACAAAGCAGTCTTTGTAGAGCGGGCAATCGCCGCCCAGGCAATTGTCGTTGGTGCTGGTGACCAGCGGCCATACCGGGCTGTCCTCGGCGATGCCGCTGCAGTTCGCCACGTCGCCGTCCACCGTTTGCGACGACCAGTTACGCACGCCGGACAGCTCGGCCAGGGTTTCCGGCGCGATATTGACGCCGCCGGCCAGCTGCTGCTCCATGCGCTCGAGGCACAGATAGTTGGAACGCCCTTTCAGCAGGGCGACTTGCCCCTGGTAATCCAGCGCCGCCGCCACTTTGGGCAGATCGCGGGCATACAGCTGATCCTGCAGCGCCTTGGAGCCGGTGGAGATGATAACCTTGCGTTTGGAGCGCAGCGCCGGCACCAGATAGGCGTAGGTCTTGCCGGTACCGGTCCCGGCTTCCACCACCAGCGGCTGTTTTTTATCTATGGCCTGCTCGATCGCCTCGGCCATCAGGCGCTGCGACTCGCGCGGTTTAAATCCGGTGATGGCCTTGGCCAACGCGCCCTGCGGCGCAAAATCATCTGTCACGCTGTCTCTCTGTCATTCGGTTGCTGTCGGATTATGCCAAGGCCGGGGGTCATCCACCACCTTCTTTGCTTAAAACACTATGTTATGCTGGTGGTTTCCCATGATGGCTTTAAGGCGAACAGTATGACCATTGAACGAATCGATCCCGGCGCGCGCATGTCCGAGGCGGTGATCCACAACCAGACGGTATATTACACCAGCGTACCGGAAGACCTGGATGGCGACGCCACCGCCCAGACCGCCGAGGCGCTGGCGATTATCGACCGGCTGCTGAAGCGGGTGGGCTCCAATAAAACCCGCCTGCTGGACGTGACCGTGTTCCTGGCCGACGGCGACGATTTTGCCGCCATGAACGCCGCGTGGAACGCCTGGGTGGTGCCGGGCAGCGCGCCGGTGCGCTGCACCGTCGAGGCCAGGCTGATGAATCCGCGCTACAAAGTGGAAATCAAGGTTGTCGCGGCGATTTAAATTGATTCATTTATAACCCAAGGCGGGGATCGTTACGGGGTCCGGGCCAAGGCCTGGGTTCACGCCAGGGGCCAGGGTCGGAGGGGGCTATATCGCCCCGTCCTCGTCGTCGTCCTGATCCACGCCCTCGGCCAGGTCCCGGGCGTTGCGGTCGTCGGCGCTGCGCTCGGCAAAAGACCGCTCGTCGTCTTCATCATCATCCCAGCGAACTGATACCCGTTCACCAGTATGGGTGGCGCGGATTTCGCTCGATACCAGCCGGATGGCTTCGCCGCTGCTCATGCCGTCGGCCATCAGGGCCTGGATGCGCTCGACGGCCTGCTGCTGCTGTTCATGATTTAATGCGGGCATATCGGTCAGCATGCGTTTTCTCCAGAAGGGCAAGTCGATGGGCTATTGTCTCACGCCACCGCCCGCTATGCCAATCAATGCGCTTTATGTTCGGCCCGGGAGCCGATATCATGCAAAACGCCCGGCGCGTTTTGCCGGTAAACCTGGACGGGATCATCTGGATCACATTGTTTACATGCTGCCACAACTGACTGCCTTACCTTATCATCGCGATGCCATCAAAACCCTGTTCGCCCCTCGCGCCTCCAGGCCCTGGTCCATGCTGCTGCATTCGGGCCATGCCGATCACCAGGACAGCCGTTTTGATATCATGGTCGCCAACCCGGTGACGACGCTTATGACCCATGGCGCCACCACGGTGATTTGCCGCGGCGGGGAGTCGGTAACCAGCGGTGAAGACCCCTTTACCCTGGTGCAGCAGCAGGTCGAGCGGCTGGGCGTCAGCCCCGGCCCGCGCGACGACCTCCCGTTTCTGGGCGGCGCGCTGGGCCTGTTTGGCTACGATCTCGGCCGGCGGATTGAAACGCTGCCAAGCGCTGCCAGGCGGGATCTGACCCTGCCGGATATGGCCGTCGGCCTGTATGACTGGGCGGTCATTGCCGACCACCTGCTCGGCCGGCTGACCTTGGTAAGCTACCGCGACCCGGCGCCGCTGCTACGGAATCTGATGTCGCCGAAGGCGCCCGCGCCCGGCCGGCCCTTTCGTTTAAACGGCGGCTGGCAGGCCAATATGACCCGTGAAGAGTATGGTGAAAAATTTCGCCGCATCCAGCAGCACCTGCAGGCCGGCGATTGTTATCAGGTATGCCTGGCCCAGCGTTTTAGCGCCGCCTGCGAAGGCGATGAATGGCAAGCGTTCTGCCATCTACTGGAACGCAACGGCGCGCCGTTTTCAGCCTTTATACGTCTGCCCGGCCAGGCGGTGCTGAGCCTGTCGCCGGAACGGTTCCTGCAGGTCCGCGGCCGGCGGATCCAAACGCGTCCCATCAAAGGCACGCTGCCGCGCCTGGCGGATGCCCGGGCCGATCTGCTGCAGGGGCAAAAACTGGCGGCGTCGCCAAAAGACCAGGCCGAAAACCTGATGATCGTGGATTTGCTGCGCAACGATATCGGCCGGGTTGCCGTTCCCGGCAGCGTAAGGGTGCCGGAACTGTTTAAAATCGAGGCGTTCCCGGCGGTGTACCATATGGTGAGCACCATCACCGCCCTGCTGCCCGCGGATCGCGCTCCCTGCGATCTGCTGCGCGCCTGCTTCCCGGGCGGATCCATTACCGGCGCCCCCAAGATCAAGGCGATGACCTTAATCGACCGGCTGGAGCCAGAGCGTCGCAACGCCTGGTGCGGCAGTATCGGCTACCTGAGCCGCTGCGGCTCTCTGGACACCAATATCGCCATACGCACCCTGCTCACCGAGCGTGGGCGTATCTACTGCTGGGCGGGCGGCGGGATTGTCGCCGACAGCCAGGAAGAGGCGGAATACCAGGAAACGCTGGCCAAAGTCGCTAAAATCCTGCCGTTGCTGCTGGAGCTCAATCGCCCATGACTCGATTGCCCATGAACAGCGCCGACGACGCTTTGACGCTTGAGGATTTTATCACCCGCTTCCAACTGCAGTTGCCCCAGCGCCATGAGCCTGCGCGCAACCAGCGCCAGGCAGCGGTGCTAATCCCGATTATCTGCCACCACACCCCCACGGTGCTGCTGACGCGCCGGTCCACGTCGTTACGCAAGCATGCCGGCCAGGTGGCGTTTCCCGGCGGATCGGCGGATGAGCAGGACGCCTCGCTGATTGCCACCGCGCTGCGTGAGGCCCATGAGGAAGTCGCCATTCCGGCCGCGTCGGTCAGGATACTGGGGCAACTGCCGCCGGTGGACAGCAACAGCGGTTTCCAGGTCACGCCCATCGTCGGCCTGCTGGCGAGCGATACGCGTTTTCGCGCCAGCCTGGACGAAGTTGAGGACATGTTCGAAATCCCGCTGCATCAGGCGCTCTCCCTGGCCAGCTATACGCCCCTGCAAATCGAGCGGCGCGCCAAAACCCTGCGGGTCTATTTTTCCTTTTATCAAAGCCATATGGTCTGGGGCATGACCGCGCAGATTTTGTATCGGCTGGGCCAGCATATCCATCTTTAATCCCTTCGCCGTCACCTATTGCACATAAACATCTTCCAAAAATGCCAATAATCGCTACAATATACCGAAATGTGGTATTAACCAGAATATACATCCAATAAAATATTATATTATAGGTTTTTATATTACAAGGTCATATGTTTAGCCGCTACGGGCGCGCGCGGCCGCCTGGCCCGGGTCCGGAAGGGGCTTTCACATTAGCCGTAATCGGGATGAAATCATCCGGCCAATCAGTTCGCGGCGCGCTGAGACGGGATATGATTCGCTATGGAAGCTATTCCTGGATTAGTTTTTATCATGCGAAAGCGCAAGCCTAACCCGCCGCGAGTCATTACAATCAAGTGCATTACCCCAGGTATGCACATCTTTATCTGCATGAAGGAGAGTCAACGTGATAAGCGTTTTCGATATGTTTAAAATCGGCATCGGCCCGTCCAGTTCCCATACCGTGGGCCCAATGAAAGCCGGTAAACAATTCGTGGACGACCTCGTCGAAAAACGGTTGCTCAACGATGTCACGCGCATCGCCGTGGATGTCTATGGCTCGTTATCGCTGACGGGCAAAGGACACCATACCGATATCGCCATTATCCTCGGCCTGGCGGGCAATCGCCCGGATACCGTGGATATCGACGCCGCACCGGCCTTTATCCGCGACGTCGAACAGCGCCAGCGCCTGATGCTGGCCGGCGGGCCGCATGAAGTGGATTTTCCCCGCGAAGGCGGCATGGTATTCCATGGCGACTACCTGTCCCTGCATGAAAACGCCATGCGCATCCACGCTTTCGCCGGTGAACGGCTCGTCTACAGCCAGACCTATTATTCGGTCGGCGGCGGTTTTATCGTCGATGAAGCGCACTTCGGCCAGCCGGTGATCGACCAGATCAGCGTGCCCCACCCGTTCGCCAGCGCCCAGCAGTTGCTCGAACAATGCAAGCGGGCCGGCCTGTCGCTGTCGGGGCTGGTGATGCTTAATGAATTGGCGCTGCATGGCCGGGCGGATATCGATAGTTATTTCAATGATATCTGGCAAACCATGCGCGCCTGTATCGATCGCGGGCTGAACACCGAAGGCGTATTGCCCGGCCCCCTGCGGGTGCCCAGGCGCGCGTCGGCGCTGCGGCGCATGCTGGTTTCCACCGATAAGCACTCCAGCGATCCGATGGTGGCGATTGATTGGGTGAATATGTTCGCGCTGGCGGTCAATGAGGAAAACGCCGCGGGCGGGCGGGTAGTCACCGCCCCGACCAACGGCGCCTGCGGCATAGTGCCGGCGGTGCTGGCCTACTACGATCACTTTATCGAGCCGGTTACACCCGAGATTCACCTGCGCTATTTCCTGGCCTGCGGCGCCATCGGCATTCTCTACAAGCTGAATGCCTCCATCTCGGGGGCCGAGGTCGGTTGCCAGGGGGAAGTGGGCGTGGCCTGCTCCATGGCGGCGGCGGGACTGACGGAACTGATGGGCGGCAGCCCGGAACAGGTGTGCGTGGCGGCGGAAATCGGCATGGAGCATAATCTCGGCCTGACCTGCGATCCGGTGGCCGGGCAGGTGCAGGTGCCCTGTATCGAACGCAACGCCATTGCCTCGGTCAAGGCCATCAATGCCTCGCGCATGGCGCTGCGGCGCACCAGCGCCCCGCGCGTATCGCTGGATAAGGTGATTGAAACCATGTACGAGACCGGCAAGGACATGAACGCCAAATACCGCGAAACCTCACGCGGCGGCCTGGCCATTAAGGTCCAGTGCGACTGACGGCGCGCCAGGCCCGCAATCACCGAACCCGCATGGGCCATGTTAAAGGAAGAGCGCGCCGATTGGGTCGAAGCGGCCATGGTGTTTCTGGCCGCCAGAGTGCCCAATGGCGCGGTAGGCACGTAACCACCGAACCCGCATGGGCCGTGTTAAAAAGAACCCTCTATTCTTCTCCATCATCCGCCGGCGGCGCGATCCGCTCAATACGCACCAGCTCGATACGGTATTCCAGCATCTGCAAAATGGTAAACCGCCACTGGCCCAGCTCGATAACCTCGCCCACCACCGGCAGTTGATCCCGCTCGGCCAGCAGCAACCCCGCCAGGGAGGCGGCATTCTCATGGCCCCGGGTTAATTCATGGCTGTCCAGCGCCTGCTGCAGCGCGTGCAAATCAGTACCGCCCTTGGCCAGCCACGCGTTATCCTCGGCTACGATATCCGGCGTTTCGTCCTCGTCCGGGAACTCGCCGGCAATGGCTTCCAGCACATCCAGCGGCGTCACCAATCCCTGGATCACGCCAAACTCATTCGACACCACCACCAAGCTGCCCTTTGCCCGCCGCAATACCCCCAGCAGGTTAAGCACATCCAGCGTTTCCGGCACCACGATGGCCGGATTCTGCGCGGCGTACGCCTGCACATCCTCGCCGTTATCCAACGCCACCATCACATCCTTGGCGCGGGCCACGCCCACCAGTTGATCCAGTTCGCCGTCGCACACCGGGAACATACTGTGCGGCGTGGCCAGCAGCGCAGCGCGCAGCTCCGCCACCGGACGACGGCAGTCCACCCAGGAAATTTCATTACGCGGCGTCATAACGCTGCGCAGGGAGCGCGACGCCAGCGACAGAACGCCGGTAATCATATAACGCTCCTCATCGGCAAACTGCGCCTTGGGCACATCCGGCGTTTCCGACTCTCCTTCCTCGCGCAGCCTCTGCCCGCCCATTAACCGCAAAATAGCTTCGGCGGTACGCTGGCGCATCGGCCCGCGCGACTGGTTTTTGAGGAAATTACGCCGGGCGATCTGGTTGAACAGCTCGATCAGCACCGAGAAGCCGATGGCCGCGTACAGGTAACCCTTGGGAATATGGAAGCCAAATCCCTCGGCTATCAGGCTCAGGCCAATCATCAGCAAAAAGCTCAGGCAGAGCACCACCACGGTGGGATGGGCATTGACAAAGCGCGTGAGCGATTTAGACGCCAGCAGCATAATGCCCATGGCGATAACCACGGCGGTCATCATTACCGGCAGGTTATTTACCATGCCGACCGCGGTAATCACCGCATCCAGGGAAAATACCGCGTCCAGGATAACAATCTGCACCACTACCGCCCAGAAACTGGCGTAACCACGGTTGGCGTCATGCTGAGGCTCCTGGTTTTCCAGCCGCTCATGCAGTTCCGTGGTGGCCTTGAACAGTAAAAACAGCCCCCCCAGCAGCAGGATCAGATCCCGCCCGGAAAAACTGAACATGCCAACGGTCAGCAGCGGCTTGGTCAGCGTAACCATCCAGGAGATTAACGACAACAGCCCCAAACGCATCAGCAACGCCAATGCCAGGCCGATCACCCGCGCCTTGTCCCGCTTTTTCGGCGCGACCTTTTCGGCCAGGATGGCGATAAATACAAGGTTATCGATACCCAGTACTATTTCCAGCAATATCAACGTCAGCAGACCCACCCACAGGGTCGGATCCATTAAGAATTCCATCTTTTGCTCCAGGGCGAAACCCCATTAAAACAGCATAGCGATATACGGGTATCCAACGCGCAGGCCTGCTGAACCACGGCCGGAAAGACCGTCAGGCGGGCGGCGCAACGCCACATGGAAGACATGGGGATAACAGATTGGATTCCCGGCGGTGCGGGATAGCGTAACCCGATGCTGGCACAAAGCGCCGGCGGGGCCTGGGCAGGTAAAGATGAAAACCACAAATCAGGGGTGAAATTTTTTCGGTGACAGTCCATAGGGGGGGCTGCGGCCCATCGCTCCTCGATCGGTTAAGACAAATTACTCTATCAGGTAAAGCCGCGGACGTATAAAACTTTTTTCGTCTGCCAGCCGTCATTAGTGTCTTCTACACTGATTTGTGTGCTCATTGGTTTCCCCATACACAAATAGCTGAGCGCCGTCACAATTTTTATTTTTTTACACACTAAAATAAATCGCGTTTAACCGCTATTGATTCACATGTTCATGTGAATCGTTTCAACACACACAGCGGGCATCAAACAGGGTGGCGAAAAAAAATACCCTGGCTAAGACGTTATACCACCAGTGCTTTCGGCTCCAGACGCGCCGGGTGGTGTTGCTGCTTAACCTAATTTGTTAACAGAGGAGGTATCAGTGAGTATTGCTATCATAATTGGCACTCACGGGTCAGCGGCCGAGCAGTTGCTTAAAACGGCCGAAATGATATTGGGCGAACAACAAAACGTTGCCTGGATAGATTTTGTTCCCGGGGAAAATGCTGAAACACTGATTGAAAAATATACCGCGCGCATAGCGCAACTTGATACCCAGGAAGGCGTGTTATTTCTGGTTGATACCTGGGGTGGCAGCCCGTTTAACGCCGCCAGCCGTATTGTGGTCGATAAGGAGAAGTACGAAGTCGTTACCGGCGTCAATATCCCCATGCTGGCGGAAACCTTTATGGCGCGTGACGACAACCGGGAGTTTGCCGACCTGGTCAACATCGCCGTGGAAACCGGACGCGCCGGCGTCAAGGCATTGAAAGCGCCTGAACCGGAGACGGCCACGGCCGCCGCCGCGCCAGTTGCCGCCGCGGCCCCCGCCGCCAAGCCGCATCCCAATGCCGGCGGTCATATGACCATCGGCCTGGCGCGTATCGATGACCGCCTGATCCATGGTCAGGTGGCAACCCGCTGGACCAAGGAAACCAATGTTAAGCGTATTATCGTGGTCAGCGATGAAGTCGCCGCCGATACCGTGCGCAAAACGTTGTTAACCCAGGTTGCTCCTCCGGGCGTCACCGCCCATGTGGTGGACGTGGCCAAGGCGATCCGTGTTTACGATAACCCGGCTTATGCCAAGGATCGTGTGATGCTGTTGTTTACCAACCCTACCGACGTAGTGCGCGTAGTGGAAGGCGGCGTCAAAATCACGTCGGTCAACATCGGCGGCATCGCATTCCGCCAGGGGAAAATCCAGGTGAATAATGCGGTTTCGGTGGATGAGAATGATATCGCCGCGTTCCGTAAATTGAATGACAGGGGCATTGAGCTGGAAGTCCGCAAGGTCTCGTCCGACTCACCGCTGAAGATGATGGATTTAATAAACAAACTCGGTAAGTAAATCCGCCGGAAAATTTAACACCTAAGAGCGTATAAATTTACTGAAAAAAAGATTTACCGCTCTCTTACGTTTGTCAGAGGAGAAGTACAATGGAGATCACCACGCTTCAAATTGTGCTGATATTTATCGTGGCCTGTATTGCAGGTATGGGTTCAATACTTGATGAGTTTCAGTTCCACCGTCCGCTGGTGGCCTGTACGTTAATCGGCCTGGTGCTCGGTGACATGAAGACCGGCATTATCATCGGCGGTACGCTGGAGATGATTGCCCTGGGCTGGATGAACATCGGTGCCGCCGTCGCGCCGGATGCCGCGTTGGCGTCCATCATCTCCACCATCCTGGTTATCGCCGGTAATCAAAGCGTGGGCGCCGGCATCGCGCTGGCTATCCCGCTGGCCGCCGCCGGCCAGGTGCTGACCATTATCGTTCGTACCATTACCGTGGCCTTCCAGCATGCCGCCGACAAAGCCGCCGAAAACGGCAATCTCAGCGCGCTGAGCTGGATCCACGTCGGCGCTTTGCTGTTGCAGGCCATGCGTATCGCCATTCCGGCGGTTATCGTCGGCGTTTCCGTCGGTACCGATGCCGTCCATGCCATGCTCAGCTCCATCCCGGAAGTCGTGACCAACGGCCTGAATATCGCCGGCGGCATGATCGTGGTGGTAGGTTACGCGATGGTCATCAACATGATGCGCGCCGGCTACCTGATGCCCTTTTTCTATCTGGGTTTCGTTACCGCGGCCTTCACCAATTTCAACCTGGTGTCGCTGGGTGTGATTGGCGTGGTCATGGCAGTCCTTTATATCCAGTTGAGTCCGAAATACAACCAGACCAACGGTGGAAATGGCGGCGCCGCCAGGGGCGTTAACGATCTTGATAATGAACTTGATTAATAGGTGAGCGAAATGGTCGATATAACTACTGGTCCAAAGAAACTGACCCCCGGCGACGTGCGTGCTGTCTTTATTCGCTCGAACCTTTTCCAGGGATCATGGAATTTTGAACGTATGCAGGCGCTGGGCTTTTGTTTCTCGATGGTCCCGGTGATCCGTCGCCTGTATCCGGAGAACAATGAAGATCGCAAACAGGCGATCAGGCGTCATCTGGAATTCTTCAATACCCATCCGTACGTGGCCGCGCCGGTATTAGGCGTCACCATGGCGATGGAAGAGCAGCGCGCCAACGGCGCCCCCATTGACGATGCGGCCATCAACGGCCTGAAAGTCGGCCTGATGGGACCGCTGGCCGGCGTGGGCGACCCGATTTTCTGGGGTACCGTACGTCCGGTGTTCGCCGCGTTGGGCGCGGGGATTGCCATGAGCGGCAGTCTGCTCGGTCCGCTGCTGTTCTTTATCCTGTTTAACGCCGTGCGTCTGGCAACCCGCTATTACGGCGTGGCCTATGGCTACAAAAAGGGCGTCGATATCGTTAACGACATGGGCGGCGGCTTCCTGCAGAAACTGACGGAGGGCGCCTCGATCCTGGGGTTGTTCGTGATGGGGGCGCTGGTTAACAAGTGGACCCATGTGAATATCCCGATGGTGGTGTCGCGCATTACCGGTCCGGACGGCCAGACCACGGTAACCACCGTGCAAACCATCCTGAACCAGCTGATGCCGGGCCTGGTGCCTCTGCTGCTGACCTTCGGGTGCATGTGGCTGCTGCGGCGCAAGGTGAACGCCCTGTGGATTATCGTCGGCTTCTTCGCCATCGGTATCTTCGGTTACTGGATTGGCCTGCTGGGCCTGTAACAGCCATGGACTAAACGGAGCAATCCGCAACCGGGGGCCCTTCCCCCGGTTTTTTATTTTTTAAGGAAGGAGTCAGGGATGTCTGTTACCGATATCGGCCTGCTGGTTATCATCACGCTGTCATTGGCGTTTGCCATTTATGATGAGTTTATTGTCGACGGCGCGCTCAAGGGCAAGACCCGGCTAAAAATCGGCTTAAAACGCCAGAGCCGTATCGACGGCCTGATTTTTATCGGCCTGGTGCTGATTTTGGTTTACCAAAATATCACTAATAACGGTACTGTCTTTACCACCACTTTATTATTAATATTGGCATTCATGGCGCTATATTTGGCCTATATCCGGCGGCCAAAATTTATTTTCAAAGCCGACGGCTTTTTTTATGCCAATGTTTTTATCAAATATGACCGGATAAAAAATATGAATTTATCCGAGGATGGCTACCTGGTCATTGATCTGGAGAAAAGACGACTGTTGATACAGGTCCAGCATCTTGATGATTTGCAAAGGATTTATAACCAATTCCTTGAAAATAATTAACATAATAACAACCTATAATATAAGGTTATTATTAACCAGTGGGTCATCGTTATTATTTATGTTAGTATTTTAACCTTACTATTTATGTTTTTAAATAACCCTAATATTTATGTTTAAATTAGTAAACGACAATCATTTGCATTTAAAAAGGTTATTTCATTTTTGTGGTTGTTATACGGCAAAATACTATGTTATGGTTTTTCGGTCATTAGGGAGTAGCCGGTTTTCGCCCGATAAAGCGGAAATGCCCGTATCAACATACTCGTTATAAGCTGCTAATCCGGCTTGAACGTGGTGCGGGCGACCAGGAAGGTCGGCGAGACTATAGACACGACGAACCATCGTAGGGTTGGGATGATGGGGAAGCGTGTATATTGGCTCCCAGCCGAGGCGTTACAATAATGAACCTTTCCGCAACCCTGATCCTGGCGTTCGGCATGTCCATGGATGCGTTTGCCGCCTCTATCGGCAAAGGCGCCACCTTGCATAAACCGCTTTTTCGCGAAGCATTGCGCACCGGACTCATCTTTGGCGGCATCGAAGCCGTTACGCCGCTGATTGGCTGGTCGCTGGGTTTGATGGCCAGCCAGTATCTCCTCGAGTGGGATCACTGGGTCGCGTTTACCCTGCTGGGCTGCCTGGGCGCGCGCATGGTCATCGGCGGTTTGCGCCAGCAAGCGGACAGCGTCCCGCGCCCGGGACAGCATAGCCTCAGGGTGCTGGTGGCCACCGCCATCGCCACCAGCCTGGATGCCATGGCGGTCGGCGTCGGCCTGGCCTTCCTGGAGGTCAATATCCTGCATACCGCGATGATTATCGGCATGGCCACGATGATCATGACCACCATGGGCATGCTGCTGGGGCGCTTTATCGGCCCGCTGCTCGGTAAAAAAGCGGAAATTATCGGCGGCGCCATCCTGATAGGCATCGGCTGCAATATTTTATATTCCCATTTCGGCCGGGCCGTCCTGCCCGGCCTGTAGACTCAAGGCTCACGCCGCCAGGCGCGGATGATAAAATCGGTTTCGCAGGTAAACCGCGCCAGGCTGGTTAGGCTGGTCGTAACCTCAGGCGTGGCGCGCCAGGCAAACGGCGTCATTTGCAACAGCGCGCCCGCGGCCTCGCCGGTCATGTCCATGCTATAACCCAGGCGGTGCGTCGCCAGCGGGGTAAAACCGGCGAAATGTTCATCCTTGAGCGGATGGAGCGCCACCTGCGGATAGATACCGGCCTTAAGCTGGTAAAGATGCCGTGGACCGGGCGCCACCGTGACCACCAGCCCGCCGGGCTGCAGGGTCCGGTACATTTCCTCGGGATTGCAGGGGGCGTAGATGCGTAAGATACCGCCCAGCGAGGCCCCGGTGAACGGCAGGCGCTGGCTGGACGCTACGCAAAACCGCACCTGGGGATAACGCTTCGCCGCCAGGCGCACCGCCGTTTTGGCGATATCCAGCCCATAGACCCGCCCGCCCGCCGGACGTTGCGCCAGCGTCGCCGCAAGCCGCTCGGTGTAGTACCCCTCCCCGCAGCCAATATCCAGCCAGTCGGCGGGCGGGTCCGGCAGCAGTTCGTTTACCAGCGACATTACCCGATCGCGCATCGGCTGGTAATAGCCGGCATCCAGGAACGCGCGCCGCGACCGCATCATCTCCTGGTTATCACCCGGGACCTTGCTGCGCTTGAACTGCACCGGCAGCAAATTGACATATCCCTCCCGGGCGCAGTCATAACGGTGCCGCTGCGCGCAGGACCAATAGTTGTCGGTGCGCGCGAGCGGCAAATGGCACAAAGGGCATTGATAACAGGACATAACCGGTTCCGGGCTTGACCAAAAACAAGGGGGTATATTACCGCAAAACCGTCCGTTGCGGCAGCGGCAATGTCATGGGCCGCGAGGCGCCAGTGCCCGTTACGGCAACGGCGACGTCATGCGTCATGAGGCGCCGGCGCCTGTAAGCGGCAGCGTCATCGCCCGGTGTCAGGAAGCGCCGGCGCCCGCTTTGGCCGCGGTAACCAAGCGGCTGGCATCGACAGGCAGGGCGTCTGGCTCGACATTCATGATGCGCAGCACTTCGGACATGATAGTGCTGAATACCGGCGCCGAGACCGCGCCGCCATAGTATTTCCCCGCCTGGGGATTATTGATAACCACCACCAGCGCAAAACGCGGCCGGCTGGCCGGCGCGATCCCGGCGGTATAGGCGATATATTTGTCAATATAATGACCGTCCGGACCGATTTTTTTGGCGGTGCCGGTTTTCACCGCCACCCGGTAGCCCCTGACGGCCGCCTTGATACCGCCGCCGCCGGGCAGGGCGACGCTTTCCATCATATGTTTGACTTCATGCACCAGCGCCGCCTCCATAATACGCTGGCCGACTACCGGCGGATCGATGCGGGTAATCGACAGCGGCCGGTAAATGCCGTCGCTGGCGATGGTGGCATAGACCCGCGCCAGCTGTACCGGCGTGACCATCAGTCCATAACCGAAGGAGAAGGTCGCCCGATCCAGCTCGCCCCAGCGCTGTCGATGGGGCATCAGTCCGGGGCTTTCTCCGGTCAGGCCGAGATCGGTGGGCTGGCCCAGGCCAAACCCACGATAGGTATTAAGCAAGGCGGTAACCGGCATCGCCAACGCCATGCGCGAGACCCCGACATCGCTGGATTTTTGCAGGATGCCGGTCAGGGTTAACTGCGGATAGAACGCCACGTCGCGGATCAGGTGGCCGTCGATGGTATAAGGATGGGTATCGAGCAGTGTGTCCGGCCTGACGATGCCCTGTTTAAGCGCCGTCATCACCACCATCGGTTTTACCGTGGAGCCTGGCTCGAAAATATCGCTGATGGCGCGATTGCGAAAGTCGTCCTCGTTTGCCCCGGCGCGGTTATTGGGATTAAAGGTGGGATAACTGGCCATCGCCAGGATCTCGCCGGTATTGACATCCACCAGTACCGAGGCGCCGGAATCCGCCTTGTTAAAGGCTACCGCGTTGCTTAACGCCTCCTCGGTTTCACGCTGCAGCCGCAGGTCGATGCTCAGCGCCACGTTATGCGCCGGCGAACTATCGGTGGACGAGAGGGTTTCCACCACGCGGCCGAAACGGTCCTTGCGCACCACCCGCCGCCCCGCCACACCGGTCAGCAGATGATTAAAACTTTTTTCAATGCCCTCGATGCCCTGATCGTCGATATTGGTAAATCCCACCAGATTGGCCGCCGTTTCCCCGGCCGGATAAAAGCGCCTGGACTCTTCCTTGAAATAGATGCCGGGCAGCTTCAACTGCTTAATATAGTCGGCGACGTTTGGCTCTACCTGGCGCGCCAGGTAGATAAAGCGCATATGGGGATCGTGATTTATCCTGGCGGACAATTCGTTGAACGGCAGGTTAACCGTCTGCGCCAGCGCCTGCCAGCGGGAAGAGTCAACCACCCCGCCCTTTTGCGCCACTTCGTCGGGGTCGGCCCAGATGGCGTCAACCGGCACGCTCACCGCCAGCGGCTGGCCGTTGCGGTCGGCTATCATGCCGCGCGAGATCGGCGTCTGCTCTACCCGCAGCGAACGCATATTTTCCTGGGCCACCAGGTTGTCCGGCTTGATCACCTGTAGCCAGCCGATGCGAATCAGCAGCACCGCCAGGATGGCCGAAATACCGATGCACATCAGGCCAAAGCGCCATTGGATGAAATTCTGCTTACCCTGACCAGGACTTGTTTTCACACTGCTCTCTTACGGCTGTTTTTCTTATAAGAGGCATTAAAACCGATCCGCCGGATCAATAGCTTAAAAACAGTGCTACAAGGCTTACTTTTTTGCAACAAAGCGCAAATTTTTCCGTTTATCGCCCCGTATTGTTCCTTTGTTACAATCATGGGCGGCTGGAAAGGGTAAAATTAAGATAATCTAAGGTCTTACCCCGTTTACCGCCAAAAACTATCGCAGGCCATTATGACAGCTTCCTCCCCCCTGATTAACGCCATCGCGGGCGTAAGACATGGATTTGGCGACAAGTCCCAGCTGATGCCGGAGACGTTGCGGCCCTGGCAAGATACCCTGGCGATCAAAAAACAGGTGCACGGCACCCATATCCGTCCGGTTAGCATGCCGGCCGAGCAGTGCGGCCAGGCGGACGGCGTATTGACCGCCACCCCCGGACTGCTGCTGAGCGTGCTGACCGCTGATTGCCTGCCCCTGCTGTTCGCCCGGCGCGACGGCAAACGCATCGGCGCGCTCCATGCCGGCTGGCGCGGCCTGCTGGCGGGTATCATCGAGGAATTTGCCGGAATGTTGTCAAAAGATGATGACCCGGCGAACTGGGTGGCGGCTATCGGCCCGGCGGCCGGTCCCTGCTGTTATGAAGTCAGCGAAAGCCTGGTGGAGAATTTTTTACAGGGCCTGCCGATGATACCGGCGACTATCGTCACCCCGGCGCACCGGCGCCTGGATTTAGCCGCTATCGCCCGCTTTAAGCTCAACGCGGCGGGTTTCCCGGCGGTGGACGATATCGGTCATTGCACGATATGTACATTGAGCGGCACAGCAGGCGCGGTTAACGCCGCCGGCGACGGCGCTACGCCGGCGGGCCCGGCGTTCGCTTATACCAGTTTTCGCCGCAACAGCCTTCAGCGGGCGGTCGACCCCACCTATCCGACCATCAGCGGCCGCAACCAGCACGCCGGGTTGGTCATTTTACCCTGACGCGGGATACCGTCTCACGTTTTATGAAGCGGCGTGCGCCGTGGTAAACGACATGATGGGCAAGGATTGAGGATATGCAGGGTGGGATAAGCAGACGATATGGCCGGCGGGGCGCGCGTTAAACACCCTGCCAGTACGGCACCGGCAGGGGGAATTACATGTTATCCATCAGCCAATTGACTGATTGCCGCCGAAGCGGCATGGATTACAGAGCAGTTACGTTAACTGCTGAAGGGCCTTTCTGGCCATCCTGGATTTCGAATTCTACGTTCTGGCCTTCGGCCAGAGTTTTGAAGCCGTTACCCTGAATAGCGGAGAAGTGAACAAACACATCTTTGCTACCATCGGCCGGAGTGATAAAACCAAAACCTTTAGACTCGTTGAACCACTTCACTTGACCTTTGATCTTTGCCATCTTGCATATTTCCTTTGGAGTGTTTAAATCGCCCTTAGGCGAGACAGAGACAAACTGGAGTCGTTACTGCTTGAGGCACTAAGATTAGGATCGGCAGAGAAGCGGTATGCAACGATATCGTCTTTACGCAAAACTTCTTTACTGAAAATGCCATTCATATACAGAACTGTACCTCGTTTTACCCAAATGCGTTATCACATACTCTGTTATCAATGGCAAGCCATTTTTGATCAGGGCCGGATATGTCGCACATAATTAAATCGTTCAGTTACATCAGGCAGGCTGCACACGCATCTAATAGTTGAAAATTTAGCCCATTAGATTACGAGGTTAGCCACCGCGATGAATTCTGTACCATTTATCGATAACCTTAGCGCAAACCTTTGTCAACGTCCAATGCAATATTCAAGAATAACTATTCATTTACTTATAAAAGAAAACAAGAGGCCAGGCTCACACTTTTTCAGTTTTGCTTATACCTGAATCGACTATCCATGTAATAAAATTACCGTCCGGCCATGTTCGGCAAAGAGGGCCAGGCCGGACGGCGCGTGGCGCACTGCCCCGGCCAGAGACGCTGCGCCATGAGTGGTCCCCAATATTGTGCAGCGCAGGGATGGCAAAATGTATACTCAATGTTAAAAGCGCTGATGTAAAGCGGGCGGTAAGGTTAATTTATCGCCATGATAGTCCCGAGGTTAATCGGTTAACTTATCCTCCCGGGCAGGTTTATTATTAATAGATGATGAGTTAAACAAGCTAATTCTTTAATAGGCTTTATATGGCTAATGTCATTTTAATGAAATAAATAACCGGACGCGCGCGACCTGAGCCAAGGGTGACCCGCCTCCGGCAGAGAGAGGATATCACCCGCCGTCAGGGGGTCGCGGCTATTTCAGGATTATTATGGCCGCCGGGTTTTATATCCCGACAGCTATAATGTTGCTACAGCACTATTTTTCCGCCAATTTTCAGCGGATGGAATCGATGGTCCGTTACTCCCGCGGTTAATAAGGCCTGGGCCAGTTCCAGCGGCGGTTCATCCAGCGCTTCATCCGCCAGTTCAAACACCCCCCAATGAATCGGGATAACCTGCGGGCAGCGCAACTGCTGATAGACTTTTACCGCGCCCGCGGGGCTCATATGGCTTTCCCCCATGAACCATTCTGGTGCATAGGCGCCAATGGGCAACGCGGCGATGTCAAACGGCCCAAGCCGCGTGCCGATTTCCGCCAGGCCGGAGGTGTAGCCGCTATCGCCGGAAAAATAAAAACGCCAGTCCCTGGTTTCCACCACCCATCCGCACCAGAGGCTGCGGTTGTGGTCTTTCAGGGTACGCTGGCTCCAATGCCGGGCGGGAACACTGTGCAGCCGTATACCGTGGACATCGACGCTATCCCACCAGTCGCACTGCTTCACCGAACGTACGCCCCGTTTGCGTAGCCAAGTGCCCATGCCCAGCGGCGCCATGACCTGGACCGCCGGAAAACGCTTGAGCAGCTTTTTCAGGGTGCCTTTGTCCAAATGGTCATAATGGTTGTGGGAATACAGGATCATTTCTATCGGCGGCAAACCGGCAATATCCACCGCCACCGGCGTTTTGCGTTTGGGACCGATAAACGGCAACGGCGACGCGCGCTTGCCCAGCGCCGGGTCGATAAGGATATAGCGCCCCGCCGCGCGCACCACCAGGCAGGCATGCCCCAGCCACCAGACGGCATCCTCGGTGCCGCTGAAATCAGCGGGTTGCCACCAGCGCTCGATAAACCCCGGATATCCGCCCTGCGGCGCTTTCGGCAGTCCCTGCCGTTTCCTGTCATCCTGCCATTTCTTATACGCGCCGGGCGTTCTTATTCCCGGCTCGATATTACGAAAACCTTCCGGAGTGTGGTGAAGTTTGGCAGCGTCATACCAAGGATTTTTTTTCGTCATCGTGCTCTCGATTCTTCCATTGGATTGAATCCAACGGTAAAAATGCGGAAATAACCTGATTATGCGATGGTTGCCACCGCTGCGCCCGGCAGGATGGCATACAATTAGGAGGCTTACCGTTCGGCGATAAAATCTTTAAACATGATGGATTCGCCGGTCGGCAACGTCTTGGCGTCGCTGTCGGGATTATTGCCCTGACCCAGGCGCAGCAGTAATTCGGTCTGCTTTTTCTGCTGTTCCAGCAATTCGTTCAGCAGCGAAATCTGCTCGTTTGCCCTGACGCTGGCGCGGTTCAGGTAAAACCAGACCACCAGGCAAACAATAAACGTCACTACTGCGATCGCCATCGAGGCGATATTGACGGTATCAAATCCAAACTCGTTCATAAAGTGACCTTGCCACTGAAAAACCAGAGGCTATCTTATCACTCCGGGGCCATCATTGTATCCCGCATCATAAAATTGCCCGCCGATCCGCTCATCCGGCGTCCGCTAACGATATCATCGCTTACCAGGGCATCCATTTGGTCACCAGGCACATGCCGCTGAAAAAATCACCGCCCTGATCGCAAAAACTATTGAGCGCCGATAGCCATAGCATCAGGCACAGCAGCAAAATGACCAGTATCGATAGTGAAGTGCTTTTTTTCAAAACCCGCGTCCTGTACCGTCGCAATATCATTATTCTAGCCAGCAAAACTTAAACAAACGATAACCACAGGGATTTCATTATCAGAATAATGATTTATAAAGCGGATGATATGGATGGAAGAAGATAGGGTGCCAAGGATATGCCCGGGCACCTGGCCTCAGGTCAAGGCTGGCCCGCCCGGTCGAATTTCAAGTCGATCAGCGCGATCGCTTTTTCAATGGCCCGGCGGGTAACCGGATCCTGCCCCGCGGGATGGGTGGCAAAATCGATATTCTTCAGCTGGCCCGACATTTTGTCCCGCACTTCAACCGGGGCAATGACATCGATGACATCAAGTATCTGCTTGATAACCAATTGACAGGCAACTAAATCGGAGACCAGTTCCTGGTTCTCCGAAAAGGGTTGGGACATGGCGACGCCTCTCTGTAGCTTAACCCAGCCGTTAAAAGGGATAGTGTTGATAACCGATTTGCCGGGAGATATTCCGCGCCGCGTCATGCAACATCTTCACATAACCGCTTTTATTCTCTTCCGAGAAACGGATGGTCGGGAACGAAATACTCAGGCCGGCAATCACCACGCCGAAGCGGTCGAAGATCGGCACCGCGATGCAGCGCAGCCCCTCTTCCTGTTCTTCGTTATCCTCGCCGTAACCCTGCTCGCGCACCAGATCCAGCTCCGGCAGCAGGGCCGCGCTGTCGGGTGCGGTCCGCCGGGTGCTGCGGTTGAACACCACGCCGGAAAGGATTTCCCGCGCCTCGTCCCGATCGCGCCAGGCCAGCAATACCTTGCCGATGGCGGTACTGTAGAGCGGATTGCGGCGGCCGACCCGGGAGTACATGCGCAGGTTGTACATGGAATCGATTTTATGGATATAAACGATGCTGTCTTCGTCCAGCGAACCCAGGTGAATGGTTTCACGGGTCAGGTTGGACAATACCCGCATTTGGATATCGGCTATGCGGATCAGGTCGACATTTTGCAGCGCCTTGGCGCCAAGCTCAAATAGCTTCAGGGTTAAGGAATATTTTTCCGACTCGCCTTCCTGCGAGACATAACCCAGCGACTTCATGGTCTGCAGAAAACGGTAAACGGTGCTCTTGGACATCATCACCCGCTGTGATAGTTCGGTGATACCGATTTCCCGCTCTTCGCCCAGGGCTTGTAAAATCCCGAATACCTTTAATACTGACGATACGGAATCGGGTTGTCTGTCTAAATCTGCAATCGCCATTGTTATAAAGGTCCTGATCAGCGTTTTGTTTTAAAAAAAGTAGAACATGATTTTTATTATAAAGGTAAGCCGACATTCAACGCAATGCTCATTGGCTTTACAGGATGTTTTTAACCAACGATGAACGTTTTATTACATTAATCCCGCTATGGGACGATCTCTAAGCCCGGCAATTGGTGCTAGGATAATACTTTTAACGGTATGTTAAGCCTTCATGACCCAGAATTATGCCGACGGCATTCCGACCCCACAACGTTATGGCGCGATTTTAACCATTGCCATCAGCATCAGCCTTGCCGTCCTGGACGGCGCCATCGCCAACGTGGCCTTGCCGACCATTGCGCGTGAACTGCACGCCAGCCCCGCCACGTCGATTTGGGTGATCAATGCCTACCAGCTGTCCATCATAATGACGCTGCTGTCTTTCGCCACCCTGGGGGACATTTACGGCTACCGACGGGTTTATCAGTGCGGACTGGCGGTATTCACCTTGATGTCGTTGATCTGCGCCCTGTCGGATAACCTGTGGATGCTGATTAGCGCCCGGGTGCTGCAGGGCTTCGGCGCCGCGGCGCTGATGAGTATCAATACCGCGCTGATACGGATTATTTATCCCTCGCGTCTGCTGGGACGGGGGATTGCCATCAATACGCTGGTGGTGGCGGTATCCACCGCCGCCGGTCCGACCGTGGCCGCCGGGGTGTTGTCCGTTGCCTCCTGGCAATGGCTGTTCGCCATTAACGTCCCTATCGGCATGCTGGCGTTTTATCTCGGCCGCCGGTTCCTGCCGGCTAACGCGCAGAACAACAGCGGGCAACGGTTCAACGGGTTCAGCGCCCTGATGAACGCCCTGACCTTCGGGCTGCTGCTCTCCGCGCTGGGCGGATTTTCCCAGCGCCTCAGCGGGCAGTGGATCCTGATTGAGCTGGCGCTGGCGGCCGTGGCGGGGGTGTTTTTCGTGCGGCACCAGCTGCGCCAGCCCTGGCCGCTGCTGCCGGTGGACTTGTTTCGTATCCCGCTGTTTTCACTCTCCATGGGCACCTCGATTTGTTCTTTTTGCGCCCAAATGCTGGCCATGGTATCCCTGCCGTTTTATCTGCAAAGCGTGTTGGGCCGCAGCGAGGTGGCGACCGGACTGTTGCTCACCCCCTGGCCGTTGGCCACCATGCTGCTGGCCATGGTGGCCGGCCGGCTGATCGGCCGGGTGAATTCAGGGCTATTGGGCGCCGTCGGCCTGGCCGCGTTTGCGCTGGGCCTGTTTTCGCTGGCCTGGCTGCCGGCGATGCCTGGAGACGGCGAGATAATCTGGCGGATGATGCTGTGCGGCGCGGGGTTCGGCTTATTCCAGTCGCCAAACAACCATACGATTATTACCTCCGCGCCGCGCAACCGCAGCGGCGGCGCCAGCGGCATGCTGGGCACCGCCCGGCTGTTCGGGCAGACCTCCGGGGCGGCGCTGGTGGCGCTGATGTTTAATTTGTTCGGCACCGCCGGCACCCATGCGGCGCTGGTGCTGGCCGGCTGCTTTGCCACGGCGGCGGCGCTGGTCAGCGCGCTGCGCATCAGGCAGCCCACCCCCCAACGCCAGGACGTCCGGACCGGGAGCGCCCAAGGCACGGCGGCTGATAAAACGGCGGCGCTGGATGCAAGCGCCGCGGGCGCGACAGCCGATACGACGGCTGAAAACCGCGCGCGAAACGTCCGCTAGCCAAAAGAAATAAGCATCATTGCCCTAACCCGGCCGGTTCAGCGGCCGGGTAAAAAACCATTCCATTCGTTATTTCAGATAGGTGCCCGCCCGCAGCGCCTCGATACGCTTATCCAGCGGCGGGTGGGACATGAACAACTCGCTGAACGATTTGGATTTGCCGTTGATGCAAAACGCCAGCATGCTGCTTTCCTCCTGGGGCTCATAGCTGGTTTTCAAACGCTGCAGCGCGGCAATCATTTTTTCACGTCCGACCAGCCTTGCCGATCCGGCATCGGCGTGGAACTCGCGATGACGGGAGAACCACAGGGTTATAATGCTCGCCAGCACGCCGAACACCAGTTCAAGCACCATGGAGACGGCGAAATAGATCATCGGGTTGCCGTTGCTGCTTTCGCCTTCATCACGATTGGATGACATGAAGCCGGCGGCCAGTTGGGCAAGGATGCGCGAGACAAAAATCACGAAGGTGTTCACGATACCCTGGATCAGCGTCATGGTCACCATGTCGCCGTTGGCGACGTGGCTGATTTCATGGGCGATGACCGCCTCCGCCTCGTCGCGGCTCATGTTTTGCAACAGGCCGGTGCTGACCGCCACCAGGGAAGCGTCGCGCCGCGCGCCGGTGGCAAAGGCGTTGATGTCCGGCGCCGGGTAAACGGCCACCTGCGGCATGGCTATGCCGGCCTGCTGCGACTGCCGGCGGACAATATCCAGCAGCCAGCGTTCGGTCTCGTTGCGGGGCTGTTCAATGACTTCACCGCCGACCGAGCGCAGCGCCATCCATTTCGACATCAGCAGTGAAACGAAAGCGCCGCCGAAACCGAACAAACCGGCCATGATCATTAACCCGGTCACGCTTGAAGACTGTATCCCCGTCAGGCTCAGTACCAGACCGAATACCAGCATGACAGCCAGGTTGGTGAGTAGAAAGAGAGCGATGCGCATCATAAACAGGTGATTCCTCAGAAATAACGCCCAGTGCGTTACCCTGATCGTATGGGCTTCACGGGCGTTTTCAAGCTTTACCGGCCATTAAGTGCCTAAAAAGACATAACTTTACATTTTGTTAATCTTTTCCGCTTTGCCGATGCGTACAACTGGCGCGCATAAAAAAAGGCGCCGTGAAGGCGCCTTGGAATCCGCGTAGGTAATGGACCGATTATTTGACGGGCGCGGGCTGCGCTGCCGGCTGCGTGCTTTCCGCCTTGGATAAATCCAGGGCGATATGCACGGATTCATCCAGGTACGGATCGGGCTCGTGGTAATCCTTGGGGATAGCGTCGATGGTCTTCACCGGCTTTTTACCCTGCCGCTGCAGGCGCTCGTTGGTGCGCTGCAACCGGATCGCGTCATCCTCGTGATTCTCTTTCTCGCGCTGGACGAGATTAAGCGAGGCGATATTGCGTTTATCCTTCAGGGCGTGGAAGCGGGCGATGTCCTGGGCGATATACTGGAATTCAGGATCCGCCGCTATCCTTTCCTGGTGCGCTTTCAACAGTTCGGCGGAGAAGGGTTTCAGGTCGCCGGACTTGGTGAAGGTGGCCGCGTTGATGCTGTCCCAGGGCAAGGCGTTATCTTCAAATTTCTCGCCGGTTTCAATCGTCTCGTCGCCGGTGGGCATGATGATATCGGGTACTACCCCTTTGCGCTGGGTGCTGCCGCCGTTAATCCGGTAGAATTTCTGGATGGTGTACTGGATAGAACCCAGCGCCGGCCAGTCAGGACGCAGCATTTGATCGTATATCCGGTTCAGGGAGCGGTATTGCTGCACCGTGCCTTTGCCGAAAGTCGGTTCGCCGACGATCAGCGCCCGGCCGTAATCCTGCATGGCGGCGGCAAAGATTTCCGACGCCGAGGCGCTGAAACGATCGACCAGCACCACCAGGGGACCCTTGTAATAAACGATGCCGTCGTTGTCGCTGTCCTCACGGATTTTACCGTTATTGTCGCGCACCTGCACCACCGGGCCGCTGGGAATAAACAGACCGGACAGGGAGACGGCTTCAGTCAAGGCGCCGCCGCCGTTGGTGCGCAAATCAATGATCACGCTGCTGACGTTTTGTTTTTGCAGTTTTTGCAGTTGTACCTTCACATCATCGGTCAGGCCGACATAAAAACCGGGAATATCCAGAACGCCGACCTTCTGGTTGCCCACCTCTTTGATGGTGAGTTTAACCGCGCGGTCCTCAAGACGGATACGCTCGCGGGTCACGGTGACGATACGTGTCTTGGTGCCCTTGCCCGCCGGCAGGATCTCCAGGCGAACCTTGCTGCCTTTCGGCCCCTTGATCAGCGAAACCACATCATCCAGCCGCCAGCCGATGACATCCACCATCGGTTTGCCGGTCTGGCCGACGCCCACGACGCGATCGCCCACGGTAATGGTTTTGCTTTTCGCCGCCGGCCCGCCCGGCACCAGCGAATTGATGACCGTATAATCGTCATCCATTTGCAGCACCGCGCCAATGCCTTCCAGGGACAGGCTCATTTCGGTGTTGAACTGTTCGGTATTGCGCGGCGAAAGATAATTGGTATGAGGATCGATTTCATGGGCAAAGGCGTTCATGACCAGCTGGAACACGTCTTCACTATTGCTCTGCGCCAGGCGCCGAATGGCAAACTGATAACGTTTGGTCAGGATATCGCGGATTTCATTATCATCCTTGCCGGTGAGCTTGAGGCTCAACTGATCGTATTTTACCTTGGCATCCCATAGCTTATTCAGCTCCGCCTCGTTCTGCGGCCAGGGAGACTTGCTGCGATCGAGTTCAATGGTGTCGTTGCCGGTGAAATCCATCGGTTTGGCAAGCGCGGCGAGGGCATATTGATAACGCTCAAAACGCCGTTGCTGGGCCAGGTTATATAACGCGTACGGGACATCCAGCTTGCCGCTTTTTAATTCATCATCCAGCTGGTTTTTCTTATCGGCGAACCGGGCAACATCCGAGGCCAGCAGGACGTTGTGGCTGGAATCGAGCATATTCAGGTAGCGGTCGAATATTTTGGCCGAGAACGCATCATCCAGATCAAACTGGCGATAATGGGATCGGGTAAAACGTGCGGTGACGCGTTCGCTGACGGTCTCTTGTTGCGCTTCTTCGTGAAGCTGGGGAATCTGGTCGGCGCGGGTGATTTTATTATCATTCGCCGATGCCGATCCCGCCAGTAACAACCCTGCAATTGCAGTTACTCTGACAAATTTGTTCATGCCCTGGTTGGCCTCCGTATCAGAACTGCAGGTGTTCTGCGCGCACAATCAAAGCCATCCCGGAAGAAAGCTGCACACGTACCCCTTCTTTGGCAATTTCCATAACCGTTGCTTCCATGGGATCTTTGCCCACCTTGACTTTGATTGCCTGGCCAATATGCAATTTCGAAATATCGGTAACCGGTATCTGGCGCGCGGGAGCGGCCTGTTTTACCGGCTGTGACGGACGATCGCTTTTGGCATCGTTCCTGGGTCGGTTGGCCGGACGCGGCTTGCGCGGCGCGGCGGCGCCGTCCGGCCCTTTTTTGTCGGCGGCGGCGGGCTGATTAACCGCCGCGGCACGACGCGGCTGCGGCGCTTCGCCGTTTTCCCGTTTTTTAGCCTGCTGGGCTGCGCGCTGCTGCTGGACCCTGGCCTTGGCTTCCTCAAGCTGCTTGCGGGCATGTTCTACATGCTGCGCTTCCAATTCGCCGCAGGGATTGCCGTCAAGGTCGACGCGCTGGGCGCCGAGCTTGATGCCGTACAGGTAGCGCCAGCTAGACGTATAGAGCCTTAAAGCGGAACGCAACTGCGTTTTGCTCAGGCTGTCCTCCCCCTGGATTCGCGCGACCAGGTCGGCAAAAATGCCGATCTTCAACGGCCGCGCTTCGCCTTCGGCGGTGAAACAAAGCGGAAACCGCTCGGCCAGAAAGGCGATGACTTCTTTATTACTGTTCAACTTGGGTTGATTTTCCATGAATTTTCCTGATTACAACGGGTTTGCCAACCAGCGCAGGCATGAACAGGCGTCATTATAATGACGCCATCGGCAAATGCCACGTTATCTGTCTATCAATATAAAGTATTATTGATAAAACGTCGCAGATCGGTGTGCTCTAACTGCTGGCAGAGCCTTTCCACCAAGGCTTTCAGGCCATCTTCGTCGTCCTGGTCGAAGCGATGGTAAATCGTGCTATCGATATCCAGCACCCCGACGACCCGGCCATCAAGGGTAATCGGCAGCACGATTTCGGCATTGCTGGCGGCGTCGCAGGCAATATGCCCCGGGAATGCGTGCACGTCATCCACCCGCTGTATCCGGTTTTGCGCCGCCGCCGCGCCGCAGACGCCCTTGCCCAGCGGTATGCGCACGCAGGCCACTTTGCCCTGGAAAGGACCGAGCACCAGTGTATCACCGTCGAGCAGATAAAAACCGGCCCAATTGACACCCTCGAGATGTTCAAAGAGCAATGCACTACAGTTGGCCATCGCCGCGATAAAATGCGTTTCGCCCTCGATCAGCGACGACAAATTTTGTAGTAATTCAGCATAGCATTGTTGTTTTTTCATATTAAAGCCAATAAATGAGCTAATCTGTCTTATACCAGCCAACGGGCCGGCGGCAATACATTAAGCAATAAATGCCCACGGCCACAAGATTAACCCTTTATGACTTCACAAAGCCAGTATCCGCAGGTATGTTTGCGCAACCCCATCCGGCAATGCCATGCCGGGGTCGATTGCCGATTGATGGAATATGAAAGGCAGGCATGATGGCGCGTAAACCCGCTCAGCGTCCCGGAATATGAAAATACAGCACATTCATTGCGTTTTGCCGCAAGGCCGCTATCAGCGCTGCGCCCAGTGCGACGCGTTATTTATCCTGCCCGCGTTAAACCACAACCAGGACGCTTTCTGCCCGCGCTGCCGGGCCAAGGTGGCGTTTGGCCATGAATGGACCATTAATCAGCTGGCGGTGATGGCGGCGACCATGCTGCTGCTGATGCCCTTTGCCTACGCCGACTCGCTGATTAGCGTGCGCCTGCTGGGAGCGTCGATCAGCGCCAATCTTTTGCACGGCATCTGGCAGATGGCGCTACAAGGCGATCCCATCACCGCCAGCATGGTGGCGTTTTGCACCATCGGCGCCCCCTGCACGCTGGTTTTTTCCCTGCTGTACCTGTATTTCGGCCACCGGCTGGGGATGAACCTGCGTCCGGTGCTGCTGATGCTCGACAGGCTTAAAGAGTGGGTAATGCTGGATATTTACCTGATCGGCATGGGGGTGGCGGCCATCAAGGTAAAGGATTACGCCGCTGTCACCACCGGCCTGGCGCTGCCGGCGTTCATTGCGCTGACGCTGCTCAGCGTACTGACGCTGACGCATTTGAATATCGGGCAATTATGGGAAAAATTCTATCCCCAGCCGGCCCGGCTGCCGTACCGGACCAATATGGCGACCCTGCGGGTATGCCTGGCCTGCAATTTTACCGGCAACGCCGATGTGCGCGGCCGCTGCCCGCGCTGCCATGTACCGCTGCGTTACCGCCGGCGCCACAGCGTGCAAAAATGCTGGTCGGCGCTGATAGCCGCCATGGTGCTGCTTATTCCCGCCAACCTGTTGCCGATTTCAATTATCTATATTAACGGCAGCCGTAATGAAAGCACCATCCTGGCCGGCATCGGCTCGCTGGCGGCGGATAATATCCCGGTGGCGGCCATCGTATTTATCGCCAGTATCCTGGTGCCCTTTATTAAGGTCGTGGTGTTGCTGACCTTATTGATCACTATTCATTTCAACGTCCGGCAAGGCCTGAAAACGCGCATTCGCTTGCTGCGCTTCGTAAGCTGGATCGGACGCTGGTCGATGCTGGATTTATTTGTTATTTCCATCACGATGTCGCTGGTCGATCGCGACCAGCTGCTGGCCTTTACCATCGGACCGGCGGCGTTTTTTTTTGGCGCCGCCGTTATTTTGACAATCCTCGCTGTCGAGTGGTTAGACAGCCGTTTGATATGGGATGCACATGCAACAAACGCCGACTACACCGACTAGCGCGGCAGTCAAAAATAAGCGCCGTATATCGCCTTTCTGGCTGCTGCCGTTTATTGCCCTGCTGATTGCCGGCTGGCTGGTCTACAGTACTATCCAGGAACGCGGATCCACCGCGACCATTGATTTTGTTTCCGCCGACGGCATCGTGGCCGGACGCACCCCGGTTCGTTACCAGGGGGTTGAGGTCGGCACGGTGCAGAATATCAAGCTCAGCGACGATCTCAAAAGCATCAGGGTCGAGGTCAGCATCAAGCGCGACATGCGCGACGCGTTGCGCAAAGGCACCCAGTTCTGGCTGGTGACGCCCAAGGCGTCGCTTGCCGGCATCTCAGGGCTGGATGCCCTGGTCGGTGGCAACTATATCGGCATGATGCCGGGCAAAGGCGAAGAGGAAAAGCATTTTATCGCCCTCGACACCCAGCCCAAATACCGGGTGAACACCGGTGAGCTACTGGTGCATCTGCATGCGGATAACCTGGGTTCGCTTAACACCGGTTCGCTGGTGTATTACAAAAAGCTGCCGGTGGGTAAAGTCTACGATTACGACATTTCACGCGACAAAGGCGGCGTCAATATAGACGTGCTGATTGACCGGCGCTTTACCGATCTGGTGAAAAAGGAAACACGCTTTTGGAACGTCTCCGGCCTCAAGGCCGATGTGGATTTCCACGGCGCCCGGGTGGAGATGGAAAGCGTGGCGGCGCTGGTGAACGGCGCCATAGCCTTTGATTCCCCGCCGCAGGGCGAGCAGGCCCGTTCCGATGACAACTTTACGCTCTACCCCGACCTGGCCCACAGCCAGCGCGGGGTGATCATCCAGCTCGATCTGCCTAACGGCCAGAACCTGAGCGAGGGGCATACCCCCCTTCTCTACCAGGGGCTGGAAGTCGGCACCCTGACCAAAATGACGCTGGGCGGTGATAATAAAGTCACCGGTGAATTGACCATCAATCCGGCAATCGTCGATTTGATGCGCAGCGACACCCGTATAGAAATGCATACGCCGCAGTTGTCATTAAACAACGCCAATCTCGGCAACCTGTTGACCGGCGTCACCCTGGAGCTGATCCCGGGCGGCGGCGAACCGCGGCAGCATTTTACCCTGCTCGACAGTAACCATGTGCTGCTGCAGGAACCCGGGGTGCGAACCTTTAGCCTGACGGCGCCGCAAAGCTACGGCATCGACGGCGGCCAGCCGCTGACCCTGCACGGTATCCCGGTGGGTAAAGTTATCAGCCGCCGGCTCATCGATAACCAGGTGGTGTTTGAAGCGGCAATCAATCCCGAATATGCCGACCTGCTGCATAAAAACACTAAATTTATCGTTAACAGCCGGGTCGACGTGAAATTCGGCCTGGACGGCGTGCGGGTGCTGGGCACCAGCGCGCAGGAATGGCTGGACGGCGGCATCGTGATTATCCCCGGCAGCCAGGGCGAGCCGCTCGCGCGTTATCCGCTTTATGGCAACCGGGAAATGGCCGATCAGGGTATCCAGGGCGACAAACCCGCGCCGACGCTGACGCTCACCGCCGATAGCCTGCCGGATATCCAAACCGGCTCCATCGTGATGTACCGCAAGTTCCAGGTGGGTGAAATCATCGACGTGCGCCCGACAGCGCAAAGCTTCGACGTAGAGGTGTATATACACCCGCAGTACCGCAAGCTGCTTACGCCCAATAGTATTTTCTGGGCCGAGGGCGGCGCCCGGGTGCAGATTAACGGCAACGGCATCACCGTGCAGGCATCACCGCTCGACCGCGCCCTGAAAGGTGCCATCAGCTTTGATAACCTGGACGGCGCGGTACTGGCAAAAGGGGCGCCGCGTAAACTCTACGGTTCGGAAAATGCCGCCCGGGCGGTGGGCAGCCAGATTGTGCTGCGCACCTACGACGCCAGCAAACTGTCGCCGGGCATGCCGATCCGTTACCTGGGTATCGATATCGGCCAGTTGGAGACCCTGAAGCTGTCCACGGAAAACAGCGAGGTGATGGCGCAGGCGGTGCTGTATCCGGAATATGTGCAAACCTTTGCCCGGGTGGGAACGCATTTTTCCGTGGTCACGCCGGAAATTTCCGCCGCCGGCGTCAATCACCTGGAAACCCTGCTGCAGCCGTATATCAACGTCGAGCCAGGGCGCGGTCAGGCCACGCGCAATTTTGAGCTGCAGGAGGCAACCATTACCGATTCACGTTACCTTGACGGATTAAACGTGGTGGTGGACACACCGGAGGCCGGCTCATTGCAAATCGGCACGCCGGTGTTATACCGCGGCATCGAGGTCGGCACCGTCACCAGCCTGTCGCTGGGATCGCTGGCGGATCGGGTATACGTGGCGCTGCGCATCAGCAAACAATACCAACATCTGGTGCGCAATAATTCAGTCTTCTGGCTGGCCTCGGGTTATGACCTCAAGTTCGGCCTCACCGGCGGCACGGTGAAAAGCGGCACTTTCCAGCAGTTTATCCGCGGCGGCATCGCCTTTGCCACCCCGCCGACCACGCCGCTGGCGCCCAAGGCCTCAGCCGGCAAGCATTTCCTGCTGTCTGGTGAAGAGCCGAAAGAGTGGCATGAATGGGGCACCGCCATTCCTCCGCAAGGTTGAACCCAAGGCCGGGCGGCGTTTAGCGTTTTGTGCGATCTTGACTATGCTTTATACGTGGCTTGCTTAAGGACTTATCCTGGCGAGATAGCGTAAAAGGGCTTATATATGACCAAGACTACTGTCAAAATAGGAAGTTTTGAAGTTGACGACGCCGAACTCTCTGCCGGAGCGGATCGCAACGTTGAGAATATCCTGCGTATCCCGTGCCAATCCGATCCCGATCTGTGCAAGCAGCTGGACGGATGGGATGAAAACACCAGCATCCCGGCGTTCCTGGACGGCAAGGAGCATGTGCTGTTCCGGCAACACTATGATAACGATAGCGATGCCTGGATAATGCGCCTGGAATAACGTCATCACCCGCCGCCCGGCGGGTTATCCATCACCGGCCTAACCCCGTCGTTTTGCCGTCCAGCCCCCTGCCGCCACGCCGCATAGGGCCATTATCGTCTTTACCCTGGCTACTGCAGCCCCGCGCCGCTGGGCTATACTTCAGGCTATAAACCGACAATAACCGGCCAAGCGCCGGCAGGGCATCTCAGTAAAGGGTTTCCGGTATGTATGCATTAATGATTTTTATCTGTTACCTGGGCCAGGATTGCGAAGAAGTCTTGATCGGCGCTTATCGTAGTGAAGCGCAATGCCTTTCCGCCATGAACGAACAGCGCCTGCGTTATGGCGGCTGTTATCCCATCGAGCAATTTATTGACGGCTTCTGGCTGCCGGCCAGTGAGTACGCCGACTTTTAAACGGCAAAAAAAAGTCAGCCCGAAGGCTGACGACTAAAGACAGTCAGGGAATTTGTTACTGAGGGTAGTCACAATATTCTACCTGCCCCTGACCCTAGGGCAACCTATCGCTCCGATAGTCACAGGCGTGATAATTGCATTGTTATCGGCATAGCAGGAATACCTAATGATCAATAGTTTGGCGGAATTGGAACAGGTGCGCGTGGAGTGTAAAAAAATCGTCACCCGCCGCGCCGGATTGTCGGCCGGCGCCGCGGTGATCCCCATCCCCGGCCTGGATATCGGCGCCGATGTTTCGCTGCTGATGGCCCTATTGCCGACCATTAATGAAAAATTCGGTCTCTCCGCGGCGCAGATCGACAGGGTGCACCCCAATCGCAAAAAATATACCCTGGTGGCGATTACCGGCATCGGCAGCAGGCTTATCGGCAGCACTATTACCCGCGAACTGGTGAAAATGGTGCTCAAGCGGGTGGGGGTGCGGGTGGCGACCAAGTCGGTGACCCGCTATGTACCGATTATCGGCCAGGCGGCGGCCGCGGGGCTGAGCTTTAGCGCCATGAAATTCCTCGGCAATGCCCATATCGATGATTGCTACCGGGTAATAAAACAGGTGCTGGAGACGCAGCCCGCCGATGCGACGACGAGCGCTAACCTGATAAGCGGCGCGCCGGCCGCCGGCCACGGCACGGGTTTAAAGTAAAGATTCATGATAACGCCGTACCTGGCCTGCCCATTGATCGTCGCTGAACGACACCGTCTCGCCCGAATAAATATTTTTGGCCTCCCTTACCGGTCCGATATGCTCCTCCAGGACAATCCCAATGCGCTGCGGTGTGGTGTCGCCTTCGAGCATATAGGCCGTGGAGACGCTTTTGACGCGCATCACGCTGTTAGGCTGTACTAAATATTCCACGCTGGCCTTCGCATTGGCCGCATGCCCGGTAATCAACGGCAGGAATTGTCGTCCCCCCTCGATTTTGTAATACATCATGGCCTGCTGGTGTTTTATACCCTTGCTAGCGGCGCCTTCGGCCCGGGCGGTGTAGAATCTTGCATAATCGTCCACCGCGGCAACGCTCATAAAAACGGGATAATTGGTCACAATATCGCCGGGCCCAATGGTATCCGCCCAGGGAATATATTCCCCTGGCGGGTATTGCCCTACCCCCAGGTAGTGGCCCAACTGCCGGGGGAAAGGCCGTTTAAAGACATCCAATAGATTGGTATAAATAAACCTGTCCCAAAATTCCCACCTCTCCAACGCGACACCATCCGCCAGATTGCTATTGATCCTGCCTTTGACGGGCAAAAATTCCTTTATTTCAAGCAACCTTTCGATATCTGAGTAACCGGATCCCTCATCGCCCGCAAGTGTCCACAGGCGCATGGATATCCTTTCGCTGTAAGGCAGGCTGTCTGATACCGATTTATAGCGTTCGAGATCCAAGGGTTGCTGGGACAGGGTGATGCCCCGTTCGGGAAACAGCAGCGCTTCGCTCCCCGGTTCGCCATAACGTGAAATGTGTACCGTGCATTCCACGCCGTTAATCACTTCGGTAACCATATCATCGACGCTGTTAAACCGGTTCCACACCTTTGCCGCGCTGCCCGCCCCCCTGCCGCTCAAACCCACACGCAGAATATTCCTCAGGTGCTTTGCCGCCGGCAGGGGAACGGCGGCCAGGGTATTATCCTGCAACAGGGTGTACTTTTTGCCGAAGCAATCGCCGGTCTGCGGATTGATCCTGACGTAAACCGGCTGCTCAAGATAGCGATCCCCGGACAGCCGCGTAATCGGGATGGCGTGCCCGATGCCCGGCAAACGGCCCGTGGCATACTCGTCTATCGCGGTGGGGAGATTGACCCGCGGCACGTCATTTTCCAGTTTTTGGAATAACTTCCGCATAACCGGGCTATGGCCGCTTAATAACCTGGCGGCGTTCCGCACCTGGTCTACCGCCGCCTGGCCCAATAAGCCCGCCGTTTCCATGCCGGGATCCATGGCGCGCGCCAACTCGGTCAACAGACCGATTAACGCCCTGCGATCCAGTTCTTCCGCCGCCGAAGCCATGGCCAGGTTGGCAAATGTGCGCATACCGGCGCCCAACGCGCCTTTCAGCGTTGAACCGGCCGCAAAGCTGGACAAGCCGGCCCGCGTGGATAAGACGCTGCCCACGCCCACCTTGGCCGCCATTCGCGACGACAGGGTCGCGGCCTGCCCCGCTAGCGGCAACAGGTTCAGCCCGTCCATCACGCAGGAGATCAACGCCTCTTCCCGCCGGTGCGGATCCCAGGCGGCACAATGATAAAAGGGGATAAAAGAGAGCAGGAAACGGCTTAACGCTTCCTGCGCGGTTTCGTCGTAGCCATGGGTATAAAGCGCGTTCGCCAGGCGTGCCCCATGCTGTGACGTAATGTGTTCAGCGACGGCGGCAAGCGCGTCCCCGGGGGGTTTATATAACCCCATCGAACGCTCGCCCCCATAGATATTTAGCCGATAATAGCGGTGGCTGCCGCTGATATCTTTTTCCATCAGGGCGTAATAATTTTCCTGTTGACGATCCACCCGCTTCAGCCAATAGCCGGCCTCGGCGCGAACCAGGGCAAATATACGCTCTTCACCCTCCCTGGCGGCCAAAAAAAGGTCGATACCGGTCAATAACTGCACCGCCGGTTTGACCCCGGTCATAAAATATTCCGCCGGCAGGCCCGTAACATAATCCAGGCGTGAAAAATCCGCGCCCGCCTTTCTCACGGTTGCAGAAACCAGATAATGTTGTTCCTCATCGGGCAGGGACGCCATGGCATCCATGATCATTAACCGATCGACAACGGCATATTTATCGGCGATAGCCTGATTTTGCTGTTCAAAGGCGTGATTCAGGTCGGTCAGGTAGTCGACAGGCCGATGGTCCGGCCCCGGAGGACAATGATAGTCGTCCGGATTCTCTTTATAGAGATCCAGCCTGCGCGCGAGTTCCTCCGCCGGCAGGTCGCCACAGCGCGTTTTAAGGATAGCCGCCGCCATTACCGTGCGCGATTGATATCCGCTCATGGCGTCGCTGAATTGTTTAAACGGATTGACGGCATATTCCCTGGCTTCGCCGGAGGAAAAAAAATGCATCAAGGCGTTTTGCTGGGTATCGTCGGCGCGCAAATCAATCTCCGGGGCGGCGTTTTTATCTTTATCCAGCCTGAACTTCAGGTAATGCAGCAATGCCGGGAAACGAAACAGGTCAATCATGGCGGCCGACAACGATCCCATCATCATCAGCGCCGATAACGAGCAGCCGATGTCAATCAGCTCCCCTTGTGTTATATCGCTGACGTCAAACGCGCCTTTAGCGGCAAAAGCGAGTCCGATATGCAGGTAGCACCAGTCCAGGGTGCCCAGTTGCAGGCTATCAGGACGTTGCTTCTCCCGGGAAAAAAAAAGCGTTGGCATCGCCGGAGTAATAATGTTATCAAGCAGGTAGCGATAAGGGGATAATTTCCCGATCGCAGCCGCCTCGTCCAACGCCGCCCCGCCGGTATTGAATGCGCCAAGATTGGCGATAATCATGTCGCGGCAGGTTTTTACGTTAAAGGGGATAGCGCCCTGCGCCGGCTCCCGCCCCTGTGGCTGCGGTTGGCCAAGCAGCCCGCGCGCCACGAATGTTTCAATGCTGGAACCGAATACATTTTCGCTAATCCAGTCGTCGACGACTTTATTCATAACGTTTTTTGTTAGCCTTTCGGCAGGGGACGCGCCATACAGCCCAGAACTTTGCAATAAAACATAGGCAATTTTGGCTAATCCCTCTGGTTTAGCGATAAGATAGCGCAAAGTACTGTCCACCAGCCTTATCGCTTGGGGAAAATGAATATTATCAAGCGCCGACATATTCCATGGCGAATGATAAAGTAATCCGGAAATAAAGTTATTTTGCTGCGCCAGGTTTATTATCGGTTTATTATACCGTTGTTCCATTTCACGCTGTTGCAAATAACGCGCGGCACGGCGATCCTCTCGGGTAAAGGGATCGGGGCCCTCAACGGCATGGCCGGCATCCCGCCTGGCCCTTGCCGATCCCGGGTCCCGCGGCAAACCGGCCGCAGCGATTTTTCCAAGCCCGGCCAGCACCTTTTCATTATCGGGATCCACCGTCAGCGCGCCGGGTAATGCCGGTAATCGCGTCAACAGGCCGTAAGCGTACAGCAGCCGCAAACCGATGCGCTTGCGCCCGGTATCAAGCGGAGATGCGGACGGAATGTTCCGCCCGTCCTGTTCATTGCGCGCATGCTTTATCATGCCAAAGAGCATTTCTGTTTCTTGCCGTTCTTTTAGCGTTTTATCATTGGTCATCAGCTCCGTTTCAGTATCGGTATGATTTTTTTTCGCGTGGAGGGTCAATAATTTCATGATAGCGCCTTTATGAGAGTCCAATCCGTTATGAAATTCTTAACGCCTAATTCATTACAAGCGCAAAGCTATACTTTTAAGGATTTATTCGCGTTTGCGTCATCATTATCTTGCCGGCACGCCAGCCAGGAAGATATGATAATAGAGCCGTTACCCATAAACGCGACGTCACCAGCGGCCAAATACCCATGGACAGGGCCGTTATTTTTCACTGCTAATTGAAATAATATACTTCGCCGGTAAAAAGATTTTTTGCCGACGCAACCGGTTGTTCAACCTCCACCAATACCACCCCGAAACGGGTGAGCGGGTAAAGCTCGCCGCCGATCAATTCGGCGCGGCTAATCCCCGTCACCCGGAAAAAAGACTTTGGTCCGAAAATGAGCTCATTTTCGGTTTCAACCGTGCTGGCTATCGGGTATGGCAGCGGCAGGCAATTGGCGCCGCCGTGGATTTTGTAATAAACCAGCGCCTGGCAGCGACCCTCCCCGGCTTCTTCAGCAGTCTGTTCGGTGAACAGACGAACATAGTCGTCATTTGACGCAACGCTCATCACCCCCGGGTAATTGGTCACGATGTCGCCTGGACCGATAGTATCAGCCCATGGAATGTCCTGGCCCCTATATTCCGCAACGCGTAAAAAGCTGCCGGACTGACGGGGAAGCGGGCTGTTAAACGACGCCAGCAGGTGTGCATAAACCAGACGTTCCTTGATTTCCCAGGACGCCCTGGGAACTTTTTCAAACAAATGAAGATTGATTTCGGCATTGACCGGTGAATTGACCATCCGCGCCAAATTTTTTGTGCCGTCATGATAGCGGGTGGTATCTCCCTCGACCATGGTCCAGGCACGAATGGCCAATTTTTGCGATGGATCGAGCGCCTCAAATACCTGGGCATAGGCAATGATGTCCAGGGGCGTTTGCTGCAACGGGATGCCCAATTCGGGAAACAGGAGGGTTTCCGCTTCCCGGGAACCATAACTCTCAATCTGGAGATATTGCGGATTGGGATACTGTGGAAGATCAACCAACACCATATCATCAAAACTTCGTTGCGAATTCCATACCCTTACCGCCTTGTTCCCACCTTTGCCGCCCAATCCTTCCCGCAAGACATTTTTCAGGTGAATCGCCGCTGGCCTCGGCACGGGGATCAGCTGGTTGTCGTCCGAGAGCGTATATTTTTTACCCTTGAAATTCCCTGACTGCGGATCGATCTGGACATAAATAGCCTTGCCACGGTATTTGTCACCGTCCAGCGGCGCGATCGGAAGATAGCGATTGGTGCCCGCCAGGCGCGCGGTTCTATACGAAACGCGCGTTCCCGCAGCGCCGCCGGCGTCCGCCAGTTTAGTAATTTTTGGCAGGATCGGCGCGATTTCCGGCAGGCGACCGGCAATGATCCCGATGGCGGCGCTAAGCCGCCTGGTTGCCGCAGCGCTTGAGCGATAGAGAATCTCCACCATGGCGGGGTCGGCAAAACGGGCTAGCTCCACCGCCATGGCAATAAACGCTTTTTGGTTTAACTCCCCGGCGGCGGGCACCATGGCGTATTTGACAAAATGCCCGGCGCCGGCGGACAGCGCGTTGTCCAGCGACTGCCTGGCGGCATAGCTGCCCAGGCTGATGCGTACGGCCGCGGCGGTGCCCTTCCCGCCCTGTATCGCCATACGCGATACCATCGACCCGGCCTTGCCCAATAACGGCAGCAGGCTGAACATATCGAACACACAAGGGACAACCGCCTCACGGTCGCCGGCGATAATGCCGGAAATACAGTCATGTAACGGCACCAGGGACAGCAATCCCTTCAGCACCTTCTCCCGGGTGGTGGCGTCATAACCCTGCACATCCAGCTGCGTGCGCAGGTTTTCCTGCGCCAGCCCGGATAAACCGCGGATCAAGCCGTCCAGGGATTCACCGGCCGGTTTCAACACGGTGGCCTGGCTGCCGCCGGCGGCTATCTTCAGTAGATAATCCCGGTCTCTTCGCGGCGTCTGATCGTCGAGCAACGCATAATAAGAGCGCGTATCGCGGTCGATCCGCGTTAAGCCGTACCCCCCGTGGCGACCGTGGCGACGTTCAAGCGCATAGATGCGTTCACCGGCGCCCGTCGTTGAGAACAATACCGCGTCCGCCGATAAATGAATAATATAGGTACTGCGCGGGATGGTATGCGCGCCCAGCACGCCCCTGAACTGGTCAAAAGAGGAAAAATACGCTGTCGCCAATTTGATCTGGTTTTTTTCGAAAAATAACGTATCCGCGGCGGAAAGTGTATTAAACGCCCCGGCCAGAAGCAAGGTATCCACCGCCCGGTAATATTCGACAATATGTCGGTTTTGTTTGCGAAACTCATCGCTAACGTTGGGCAGCAATTCGATTGTCGGCAGCGGGCCGCCGTTATCTGTTTTGCAGCTGTACCCATCGTAATTATTTTTATAGCTTTCCGCGTCGACGGCATAATGGCCGGTTGCGTCCATAGCACAGCGATCATGCAATATATCTTCGGCCAACTGGGTGCGGGTACGATAACCTTCAATGGCCAGGCTATATTGCGTGAAGGGGTTATTTTTTTCATTGCGCAGCCGGCTGTCGGCGAAAAAATGCTCTACCGCGCGCTGCCTGACAGCGGGATCTGTTAATAAGCGCGGATCGGTGATGGGTTTGCCATCAATCAGCTTGTTTACCAGGAAATAAATAACGGCGGGACGGATAAAAAACTGAATTATGCCTGGGGAAACCGTATTGGAAAGCAGCGTGGCTTCCAGGGAAACACCTAAGGACAACAGCCCATACTTTGACAGCCGATCGCTCTCAAGCCGCATTTCATGGGCAAATTGCACGCCGGCGTGCAGGTAAACCCAATCAAGGGAACCGACATAATCCGCTTCGCCAAGGGAACTCCCTTTACCGACGCCGAGCGTCGGCATGGCGGTTAGCAAAATTTCATTAAATATATACTCTACCGACGCCACCGTTAGAGTGCTAAGCGAGGCAACATGATGGTCAACGGCGCTAAGCAGCATGGCGTTATCCATATGCTGCCTGGATGTTTGCTTGGTTTTTCCGGGGATGCCCGCGATAATGCAGGCGACAAGAAACTCATCAACGGAACCGCCAAACACATTGGCGGCAATCCATTGCTTTACCCACTCCAGTTGATGATCAACGCTCAGGGTTTCTTCCGGCTGGGCGCCAAACAGACCCGACCCCGTCATTAATGCCCGGGTCAGTTCCGGCAGGAAAGTCCCCGGGTTTGTCAGGCAATCAATTACCCGATTTATCAGCAGCTCGTGATGCATACCACACTCCGGCCTTATGATGCCGGTTTTCTGCAAATAAAAGGCAACATGTTCATTTTGCAGTGCCAACGCTTGCGTCCCTGCCTGGATATCGTCGGCCGGCCGCCGTTTATTGTGATCCCGATAGGGAGCGCCGGCGTCGGTGGCCGCATGTCCAGTCCCGGCGTCAGGTTGCTCGGGGTTGTTGATGCCGGCCGGATAAGCGGCATAAGGCGACAAAGCGTGGGGCTGCGGTTGGGTGGCGGCATCCATCCCGGCTACGGTCAGTGTTTTGGTCGAGTGGGCGGCAATGGCCCCGGGCGAAGGTAAAAAAGGCTGGGAAGCGAAAAAATACCATAAAAGGTTATGCGCCAGGCTGCGCTTACCTCTATTATGCCTGCTTGCCTGGCCCGCAGTGTGTAAATTGTCATTTCTCAATTGTGTTAAAGTGGTGAATAATGACTTGGCTTGCATAATATCTTGACTGGTACTTTCATTTTCCAATAATTCATTTATCGTCTTATTGATTTTAGCATCATTAAATAGATTCATTTTACCCCTGAATATCCAGCAGGTTTTACGTTCCGGTCATTATCACATGAATACTGATACCGGTGGCAGCTTAAAAATGAGTCGTTACTTTAATAGTAATTCACCGTACGTCAGGTCTGCGCAATACAATATCCATCGCCACGTTTTGAACAATATTCTTTAATCAAAACCTTTTCTAAGGGAGGATACCCATTATTATTGGCGTTCTATTCCCAAACATAAGATTACGTCACGCCAAGGCATCCTTATTCATCCTGGTCCTGCCAGGGTTTGCTGGCCCCGCTGCTAAGCGCATTGCCCGGCGTGCCATAAAAAAAGCCGGCTTTCGCCGGCTTGGTAAAATCAAGCATGGGGGGCATCGCCGGGCAATGGCTTCCCGACAACAGACTTTCCATTGCGCTCGTTAAATCGGGAAATCAGCCTGGCCTTGGCGCGCCGGATTTCATCAGCGTCGGCCTGCAAAACGGGTATGCTTTCCTGTGCCCGGTAATCCTCGGCGCCAATTTTGCTTATCAGAGTTATGGTTAACAACTCGCCGTTATTGGTATTCTCGGTGGTAAATTCCACTTTTTCATCCTGAGCTGAGTTATTTTGTCCTGCCCAGTATAACACTGCCGGTTAAAATTACCGCGCCCCTTCCCGATCGGAAGCATGGAAATGCTTAAAGCCCGCGCATAATGGCATCGTTAAGCGCTGCGCCATGGGCATTAACATCAGGTAATGACGCCGGTTTAGGTCTGTGGTTGGTTGTCGCCATGCCACGTGCCGGTCCCCAAGGTTGCCGGCGAGAACTCCACGTTGCGGCCGCGCCAGGGCAATGCCCGCCGGAAACGCCAGGCGTTTGCCAGGTCAACACGCCAATAGCGCTCCGCGCCCTGGACCTCGTTGCCGTTTTCCGCCTGCCACAGGATCCGTGTTTCTCCCTGCAGGTGCAAAATATCCCCCTGCGCAAAGTCGATAAACAGCAGCGCCGCGCGCGGCTGCGCCAGTAAATTACCTAACGTATTCATATATCGGTTACCACGGAAATCCGGTATCCACAGCGTTTCGCCGACAAGATTGATAAACCCCGGTTTGCCGCCACGATGTGAAATATCCACCCCGCCCTGGGACAAATGACAATGCGCGCAGCTGGCGACAAAGCAGGTATCGGCCTGCCGGATCAATTTTCTTGCGTCATCATCCAGAACGCCGAGGTGCTCAATAGGTAACGGACGCGCCGGCGCCGGGTACAGCTCACGCCGTTGAATGTATTGAGGACAATTGCCAAAGCTCTGGCGCACTATAATTTCCACCCGGTTTTTATCGGTGCGGCCGACCACGCCGTTAACGCGATTGCGACGGCGATTGCTGAAATCCAGGCCCAGAGCGCCGACCGGCGCTCCCGTTTGCAGCGCGGCCTGGGCAGGATCGTCTGGCCGGCGCGCTGAGCTGATGCGCAAATGCGCAGCGTCGGGTGAGCGCAGAAATCCTGTCGGGCCGCTAAACACCGTGGCGACCGGCCAGCCCCGTTCATCCGGCGCCGCGACAAACAAATAGGGCAGATGGGCAAAAAATTCGCGGTGCTGATCGGGCATGGCCGGATAAATGCCGCCGCTGACGCTGGAAAAACCCGCCAAGGCCTGCGCGCGTAATTCATCTGGATGAAACATGTTATTCCCTCCCGACAGATCCCGGCAACGGTAATGGCGGCATGGCGAAGAAGCCAGGCAGCGCGGCGATACGTGCGGCCCAGCGCCGGATTGACGGGTATGGCGCGAGCGAGATACCGCCTTCCGGCGCCGCCGCCACATAGCTGTAGCAGGCCAAATCGCCGATGGTGGGCCGGCCGGTGGCTAAAAAATCACGCCCGGACAGATGTTGTTCCATCTGTGGCAAAAACCGTCCGCCGATCGCCAGCGCCGACGGATAATCCTCCGGGGCGGAAAATTGTGTCACCATCCGGCAGGACGCGGGGCCATAGCGCACTTCCCCGGCGGCCCTGGACAGCCATACCTGTACCCGCGCCGCCGATGACGGATCTTCCGGCAACCAGTGGCTACCGGGGGCGTAACGCTTTACCAGATAAACCATAATGGCGTTGCTGTCCGTCAGGATCCGCTTCCCATCAAGCAGTACCGGGACCTGGCCAAAAGGATTAAGGCGGCGGAAATCCTCGGCCTGCCGTACCCCGGCCGGAGCATCGATAAAATCATAAGGCAGGTTAAGCATGCGCAGCAGCAGGGCCACGCGATGACAGTGCCCGGATTGCCGGGTGCCGTAAAGTTGTAGTGTTTCCATGATGAGTCTCCTGAAGGCGATGCTGAACAGAATACTCTTGCGCGATGTGTTAATAATGCGGGAATATGGAAAATCATAATTCCATTTATCGGAATAAAATATGGACCGCTTAGATGAATTGACGATATTTGTGGCGGTGATCCAGCACGGCAGCCTGGCGGGCGCGGCACGCAGGTTGCACCGTTCCGCGCCGGCGATAACCCGGGCCATTGCTTCGCTTGAACAACGTTTCGGCGCGCGGCTGGTGGAGCGCACCACGCGGCGGCTGGCGCCGACCGAATCCGGCCTGCGGCTGGCGGAACGCGCCCGCGTTTTGCTGAACGATTATCAGGATGCGGTAATGGATACCGCGGAAATTCAGCTCACCGGTTTGCTGCGCATCACGTCGCCGGTACAGTTCGGACGCAAGCATGTCGCGCCGGTGGTATTGTCGTTTCTCGAACGTTATCCGCACATCCAGATTGAGATGCTGTTAAACGACCGCAATCTCGACATGATCGATGAAGGGCTTGATGTGGCGATACGCATTGGTCATCTGCAGGATTCATCTAAAGTCGCGCGCAAGCTGGGTGAGGTGACGCGGGTGACCGTCGCCAGCCCGGCCTATCTGGCACAGCGCGGCGAACCCCGTGAACCGGGGCAACTGGCCGATCACGACACCATCGTCGGCACCCTGCGCCCCGCGTTGCGCGAATGGCGTTTCGGCCCGCATGAAAATAACGAGCGGGTACGCTTAACGCCGCGCCTGCTGCTTAACGATGTGGAAACACAGCTGCTGGCGGCGCGCGCGGGCAAGGGCATTGCCCGTTTACGCTCTTACCAGGCGGCGGAGGATTTGGCGACCGGCGCCCTGGTGCGGTTGCTGCCCGCATACGAACCCTTACCGATGCCGGTGCAGCTGGTGGCGAACAATGTGCAGCGCATGCCGCAAAAAGTCCGTACTTTTTGGGACTACGCTTATCAGCAACTAAGCCAATTGGCGCTAATTCAGCCACGACGAGCATAATCAACGAATATTACCGGGGTTCAGGGACGATCGGTGCTGATAAACGCTATTCGCGCACGGCATGACGCCAAAGCCGTAAAAGCAATACTGAATGATCAATAAGCCAGCGTTATTACCCAACTCGGAATAAATCAACCGCTATAAACAGGCCGTGCCGCCGGGTACTGCGGAGATGCGCTTCGGGAGCGGGCCTGCTAAAAAATCTAACGGCAGGCATCCGGGTTACTCCGGCGTGGCCAGTACTTAGATTCAACCCAGGCTTGGCCATTACCCACAGCTTCGATACTCGCCGGCGCGAGGTTTAATCCATCCGCGCGTCGTGGGCGCAATGGGATGGAGATTTGTACTATAGCCACAGCAAAAAATACCACGCCTGGGCCCGGCCTTCATTTTGGTAAATGAGTCACAGCAAGTTGCCCATGAATCAACCATCATAAAAACAACTGTTGTGACGGGAGGCCATAGCCATGCAAGTTAAATTTGATTGGCATATGTTTTTGCTGGGGTTATTCACACTTTGTGTTTTGATTGCTTTAGCCGTGGGTTGATGTAACGCCCCAGAACATGGCCAACGGTCAAAACTGCCCTACGGCACGGCGCTGATGAGCTATCTCCATCGGCGGTTGCATACTTTTAGCCTCTTTTTTCTGTTATCGGCACAGGGGCGGCAGTTAGCCGCGCCCTTGCCATATCTATTGTCATCGTCCCCGCGGCAAATGGTTTGATGAGATGGGGAAAATTCATGATGCATGCGCCCGGTCCACGCCGGTGATATATCGGATGGTGAAGATAATAATTAGCATAGATTGATAAAAACCATAAGCCAGCGGCGATTAGAGGAGTATCTGGACGATAACTAAAAATACATGGGCCTAATGACTTGTCGACATTGTAAAGCGTTCAGTCGTCGCATACCGTGGATTTGATTCAAAGGTGTGAAATCGAAATATGAGCAAACCAAAAATAAAAAGTCAATAAATTCAATAATATAAATACTTAAATTATACAAATAATTATTTAAAATAATGTAATATATGATTAATTTCACGGCCAGGAATTATCTTACAGATAAATTTCATATCGCCATTTTATTTTTAATGACGCCATGAAACTAAAATTTCACCCATTTTCACATTAACATATTTGAATATGTTAAGCCTTACAAGCAAACTCATGCCGTTATGTTTTTAACCGTACAAAACGCAGAGGTTAAAAATAAGATAAACACGTTATTCGACTGAAAACTATATTTTTGTTTCAAGCATAAAACCACATCCCAGGAATAATTAAAATGAAAAGATCGCTTTTTTTGATACCATTGGCTTTTATAATCCTGTCCTCTTCAGGCTGCTCATATTTAAGCGGAACCCCGGGGGATAAGCCTTCTACCTCGTCACCCAAGATTGTGACGCCTTCCGGTCAAAAGCAGTTTTGGAATAATCCGGGTTTATTCGGGGCGGTGCCAAAAAACCTGCAGGATGAAGGAAACAGCTCATGTGCCCGGGATGGCAATGGTAAAGCCATTGGCTATCATCCCCATCCTAAAAAATATGATGGCAGCTATTTTTCCGGCGCAGGATATTTATGCTCGATGATTTAACTGATAATTTTAGTTAGCGGACGATCGTTATATTAAATACAAACGTAATCGATATCGTTAAAAAAGGCCGGTTCGGCCTTTTTTGGCGGTGGCAATAGTGAATACTAAAATAATATCCGCGCGCCATCGTCTATCTTTAGCAATTTAGCCTATCGCAAATCAAGCCGCTCAGGTCCGTTCCAGCCCATGCGACGCCCTGTCCATGCCCACCTCATGTCTAAGCAGAGGTGTAAAGCGCAGAGCGGCGGCTACGGGTTCATCTGGTCCACGTAGCCTTACGTCAATAACAGGGCCGATTGCTTGGAAATAATTTTCGGAATTGGTTACAAATAATTAATTTGAAAAGACCGAATACTATTCACGCTGATAAAAACACAATAAATGCAATAAGTTAAATAGATTACATCAAAAAGTGCCTACAAAATGGCTACCGTAAATCATGACGTTGGCCGCCTTGCCTACACACAACGGCAAATTGGCAAATAGGCGGTCAAATATCGCGGTAAACAGCAGTGAACTGGATAGGCCTTGATGGCACGTCAATATCTTCGGCTCAGCTGGATAGCACAGCTTAGGCTTAGGCTGAGCCTTGAGTACCAGGCGGTCATGCCCCTCAGTAAGGGCTAAGGCAATGCATAATCACGTTATCTTATTGATAAATATGTGATTAATAATGATAAGAAATTATGTTCCAGTACCCTACTCCCATAGCCGCATTTTCTCTTGATAGGCTGTATGCTATCATTGCGAGATACGATAAAGGAGGTGCCCATGAAATCAATATCCTATGAAGAATTTCAGCAAAACCTTCCCTACTGGCTGGCCTATTTACGCGATGGCGGGGAATTATCCGTCAAACAGGCAGGGCAGAAAATGCTTAAACATTCAGCCAATGATGCAGCCTCTAACCGAGGCGAAGACATTACCCCTTCGTCTGATTCTTTCAGAGATAAAGGCTATAAGAAATTATCGTTTAAGGATGCCCTTGCGACGACAAGAACCCGGCATGCTAATACTATAAAGATCTTGGGTGATAAATGATGGATTTTGATTTTTTGACGCAAGAGCAAGTTACTGAAATCCAGTTTTTGACGCTGCCATTATCGGGACCGCCGGATAGCAATAAACTTGCGGGGGCACTAGGCCGCGTCGAGGCGTTGCACTATTATGGACATTGCAATGACGTATTTAAACTCGCCGCTATGTATCTGATCGGAATTGCTAAAGCGCATGCGTTTAATGATGCTAATAAAAGAACAGCATTTCAGGCGACATCCGTTTTTTTATTGATGAACGGCATTGAATTAAATGAATCTCTTTATCTTGTGAAGCTGACTCTTTTTGCCGCCATGGATCAGGCTAATATAGAGGAAATTACCTTTGCTTTACGTCTGCTGTCTAATTATATGAACGAATTACTGGAAGAGAATATCGATAACTATGCGGAGTAGCTTTTCTTTGGTGCTGTAGTTGATCATATAGTACAGATAAAAAAACACCACGAGTGTGTATTCATTAAGTTAACAAATAGCTGAATACTAAATCTTGTTTTAAAACAATAAATTACAATAGGTAGTATCTACAAAATGGTTACAGTTACCTTCCCTCTGGCAAGTGTTAATATTATGGGATAAGCTTTCCACGACATTATTGAGGATGCCAAGGTTGTTCAAGCGGACGGGACGAATTATTATCTATGGCACCCTTCTCCCAAACTAACTTGCCGAACCTAGTAACTCCCGTAACATGCTCTGTACGTGATGATTCATAGTAGCCACATGCCAAATGGTTTACTTGCTTCCGACGAGCAGCTATCACTGACCAAGACTTCCAAAAATTCTCTGTCCTTATTGCAAAATTTATAGCGCCATATTGCCGTACACTAGGATAAGAAACAGCTGATATTTTCTTGTCTTTTTCAAATATAGATTTAGCTATAAATGACGAAATTAAATAAGGGTCATTGTCCTTTATCATGCATTCTAACAAAAATGCATCAGTGATCAGCAGCGATTTAGCTTCTTCTGGTTTACAGACGTTCAACATATTACTTATTGTATTCGACATATCACCAGTTAGATATCCTCGACCAACACGCTGAATTCTAAGGAATTCACCGATAGGTGCAACTCTACATTTTACCCCTGCTCGAATTTGTAATTCTTAAAGTAAAACAAAGTGAGCATCAATATGAGTCTCTCTAAATGCTGTCTCAGGTTTATCAGCTACATATAAAACTGAAAATCCTTCTGGATTGGCTCTTCCGGAAACAGCTAAACCATCCGGTTTCCACAGCAGATCTTGTACTAATTCAGGGTAATCTTTCTCATTAATTTTCCGTGCGCGCCTAAAAACAGAACCTTTTAATATATCAACACTAAAAATTGTATGGGCATTAATCAAATCAGTGATAAGTGATTGTTTTTCATTTAATGAGTTAGTTTCAAATCCATTAATGCGTGGTATCAATTCATTTAGTGGCAATGGCGGAAACTTAGCAGTAATCGATTGCATGAACTTACCCCTCGTTGTTGTTTAAAATGACTAAAAATTTTACGCTTTTAAAAAAATAAATTATTTTTAAAATCTAATAAAGAAATCTTTAACATGTATGCCCAAATACGTATTCCCCTGATATGCTATTTCGAGTTGCTAACCTTTCCCAATTAATAAAAATTATCTACCCGTTAGCATTGATATAAATGAAAGCTCTACCGGCCATACAAATCCTTATAAAAATTTCTTTATGCACACGGCCACTATCCCCTCCGCTTTAACCTCATTAACAGAACACTCGAACTCACCATCTTTACCCGAAACGCGTAGGCGATTTCCCGGCCGCCTCGAAACACTGTACACATCTAGCGTCCCATCAATATCCAGCAACCATGTCCCATTTGATAGTTCAAGACTATCAAAACTGATTAACCACGCCCTACTCCCAGAATAAATATAACGTAACGAATCCTGGCTTATGTCTTTAGGTAAAAATCGATTATCGAAAATGCACTGCCCTTGCGGCTCAAGTTTGCCAGCGACCAATTTCAAACTCTCCAACGTTATCGCCCCTAGTACAGAATTCTTTACAGCTATTGGCAGATCTTGCATGGCGCCTGAACCCGTCGATAGCCATTCCAGGGATACGCCGGTATCAAGAGCGCAAGCGATAACCACATCACCGGGGAAAAAATTGCGCCTTACCCAGGTACTGATTGTACCGGATGAAATGTTTAATAAATCGCCAAGCTCTTTTTGCGTATCGAATCCGTAGGCATCGAGAATACGGCGCAGCACGGCTTTGCCGCCAGATGCCAGGATCTTGTCGTAGAGCGGTTTACCTTTCAGCGCCCTACTCCGCTGACTGGAGTTTGCTTTTGCAAGCTCACCCGTAACCAACCACCTTGCGTCCGCACCAGTATCAACAGAGCATTTCAGAATGACATTGCTTGGTACGCTATTACGCTGGACCCAATTGCTGACAGTGTTTGTCGGAATGTCGGTTGCCTCACTAAGCGCCTTTTGAGTGGCGACGCCGTAGCTTGACATGATCCGTTCCAATACCAACGAAGCATTCCCGTCAAAATTATTAATATCCAATAAATACACCCCATGAGTATTCACAAACACACACATTGTGATCTATAGTGACTACACACCACATGTAACACCATAGAACACAAACCACATACGAGAGATATTGCTTTATGGATTCAGAGAATGCAATGCCAAAACAAAGTTCAAGGCAAGTCTTTAAGAGCGAGATCATCTCTTCCTTGGTTGATTCATTAACTCCGATACTTGGCAAATTCGTTGCCGAAGCACTAGACCTGGCTGTCGCTGACCATATGTCCTTAAAAATGGCGTCTCCCACCATTTCTAAAAAGGATTTTGCTGCCATCAATGGCATCAGCCATTCAGTGCTTGAAAAATGGATCGCTAAGGCATCGTGCTACTGGCCCCTACTCCTACAGCTACCGTTCGAAGAATTCGCAAATGCGAGATAACTGGCGAAAAAAGCATTGTCGTAATGGAAAAACACGGCAACGCCCTTATCAACCTGGAAGCCTGGCGCGAGAAGAACCGCCACCAGGCTATCAAGTGCCGCTACATCAAAGCCTAGCTTGATTATTCAAGTTTCTAAGGATGGCAACCATGTTTGATTATCAAGTATCCAAACATCAAAATCTCGAAAATGCATGTCGCCTGTTTGCAAATACACACAAAGGCGAGTTGAAGCATATCGCTGAACGTATCGGTATGAACCCTCAGGTACTGCGCAACAAGCTCAATCCGGACCAGCCGCATCAGCTTACCTGTCGGGAACTGCTGGCAATCACCGACGCCACGGAAGACGCCACGCTGATCGACGGTCTGCTGGCGCAATTGAATTGTATGCCCGCCGTGCCGGTCAACGAAGCCGCCGCCGAGAATATCCCGGCCTATGTGATGCGGGCGACGGCGGCGATTGGCTCGGTGGCGGCGGAGACCGTTTCCACCGACCGCATGACCCAATCGCGCAAAACCGCTTTGCTTGAAAGCGTTAATTCCGGTATCCGGTATCTGTCCCTGGTCGGCCTGACGATGCATGCGCGTGTCCAGTCCAACCCGGCGCTGGCGCAAACCGTTGATGCGCTTAGCGGTATCAGCTCTTCATTGGGGTTGAGATGATGACCATACCGTACCGTTAAGCATATCGATCACTTCGCGGCGCTTGTCATAACAGGGCCCTTCAATGTTGTAGCCGGCGGTGGTGATCGCCCACATCAACGGTTGCCGGCGCGCGCCCATGCCCGTTAGCATAGTGGTATAAAGCGCGTCGCTGTCATGCTCGTGATATTCATCGACAATGGCGCAATGCGGCGAAGAGCCATCGCCCGGGTTACCGATCACCGGCTCAAAGCGGGCGCCATCTTCCGGCCGGCTGAGATTCGAGGCATTGACCTCGATACCGAACGCCTCCACCAGCGCTGGGGTGCGCTTGCACATCAGCCGCGCCGGGCGGAACACTTCCCAGGCTTGTTTCTCGGTGGTGGCGCCGGAATACACCTCCGCGCCAAATTCGTTATCGCAGGTGAAACAAAACAGGCCTACGCCCGACGAGATCACCGATTTTCCATTTTTGCGCGGTATCTCGGTATAAATCTCGCGAAAACGTCGCAGCTTGCTTCCCTTATGCACCCAGCCGAACGCGGAACAGAGGATAAAGAGTTGCCATGGCTCCAGCGTGATCGGCATACGTTTATAGGCCCATTCGCCCTTGGTGTGCGGTAACAGCTGAATAAACTTTGCCGCCTTTTCGGCCAGGTCCTTATCAAACCGAAAGCGAAACTTTTTGCTTTTCTCGGTGGCCAAATCGTCAATATGGCGCTGGCATGCGTCGATCACATACTGGCAGGCCGGAACCTTGCCGCGCACGACCTCGCGGGCATATTGATTGGCCGCGTTGACGTTCGGATAGGCTTTACGGCTCACGATGTGATCATCCTGATAAAGGGGTTGTCGGTTTTGGCTTTGCCGGCCAGGCCGATTAGCCGCTGGCGGTTATTGGGATCCAGCCCTAACATCGAGCCGGTGGTGTTCATTTCTGACTCCTGCTCTTTTTTGGCAGTGAGTTCAGGATTTTTTATCGGGCCGCCGGTGGCCCCGGTGACGGTATTGCCTTGCACCGCGATCTTCTTGACGGCCCGGCGCCAAAACTCATACGCGACGCACCAGCGCTCCAGCACCGACAGGTCGGTGACGCAAAGAATGCCCTGGCCGCATAGCTCTTTGGTGGTCAGTTGCCACATCACCGTGGCCAGCGTTAAGCCATCTTCAATTAACCACTCCGGCGGCTCGACACCCTTGATCGGGGTAAACACCGGTTCGTCTTTATTCAGGCTCCGCTTACCGGGATTTCCCGCCTGCTCCTTGCGGGCGGTAGGCTTGGCGCGACGCCCGGATCGGCCCATCGCTCCAGCCATAATCGCTCCAGTTTTAATTTCATTTTTCGCGGGTATAAAAATCAAAGGAGGCGGGCAGTACGGGATGCAAAGGGCGGTAGAGATTTGATCCCCCCCACCCGGTGGTGATAATTATTCTCATCCGAGCCGTTCTTTGGCCGTCTTGGCCTTGTGACAGGGCCAGCACAAGCTTTCAAGGTTGCGATCATCATCGGTGCCTCCGTGGGCCTTAGGGATGATATGGTCAACGCACTTGGCCTCCCGCGCGCGCGCCTGGCGCTGGCAGTTCTGGCACAGGTACTTATCGCGCTTGAGGATGCGTGGCCGGATGGTGTCCCACTGGCTGCCGTAACCCCGCTGGTGCCGGGTCATGCCTGGCTTATAGTTGCTCCACCCTTCGCCGCGGTGCGCTTCACAATAGCCGGATGGATCGCTCGTAGTTTTGGGGCAACCTTTCTTACGGTAGGCGCGGGGGATACGTGGAGGCATTGGTGCTCCTGAATATAAAAAGCCACCAGCAACCATGCCCAAGGTGGGCTGAAAGGAGTTGAGGGTGGCTTTGCATGCGCATTATCACAGAAACTCAGTGAATACCTGTGATAATGCCCTATAAGTTGGTTGGTTAGCCTGCGATAAGCGAAGAAACAGTACTGCAAATTTTCCGAAGTATATGTATATTAAGCAGAAGCTAAAAAAGAGATTTACCTTGTGAACATATGGAAATTTGCCATTTGGCCTTCTTTAACCGTCCTTGCAGTAATTGTGGCATGGGTTTTGATAAATGGCGACAAAGCCGTTGATAATATTGATAAATTTAAGAAATGGTATGGTAGTTCCCCCGCCATTACCGGTATCTGGGATAACTCAACAGAGTATGATATCGATCCTCCGAAATGGCTTACTGATCAGCACGAGTACATGCGCATAGAAATGACTGTCGAAGATTCCAAAGTTGACGGAATAATCGCAACTGAGAAATTACAAAAAGCCCTTCCTTTTGAATTCGTCCTACTTAGTGGTGACAAAAAATCCTTTAGGGATGAGATAGAGGCAGTTGCTTTTGATTACATCATGGGCAAAAAAGTCATATTTGGCACTCTTAATATTAAAGTCAAAGATGGAGTCTTGATTGTTAAAAAAACTTCCAGTAACGGCGGATATTTCCCGGATGAAGCTAGACTTGCGAAAAAGTCAGAAATAGCATTTCCTGAGCAACAGAAAAAGCCTAATGAAAAATAAGTTAGCCCACCATTTAAAATAGCTTTATTGGCTGTGGCAGTTAACATCTACTGCTTTATCGTGCGCCAGGATGTCCCTCTTTGTGCGCGGGTCTAGCGTTTTGATATCTTCGGGAGTCAGGCGGATGAGCCTCACCCAGCTACAGGCGGTATCAACGACTACCGTCTTTGTCTGTGGGGTAGGAGTACTTTGCGAGCAACTCGCTATCAACATCAGCGTCAGACATATGGTTAACGTTTTCCTGAACATTCGCGGCCTCGGTTGTTACTGTAGTTTGCCGGGTGGCCATAAGAATATCGGCTGCTGTCCGATGCTATGTATGTCGATATCAAGGAGAAAAAACACCAACGGATAACCGCAGGCCAAAAACGCACACCTTTGACTGGCACTTTACTGGAGAAATTGCAGCATGGCGAAAAGGCCACAACGTTACGACGCTAACCTGCCCCGTAATTTGGCCTTTCGCAAAAGATTTCACATTTACTCATGGCGCAATCCGATAACCGGGCAGGAATTCTCTCTGGGCAAGATCTCCCGCCGGGAAGCTGTTGCCCAGGCTATAGAGGTAAATAGTTATCTCGATCAGAGTTATATTCCTTCTAGCCTGCTTGAACGAATAAAAGAGACGCCACTGTTTACCCTATCTAAATGGCTGGATCGGTATTTTGTTATCCTCGAGCGAAGGGACTTAAAGCCCAATACAATAAAGGTGCGAAAAAATCAAATAGCCACCATCAAAGATGAATTCGGCACTTTGGCTTTAGATTCAATCACCACCAGGCAAATAGCTGGATTTCTGGAAGGATATATTGCGAGCGGAAAGAAAAGTATGGCGGTGGGTTTGCGGGGAGTGCTGTCAGATATTTTCAGGGAGGCAATGGTGGAAGGATATATCGAAAAAAATCCGGTTGACCCAACCCGGGCACCGGCGCCCGAAGTGAAGCGCGAGCGGCTGATGCTCGACAAATTCTGGGGTATCCGCCAGGCGGCCGAGCAGTCCAGTCCGTGGATTATAAACGCCATGGATCTGGCGCTGTCTACAGGGCAGCGCCGAGAGGACATCGCCAGGTTCCGGTTTTCCGATATAAGGGAAAGCAGGTTATTCGTGGATCAGGAAAAAACCGGCGCCAAGCTGGCCATACCCCTGGATCTTAAACTGAAGGCGGCCGGCATGAGACTGGGCGATATCGTGGAGCACTGCCGGAAGTATAACCCTTCTGACTATTTGATTTATTCTGATGTACGGCGTGGCGGCCGGCGACCAGGCCCCCTTACGGCGGATGGTTTGACGCAGGCATTTTCTGATGTCAGGGAAACGAGCGGGATCCAGTTTAGCGAAAACCCGCCATCATTTCACGAAATGCGGAGCCTGGCCGGGCGCCTGTATGAAATCGAATATGGAGCGGAATTTGCGCAAAAATTACTCGGACACAAGAATATGTCCATGACACAAAAATACCTCGACGCCCGCGGCGCGGAGTACGTTTTGATTTAGACCGAATATAGAATTTCGGGAGTTTTCGGGAGAAGGTCAAAAATACACTTTAAAATCAGTATGTTAAAAAAAGACCGAATACGATTCCTATATTCGGTCTAGGGAAATGGCTCTTGGGAGAGAGCCGTGCGCTAAAAGTTGGCATTAATGTAAGCTGTTAAGACTTACATTAGCTGAGTATAGGTACGGATGGCGATTTTTCCATCGCCACAGTCGCATTCCCACCCAGATTACTTCACCAAATGATAACTTTGTGATATCAAGCACACTTAGAAATATTAACATAATCAACTATAAGCTTACTACACATAACCCCCTGCCCTCACGCCGGCGCCGTACCTGAGTTTACTTCGGCGCGTCGCACAGTTGGCCGGCACGCTCGGCAAAGGGCGCGATGCTCATTTTTTCCCCCGGATTGTCCGGGTCGTCGAGCAGGATACCGTCGATAGACGTGGCGTTGACCTGGCCGCTGGTCATGGCATGGGTGGCCTGCTGATTAAGCGGATACTGCATTAATGTGCTCATATTCAGCGCAAACAGCGAGCCATCGGGGCGACAGAGCAGCTGCACCTCTTCTTTGGTAAAGGCCCACTGCTTGCCGAACTGGAATTTACTGACGGTAATAATCTGCGCCGCGCTGGCCGCCTGGGCGGCAAAGGCTAACAGCAACAACAACATACTCCGGGTTTTCATGGTTTATCCTACTGTTGGACCCGCCGCCCGCTAAGCGCCAGGGTGAGTTATCAAGGTTCGAAGGTAGCGAATATGCTCACCAGCAGCAACACCAGGTTGCCCAGGATCATCTCTGCAAGCGTAATCAAGGTCAAGATGCGAATAGCCGCCGGGTGGTGCCGCGCCATGGCCGGCACCACGCCATAGCGATTGGTCACCGCCAGGATCACCATCACCATCACCACGGTTATCTTTATCAGCAGCAGCCGCTGGTACGGCGCCGACCAATCGACCGGCCATTGGCCCAGCACCAGCGCGGTATTGGCCATGCCGCTGAGAATGACCAGCGCCACGGCAAAGTGTCCGCTGCGTGAAAACCGGATTAATGCCTGTAGCGCATCCTGGCGCGGCGACTGACGCAACAGCGGCAGGCAGATCATCAGCGGCAACAATCCGCCCAGCCACCAGGCGGCGGAAAACAGATGCACGATTTGATTGAGCCGCTGCAGCAGGCCGCGCAGGCCTTCGCTCATTGCCGTATGGCCGACCAACGCCTGGGTTGACAGCAGGCCGGCCATGGCGGCAAGCAATAAACGATGACGCAGTGCCGTTATCGTCCCAAAGCCCGCGGCAGATACCGCCGCCAGCGCGATAGGCAGATGCCATTGCCAGACGGCGCCAAAGGACGTGCCGAGCACGGCTTGCCACACCGCGGGGGAGCGGGTTTGCGTCCATCCGTCGCCCATTTGCCCCGCCTGCAACGCCAGCAGCGCAACCGCCGACAGCATGGCTATCCATGCCATGATGCGTATCGTGCCGCCCAACGCGGCGCGCAGCCGGCCGCGCAGCCCGGACGGCGCCAGGTATTCACAAAACAGCGCCATGCCGAACGCCTGCATTATCGCCGCGATATGGATATAGCGGCAGGCGGAATAACAGGCCGCCAGGCTTAGCATTTATTTAACGCTGAATTGATAGCTGCCCTGGGTTTTATGACTATCCACCGATACCACGTGCCATTGCACCCGATATTCACCTGCGGTCAGGGGTTTCTCAATGGGTACGATGATTTGCATTGGATTGGTGGGGTCAACCTTCACGGCGCCGGTGGGAATGGGCTCGTTGCCCGGGCCGGTCAGCGTCAGGCCGCTGAAGCCGGCTTCAATACCTTCGCTGAAGGTCAGCGTTAATGCCTGGGGCGCGGCGGTCATGCTGGCGTTGGCGGCCGGGTATTGCGTTTTCAGGTGCGCATGCGCCTGGGCCTGTGGTGATCCCAGCAGGGTCAGGGCGGTTAAGATCAGCGTAAACACGGGAGCGGTAAAACGTTGGCTGGACATCGATGTCATTTCCTAAGACTGAACACAATTACCCTGTCGGATAACCCGACGCTATGCGGTGCTAGACAAGCAGCAGGCGGGCACCTGGCGCCGCCGTGGCCGGTTTTTTGTCAGTTTGTCGGAAACGAGAAACCCCGGCGCTGCTACCCTGCTTACCTGAACGCAAGCTGATGATAACGGCAGCCGGGGCTGAAGTCGAGTAAAGCCAAGTACGTGATGCGACGGCTTAAATAACCGGGGACGTATTCTCGCCGCCGTTCATTTTTTTCAAATCCTGATCGATAAAGAATAATCCGCTGTTGTTGGTATCCACCAGCGCGAGCTTATCAAGAATCGATTTGAACAGCTTTTCTTCTTCATGTTGTTCGGATACGTACCACTGCAGGAAATTAAACGTCGGGTAGTCCTGCGAAATCATCGCCGCATGGACCAACTCGTTGATCTTTTGCGTGATCATCTGTTCATGCTCATAGGTACGCTTGAACAGTTCCGACAGCGAGGTGAAGCCGGTCGGCGGAGCCTCGATGGCGCCCAGCACCGGCATGGTGCCGGTGTCGTTCAGGTAGTCAAACAGACGGCGCATATGATCCATCTCTTCAAGAGACTGGGTCTTAAGGAAGGCTGAAGCGCCTTCGTAGCCCTTATCACTGCACCAGGCGCTCATTTGCAGATAAAGATTGGCGGAGAAAAACTCCAGGTTTAATTGTTCATTAAGCTTAATGGCCATTTCTTGTTTTAGCATGGGCGGACTTCCTTATGACAGTAATTTGAAAAGTGGCTGTAAACATTATGCCCATATGCTAACAAAATTTAAACCTTAATTTAACCAATGAGCCATTATATAATATTTTTACTTTTAAATCATAATCTTATTTATTTAATAATTTAACTATCGCCGGCTGAAAGAATTATTCAAAAATGGTAGTGATAGGTATTCTTATTTGTATTATGAACTGGGCGGATCGTTTTCGCAGCTATTATCACGACAATTGCATAATGCGTCTTAATACAAACGATTATTATTTGTATCCTTGCCCGGACCAGGCTTGCGTTTTCCCGTGCGGTGCCTTATTTTTAGCGTCGTAATCTTATGTGCCACAGGAGGCGGTATGGAGTATAACCTGGCCAAGCTCGGCAACGAGGCAATGGACAAGATCAACATCGATCTCGCCGCGTCAGGCGTGGCGTTCAAGGAGCGCTACAATATGCCGGTGGTGGCTGAACACGTCGAGCGGGAACAGCCGGAGCACCTGCGCGACTATTTTCGCGAACGGCTGGCTGTTTATCGCCAGGCGTCGCTAAATTATTCCCGTTTGCCATATGAGCCACGAAAATAATCCGCCAATGGCCTATAATGGTGGAGCTGTGCCCCGGCCTGAGTGAACCAGCGGCCGCAAGGCAGGCGCCGGTGAACCGCGTGCCAAGCCCGCGTGACATAGCTTGCCGTCCCGTCGGACGGGCAGCAAAATAGCACGAATTGACTTGATTATCGATGCCAACTGGCAGTTAATCATTTCTACATTTCCGGTTCTTTTACAGAGAGGTAAATCATGAGTAAGGGAATGGATCGTAAGAAAGACACGAAAAAGAAACCGCTAAAATCGCCGGAAGAAAAACGCGCCGACAAGCGTAATAGAAAGACCCAGCCTGATATCGTGTAAGGCTAACCACTGTTAAACCCGCATCTGATGCGGGTTTTTTGTTGGCGCGATTCCGGGCATAATAGGAGCTTCCTTATCCTGGACAGGTAAAGTCATGTCTTTTCGCGTTATCGATACTGAAACCTGCGGCCTGGACGGCGGCGTGGTGGAAGTGGCGTCGGTGGACGTCGTTGACGGCCAGCTGTGCAACGCCATGAGCGATCTGGTCAATCCCGATCGACCCATCGGCCATGAGGCCATGGCCATCCACCATATCACCGAGGCCATGGTCGAGGATAAACCGCGCATCGCCAAGGTTATCGGCCGCTATCACGGCAGCCCGTATTATGTGGCGCATAATGCCGCCTTCGACCGGCGCATGCTGCCGGAAATGCAGGGTCAATGGATCTGCACGGTAAAACTGGCGCGCAAACTCTATCCCGGATTGAAATACGGTAATCAGTATCTGCGCTACGCGCTAAACCTGGAGGTGACCGTGCCTGAAGGTTTGTATCCGCACCGCGCCCTGTATGACTGTTACGTCACGGCGGCGCTGCTGGTGAAGATCATCAATGATTCCGGCTGGAGCGCGGAGGAGATGGCGGCGTTATGCAATGAAGTTACCCTGCTGACCACCATGAAGTTCGGCAAGTACCGGGGCCAGCCCATGGAACGGGTGGCGCTGGAAGATCCCGGCTATCTGAAATGGATGCTGAAAAACCTGAAGGATTTGTCGGGAGATATGCGTTTTAGCATTAACCATTACCTGAACCAATCATCTTAAGCAGCGCGTCGACGCGCGCGCTGCCGTTCCTGACCTATTTTGCCGGCGCCGCCGTGCCGGCATCCTGCGATGCTGCCTGCCCCGTCAGGGACAGGATAAAGGTATATTCCATCGAAATACCCTCATAACCCTTGAAACGCCCGGATTTACCGCCGTGTCCCGAATCCATGTCGGTGCACAGCAGCAGCAGGTTATCGTTGGTCTTCGCCGCCCTGAGTTTAGCCACCCATTTGGCCGGCTCCCAATATTGCACCTGGGAGTCATGTAGGCCGGTGGTGACCAGCAGATGCGGATAGGGCTGGGCGCTGACCCGATCGTAGGGACTGTAGCGCTTCATATAGTCGTAATACTCTTTTTCTTCCGGATTGCCCCATTCGTCATATTCGCCGGTAGTCAGCGGTATGCTTTCATCAAGCATGGTGGTGACGACATCCACGAACGGCACCTGCGCCACCACCCCTTTAAACAGATCCGGCGCCATATTGATCACCGCGCCCATTAACAGGCCGCCCGCGCTGCCGCCCATGGCAAACGCCTGCTTGACGTCGCCGTAGCCGCTGTCCAGCAGGTAGCGGCTGACGTCGATAAAGTCGTGGAAGGTATTCAGCTTATTAAACAGCTTGCCGTCCTCATACCACTGCTGGCCCAATTCCCCGCCGCCGCGAATATGCGCCAGGGCGAACACAAAACCACGGTCGAGCAGGCTAAGCCGGCTGGCGCTGAAATCCGGGTCCATGCTGCTGCCGTAGGAGCCATAGCCGTACACCAGCAGCGGGTTGTGCCCCTGGCGAAACAGATCCTGGCGATAAACCAGCGATACCGGGACTTCAACGCCGTCGCGGGCGGTGACCCATAGCCGCTCACTGCGATAATGCCCGGCGTTGAAATTTTTCACCTGCGACTGTTTGAGCAGCCTGCGCTCGCCGGTCTCCATATTCAGTTCGAACAGCGTGGTCGGCGTGGTCATGGAAGAATAGCCATAGCGCAGCCACTGGGTATGGGGATCGGGATTGTAGGCCAGCCAGGTGACATAGGTCGGGTCGTCAAAGGCGATGCCCTTCTCCCCGGCGCTTCGCCAGTGGATCTGCCGCAGGCTGGTCAGGCCCTGGTGGCGTTCCTCCACCACCAGCCAATCGTTAAACAGGGTGAAGCTTTCCAATACGACGTCATCGCGCGGCGGGATCACCGGCTGCCATAGCTTTTCATCGCCCGTTTCGCCGCGGTAGAGGGCAAAATTCTTGCCGTCGCGATTGGAGCGCACATAAAAATGGCCCTGGAAGTGATCCAGCGAATATTCGTGGTCGTGACGGCGGGTGAGGAACACCTGCGGGCGCGCCTGCGGATCGTCGGCGTCCAGCAGCAGGATTTCGCCTGAGGTGGTGCTGCCCAGCGCAATGATAATATAGCGCTCGGAGGTGGTTTTATGCACGCTGACGTAAAAGGCGTCGTCCTGCTCCTCATACACCAGCTCATCCAGCCCCGTGGACGTGCCGACCCGGTGGCGGTAGACCTGATAGGGCAGCAGCGTTTTTTTATGCTTGCGCACATAGTAGAGGATTTGCGAGTCGTTGGCCCACTCAAAGCCCGACGAAGCGTCTTCAATCACTTCCGGATACCAAGAGTCGCGGGCAAGGTTCTTAAAACGAATACCATATAAGCGCCGCGACAGGAAATCCTCCGCCGCCGCCATGATGGCGTTATCGGGACTGATCTCAAGCGAACCCATGGTATAGAATTCGCTTTGCGCCGCGCGCTTGTTGCCGTCAAGCAGGATGTCCCACTCCGCCGCCTCATCCAGATCCACGCGCTGGCGGGTGTAGATGGCATACTCGTTGCCTTGCTCATAGCGGCTCTGGTAACGGTAACCACGGCGGACATAGGGCACCGAGCGATCCTGCTGGGGTATGCGCTCCACCATTTCGGTGAACAACCGGTGCCGCAGTTCCTCGTGACCCTCCATCATGGCTTCGCCATAGGTATTTTCCTGGGCCAGATAGTCCAGTACAGCCGGGTCTTCACGTTTGTCATCGCGCAGCCAATAATAATTATCGACACGTGTCTCGCCATGCACGGTCAGGTTATGTGGTCTTTTCTCAGCTATCGGGGGAAATCTCATACGCACCCTTCCTTATTTCTCATAAGAAATAGAGTGGCACGAATATGGCGGGTTGCCAAGCGCAGCGCAAGCTATCGCCCTCGCCCGGCGGGGATGATTAACGCGTCGGGACGTGAGCGATGCGCGCGTTAACCTGTTGCTCCAGCCCGGTTTTTACGTCGTCAGGAATTTTCAGGGCACGCGCCAGCGCATCCATATAGCTCCTCTCCATAAAATGATCGACGTCGGCCACCGCGCAGCTGAGGTAATAGATCTCCAGGGCCTCGTCCTCGCTGTGAATATCCCGCGCCAGGCGCTCCGGGTCCAGCGGCTGGGCGATGGCGTCCTGGACCAGATGCTCAACATCCTCCCCTAACCCCAACTGATGCATGCTTTCCCGTAGGGATCGCTGCTCGCTGTCGTCGATATGGCCGTCGGCCTTGGCGGCAAACACCAGCGCCATCACCAGCCGCTGGGTACGCCGGTCAACCGGGGTGGCGGGCTGGGTAAACTGCGGGTCATTTTGATGGGCGTCGCGCACGCGTTTTTTGTACTGATCCCAAACAACCGCGCCTATCGCGGCGCCGCCGCCGATAAACAAGGCATTTTTGCCCACCGCGCCAACCATCTTGCGCGAGGATTTATTCGCCACCAGCAGGCCGACCAGCCCGCCGAGCGCGCCGGGCGCCAGCAGTCCGGCCAGGTTAGCGCCGCCGCCCTGGCCGCCCTTCGGCTGGACCATGGCCTGGATTTTATGCATCCATTGATTCATTGTCGTTCCCCATTCGGTAGTGTATGCCGGGCGATGGCCGGTGCCACACCACCTAAGCTAGAGGATTTAGTGTCAAGTTATTAAAAGGGTTTGCAAAGATAGCTGGAGGAACCCTCGCCGGACGCGCGTTTACGCCGCGCGTCCGGTAGGAGGGTTACGGCTGGAGGGAATAACTTATTTCGCCTTTTTCGCAATCAAGGTCAACCAGGTAAGCGCGATCGGCGGTTTGGCCGCGGATTTTCAGCGGCGCCTGCCAATTATCCCCGCTGCCGGTAATATCTTCGGGATTCACCTGCGCGACAATGGTATCGCCTAGGGCTTTTTTATCGTCGTCGGTATGGGGGAAACGGTTCTGGGTGTAGTCCTGCTTAATCAACTCCGCCACCTGGGGGGCGTTCTGGTCGGGACAGGCCGAAACCTTATAGATTTTGCCAGGCTGGTTTTTTTTGACCGGTTCCTTGGGCGCGGCGGCGGGCGCCGCGGTATCGGACTTGGCGGCTTTATCCGCCGGGGCGGCTTTTTTAGCCGGCGCGGGTTTATCATTGGCGGATTTATCGGCCGCCGCTTTATCTGCGGCCGGTTTGTCGGCAGCGGGTTTGTCAACGGCCGGTTTATCGGCGTCGGGTTTGTCCGTCACCGGTTTTTTAGCCGGCTCGCTGGCAGGGGCGGCATGATCCGCCGGCGTCGTCTGCGCCGGGGCGGCGGTAGCCGGTTGGGCATCCTGCGACTGGCCGTCGGCCTGTTGTGTGGTGGATGAGCTGCTGTCCGTTGACGTTTGCGCGGCCGTTGCTGGCGCCACCACCGGCGGCGCCTGATCTTCCGCCGCCGCGATTGACGATAGCATCATGCCGATAGCGATAACGCCTATCCGGCCGATTCCCGTTTTATGCATAAATCCTCCACTTGTCCTGTAATCCGTGTCTCAAGGTATTGAATGATAATAGCCTGTTAAATTTACCTTGAGAACGGGAATTATACGAACTACGGCAAAAGCCGGATATTTTCTTTCCGCCCCGGCCGCGTCTGCCCGTCGGAATGAGCGGCGATTCACCGGTGCTGCTGCATACGCAAACGTTTTCGTTTATACTGCGCGCAATTTTTATCAAGTCAGGTGAAAACGTATGCTAATCATTGGAACGGCGTTACGTCCCAACGCTACGCGGGTTATGCTGCTCGGCAGCGGCGAACTGGGCAAAGAGGTGGCCATTGAGTGTCAACGGCTGGGCGTGGAAGTGATTGCCGTCGATCGTTATGCCGATGCGCCGGCAATGCACGTCGCCCACCGCGCGCACGTCATCAATATGCTGGACGGTGAGGCGCTCAGGGCGGTGATTGAATTGGAACGCCCCGATTTTATCGTGCCGGAAATTGAAGCCATTGCCACCGATATGCTGGTGACCCTGGAGCAACAGGGCCATCATGTGGTGCCCTGCGCCCAGGCCACCCGCCTGACCATGAATCGCGAGGGCATCCGCCGCCTGGCGGCCGAGACCCTGGGACTGCCCACCTCCACCTACCGTTTTGCCGCCGACCGCGCCGAACTGGAGCAGGCGGTGGCGGCCATCGGTTATCCGCTGATCATCAAGCCGGTGATGAGTTCATCGGGCAAGGGCCAGAGCCTGGTGCGCGACGCCGCCGGCCTGGACGCGGCCTGGACCTATGCCCAGCAGGGCGGCCGTGCCGGCGGCGGCAAGGTGATTGTCGAAGGGCTGGTCGCCTTTGATTTTGAAATTACCCTGCTCACCGTCAGCGCGGTCGACGGTATCCATTTTTGCGATCCCATCGGCCATCGCCAGGAAGACGGCGATTACCGCGAATCCTGGCAACCACAGCAAATGAGCGTGCTTGCGTTGCAGCGCGCGCGCGACATTGCGCAGAAAGCGGTAACCGCCCTCGGCGGCAGGGGATTATTCGGTGTCGAACTGTTTGTGCGCGGCGACGACGTGATTTTCAGCGAGGTTTCGCCGCGTCCGCACGATACCGGCATGGTGACCCTGATATCACAGGATCTTTCCGAGTTCGCCCTGCATGTGCGCGCTTTCCTGGGACTGCCGGTCGGCGCCGTACGCCAGTACGGCCCGGCGGCTTCGGCGGTCATCCTGCCGGAACTGGACAGTACCGATGTGCGTTTTAGCGGTCTTGGGCAGGCGCTGAAACCCCATACGCAGATCAGGCTGTTCGGCAAGCCCGGGATAAGCGGCAAGCGCCGGCTCGGCGTGGCATTGGCCATGGCGGACACGGTGGAAGACGCGGTGAGGACTGCCAAGGCCTGCGCGGCGGCGGTCAAGGTCAGCGGCTGATATCCCCGGCAAAACTTAATAAAAAAGCCAGGCTTCCGGTAACAGGGAGCCTGGCTTTTTATATTTACCAGGACATGCTTTTAGAGCTTGGCGCCGGACACCGCGTCTTTAGCCAGCTCGGTGATGCGCGCGTAATCGCCCGCTTCCAGCGCGTCGTTCGGCACCAGCCAGGAGCCGCCGATGCACAGCACGCTTTTCAGCGCCAGGTAATCGCGGTAGTTTTTCGGTGAAATACCACCGGTGGGACAAAAACGCACCTGCGAGAACGGGCCGGCGATGGCTTGCAGCGCCTTGACGCCGCCGTTGGCTTCGGCCGGGAAAAATTTAAACTCACGCAGGCCGTAATCCATACCAAGCATCAGTTCGGATACGGTGGCAATGCCTGGAATCAATGGAATGGTGCCCGCGACGGCGGCTTTAAGCAACGGCTCGGTCAGGCCAGGGCTGATGGCGAACTGGGCGCCGGCGGCGGTGACTTCAGCCAGTTGTTCTACGTTGGTCACGGTGCCCGCGCCGACGATGGCCTCGGGAACTTCTTTGGCTATGGCGCGGATAGCGTCCATTGCGCAGACGGTGCGTAAGGTCACTTCCAGCACGCGTACCCCGCCGGCGACCAGCGCCTTGGCCAAGGGAACCGCATGTTCCAGCTTATTGATAACGATAACGGGCACTACCGGGCCTGAGGTCAGGATAGTTTCCGCGCTTGTTTTCCAGTTATTCATGACTTTCTGTCTCCGTATAAACATCATCACCGCGGGTTCACATTGTTAACACCACGCGCGGTTAAAAATTACCGGTGCGGGACGTATTATCCGGCACCGGTTGGGAATGCGGTATTATTCGAACTCGTTCCAGGAGCGCCCGTCACGGGTAATCATGGCAACCGACGCCACCGGTCCCCAGGTGCCGGCCTGATAAGGCTTAGGCGCTTCATTGTCGGATGCCCAGGCTTCCATAATGGAATCCACCCAGGTCCACGCCTCCTCCACTTCGTCGCGGCGCACGAACAGCGCCTGGATGCCGCGCATGGTTTCCAGCAGCAGCCGCTCGTAGGCGTCCGCCAAATGCTCATGGCTAAAGGTTTCGCTGAAACTTAAATCCAGCTTGGTGGTTTGCAGGCGATGTTTATGATCAAGCCCTGGCACCTTGTTGAGGATTTCAATATCCATGCCCTCGTCGGGCTGCAGGCGGATGGTCAGCTTGTTCTGCGGCAGCACCTGATAGGAATCGCGGAACAGGTTGAGCGCCGGGTTTTTGAAATACACCACCACCTCGGAAGATTTGGTCGGCAAACGCTTGCCGGTCCGCAGGTAGAAAGGCACGCCGGCCCAGCGCCAGTTGTCGATGTCCACCCGGATCGAGACAAAGGTTTCGGTATTGCTGGACTTATTGGCGCCCTCTTCCTCCAGGTAGCCGGGCACTTTTTTACCCTGCACGAACCCCGCGGTATATTGCCCGCGCACCGTGGTATCGCGCATATTGGTATGGTCGATTGGCCGCAGGGCGCGCAGCACCTTCACTTTTTCATCGCGGATGCGATCGGTGGTCAGATCGGATGGCGGCGACATGGCGATAATGCTTAGGATCTGCAGCAGATGGCTTTGGATCATGTCGCGCATCTGGCCGGCCTTGTCAAAATACCCCCAGCGCCCTTCTATGCCCACTTCTTCCGCCACGGTAATCTGGACATGATCGATAGTCCGGTTATCCCAGTTGGTGGCGAACAGGGAGTTGGCAAAGCGCAGCGCCAGCAGGTTTAGCACCGTTTCTTTACCCAGGTAATGGTCAATACGGTATACCTGGCACTCTTTAAAATACTCCGCCACCTGATCGTTGATAACGCGCGAAGACGCCAGATCGGTGCCCAGCGGTTTTTCCATGACCACCCGGCTCGGCTCTTTATTCAGGCCGGCCTGGCCCAGGCCCTGGCAGATGGCGCCAAAGGTATTGGGCGGCATGGCGAAATAGTTGATGGTGGTGCGGGCTTCCTGGTCGAGTTTTTCCCCCAACCGGTTGAAATGCTTGGTTTCGTTAACATCAAGGTTACAAAAATCCAGGCGGCCGCTAAGCGTTTTCCACAGTTTCTCGTCGATGGGTTCCTTCATAAAGGTTTCCAGCGCCTCGCGCACCACCTTGGTATAGGCTTTCACGTCCCAATCAGCCCGGCCGACGCCGATAATACGCGTCTCCGGGTGAATGGAACCTGCTTTTTCCAGCTGATACAGCGACGGCAGCAGCTTGCGGCGTGCCAGATCGCCTTTGGTGCCGAAAATAACCAGATCGCATGCCTGGGCTATGGATGTTAGCGCCATGTTCCTCTCCTCGTGCAGGATGTTTGTAATTTTATTACATTTTGAATGGTTTTATTTTGATGCCGGCCAAAAAATTGCCATAAAAACCGCGTGACAACGCATATTTGCGCCTGAAAATGCACCATGCCCCCAACGAAAATGTAATTTATTAACATTTTTGTCAATACATTACACTTATGAAAGCTAGACACAGCTCATAGTCTGGCAAAAAACCTGCCGTGCCGGTCAGATTAACTGCCTTTGCACCGCGGGTCGTAGTATATTTCAACAAATCGGTAATGATTTCTCCTTTGTGTGAAATCGGTGAAACCCATGAGCTATTAACTTATGAACATGCTGGAAAAAATTAACAGTCATATGGAATTGCTGAGTAAGTCCGAGCGCAAGGTGGCGGAGGTGATCCTGGCTTCGCCGCAGACCGCTATTCATTCCAGCATTGCCATATTGGCCAGGATGGCCGACGTGAGCGAACCTACCGTCAACCGTTTTTGCCGTCGCCTTGATACCAAAGGGTATCCTGATTTCAAATTGCAGCTTGCACAGAGTTTGGCTAATGGTACACCTTATGTAAACCGTAATGTGGATGAGAATGACGGCGTTGATTCCTACACGGTAAAAATTTTTGAATCCACCATGGCAAGCCTGGAGCAGGTAAAAACCCGCCTTGACATCAGCGCGGTCAACCGGGCGGTGGACTTACTGACCCAGGCGAAGAAAATCTCCTTCTTCGGCCTGGGCGCTTCCGCGGCTGTCGCCCACGACGCCATGAATAAATTTTTTCGTTTTAACATCCCCATCGTCTATTCCGAGGATATCGTGATGCAGCGCATGAGCTGCATGAATTCCAGCGAAGGCGACGTGGTGGTGCTGATCTCCCATACCGGCCGGACAAAAATGCTGGTGGACCTGGCCGGGCTGGCGCGGGAGAATGACGCCACCGTTATCGCCATCACGTCCCCGTACTCGCCGCTGGCCCACGAGGCTTCGCTGACGCTGGCCCTGGATGTGCCCGAGGATACCGATGTCTTTATGCCGATGATATCGCGCATTGCCCAATTGACCCTGATCGATGTCCTCGCCACCGGATTTACCCTGCGCCGCGGCGCAAAATTCAGGGATAACTTGAAGCGGGTCAAGGAAGCGTTAAGGGAATCGCGCTTTGATAAAGTCGATTCAGCAGCATATAAATTTGATTAATATCGTAAGATATGAAAAATAACCTCTCATGACAGCCCTGGCTCCACCGGGCGACGCAAAGATGGGGAACGTTTTAATACAGCCGGACTTACGGAAACGCGCGGCATATCTTGCCGCAATCTCATGTTACCGTCGGTTTCGATGTTTTCGCTACACCAATAATGCCCAAGTCAACGGAGTTATCCATGTCCAGACGGCTCAGAAGAACCAAGATTGTAACTACCCTGGGGCCAGCCACCGACCGCGACAATAATTTGGAAAAAATTATTGCCGCCGGCGCCAATGTGGTTCGCCTTAATTTTTCCCACGGTACTGCGGAAGATCATTTCAATCGGGCCAATAAAGTACGTGAAATTGCCGCCAAGCTGGGACGGCATGTGGCAATACTCGGCGATCTGCAAGGGCCGAAGATTCGCGTGTCGACCTTCAGGGAAGGCAAGGTATTCCTGAGCGTCGGCGATAAGTTTCTCCTTGATGCCAACCTGGGCGTCGGCGAGGGCGATCGGGAAAGCGTCGGCATTGATTATAAAGGCCTGCCCGGCGATGTGGTTCCCGGCGATGTCCTGCTGCTTGACGACGGCCGCGTACAGCTGAAAGTACGGGAAGTCCAGGGCATGAAGGTATTTACCGAGGTGACCGTGGGCGGCCCGTTGTCCAACAACAAGGGCATCAATAAAATGGGCGGCGGACTCTCGGCGCCCGCGCTGACCGAAAAGGATAAGGCCGATATCATTACCGCCGCTAAAATCGGCGTGGATTACCTGGCGGTCTCCTTTCCGCGTACCGGTGAAGATCTCAACTATGCGCGCCGCCTGGCCCGCGACGCCGGCTGCAACGCCAAGATCGTGTCCAAGGTGGAACGCGCCGAGGCGGTCGCCAGCGACGAGGCCATGGACGATATTATCCTGGCTTCCGACGTGGTGATGGTGGCCCGTGGCGATCTGGGCGTGGAAATCGGCGATCCGGAGCTGGTCGGCATCCAGAAAAAACTGATCCGTCGCGCCCGCAAGCTGAATCGCGCGGTGATTACCGCCACCCAGATGATGGAATCGATGATCACCAACCCGATGCCGACCCGCGCCGAAGTCATGGACGTGGCGAACGCGGTGCTGGACGGCACCGACGCGGTGATGCTCTCCGCCGAAACCGCGGCCGGACAGTATCCGGCGGAAACGGTGGCGGCCATGGCGCGGGTCTGCCTGGGCGCGGAAAAGATCCCCAGCATCAATGTATCCAAACATCGCCTGGACGTGCAGTTTGACAATATCGAAGAAGCCATCGCCATGTCCAGCATGTACGCGGCCAATCATCTGAAAGGGGTGAGCGCCATTATCACCATGACCGAATCAGGCCGCACCCCCCTGATGATGTCGCGCATCAGCTCCGGCCTGCCGATTTTTGCCCTGTCCAGGCATGAGCATACGCTGAATCTCACCGCGCTCTATCGCGGGGTGACGCCGGTCTATTTCGACAGCGACGGCGACGGCGTGGCCGCGGCTACCCATGCCGCCAACCTGCTGCGCGATAAAGGTTTCCTGATGTCGGGCGACTTGGTGATTATCACCCAGGGCGATGTGATGAGCATGGTGGGCACCACCAACACCAGCCGCATCCTGCTGGTAGAGTAGCCAAATCAGTAACGGGCCCTGGGCGGCGAAGGCGCCCGGGCGCTATCTGGCTCGCCAGGGGCCCTCTTCCCCAGCCCCGACAAGCAGGGCTGTCCCCCAAGTCCTGCTTAACACCATTAGCCAATCGGGGGCAGCGCCCGTGCGGAGCAATCAGCGCTTATAGGGATCGGGATCGCCGGGCTTGCGCGTTTTCAGCAGTTTCAGGATCCAGGTATATTGTTCCGGATTCGGCCCCACCAGGTTTTCCACTTCCTCGTTCATCCGCCGGGCAATATACCGATCGTCCCGGCCCGCAATATCGTCCATCGGCGGACGCACATAAATATCCAGCCGGCTGGTCTTGCTGTCGTAGACTGGAAACAACGGGATCACCGCCGCCCGGCAAATTTTCATCAGGCGGCCGATAGCCGGCAGCGTCGCCTTATAGGTACTGAAAAAATCCACAAACTCGCTATGCTCCGGCCCGTGATCCTGATCGGGCAGATAATAGCCCCACCATCCTTGCCGCACCGAGCTGACAAAAGGCTTAACCCCGTCGTTACGGGCATGCAGACGCCCGCCAAACCGACGACGCACCCGATTCCACATATAGTCCACCAACGCATTGCGTTGGTTATGGAACATCCCGGCCACCTTCTGGCCGGTGGCCGACATCAGCATGGCCGGCACGTCCACCGCCCAGCCGTGCGGCACCAGGAAAATAATATTGCGCTGCCGCTGTTTTGCCTGTTCGATGATCTCTTCGCCATGCCAGTGAACCCGGCTTAGCAACCGCTCGGGGTTCCGGCACGCCAGCTCGGCCATCAGCACCGTCGACTGCGGTACCGTGGCAAACATATCATCAATGATTTTTTCCCGCGCCGGCTCGCTCAACTCCGGCATGCAGTAGCGCAGATTGGCCCTGGCGCGACGGCGCGCGCCCTTGGCGAATTTCCCCACCAAACGGCCGAGGGCGCCCAATACCGGATCGCGCACACGCGGCGGAATATAGGTTGCGCCGGCGATTAAGCCGATACCGCACCACACGCCCCAGTAGCGCGGGTGATAAAATTCGGGTTTGAAGGTCGGCACAAATTCAACGGCGGTAATCTTGTTATCGTTTTCCATGCAACTCTCTTTGCTGTCAATTGCCCAGGCGGTCGAAGACCCGTGCTGTCAATTGATTGGGCGGGCTCTATGTCCCTTCTTGGCGTTATGTATAGATAATCATAAACTTAAAACGGCAGCCGATCATCCACCGGCTGCCGTTAAGATACCATATCAGTTGAATTGAAGCTGCGGCATTGCCTGCCTGACCTGCGCCAGGTAGTCCAGGCGTTCCTTGCCGCTCAGCCCTTCGGTGCGCGGCAGCTTCGCGGTGAGCGGATTGACCGCCTGCTGGTTTATCCAGATTTCATAATGCAGATGCGGACCTGTGGAGCGCCCGGTATTGCCCGACAGCGCGATGCGATCGCCGCGCTTCACCTTCTGGCCCGGTTTCACCAGCAACTTTTTCAGGTGCATATAGCGGGTGGTGTATTGCCGCCCGTGCCGGATGGCCACATAGTTACCGGCACCGTCGCCGTTTTTGCTGACCACCACTTCGCCGTCGCCCACCGCCAGCACCGGCGTGCCCACCGGCATAGCGAAATCGACGCCGCGATGAGGCGCCACACGCCCGGTGACCGGATTTAAACGACGGGGATTGTAGTTGGATGACACGTGAAACTGCTTCATGGTCGGGAAGCGCATAAAACCACGCGCCAGGCCGGCGCCGTCGTTGTTATAGAACTTGCCGTCCTCGGCGCGGAAGGAGTAATAATCCTTGCCGCCGGTGTTGATGCGCACCGCGACCAGTTCGCTTTGCTCACTTCGCCCATCGAGCATCTCCCTGGACGTCAGCACGGCGAATTTATCGCCTTTTTGCAATTTACGAAAATCAAGCTGCCACTGCATTGCCTTGATTACCGCGCTGACTTCCGCGTTGGACAAGCCCGACGCGCGCGCGCTGTTAACAAAACTGCCGTTAAGCTGGCCGGCCAGCGTCGTGTTTTTCCACTCGCCGACCTGGTTGGCCACGCTCTGCTTGAAGTTGCCGTCAACACGGTCGTAGGTGCGGGTTTCACGCCGGGACATTTCCCAGGTCAGGCGTTGCAGTTCGCCGGCGTCGTTCAGGGTCCAGGAAATCTGCTGGCCAATCTTCAGGTTACGCAGATCGGGAAACTGCTGGGCCAATTGGCCGACATCGGACATATCGATGCCGTACTGCGTCAGGATGCTGCCGAGCGTATCGCCGGTGGAGACCACATACTCATGCACGCCCGTTTCATCCGCGACCTTTTCGTCCAGCTCATCTTCCGGCGGGACGTCGTCGTCGTTATCTGCGGAGGATTGATCGATAGGCTCGCTGGCCTCCGGGGCAAGATCGACCGGCGGCGCGCCCGTCGTTGGCGATTTGATGACCGACGCGGGCCGGCTGACGGTGGGTGCCATGACCGGGGAGTATACATAAGGCCGCCAGACCGCGACGGCCAGGGTCACTACGGTTAACGACCCCAGCATGACGCGGTGGGGCCGGGGCAGATTATTATACGCCAGGGTGATAGAGCGAAGTATCTGCTGCACTTATTCCTGTCCTCATGAGTTCTTCTCCAGGCAGCTCACGTACTGGTTCGTCAATTGCAGCAGGAAGTCGATATAACTTGCCTTGCCCAATGCGATACCGGTGCCCAACGGGTCGAGGGTGCCGATACGCACGCTCGTTCCCTGGGCTACAGCGTTGATAACGGCTGGCCTGAATTGTGGCTCAGCAAAAATGCACACGGCTTTTTGCTCAACCAGCTGTGTTCGAATATGGTGTAGTGCCTGAGCGCCGGGCTGTATTTCAGGATTAACGGTGAAATACCCTAAGGGGTTCAAACCATAATGTTTTTCGAAATAGCCATAGGCATCGTGAAAGACGAAATACCCTTTTCCGCTCACCGGCGCTAGCATTGTAGCGATATTTTTGTCATTTTTTGTCAATGCCGCAGTGAAAAACAGCAGATTCGCATCTAATTGTGATTTTTTCTCGGGCATCAGTCGCAATAATTGGTCATGAACGGCGAAAGCAACCTGTTTAGCAATCTCCGGCGACATCCACAGGTGCATATTATATTCGCCATGATGATGATCATCGGCATGTCCGGACCCCGCGGGTTCGTCGTGATCGGCCCCTTTCATCAGCAGAGGCTGGATAGACGGCAGCGCGGACAGCATCAGGTTTTTGCCGGCCGGCAGCGCCGCCGCCGGCTTGCTGAGGAAGGCTTCCAGCTCAGGCCCGACCCAGACCACCAAATCGGCGCTTTGGATGCGTTTAATATCGGAAGGACGCAGCGCATAGTCATGGGGCGACGCGCCGTCGGGCAGCAAAACATCGGTCGGCACGACGCCGTCGCCGATGGCGGAGGCGATAAACCCCAGCGGCCTTATCGACGTCACTATATTAGCCATGGCCTGGCCGCCGGACAGGACCAGCGTTAGCGCCGCGGCATACAGCAGGCGAGTGGCTTTTTTATTAAGCGGATTCATGGCGATAATTCTCTTCGGCAACGGTTGGGCGTGTGATATTATAACATTTTAGCCGTTTCGCAACTGTAATTCACATGACCAATCTGGTAACGCTCGATCATATTTCCGTCTCCTTTGGGCAAAAACACGTTTTAAGCAATATTTCCTTTGCGCTGCGCGCCGGCCAGATCCTGACGCTGGTGGGGCCGAACGGCGCCGGGAAATCCACCCTGGTGCGGGTGGTGCTCGGCCTGATTGTCCCCACGTCGGGCATCCTCGCGCGCGATGCCAGGCTGCGTATCGGCTACGTGCCGCAAAAAATCCATCTGGATGTCACCCTGCCGCTGACGGTCGGCCGCTTTATGCGCCTGCGGCCCGGGGTCAATAAATCCGAGGTGGTTCCCGCCCTGGCGCGGGTGCAGGCGGCCCATCTGCTCGAACAGCCGATGCAGAAATTGTCAGGCGGCGAGATGCAGCGGGTGCTGCTGGCCCGCGCGCTGCTCAATAAGCCGCAGCTGCTGGTATTGGATGAGCCTACCCAAGGCGTGGACGTGAGCGGCCAGGTGGCGCTATACGATCTGATCGACCAAATTCGCCACACGTTGGGCTGCGGGGTGCTGATGGTGTCCCATGATTTGCATCTGGTGATGGCGAAAACCGACGAGGTGCTGTGTTTGAACCAGCATATCTGCTGCTCCGGCACGCCGGAAATCGTCTCCACCCATCCGGAATTCATCGCCATGTTCGGTTACCACGGGGTTGAACAGCTGGCTGTTTACCGGCATCACCATAATCATGCCCACGACTTGCAGGGCCAGGTGGTGCGCCGGCACGAGGACAGCGCGTTATGATTGAACTGCTGCTGCCCGGCTGGCTGGCCGGCGTACTGCTGTCCATGGCGGCCGGCCCCCTGGGATCGTTCGTCGTCTGGCGCAAGATGTCCTATTTCGGCGACACGCTGGCCCATGCCTCGTTACTCGGCGTCGCCTTCGGCCTGTTGCTCAATATCAATCCCTTTTACGCGGTCATCGCCGTGACCCTGGCGCTGGCGCTGATTTTGGTATGGCTGGAACGCTATCCGCAGCTGGCCATCGACACCGTGCTCGGCATCATGGCCCACAGCGCACTGTCGCTGGGCCTGGTGGTGGTCAGCCTGATGTCGAATGTACGGGTGGACCTGATGGCCTATCTGTTTGGCGATCTGCTGTCGGTCACCCTGGATGATATCCTGCTGGTTGCCGCGGGCGTGGCGGTGGTGTTGATACTGCTGGCCTGGCAATGGCGGGCACTGCTGTCGGTCACCATCAGTCCCGAGCTGGCCCACGTGGACGGTATCCATTTGCCGCGGGTAAAACTGCTGCTGATGCTGGTCACCGCCCTGACCATCGGCCTGGCGATGAAATTTGTCGGCGCGCTGATCATCACCTCGCTGCTGATTATCCCGGCCGCCGCCGCGCGTCGTTTTTCACGCACGCCGGAGCAGATGGCGCTATTGGCGGTCGTGACCGGCGTGATTGCCGTGACCGGCGGATTGACGTTATCGGCCTGGTATGACACGCCGGCGGGACCGTCGGTGGTGCTGTGCGCGTCGGTGCTGTTTGGATTGAGTTTGTTTAACCGGCAGCGGGTGTAGGGATAGGTATTTTGCCGTAGCGGGCGCGATTGGGGGTTTGCAGATGAGTACCTTTCGGGCTGGCATGTGAATACTTCTCGGGCTGGCGTGTAAGTCCGGCGAGGGTTTCGCTTGCCGTGTGGGGCGGGGTTTTATGCCGCACCGTGCCGGCAAGCGACCCAGGGCCGGCAGTCGCCCCGGCCCTGGGAACCCGCGCTACCGGCAGATCGCCCGCCGCTGCGCGGTGCCCTCCTCACCTTATCCCGCCTTTCGCGCCGCTCAGGACGCGCTCCCGGCGCGACCTTCACTCTCGCCGCATCCCTGCGGCTCGCACGGACGGGACAAGCCTCGTCGGCGGACTTTATGCCGGCCCAAGGTCAAGGTCATGGTCATGGTCATGGTCATGGTCATGAATGATATTAGGGCCACGGCCAAAAATATGCTCAAAGCCAAGCCGGCGGTCAATTATAATCAACGCCAAGATTTAACTGACCCGGGCCTTTGAGGCAGTGGTTATATTATAATGTTGAACGGGATTACTCAGGGTATGTTATAAATGGCATATTAAGAACATCGTTAGTTCCCTGAATATTGTGTCAATATCGGGTATGCCCTTGTCTGGCCAGCGCTACGTTGATGTATGGTGGGCGGCTGAATTTACCAATCGGCAGACGTTTATAGCAGGCGGTAACGTTACCCCCGATGTATACAGCAAAGTTGGTCCATTGATGTTGCTTGACGCAGGAGGTCCGCGTGATTATCGCCCAAATCTCAGACATTCATGCCGCCCCAGACAATGACAACGTGTCCAGGCTTGACCGCGCCCTGGCGTGGCTCGATTTCATTGAACCGGACGTCATGGTCCTCTCCGGCGACTTAATTGATAATGACTGGTTCGACGGCTACGAAACAATCGCGGCACGCCTGGATAAGAGACACTATCCTGCCTTCATCCTGCCGGGTAATTCCGATAACTGTGCGGTAATGCGCTCCGTTTTGGGCTGTAGTTACTGGACCGACGACGCCTCGGGAGCATTGCATTTTACGGCGGATATGGATGATATTCGCCTTATCGGACTTGACTCAACGGTCGAGGGAACTTCCGCAGGCAGCGTGGTTGAACATCTTCCTTGGCTGGAGGAGACCCTATCCAGTGAGGGCCCTGGAACATCAATGCTGTTTATGCACCATCACGTTTTCCAAAGCGGTGTTCCTACAATGGATCACATCATGTGCCGCGACGCTGTAAAATTTGGTGAGCTTTTGCGAAACAATCCGCGGCGGCCCATTGCCATAGCGACTGGGCATGTTCATCGACCGGTGGCGAGCACCTTGGCGGCGATTCCCGCCTACATCTGCGGATCCATTTGCCCCGCGAACCCTGCATGGTTCGGATTGGAAACCGTTCCCCCCGCCGACGACCCGCCTTCACTTATGGTCCATCGCTGGGTAAATGGCTCCATGGCGAGCCATCATATTTCCGTTTAATCCACTGTTTCGGAATCATCAGTTATCACTTTGCCGGTTCGCTAATATAGCCACTTTTAAGCAATCCGCGAATATATCCTTATAATGCAGTACCGCAACGACGTAGATCTCGGCATCTTACTGGACTATTTCATTGATTAGATGCCAAATTGGCGTTTAACAATAGGTTTAGTTTTGCTGCTAACCTGTTCAGTGTCGCGGTTAATCTAAGTTCAGCGACGTGCGCGTTGCCGGGCAAGATCAACCACACGCTGCCGCTCCTTGTAAAAAACACCCGAGTTCAGACATAAGATTAATTCCCATATTAAACTGATTACGCAATTACTTTTTTAAAAATATAATTAGAACATGAATTATTTATAGTTACTATTTTATTAATAAATTAAACCAACAGTTCCGCATCGATAATATGCTGACCATTTTTGGCGGTAATGGTGACGCATTGGCCGGTAAAAAAATCGCATCCATGCAGCCATCGGCCTTTAATATGCAGCGCGGGCGGCGCGTTGCGCTTACCGCCATTTGGAACGTAGCCCACAGTATAAAAATGGGTTTCAACTTTTGCTTGGGATGTGAGGGATTCTGACTTACAATTCTTTTTAGCCATGGTAACTACCTTTTATAGTTGCTGATGGTGAGCGGTGGTCAGGAGCGCTAACTCTTTGCCATCGCGTCATTACTTAATATATTTATTATTCAATTAATTATATTGATAGAGAGCGCAGAAATAAGTATACTTTTATTACATGCATTATAATTTATAAAAGTACTAAAGGATGATACTCCTAGCGTAATGAATGAAACCCTCACTTTATGTTCCAACCGTCTCTTAAGTTATATTGAGGGGGTTTATACCGGTTAAGTTACCAGTGAATGAATTAAAAGTCGACAGAAAAATATAAAAATAATGTTAGTTGAGTTAGTTTATCCAATTATCCATATTCCCATAAAAATTTATAATCATCCAACTATACTGTTCTCTATAGTCTCAAGCGTAGTTTTAGTATTTGTTGATATATAATTAAGATACTATAACTATCATTCTAAATACAATAAAGAAATTACCACAACCATGGCCTTTCACTATTTTATACAGTCGTTATCGGCACACACGACCTATACGCTTATACCTTAATTCACTTCACGGCTTGTAATTTTAATTTCGCCGGTATGCAGCAGCAAATGGCTTATTTAGCCTATGCTGTTTACCTTGCACCTGCATTTAACCTTAAACATGCTTTTTAATCTGTTTTGACCTTGAACTTGAACTTGCTTTTGACCTTGAACTTGCTTTTGACCTTGACCCGGCATCAAGCGCGCTGACGGCACGGTTCACGGCCGGACGAGCCGCAGGGATGCGGCGAGAGGACGGTTCGCGCCGGGAGCGCGTACCGTGCGGTCCATAGGGCGTGGATCGGGTCGGAAGGCACCGCGCAGCGGCGCGCGATCTGCCGGGAGCCCGGGTTTCGAAAGGGCCGGGGCGACTGCCGGCCCTTCGTCGATTGCCCGCACGGTGCGGCATAAAAACTCGCCACGCGCGGCAAGCGAAACCCACCCAGCCGCCAAAAGCCCACCACCACGCGCGGCAAGCGAAACCCACCCAGCCGCCGAAAGCCCACCACCACGCGCGGCAAGCGAAACCCACCCAGCCGCCGAAAGTCCGCCACCACGCGCGGCAAGCGAAACCCACCCAGCCGCCGAAAGTCCGCCACCACGCGCGGCAAGCGAAACCCACCCAACCGCCAAAAGGCAACCACCGCCTGGCCAGCTGCGATTATGGCTAATCGCTATATCTCCCCGCGCACTATCCCAAAATGCTTATACGCAAACGCCGTCGCAATCCTTCCCCGCGGCGTACGCTGGATAAACCCCTGCTGGATCAAATACGGCTCAATCACATCCTCGATGGTTTCTCTTTCTTCGCCGATAGCCGTCGCCAGGTTATCCAGCCCGACCGGGCCGCCGATAAACTTATCGATAATCGCCAGCAGCAGTTTGCGGTCCATAAAGTCGAAACCCTCGGTATCGACATTAAGCAAATTCAGGGCGTTGACCGCCACATCATCGGTAATATTACCCTGGGCGCGAACCTCGGCAAAATCCCTGACCCGTCGCAGGAGGCGGTTGGCGATACGCGGCGTGCCGCGGGCGCGTTTGGCTATTTCATGGGAACCGGATTCGGTAATGCTCAGATCCAGGCATTGGGCGCTGCGTTTGACGATATGCTGTAAATCCGCCACCTGGTAAAATTCCAGGCGCTGGACGATGCCGAAACGATCGCGCAGCGGAGACGTCAGGGAGCCGGCGCGGGTGGTGGCGCCCACCAGGGTAAACGGCGGCAGCTCGATTTTAATCGACCGGGCGGCCGGTCCGTCGCCTATCATGATATCCAACTGGTAATCTTCCATCGCCGGATAGAGCACTTCCTCCACCACCGGCGATAGGCGGTGGATTTCATCGATAAACAGCACGTCGTGCGGCTCGAGATTGGTCAGCATTGCCGCCAGATCGCCGGGTTTTTCTAATACCGGCCCGGAGGTGCTGCGCAGGTTAACGCCCATTTCATTGGCGACGATATGCGCCAGGGTGGTTTTCCCCAGGCCCGGCGGCCCGAAAATCAGCAGGTGATCGAGCGCGTCGCCGCGCATTTTGGCCGCCTCGATAAAGATTTCCATCTGCTCGCGTACGTGGGGCTGCCCGATATAATCTTCCAGGGTCTTCGGCCGGATGGCCCGGTCGATCACCTCTTCCGCTATCACCACGCCGGCGGAAATCAAACGGTCTGCTTCAATCATCCTCTACCTCACAGCGCGGCACGCAGGGCGTCGCGGATCATCGATTCACAATCGGCATCCGGCCGGGCCACTTTATTGATCATGCGGCTGGCCTCCTGAGGCTTATAACCCAAGGATACCAGGGCCGCAACCGCTTCCGCTTCCGGATCGGCATCCGCTTTGCCGTTGGCCGGCGCGGTGAGGGGAATCTCGCTGCCGCCGCCGAGGGCGAACAAATCGCCGTTCATGCCCTTGAAGCGGTCTTTCATCTCCACCACCAGGCGCTCGGCGGTTTTGGTGCCGACGCCGGGAAGCTTGACCAGCGCACTGATTTCCTGCCGCTCGACGGTATTGACAAACTGCTGCGCCGACATGCCGGAAAGTATGGCCAGGGCCAGCTTGGGGCCGACGCCGTTCACCTTGATCAGTTCGCGAAACAGCGCGCGTTCCTGTTTGTTGGTGAAGCCGAACAGCAGTTGGGCATCTTCCCGCACGATAAAATGAGTATAAATGATCGCTTCCACGCCGGTTTCGGGCAGCGCATAAAAACAGGTCATGGGCATATGGATTTCATAACCTACACCATGGATCTCGAGCAGCACCAGCGGCGGCTGTTTTTCCAGGATGATGCCTCTAAGACGTCCGATCACATTTACCTTCCTTTCAGGGCTTATTTATCATGTCGCGATGGAATGTTTATAACATAATAAAGGCTGGATGAATATCCAGCCGAGTTCGCGCCTAGGCGCATAATGGACAAGATCCTAAAGACGCCGCAAATCCATTGCCGGCGCGCTACGCTTCACCCTTCTTGCCCATCATGCCCGCGTCAAGCTCACGCGCGCGTTGATTGATCCTAGCGCCGTCGGGTCTTCACCCCAAGCGGCCCCGGGAGAGGTTGAGGCGGCTGTTGCCCATGCGCAGCGCGTTCTGGTTGACATGGCAATGGGTAATGGCAATCGCCAGGGCATCGGCCGCATCCGCCTGGGGACTGGCGGATAATCTGAGCAGTACCCGGACCATATGCTGGACCTGGCTTTTGTCCGCCGAGCCGATGCCGACCACCGTTTGTTTCACCTGGCGAGCGGCGTATTCAAACACCGGCAGCTCATGGTTCATCGCCGCCACGATGGCGACGCCGCGCGCCTGGCCGAGCTTGAGGGCGGAATCGGCGTTTTTCGCCATAAACACTTGTTCAATAGCGAAAAAATCCGGCTGGAACTGGGTGATGATTTCACTGACGCCGGCATAAATCAGCTTCAGCCGGCTGGGCAGATCGTCCACCTTGGTACGAATGCAACCGCTGCCGAGATAGGTCAACACCCTTCCCTGCTGGCGGATAATGCCGTAACCGGTGATACGGGAACCGGGATCGATACCGAGGATAATGGTCATATCCGGGCACCGCCCAGGCTAGCGTCACACCAGATCGCCGTCACAGCGTTGCCGCCACCTCGTCGGAGATCTCGCCGTTATGGTACACTTCCTGCACGTCGTCCGAGTCCTCCAGCAGGTCTATCAGGCGCAGCAGCTTGGGCGCGGTTTCCTCGTCCAGGTCGGCCTTGGTGGAGGGAATCAACCCGACTTCGGAGGACTCGGCGTGTAGCCCGGCCGCCTCAAGGGCGTCCTTGACCTGGCCGAAATCTTCCGGCGAGGTATACACATCGATCGCTCCGTCGTCATAGGTCACCACATCTTCCGCGCCGGCTTCCAGCGCCGCGTCCATCACCCGATCTTCGGTCAGGCCCGGCGCATAGGAGATCACGCCTTTTTTGGTGAACAGATAGGAAACGGAACCGTCGGTGCCCAGGTTGCCGCCGGTTTTGGTAAACGCGTGGCGCACTTCCGCCACGGTGCGGTTGCGGTTGTCGCTCAGGCATTCCACCATGACCGCCGTGCCGCCGGGACCGTAACCTTCGTACACAATGGTTTCCATTTGTGTATCGTCGTCGCCGCCGACGCCGCGGGCGATGGCGCGGTTAAGCGTGTCGCGCGTCATATTATTCGCCAGCGCCTTATCCACCGCCGCGCGCAGGCGCGGGTTGGAGCCGACGTCGCCGCCGCCCAGGCGCGCGGCGGTCACCAGCTCGCGAATGATTTTGGTAAAAATCTTGCCACGTTTACTGTCCTGAGCCGCTTTACGATGCTTGGTATTGGCCCACTTGCTATGACCTGCCATAAATCTCTCCGAAATAAGCCTTATCAGGCCGGATAAATAACAAATTCTTCAATCGCCTGCCGATTGCTCCAGGATTTGGTCAGTAAAGCCGCCTCTGCCGCCGGCAGCCAGCGATAAGCCAAATGTTCACTGATCGCGGGTACCCGTTCTGAGGGTAACGTCAAACTGAACCAATATTCTGTATTGCGCGTCACTCCCGGCGCATATCGGTGACGTAAATGACTGAAAATTTCAAATTCGATACAGCGCTCGCAGTCGCGCAGCACCAGGCGCTCGGCGTCGATATCGATACCGGTCTCTTCCCTGACCTCGCGCGCGGCGGCGGCGGCCGGGGACTCATCGCCCTCCAGGCTGCCGGTTACCGACTGCCAGAACTGCGCATCATCGCGCCGCTGCAACATTAACACCCGGCCGCTATCGCCGGCATAAATGACGATCAATACCGAGACCGGGCGTTTCCAGGCCATTTATTGCTGTCCGCGTTCCGCCGCTTCCTTGCCCTTGCCAATCACGGCAATGGACAGTTCCGCCAGCGCGGCGGCGTTGCCGAAGCTTGGGGCGTCGGTCATCGGATCGGCCGCCGCCGTGGTCTTTGGAAACGCAATAACGTCACGGATATTGTCGGTGCCGGTCAGCAGCATCACCAGCCGGTCCAGGCCAAAGGCCAGGCCGGCATGGGGCGGCGTGCCGTATTTCAGCGCGTCGAGCAGGAAGCCGAATTTTTCCCGCTGTTCATGTTCGGTGATGCCGAGGATGCCGAACACCGTTTGCTGCATTTCGCTGCGATGGATACGCACCGAGCCGCCGCCGACTTCGTAGCCGTTCAATACCATATCGTAGGCGTTGGCGACAGCGTCCAGCGGCGCGGTCGCCAGCGCCGCTGGATCCATGGACAACGGCGCGGTAAAGGGATGATGCATCGCCGCCAGGCCGCCCTCGTCGTCCTCTTCGAACATCGGGAAATCAATCACCCACAGCGGCGCCCAGCGGGTTTCGTCGGTGAGCTGCAAATCGCGGCCCAGTTTCAGGCGCAGCGCGCCCAGCGCGTCGGTGGTGATCTTGTGGCGATCGGCGCCGAAAAACAGGATATCGCCGTCCTGCGCGCCGCTGCGGGCAAGGAGCGCCTCCAGCACGGCGGCGTCGAGGAATTTGGCCACCGGGCTTTGTATCCCGTCCAGGCCCAGGTCACGCTGGTTGACCTTGATGTACGCCAGGCCCTTGGCGCCGTAGATTTCGATAAACTTGCCGTATTCGTCGATTTGCTTACGGCTGAGATGGCCGCCGCCGGGAACGCGGATGACCGCCACGCGGCCTTTGGCGTCGTTGGCCGGGCCGGAGAAGACCTTGAACTCCAGGTCCTTGACCAAATCGGCCACGTCGACGATTTCCATGGGATTGCGCAGATCGGGTTTATCGGACCCAAAGCGGCGCATCGCCTCGGCATAAGTCATCACCGGGAACGCGCCCAAATCGACGCCCTTGATTTCCTGCCAGAGCGCGCGCACCAGACGTTCCATCACTTCACGCACCTGCCCGGCGCTCATAAAGGAGGTTTCCACGTCGATCTGGGTAAACTCGGGCTGGCGGTCGGCGCGTAAATCCTCATCGCGGAAGCATTTCACGATTTGGTAGTAACGGTCGAAACCGGACATCATCAATAGCTGTTTAAACAGCTGTGGCGATTGCGGCAGCGCATAAAACTTGCCTTTATGCACGCGGCTGGGCACCAGGTAGTCGCGCGCGCCTTCCGGCGTGGCCTTGGTCAGCATCGGGGTTTCGATATCCAGGAACCCCTCGCCGTCCATAAAACGGCGCACCGCGCTGGTGATACGCGCGCGCGTCTTCAGCCGTTGCGCCATTTCGGGACGGCGCAGATCCAGGTAACGATACTTCAGCCGCTGCTCTTCGGTATTGGTTTGGTTTGAATCGAGAGGCAGGGGTTCGGAGCGGTTGATAATGGTAAGCTGCGTTGCCAGCACTTCCACCTCGCCGGTAGCCATATCTTTATTGATCTGGTTGTCAGGGCGCGCCCTCACGATGCCGGTCAGCTGGATGCAAAATTCGTTGCGCAGTTCGGCCGCGCGGCTGAATGCCTCCTGGCGATCGGGGTCGAAAAATACCTGCGCCAGCCCCTCACGATCCCTCATGTCGATAAAAATCAGCCCGCCCAGGTCCCGGCGGCGGTTAACCCAGCCGCACAGTGTCACTTCCTGGCCTACATGGGACAGGTTGATCTGCCCGCAATATACAGTACGCATAACGATATCCTTGATTTTCAGCCCGCGCCGTCCCGCTAACTCAAGCGGGGCAGGGCTGTTATTCATTAATGACGACAGTGGCGGCGATGCATCGGTATTTTGCCGGCGTTCGAAAGGCGGCCATTATAAAGGAAATTCACCCGCAGGATAAGCCCGTCTGCACCCCGCGCGCGTCGGCTGGTTAAATAATCATTCATTAACATACTTATTAACAAAAATTCCACCCGGGACACTGTCATAACACCACATTGATAACATACCCTCTTGCGATGGCTATATGAACAGGCAGCGACCTGTAATAAGGGTATTGTTATCAACCGGAGACGTTTTATGCTTAAACTTGATCCTTCACGCAGCGCGCTGGTGCTGATTGACCTGCAAAAAGGCATCGTGCCCTTTGCCGGCGGCCCCTATACCGGTGAACAGGTGGTCACCCGGGCCGCCGCATTGGCGAAACATTTTCGCGCGCTGGGCGCGCCGGTATTCCTGGTACGGGTCGGCTGGTCGCCGGACTTTGGCGACGCGCCGCAACAACCGGTGGATGCTCCCTCGGGCGCAAAAAACCTGCCGGAGGACTGGTGGGAATTCCCCGCGCAATTGGGCGCGCAGGATAGCGATATCCGCATTATCAAACGCCAGTGGGGAGCGTTTTACGGCACGGATTTGGATTTGCAGCTGCGCCGTCGCGGCATCACCACCATCGTGCTGGCCGGCATCTCCACCAATATCGGCGTGGAATCCACCGCGCGCAACGCCTGGGAAATGGGCTATGAACTGGTGCTGGTCGAGGATGTTTGCAGCGCCCACAACCAGGAACAGCACGACGGCAGCATGAAAAATATTTTCCCGCGCATCGGCCGGGTGCGTACCAGCAAGGACGTGCTGGCCGCTTTCTGACCGCCTGGCGGCACGCGCCCGGGACGGCAGCCCCCGCAAGGGGCCGGGCCGCACCCAGCGCCGGGTTTACCCCTACAGCTTAACTCGCCGAGCTGGTCGGCGCCGGCATGGCCGGCGGTGGCACCGGGTTGAACCCGACGGTTGAGTCGCGCCGGGTTGGCCAGGCTGCATTGGCCCGATCGGCAATCCCATGCTGGTTATTCACGCCAGGGAGAAATATTCCAGCCTGGTGCAGGGAAAATCAACGATCAGTTTATCCAGCACCCGCTTCTCGTCTTTGAATACCGTCATCCAGATTGACCAGCCGCCGCTTAATTTAGCCAAATCGACAATCACCAGCGCATCAAGGACGCCCGCGCGCCAAGGCGTAAGGTAGCGCTCGGCCAGCGCCCAAATAGCCCGTCGATCGCTCCAGCGTTTATCCCTGGGGCTGTAGTCGGGATGCCCGGGCCGCCGGTCCAGTCCCACCAGCCGGATAAGCGACCGGGCTTTTTCCCGCGCCGCCGGACAGGCGAGCGCCGCCCGGTTGATATCCACCCTGCCGTCCCAGTGATAGGCAAATATGCGAAACGTATCGCTGACGGTGGGAAAATACATGTCTTTGACGGCGTTGACCCCTTTTACCGAATTGCAGTTTTTACAGGCCAGTAGAAAATTGGACCATAAATTCATCCGTTCTATATACTGGCTTTTATGCCTGATATGTTCCACATCGATGCCGCATGAATAGCTGTGGCGCTCGCAATAGCTGCAATAAGCGCCGATAGCTCGCATAAGATCGGTTTTGGCGCTGCCATAGGGTTTATATTCCGCTTTCCGTGCGGTAAACGATCTTTTATTGAGCGGCCGCATTATGATCCTTTTAGCTTTCTCTCGGTGGCTAATAAATACGCCAGGACGGGATTATCCATAAATTCGGTTTCGATATTATCCAGCGCCTGTTTGGCGGCTGTCTTACTCGCCTCGGACACGGTGTCGCTGTTTAGCAGCGAAAAATAACGCTCGGCCAGGCGCTGGTACGCAAGGAATCGTTTGCTGCGCCTGACGTCCCCGACATCCATTTCATCCGCAACGATATCCTCCAGGCCCTTCATGTTGGTATTGTCCGAGGTGCTTTCCACCCGGCACTCGGCCAGTTTGATAAGCTCATGGCTTTGCATGGACTGGATAATAAACGGCGAATGGGTGGTGGCGATAAACTGGATGCGGGGAAACGCATCCTTGAGCAGTTGCACGACGTCGCGCTGCCAGGACGGATGCAGGTGCATATCCAGCTCATCAATCAGCACCACGCCTTCGGTAAGCAACACGGCATTTTCCCGCAGGTGCGGGTTGAGTTTTATCGCCCGGTAGGCGATGTCGGCGGACAGCCTGATGATACTGCGGTAGCCGCTGCTGAGCATGTCGAACGATGTCCAGGTGCCGTCCGCCATGTAGCCGAGGATGGTATTGTGCGTCCAGCTGTAATGAATTTTTTGCCAGTTCGGCACCAGGGTGGTAATGGTATTCACAAAGGCGTCATATAAGCTTTTTTCCCGGGCGAACTTCAAAATCGAATCCTCATAATCGGCGAACCAGGATATAAAACGCTCCTGCAGGACGTGGGGATCGAGCGCCGCGGCATAACCCTCCGTCCGGGCCGTGGCCCGGGAGAGGCGATGGCGTTGGGATGTATCGCTGAATAACCGGGCGGTGCCGTAATAGGCAATCAGGGGTAAAGTGGTATTATCATTCGCTTCATAAATATTCTTACATAAACGTTCCGCATGCTTAATCATGGCGTTCGCATCTTTGTAGGAGGTCGATCCGCCGGTGACTTTGTCCGTTTCGCGCGTCCAGCGATATTCTTTATCCTGCAGGGTATGGCACAACGCCACTTTAAACGGCAGTTGGATATGCAAGGCGTTTTCCGTTAGTACTTTTCTTTTTTCGTGTTGCCTGAGCGTGCGGATTTCAATGGCGCTGTCGCCGGTGACCTTCCTGACGCCGATAAAAAAAGTGCCCAGCGCAAAAGAAATAGCGTCGAGAATGCTGGTCTTACCCGTTGCATTATCGCCGATAATAACATTGAAGCGTTCATTAAATTCCAATTCTAATAATTCAAAGCATTTGAAATTATTCAATGAAATGGTTTTTATTTTCATATATATCCTGTTGCCATGTGTTATTTTTATTATGCAATAGCGATAATCCCCCGTCCATAATAACATGCAACTATTTCGACGAGCTAAATAGAGCGCCGCAATTCCGCGCGGCTGAATATCTTGCCGTGGCGGCGCTGTCACGTTAATCTGTTATTATTAATACGCTAAAAGACAAGGATGAGTGCCGCCATGTTTATCGGCTTGCCACAGTGGCACCATGCCGCCTGGAACCCTATCGGCATTGCCGGCCTGGCGGATTACGCCCGCTATTTTAACTGCGTGGAGGGCAATACCACGCTGTATGCCCTGCCGGATCCGGCGCGGGTATATGACTGGCGCGCCATGACCGGCGACAGTTTCCGTTTTTGCTTTAAATTTCCCGCCGCCATCAGCCACCAGGGCGGGTTGCGCGATTTCCGCACCCAGCTTGCGCAGTTTTATCAGGTGCTCGATCCGTTGGCAGGCCGCATCGGCCAATACTGGCTGCAATTGCCGGCCGCCTTCGGCCCGGCGGAGCTGGATTATCTGTGGAACTTCCTCGACGCCTTGTCCGGAGGATTCAGCTATGGGGTGGAAGTGCGTCATCCGCTGTTCTTCGCCAAGGGCGACGACGAACGGCGGCTTAACCAGGGTTTGCAGCAGCGCGGCGTCAACCGGGTGATCCTCGACAGCCGTCCGGTGCATCAATCCGCCGGCGCGTCTGCCGCCATGCTGGCGGCCAAACGCCAAAAACCCAAGGTGCCGGTGCATGCCGTACTCACCGGCGACCGGCCGTTGGTTCGTTATATCGGCAATGATGATATAACCGACAGCGTCCGGCTGTTCCAGCCCTGGCTGGATAAGCTGGGGCTGTGGGCGCAAAGCCGTTCGCCCTATCTGTTTATCCATACGCCCGATATCGGCCATGCGCCGCGCCTGGCCCAGCAGCTGTGGCCGCTGCTCGCGGCCCGCATCAGCGGCGTTGGGCCGATACCGCCCTGGCCGCAACAGGCCCCATTGTTTTGACTGTTGAAAACAGGGTATTTTTAGCACGATAATAACGACAGCGCCACGCTGTCAGGATATCATTTGCACGCTGCTTGGTTTCTGGGTAATGGAGTTGAAGATGGTAAGTGCGCTTTATGTGGTTTTCGGCGCCATGTTGTTGATTAAGCTGTCATTGGATGTCGTAAAATTACGAACGTCATATCGTGTGGCCTACGGCGACGGCGGTTTTTATGAATTGCAGACGGCGATTCGCGTGCATGGCAATGCGGTGGAGTATATCCCCATAGGCCTGCTGATGCTGGTGATCATGGAAATGAACGGCACGCCGAACTGGACCCTGCATCTGTGCGGGCTGATGCTGATGGCCGGCCGGATTATGCACTCGCTCGGCCTGCGCCAGCGGGAGTTTAGCTGGCGTCGTACCGGCATGAGCGTCACCTATGCGTCGTTGATCATGATGGTGTTGCTTAATTTGTGGTATCTGCCCTGGGAACTGGTGTTAAGCTGGCGTTAACACCGCGCGTGCCGGCGGCATAAAGGATGGCGGCACATGATTTGTGCCGCCGATCTGTTAGAATAGCGCCTTTCCCTGAACAACCCCGATATTTCGATGACAAATCACGATAAACTCTTCTGCGCGCCGATTGCCAAATTGGGCGACTGGACCTTCGATGAACGGGTGGCCGAGGTTTTCCCGGACATGATCCAGCGCTCGGTGCCCGGCTATTCCAATATTATTGCCATGATCGGCATGCTGGCCGGGCGTTTTGTCACGCCAGGATCGCAGGTTTACGATCTTGGCTGTTCGCTGGGCGCCGCCACATTGTCCATGCGCCGCAATATTACCGCCGACGGCTGCCGTATCATTGCCGTGGATAACTCAGCCGCCATGGTGGAGCGCTGCCGCCGGCATATCGAGGCGTTTCGCGCCACGACGGCGGTAGACGTTATCGAGGCGGATATCCGCGACGTGCCGATCGGCAACGCCTCCCTGGTGGTGCTGAACTTCACGCTGCAATTCCTCGAGCCCAAGGATCGCCAGCTGATGCTCGACCGGGTGTTCGCCGGGCTTAACCCCGGCGGCGCCGTGGTGCTGTCCGAGAAATTCAGCTTTACCGACGCCGGCATCGGCGAGCTGCTGTTTAACATGCATCATGACTTCAAACGGGCTAACGGCTATAGCGAGCTGGAGATCAGCCAGAAACGCAGCATGCTGGAAAACGTGATGCTCACCGATACCGTGGAAACCCATAAAGCCAGGCTGGGCCAGGCCGGTTTCGGCCATGCCGAGGTCTGGTTCCAATGCTTTAATTTCGGTTCATTGATTGCGGTGAAACCGGGGCGCGCGGCATGACGGATTTTGGTGATTTTTATCAGCTGATTGCCAAAGGCCCGCTGAACCATTGGCTCAATACCCTGCCATCGCAGCTGAGCGCCTGGCAGCACGATTCGCTGCACGGCAAATTCAGGCAGTGGTTCAACGCCGTCGATCGCCTGCCCCTGCTGACGCCCCACCGGCTGGATTTGCTGCGCGGCGTGTCGGCGCAGGGTGAGTCGCCTTTGTCCGCGGGGCAAAAAGAAGGGGTCGAATCGCTGCTGCGCCAGCTGATGCCCTGGCGCAAGGGCCCGTTTTCCCTCTACGATATCGAGATCGACACCGAATGGCGTTCGGACTGGAAATGGGAACGCGTCATGCCGCATATCAGCCCGCTGGCCGGGCGGATTATCCTGGATGTGGGCTGCGGCAGCGGTTATCACCTGTGGCGCACCATCGGCGCGGGGGCGCAGCTGGCGGTGGGCATCGACCCGATGCAACTGTTCCTCTGCCAGTTCGAGGCGGTGCGTAAGCTGCTCGGCGGGGATCAGCGCGCCCATCTGCTGCCGTTGGGCATCGAGCAGTTGCCCGACCTGGCGGCCTTCGATACGGTATTTTCCATGGGGGTGCTGTACCATCGGCGCTCGCCGCTGGATCATTTGCTGCAGTTGAAGAACCAATTGGTCAGCGGCGGCGAACTGGTATTGGAAACCCTGGTGGTCGAAGGCGACGCCCGGCAGGTGCTGGTGCCCGGAGAACGTTACGCCCAAATGCGCAACGTGTTTTTTATTCCTTCCACCGGCGCGCTGATGCTATGGCTGGAAAAATGCGGTTTTGAGCAGGTGCGGTTGGCGGACACGTCGCTGACCACCACCAACGAGCAGCGGCGTACATCATGGATGACCAGCGAATCGCTGGCCGACTTCCTGCATCCCGACGACCCCAGGCTGACGGTGGAGGGCTACCCCGCCCCCCTGCGCGCAGTGGTGATTGCCCGCAAGCCCTGACGTGCCCGCGCAGACCGCGTCGGCATTAGCGACCGGAGGTTCGGTACATGACGCTGCGGCGGATAAAAAAAAGCCCCAAGAAATATATTGGGGCCTGGTACTTGCAAGCATCACGCGGGTTAGTTCGTGTGCGCGGCAAAATCAGCGGTCAGGCCGGCCGGTGCGAGGGGGAGGATGCAGAGGCGGACAGCGCATGTTTCATCGCCGCCACCATATCGCCATCGACGCAAAATCGGGTAAATTCATCCGCTTCGTTGTCCACGCTCATGCTTACGCCCGCTTTGCGGTAACGCATCCCGGAAGCAACCACCTGTCTTGCGGAACTGTGCAGTTCACGGATGCCAATTTGTTGGAACTTATGCAAATTGGTTAACCTCACGCCAGCGCCTGCCATAATGATTGGACCACGGCTTTGGGCATTCAGTTCCCTTAATAATGCTAAACCTGTTTCGGCGCTTTGCTGTTGGCCGGAGGTCAGGATGCGCGCCACGCCCAGATCGGTTAATTGCTGCAACGCCTGGTAGGGATTGATGCACATATCGAAGGCGCGGTGGAAGGTGACCGCCACGCCAGCGCATTGCGCCATGATGCGCCGCATGCGCGGCAGATCGATATGCCCTTCTTGGTCCAGCACGCCGACCACCACCCCGGGAAAGCCCCAATCGCGTACCAACGCCAGATCGTTAAGCATGCCGTCGAACTCGATTTCACTGTAGCAAAAATCGCCGCCCCGTGGCCTGACCATGGGGTGAACGGGAAGCGTAAGCCTTTCCCTTGCCAGTTGAAGCGTGCCGTGCGAGGGCGTCAGCCCCCCTTCTGTCGGGGCCGAGCACAACTCGATCCTGTCCGCTCCCGCTTGCTCCGCCGTTATGGCGCAGTCAAGGCTATAGCAGCAGACTTCCAATTTAGGCATTGTATACTCCTTATAGACGCCCCAGGATAACAGGCATTTAAAAACAGCCCTTCGGCAGTCGCGATAATTTCTTATTTATTACCCAAGGAAATAACTATGGCATTCAACTTTGACGAAAGTATCGACCGACGTCACAGCGACAGTTATAAATGGCGAAAATATGATGGCCGCGATGTTATTCCACTGTGGGTGGCGGATACTGATTTTCGCTCGCCTCCCGCTATTATCGAGGCATTGCGGGCGCGTGTCGAGCACGGCGTCTTTGGTTACGGCGCGCCTCCCGGGGAGCTGGCCACGCTGTTTGTCGAACGGATGCGCAGCCGTTATCAATGGCGCGTCAAACCCGAATGGCTGGTTTTTTTGCCGGGATTGGTAAGCGGCCTTAACCTGGCGGTGCGCGCGCTGACCCGGGAAGATATGGGCGTCGTTATCCCCACGCCGATTTACCCGCCGTTCCGCTCGGCCGCGCGCGGCGCGGCGCGTCAACAGCGCCTGGCGCCGATGGCGCTAACGCAGGGGCGCTGGCAGGTGGATTTGGCGGCGATTGAGGAATCGATGGACGGCACGGAGCAGTTGTTGATGCTGTGCAACCCGCATAATCCAGGCGGCACCGTCTACCGGCGCGAGGAGCTGGAACAGCAGTTGGCGTTTGCCCGGCGTCATAATCTGCTGGTCTGCTCCGACGAGATCCATTGCGATCTGCTGCTGGAGCCCGGGGCCAGGCATATTCCATTCGGATCGATGAGCGAGGATGCCGAACAACGTTCCATCACGCTGATGTCGCCGTCCAAGACCTTTAACATCGCCGGACTGGGCGCTTCGCTGGCGGTGATCCCCAATGCGCGGTTACGCATGAAATTTATTGCGCAACGCAGCGGCATCGTCCCGAATGTGGATGTGCTGGCGTATGTCGCCGCCACCGCCGCCTGGCGCGACGGGCAACCCTGGCTGGACGAGCAGCTCCACTACCTGCGCGGCAACCGGGATTGGCTGGCCGCGCGCATCAACGCCCTGCCGGGTTTGCGCATGGCGCTGCCGGAAGCGACCTATCTGGCCTGGATTGATGCCGGCCGGCTTGGCGTGGAGAATGCTCAGCGATTTTTCGAGCAGGCGGGCGTCGGCCTGTCCGCCGGCGCGGATTTTGGCGATCCCCGGTTTATCCGGCTGAATTTCGGCTGCCCGCGCGCCCTGCTGGAGCAGGCGGTGGCACGCATGGAACGGGCAATTCGGGAGCTTGGCTAGCCGCCGCTCGCCTCGCTGCCCACGATAGCGCGCAGGCTGTGCGGGTGAAATTTAATCGTGACCCGTCCGTCGGTCACCGCCAGCGTCGGATTGGGCAAACGCTCGCCCGCATCCTGCGGCGCGCTGTGTTTGAGGCTGATATCGGCCGCCGCCAGGGCCGAATCCGCCAGCAGCGCCAGCGCCCGTTGCGCCAGCGTGTCGGGCGGGCCGGGCAGGACGATCTCGATATGTTCCCAGCCATCATGGGGATAACGGCGCTGCCCCGGCCAGGGCAGTTCCACGCAGTCAATGCGCAATGGCCCCACGCTTATCGGCGTTTGCATAACGAACAGCGCAATGGCGCGCCCGTTGAATTCACTGGTTTTCAGGCATTGCCCGCACCGCCGCAGGCCGTCAAACCAGCGCTGCGCCGTGGCGTCCTGCCGGCAGCGCAGCGCAATATGATCGATGCGGTGATCGGTCAGCACCAGGCCGAGCCGCGACGACAGCGCCGTGAGCCGCTGTTCGAAACACACAATGTCCTCGGCGAGATCGGCTAATTGTGGGATGGTGATCCAATTCATTGTCAATTCCCGTAATTAATGCAAGCGCACCAAAATATAGCATCCTAGGAAATATCTTATTTCATTACATAACTTAATGTTCCTTTAATATTGTTTAATAAAAAAAACATTTCTTTATATTATTTTGTCTCATTGGCAACACGCGTAAGCGCCGCTTATGCCGCGTTTTTTTATCAATGAGCATTCTGTGCTCAGTATTATCTTAAAGCGCTTTTCATGGATTGTATACCTCGGATAAATACGTTATTTTCATAAATGGTATTACTCAGAGTATATAATTATGATGTTACTAACATTGTGCATAATACTTGTTGTTATTGCGGTGTTTTCAATACTTCAACACTTACGCACCAGAAATCGTAATCAGTTGGGCGCGTCCAGAAGATCACGCAACCGCTAGCCCCCATTTTTCCCCTGATGGGCTGAATATCCCATGGTTAATCCCTTGCCCGCCACCACAGCCGCTTTTACTTTACAGGTACCCGCCAGGTCATACTGACTCGGCGCGCCGATTATGGTATAAGCGGTGTTTCTTTTGCTTTTCGACCTGCGTCCGGGCATTAAGCCTATGCCGCGGCATGCGGTCGACATATCAGATAGCCGGAAAACCGGGGCGGCGTTCCCCCCTCTTCCAGCGTTAGTAAGAAAGGTAATACGGTGAATATTCAGTCTCTTCTTTCAGACAAAGTCAGTCAGGCGTTGACGGCCGCCGGCGCGCCCGTGGCAAGTGAAGCGCAGGTGCGCCAGTCCGCCAAGGCGCAGTTCGGCGATTATCAGGCCAACGGCGTCATGTCCGTGGCAAAAAAACTCGGTATCCCGCCGCGACAGCTGGCGGAAACAGTGGTTTCGCTGCTCGATCTTGACGGCATAGCGCAAAAAATCGACATTGCCGGTCCCGGATTTATCAATATTTTCCTGGACCCGGCGTGGCTCGCGCTGCAGGTCGATGCCGCGCTGGACTCCCCGCGGCTTAATATCACCCCGGTCATTCCCCAGACCATAGTGGTGGACTACTCGGCGCCGAACGTGGCCAAGGAGATGCATGTCGGCCATCTGCGCTCCACTATCATCGGCGATGCGGCGGTGCGTACCCTGGAGTTTCTCGGCCATAAGGTGATTCGCGCCAATCATGTGGGCGACTGGGGCACCCAGTTCGGCATGCTGATAGCCTACCTGGAGAAAATCCAGTCCCGGGGCGAGCCGGAGATGCAATTATCCAGCCTGGAAGAATTTTACCGCGCGGCGAAAAAAACCTATGACGAAGACGCCGAGTTCGCCGAGCGGGCCAGGAGCTATGTGGTCAAGCTGCAGGGCGGCGACGAATACTGCCGGCAGATGTGGCGTAAGCTGGTGGATATCACCATGGCGCAGAACCAGCAGGTGTATGACCGCCTGAACGTGACCCTTACCCGTAAGGACGTGATGGGCGAGAGCCTGTATAACGATATGCTGCCGGGCATTGTCGCCGATCTGAAAGCCAAGGGCCTGGCGGTGGAAAGCGACGGGGCCACCGTGGTGTACCTGGAGGAATTTCGCACCAAGGAAGGCGAGCCGATGGGGGTGATCATCCAGAAGAAGGATGGCGCCTACCTGTACACCACCACCGATATCGCCTGCGCCAAATATCGTTACGAAACGCTGAAGGCCGACCGGGTGCTTTATTATATCGATTCGCGCCAGCACCAGCATTTGCTGCAGGCCTGGTCCATCGTGCGCAAAGCCGGCTATGTGCCGGAATCCGTCCCGCTGGAGCACCATATGTTCGGCATGATGCTCGGCAAGGATGGAAAACCGTTTAAAACCCGCGCCGGCGGTACCATCAAGCTTGCCGATCTGTTGGATGAAGCGCTAGAACGCGCCCGCCGCCTGATCGCCGAAAAGAATCCGGACATGCCGGCGGAAGAGCTGGAAACCCTGGCGCGGGTGGTGGGCATCGGGGCGGTGAAATACGCCGACCTGTCCAAAAGCCGCACCACCGACTATATCTTCGACTGGGACAATATGCTGGCCTTTGAAGGCAATACCGCGCCCTATATGCAGTATGCCTATACCCGGGTCGCGTCGGTGTTTAAACGCAGCGGCCTGGATGAACGGCAGCTGACGGCGCCGGTCAGGCTGGAAGCGGAACAGGAAACGCTGCTGGCGGCCCGCCTGCTGCAGTTTGAGGAAGCCATCACCGTGCTGGCCCGCGACGGCACGCCTCACGTGATGTGTAGCTACCTTTACGATCTGGCCGGGCTGTTCTCCAGTTTCTACGAGCATTGCCCGATCCTGACCGCCGAACATAACGATATCCTGCAAAGTCGTCTTAAGCTGGCGCTGCTGACCTCAAGAACCCTGAAGCAGGGCCTGGAGATGCTGGGCATCCAGACCGTCGAGCGCATGTAACCCCAGGCGTTAAAGAAACCGCGCGCCGGCTTGGCCGGCGCGCGGTTTTTTATTAGCTGACCGAACGGGCAAAATCCCTGATACGAAATCCCAGCGCCGCCAGGGTGGTGAAATAGGCCACCACGCCCACGGCCACCACCAGCGCGAGGCGCAGCAGGCGCGCCAACATACTGCCCTGCGCCCAGTCGGGCATTACCCACAGCATGCCCAGCAGCGCCGCCGCCATCACCGCCACCGCGATAATCAGTCGCACCATGAACGGCAGCCATCCCGGCTGCGGCTGGAACATGTTTTTCTTACGCAATTGCCAATAAAGCAATCCGGCGTTCAGGCAGGCGGCCAGGCCGATCGACAGCGACAGCCCGGCATGCTTGAGCGGACCGATAAACACCAGGTTCATCAGCTGCGTTATGATAAGCGTCACTATCGCCACCTTGACCGGCGTCTTGATATCCTGGCGTGAATAAAACCCCGGCGCCAGCACCTTCACCATGATAAGGCCTATCAGGCCCACCGAGTAGGCCATCAATGCCCGCTGCGTCATGGCCGCGTCAAAGGCGGAAAACCGCCCGTACTGGAACAGCGATACGGTAAGCGGTTTGGCCAGGATGCCCAGCGCCACGGCGCTCGGCAACGCCAGCACAAAACACAGCCGCAGCCCCCAGTCCATCAGGCGGGAGTACTCCTCATGGTTGCCGCTGGAAAAGCTCCTGGCCAGCGACGGCAGCAAAATAGTGCCCAACGCCACGCCCAGCACGCCGGAGGGAAACTCCATCAGGCGATCGGCGTAATACATCCATGATACCGAGCCAGAGACCAGGAACGAGGCAAAAATGGTGTTGATGATCAGCGAAATCTGGCTGACGGATACCCCGAGGATCGCCGGCCCCATCAGGCGCAGCACGCGCCAGACGCCCGCATCCTTGAACTGGATGCGCGGCATCACCAGCATGCCGATTTTTTTCAGATGCGGCAGTTGGTACCCCAGTTGCAGCACGCCGCCGACCACCACCGCCCAGGCCAGGGCCAGCACCGGCGGATGGAAATGCGGCGCGGCGAACAGCGCAAACCCGATCATGCTGACGTTAAGCAACGTCGGGGCAAACGCCGGCACCGAGAAACGGTTCCAGGTATTGAGGATGGCGCCCACCAGCGACGCCAGTGAAATCAGCAGGATATAAGGAAAGGTAATGCGCAGCAGCGACGAGGTCAGGATAAATTTATCCGGCGTATCGGTGAATCCCGGCGCGGTAACCATGATAACCCACGGCGCGGCCAGCATGCCGGCCAGGGTGACCAAGGCCAGCGCCAGGGTCAGCAGACCGGAGATATAGGCAATAAAGGTACGGGTGGCTTCCTCGCCCTGCTGGGTTTTATATTCGGCCAGAATCGGCACGAATGCCTGCGAAAACGCGCCCTCGGCAAAAATACGCCGCAGCAGGTTGGGCAGTTTAAAGGCGACAAAAAACGCATCCGTCGCCATGCCGGCGCCGAAAATGCGGGCAACAATCGCATCGCGGGCAAAACCCAGCACCCGCGAGAACATGGTCATGGAACTGACGGCAGCCAGTGATTTCAATAAATTCATGGTGTTATTTTTTCTACCGCGCCCGGATGCCGCGGTTGGTGGCATAAAACAGCCCCGCCGACATCCTTATCCTTTTGTGGTGCGCCTAGTCTACCCTGACTTCAGGAAATCGCTACTGCGAGTTGTTACGCGGCGTAAGCACCCCGCCCTGACAGCCCGGGACGGCCAGCCGAAAATATTCCAGTACCGTCGCCGGGCACGCGCGGCGTTATAGCTTCAGCACCAGATGATGCGTTCCGCCATCGAGCGCCGTACGCGCCTGCCTGCCGGTCACCGTCAGCGGCGCGTCATCCAGCAACGCTTCGCTTACGCCGCGCGGGTACAGGCCGCTGTTGGTCACCTCGATGGTGAAGCGGGTGTCCAGCACCAGAACTTCGGCGTCAAAGCCCGGCCAGCCGGAGGGCAGGCACGGATCGACAATCAGCGTCGCCCCTTCCCGGCGAATGCCGAGGATCCCCTCCACGCCGGCGCGGTACATCCAGCCGGCCGACCCGGTGTACCAGGTCCAGCCGCCGCGCCCAACATGGGGAGCCACGGAATACACGTCGGCGGCGATAACATAGGGTTCGACCTTATAACGCGCCACCTGCTCCGGCGTGCGGGCATGATTGACAGGATTGAGCAGCGCAAACAGTTCGTGCGCCTTGTCACCCTGCTCCAACCCGACGAACGCCAGGATCGCCCACATGGCCGCATGGGTATACTGTCCGCCGTTTTCGCGCAATCCCGGCGGATAGCCTTTGATATAACCCGGATCGTGGGTGGTTTTATCAAACGGCGGCGTGAACAGCAGCGCCAGCTTGTCCTCGCGGCGGATTAACCATTTCTCCAGCGACGCCATGGCAAGCGCGGCGCGTTTGCCGTCGGCCGCGCCGGAAAGCACCGCCCAGGTCTGGGCAATGGAGTCAATCCGGCACTCATCGTTATCTTTGCTGCCAAGCCAGGTGCCGTCGTCAAAGGTTGCCCGCCGGTACCACTCGCCGTCCCAGGCGTGGCGCTCAATCGACCGGCCCACGGATTCCTTATGCGCCCGCCAGCGCGCGGCCCGTTCGGGCTCGCGGGCCGAGACCCAGGGCATAAACAGGGTCAGGGTGCGGATCAGCAGCCAGCCCAGCCAGACGCTTTCGCCCTTGCCGCCTTCACCGACCCGGTTCATGCCGTCGTTCCAGTCGCCGGTGCCCATCAGGGGCAGGCCGTGCGCGCCGGTAAGCTGCAGGCATTGCTCCATGGCCTGAACGCAATGCTGATAGAGCGTCGCGCTCTCGGCGGCCACCATCGGCTGGAAAAAGGCGTCGTGCTCGCCCTCCGCCAGGCGGGGGCCTTCCAGATAGGGCAGCACTTCGTCCAGCACCGTCTCATCATGACTACAGTTAATATAGCTGGCGACGGCAAACGACAGCCATACCCGGTCATCGGAGATGCGGGTGCGCACGCCCTGGCCCGAATGAGGCAGCCACCAGTGCTGCACGTCGCCTTCCATAAACTGCCGTCCGGCGGCGCGCAGCAAATGGCCGCGCGTCTGCTGCGGCTGCGCGAAGGTCAGCGCCATGCCGTCCTGCAGCTGATCGCGAAAGCCATAGGCGCCGCTGGCCTGGTAGAAGCCGGAGCGCGCCTGGATACGACAGGCCTGGGTTTGATACAGCAGCCAGCCGTTAAGCATGATATCCATGGCCGGATCGGGCGTGGTGACCTGTACCGCCCCCAGCCGCTGTTGCCAGTGTTGGGTTACCTCCGCCAGCACCGCGTTCAGATCGGCGGCCCGGTAGTTTTCGATTAAGCGGCGGGCGCCTTCGGCCGAGTCGCTCTGGCCGATAAACCACACCACTTCGATACTCTGGTTTACCCCCACCTCGATATGGGTCTGCAATACGGTACAAGGATCGTAGCCGGCGCCGCAGGCGCCGCTCAGACGGCCGCCGTTGACCAGCGCGGCGGGCGCGTCCATGGCGCCGTTGCGGCCGAGAAATTCGCTGCGATCGGTACTGAAGGCATCCTGGCGACCGTCGAGGTCGGCAAACGCCACCCGTCCCTGGAACGCCGTTCCCCAGGAATTTCGCGCCAGCACCGCGCCCGTGCTTTCATCGTGTTCGCTGATGATATAGGGACCGGACGCGCTGCGCGAGGTGCCCAGCACCCACTCGACATAGGCCGAAACGGACAGGTGCAGCGTTTGATCGCTCAGGTTGCGTATGGTCAGGCGGGAGATCTTGACCGAGTCCGCCAGCGGTACATACTGCAGCAGCTCCACCGCCGCCTCCAGGGTATTATGCTCGAAACGCGAATAACCGAAACCGTGGTGGGCCAGGTAGCGGCCGCCATCGTTTATCGGGTGGAACGTCGGGCTCCACAAGGCGCCGGTAATATCGTTGCGGATATAGATAGCTTCACCGCCGCTGTCCGCCACCGCATCGTTCAGCCAAGGGGTCAGCTGGTTTTCCCGGCTGTTTTGCGCCCAGGTATAACCACTGCCGCGGGCCGACACCTGGAAACCGAAGTCCGGATTGGCGATTACGTTGATCCAGGGCGCCGGCGGGCAGGTATCCGCATCGATCACGGTGACATACTCGCGTCCCCGCTGGCCAAAACCGCCGGTGCCGTTAAAAAACACCAGACCCGAGGGTATCGGCAACGGGCCGGGGGTCGGCAGGCGCATCTTGCGCTGCGGCAGCAGGGATACCGGCGGCAGCTCCAGCGAGGCCAGCTGGGTGCCGATACTGCCGCGCCGCGCCAGCAGCGCCACCCGCGCCACCGATTGCAGCAGCATGCGCGCCTCCTGGGTCATCAGATCCGCGCGCAGGGTATAGACGCCGCCGCGCGAGGAATCGCCGGTGTACCGTGGGTGGGACTGGCTGCTGCGTACCGCCGTTTCGATGGCGATCTGCAAATCCTGCAAATAAGACGACGAATGCTCATTGATGATCACCACGTCGACGCTGAGCAGCTTCATATGCCAGTATTCATGCGCGCGCAGCAACTGTTTCACCTGGGCAATATCCTGGATATCGTCGATGCGCAGCAGGACAATCGGCAAATCACCGGAGATCGACAACGGCCACAGGCCGGACTGGACGCCGGAGCCGCGGATAATGGTGGCGGAAGGCGCGCGGAAACGGGAGTCGGCATATAACAGCGGCGCGGCCAGCCGCTGGAAGTCGGCCGCTTCCTCGGCATTGATATCCAGATGGCGCAACTGTACCTGGGCCTGGGTCCAGGCCAGGGTCTTCGCCCGCTTATACGCGCTGCGATCGTGATGCTTGTCGATCAGCGCCATCAGCGCCTCTTCAGTGGACGCCACCAGCGTCCAGTAGGTGACCCTGACCGAGGTGCCGGCCGGAATGCGCACCTGTCGCCGGAGCGAGAAAATCGGGTCCAGTACCGTGCCGACGGTATTGGACAGCGGCTGCCGGCCAAGCACCGCGTCCGCGTGGGTAGGGGAAGCCCCACGGCCGATAAACCGCGCCCGATCGGTTTCATACTGGGCATCGGCGAGGCTTTCGCCTTCCACAATGGACAAATGCGCCGCCCAAACGTGCGGCTCCTGCGGGGTACGGGTCCTGCGGGTGGCAATCAGCGCGGTAAATTCCGGCAAATAACGGGTCTGCACAAACATTTTGGCGAACGCCGGATGGGCGATATCGGTATTGGCCGGCGCCAGCACAATCTCCGCATAGGAGGTCAGTTCAACCTCGCGGGTGCGACGGCCGCTGTTGGTTAACATCACACGCCGGACCTCGCCGTCATCCTCGCCGGACACCAGGACGTTAAGCGTGGTGGTCAGCGTCCGATCATGATGGATAAAGGTAGCGTCATCCTCGCTGAAGATGACCTGGTTGAACGACTTGCCTTTCAACGCCCGAATGCGGCGTTCGCTTTGCGAATCCGTCCCCTGGGTTTGCAGCCCGGCCGACCACACCTTGCCGCTGCGCAGATCGCGAAAGCGGATAAACGAACGGCTGTCGTCGCGGGTGACATCTTCGCGCCAGCGGGTAATGGCAATATTGCCCCAGCGGCTATAGCCGCCGCCGGACACGGTCAGCATGACCGCGTAATGGCCGTTGGAAACCAGATGGGTAACCGGCGCGCCGGCGGGCAACGCCGAAAAACGGCGCTGCGTGAGATATTCGTGGCCTGATTTCGCCACCGCTTTTTTCACTTCTTCGGCATGCGGTTTGGTCAGCGCCACTTCCCTTGGCATCCGTTCCTGCAATAACAGTTCGCTGGCCTGGATCATCGGTTCACGGTGAAAACGCGCGCGCATGACCCCATCGAGCAAAGTGTTGTTCAGCGCGACAATCGTCATGCCCTGATGATGCGCCATATAGCTGCGCACGATAGCCACCTTCTGGTTATCCGGCAGCCTGGCGGACGTAAAGTCCAGCGCCTCGTAAAAACCATAGTCGCCGCGCGCGCCCATCTCCGCCAGGCGGCGATAGTTGAGCATCGCGCCGCGCCCGTCCACCATCGACGCCAGTCCGGTGGCATAAGGCGCAATCACCTGGTTTTGCGCCAGGCCGCGCTGCAGCCCCAGTCCCGGCACGCCGAAATTGGAATATTGATAGGTAAAATCCAAATCGCGGGCATTGTAGGCGGACTCGGACACGCCCCAGGGAATCTTAAGCATGCGGCCGTAGGTCTGCTGATGGGCCACCACCACCCGGTTGGTCTGTTCCAGCAGCGTGCCGGCCGCCGCGCGCATGACCAGGGACGGCATCAGGTATTCAAACATCGATCCCGACCAGGAGATCAGCGCTGCTCCCTTGCCGGACCGGATGGCGGCACGGCTGAGGCGGAACCAGTGCCGGGTGGGAATATCCCCTTTGGCGATGGCAAACAGGCTGGCCAGCCTGGCTTCGGACGCCAGCAGGTCATAACAGCCGCTGTCGAGCTGGTTGTCGGTAAAGGAGTAGCCGATCGACAGTAACTTGCGCTCGCCGTCGACCAGGAAGCGGAAATCCATGCCCAGCGCCAATTCCCGCGCGTGGTCGGCCAGCCCTTGCAGGCGTTCATTATAGATATCCACCGGCAGCAGGCGATCGGCATTGATATCGGCGATACTCTGTTTCAATGCCTCAAGCCAGAACATCAGCGTCGGATCCGCCGCGCCCTCGGACGCGGCGTCATCGGCGGGTTCTTCCTCGGGGGAGACGTCGAGATCGCGCATCAAGCCGTACGCCTCGTCCGTAAGCGTGGCGAGCGTCGGCAGCAGGCTGTGATCCGGCTGCCCCTGCTCCAGCTGGCGGGCGATCTCGTCAAGCAGCGCCTCCAGCGGCAGGTCGTCTATTTCCGGCGCTTTTTTTAACGCCTGGCGAATCAATAACACCTGATCCACCGCGCCGGCCCGCCATTCCGGCGATACGGGCGCGCAGCGCCATTCTTCGCAGGCATTGGCCAGGGCTATCAGGTGGCCGGCCAGGTTGCCGCTGTCCACCGACGACACATAGGCCGGGGCCAGGGCTTCCAGGTTGCGGGTTTCATACCAGTTGAAAAAGTGGCCGCGATAACGCTGCAGCTTGTCCAGCGACGCAAAGGTCGCCTCAAGCCGCGCGAGCGTCGCCCCGGTGGAGGCCCAGCCGAAATCACGGGCCGACACGGTGGATAATAAATACAGCCCGATATTGGTGGGCGACGTGCGGTGGGCGACCACCGGCCGGGGTTCTTCCTGAAAGTTATCCGGCGGCAGCATATTGTCCACCGGCGTAACAAAGGTTTCAAAAAATCGCCAGGTCCGGCGGGCGATCAGGCGCAGCGCCTGGGTTTCCTTGGCTGTCAGCGTCGCCTGCGGCGCTATCACCGGCTCCCGGCTGGCCCATAACGCCATCAGGGGCGACAGCAGCCATAATAGCGCAAACACGCCGGCCAACGGCCAGTTCCACGGTGCCAGGAACAGTGTGGCGGCCGTTATCACCAGGCCCAGCAGGATGCCGGCGAACATTTGCCGGTAGAATCCCCGCAGCCCAAGGCGCGGGCTGCCGCCGGTCTGGGCCGAGGTGGTCCATTCAAGCAGCTTGCGATGGCTGAAAAATACCCGTGATAAGGAACGCGCAATGGCGTCCAGCATAGTCCAGGCGTTATCGGCTAAAAAAACCACCTGCATCAGGATGCGCAGCAATGCGTAGCGCAAATCGACGGCGACGTTACGTAAATGCGTACGCAACGGGATGCGGCGCCGGCGCGGCAATAAATCGCAGACAATCGGAAGCAAGGACGGCACGGCGATAGCGGCGATAAGGATCACCGTCCCCAACGCGGCGGTTTCCGGGGGCAGCAGCCAACTCCAGCCGAAAGCCAGCAGGCTGAGCGGCGCGAGCAGCGATCGGCGCAGATTGTCGATCATCTTCCAGCGTCCGACGGCGGGAACCGGGCTCAGGCCGTCGCGACCGTTGAATATCCAGGGCAATAACTGCCAGTCGCCGCGCGTCCAGCGGTGCTGTCTTTTGGCCACCACGTCATAGCGCGCGGGAGAGTCTTCCACCAGTTCCACATCGGAGGCCAGGCCGGCGCGGGCATAAATGCCCTCGAACAGGTCGTGGCTGAGCAGGGTATTTTCCGGAATACGCGCGTCAAGAGCGGCGTCGAAGGCATCGACATCATAAATGCCCTTACCGGTATAGGAGCCTTCGCCGAACAAATCCTGATAAACATCCGAAACCGCCGCGGCATAAGGATCCATGCCGCCTGGCCCGGAGAATACGCGCTGGTAGACCGACCCGTCGGTGCCCAAGGGTAAAGACGGGGTAATGCGGGGCTGCAGGATGCCGTAGCCGCTGACGATACGCTTGCGCACGGCGTCGAATTTCGGCCGGTTAAGCGGATGGGCCATTTTGCCCACCAGCAGCAGCGTGGTTTCACGCGGCAGCCGGGTATCGGCGTCCAGGGTTATGACATAACGCACCCCTTCCGGCACGCGGCTGCCCGGCAGGAAGCTGGTATCGCGCGCGCCGCGCAGCAGACGATTCAATTCGTGCAGTTTGCCGCGCTTGCGTTCCCAGCCCATCCAGCAGGATTCGCGCTCGTTAAACAGGCGGCGGCGGTGCAATAGCAGAAACCGGGCGCCGGCGGGTCCCGCTCCGTGGCGTTGATTTAGTCGGGCGATGCCCTCCCGGGCGCAGGCGATCAGTTCAGCGTCGCCGGGCAACGTTTCCTGCGGCGCATCCAGGCTGTCGGAGAGCAGGGCAAAAGTCAGATCCCCCTCGCCGCTGGCCAGATAGTGCACTTCCAGCCGCTCGATTTGCTCGTTGATCTCCTGCTGGTCGGTCAACAGCACCGGCACCACGATCATGGTGCGCAACGCCGTCGGCACGCCGTCGGTTAACGCCAGCCCGGCCAGGGGCGATGCGCCGAGCCGCCAGTTAACCAGCCGGTTGACCAGCGCGCTGGCGGCATCGCTCAGGGCGGGCAGCGCCAGGATCAGGAATATCGCCAGCGCGCCGGCGCCGATACCGGACAACACCAACAGGCGCCCAGCCCAGGCGGCCAGCAGCAGGCTGAACAAGATGATGGCCCCGGCATAGCCGGCAATACCGGGTTCAATGGCCAACCGGCTGATGCGCAAGCGCCAGGGCGGTTTAAAATCGATGGCCCGCTCCAGCCGCCGACGGCCGCCGGCAATCAGGTGATAACCAGGATCGCCGACGCGGGCGGCTTCGAGGGGGTCGGTCTGGCCGGCGGCGGCATCGCGCGCGGCGTCCAGCGCCCTCCGGGCGATATCCAGCTCACTGTACGACGATCCGCGGGACAGTTGCTCGATGGCGCTGCGATAAAGATTGCGGGTGGTAAAGTTCATCTCGTTAAACGCGCTGTACTGGCTTAAATGTTCATCCACCAGGCTGACGCTTTCAAACAGGGTCGCCCAATCAATATCCGAGATCAGGCGCATGCTGGTGATAATGTTGCGTACCGTGACGTTGGAGGCGCCCAGGCGCTGTTGGGCATTTTGCACAATCAGCTCAATGGAGCTGTCCTGTTGGCTGAGCCGGTCTTCCAGCCAGGCCAGGGACGGCGTGGTGCGGGGATCCTGGTTGCGCAGGCGTTTCGCCAGCTGCGCGGCAAAATGTTCATTAAGCGGCGAGACGTAGCGGGATAAATGCGCCGCTTCCATCGCCGCCTGGGCATTGCCCTTGGCCAACAGCTTGTTGGCCAGTTCCTCGGCCTCCTGGCGGGCTTTGCGACCTTCGCTCATCTGATCCGCCAGTCGCCGCAGGTTCTCGATTAACACGATACGCAGGGTAATGGCCACCGCCCACAGCTCACCGATGGTGAGGGGCTGCACCCGCTGGTAGGCGGCGATAAAGCGCTTGAGATTTTCCGGATCGAAATGGCTGTCGGTATGGGCGATAAAGGCCCAGGCCACGCCGAAAACCCGGGGATAACCGGCAAAAGGTCCCTGGGCCAGTTTCGGCAACAGGCGGTAGAAGCTGGGCGGCAAATCTTCGCGGATTTCACGGATTTGCGCTTCGACCAAATGATAGTTGTCCAACAGCCATTCGGCGGCCGGCACCACGGTATGGCCCTTCTCCAGCTCAAGGGCGCTGGCGCGATAGGCCGCCAGCAATACCGCGGCGTTATCATTCAGCCGCTGGCGCAAAGGTGAGACCCTCGGCGGGTTATCGGTGACGGTCTGGGCCGTCGCCAGGCTTTCGGCATGCTGTTCCAGGCGTTCGACGCCAAAAAGTTCTTTCCTGACCGGGGAAGGATCGTTCCACGGCGACGAGGCTTCACGAAAACGGTAGATCCCAGCGAGCAATTTTTTCATAGCGACCTTAAACCTGCGGCTTCATGCCACAGGCATCACGAAATGTTATAGGTGCAAAATGCAACATTATGTCGATAACGCGCCGACACTGACCGCCGTCAATGACTCAGACCGCAGCAAACTCCGCTCTGCGATGGCGGCGATACTAACCCTGGAAAGAGGCGCTTTGTTTAGCGCCTGGAATGACATGCCCAGAGGGCTGACTAGATATGTAGGAACTCATGTGGGGACGCGTTAAACGCCCCCCGGCGCGCCGCCGCGGGCAGCGCGCCGATATCGGGTTCTCTGACTATGGACCATAAACCCGGATCGCGCCAATGCGCCGATGCAAAGTTGCCTGCGCCGTCATGCAGGCGGGTAAAAAAGGGGCAACCGACCCGTCTGGGCACGGGCAAAGGTGAAAAACATAAAGAGGGTCAGAGGTCCGTCAGGCGCTCCACCAGGGCCTGCGCCCTTAGCGCCTGTTCGCCGCTGGTTTCAGGTTGGGTTTGGTTCGCCACCGCATCGATAAAATGCGCCACCGCGCCGGTAAAACCGCGTTGGGTCAGGACAGTTTGCCAGGCGGGAACCGGCAGCTCGCTGATGACTCCCTGGCTTTCGCTGCGCCACAGGCGCATCTCCTCGATGCGGTACAGCGCGCCCGCGGTGACCGCGCTCACCGTTTCACCCTGGCTGCCGGCCTGGCGATGCATACTGGTGGTGACGGCGCAGCCGCGGTGCATAAAATGGTGCTCGGCGTACAGCATCTGGCCGGCGGCATTGCCCTGCAGGGTGCCGCCGGTCAGCTGCGGCGCGCCGGCGGGCGGCGAGGAAAGCGCCGCCGCAGGTAGCGCGGAAAGCGCCGCTGGCGTTGCGCCTGCGTTAGCCGGCGGAGTGTCCTCACTTTCCGCCAGCCACAGCGCGGTATCCACCACATGCAGATAGTCGTCAAGCAGCGTGAAACGCATATCGCCGGGACCAACGCTGTCCAGGCGGTGTTTATCCATACGGATCGAGGCGGGCTGCCGCATCTGCTGTTTCAGCCTGAGGTAAAGCGGCGCGAAACGGCGGTTGAACCCAACCATCAGCGCCCGTCGTTTACGGGCCGCCAGGGTGACCAGCCGTTCCGCCTGTTCCAGCGTCCCGGCCAGCGGCTTATCCACATAAACATGCACCCCCCGCTCCAGCAGGTGGCTCACCACGGCAAAGTGGGTCGCGGTGCTGGTATGGACAAAAACCGCGTCGCAGCGCTGCGCCAGCGCATCCAGGCTGGCGAAACTGTCGATGCGGTAGGCCGCGCACAGCGCGCGCGCCTTGTCCTGATTGGGGGAAAACGCCCCGGCCACGTCCCAGTCCCGCGCCTGGCATAACAGCGGCAGGTAGACCTTTTGCGCGATGCCGCCCAAGCCGACAATCCCGATACGCAATGTCATAATGTAAGTGCCCCAATGAAAAGTGCTTACCGGCCGGGTTTCCAGTCGGTGTAGGTGAGCGCCGTCAGTATATGATCGCGCCACTGGCCGTCTATCAGCAGATAATCCTTGGCATACCCTTCCCGCTCGAATCCCAGGCGGGTAAGCAGATTGCCGCTGCGCTGGTTGTGCGGCATATAGTTGGCCATAATGCGGTGCATTTGCTGATGGCGCTGCATATAGCGGATAGCGGACTGCAGGGCTTCATACATCAATCCCTGCCCTTGCCATTTTTCGCCCAGGGAATACCCGAGGAAACAGGCATGGAACGAGCCGCGCAGCACGTTGCTGAAATTGGCCACGCCGTAGACCTCGTTCTCCTCGGGATCGAGCAGGATAAAATAGTAGGCGGTGCCCTGCCGGTGCATTTCGGTAATCAATCCCAGCCGGGCCTGCCAGCCCGAGGGGAAGCAGTGGCTTTCGTCACGCACCGGCTCCCAGGGCTTGAGATAGGCCTGGTTGCCGGCATAGTACTCCGCCAGGCGGTAAGCATCGCGTTCATGGACCAAACGCACCACCAGTCTGGTGGTAACCAGTCGCACTTTTGGCGACGCCGATCGATAGCCAAACATCTTCCCTCCGCTGTCCGGGCTATTACACAGTTTTTCCGTTGGTGTGAGGCGCCCGGCCAGAAGCGCGTCGGTAACCCTCACCCGGTGATTTCACCATAGTACAATTTATCGTCGTCACTTTTACCGTGTTAACGCACGAGAAGATGATCCCTCTTATAAATTAGCGTTTCTATTACTATTTTTCGATAGAAAATTATCATCCGCTGCGGGCTATCGTTATCGGCGTATTACGTTCAGAATAAGCATCCTCGTAAAATGTCTTTTTTGTTTGTGGTGAAGCATGTCATCGGTATCGCAAGCTCGGAGCTTGGGTAAGTATTTTCTTCTCATGGATAACATGCTGGTGGTCCTGGGCTTTTTTGTGGTATTCCCGCTCATTTCCATCAGGTTTGTCGACCAGTTGGGCTGGGCCGCGCTGCTGGTCGGCATCGCGCTGGGACTGCGGCAGCTTGTCCAGCAGGGCCTGGGGATTTTTGGCGGCGCCATCGCCGATCGCCTGGGCGCCAAGCCGATGATCATTTCCGGCATGCTGCTGCGCGCACTGGGCTTCGCCCTGATGGCGGTCGCCGATCAACCCTGGATACTGTGGCTTTCCTGCCTGCTGTCCGGTCTTGGCGGCACGCTGTTCGATCCGCCCCGCACCGCGCTGGTGGTCAAGCTGATCCGGCCCCATGAGCGCGGCAGGTTCTTTTCCCTGCTAATGATGCAGGACAGCGCCTGTTCGGTTATCGGCGCGCTTATCGGCAGTTGGCTGCTGAAATACGACTTCCATCTGGTCTGCTGGGCGGGCGCGCTGATGTTTATCCTGGCGGCGATATTCAACGCCTGGTGGCTGCCGGCATATCGCATCTCGTCGGTGCGCGCCCCTATGCGCGACGGCATGCGGCGGGTACTGAGGGATCGGCGTTTCGTGACCTACGTGCTTACGCTGACCGGGTATTATATGCTGGCGGTACAGGTAATGCTGATGCTGCCCATCCGGGTCAACGAGGTGTCCGGGCAGCCCGCCGCGGTGAAGTGGATGTATGCTATCGAGGCGGTATTGTCGCTCACGCTGCTCTACCCCATCGCCCGGTGGAGCGAAAAGCGTTTCAGCCTGGAACTGAGGCTGATGGCGGGCCTGCTTATCATGACGCTGAGCCTGTTCCCCATCGGCATGGCCGACAATCTGCAGACGCTGTTTTGCCTGATCGGTATGTTTTACCTGGGTTCGATTATCGCCGAGCCGGCGCGGGAAACCCTCGGCGCGTCGCTGGCGGACAGCCGGGCCAGGGGCAGTTATCTTGGTTTCAGCCGTCTCGGGCTGGCACTCGGCGGCGCCATCGGCTATAGCGGCGGCGGCTGGTTATACGATGTCGGCCACGATCTGGATGTGCCCGACCTGCCCTGGGTGATGCTGGGGGTTATCGGCCTGGGGACCCTGCTCGGGTTATACCGCCAGTTCCACCAGCGCAGGATTGAGCCGGCCATGTTGAGCGGCCGCTAATATTGGGTGACCGGGCCCCTATTGTCCCATAATGAACATAACGTCCCTGCGGCGCTCTGTAAATTACGCGTCGCACGCTTTCAACCAGGAGAACAGACCATATTATGAAACTCTACATTTATGAGCACTGCCCGTTTTGTGTTAAGGCGCGGATGATTTTCGGTCTGAAAAATATCCCGATAGAACTGAAGGTACTGGCTAACGATGACGAGGCCACGCCCATCGGCATGGTAGGGAAAAAAATGGCGCCGATCCTGCAAAAGGACGACGGCGGCTATATGCCGGAAAGTATGGATATCGTCCATTTTGTCGATACTCATTACGCCAGCCCCCTGGTGACCGGGCCGGTCAATCCGCTCATCGGCAAATGGCTTGAAGAAAACCATGCGGCCGCCTATCCGTTGGTATTGCCGCGTAATGTTAACGGCAGGTTCGAAGAGTTCGCCACCCCGGCGGCGCGCAGCTATTTTATCAATAAAAAAGAAGCCGCCAGCGGCGGCTTTGAGGAACTGATGTCCCGTACGCCGGGGCTGGTAAAAAAGGTCAGCCAACAGCTGCGCGACCTTGAGCCGCTGATTCAGCAGTCCAACGCCTGCAACGGCGAGCTGTCGGACGACGATTTCCATTTGTTCGCCCGGCTGCGCTCCCTGACCATCGTTGCCGGCCTGGAGTGGCCGGCCCGGGTGGCCGGGTATCGCGATAATATGGCCAACCAGACTCAGGTCAACCTGCTCACCAGCGTAGCGCAATAACCAGGGTAAGTAATTGAGGACAGTATGAAAAATCTTATCTTGGCCTGGCTTAGGCTGCTTTTCAGCTGCGTGCTGGCAAGTAGCCTGCTAAGCGGTTGCAATAATTTGACGCAATACACCCTAAGCGAGCAGGACGTGAACGCTTATCTGCAAAAGCATAACGATTTCAGCAAAAATATCGGCATTCCCGGCCTGGCCAATGCCCATATCGTCGTCAGCAGCCTGGCGAGCGAGATCGGCCGCGCCGAACCGGATAAGGTGAGATTATCCGGTAATGCGCGCCTGAATATCGATACGCTGTTTGGATCGCAACAGGCAGACGCAAAACTGACTCTGCAGGCGCAACCGTATTATGACAAGTCGCAGGGGGCGATATACCTGAAGGATATGCGTCTGGTTGACTATCAGGTGCGACCGGCCGACCTGGACACAACCTTCCGGGCATTGTCGCCTTATCTGGACCAGTCGCTGAAGTCTTATTTCGACAATACGCCGGCATACGTATTGGATGCCAACCGCAATAAAAACGAGGCGATGGTCAAGAAACTGGCCCAGGGCCTGGAAGTCAGGCCGGGCAAACTGGTCATCCCGTTTGGCTGAAAGCGCTCCCTTCGACACGCCGGGATTAAGCCCGGCGATGGCGGGCCTGGCGAGCCAGGGCGCGATCTTCCGCTAGCAGGCGGGGGTTTCGTCCAGCTCTTCACGCAGCGCCTGAAGGGCCTCGCGGCAGATGATGGCCAGCACCCGATAAAAGTCACCGGTGGCGCAGGCTTCGACCTTGCCCAGGAAACGATCGCTCCAGGGCAACAGATAGAAATCGAACAGCTGGCGTTGCGCCTGCGTTTCATCCAGTTGAGCGTGATCTTCCAGCCAGGAGCCGGCCAGGAGCAGCGCGCCGAAGTGATCCGCCGGGCCGTCGCCGGCCGGCATGCCGAGCTGCCGCAGGAACGTCCCGATATCGCTGTCATCCGCCGTCACCCACGCGGAGCGCAGCGGCGATACCTGCGCCCCGGCACCCGAGAACAGAAAACGATATTCCGCGGCCAAGCCCTGCGGATCGCAGCTTTTCTGCAGGCGTTCCAGCAGGGGATCCTGCTCCAGCGGCCAATGGGCCGCCAGTTTGCCTTCGCCGATAAGCAACATCAGCGGCGCCAGCATGGCATCCTGCGGCTGTCGGTAAAATAGCGTACCGAGCACCCGGCAAACCATGGAAAAATCATTCATCATTTTATCCGTTTCCAGTCGTTCAACTTATACAATTCAGCAAAATCCAAAACCGGCGCCGACCTTGTCATAAAACGGCCGCTTGCGCAATGGCATTAATACCCTTTATGGCGATCGACCCGGCCGCGGGGAAGGTGTCCGTTCTCAATGCGCCGGATATTGTCGGCAATGCTGTCCATGGCGAGTTCCGGCAATGTCATGGCGGCAATATGCGGAGTAAAAGCAATGCGCGGCGATGTCCAGAAGGGATGATCGGCCGGCGGCGGCTCCTGGCGGCTCACATCCAGGGTTGCCGCGGCGATATGCCCTTGCGCCATGGCGTCAAGCAGGTCGCTTTCCACAAGATGCGCGCCACGGGCAATATTAATGATAAACGCGCCTTTATTCAGGCGCGCAAACAGGGCCGCGTCGAGGATGCCGGTGGTATGCGGCGTATTGGGCAGCAGGTTCACCAGTACCTGCACCCCTGACAGAAAGTCGTCGAGCCCTTCCTGCCCGGCAAAGCTGATGACGCCTGGGATAACTTTCACACTCCGGCTCCAGCAACGCACCGGGAATCCCATGCCGTTAACGGCCATTGCCACTTTGCGCCCCAATACCCCGGCGCCGGTAATGCCTATGACAAAATCGTCCTTAGCCGGTATCGCCAGTTCGCGCCATTCCCCCAGGCGTTGCTGCAAGGCATACTCATCCAAACGGCGATAATAACGCAGCACCGCCGCAATAACATACTCCACCATTTGCTGCGCCATGCCGGTATCCTCCAACCGCAGCAGCGGCACATCTTCCGGCAGCATGTGGGGATGGAGGCGCAGCTGGTCCATCAGCGCATCCACCCCGGCGCCGAGCGCAAACACGCCCTTCAGTCCGGTCCTGCCCGCCAGCATCCCGGTGGGCGGATGCCAGACCAGGGCATAATCGGCCGGCATAGTATCGCCCTCCCGCCACCGCCTTATCTGCGCGCCGGGCAAACGCCGCCGCAACCCGTCCAGCCACACCGCAGCGTTCTCCGCCGGGTGAAAAAATATGATGTTCATGGTGCAAAACCTTTTCATCTTCAAACTTTTTTCACAACTAAGCATTTAACATACCGGCAGAGAGGGCAAAGAACAATCTTGCGCCTGCGCCGTGAAATCGTGTCTGGCCCCGAGCACATTGCTAAAATCGGCAATGGCTAATAATCATGCCGACATTTATAGTCAATTTTTTGCCGGCCGTTGACAATTAGTGCTTAAGAGCCCCGTCCGACGGAGTCCTTTACAGGACGATATGACATAAAATGTTCACATTTACGCAACGGAAAGTGAAATCACTAAGAATTATCTCAAGCTAACCGGCACCCTGGTCCGGTAAAAAAAGTTAGCCATTTTCTTGTGCGAAAGGAGGAAACACCGGATTGCCGATATCTTAGTTACCCTGCGCCAAAAGGCGCAGCAAGGCTGGCGGCATGAATAATTATTCTAGAACCTTCGTCCGGAACCGGTTTACGTTTAAATAACGTTCTGATCTTTAGACAATAGTGGCAATACCAAGTCCAATAAGCCTATCTGTTTTACTATCGGTAAACGCCTAGAGGGCTACGTTGGGGCCGGTGTGGGATTAGGTTAACAGGCTGGTTATTTACAATTAAAAGTTTAAAGTTAATGCGTTTCTATTCAACGCGGCAAAAGCGAAAAGGATGAAATTTTATAAAAACCCCTAGCAAAATGCCTAAACTATTAGTCTTTGCTAATTTCACTTGCGCCTGATGTCATGATTTGTTGTTTTTAAATTCAGAATTATTACCGTCGCGAGATCTGAGAGCTCGTCTATTGTTTATATGGACTCATTCTGCAAAACGTAAAAACAACCTATTGGAGGAACATATGATCAGGTAAGTGGGGGATGAAAAAAATAAAATATCAGGCAGTTGGCCTTTATACATCTTGAAAATTTTATGATCGCGCGTAACGTGCGCATCAGTGATGCAATAAGAAAAAAAATACTATTGAGGTATTTGGAGATGAAACTTACACAACCCATCACGATCAATCATCTTGAAGTGAAAATTGCGCCCGACATCCATAATCGACTTCGCTGGAAAGAGTATCAGATTCTCAATTTATTAATCCAGAATTCACCTGCGGTAGTGACGCGCGCTGAGCTGGTCAACCAGATATGGAAAGGAACCTATTGTTCGGATTCAACCATTAACCAGACGATCAAATCGATACGTCAAAAGTTGGGAGATGATAACCATGACATTATCAAAACCATTCCTCGCATTGGCTACATTATTGAGGAAAAACAGATGGTTAATATTTCATTTAATCCTGCGTCCTTGGACGAAGCCGTGCCAGAGGCATTACCTCAGCAGCCTCCACAGCTACCGGAATCCAGCAATAAAGCGGCCTACGATAGCGGGATCCAGGACAACCCGCCCCTGGATGACGAGATTTACGGCCAACCCATCTGGGCATTGCCCTCTCATTCAAGAACAACCAAGACGATCGCTAAAACCACAGTGAATAGATCGAATGCGTTAAGAGATGTTTCCTACGCTTTTGCCGCAAGGATTCTTCAAACAAAAAGTAAAATCATGATGGGATTGTTTGCTTTTTTTATTTTATCACCTTTGATAATGTATTTATTTTCAACAATTAAGATCCCGTTTGCCTCATATGCGCTGGAATTGGCCAGGTTCAACAAGGTCAGCGCAGTGACGCTGACCTGCCCATTGGGATATAACAGCGCATCCAGCGATGCGTTTTCCTGTAAAAGCATGACGGTTAAATTCGACGGCATCGCCTTTGATTGCCAGGCATTAGGCGATAAATAATCTTACCTGGTCAGCGCCGCTATGATGATCTTCTTAATAAGAGCCCGAATGATGATTCGGGTTTTTTTTGCCTCAAAAAATTCATACTGCCTATAAAGTGAAATGAAATAAAGATGAAATATGGTTTTCACATTAAAGCGTTATGGATTTATAAAATAAAACTCAACATTGCTTTAATATTTTACTTTTTTTTATTTGCGCATATATCCATAAGGCTATATTTTTCGATTATTCGATAAAGTTATATTTCGGATGAGAGCCTATGGCCTCCATTCCTAAGTAAAGTTTAAAAGCTCTATTGAGAATGGCATTTTCATAAAATTTTACCCATAAGAGGATCATGCGAGCTATCATCTATAATTCATTGTGGATCATACTTGAGAAATTTTGCTTTGCCGGTGCCGGCATCATTTCTGCAATGTATATAGCCCGCTATTTAGGGCCTGAAAATTTCGGGACATTAAGCTATTTAGTGTCTATTATTGCGCTGATATTGCCCTTTATACAACTGGGCAGCGACAATGTATTGTTTAATCGTATTGCGAAGAAGCCGCACAGCGGCATGAATTTAATGATCGCCTCATTACGATTGAAATTGATGCTATTCATCATTTTTAGCATTGGACTTATTACCTGGGCCTGTTATTTTTTACCCCTGGAACATACCGAGATATTGCTGGTACTGTTAGCAGGGACGTTTTTTACTTTACGCGACATCTATAAGCTGTATTACGATGCCACCCTGGCATCCAAAGTTAATCTGGTGATCAACAATTCGGTGCTGGTGCTATTCGTGGCGACCAACCTGATGTTCGCCTGGCTGCAGTTGAGTTTAATATGGTTTGCATTTTCACTGGCGGTCCGAAGTATTATTCCTTATATGGTGAGAAAAATACTGTTTAGCCGGGAGCAGCGCGCTAAAGGCATGCGGCATAAAAGAAGGCTTAAAGCGAAATACAGTACCTTTTATAATATTTATTTGCTCAAAGTGGGTTTCCCGCTGGCCATATCCAGCCTGGCAATAGTGATCTATACCCGTATCGATCAGATAATGCTGGCAAAATTTATGGGTTACCATGCCGTGGGTATTTATAGCGCGGCTCTGGCAATAAGCGGGGGATGGGTGCTGGTTCCCATGGCTTTGATAACCTCGTTTATGAGCACCATCGCCAGCGAGCGCGATGCCCGCAGAGCCGGCGACCGGGTGCGTATGCTTTATATGATTACGCTGGCGCTCTGCGCGCCGGTGATCGTGGCTTTAGGTTTTTTCAGCAAGGATATCATACAGTTAATTTATGGCGACGCGTTTATGGATTCGGCATCTATCCTGTTGATATGTGGATTGACTTCCCTTTGCAGCGTATTGGGCACCATTTCGTATCGGATAATACTGATGCACTCCGGCTATCGTTTCGTCGCGTTAAAGATGCCGGTTATCGCATTACTAAACATTGGTCTTAATTATCACTTTATCCCGCTCTTTGGCATTAAAGGAGCGGCGTTATCCACCTTATTGTCCGAAGTCATATCACTATTGGTGCTCAATGCGATGTTCAAAAAAGGGTTAGTCACTTACCAGCTGTTCAGTGCCTATAAAAGTATTCCAAAATTTATAATTGAGGTGCAAAACTATGTTAAATCCACTCGTCAGGCAAGCCTTTAACTTGTTACCGGACATGTTATATCATCAATTAAAATATGCGCGCGTTTTCAAAAAATGGCCTAATGTTGCCCAGCCCACAACTTTTAGTGAAAAAATCACCATTAGAAACTTTCGGCCTAAAACTATCTACACCAATTTAGCGGATAAATTTAAGGTGCGCGAGTATATCGCCAACACCATTGGGGAAAAGTATCTTATTAAACTGCACGCCGTCTTTGGCGAACTGACGGCAGAGATTTATTCCAATCTGCCGGATGCGTTTGTTATCAAGGCCAACCATGGCTCCGGCTTTAACCTGGTGGTGCATGATAAATCCGACACCACCTTTGAACAGCTCAGCGCGTTGACCCGCTACTGGACTAAGACCAATTATTATAAGAAGAGCAGGGAAAGGCACTATAAAAAAATCCAGCCCTGTATCCTGGTAGAGCACCTGTTGCAGGATGAGGGTCACATCCCGAACGATATTAAATTCCACTGTTTTAACCGCCAGGGGGATATGCATATCTTTATCCAGGTCGACTACGATCGTTTTGGGCTGCATCGCCGCGACGTATTCGATACCGACTGGAACAAGACCGATATCCGGATGGGATTGCCTAATAACCCCACGCCGATGCCCGCGCCCAAGAACCTGCCTGAAATGGTGGCCCTGGCAAAACGGCTGGCGTCTGATTTCAATTATGTCAGGGTGGATTTTTATGAAGCCGAAGGCAATGTGTATTTTGGCGAGTTAACATTCACTCCCGGTGGGGGACTGTGCAAAATGTATCCGGAAAATGTGCAGCATCAATGGGGCAGTTTTTTCACCGAATGATGCTGTGGCGTTGAACGAATGACCATAACAATAAAATGTGATTAACACGTTTTTTACTGCTGCCATGCTGTTTACACGCGGAACGGGAATAGCACACCCGCACTAAACTAACGGGTCGGCTATTCCCCGCTTTTTCGACGATTAATTTGCCACAGCGTTTGGATTTCGCTTAATCTCGCGGAAAATAACCGGCCCAGCCCTTCCCTGCCCCGCCGCCGTATAATCTCTCAGGCAGGCCGGATTCCAATAATATCTTCGCCGGACCACAGATACGCTCAAACCCTGAGCAAACGGCGCAGCCGTGATAAATTATACTTGACCGGAATGGGCCGAATCCCTATAGTACCGCCCCGTTGACCCTTGGTTAACAGCGTGGTGAGGTGTCCGAGTGGCTGAAGGAGCACGCCTGGAAAGTGTGTATACGAGAAATCGTATCGAGGGTTCGAACCCCTCTCTCACCGCCATAATTAATAAGGTCAGCGTCCTGGCCGCAGAGCCGGAACGTTGTCGTAAGGCATCATTATAAGATAGAGTTATACGTTGCTCTGAAAAGAAAAGCCCGGATGGCTATCCGGGCTTTTTTCGTCTCAGGCGGCCGAGTTAGACGGTACGCGCGAGCCGCAGGGGTTAACGGTAGGCATTCAGCGTTCGCTGGCATAGCGCCGAGCGCACGCAGTCCTGTTTGCCAAAACGCACTACGCCTATCATCTCGTCCTCTTCGGTAAATCTCTCCAGTGCATCCGCCAGTCCGGATTTTACCCCTCTGGGCAAATCACATTGGGTAATATCACCGTTCACGATCACCGTGACATTTTCCCCCAGCCGGGTTAAGAACATTTTCATTTGGTTAACGGTAACATTCTGCGCCTCATCCAGAATAACCACCGCATTTTCAAATGTCCGTCCGCGCATATACGCGAAAGGCGCGATCTCCACTTTGCCGATTTCCGGTCGCAGGCAATATTGCATAAAAGACGATCCCAGCCGGCGCAGCAAAATATCATAAACCGGTCGGAAATAAGGGGCGAATTTTTCAGCGATATCTCCGGGCAGGAAACCCAGATCCTCGTCGGCCTGTAATACCGGCCGGGTGACGATAATACGTTCAACCTCTTTGTGGATTAACGCATCTGCCGCCTTGGCGGCGCTAAGGAAGGTTTTGCCACACCCCGCCTCGCCGGTTGCAAAAATTAACTGTTTAGTCTCAATGGCTGTTAAGTAAGCTTCCTGGACTTCATTACGTGCCTCAATTAACCTGGTGTCGCGACTGTCGCGCGCCATGCCTATCGATTCAATCCCGCTCATATGAACAAGAGAAGTGACCGAGTCCTCTTCACGCATTTTGTGATTGCGTGATTCACGCCGGATAACGCGTTTAGCTTCGCGACGAGCTTTGATCACTACTTTTTGTCTTCCCATAAGTGGCACCTTACAGTTTGTTTCACCATTCACTCAGGCGCGGGCCTGGTGATTACGCTTCACATTCAGATGAGGTTGTGGCTTCCTTTAAAGCCAATAATAGCCATGAGATAAGATGACATAGCCCGGTGAGTCCGCGTGGACAATACGGACGCGGCGGGATGCGCATCGGGTGGAAAATAGCGAAAAAGTGTGGAACAGCAGAGAACACTAACATTGCCGGTCGGCAAAAACGAAGTTGGAAACAGAGTGTTGAAATTACAACCGCCGAACGTTCCGGTGGCGATTGCTATAGAACCTGGTATTGCCATCAGCCCATAAAAGGACACTGTCATTAGCGATCCCCGCAGTGAGGTTTAGAATTTCGCATCTGAACAACTTTCTGAACTAGCGCTTGATGTCTTCAGTATAATGACATTGCTACAATTTGCTGTCCGAATGCAATATTTTTTTTAGCGATCGGACAAATAATAAGCAGAGGCCGTTACGCTTGCCTGGTTAAAAACAATACAATATAAATTCTCCGACCTTATTCAATGCCGATATTAACCCGGGCGGCGGGATTTTTCCCGCTGCGCTTGAAAAAGAACGCACGGGATAAAAAACATCATTTATTACAAATTAACTCCCTATTACCCTTGGCTAAGCTAAAACCGGACATCCCGCGACGCGGCAGCGCGCCGTTTCACCCCAAGCGCAGGGCAATAACACGCCCCCGATTTAACCATAAGTTAATTGTTTATTAACCCGGTTGCACTTAGTTGCAACATTGGCGATAGTGATATCTCACAGGGTCGCCGGGGAATTCGCGATGGGTACCACTACGCTGGGGGTAAAGCTTGACGATGCCGCCCGGGAACGGATTAAAAACGCGGCGCGGCGGATCGATCGCACCCCGCATTGGTTGATTAAACACGCTATTTTCCATTACCTTGATGAACTGGAACAGGGTACCGCCACGCCGCCGCCCATTGCGCCCGCCGCCGGCGGCCATGACTCGATGGCGCCGCCGGCGGCTGACGGACGCCAGCCGTTTCTGGCGTTTGCCGGGCAGGTCCTGCCGCAGTCGGTATTGCGCGCCGCCGTCACCGCCGCATGGCGGCGGCCGGAAACCGAAGCCGTGCCGTTGCTGATTGAACAGGCTCGCCATCCCGCGACAACGGTGCAAATCAACCAGCTGGCGCGCCGGTTGGCCGAAACGCTGCGTAATCAAAAAAACGCGGGCGGCCGCGCCGGCATGGTCCAGGGCTTTTTACAGGAGTTTTCCCTGTCGTCACAAGAAGGCGTAGCGTTAATGTGCCTGGCGGAGGCGTTGCTGCGCGTGCCCGATAAATCCACCCGCGATGCGCTGATCCGCGATAAAATCAGCCAGGGCAACTGGCAGACCCATATAGGCCGTAGCCGGTCGGTGTTTGTCAATGCCGCCACCTGGGGACTGCTGTTTACCGGACGGCTGGTGGCCACCCATAACGAGGCCAGCCTGTCGCGCTCGCTTAACCGTGTTATCGCTAAAAGCGGCGAGCCGCTGATCCGCAAAGGCGTGGACATGGCCATGCGGCTGATGGGCGAGCAGTTTGTCACCGGCGAAAATATCGGCCAGGCGCTGGCCAACGCCCACCGGCTGGAGCAACGCGGCTTTCGCTACTCCTACGACATGTTGGGCGAAGCCGCCCTGACGGAAGACGACGCCCAGGCCTACCTGCTGTCCTACCGGCAGGCCATCCATGCCATCGGCAAGGCATGCAACGGACGCGGCATCTATGAAGGACCGGGCATTTCCATCAAGCTTTCCGCCCTGCATCCGCGTTACGCCAGGTCGCAATACGCGCGGGTGATGAACGAGCTGTATCCCCGCCTGCTGGAATTGACCCAATTGGCGCGCCAGTACGATATCGGCATTAATATCGATGCCGAAGAGGCCGACCGGCTGGAGCTCTCCCTCGACCTCTTGTCCAGGCTGTGTTTTGAACCGGCGCTCGCCGGATGGAACGGCATCGGCTTCGTGATCCAGGCCTATCAGAAACGCTGTCCCTACGTGATTGACGAACTGATCGATCTGGCGCAACGCAGCCAGCGCCGCCTGATGATCCGCCTGGTCAAAGGAGCTTATTGGGACAGTGAGATCAAACGCGCGCAGGTGGACGGGCTGGAAGGCTATCCGGTCTATACCCGCAAGGTGTATACCGACGTCGCCTATCTTGCCTGCGCGCGCAAGCTCCTGGCGGTGCCCCATTATATTTACCCGCAGTTCGCCACCCATAACGCCCAGACCCTGGCGGCCATCTATTATTTTGCCGGACAGAATTATTATCCGGGGCAATATGAGTTCCAATGCCTGCACGGCATGGGCGAGCCGTTGTATGACCAGGTAGTGGGTAAAACCGCCGAGGGCAAGCTTAACCGCCCGTGCCGCATCTACGCCCCGGTGGGCACCCATGAAACCCTGCTGGCCTATCTGGTGCGACGATTGCTGGAAAACGGCGCCAATACCTCATTTGTCAACCGTATCGCCGATACGTCCCTATCCCTTGACGTTCTGGTCGCCGACCCGGTGGAAGACGCCCTGGCCATCGGCGAGCGGGAAGGCGGCGTCGGCCTGCCCCATCCCGGCATTCCCCTGCCCCGACAGCTTTACGGGCCGCCCCGGCTTAATTCGGCCGGTATCGATCTGGCTAACGAACATCGCCTCGCCTCGCTCTCCAGCGCCTTGCTCAACAGCGCCCACCAGCGCTGGCGCGCGCAGGCGAGCGGCACGCCCCCGCAGGACGGCGGCGCATGGCATCCGGTGCTTAATCCGGCCGACGGCAGGGACAGCGTCGGGGAGTGCCGTGACGCCACCGCCGACGACGTAGCGCGGGCCATAACCAGCGCGGAGCACCACGGCGCGATGTGGTCGGCCACGCCCGCCACCGAGCGGGCGTCGATGCTCTGCCATGCGGCGGAACTGCTGGAACAACGGATGCCGACGCTTATCGGCCTGTTGGTTCGCGAGGCCGGCAAGAGTTTTGCCAACGCCATCGCCGAAGTGCGCGAGGCGGCCGATTTCCTGCGCTATTACGCAGGCCAAATCGCGGTATTTGATCGCGACGACTGCCGTCCGCTGGGGCCGGTGGCCTGCATCAGCCCCTGGAACTTCCCGCTGGCCATTTTTACCGGCCAGGTGGCGGCGGCGCTCGCCGCCGGTAACTGCGTGCTGGCAAAACCCGCGGAGCAAACGCCGCTGGTGGCCGCGCAGGCGATAAATATCCTGCTGGAGGCGGGCATTCCCCCTGGCGCGCTGCACCTCCTGCCGGGCCTTGGCGACACCGTCGGCGCATGGCTGGTAGGCGACGAGCGGGTGCGCGGGGTGATGTTTACCGGCTCCACCTCCGTCGCCCGCGTGATACAAAATACGCTGGCGCAAAGGCTGGACCCGCAGGGACGGCCGGTGCCGCTGATTGCCGAAACCGGTGGGCTTAACGCCATGATCGTCGACTCATCCGCCCTGACCGAACAGGTGGTTAACGATGTCATCGCCTCGGCGTTTGACAGCGCCGGGCAGCGGTGTTCGGCGCTGCGGTTGCTATGCATCCAGGAAGAGGTGGCCGACCGCACGCTGCGGATGCTGCGCGGCGCCATGGCGCAGTGCAGCCTGGACGACCCGCAACTGTTATCCACCGATATCGGTCCGGTGATCGACGCCCAGGCCAAACAGGGTATCGAGGATCATATCGCCGCCATGCGCGAGGCCGGTCATCCGGTGTGGCAAGGCGCCTATAACCTCGACGGCGCGCGTCAACAGCGGGACTTGGGTAGTTTTGTCCCACCCACGCTGATTGAGCTGGACAACGTAGCGCAGCTGGATAAGGAAATATTCGGTCCGGTGCTGCACGTGATCCGCTACCGCAGGCGGGACCTTAACGCCCTGCTGGAGCAGATTAACGCCGGCGGCTATGGCCTGACCCTGGGCCTGCATACCCGGATAAACGAAACCATTAACCGGGTGATTGAACAGGCCCGGGTGGGCAACTGTTATATCAACCGTAATATTGTCGGCGCCGTGGTCGGCGTGCAGCCGTTTGGCGGCGAAGGATTGTCCGGCACCGGTCCGAAAGCCGGCGGCCCGCTGTACCTTTATCGCCTGCTATCCCAACGCCGCGCCGATGAACCGCTCGATTCGCTACGTTTGGCCGATGTCGACGACGCGGGGAACAGTCCGAGCGCGCCCCAGCCGGCCTATGACGCGCTGATGGCCTGGGCCGAAACGCAGCGTCCCCCTGAACAAACGCAGCGGCTGCGGCGCTTTGGCGACCTGTCGCAGGCCGGGACGGTAAGGTTGCTTGCCGGCCCGACCGGCGAGCAGAACAGCTATCGCCTGCTGCCGCGGGAACGCGTGTTGTGCCTGGCAGGGGACGAGGACGACCTGCTGACGCAGCTGGCGGCGGTATTAAGCATCGGGTCCACGGCGCTCTGGCAGGATGTTGCGCCGACCCGCCCGCTGCTCGCCAGCCTGCCGGAGGAGGCGCGGGCGCGTATCCTGCTTAATGCCGATTGGCTGGAGGCGGCGGATCCGTTCGACGCGGTGCTGTTCCACGGCGACTCGGATCGGCTGCTGGAGGTCTGCGGCAAAATAGCGCGGCGCCCCGGGCGGATTATCCAGGTGCACGGCTACGCGCGCGGCGAAACCGCGATCTTGCTGGAGCGATTATTGCTGGAACGGGCGGTGAGCATTAATACCGCCGCGGCGGGGGGCAACGCCAGCCTGATGACCATTGGGTAAGATAATATCAAGGCTGCGGCCCACCGTCGCTGTCATCATTCGACGTGTGGGCAACCGGCCGGGTGTTCAAAAATTACGCTGCCAGTGGAGATATTGATCGTATTTACGCAATGCGATGCGGTAATTGCTTTGGCCAGCGTCGGGAATCTCCTCAATCAGCGCTTGCGGACCGGTGGGATGCTCGAATTTATCATGGGGATAATTCCTGGCGGCCAATATTTCATCCAGCCGGCGCAGGCGCACCACATATTCCCGAATAGTGCTGTGACTCATCGCCGTCTGTTCAAATAAATATTGCTTAAACGCCTTGATATCAAAATAGTTAGGTTCGCTATTGCAGGAAATAACGCTGCAGAACCGGCATAGCGCCGTCAGTTCTTTAGTCAGGCTTTGCCAGACGGTGTCGTCGATAAGCTGATCCATACCGGCAATAGCTTCTTTATTGATAATCTGACCGCGAAACACCAGCGTCATACGATCCAACGGCTTGCCGCATTGGCAGCAATGGGTTTGACAGTGCTTAAAATCTTTTAAGTAACGGCTGAGGGGCCGTTTTTTTCCCACTTTGGCTAACATGTCGTTTTCCCTAGTGTTATGAATAGCGCTATTGGTAGCGCGTTGGATAGCGCTTTGATAGTGCCGTGAATAACGCGATTAAAACGCGATATAACAAGCTTATAATGTGTGTAGTCCCCGGCTAACGCGCGCTGGAAAGCGTGCGTATTAATACCGCCGGGCAGCCGATTTAATGATCGTTATTCAGGCGCGCCCGCAAACGTTTAATTGCCTGACTGTGCAATTGACTCACCCGCGATTCGCCTACTTCCAGCACCGCGCCAATTTCCTTCAGGTTCAGTTCTTCCTGATAATAGAGCACCAGGACCATTTTTTCCCTTTCAGGTAACCCGTCAATCGCCTCGATAACTCTTTCACGCAGATTGTCTTCCATTAATAAATGGAGCGGATTAGCGTCTTCATGTCCCGGCATTAGGTTATCGGCACTGTCGCCGTGATCTTCACACCATTCGTCGTAAGAAAACAATTGACTATTATTGGTGTCCAGCAAAATCTGCCGGTATTCCGCCAGCGTAATATCCAGCGTCTGGGCCACTTCCTGTTCGGAGGCCATCCTGCCCAGCTGTTGTTCGGCCTGGTGAATGGCCTGCGCCACTTCACGCGCGTGGCGACGCACGCTCCTGGGCACCCAGTCGCGGCTGCGTAGTTCATCCAGCATGGCGCCGCGGATACGCTGTACCGCATAGGTGGTGAAGGCCGTGCCCTGCAGGCAATCGTACCGTTCCACCGCGCTAAGCAGGCCGATTCCCCCCGCCTGCAGCAGATCGTCGAGCTCCACGCTTGCCGGCAGCCGCACCTGTAATCGCAAGGCCTCGTGGCGGACCAAAGGAATATAGCGCTGCCATAGGGACTGTTTATCTATTACGCCCGTGGCAGTATACAGATCGCTCACCATGACCATCCCTACATTGATCCTGTTATCGCCGTTATTATCCGGTTAACGGTTCGGGTCAATCGACTGAATAGTCACTTAAATACCCCTCTATTTATACCTTGTCACCATTCCTTAACCAGGCTTTACGCTAACCTTACACTTATTCCCGTCCCGTTCGCCAAGAGGGTTTATTAGCGAAAAAAACCCCGACGCGCGGGGTTTCGATTAAACCAATGTTGTTGCCTGGATTATTGCAGCAGCGACAGCACGGTCTGGGGAACCTGGTTGGCCTGGGCCAAAACCGAGGTGCCAGCCTGTTGCAGGATCTGCGCCTTGCTCATATTCGACACTTCGGTCGCATAGTCGGCATCCTGGATACGGGATTGCGCTTCGCTCAGGTTGCTGGTGGTGCTGGACAGGTTGTTGATGGTGGAGTCAAAACGGTTTTGCACGGCACCCAGGTTGCTACGCATGTCGTCGACCGTGGACAGCGCTTTGTCCAGTGTGGTCAGCGGATCGGTGGTGGCAGCGGTAGTGGTGTTGTCGGCGCTGTTGTCCACGGTTACTGTCAATGCGCCGGTGGTGGAGTCGATTGACATATCGTTGGCGGTTAGTTTGTAATAAGTCTCCGCGCCCGAAGCATCAGTTGCGCCGGTATCAACAAAATAGTTACCGTTGGCGTCGGTTTGCAATGTGCCCGTAACAGCGGCGCCGGCGGAATCCTTCAGGGAAACAGCGGTAATCGCCGTACTGTTATACTTGGCGGTGCCATCTGTGGCGACGGCGGTAGTGGTGCCCGAAGGGCCGTCGACGTTAAATTTATCCAGGCCCAGGGTAGAGGTATTGATGGCCTGCAGATCGATGGTGATGGTCTGGCCGTCGTTGGCGCCAACCTGGATGGACACGGAGCTCTTGCTGCCGTCCAGCACGCTCACGCCGTTGAACTGGGTCTGTTCGGAGATACGGTTGACTTCATCCAGGCGCTGGCTGATTTCGTCCTGGATGGACTGCAGGTCGCTGGCGCTGTTGGTGCCGTTTTGCGACTGTACGGTCAGGGTACGGATGGCCTGCAGGTTATCATTCACTTCATCCAGCGCGCCTTCAGTGGTCTGCGCCAGAGAAATGCCGTCGTTGGCGTTGCTTGACGCCTGGGTCAGGCCGTTGATGTTGGACGTGAAACGGTTGGAGATCGCCTGGCCGGCGGCATCATCCTTGGCGCTGTTGATGCGCAGGCCGGATGACAGACGCTCAATAGCGGTGCTCAGGGAAGACTGAGATTTGTTCAGGTTGTTCTGGGCGATCAGCGAAATGCTATTGGTATTAATGACTTGAGCCATGAGTATATTCCTTTTAAGCGTGCGTCAGGACTGGTTAAATTAAATCGGGCATTTTCGCCCTTGGGCATGAATGACCGTCCCCCCTTGTATCGGCGTGGGCCTGACAACCTTTAGCTAAAAATTTTTATATCTCGCTTTCCGGCGTCGGCAAAAGCGCCTATGAGCTGAATAGCCGCCTATTCATCTGTCCTTTCGCGCCATGGCTTATAAAAAAATAAGATAAGCTTTTGGCCTTTCGTGCCGATAACCGCTTCGCCTACCGTGCACTATTAGAGGAGTTATCATGGCAACAATCAGTTCCTTAGGCGTCGGCTCGAATCTGGATTTAAGCACTTTACTGGATACGCTGACGACCAATGAAGAAAAGCGGCTCACGCCGATTACCGACAAGCAGACCAGCTATAACGCCAAGCTCACCGCCTACGGTACTCTGACCAGCGCGCTGGAAACCTTTACCACCGCCACCGAAGCCCTGACCGACAGTTCGGTCTTCACGGAAAAAGTGGCCAGCACCCATGACGCGTTCACCACCGAGGTCGACGCCGACGCGGTCAGCGGCAGTTACAGCATCAGCGTTACCCAGTTGGCCGCCGCCCAGTCATTGACCTCCAGCCAAACGTTCAGCGATACCACCTCGCTTATCGGCACCAGCGGCAGCACCGACCGGAGTATCAGCATCCAGGTCGGCACCGCCACCGCGGTAAGCGTCAGCCTGACCGACGCCCAAACCACCCTGGCCGGCGTGCGCGACGCCATCAACGGCGCCAAGGCCGGCGTCACCGCCAGTATCATCCAGTCCGGCGACAGCAGCTATCAGTTGGTAATCCAATCGGACAGCACCGGTGAAACGTCGGAAATGAATATCAGCGTCACCGGCGACGATACGCTTAACGGCATCATCGGCTACAGCAGCACCGAGGCCGACGCGGACAGTACCTACACCAGCGGCATGTCGGAGTCCGTTGCGGCGCAAAATGCCAAGCTCACGGTAAACGGCACGGCGGTGGAACGCAGCAGCAATACCATCAGCGACGTGCCGCAGGGCGTTACCCTGACACTGACGTCCACCACCAGCTCCACGCAAAACCTGATTATCCGCCAAAGCGCCACCAGTTCGACCAAGGCCGTGGAAGATTGGGTGTCGGCCTACAACACCCTGCTGACCACTTTTGATACGCTGAGCAGCTATACCGCCGTGACCAGCGGTGAAGATCAGGACACCAGCAACGGCGCGCTGTTAGGCGATAGCGTGCTCAGATCGGTAAAATCCCAGATCAAGAACCTGGTCAGCTCCGCCCAGAGCAGCGATACGTTCCAGGTGCTTAACCAGTTGGGCGTTACGCTGAATAAAGACGGTACCCTGACCACCGACGAAGCGACCCTGGTGAAAAACCTGGCGGATAACCCAACCGCGGTGTCGGACTTTTTTGTCGGTGACGGCAAAACTACCGGCCTTGCCACCCAGCTCTCGTCGGTAGTCCATGCCTTCACGGACGACGATGGCACGATAAGCGACGCCAGCGATAATATAGACTCGATTCTCGACAAGCTGGGCGACCAGTACACCCAGGTGCAAAACAGTATCGATACCGTTGTCGCTCGTTATAAAAAACAGTTTACCGCCCTGGATGTGCTGGTGGCGTCGTTAAACAGCACCAGCGACTACCTGACCCAGCAGTTTGACGCCATCAGCGCCAGCAGCAGCAGTTAATCAATAACAAGCGTGATCAATGACAGTAAAGGAAATTGACAATGTACGGTTCACAGGCTTATGCCATGGTCGGTTTGCAGAGCAGCGTTATGAGCGCGAGCCCGCATAAATTGATTACCTTGTTATTCGACGGGGCGCTTAGCGCCCTGGCCAAGGCGGATATCTGCCTGGAACAGGGAAATATCCCCGGCAAGGGGAATGCGATATCAAAAGCGATTGAAATCATCGGTAATGGGCTCAAGATGGGGTTGGACATGGAAAAAGGCGGCGAGCTAAGCCAAAACCTGTCCGATCTTTATGACTACTTCTGCCGTCAGCTGATTCAGGTTAACTTACACAACGATCGTGATCTATTAACTAACATTCGCCAATTATTGGCTGAAATAGCCGATGCCTGGCGGCATATATCACCGGACAATGCCCAGCCCTAGCGATAATGGTTTTATTACCTTCACAGGTTATATTTCTCAGAATGGTTATCCCGACACTTCAAGGTGTGTGATAAAGCAGCTAGAAAATGAGCAGGATTAACCCACTGTATACGTCAAATACCGATTAGGATAGCCATGATGGATGCTTGCCCTTCCCTTTTAGCCCATTATCAGCAGATACTTACGCTTAGCGAGAATATGCTGTTAATGGCTCGTCAATCAGAATGGGACACCTTGATATATATTGAAGAAAAATATGTTCATGCCGTGGCTAAAATTGCCGAACTCAATGCCGGGCAGGTAACCACCCTGCCGATCGTAATCCAGGATAAAATCACCACGATATTACAACATTTACTGCAAAACGAAAATGAAGTTAATCAGTTGCTGCAGGCCCGGCTTAACCAGTTGAGGGATTTAATCAGCCAATCCAATCGTCAGCAATCAATTAATTCGACTTATCATAAGTTTTCCGATCACGGTTCAATGCTGCCCGGTGAAATAAAAAAACAAACTTCCGAGTGACGGAGAACAACGCCAGTCTTCCGGCATGCCCCACGTTCCACTGACAAACTGCTGGGCTGGCTGCAACCATGCAGGCCAGCCTAACCCGCAAAGCGCCAGTTAACCGTTTTTTCACCGTTCTCTTGCGTAAGGCGCCATGCGCGGTCCGCCAGCGGGACAATGTGGGTGAGCGGGTGTTGGTTTGGAATGTTCTTAAAAAAATGACCCAATCCCCGATAACAGGAAATATCGACATTTTCGCCTATATTAAGTAGGTAGACACTCAATAAGGACGATAACAATGTTTGATAAAGCCAAAGATAAAGCAGAAGAAATTGCGGGTAAAGGCCAGGAAGAATTTGGCCGCGCCACCGGTGACAACGCGTTGCACCTGGAAGGAAAACTGCGCAAACGCGCCGCGCAGGCGTCCTACAGCGTGAACGATTGTATTGACCAGATTAAAGAAAAAACCGCAAGCGACCCTATTCCGGCATTGCTTATTGCCAGCGGCGTGGGGTTTCTATTAGCTAAAATTATAGGTCATCGCCGTCGCTAGCCCTGACCGGTCGACGCCGGGCGATGGCAGGCTGTAACAGACGATTGCCCGGTGTTGCGTTAAGCCCGTGATAACAAAAGCAGCAAGAGCTATACCGATGGCGAAGTGGTATCATTACCTTTTCACCATAGCCGCGGCGATAATTATGTCTATCTTTGATGCGCTTAAGGCGTTCGGCAGTACCTCAGTTAAAGTCACGTGCCCGGAATGCGGTTACGTTACCCAGCAACCCGCTCTGAAAGTGCGCAAAAACATCACCTTAGTCTGCCCGAAATGCGGCCACTATTTCCTGCCGAAAGACAAATAGACCTAAGCCTCCCGATAAATAATCACCGCGCTATACCCTGAGCAGGCCTATCGCCACACCGATAAAAAAACGCCGGATTTCATCATGCTCCCGCTCCTGCTCGGCGGCCAGGTAGGTCACGATAGCGCCCGGATGGATTCTTGCGCCCCGCCGATGCAGCGCCAGGCTGGCCTGGCCTATCAACAGACTTACCGTATCATGGGTCTGCCGCAACGCCTCTGCCGGTATTGTCATCACCACCTCCCATTCTTTCTTATCCATTTTGCCGGCGTAATATTGCAGAGAAATGAACGTGGGAAGAAAAGCCGCGGCAACGGGGCATGACGGCAAGCAGTGCCGCTATACCGACATATTCATGATATGAGTGATAAAACTGGATTTTTAAAATATCTGCGCATAATTCCTCCACAGGCACTAATAATATTGGATTACATTGGAAGGGATGCGTAATGATCCAGCGGTAACACCTATGATGCGCGTGTTTGATGAATTTCTAAAAGAAAAAGAACATGATATTGAAGAGGCGTTTGAGCGTATAGATAACTTTGCGGTGGCTATTGCAATGGCTAAATTTTGAGGTAGGGGAAAAGATTAATACAGACATGACAATAATGCGACAAATGAGCTGGTTGATAGCTATAATAGAAAAGAATGAAAATAAGTAGAGCATCATCAATACTATGGCTTATTCCACATCTATCGAGGCCAGGGTTTTGCAAGCATTACCGCTCCGCTAGCCTGCTCTCGCACTCGGTTGTTTATCAATTTCGGGCCTACCCTGGCCCGCTTCTTTATTTAGCTCATTATAGTATTACGCGTTGATTGGTTTAATGGCATTGATACTGGAGCGGCGGGCGAATTTAGTTTTGCTGACAAAGCGGACGTGTGGGGATACTTAAGAATAATTTATCCATGCTTTTCTTCACAACCTCAATAAAAAGAATAACATACATACAATACCCTCATGGACCACAATAGTGATCCGGCGTTATTTGATTCAATTTTCCGGGGCTGTATCGGTCGTTTCTGTCACCACCAGCTTTACTAAATGGGGTGATGTGATGTTTTTTTCCAGTATGGGCACGATCGCGATTTGGCTGCATGCCGACTGGGATCGGTAGCGCAGTAAAGCCACGAAATAATAGCGCCGCGTGACGACATAACACCAGATACCTTGTCCATTAAACTAGCGCAAGTTACCGTGTCATAAACAGTATTATATAAAGCCATCAATCCAATAGTGCCAGTCATGCCATTTTTTTATGGTTGACATACTGGTACTCGGCATGCCGTTAATGTAAATGGGTATCGTTGATTTTGTTTTGCCAACAATGGCCAAGGTTGTAACAGCGCCAGCGCTCGTGATCCGGTTTATTGCCGAAGTGCTTATTTGTATCGTTTGAACAATCCATGAGCCAGTAAACGAAATTGACAGATTAATTTAACTTCCGGCAGTGTTTGCCACCGAAAGGAATCCTGAGGAAGCGCAGTTTACGAATTATCCAAACCCGGCATGAGGTACGGCGGCGGTACTAATACTTCCAACCAGGCTTGATAAATTAACTATACTCTTCATCTGGCAGATTTGGGTTGTTTAACGTTATACCTGATTTGGATCGCATCTTATACTCCAGCTATTTCAAATAGGCCAATTTGAGCAATACTCATTGCCCGAGACCCTGATATAACAATGGTGAGGCCAGTCACCGCGGCGGGAACGGCAAATTCCTTAACGTGCGGATTTGGTTGGAGTCAATAGAACTGTTCCCGGTTAGAAACGATGTCGCCCGACACGTACCAAGATGCTCAGCATGTAACGCGTCCATCTGCGCTGGCCCGAGTCGATAGTCTTCCATCCCCTGCCCCAGATGCGGCGGATATCCACGCGCAGGACAACACGAGTTACGCCGTGTCGTCGTTAGGCCAAACATGGGACGCCGCATTGCGGAAGAGCCGAGTACGCCGCAGAAATGCCTACCAATCGCGACATACTTATGCATGTTGGTCAATCGCGGCCGGCGCCAACCCCTCATTCATCGCTGCGCAAATGGACCACGCATCGGCACAGAGGGTTTTCACTGTTTACGGCGACTGGATGCCAGAAAACAACGAGGAGCAGGTCACGCTGCTAAATCAGAAATTGTCGTCTGTTGCCCCACCCATGCCCCACAGAGGAACAGCATAAGACTAATACTGTTTAATATCAGCATCTTAACACTACACTGACATATTCATCATTTCCTGATAGGCCGACACTAATTTATTCCTGACCTGCACGCCGGTTTGCAAGGATATGGATGATTTTTGCAGATCAACCATCACATCGTTCAATCCCAACGCCGAGTTGCCGGTGGCGAACGCTTCGGACTGGACGCGGGCCTGGTTTTGCGTATCGCTGATTTTAGCCAGCGACGCGCTGAGCATGCCGGCAAAATCGCCGCCGGAGTCCTGCGTTTCACTCACGCCGCCCGCGGCTCTGGCGGCAAGCTGCAATTGTTGGACCGCTGATTCGATACCCTGAATGGCCATGACATTTCCTCGATTTTTATGGTGAACGCTACCCTATCAGAACTTCAACCATCCTAAGGCGCTAAATAACGCTAAAACACCCGGTTATTTCAGCCATCGATTGTGTTGCTAAAGGCAAATAATGGCACCCACATTTATAAGATGACCGCCGGCTACGCCCGTTAAGCACAGCAGGGAGAGTGTTTTGTTATCAGCTATTAAGCCCCACCCTTTGACTCTTGGCGGAATATTGCGATGAGTACGGTTAAAAACGGTTCTACCGGACCGGGCAAGAACCCGTTCATGCCGATGCTGGAGCGCCTGCGCAGCCATCCAAAAATAGCCGCGGCCGTGGCCGCCGCCGCCGCGATAGCCGTGGTGGTGGTCCTGGCGTTATGGGCGAAAAGCCCTGATTATCGTGTGCTGTACAGCAATATCGGCGATCGCGACGGCGGCGATATCGTCGCGCAGCTGACCCAGATGAATATTCCCTATCGTTTCGCCGAACAGGGCACGGCGGTGCTGGTGCCCAGCGAATCGGTGCACGAAACCCGCCTGAAGCTGGCCAGCCTCGGCCTGCCGAAAGGCAGTTCGGTGGGATTTGAGCTGCTGGATCAGGAAAAATTCGGCATCAGCCAGTTCAGCGAACAGATCAATTACCAGCGGGCGCTGGAAGGCGAGCTGGCGCGCACCATTGAAACCCTGGGGCCGGTACAGTCGGCCCGGGTCCATTTGGCGCTGCCGAAGCCGTCGCTGTTTGTGCGCGAACAGAAAAACCCGTCCGCCTCGGTAACCCTGAACCTGCAGCCGGGCCGGGCGCTGGATGACGGCCAGGTTAACGCCATTGTCTATATGATCTCCAGCAGCGTGGCCGGTTTGCCTCCCGCCAGCGTCACGGTACTGGATCAGCAGGGGCATTTATTGACCCAGGCCGACGCCAACGGCCGCGCGCTGAACGCAACGCAGCTTAAATTTAACAGTGAACTGGAAAATCGCTACCAGCGGCGCATCGAAACCATCCTGGCGCCGATGGTCGGCGGCGCCAACGTGCATGCGCAGGTGACGGCGCAAATCGATTTCGACAGCCACGAGCAGACGGAAGAACAGTACCAGCCCAACGGGCGGGATGATAACTCGGCGATTCGGTCCAAACAGGTCGCCCAAAGCGAGCAGTTGGGCGGTTCGCCGCTGGGCGGCGTGCCCGGCGCGTTATCCAACCAGCCGGCGCCGGCTGCTACCGCGCCAATTGACAAGCCGCCGGTCACCAACACCAACGGCCAGACCGCGGCGCCCGGCGCCCGCGCCGGCGCCACCGGGCAAAATGCCAATACCGCGCAGGCCCGCACCGCCGCCACGCCGTCCAACACCCGTCATGATGAAACCATCAATTACGAGCTGGATCACAAGGTGGTCCATGTCAAACGCAGCGAGGGCAACCTGCAGCGTTTATCGGTGGCGGTAGTAGTGAACTACCTGCCCGGTGAAGCCGGCAAACCCGGCACGCCGCTTACGCCGGACCAGATTAAGCAGATTGAGGATTTAACCCGCGAGGCGATGGGGTTCTCCACCGATCGCGGCGACAGCCTCAACGTGGTGAACGCGCCGTTCGTCACCACCGACGACAACGGCGGCGTGCTGCCGTTCTGGCAACAGGCGGCGTTCTTCGACGGCCTGTTAACCGCCGGGCGCTGGCTGCTGGTGCTGCTGGCGGGATGGTTGCTGTGGCGCAAACTGGTGAAACCGCTGCTGCGGGTGAAACCCGAGACGCCGGCGGCGGCCCCGGCCGCCCCGGTCGTCGAGGATGTGGTCGTCAGGCTTAGCCGCGATCAGCAAGATGAACAAAAACGAGCGCAGCAACGGGAAAACACCGAGGCCCGCAGCCAACGGATCCGCGATATCACCGATCAGGATCCCCGTATCGTGGCGTTAGTTATCCGCCAGTGGATGAGTACCGAACAATGAGCATGACCGGAACCGAAAAAAGCGCCGTGTTGCTGATGACCCTTGGCGAGGACCGGGCGGCGGAGGTGTTCAAGCACCTGTCGGCCCGGGAAGTGCAGCAGTTAAGCAGCGCCATGGCCAATATGCACCAGACGTCGCAGCAGGAGCTGCTGGAGGTGCTGAAAGAGTTCGAGGCTGATTCCGAACAATATGCCGCGCTCAGCCTCAACGCCGGTGATTTTTTACGCTCGGTGCTGATCAAGGCCCTGGGCGAGGAACGCGCCTCCAGCCTGCTGGAAGACATCCTCGAAACCCGCGAAACCACCACCGGGATGGAAACCCTCAACTTTATGGAGCCGCAGAACGCGGCGGATTTGATCCACGAAGAACATCCGCAGATTATCGCCACCATCCTGGTCCACCTGCGGCGCTCGCAGGCCGCCGATATCCTTGCCTTGTTCGAGGAAAAACTGCGCAACGACGTCATGCTGCGCATCGCCACCTTTGGCGGCGTGCAGCCGGCCGCGCTGGCGGAGCTGACCGAAGTGCTGAACGGCCTGCTCGACGGCCAGAACCTTAAACGCAGTAAAATGGGCGGCGTGCGCACCGCTGCCGAGATTATCAACCTGATGAAAACCCAGCAGGAAGAATCAGTTATCGAGGCGGTGCGCGGCTACGACCATGAACTGGCGCAAAAAATCATCGATGAAATGTTTTTGTTCGAAAACCTGGTGGAAGTGGACGACCGCAGTATCCAGCGTCTGCTGCAGGAAGTGGAATCGGAATCCCTGCTGATTGCCTTGAAAAATGCCCAGCCGCCGTTGCGCGAAAAGTTCCTGCGCAATATGCCGCAGCGGTCGGCCGAGATCCTGCGCGACGATTTGGCCACCCGCGGGCCGGTTCGGATGTCGCAGGTGGAGAACGAACAGAAGGCGATCTTGCTGATTGTCCGCCGCCTGGCGGAAAGCGGCGAAATGGCCATCGGTGGCGGCGAGGATACCTATGTCTGATGCATTTAACCATTTACCCTGGCGCCCTTGGGCATTAACCGATCTGGCCTGCCCCGTGCCGCCGGCGCCGCTGCCGGACGCAGTGGATGCCAGGACGGACGACGCGCAGATACAACAGTCGGCCCTTAACGCGCTGCGCAATCAGGCCAAACAGGAAGCGCATCGCAGCGGTTATGCCGAAGGCGTTAAACAGGGACAGCAGGAAGGCTACCAGGACGGGCTGCGCGCCGGGCAGGAGGAAGGACGGCTGCAGATACAACGCGACCAGCAGCCGGCCGTCGCCCAATTGCAAATGCTGGTCAACGAATTCCAGCATACCCTCGACACGCTTGACAGCGTGATGGCCGAGCGGCTGGCGCAGCTGGCGCTGACCGCCGCCAGGCAGGTGTTGGGCCAGGAACCGGCCGGCGGCGGCGAGGCCATGCTGCGCCAGATCCAGCGTTTAATGCAGCAAGAGCCGTTACTGGGCGGGAAACCCCAGCTACGGGTGCATCCGACGCTGGTGCCCCTGGTGGAACAACATTTGGGCGCGACGCTAAAATTGCACGGCTGGCGCGTCATCCCCGACGACGAACTGCATCCCGGCGGCTGTAAGGTCACCTCGCCGGAAGGCGATCTCGACGCCAGCCTCGCCACCCGTTGGCATGAGCTGTGCCGCCTGGCCGCGCCGGGAGAATTGTAATGACCACCCGCCTGGGCCGTTGGCTGGACTCGCTGGACTCGCTGGAACAGCGCTTGTCCGCCACGCCGTCGGTGCGGCATTACGGCAGGCTGACCCGCGCCACCGGCCTGATTATGGAAGCGACCGGCCTGCAGTTGCCCCTGGGCGCGCCTTGCCTGATCGAGCGACAGGGCGACGGCGGCATCGAGGAAATCGATTGTGAAGTGGTGGGGTTTAACGGCGATAAGCTGTTCCTGATGCCGCTCGAGGAAGTGGAAGGCATAGTGCCGGGCGCGCGGGTCTACGCCCGCAAGCGCGCCGGCGGCCAGAACGGCAAGCAGCTGCCGCTGGGCACCGCTTTGCTTGGCCGCGTGCTGGGCGGCAGCGGCAGGCCGCTGGACGGATTGCCGCCACCGGACACCGGTTATCGCGCGTCGCTGAACACCGCGCCGGTCAATCCGCTGCAGCGTACGCCGATTTACGATGTGCTCGACGTCGGCGTGCGCACCATCAATGCCCTGCTCACCGTCGGCCGCGGCCAGCGCATGGGGCTGTTCGCCGGTTCCGGCGTGGGCAAAAGCGTGCTGCTGGGCATGATGGCGCGCTATACCAGGGCCGATGTGATCGTGGTGGGTCTTATCGGCGAGCGCGGTCGCGAAGTGAAGGATTTTATCGATAATATCCTCGGCCAGGAGGGACTGGCGCGTTCGGTGGTGATTGCCGCGCCGGCGGACGTTTCGCCGCTGCTGCGCATGCAGGGCGCCGCTTATGCCACCCGCATCGCCGAGGATTTCCGCGATCGCGGCAGCCATGTCCTGCTGATCATGGATTCTTTGACCCGCTACGCCATGGCGCAGCGTGAAATTGCCCTGGCGGTCGGCGAGCCGCCGGCCACCAAAGGCTATCCCCCATCGGTTTTCGCCCGGCTGCCCGCGCTGGTGGAACGCGCCGGCAACGGCATTAGCGGCGGCGGTTCCATCACCGCGTTTTATACCGTGCTGACCGAGGGGGACGATCAGCAAGACCCCATCGCCGACGCCGCGCGCGCCATTCTCGACGGTCATATCGTGCTGTCGCGCCAACTGGCCGAGGCCGGCCACTATCCGGCCATCGACATTGAAGCGTCGATCAGCCGCGCCATGACCGCCATCGTGCCGGCGGCGCAGGAAACGCTGGTCAGGCAGTTCAAGCAGTTGCTGTCGCGCTACCAGCGCAACCGGGATTTAATCAGCGTCGGCGCCTACGCCGCCGGCAGCGATGCGCAGCTCGATCGCGCCATCGCGCTATATCCGGCCATCGAGGCATTTTTACAGCAGGACATGCATCAACGCTGCGAATATTTGCCAGCCTGCGAGCAATTGCAGGGATTATTCAGTTAAGCCGGTTAACGGGGAACCATGAAAAGTAACGCACCGCTGGACGTTTTGCGCGAACGGGCCAAAGAAGAGCTGGACCAGGCGGCCATTCGCCTGGGGCAAATCCGCCAATCCCATCAGTTGGCCCGCAAACAGCTGGAGCAGCTACAGGAATACGAGCGGGAATACCGGCAGAAACTGCAGCGCGGCATGACCGAGGGCATGGCCTCGGCCAGTTGGTATAATTACCAGCAGTTTATCATTACGCTGGAAACCGCGATCGAACAGCACCGCGCCCTGCTGGCGCAATGGACCCAGCGGCTGCAGCAGGCGGTTCAGGTTTGGCAGAACATGCATCAGCGCCTTAACGCATTGGTCACGTTGCACACGCGTCACCAGAAGGTTCAGCTGTTGCACGATAACCGCCAGGATCAAAAACGAATGGATGAGTTCGCCCAGCGGGCTTGCGCGAGGAAACACCAATGATAGCAGCGGTCAGTGTAACAAACCTGGCGCCGGGCGGTGCCGGCACCACCACGAAAAACGCCGATGACGCCGCCGTTGATTTCAGCGCCATATTGAGCGGCAAGGTTAACGATCGGCAGCAGCCGACGCCGGTCGCCGGTCGGGCCGACTCCGCCGGCGGCGACCAGTCCGGTACGGCGGCGGACACCCTCCCGGACCCGCTAGCGGAGCCGGCCCGCGCCGATCTGCTGGCGGAAAAACTGGAGGCCAGGCTTGCCGATGGCGACCAGGCCGGCGCCACGGGCGTATTGCCGCCGTCCGCCGCCGTTGCCGATGCCGATGCCGATGCCGACGCCACCCCGGCGGCCGCACCGGCAACCACGGCGGCCCAGGACGCGGATCCGGCGCTTGACGGCGCCGCCGCCGCGGCGCTGATGGCCTTGCTGGCGCAAACCCGCCCGGCGGCAGCCAACGCCTCCGCCGCCGGGATTGCCGGTGCCGTCGACGCCACGCCGGTGGCGGGTACCGATGCCGGAAATATCGCCAGTCTGGCGGCCGGCGCCGGTAACGTCGGCGCCAATGCGATAGCCGCGGAAACCCTGGTTGCCGTCGTCGCCACGGACAGCGCCGATACGGCCCTGCCGTTGTCCGATCCCCTGGTCCAGGACGATGCTTTCAGCCAGGCCGGCGACCTGTTGACGCTAGGCCTGAAAACGGCCGCGCCGGCTGCTGCCGCCACGATAAAGAGTGCGCCGGCAACGCCGGATAAGGGTTTATTGCCGCACGCCGACGCAACGCAGTCGCCGGCGGCGGCCAATCCAATTCTCGTATCGCAGACAACCAACGCTACGGATGATTTTTCAGACCCGTCGGTTGATACCACATTAATCTTAAAGAAAACCACCGGCCTGATGCTTGACGCCCCGGCATCCACGGTGGGCGTGACGCCCGCCGCCACGCCCACGCTGAGCGCCGCCGACACGGGCGTTACCACGACCGCCACCCCGGCCACCGCGCTTATCAGCGCGCAGTTGGGCAGTGACGAATGGCGGCAGGCCATCGGCCAGCAGGTACTGATGCAGGTACGCAACGGCCAGCAGAACGCCGAGCTGCGTTTACATCCGGATAACCTAGGCGCCTTGCAGATAAGCCTGCGGATGGACGGCAATAACCAGGCGCAGATCCATCTGGCCTCGGGACATAGCCAGGTGCGTTCCGCCCTGGAGGATGCCCTGCCGCAGCTGCGCGCAGCCCTGGCTGAAAGCGGCATCAGCCTTGGACAAAGCAGCGTCGGCAGCGAAACCACGCCCAACTGGGGCGGGACCGGCCAGGATTCGGCCAATAACGCCCGTACGGCGTCGGGATTCGCCATTGACGCCCAGACCGTAATCGCCGACGACGCGGTGGCGCCGGCATCCACGGCCGCCGGCATAGATACCTTTGCCTGAAATCGCAAACGGGCAAGTTAAGGCAAATTATCCCGCCTATTCGTCCTATTGAATCGGAAGGGAAACGGGATAATTGCCATCCATAACCGGCATTTTGCGGCTGTCGCAATGGACAAGTGCCGTCACGCATACAGGAATACCAAACAGTTATGTCTCAGAATGTGCTTCCCACGGCTCGGAAACAATCAAAATGGCTCGTGGCGCTGGTGATCATCGCCCTGGCTGCCGGCGGCGCGGCGGGCTATCTCTGGTGGCAGCATAAGCTGCCCGGGCAGATGGCTAAGCAAACCGCACCGGCAGAGGCGCCGATCCCGATTTTTATGCCGTTGGACACCTTCACCGTCAACCTGGCCAATCCGGCCAACGACCCGGACCGGGTATTGTACATCGGCCTGACCCTGCGCCTGCCCGACGAGGCCACTCGCAAAGAAATGATGGATTTTTTGCCGACGGTGCGCAGCCGTTTGCTCTTGCTGCTGACCCGGCAGGACGCGGGCGCGTTGGCCAACGACCAGGGTAAGCTGCAATTGGTGGAACAGATAAAATTGATATTGAACGAACCCTTGGTGACGGGCCAGCCGCGACCCGTTGTCAATGACGTCCTTTTCACCGCCTTTATCCTGCGCTGATCATCATGGGCGACAGCATATTATCCCAGGCGGAAATCGATGCGCTGCTTAATGGCGACGACGGCGAGCAGCTGCCGGTCAGCAAAGGTATCGAAAACGAGGTCAAGCCCTACGATCCCAATACCCAGCGGCGGGTGGTGCGTGAACGGCTGCAGGCGCTGGAAATCATCAACGAGCGTTTTGCGCGATCGTTTCGCATGGGGTTGTTTAATCTGCTGCGCCGCAGTCCGGATATTACCGTCGGCGCCATCAAGATCCAGCCCTATCATGATTTTGCCCGTAACCTGCCGGTGCCGACCAACCTGAACCTGATCCATCTCAAGCCGCTGCGCGGCACCGCGCTGCTGGTGTTTTCGCCCAGCCTGGTATTTATCGCGGTCGACAATCTGTTCGGCGGCGACGGCCGGTTCCCCATCAAGGTGGAGGGCCGCGAATTTACCCATACCGAACAACGGGTGATACGCCGCATGCTCAAGCTGGCGCTGGACGGCTACGAAGACGCCTGGAACGCCATCTACAAGCTTAACGTGGAATACGTGCGCGCCGAGATGCAGGTAAAGTTCACCAATATCACCACCTCGCCCAACGATATCGTGGTCACCACGCCGTTCCACGTGGAAATCGGCTCGATGGTGGGTGAATTCTACATCTGCATCCCGTTTTCCATGATTGAACCGTTGCGGGAACTGCTCACCAATCCGCCGCTGGAATATTCCCGGGTGGAGGATCAGGGCTGGCGGGAAAACCTGGTCAACCAGGTCCAGCATACGGAACTGGAACTGGTGGCCAACTTTGCCGAAGTGTCGCTGCGGTTATCGGAAATCCTGAAGCTGGCGCCCGGCGATGTGCTGCCGATCGAAAAACCCGATTACCTGATAGCCCACGTGGACGGCGTGCCGGTACTGACCAGTACTTACGGCACCCTGAACGGTCAGTACGCGCTGAGCGTAAAACAACTTATAAATCCTGTATTGAACTCCCTTAATGAGGAACAGCCCGATGAGTGACCCTAAGAAACCGTCCGGTGAAGATAAGCCGTCCGCCGACGATCTGTGGGCGGAGGCATTCGACGAGCAGCAGTCCGCCGGCAAGGAATCACCGGCGTCCACCGACGGTATTTTCCACCAGTTGACCGCCGAGGATAGCGCCGGCCCGTTGCAGGATATCGATATGATCATGGATATCCCGGTCAAGCTGACCGTCGAGCTGGGGCGAACCAAAATGACCATCAAGGAGCTGCTGCGGCTGTCGCAAGGCTCGGTGGTGGCGCTGGACGGCCTGGCCGGCGAGCCGCTGGATATTTTGATCAACGGCTACCTGATAGCCCAGGGAGAAGTCGTGGTGGTGGCGGATAAATACGGCGTGCGTATTACCGATATCATTACGCCGTCCGAACGCATGCGCCGGTTGAGCCGCTAAATGACCGCAGCGCAACCCCTTACCGCTACGCATGCCGCCCCCGCCGCCGGTCCGGGTTTTAACGCCTCGGGCGCCCTGACCCAGATGGCGGGCGCATTGGCCGCCATCCTGCTGGTGATTGTCGTCGGCGCCTGGTTGGTGCGTAAGCTGGGCCTGGCGCCCGGGGCCGGACGGTCGCAACGGCTTAAAATGCTGGCCAGCTGTTCGGTAGGCCAGCGGGAACGCGTGGTGGTGGTCGAGGTCGAGGGCACCTGGCTGGTGCTGGGCGTTACCGCACAGCACATCACCCCCCTGCATAGCCTGCCGGCCCCGCCCGAGGCCCCGGACTCGGTCGCCGGCGCGCCGGATTTTCGCCAGCGGCTGCGGCAGGTCATGAACAGGACAGGAAACGGTCGATGATCAGGCTTGGTATTTGCCGCCCCGGAAACGGCCGGCTTATCGCCCTTGGGCTGGCGTTGCTGGCCATTGCCCCGGCGAGTTGGGCGCAGCTGCCCGGCATCATCAGCCAGCCGCTGGCGGGCGGCGGGCAAAACTGGTCGCTGCCGGTGCAGACGCTGGTTTTCCTGACCTCGCTGACCTTTATCCCGGCCGCGTTGTTGATGATGACCAGCTTTACCCGCATCATTATCGTGCTGGGCCTGCTGCGCAGCGCCATCGGCACCCCTTCCGCGCCGCCCAACCAGGTATTGCTGGGACTGGCGCTGTTCCTGACGTTTTTTATTATGGCCCCGGTGTTCAATACCATCTATGACGACGCCTATGTGCCGCTAAGCGAGAATAAAATCAGCATGCAGGCCGCGCTGGATAAAGGGGCACAGCCCCTGCGGGCCTTTATGCTGCGCCAAACGCGCGAAGCGGACCTGGCGCTGTTTGCCCGGCTGGCGAAGGCGCCGCCGCTCGACGGCCCGGAGGCGGTGCCCATGCGCATCCTGCTGCCGGCCTATGTCACCAGCGAGCTGAAAACCGCCTTCCAGATCGGGTTTACCATTTTTATCCCTTTCCTGATTATCGACCTGGTGGTGGCCAGCGTGCTGATGGCGCTCGGCATGATGATGGTGCCGCCGGCGACCATCTCGCTGCCGTTCAAACTCATGTTATTCGTGCTGGTTGACGGCTGGCAACTGCTGCTGAGTTCGCTGGCGCAGAGTTTCTATACTTAACCCTTAACGACGGACAGGCTGGATTATGACACCGGAATCAGTGATGGCCCTTGGCCACGAGGCAATTTTGGTGGCGCTGGCGCTGGCGGCGCCGCTGCTGCTGGCCGCCCTGTTCAGCGGACTTATCATCAGCCTGCTGCAGGCCGCCACCCAAATCAATGAAATGACGTTATCGTTTATCCCCAAAATCCTGGCGGTGGTCGCCACCACCGTGGTGGCCGGTCCCTGGATGCTGAACCTGATCCTGGACTATATGCGCACGCTGTTCACCAGCCTGCCTTCGCTCGCCGGCTGACGATGCTGCAACTGGACACCACCCAGCTCACGTTCTGGCTTAGCCAGTTCTTCTGGCCGCTGGTCCGCATCCTGGCACTGATCGGCACCGCGCCGCTGTTCAGCGAAAAGATCATTCCGGTACGCATCAAGCTGGGCCTGGGCATCATGGTTACCCTGGTGCTGGCGCCGGGCCTGCCGCCCATCGTTACGCCGCTGTTTTCCGTGTCCGGCCTGTGGCTGGCGATTGAACAGATGCTGATTGGCACCGCGCTGGGATTGACCATGCAGTTTGCCTTTGCCGCCATACGCATGGCCGGCGAGGTGATCGGCCTGCAGATGGGACTCTCTTTCGCCACTTTTTTCAACCCGGCCAGCGGACTGAACATGCCGGTGCTGGCCCAACTGCTCAACCTGCTTACCCTGCTGGTGTTCACCAGCCTGAACGGCCATCTGTGGATGATTTCACTGCTGGCGGACAGCTTCCATACCCTGCCCGTCTCGGGACTGCCGCTGAACGCCAATGCCTTTATGGCGCTGTGCCGCGCCGCCGGCATGATATTTATCAACGGCTTGATGCTGGCCCTGCCGATGATTACGCTGCTGCTGACGCTGAATATCGCGCTCGGCCTGCTCAACCGCGTCTCGCCGCAGCTGACCGTGTTTGTGGTGGGCTTTCCGCTGACCCTGACCATCGGCATCCTGACCTTCGGCCTGCTGCTGCCGTTACTGGCGCCCTATAGTGAAAAACTGATGGGCGAAACCTTTGACCTGCTGTCCGATATCCTGGGCGAGATGCCCCGCGGGTAAAAAAAAGGTATGTCATCCGTCGTTACCCGGATGACATACCAACGGGGCGCGCACACATGTTTACCCGCCCAAAAGGACCCGCCAGAGCCACCGGACGGGTTTGGTGCTCGGTTATCTAACTCATCGCAAACAGCGACATGCCCTGCATGGCGGTAAAGCTGCTATAAGCCGCCTGCAGCGCCACCTGCTGCTGGCTGTAGTCGGAAATTATCTTGATGGTGTCGTCCGTGTCCGCTCCCAGCACATCGCTGATACGCGCCGTATTGATGGTCGTCCTGTCGGTGCCGATGCTGTCCAGGGTATCCAGCTCGTTCAGCTTGCTGCCCACCGAGGATTGCACCGCCAGGACATTATCCAGGGAGTTGCTCATGCCGCGGGTGGCTTTATCCAGCGAGGCGGTATAGGCGGCGGCGGTGGTGTCGTCCGCGTCATCCTGCGGCGTATTCAGCGCATCCAGCGCCAGGTCGATGCTGTCGAATACGTTAGCCACGCTGTCGGAACCGTCCGGCTCGGCGGTAGACCCGGCGGTAAGGGACATGAACACCTTGCTGCCGGTATCGCCGATCTGCATCGTGCGGCTGGAATCCACCTTTTGGCTGATGGCGGTGCTGCCGCCAACATAGGTGACATTGCCATCGGCATCCTCGGCAAACGGCGCGGTATCGGTTTTATACCCCGCGAACATATAGTTGCCGTTGCCGTCTTTGCTGTTGGCCAGGTCCAGTAGCGTGTCCTTATAGGACTGCAGGCTGGTGGCCAGGGACTGGCGATCGGTGTCGCTCAATGTCCCGTCCCCCGCCTGCACCAGCAGCGTCTGGATGCTTTGTATGGTATCGGTGACCTGGTCAAGGGTGGTGGTTTCGGTCGACAGGCTGCTGTTAGCGGATGAACGCGCCGTGGCATACTGCTCGCCAACGGCCTGCGATTGGTTCAGGCGCACCGCCTGCGAGGCGGCGATAGGATCGTCGGAGGGCGCGTTGACCAGGCGTCCTGCCGCCAGTTGGAGCCCGGTAGACTGCCACGTCGCATAGCTATTGGTGATGCTTTTTAAATTTTGCTGATAAATCATGCTGGTACTAAGACGCATGGGGTTATCCTTTCGGCTTGAACAACGATAAATGTCTCAGGTCAGATTAATTGATGGCCGACAGCAAAGAGTCGAACACATCGCCGGCCGCGGTCAGTACCTTGGCGTTAGCCTGGTAATACTGCTGGTATCGGGTAAGGTCGATATATTCCTCATCCAGGTTCACCCCGGATAAAGACTGCTGTTTGGTGGTAATCTGATCGACGATATTGGATTGCGCGGTAGTGCTGACCTCGGCATTGGCGGTTTTGGTGCCGATATTGCTGACCAGGGAAGAATACGCCGTGCTCAGGGTGGCGCTGCCGCCCACCACTTTGGTGGTTTGCAAGGCCAGCAGCGCTTCGGCGTTGCGGTTGTCGCTTTCGCCGCTATCGTCCCCGTCTTGTCCCGCGGCAATTTTGGCCGGATCCGTAATAGCCACGGCCAGGCTGCTGATCACATTGCCGACGGTATTAATGGTGTATTTATCATTGGCCGCGGGCGTGCCGCTGATATCAACGCTTAAACCGTCAAAGGTCAGGGTGGTGGTGCCCGCGCCGTCGGTCGCGCTGTCGTAGTCGATGCTGGCGCCGTCGCTCGCGCGGGTGACCTGCCAGCTGCCGTTGGCGTATTTGACATTATAATCGCTGGCCTTGACCGCGCTGGTGTCCGCATAGGTCACGCTGAGCGTCGCGTCCCCGCTGTTTTTGGTATTGGTGCTCACCGTCGGATTGCTGTACGAGAAGAAATCCGTGCCGGCGTCGCCGTCCAGGTCAACCCCCTGCGCGTGCTGGGTATTGAAGCTGCCGGCGAACGCCAGCGCAATCTGGCCAAGCTGGTTACGGGCATCGTCCAGCGTGCCGGATCGGAAGGTCAGCAGGCCGCCCACGCTGCCCGTGGTCAGCGTACTGTCGGCGATTTCATTCGGCGTGCCCGTACCCCGGTCATACGCCAGGACCGTGCGGGACGGATCGGCGCTTGAGGACACCGCGGTCACCTGATAGGAGCTGCTGCCCTGCACCAGGGTCAGACCGTTGGCGAACGTCAGGTTTACCGAATTATTATCCTGGACGCTGACGGTGACGCCGACGATATCATTCAGTTCGCTGACCAGCTGATCGCGTTGGTCCAGCAGCGCGTTGGACGCGTCCCCGCTGCCCAGGCGCACGATCTGATCGTTAAGATTGGCGATCTGCTTGGTATAGCCGTTAATCTGATCCGCGCTGGAGGAGAGCTGCTGGTTAATGCTGTCGTCCATATCGTTCAGATAGTTATCGGCGCTCTGGAACTGGCTGACCAGGCTGCTGGCGCTGTCGATCACCGTTTGGCGCGCCGCGCTGTCTCCGGCGGCGCTGCTCAGCGACTGGATACTGGTAAAAAAGGTGCTCAGCTGCGTGGACAGATCGGTATCGCTGTCGGCTAATAAGCTATCAATCTGCGACACCTGGCCGTAATAGGCATTGGTCGCGGCGTAGGTGGTCGACGCGGAGCGCAGCTGGTTAACCACCAGCGAATCGTACGCGCGGCTGACGCCGGTCACCGATACGCCGCTGCCGGAGATACTGCTGCCAACCAATTCGGCCAGTTGCATGGTCTGGCGGTTATAACCGGCGACATACACATTGCTGATATTATTCGACACGGTGTTCAGCGCGCTCTGCGCCGCATTTAATCCGGTCGAGGCAATATTGATTAATGAACTGGACATTGCATTTCCTTGTTCCGGGACAGGATTGCGCCGGGGCGCAGCGCGGCGACAATCAATTGCGCAATTACCTTGGGTTATCGTCCCGCCGTGATGAAACTTGAGCGCATCCTGGTAAAAAACGCCCGCCGGTTAAAATAAATCGCCTATATCCCGGGTGGCGGTTTTCACCGTGCGCTGCGCGGCGTTTTTCAGTTGATTGATGATTTGCACCAGCTTGGCGCCGTAGGCCGGGTCGGTGGCATAACCGGCGCGTTGCAGGGCATAGGCGGCGGCCTCCGGCTGTACCGCGTTCACCACCTCGCGATAACGCGGGTTGTCGGTCAGCAGATGGATATAATCGCCCAGCGCGTCCAGGTACGAGTCATACACCCGGAAGCGCTGCTGCATCTTGACCGGCTGCCCGTTCTGGTATTCGGTGGTGGTAATGGTGGTGGTCTTGCCCTGCCAGTCATCCGACGCCTTGATGCCGAACAGGTTAAAACTGGGCTTGCCTTCGGCGGTGGGAATTTCCCGTTTGCCCCAGTCCGACTCCAGCGCCGCCTGCGCCATAATCAGGTGATGGGGAATGCCGCTTTGCCGGCTGGCGATCATCGCCGGGATCGACAGGCGTTCGGTAAAGCTTTGCCCCGAGGACGTCATCGGCTGGGGCGAGGATGTCTGGCGTTCACGCCGCCAGAATTCTCCCATCAGGGCCGGCGACATAAACTGTGCATTGATCGCGTTGGCGCTGAGCGGGGCATCGCCGGCGTACAGCGACGACGGCGTCGCGGCCTTGGCGCCCGCGGCGGCACCCGTGGCCGCTTCCGCGCCATGGCCGCCAAGCTGCTTGACCATCATATCCGCCAGCCCCAGTCCCTTGGACGTCAGCTGCTGGGACATCTGCTGATCGTAGAGGCTGGTATAGAGCTCGGTTTGCTCGCTGTTGAATAACCCGTCCTTAGGCAGGGCGGCGCGCATGCTTTTCATCATCATCTGCACAAATAATCCTTCCACCTGCTGCGCCACCGCTTTCAGCGCCTGCGGCGAGGATTGCGCCGCCTGGTTATGCAGCTTCTGCAGGGACTTAACGTCAAACGCGGCGGACGTCAGGTCGGAAGCGTCGTTAAGCTGCATCAGATAATCTCCAGCGTGGCCTGCAAACAGCCGGCGCTGTGCATCGCCTGCAGGATGGACATCAAATCATTGGGCGTGGCCCCCAGGGCATTCAGGGCGCGGATCACGCTGTTCAGGTTGGCGCTTGACGAGACCCGTTGCAGCGACCCGCCGCCCTGGTTGACCGAAATTTGCGTTTGATTGGTCACCACGGTCTGTCCGCCGGCAAAGGGCGTATCCGGCTGGCTGACGTTTTGCTGGTTATTCACCACCACGGACAGGCTGCCCTGGGCGACCGCGCAGTTGTCCAGCATCACGTTGCGGTTCATCACCACCGAGCCGGTGCGGGAATTGATGATTACCTTGGCGTCCATTTCACCAATATTAATATTGATATCCTGGATCTGCGCCAGGAAACGCACCTGGCTGCTGCTGTTGGCCGGCATTTGCAGTTCTATGGTGCGCGAGTCCAGCGCCCGGGAAATGCCCAGGCCGTTTTGCGCGTTAATGGCATCGCTGACGCGTTGCGCCAGGCTGAAGTTTTCCTGTTTTAGCTGCAGCGTGATAATCCGGCTGGTGCCGAAGGTACTGGGCAATTCGCGCTCTATTACCGCGCCGTTATTGATGCGCCCGCCGGCCAGTTGATTCACCTGCACCCGGCTGCCGCCGGACGAGGCGCCCGCGCCCCCCACCAGCAGGTTTCCCTGCGCCAGGGCATAGACCTGGTTATCGGCCCCTTTCAGCGGGGTCATGAGCAAGGTGCCGCCGCGCAGGCTTTTTGCCGATCCCATGGAGGACACCACGATATCAATATTCTGCCCGGCGCGGCCGAACGCGGGATAATTGGCGGTCACCATCACCGCGGCGACATTCTTTAGCTGCATATTAGTGCCGCTCGGCACCGTAATGCCCAGCTGCGATAACATATTGGTCAGGCTTTGGGTGGTAAACGGCGTCTGGGTGGTCTGGTCGCCGGTACCGTCCAGCCCCACCACCAGCCCGTAGCCTATCAGCGGGTTATCCCGCACGCCCTGAATATCCACCAGGTCGCGCAGCCGCTCCGCCCCGGCCGGCAGCGCCGGCAATATAAGGGCTAGCACGCAGGCAACCTGCCGCCAGCGTGACCATAACGAGGAATTGCGCATGCTTGGCGTCCTTAAAAAGGTGAGACATTGAGGAAAAAGCGTTGCAACCAACCCATCTCCTGCGCTTCGTTGATATAACCTTTACCCACGTACTCGATGCGCGCGTCCGCCACCTGGGTGGAGATCACCGCGTTGCTGCCGTTGATGGTGCGCGGATTCACCACGCCGGAGAAGCGGATATATTCGGCGCCCTGGTTAATGGCAATCTGTTTTTCGCCCACCACCTTCAGGTTGCCGTTGGCCAGTACCTGATCGACGGTAACGGTAATGGTGCCGGTAAAGGTATTCTTGGCGGTGGCGCCGCCCTTGCCGTCGAAATCATTGGTGCCGGCGGCGTCCAGGTCCACCTTGCCGTTGCCGAGCAGGCCGGTCAGCGGTTTCGGCGTGGTGGTCATGGCCAGGGTATTGGTGCCTTCCCGCGTCGCATTGGCGGTGGAGCTCTTGCTGGCGCTCACATTTTCCTGCAGGGTGATGGTCAGGATATCGCCGACGTTGCGCGGCCGCCGGTCCTCAAACAACGGCTGGTAGCCGTAATTCATCGGCTGCACCGTCTGGAAAATCGAGCCGTTGGCAACCGGTATCGACGCCGGCGCCGGCTGGGCGGTGGTGGCGCCCTGCACCAGGTTTTTGTGCGGCATATAGGCGCAGCCCGGAAGCGTCAACAGGCCCAGGGCCGTCAGGGCGACCGCCATCGGCAGGCGAAGGCGCGCCCCGGGTGCCGCCGGCGATATGGTAATAATCTCTCTCAGTTTCATATGCCTGTCGTGTCCTGGCCGACAAAAAACGTCCTGGGGCGAGTTTGTGACGGCGTCACTCATAATATTCATTTTGGTCAATATTTTTGTTACAGCGTAACGTTAATCTGACATTTACGTTACAACGTCACCCGACAAGGGCAAGACCTACAGCTGCGTCAGTTTTTGCAGCATGGCATCCGAGGCCGACACCGCTTTGCTGTTGATCTCGTAAGCGCGCTGGACCTGAATCATATCCACCAGCTCTTCGGCGACATTGACGTTGGAGGTTTCGACGTAACCTTGGTAAAGCAGGCCGACGCCGTTCTGCCCGGGCGTCGACTCGGCGGGCGCGCCCGAGCTGTCGGTTTCCTGGTAGAGGTTTTCGCCGAGGCTTTCCAGTCCGGCCTCGTTGATGAAGTTACTGATGGTTAGCTGCCCCACCTGGGTTGCGGCGGCCTGCCCTTGGGTGGTTACGCTTACCACCCCATCGCGCGCGACGGTAATCGTCAGGGCGTTATCCGGTATGGTAATGGCCGGCTGGATCTGGTAGCCGCTGGAGGTCACCAACTGGCCGTTTTGATCCACCTGGAATGAGCCGTCGCGGGTATAGGCAGTGGTGCCGTCAGGCAGCTGCACCTGGAAAAAGCCTTTGCCGTTGATGGCAATATCCTTGGTGTTTTCGGTTTGTTCCAGATTGCCCTGGCTGTGCAGGCGCTCCGTGGATACCGGCCGCACGCCGGTGCCAAGCTGCAGGCCCGAAGGCAGCGTGGTCTGTTCCGACGACTGCGCGCCGGGCTGGCGTACGGTCTGGTACAGCAAATCCTCGAATACCGCCCGCTGGCGTTTAAAGCCGTTGGTGCTGACGTTCGCCAGGTTATTGGAAATAACATCCATGTTGGTCTGCTGCGCGTCCAGGCCGGTCTTGGCAATCCACAATGAACGGATCATCCGTTTAAACTCCAGAAAAATTAGCTGATAGAAAGCAGTTGATTGGCATGCTCTGCGTTCTGGTCGACGTCGGTAATCACCTTCATCTGCATTTCGAAACGCCGCGCGCTGCCTATCATGTCCACCAGGGTTTCGGCGGTGTTGACGTTACTGCCTTCGAGCACGCCGGGCATGACCTTGACGGTATTGTCGTTGGGCAAGGCGTCGCCCACCGTCGCCGCGGCGGCGGCGGACAGATGGAACAGGCCGTCGTCGCCGCGCACCAGTTGGCCCTGGTCGGTCGGTTTCACCCGTTTGAGCTGGCCGACCGGGCCGATGGTATTGGGCGCGTCGCCGTCGCCCAGCGCCGACACCGTGCCGTCGGCGGCAAGCGTGATCGACGACTGGGTCGGCACCACCAGCGGGCCGTTTTGCCCCATGACGGGATAACCCTGGATCTGCAGCTGGCCGGTGGCGTCCACCTGCATATTGCCGTTGCGGGTATAGGCTTCGGCGCCGTCGGGCAGTTGCACCGCCAGCCAGCCCTGATCCTGCACCGCGACATCCAGCGGCCGCGCGGTATTATCCAGCGGCCCCTGGGTCATCAGCGCGCCGGGCGTCGAGGCGACCACCAGCGTGCGGGTCGGCAGGGTTTGGCCTTCCACCGGCACCGCCCGCATGGCCGACAGCTGCGCGCGGAAACCCGGCGTTGACGAATTGGCCAGGTTATTGGTAATGATCGCCTGCTGGTCAAGGGTCTGGCCGGCCGCGCCCATGGCGGTATAAATTGCGTGATCCATTGGCTTATTCCGTCAGGGTGATCAGCTCAGGTTGACCAGCGTCTGCATGATGGTGTCCTGCGCCTTGATGGTTTGCGCATTCGACTGGTAGTCGCGCTGGGCGACGATCAGGTTCACCAGCTCCTTGCTCAAATCGACGTTGGAGCTTTCCAGCGCGCCGCTGGTCAGGGTGCCGAAGGTGCCGGTGCCCGCGGTGCCGACGATGGCCTGCCCGGAGGCGGACGTGGCGGTCCAGACGTTATCGCCGGCCGATTGCAGCCCCTGCGGGTTGGCAAAATTGGCCAGGATGATTTGCCCCAGCAACTGGGTTTTGCCATTGGAATAGGTGCCGGTAATGGTGCCGTCGTCGGCGATTTCGTAGCTGCTCAAATCGCCGGCGGAATAGCCGTCCTGGATTTGGCTGCTGACGCTGCTGGCGGTGGTATACTGCTGCTGGCTGCCGGTAAAGCTGAGGTTAAAGGTGTTGGCCGCCGAGCCGTTCACGCCGGCCATGTCCACATCGAAGTTATCGGTTCCGGTCAGCACGCCGTTGCTGTTGAACGACAAGGTGCCGAGGTCGGTTACCGTGCCGGTGCTGTCGCTGCCGTCCACGCTGTGTACCTGCCAGGTATTGTCGGCGGATTTGACGAAATACAGGCTGATGTTATGCGGATTGCCCAGGCTGTCATAGGTGGTCAGCGGCTGGGAAAAGCTGTAGGTGGCGGAATCGTCGGGGTCAAAGGCGGCATCGTCAAGCGTATCCGAATCGGAATTCAGTTTCAGCACCATGGTGCTGGTGGTGGTGGCTTTTGCCGCCAGGCCGGTGGTGGGAATGCTCAGGTTAACCGGATCCGTCCCCTGCTGGATGGTGGGCGGCGTGCCGCTGGCGGTGTAACCGGTGACGTTAAGGCCGGTGCTGGTGACCAGGTTGCGGTTGTCATCGAGCTTGAAATCGCCGTTGCGGGAGTAATATACCGCACCGCTGTCGTCCGTCAGCCGGAAAAAACCGTTATTGGAAATCGCCACGTTCAGGCCGTTATCCGTGGTATTGACCGTGCCGTCATTAAAGTTCTGGCTGACCGCGGCAACCGTGACCCCCAGGCCGACCTTTGAACTGGCGAACACGTCGGCAAACGAAACCGACGCGGATTTAAAACCGGTGGTTTCTGAGTTGGCGATATTGTTGCCAATCACGTTCAGATTGGTCGAGGCCGCGTTTAAGCCGCTAACCGCTTGTGAAAACGACATTTTACTCTTCTCCTGTAGTGGTTGACCCCGGGCATGTCGCGAAAACAACCAAGCCGGTTAAATGATTTGCTGAACCTTATCCAGGGTGACGTTGCCCGCCAGTCCGAGATTTAACGACGACACGCCGTCGGTGGTGCTCACCCCATAGACCAGGGCGTATTTCAACGCCGTGGCGTCTGTGCTGGCGCCGGATGACGAGGTGGCGGCCAGCGAGAAGGTATAGGACCCCTCCGCCACGGCGGTGCCGGTATCATCGGTACCGTCCCAGCTGTAGGTATGGACGCCGGCGGTCTGCGCGCCGAGATCCACCGTGCGCACCACGTTGCCCGAGGCGTCCTTGATGGTGACGGTGACATCGCTTGCCGCGTTGTCCAGTTGCAAACCGAACGGCGTGGTCGAGCTATCGCTGCCCACCAGGATGTCGGTGCCGTCGATCATCACGCCGTGGCCGACCAGGGTAGATGCCTGCAGGGACTGGCTGGTATTCAGCTGGGTGGAAATGGATCCCAGCGTGGTATTCAGGTTTTCGATACCGCTCAGCGTGCTGATCTGCGCCAGTTGGGTGGTCAGTTCAGCGTTATCCATGGGATTGGTCGGATCCTGGTTTTGCAACTGCGCCACCAGCAGGGTAAGGAATTGGCTTTGCAGGTCGCTGCTGCTTTCGGTGCCGGTCGTGCTCGTGGTGCTGGTGGTGGCGGTGGTATTGTCTACCGGGTCATTCAGGCTTACTGAAACTCCCATCTTATCCTCCGGTTATTGGCCAAGTGTCAGGGTTTTCTGCATCAACGTCTTTGCGGTATTCAGTACTTCGATGTTGGCCTGGTAGCTGCGCGAGGCCGACATGCTGTTCACCATCTCATCGACCACGTTGACGTTCGGCATCCGCACATAACCCTTGTCGTCCGCCAGCGGGTTGCCCGGCTGGTAGACCAGTTTTTCCGCCGCGGGCGATTCCACCACGCCGCTGACCCGCACGCCGCCAATCTCCTGGCCGGCGGGCGCCGCGACCTGGAATATCACTTCCTTGGCATGATAGGGCTGGCCGTCCGGCCCGGTGACGCTGTCCGCATTGGCCAGGTTGCTGGCGGCGACGTTCATCCGCTGGGACTGGGCGGTCAGCGCCGAGCCGGAAATATCGAAAATCGAGGTCATACTCATGGGCTATTTATTCCTGTAGCACCGACATCATGTTTTTGATCTGCCCGCCCAGCACCGTCAGGTCGGTTTGGTATTGCAGGCTGTTTTCGGCGAACTCCGTTCTTTCGCGATCCATATCGACGGTATTGCCGTCCAGGGCAGGCTGGTCCGGCACACGGTATAATAATTCGCTGGTCGGCGCCGTGGAGGTGGTCGCCTCGATATGCCGCGCGGAGGTGGTGGTCAGCGACAGCGAATTGCCGCTGGCCCGCCCTTGGGTGAGCGCCTTGTTTAATTCGCTGGAGAAATCGATATCTCGCGCCTGGTAACCCGGGGTATCGGCATTGGCGATATTGGCGGCAAGAATTTCCTGACGCTGCGCGCGCAGGTTGAGGGCCTCCTGCTGGAATTGCAGGGCAGCATCAAGTTTATCAATCATCATTTTCCTAAAAGAAGGCCATATGGATTTATGGATGCCAGCTTAATCGCATCATTACCTTCCCTATCGTTGGAATAAGCGTAAATTGCAGCGCTATTTTACCCATTGGCCGGAAACCCCGACCGGTACACTTGTTTCCCGGGACGGCCTGACAACCCACCCGATGACGGCGCGACCTTTATTGAAAACCCATGAATTAAGGATTTGGCGTGAGCGGACATCATATCCACCAGTCGGCGGCCGGGCATGCCGGCGCGGGGCCGGAACAGCGCTTACCGCGCCGGGAAGGCGCCACGCTGCGGGCGGCTTATTTTTGCCTGTGCGGCCTGGCCGGCGTCCTGATGCCGTCCTCCGGCGCCGGGGCCGCCGATCGCCTGACCGAACAATTGACCGCGTTTATGGCGGGGCAATACGCCACGCCGCCGGTGTCATTGGACGTGCTGGTGAAAACGCCCGCCGCCCAGCGGCAAAACTGCGAGTCGCCGCAGTTCACGCTGCCGTCGCGCAATCGGATCTGGGGCAATATCAGCATCGCCATCGTCTGTGGCGCACAAAAGCGCTATGTGCAGGCCGAGGTGCGGGTAACGGATAAATACCTGATCGCTGCCCGGCCCATCGCGGCGAAACAGACGCTGGCGGACGGGGATGTAGCCTGGCGCACCGGGCGTCTGGATCTGCTGTCTTCCATGCCGTTAACCGATATGGCCTTAGCCGAAGGCAGCGTAAGCGAACGCGCCATCGGCAGCGGCCAGCCGTTAACCGCCGCCATGCTGCGGCGCCCCTGGCAGGTGAAAACCGGCCAGCAGGTACAGATTTCCGCGCAGGGGGAAGGATTTGCCATCCAAAGCACCGGCAAGGCGATGAACAACGCGGCGGTAAACGACCGGCTGCGGGTGCGCATGGATTCCGGCCAGATGGTCAACGGCCGGCTGCTGGCCGACGGCACTGTTCAGGTTATGCTATAAATTAGTAACAATATTATAAAAAAAATTAAAGCTTTGAAGGATCCGACCGATAATTTAAGTCTACCCTTCCATGCCTTGAATGACACGATAAGTGAGGCTGTATGAGTATCGATACTACCCGCCCTATTCCCGGGTTGTCGCCGATTCAGAATTCTGAACTCAGCAACGCCCAGCCGCAAAAAAGCAGCGCGGCCGGCGCCAGCGGCGACAGCCAGGAAACCCAGGTCAATCTCAGTGATGCCCAGGCACGGCTGCGCCAGCCAAACAGCCAGGATTTCAACAGCGCCAAGGTGGAAAGCCTGAAGCAGGCTATCCGCAACGGCGAGTTGAAAGTGGATACCGGCAAAATCGCCGATGAGCTGATTGCCCAGACGCAATCGATGCTGGATGAGTAACCGACGGACATGAACGAACTGGAACAAATCTGCGGCCGGATGTTGGGTATTTTGCAGCAACTGGAGTTGACCCTGGTCGAGGAACAGCGTTTACTCAGCGCCGGCCAGGTGAACCCCGCCTTATTGCACAGGGTTACGGAAAATAAAAACGAGCAGTTGACCACCCTGCAGTACGTCGACCAGCAGCGCCAGCGGCTGGCGGCAACCCTCTACGCCGGCATCCCGCCATACGGCGCCTTTCCCGGCCTGCACCAAATCTGGCTCGCCATCACGCAGCTCACGGAAAACCTGAGCCGCAATAACTACCGTAACGGCCTGCTGTTATCGCAACATTTTACCCATAACCAGCAGGTGTTGACGGTGCTGGAAGAGTACCAAACCCAGCGCCGCATGTATGGCCCCGACGGACAATCCCTGGGCGGCGGCGCGCTCGGCCGCAGGTTCAGCGTTTAACCTCACGTCATGCCAAAGGGCGGGGCTAGCGCGCCCCGCCGCGTTAGCGAACGGTCTTCCTCCGGTAATTCACCCGCGCTTTTAACGAACGGCCCCGCCCCGGTAATTCACCTGCACCTGATAGTGTTTTAACGTCACCGGCGGCGTTATCACGCCGCGTCCCGCGACCTTTATCAACAACGTTACCTGATTGTCCGCCGTCATGCCGGCCAGGGCATCGCTGCGCCCGGCCAGCCCGTCGGGATAGACGCACTTGCCCGGCATGCAGATAGCCAGGGCGGAACGGGGCGGCAACGGCCGGTCGGTCTCGATGCGCCAATATATCGAGGTCACCTGCGCTCCGTCCGGCAACCGGGCGGAGGGACGCATCGGCGGGCTGCTTTTGGCGTAACCAAGCTGGTGCAGCACCAGCATCCGCCCCGTCCCCTGCCAGCCGCCGTCCGCCCGGTTGCCGGTCGGGATAGGCGGGCCGCCGGCGGCAGCCGCCCCGGGTCGCGGCCGATGCGCGTCCTGCGTCGGCGGCTTGGGCTGCGTCCACGCCGCCTGGATTTCCGGCGGCGGGGTCACCCGTATGCTGACGCCAAGGTTGGCGCGGACGCCCGGCGCGGCGATCCCGACGGCGAATGCCGGCGCGCAGCACGCCGCCATGGCCGCCAGCATGGCGGTCGCGCCGGGCGCCCTCACTGCGTGCCGCCCAGCATGGCGGTCATGCGGATTTGGCGCTGATCGCTGACCTCCAGGTTGGAGAGCACCGCCATCTGCGGCAGGGTGCGGCGCAGGAAGCGGGCCAGCAGCGGCCGCAGGCTGTGGTTGACCAGCAGCACCGGCGGCGCATTCAGTTTTTCCTGCTGCGCCAATACGTCCCTGGCCTGGGACAGCACGCGATCCGCCATGCCGGGTTCCAGCCCGCCGCCGCTTTGCAGCGCCTGCAGCAACACCCGTTCCAGCCCCAGATCCAGGCCGATAACCTGGATTTCGCTGTCGCCCGGGAACCAGCGCTGGGTAATGGCCCGTCCCAGCGCCACCCGCACCACCACGGTCAGCTCCGCCGGATCTTTTTGCACCGGCGCGTGCTCGACCAGGGTTTCGATAATGGTGCGCATATCGCGGATCGGCACGCTTTCCGCCAGCAGGTTTTGCAAAACTTTGTGGAAGATGGTCAAAGAAAGGGTGCCGGGAATAAAGTCTTCGGTCAGTTTCGGCATTTCCTGGGTCACGCGCTCCAACAGTTGCTGGGTCTCCTGGCGGCCCAGCAGCTCGCTGGCATGGATGCCGATCAGATGGTTCAGGTGGGTGGCGACCACGGTACTGGCTTCGACCACGGTGTAGCCCAGGATCTGCGCCTGCTCTTTCAGGGCGCTGTCGATCCAGATCGCCGGCAGGCCGAACGCCGGATCCCGGGTCACGTCGCCGGGCAGTTCACCCGTCGCGCCGCCGGGGTTGATGGCCATCCAGCGGCCGGGATAGGCTTCGCCCCGGCCCATCTCGACGCCTTTCAGCAGGATGCGGTAGCTGGCGGGCTGCATGTCCAGGCTATCGCGGATATGCACCACCGGCGGCAGGTAGCCGGTCTCCTGGGCGAATTTTTTGCGAATGCTGCGGATACGGCCCAACAGCTCGCCGTTCTGCTGGATGTCGACCATGGGGATCAGGCGGTAGCCCACCTCCATGCCCAGCGGATCCTCCAGCTGCACATCGCTCCAGCTGGCTTCCCTGGCGAAAGCGGTGTCCTGCTGTTTTACCGGCGCCGCGACGGCTACCGGACCGGCAACGGCTTTGCCGCGCAGCCACCAGGCCAGCCCCAACAGCATGGCGGTAAACAGCAAAAACACCATATTGGGCATGCCGGGCACCAGCCCGAGCAGCCCCAGCACGCCGGCGCTGAGCAGCATCACCCGCGGATTGTTGAACAGCTGGCCGACCATCTGCTGGCCGACGTCCTCGCTGCTGCCCACGCGGGTAACGATAACGCCGGCGGCGGTGGAGATCACCAGCGCCGGGATCTGCGCCACCAGGCCGTCGCCGATGGTCAGCAGGGTGTAGCTTTCCGCCGCGTTGCCCAGGGTCATGCCGTGCTGGATCATCCCCACCAGCAGGCCGCCGATGACGTTGATGACCATGATCATCAGGCCGGCGATGGCGTCGCCGCGCACAAATTTACTGGCCCCGTCCATCGAGCCGTAGAAATCCGCTTCCTGGGTCACCTCGCTGCGCCTGGCCTTGGCCTCTTCCTCGCCAATAAGGCCGGCGTTAAGATCGGCGTCGATGGCCATTTGTTTGCCGGGCATGCCGTCGAGCACAAAACGCGCGCCCACTTCCGCAATCCGTCCCGCCCCCTTGGTGATCACCATAAAGTTGATCACCACCAGGATAATAAACACCACGATGCCGATGGCAAAATTGCCGCCCACCAGAAAGTGGCCGAACGCCTCGATCACCCGTCCCGCCGCCGCCGTGCCGGTATGCCCGTGCAGCAGGATGATACGCGTGGAGGCAATATTCAGGGACAGGCGCAGCAGCGTGGAAAACAGCAGGATGGTGGGAAAGGCCGCGAATTCCAAGGTCTTGCGGGTGAACATCGCCACCAGCAGCACCATAATCGACAGGGCGATATTAAAGGTAAACAGCAGATCCAGCACCAGGGGCGGCAACGGCAGCACCATCATCGACAGGATCATCAGGATCAATACCGGCCCGGCGAGGATTTGCCATTGGACGGTCTTGAAATTGGCGGGTAAACGTAATAATGCTACCAGATTGGCCATATCACTCTTTCTCTTGGGCAAAATCCAGTGCCGCCGGCACCGGTAAATGTTCGGGTTTCTTCGGGGAGGGACCGCCCTGCAGGCGCCAACGCTTCAGTTGGTAGACCCAGGCCAACACCTCGGCCACCGCCGCGTATAGCGCGGCCGGGATGGCCTGGCCGATTTCACTGTGCCGGTACAGCGCCCGGGCCAGCGGCGGCGCTTCCAGCAGGGGGACGCGATGCGTCTCCCCCAGGGCGCGGATACGCATGGCAATCTCGCCGGCGCCTTTGGCCACCACCTTAGGCGCGCTCATTTTGCTGTCTTCATAGCGCAGCGCGACGGCGTAGTGGGTCGGGTTGGTGATGATAACGTCCGCCGACGGCACGTCGCGCATCATGCGCCGGCGCGACATGGCGCGCTGCTGTTGGCGGATACGGTTTTTGACGTGCGGGTCCCCTTCCTGATCCTTGAACTCGTCGCGTATTTCCTGGCGGGTCATGCGCAGCTTCTTGACATGGCTCCACAACTGCCAGAAGACATCGAACGCCACGATGGGAATAAGGGACAGGATGATCATCAGCGCGCAGGTGGCAATTAAGCCCAGGGCATCCCCCAGCGCCGCAATCGGCGACTCCATCACCAGGTGCAGCATGCGTGGCCAGTTATGCCAGAGGAACCAGCCGGTGACCCACCCCACCAGCAGGGCTTTAAGGATGGCCTTGAACAGTTCCGACAGGGATTGGGACGAGACAACCCGCTTCAGGCCCGGCAGCGGATTGAGTTTTTTCAAATCAAATTTAATCGAGCCGGGATTAAACATCACGCCGCCCAGCAGCGCCGGCGCCGCCAACGCCATCAGCACCAGCCCGGCAAAGACCGGCAGCAGCGCCCATACCGTTTGCTGGATAAGCGACTCGACCTGGAACAGGATTTGCCGGTCGTCGCTGATAATACCGTGATCGAAGCGCAATCCCTGGGCCAGCATCGCCGCCAGCTGGCGCGCGAGCGGATCGCCGCCCATCCACAGCACGGCCAGCCCGGTCAGCAGCATCAATACCGAGGTTAATTCACGCGATCGGGGGATCTGTCCCTCTTCACGGGCTTTATCCAACCGGTGGGCGGTGGGCGCCTCGCTTTTTTCCAGATCGCTGTCTTGCGCCATCAATCTTCCCGAATCCGTTTGCCATGGACATTATTTTGCCTAGCATGACAAATTGCGCCCGGACCGATGGCGGGAACAGCGCGCGAAAGCGGCGGTTATTTGACGCATAGCCGTTGCCCGGACGCAAGTCCGGGCCGGGAAAGGAAGGATTAAAAACCGAGGCTGTCGAGCAGGTCGTCCACCTGGTCCTGGTTGGCCACGACCCCGTCGACGGTATGGTCAAGCTGCGGACCGTTAAGCAAGCCGTCGCTGGCGCGCTTGGCCTGCACCGGCTCCGGCATGTTTTCCAACAGCACCATCAGCAGCTGCTTTTCAATTTCCTGCACCACGTCCATCATGCGCTTGATCACCTGACCGGTCAGATCCTGGAAGTCCTGCGCCATCATGATCTCCAGCAGCTGCGCATGGGTAAAAGCGGTATGGTCCGGCACCTCGCCCAGGTATTTGCGGGTATCGGTCACCAGCTCGCGCGCGTCGGCAAGCTCAATCGGGTTGTCGAACCACTCGTCCCAGCGGGTGGTGAGTCCTTTGGCCCCACGCTCCAGGGCGGTCTGCCGCGGCTGGGCCGCCTCGACGCAGTTAAGCGCGCGCTCAGCCGCCTGGGCGGTCATCTGGACCACATAATCCAACCGATCGCGGGCGTCGGGGATCGCTTCGGCGGCCTGGGCGATGGCCTGGTCGAGACCCAGTTCCTTCAGGCTATCGCGCAACATCCGCGTCAATTGTCCGATGCGGGAAATGATCTCCGTGGCGGTGGCGTTAACATTCGGCATGGTCGGTGTGTTATTCATATCCCCTCCTGATTACATCCCCAGCTTTTCGAAGATCTTACTGAGCTTTTCTTCCAGCGTCGCAGCGGTAAACGGCTTGACCACATAACCGCTGGCGCCCGCCTGGGCGGCGGCGATAATATTTTCTTTCTTGGCTTCCGCGGTGACCATCAGCACCGGCAGCGAAGCCATGGCCCCATCGGCGCGAATGTTCTGCAGCAGGGCCAGGCCGTCCATATTCGGCATGTTCCAATCGGAAATGACAAAATCGATCTTGCCGGCGCGCAGCTTGGTGAGGGCATCGACGCCATCCTCGGCTTCGTCCACGTTGTTAAAGCCAAGTTCCTTTAGCAGGTTACGAACGATGCGACGCATTGTCGCGAAGTCGTCCACCACCAGAAACCTGAGTTCTTTATCCGCCATACCTACTCCTGTTATTAACATGTAGCCCGCTCGCGGGCCGCTAAATACGTAGTGCCTGACCGGTACTGATTTGCGCCATCATGCGCTGGCTCATCTGGTGCAGGGGCACGGTTTCGTTACTGGCGCCCATGGCAATCGCCTCGCGCGGCATGCCGAACACCACGCAGCTGGCCTCATCCTGCGCCAGGGTATAGGCGCCGGCGTTGCGCATCGCCAGCATGCCGGCGGCGCCGTCATTGCCCATACCGGTCAGGATCACCCCGACGGCGTTGCGCCCGGCAAACTGCGCCACCGAATGAAACAGCACGTCCACCGACGGGCGGTGCCGATTGACCGGTTCGCCGTCATGCAGCCGAATCTGATAGTTGGCGCCGCTGCGGGCCAGCTCCATATGCCGGGCGCCGGGGGCGATATAAGCATGTCCCGGCAATATCCGCTCGCCGTCCTCGGCTTCCTTCACCGTTATCTGGCAGAGCTTGTTCAACCGTTCGGCAAACGAACGGGTGAAGCCCGGCGGCATATGCTGGGTGATCAGCAGCGCCGGACTATTGGCCGGCAGCGGCTCCAGCACGTGACGAATCGCCTCCGTCCCGCCTGTGGACGCGCCGATGGCAATCAGCTTTTCGCTGCTCAGCAACGGCACGTGAATCTTTGGCGCGGCATCGGCCGGGCCACGCTGCGGCAGCCTGGCGCGGGAGGCGGTGCGGATCTTTTCGGCAATCGATTCGCTGTAGGCCAGCATGCCGTCGCGCAGGCCGCTCTGGGGTTTGGTGACAAAATCAATCGCGCCCAGCTCCAGCGCCCGCAGGGTAATTTCCGACCCCCGGCCGGTCAGGGACGACACCATCACCACCGGCATCGGCCGCAGGCGCATCAGTTTTTCCAGAAAATCCAGCCCGTCCATGCGCGGCATTTCCACATCCAGCGTCAACACCTCCGGATTGAGTTTTTTAATCAGATCGCGCGCCACCAGCGGATCGGGCGCGGTGGCCACCACTTCCATATCGGGAAAACCATTAATGATTTCGGTCATTAACTGGCGCATCAGCGCGGAGTCATCTACGCAAAGCACTCTGATTTTTCTCATATTCTTTCCTTAGTAAGCTGGTAGACCGTTTGTCCTCGCAGCTTGAAATCCTGGCTAATCTGACTAAAGTTTTCTGAATGGCCGGCAAACAGCAGCCCGCCGGGCTTCAGCAGCGGCGCAAAGCGGCGCAAAATACGCTCCTGCGTCGCCTTATCAAAATAAATCATGACGTTACGACAAAATATCGCGTCAAACGGTCCCGGCACCGCCCACTCCGACGACAGCAGGTTCAGGTACTGAAACCGCACCATCGCGTTAAGTTCGGGCCTGACCCGCGCCAGCCCCTCATGGGGACCGGTGCCGCGCAGGAAAAACCGCTGGCGCTGCACGGTGCTCAGCCCACGCAGCTCCTCATGGCGATACACCCCGGCGCGGGCTTTATCCAATACCTGGGTATTGATATCGCTGCCGATAACCGACACCTGCGTCAGCGAACCCGTCAGGGCCTCCATCAGGGTCATGGCGATGGAGTAAGGCTCCTCGCCGGTGGAGGCCGCGGTGCTCCAAACGTTGTACGGTCCCGGACGCTCCTTGGCATGCCGCGCCAGGATGGGAAAATGGTGCAGCTCACGGAAAAAAGCCGTCAGGTTGGTGGTCAGCGCATTAATGAACACCTCCCACTCCGGGCCGTTGACATCCGCCTCCAGCCGCGAGAGATAGGTCCCGAAGTCGGCGATATTCAGCGTGCGCAATCGTCTGACCAGGCGGTTATAGACCATCTCCCGTTTATGACTGGCCAGCACAAGGCCGGCCCGTTGGTAAATCAATTGGCAGATGCGCTGGAAATGCGCATCTGATAAGGGCACCTGCTGCGCCCAATTGGACCATCGTGCGGCAATTTCAGCCTGGTTCGGCATAGGGTTTCTCATTGCGCCGCGCTTGCGTTTGGCGTTAGGTTATTTGCCCGAGTTGCCGGGTATTAAAGTCTGAAGCCGCTGGTTCGGCGCGGTTTTCCTGCAGCTCATGCTGCTGTAACCGGAAGACGCGCACCGCCTGCATTAGTGATTCCGCCTGCGATTCCAGCGCATGGGCGGCGGCGGCCGACTGCTCCACCAGGGACGCGTTCTGCTGGGTCGCCGCGTCCATTTGGTTAACGGCCGTGGCCACCTGCTCGATGCCGCGGCTTTGCTCATCCGACGCCGAGGCAATCTCGCCCATGATATCGGTCACCCGGGCCACCGAGCGTACGATCTCATCCATGGTTTCACCGGCGGAGGCCACCAGTTCGGACCCCTGCTGGACCCGCGTCGCCGACTCGTCAATCAGTCCCTTGATCTCCTTGGCCGCCTGGGCGCTGCGCTGCGCCAGGCTGCGCACCTCGCCCGCCACCACCGCGAAACCGCGGCCCTGCTCGCCGGCGCGGGCGGCTTCCACCGCCGCGTTCAGCGCCAGGATATTGGTCTGGAAAGCAATGCCGTCGATGACGCTGGTGATATCGCTGATTTTGCGCGAGCTCACGGCGATATCGGCCATGCGTTTGACCACGTTGCCGGTCAGGGTGCCGCCTTTTTGCGCGGTGCTGGACGCATCGCTGGCCAGTTGGCTGGCCTGGCGGGCATTTTCGGCATTCTGTTTTACCGTGGAGGTGAGCTGCTCCATGCTGCTGGCCGTTTCCTCAAGCGAAGCGGCCTGCTGCTCGGTACGTGACGACAGGTCGTTATTGCCGCTGGCGATTTCCTGGATGCCGCTGAGCATGGCATCGGTTCCCTGGCGTACGGTCAGCACCGTTTGCGCCAGTTCGTCGCGCATGGCCTCAAGCTGATGGAACAATTGGCTGATTTCGTTACGTCCGCTGACCTCGATGCGATTGCCCAAATCGCCGCCGGCAATGGCGTTAAAATGGCCGCTCATCACCGCCAGCGGGCGCAACAGCATGCGCTTAAGCCACAGCAAAGCCACCAGCGTCAGCAGGATGGTCATGCCGCTCATTAGCCCCAGCATCCAGCCAGAACGGCTATAGGAGGTGCGATTCGCCTCGCTGGCATCGCCTATCACCCCGGAAAGCTGGGTCATATTGGCGTTGTATTGCCGCTCGAACGCATCCTGAAACGACTGCGTCGGCTGGCTCATAAAGGCCTGGACGTTGCCGTTATCCAGCATTGCTATCGCCTCGCGCATCGCCTGGTCAAATTCGTTAAAGCTTTTGACGGTCTTGGCCCGCAACGCCTGCTCCGCGTCGTTATCCACCGGATAGGCGTTGAATTGCTTAAACACCGCCTCCCCATGGACCAGCCTCTTTTTGGCGTCTTCCATGATGGGCAGGATCTGCTCGAGCGGGGTATAGGACGCAAAGCGCGTCGCCGCCCGGTTGAGGGAATTACGGGTTTGCAGTAACTCCGACCAGCTCATGCTCAGCGAATTCCGTTTAAGGTTGTCAGCCTCCACCTGGTGAAAATTCTCACTGCTGCGCCTGAAATTTTCAAACGAGAGTCCGCTGCTGACCAGCTGCATCAGGCCAAAGATCAAGACAATCATGATCAGGCTGGTGGAAATCCGTATACGCGTTAACATCATTAACCTCATGCCGGTATGTATGGCTTATATAATGCGTAGTTAGAAGGTTTCCCAATTTTCCTGCGACGTGCTTTCCATGACTTTTTTTACCGGCGCGGGCGACGGCGTTTGCGGGCGCCGCGCCGCCGGGGCAGGCTGACTCTCCGCCGCCATGGCCGGCGCGGCCTGATCCTCCAGCCGGAACACCGACACGGCCTGGGTCAACAGCCCGGCCTGCGTTTCCAGCTCGGCGGCGGCCCGGGCGGACTGCTGCACCAGCACCGCATTTTGCTGCGTGGTGCGGTCCATCTCCGCCACGGCCTCGCCCACCTGATCGATGCCGTGGCTTTGCTCATCGGAAGCCGATGAAATTTCGCCCATGATATCGGTCACGCGGGTCACCGCGTCGACGATCTCCGACATGGTTTCACCGGCGCTTTCCACCAGCGTGGAACCCACCTCGACACGATTAACCGAGTCGTCGATCAGCCCCTTGATCTCCTTGGCCGCCTGCGCGCTGCGCTGGGCCAGGCTGCGCACTTCACCAGCCACCACCGCAAATCCCCGGCCCTGTTCGCCGGCCCGCGCCGCCTCTACCGCCGCGTTAAGCGCCAGGATATTGGTCTGGAAGGCAATGCCGTCAATCACGCCGGTAATATCGGCTATCTTCTGTGAACTGCCGGCAATCTCGTGCATGGTGGTGACCACATTGGCCACTACCTTGCCGCCCTTTTGGGCGGTTTCCGAGGCGCTTAACGCCAGTTGCCTGGCCTGCCGGGCATTTTCGGCGTTCTGTTTCACCGTCGCCGTCAACTGCTCCATACTGGCGGCGGTCTGTTCCAGCGCCGACGCCTGCTGCTCGGTGCGCGAGGACAGATCGGTATTGCCGGCGGCGATGTCGCTGGCGCCGCTGTATATCGAGTCGGCGCTTTGGCGCACGGTATGGACGGTGCCGGTGAGCGATGCCTGCATATCGCGCAGGCTCTCAGCCAGCATCCCCATTTCGTTACGGCTGTTCAGGGTCAGCGCCTGGGTAAGATCGCCCGCGGCGATGCCGCGAATATGGCCGATCAGATAGCGCAACGGGTGCAACAGGATGCGGCGGATGCCGATCCACACCAGCAGGGAGATCACGACAAACAGCGCCAGTACGGCGCCAAGCACGATCACGGATTGGGTATAGGACTGTTCGTTCATATCCACCGCGTCGTTATACAGGCGGATATTGCCGGCCAGGTAACGGCTGTAGGAATCCTCGAAATTATTTTGCAGCGTCTGGGTTGGCTGCGCGTAAAAGTCACTGATATTGCCGTTGCCCAGCAGGCTATTCAAATCCACCAACGCGGCATGTAGGGCGTCATAGCGCTGTTTCAATGCCTGGATGTTGGCCTCGTCCTGTCCCGCCACGCGCGGCATCGCCATAAAATTGCCGAAGGTCTGCTCCGAGCGTGTCAGGGTGCCGTACGCTTCGGATAATAATTCGGTCACCGTCGCGCCGCTGCCCATCTTATTTTCGTCCATCAGGTAACGCACCGCCGCCCGGTTAAGGGTATTGCGGGTCTGGACCAGGGCTACCCAACTGGCGCTGAGGGAAGTTTGCTGTTTGCGAAGATTTTGGTAGACGCCAAAATAGTGCTGATCTTGCTTCAGCGAGTGATAAAACACCCCCCCTGAGGATAGCTGTAATAAACAAAAAATAATCAATACAAGAACTAAGCCGGTGACAACTCTTATTCGGTTAAACATGCCTGTTTTCCCACTACAACTGGTGCTAGTTTTATCGGCAGGAAACAGGCAAACTTTATCGGTAAATACAGAAATTAACCCACGTCCGGCGGCCGATAGCACTGAACCCAAAGCAGTCCTGTGTAAGGTAGCGCGCCAATGGGGTCGAAACGGCCATGGTGTTTCTGGCCGCCAGAGTACCCAACGACGCGGCAGGCCCGCAATCACCGAACTTACACCAGACGCGTCAAAGGGAGCGCGCGCCGATTGGGTCGAAGCGGCCATGGTGTTTCTGGCCGCCAGAGTGCCCAATGGCGCGGCAGGCCCGCAATCACCGAACTTACACCAGGCGTGTCAAAGGGAGCGCGCGCCAATGGGGTCATGAGGCCTTGTCAGGCCATGGCGGCGCTGTCTACCAGCGCCATCTCTTCGCTATTCAATAACCGCTCGATATCCACCAGGATCAGCATCCGTTCCCCCAACGACCCCAGCCCGGTCAGGTATTCCGTCGCCAGGGTCACGGCGAACTCCGGTGCCGGACGGATTTGCTCCGCGGTCAATGACAGCACGTCCGATACGCCGTCGACGACGATACCCACCACCCGCAGGTTCAGGTTAAGCACGATCACCACGGTATTGTCATTGTACATAACGTCCGACTGCGCAAATTTAATCCGCAAATCCAGTATCGGCACAATCACGCCGCGCAGATTGGTGACACCTTTGATAAAGGCCGGCGTATTGGCGATGCGTGTGACCTGATCATACCCGCGGATCTCCTGAACCTTCAGGATATCTATGCCATATTCTTCATCGCCCAGCGTAAAGATCAGAAACTCCTGACCGACGGTTTCTCCGTTCAGCGCGGTGACACTTGCAAGTCCTGCCATGGTTTTCACCTTTTATTCAATCGGCTAAATATTATAAATTAAGCAGCACCGGCCAACCGTTTAACACGGTTCAGGGCCTGTAGTGCGGACACATCGATGATCAGCGCCACGCTGCCATCGCCAAGAATAGTGGCGGCCGAAATCCCCGGCACTTTGCGGTAGTTGCTTTCCAGGTTTTTGACCACCACCTGATGCTGGCCGATAAGCTGATCCACCAACAGGGCATAACGCCGCCCGGCGCTCTGCAATATCACCACGATGCCCTGGGTAGGGTCGGTCTTGGCGCCGCTCACATCAAACAAATGGTGCAGTTCCACCAGCGGCAGGTACTCGCCGCGCACCTGCAATACCTGCTCGCCGCCGGCAAGCGGATGCAAATCGTCCGCCTGCGGCTGCAGCGACTCCATAACGGTGTTCAACGGCAGGATAAAGACATCCTGGTTTACCCGCACCGACATACCGTCAAGGATCGCCAACGTCAGGGGCAGCAGGATCCGGATGGTGGTGCCCTTGCCGGCCTGGGATAGAATATCCACATGGCCGCCCATCGCCTGGATGTTGCGTTTCACCACATCCATACCCACCCCGCGTCCCGAGACATCGGTCACCTGTTCGGCGGTAGAGAATCCCGGCGCGAAGATCAGCATGCCCACCTCTTCGTCGGTCATGCTGTCGTTAACCGGCAGGCCCTGGGACAACGCTTTCGCCAGGATCCTTTCGCGGTTCAGCCCGGCGCCGTCATCGCTCACCTCGATACAAATGTTGCCGCCCTGATGCTCGGCGCGCAGCTGCAGGTTGCCGACGGCGGGCTTGCCCAGCGCGATACGGATGTCCGGCGACTCGATGCCGTGATCAAGACTGTTGCGCACCAAATGGGTCAACGGGTCGATGATGCGTTCAATCAGGCTCTTGTCCAGTTCGGTGGAGCTGCCCTCCAGGGTCAACTGCACCTGCTTGTCCAGCCTGGCGGCCAGATCGCGCACCAGCCGGGGGAAGCGGTTAAACACATACTCCATCGGCATCATGCGAATCGACATCACCGATTCCTGCAGGTCGCGGGCGTTGCGCTCCAATTGTCCCATGCTGATCAGCAAATCGCTGTGCTCGACCGGGTCCAGGGCGCCGGACCGCTGGGCGATCATGGATTGCGTAATCACCAGTTCGCCGACCAGGTTGATCAGTTGGTCCACTTTTTCCACCGCCACCCGGATGCTGGTATCGGCGGGTTTTACACGCGCCGTGCCGACCTCGGCCTGCCTGGCCGGCGCGGCGTTGATCGGCGTAACATTATCGGCTAGGGTATCGTTGGCGGGCGCCAGGTTTGCGGCCGCGGTCGCAGCGACGCTGGCGGCGGCATCCCCGCCCGGCGCAGGGGCGGCGGCCACCGTATCAGCAACCGGCGCGGCATCAAAATGAATCTGGTCGGCATCCAGCACAAAGCACAGCACCGCGCAGATATCATCCTCGCTCACCGTGGTCTGCAGGCTGGCGCTCAGGCCGTCAGACGATTCATGATGTTCAAGCACCGTGCCGAGATTGCCCAGTTCCTCAAGCATCAAGGGTATTTCACCGGGCTTAAGGCCGCTTAGCCGTATGCTGAGCGCCGCGTCCGTCGCGGCCAGTTTAGCGGACTTTGCCGGGGAAAGGCTGTCGCCGGCCTGCGGCGCCGGATGGCCGGCGGCGTCGGGCGCAACGCCGCCTTTGGCTTCCAGCGCCAGCTGACGCAACGCCTCGCAGATATAAGCAAAGCTTGCCGCATCCGGTTCCTGAGCCGTTTTATAGGCGTCTAATTGATCCTGCATGATATCTTTGGTTTCCAAAAACAGGTTAACAATCGCCGTGCTGAGGGACATCTCACCCCGCCGCGCCTCGTCCAGCAGGTTTTCCAGCAAGTGGGTGGTTTCCTGCAATACCGTAAATCCGAAGGTACCTGCCCCGCCCTTGATGGAATGGGCGGCGCGAAAAATCGCGTTAAGCTGTTCGCTATCCGGACTTTGCGGATCCAGGACCAGCAGATGCTGTTCCATATCCGCTAGCAGTTCGGCGGCCTCATCAAAAAATGTTTGGTAAAAAGCGCTCAATTCCATGCTCACGAAATCACCTCTGCTGTGAATCACGTTCGTTAAACGGCGAGGCGGCCGGAGCCGAAGCCCCGGATGGCGACGTTGCCGGCGCCGGTACCGCAGTTCCTGATGGCGCCGCTGCCGGCGCCGTGGAGTTTGCCGGCGCCGTATCCGGAACTGTTTTGTTGCTTCCCGCCGGCGATGCGGTCGAAACGGGCGCCGCTGCAGCAACGGCCGCTGACGCCGGTGCCGCGCTTTCCGCCGCCGCGTCGGTGGCGGCCTTGAACGACGGCTGTTGCGTTAATCCTTTCGGGTTGTTGATCTCCACTCCCTGGCTCTGCACGTTTTCATGCTCGATACTGAGTTCCGTTTGTTTATTCAACACCAGCAGGCTGATGCGCCGGTTAATCGCCGCGTCGGGCTGCTGCGGCGCCAGGCTCATGGTGGCGGCCATGCCCACCACCCGCAGGATTTTGCCTTCAGCCAGTCCGCCGGTTATCAGCTCGCGCCGGGAGGCGTTAGCGCGATCCGCCGATAGCTCCCAGTTGCTATAGCCGCGTTCGCCGCTCGCATAAGGAATGGCGTCGGTATGGCCGGAAATACTGATTTTATTAGGAATGTCATTAAGGATCGGCGCAATCCCGCGCAGCACATCCCGCATATAGGGCTCTACCCGCGCGCTGCCGGTTTCGAACATCGGCCGGTTCTGGCTATCGAGGATCTGGATGCGCAGTCCCTCCTCCACCAGGTTGATCAACAACTGCGGCCGCAGCACCCGCAGGCGCGGATCGGATTCAATCAGTTGGTCCAGGCGCTCGCGCAGTTTATTGAGCCGTTTCTTTTCCAGCTTATCCATCAGGTCGTTAATGCTCTTATGCACATCGCCCTGCTGGCGCGTCGGATCCTCGCCGCCGCCCGGTATCGGGCTGGTGGCCGAGCTGCTGCGATCGCCCCCGGTCAACGCTACGTTCAGCGGGGTACGGAAATATTCAGCAATGGTGGTCAATTCCTGAGGACTGGCGATGGATAGCAGCCACATCACCAAAAAGAACGCCATCATCGCGGTCATGAAATCCGCATAGGCTATCTTCCAGGCGCCGCCGTGCTCGGCATGGCGTTTGGGCGAGCGCCGCTTGCGCACCACCACTATTGGCTGGTTTTTCATGCATCCTCTTCCACCGGCTGCTTAACCGGTTCCCTGGCGAGCCTGACATGGGCCTCCAGCTCGCTGAACGATGGCCGCTCGGCGGAAAACAGCGTCTTACGCCCGAACTCCACCGCTATCTGCGGCGCATAGCCGTGAATACTGGAGAGCAGGGTGATCTTGATGCATTGCATCATCTTGGTGGTTTCGTCTTTCTTTTGTCGCAGCAGCGAGGCCAACGGCGAGATAAAACCATAGGCCAGCAGGATGCCTAAAAAAGTGCCCACCATCGCCTGGGCTATCAGCGCGCCAAGCTCCACCGCCGACCGATCCGCCGAAGCGAGCGCGTGCACCACCCCCATGACCGCGGCGACAATACCAAACGCCGGCAGCGAATCCCCTACCTGCCCGAGACTGGCGGCCGGTATTTCGCATTCGTGCTCATAAGTTTCGATTTCCTCATCCATCAGCGATTCAATTTCAAACGCGTTCATATTGCCGCCAATCATCAGGCGCAAATAATCAGTGATGAAATCCACAAGTTGTTTATCAGCCAGAATACGCGGGTAGAGTTTAAATATTTCGCTCTCATTGGGCGTATCGATATCAAACTCCAGTACCAGCATTCCGTGCTGGCGCGCCTTGGCCATCAAACGAAATAGCAATGCCATCAGGTCCATATATAGGGATTTGTTATATTTGGAGCCGCGGAATAACAGCGGGAAGGACTTCATTGTCGATTTAATCGCTTTGGCGTTATTACCGACAATAAAAGCGCCGACGCCCGCGCCCGCAATGATAAGAAATTCGGAAGGTTGGTACAACGCGCCCAAATGGCCGCCGACTAAGATATAACCGCCAAATACGGCGCCTATGACCACAAGGTATCCCACTATCACTAACACATCCGTTCTCCCGGTAAAAAGATGTCGGCCGGCGCGCGGTACATCCGGGAAACCGAACGACGATCGCCGTGGCAAGGTTATGCCTGGATATCGCCATGGTGATCGTCATCCATCAGGATTACCCTTCATACCGCGTGCTGCGCCTGCTCATCCAGCAGCTTGGGATTAATATCGGCCGCTACCGGCAAAAGTTTACGTCTTTTTACCGCCCGGGACGGGGGCTGGCACAAACTGCAGACAAATCCGTAGGCAGGCTGATGGGCGTAGGTGATAAAGTGACCGTGGCAATGGCTGCACGGGGTCAATTGCAGCATGCCGCTTTCGACAAAGCGCACCAGGGTCCAGGCGCGGGTTAACGCCAGTATCGGTTGTTCGCCCTCTTGCTGCGGACACTGTTCCAGATACAAACGGTACGCCCTGATCACCGCTTCCACACCCGTGCACTGCCCGTTCTGCAGCAATACCTGGAAAATATTATAAAACATCGACGAGTGGATATTCTGTTCCCAGGTCATGAACCAATCAGTCGAAAACGGCAGCATGCCCTTGGGCGGCGGACTTCCCCGCAGCTCTTTGTATAATTTGATCAGCCTGCCGCGGCTGAGCTGCGTTTCGCTTTCCAGCATTTGCAGCCGGGCGCCCAGCGTAATCAGTTCCATGGCGAGCTGGATATCCTTGGCTTCCTGGACAATACTTTTACCGACCATCGTTATGCCCTTTTCTTTGGCAAATGGCTGTCTTTTGCCGCTAGCCGTTCTTGCAGTTGGCTGGATAACAATATGCCGGTATGTATTTGTTGTAATTCATCCACACGGGAGTCCTGCGTTAATTGCGTAATGGTCTGGTAATCGTCAAAGCGAAACAGACACAGCAGCTGATTCGTTTCAGCTAATTTTACCATTTGCGGCAATGTCAACGTCATTAATACATCGGCCATGGTGGCGTTAATTCCCAGCCGAAACATTGCCGACGCCTTTTCTTGATTTATCAGACGCTGCGCCAATAATAAATAGGATAAATTTATATCGTAAACATGTTTGCGTATTTCATTCGTATTCATTTTCCCATCCCTCTAGACTATGTTTAAAAACATAACTTGGGTGATAAAATATCGCCCGGTATCCGGGGATCTTTCCCCTGGGTGGCTAATGAAAATCGACGATACCGTACATACTTATATTGTCCGGTAACCGAAGCGGCTATTTATACAAGCCGTACCGTTAAATATTTTAGGTGTAAAATTTGCCCAAAACTGACCTAACTCATTAGGGTTTCTTCCATGAAACATTTTTACAAATTAGTGAGATTATTCCTAATTGCGCCGCAACTCTAACGCTGATTCCGTCGTTCATACAATCTACCCCCTGCCAAATTTTAGATAAAGTGTGATCTAGATCACAGAAATTTAGCTTACTTGATCAGAATTGCTACTGGTCTGACATGTTCAGTGTTCAAAAAATGAGCTAAAAAAATAATAGCTACTTTTTTTTTACATTTCAGGCCATTGAATCAGGGGAATCCACTAACTTTCCTCAAAATAACAGAATACCATTCGATATCTCAAATTCGCGCCCTAAAATATCTCCCAAAAAAGAATTCATCAGCATAAATGCTGTTTTTTCGGAATTCATGGCGTGGATACATCAATAACATTATTGAAACATCTCTAATGGTGCTTACGTGATTTGCGGCCATTTTTTGTACATAAAATGTACAATTCAGACGCTGTCGGTTAACAATGGGAGGATAGGGTCAGTATGAAGAAATGAAAAGTAAATGTTTATGTAGCTGTTTAAATGACAAGCGCACTCCCACAACTAAAATAGGCGCGTGTGATTATCATCGGCATACTTATTCAAAACTTGAGTTAAAACTGATCAAAATTTTGGCAAAAATTGCATTAAGTCTTTATTTTAGATCGTTTTTTATACCATCCAAATTATAGCGACGGAAACGCGCAGAAATATCAAAAGGAATAGGTCGGCACACCCTGGGTACCCCAGCGCGGGGCGCGAACCTATATATGCGCGGCGGGAAAGGATTTATATGTACCTCATGGGTAATACGCCGTGGGCGCGCCGAACCTCCTGGCGATCCGGCGGGCGTGATGAACCACGTGGCTTTAAGGCGAAGCAACATCGTCACCGTCGCCATCAAATCGGCACAACGATGACGTGATGGTGGGAAGGATGAGGCCGTGAAACCACCAGGGCGGCGGCGCCTGACGATATAGAGCGTGCCGCATGCCCTCTCCCCTGCTTATCCTGTCGGGTGGGCAGGGGAGCCTGTTTTGACCGCTAGGCGTCGTTTGTCGCCGCGATGGCGGGCACGGCCTTCAAATCATTAAGGAACGATTGACGCCAGTGCACTATGTCATTTTTGGTAATCACCTTCATCATTTCCGCATGGCGCGAAATCCGCTCTTCCAGCGGCATGCTGAGGGCCTTGTCCAGGGCCGCGGCTACGCCGTCCCGGTCATAGGGATTCACCAGCAGCGCGGTGGTCAGCTCGTTGGCGGCGCCGGCAAAACGCGAAAGGATCAGTACCCCCGGATTGGCGGGATCCTGGGAGGCGACATACTCTTTCGCCACCAGGTTCATACCGTCACGCAACGGCGTCACCAGGCCGACTTCGCAATGGCGGAAAATTTTCATCAGCAGGCTGCGCTCATAATGCTGGTTGAGGTAGAACAGCGGCGTCCACTCCAGCGTTGAGAAATGACCGTTAATCCTGCCCGCTTCCGTCTCCAGTTCGTGGCGGATATCCTGATAGGCCTGCACGTCGCCGCGGGAGGTCGGCGCAATTTGGAAAAAGCGGATATTGCCGCGGTGTTGCGGATAATTTTCCAACAAGGTTTCAAACGCCTGGAATCGCTCCGGCAGCCCTTTCGAATAATCCAGGCGGTCAACGCTGATAATCAACTGGCCGTTGAGCTTATCGCGCAGATGCGCAAGCTTGGGCGGCAACGCGCCTTCGGCCAGCTCACGAATACTGTCCGGCTCCACGCCGATGGGATAGACGCGAACCGTGACCGATTTGCCATAGGCGGCAAAACGATCTTCATCCAGCTGTTCCACATCGGTGACCAGCGACAGGTTTTCAATAAATGCCAAACGGTCGGTTTCCGCCTGGAAGCCGATCAAATCGTACTCGCACAACATTTCCAGCAGTTCTTTGCGCGGCGGCAGGGCATTAAATATTTCCGACGTCGGGAAAGGTATGTGCAGGAAAAAACCAATGCGGTTGGTCATACCCAGTTTGCGGCACGCAGCGGCAAAAGGTAATAAATGATAATCGTGGATCCACAGGATATCATCGTCTTGCACTAGCGGCTGCAGCCGGCCGGCCAGCTTTTCATTTACCTGGCAATACCCGTCGTAATCCTCACGCTGGTATTGCACCAGATCCAGGCGATAGTGAAACGCCGGCCAGATGACGGTATTGGAAAAATTGAGATAATACTGGTCATATTCACTTTGTTTTAAGCTAAAGGCGGCGAACGTAATGTTGTCCTGCTGGTTCTTTTCCAAAGGGAGCTCGTCTTCGCTGATTTTCCCGTTCCAGCCGAACCACATGCCGCCCGCGTCCTTCAGTGAATCCATAATACCGACGGCCAGGCCGCCCGCGCTTTCCTTTTTACCTTCCATAGCCGCAATACGGTTCGACACTACTATTAAGCGACTCATAAATCCTCCCCAACCGAACTTTTGGTTTTAATAGAATAATTATCTAGTTGTTCAACCAGTGACAATAGCCAAAGATGGACGTGCCCCACATCGTCCAGATGATAACGTGCCGCGGTGTCACCCGGCCCGACCTTAATGGATATGCCGTTCAGGGCGTTGACCTGGATAAACCCGGCCTCATCCGTCAGATCGTCGCCGATAAACAGCGGCGTCCTGCCGGCAAAAGGGACTTCCCGCATAAAAGCCTTGATGGCGGCGCCCTTGTCGACGCCCTTCGGTTTAAGATCCACGACGCATTTTCCCGGCTGCAGCGTAAGCTCGGCATAGCGATCGACGAAAGCTTCAGCCACCGCCAGGATATCATGTTGATACTGCGGCGCCTGGCGATAATGCAGGGCGTAGGCCATGCCTTTCGCCTCAATATGGCAACCCGGAAATCCGGCGATGGCCGCCGTAAGTTCCCGCTCCAGCTTTTGTGCGAGCGGCGGCGATAATTCGGTGCGGTGAATATTTCCCTGCGCATCCCGGCGTTCGGCCCCATGTACGCCCGCGGCGGGGCCGAGGAGCGGAGCGCTGAGAGCGTCGAGCTCCATTAAGGCGCGGCCGGAGACCAAGGCCAGTGCTCCCCCGGTGGCGTTAAATAGGGTGCCTAAAGCCTGTTTAATATTATCGGGAATGGACACCATTTCGGGTCGTTTTTCGATGGGGGCCAGGGTACCGTCCAGATCGAAAAAACAGGCAAAGGTGTCCAGGGGTATCGGGGGTAGCGAATCACTGTCAGTCATACCTGTTATCCTCATTTATAACCGCGGGCGTCGGTATTACGGGCGCATCGCTGGATAAGTGGTGCGCTACAGCGCATTAGCGCAGCCCTGAAATGACATGTGGTAAGCGGGTAACAAAGGAGTGAGAGATAATGAAGTGGATTTTAGTAATCGTCATTCTCCTTGAAACTGCGCTGACTTATCGCGGAACATAAGGCGCAAGATTAATGCACCCAGCGGGAATGGGCCGGCCTGCCTGGCGCACTTTCTGTCCCACCTGTCCTTCGGGCGGCAGTGAACACTTTAGTTAGTATAGACAATAATTTTTCATCTGTCATAAATGGCGAAAAACGCCGTTAACGCTGGAAAGCACCCGGCAAATACTTCAACATTATCGATAAGTTCCATTCTATGGTACCGCATGCCCTGCAACAAACGGAGTAAAAACAGACAGTAAAAGTATAAAATTGTATATAAAGTTAAATCTTCGTACACAGATAAGGTTAAAAAGCACCCATTTCGACCAAAAAGCACACAGACGTAAATGATAATCAGTCAACTTTTATGCACATGGCATCCTAATATATTGATAATCATATTAAAAATAAACATCAGGTGAACAAACGCAACGCCAACGGCCTAAACGGTTTGCAGAAAAAATCACACATGATTAATCATGAATTTTTCTTATGTTTATTCTGTTCTGTTTGTAATATGATTTGGTCAACAAACCTCTTGCCTTTAATCGAAAGCGCCTGCCGCTTGGCAAATTAGTGCGTCAACCCTATGCGCGGTGCCCAGCGAATTGAGCACCTGCCTTAAACGTGACATCGCTAGACTTAAGTCAAATTTATCGATTCAGTTTTGGGAGGCCGCTCCCAAAAAATTGTCGTTGAACTTGATTGTGAATTGTTGTTAAAAGATTAGGTAACTGTGAAGCTTTATGAAATCACCAGGCCAATAAAAAGCATTTTATCGTTGATAAAAACAGATAACCAAATTTAAATGAGGGTGCGCGCTATGCCAACGATCATCATGGATTCATGCAGCTATACCCGACTTGGTCTAACGGGTTTTTTAACGGACACCGGAGTAAAAAAGCGTAATATCAACATTGTCGCTGACATCGGTCAATTGCAGAGTAAATGTTCGCGGGTCAAGCCTGATGTGGTTTTTGTTAATGAAGAGTGTTTTATCCATGAACCGGATGCTACTGAAAGAATAAAACGGGTAATCACCCAGCATCCCGATACGTTGTTCTTTATTTTTATGGCTATGACCAATATCCATTTTGAAGACTATCTGTTTGTCCGCAAGAATCTGATTATCACCTCAAAATCGATCAAGCCCGAGACTCTGAATTCACTGCTGACAGGCTGCAACAAGCACAAATGCCTGGATGACGCCCATAAGTCGCCGCTCGATCTCAACCCGGTACGTTTAAGTCAAACCGAATCCAATATGCTGCGCATGTGGATGTCCGGCCATGACACGATCCAGATTTCAGACAGCATGCGGATCAAGGCCAAAACGGTCTCGTCGCATAAAGGCAATATCAAACGAAAAATCAAGACTCATAATAAACAGGTGATTTATCATGTCGTGCGGCTGACGGATACCGTTACCAGCGGTATATACGTTAACGCGCGCTGATGGCACCGCAATAAACCGCCTTAACGCTTTTTGGCGGGCGGGCGTTTTTCGGTATCAGGGCGCCGCCTGATACCGTTTTTTAGCGCTGGCTTAACGCGCAGCCACCAAAGGTTCCACAAAAATCCCGTCAGGGTGACTGGTCTCATTGAAAAACCAGATTGCGGTGGGATAATCGTCCAATGCCACCAGGTACATGACCCCTTCGCTGAATTCTTCTATAGCCTGTACGGTACCTTTACGCCGTGGCCCGCCATCGGTCTTCACCGTCACCCGATCGTGTAATTTCATGACTTACCTCTGAATGTGTCCGGTGGCTAGTTTAGTACAAAACCGCCCTCCAAGTCAGCCGTTCCCCGGCAGCCCGGGAAATTTTATCCGCCGGCCGGCCGGACCAGGGGCGTAGTGCGCCGACATTCGCACTAAAAGCTATACTTAACGGCGGCGCATTTGCAAAACCTCACAAAGGGGAAAAATTATGGCCTTTGCTAAAGAATATAACCAGCAACTCAAGCGTGAAATCAGTATCGACGTAGATGCGTTGTTAATCGCGGTCAGGGGAGCGGCAGATCGGGAAGTTCATGAACATCAAAGCAACGAACATGCTCATATGGTGACGGTCGGCGGGCGGGAATTTACTACCTATGGCGAGCTGGCGGCGGCGTATCAATTAGATATCCGCGATTATACCGTAGGGGAAGTGAATCGTTGATCGGGTATTTTTTGCACAACTTAACCTTTAGGCCATGCCGTTAAATAAAAAACCCCGGCCTAGAGAGCCGGGGAATAAATAGCATATCCACTCCGCGGGGACGCGGAAGGAATTCTAAAGTTCGTTACACTAGGAAATCAAATTACCTGCACATACTAGCGGCGCCGCTCAATTTGGCAAGTAACATTACCAATTCTTCTATATACAGTTGTGGTGAAAATGGTCAAACCGATACTTTCGCTGCTGACATGAAAAGCGTAAAATCTAAAATAAAATATTATTTATCATATTGTTATAAATACTTTCAGTTATCACGGCACCGTTAAATGAATTGATAATTGCTGTTAAGCATGGAGATTATTTTAAGAATTTTCTTAACAAACATAAGAAAAAATACTGCATATCAACTAAGGTGGATTGGTATTTTACGCCTCGGCCCGAGATTTTTGCCTCTTGTCCGGCATGGCATCGTATATACTCATTTTTATGAGACGACATCAGCCCTCTGTCGCGGCTGTCATAAAAAGGCGGGGAAAAAAATGCCGAGCCTCGAAGACCCATTAGTGGTAATTACCGATTTGGACGGTTCGTTGCTTGACCACCATACTTACAGCTGGCAGCCGGCCGTGCCCTGGCTCGAAAAACTCAAGGCCAATAATATTCCGGTGGTGTTTTGCTCCAGCAAGACCGCCGCCGAGATTGTGCCGCTGCAAAATAGCCTCGGTTTTCCGGGCGCATCCTTTATCGCCGAAAACGGGGCGTTGTTGCAGCTCGACGGCGAGTCGCCCGGTAAAATCATGGGTAAGGATTATGCCGCCATCCGCGCCGCGATGCTGCGGCTGCGCGAAGAGAAAGGGTTTAAATTCTTCGGTTTCGGCGATGTGGATGAGAAGCTGGTCGGGGAATGGACCGGCCTTGCCGCCCAGGATGCGCTGCTGGCGCAGCGCCGGGAGGCCTCTGAAGCCTTTATCTGGCGTGAAAGCGACGAGCGCCTGCGCGAATTTGCCGACTGCCTGGCCGCGGCCGCCCTGGCCGTGACCCAGGGCGGCCGGTTTTACCATGTAATGTCCGCCGGTAGCAGTAAAGGCGCCGCAGTACGCCAGCTATTGGCGCACTATCGCCGCCGGGACGGGCGGCAATGGCAGTCAATAGGCTTGGGAGACGGGCCAAACGATATTTCGCTGCTTGAAGCAGTGGATTATGCGGTCATCATTCGGGGCTACAGCAAAACACCGGTGAACGTCAGCCCACAACAGCGTTATGTCTATCGCACCAAGGCCTATGGACCAGAAGGCTGGAGCGAAGGGATGGACCATTTTATTACCTCGGCCTAATCAGCGTCGGATAACTATTTTAAGAGCCTATCGAGATAGGTTCGACATGTCATTGCTTGGGGAGTTTACGTATGAGTGATTTTCATCAAAATGGAATTATCGCCAATTTTCACAATCTGTCCGATCGTAAAGTCGATGAGCTCGAAGCAGAACTGGTGGGATTTTCAAAAAAACGCAAAATGGGTTTAATCCTGCCGTCGTTGTTTTCCGAACTTGAAGGACCGGCATTGGCCCATATAGTCGACGAAATTGCCAAAGTGCCCTACCTGGAGGAGATTGTCATCGGACTCGATCGCGCCGACCGCGATCAGTTTCTTTATGCCCGTGATTTTTTTTCCCGGCTGCCGCAGCATCACCGTATTTTATGGAATGACGGGCCGCGGTTAAAAGCCATTGACGCCGAACTGGAAAAAGAGGGCCTCTCGCCAACCGAGCCGGGGAAAGGACGCAACGTCTGGTTCTGCACCGGTTATACCCTGGCGTCCGACCGGACCCTGGCGGTGGCGCTCCATGATTGCGATATAGTGACCTATGAGCGCGGCATGCTGGCACGACTGTTATATCCCGTCGTCCATCCCAAATTCAGCTACGAATTCTGTAAAGGCTTTTATGCCCGGGTGGCCAATGGCAAAATGAACGGACGCGTGGTGCGGTTATTGGTAGGGCCGTTATTGCGTTCGCTGGAAAATGTTTACGGGCAGTCCCCGTACCTGGATTATCTCAACAGCTTCCGCTATCCCCTGTCCGGTGAATTCGCCATGCGCACCAGGGTCATGCATGACATGAAGATCCCGGGCGATTGGGGCCTGGAAATCGGCTTACTGTCGGAGATTTACCGTAACTATTCGCCAAATCATATTTGCCAGGTTGAAATCGCCGATAATTATGACCATAAGCATCAGCCCCTGGCGGAGGAGGACGGTTCGGGCGGTCTCAAGCGCATGAGTAATGATATTATCCAGTCCCTGTACAGAAAATTAGCCACCATGGGGGTCAGTTTAACCAGCGACTCATTCAGGGTATTAAAAGCGACATATTATCGTAACGCGCTCGATATCCTTGAGTTCTATCATCACGATGCCATCATGAACGGGCTGAAGTTCGACCAGCACAGCGAGGAAGCGGCGGTGGAACTTTTTATGCAATGTATTCTGGATGCCGGACAGGCCTTTATCGAACGCCCGAACGATAAACCCTTTATACCGAGCTGGAGCCGGGTACAATCTGCTTTTCCCGATATTATGCAGCGTATCTACGACGCGGTGGAAGAAGATAATAACGGGGATGTATAGTCCCGGTTGGTAACAAATAGGCGTAAAGCGGGCAAGATTGAGCGTATTTTGCCCACTTCATGCTTGTGCCATGAGAAATCAGCCGTTATATCTTGCTCATGAGGCGACTATCCTTAAAATAACCCCGGTTTTTCCTCAGTGCTCAACAAGTAACCTTCCGGGCGGAAATTAATAGTTATGCGCGAACTCAAACCTAATGAACCCCTGGTCGCCGCTCTTGCGCAATGGATTGAGGATCACCTGGACCGTGACATCGCGCTGCCTGAGCTTGCCGCCCGTTCAGGTTATTCGGTCTGGCACATGCAAGGCGTGTTCCGCGCGACCACCGGCATCGCGGTGGGTCGCTACATTCGTGAGCGAAAATTGACGGAAGCGGTGCATCGGCTGCGCAATAGTGATAATAAAATCATAGACATCGCGCTTGATTATGGCTTTAATTCCCAGTCACAATTCACCACCTTGTTCAAAAAATATTTCGGCATCACGCCGCAGGCTTGCCGAAACGATCGCTCGATAATATTACCGTTAACCCCTCCCCTGCGCTATTAAGCGCGCCGGCTAAATTTCAGGAAAACCGGTTGGTAGGCTATAAAACGGTGAAAGTGTTATTTTAAAAAAATCAATTCAAACACCGCCAATTTCTGCTATTGGGAAATATTGGCGGCATGAGCTTAATTAAATCAATGCCTTTGCTCTGCTAGTTTTCAGATAATTAGCTATTATCCTAATTAGATTATAACTATTTAATATAGTCATTCATCCTTTGAGTAAAATCTCACTTAAATGTATAGTATTTCTCTGGATTTAGCGTACTATGTATAAGTAAGATTAATTTCCCTGGTGTAACTTAAGAAGTACTGTTGCCCGCTGTTTTCGGCGGGCTTTTTTTCCATGGCCATGCCTCTGGTTGTAACGCATTCATTTACACCATTTTTTTGCTTTTGGGACCGCATTTTTTAAAATTCACCATATCCCACAGTTGATTTATACATAATGTCTGCTAATCAACTTAAAATAATGTCTTTCGCCGCGATTTACAGCGACAATAATCCCAGGCCGATGACCAATAATAATTTTCTCATTAAGGCGCGCTTTGCAGCCGGTCAAAAAAAATAAAAAGTATAAAAAACCGAGGCCTGCTTTATCAAGATGGATGCCGGGGCATTAGCCGCCTGACACGGGCGTCAGGCGACAGGCGGGGAGAAAATTAAATTTTGCAGCCTTCACAATCATCTTCCGCCGTAAAGGCTTCCGGTACCGCTTTGGCTTTTTGTTCAGCATTTTTTTCCGCTTTGACCAATTCAGCGTCAATATCGAATTCAAAAATATCATCGTTCATGGAGTCAACATCCCGTTGGTTAGCACAGCGTTCATTATAACCGAAACCGCCTGCAAAAGTTAACCCGGCGGGCTATGGACCAAAAAAACCCGGCCGGTGCCGGGTTACGTCGCGGAAAAAATCCAGGTCTAGATTTCCAGCCCTTTTTTGCTCTTTTTGTCCGCGCGCTTTTCCTTCAGTGTTTTTTCCGGTCTCTTCTTGGCTGACTTGTCCTTACCTCTACTCATAAACACCTCGCTTACTTGTCAGATTTAGGGGTTTTACCAAAAGGCTTCCCGATAACACCCGGGCAAGCTAGAGTTATCAAACCTGGCCCGGAAATGCAAGAAAACGATCAATGGCCCTTATCAGGATGCGCCTTAAGCCAGTTTTCCATGGTATCGATTTCGGCTTTTTGCGCTTTAATTACGTTTTCCGCCATCTGCCGCATGTGCGGATCTTTACCGTATTTTAATTCGGTCTCCGCCATGGCGATGGCGCCCTGGTGATGAGGGATCATGCCCTGGGCAAACGCTACGTCGGGGTCATGGGCCTTAACTCCCTGTTCCATATCCTTGTGCATATCCCGCATGGCGGCCATATAGGCCTGGCTGGACTCGCTCAGCCCCGCCGGCGACGAATGATCCATTGTCATGCCGGGCATGCTGTCATCAGCCCCAGCGGGGACCGGGACCCACGGCAAGCTCAAAAAACATAGCGGCAGCATCGAAAATTTGTTCATATCCTCTCCTGTTATTGTCTATGCGCGGTATCGGCCGAAGCGTCCTCCTGGCTGATAATATAGGATTTAAACTGCGGCGACATCCAGGTGGCAAAACCGGTGGCGGTTTTAGAGATCAGGTAGACCGCCAGGCCCTGCTGTTCGGCCAGCGCCTGGGCCTTTTCGCTGCCCAGCACCATCAGGCCGGTATCCCAACCGTCGGCTTCCAGGGCGGTGGTGGCGATAACCGTAGCCGACACCAGCTTGTGCTCAATCGGCCGGCCGGTAACCGGGTCGATAATATGCGACACCCTTTTGCCCTGCAATTCATAGTAGTTGCGATAACTGCCGGACGTGCTGATACCGTGCCCCTGCAGGTCGACGACCGCCTGGGCGTCAATCTCCTTATCGGTCGGCCGCTGGATAGCCACGCGCCACGGCACGCCCTGCGGCGAAAGACCGCGGGACACCACGGCTCCCCCCACCGACACCAGATAGCGGGTGATGCCGCGCCGCTCCAGCAGGGCGGCCAGGTGGTCGGTGGCCGCGCCCTCGCCCAGCGTGGAGAGATCAACATACAGATCCGGCAGATCCTTTTGCAGCCATTGCCCTTTGTCATCTTCAATCAGCCGGAGATGGCGCAGCCCGACCCGCGCGCGCGCCTGGTCGATTTGCCGTTGATCCGGCATGGTGCGCGGCTGTTTATCGGGACCAAAACCCCACAGATTGACCAGCGGTCCAACGGTGACATCCATGGCGCCGCCGGTTTTCGCCCCAATGCGCAGCGCGGTGGTGACGATATCGGCCATATTGGCGGAAACAGGCTGTGGATCGGTGCCGGGATAATGATTGAAACGCGACAAAACCGTATCCTGTTGGTAGGTAGACAACTCATGATTGTCCTGTTCCAACTGTCGGCTGATGCTGTCCTGTAATCCGGCCAGGACCCCGGCGGGAGGTGATGCCAACGTCACCCGGTAAAACGTCCCCATGGTCTTGCCCTCCGCCACCCACGCCTGTCCGCCGTCCCGCGGCGCCGGCTTGTCACAGCCGGCCAGCGCCAGGGCGCCTGCCGCCCCGGCGACGAACAGTATTGCTATATATTTTTTCATGAATTTCCCTACTCCAGCCTCAAAACGGGCCTACGCCGCCAGCGCTATGTTAATACGTCTGACTGGGTTTGCAAAAAACAGACCGAAAAATGGCTGGCGCGGATGATAACGCGCCGTCCCGGCGTGACGCCGGACGCGGGATGGGGATTTAAGGCGAGCCGGAAAAAGCGGGCGGTCATCACCGGTCGGGATGCGCGCCGCCCTGGGCGTAATTAAACATACGCTGCACGATCTCGTCGGCGCCCTTGATAATATCGGAGAGGTGTTTATCGCTGCGGTTAACCGCCTGGGAATAGGCAATCTCATGCGCCTCGTCCACCATGGTAATAATACGATCGCGGGTTTCGGTATCGAGATTACCCAATATCGTGGTGATAACCACCTGATAGGCATGGGACGTGACGGTAAGAAGCTCTTCGCGGGCTTCCAGCGCCTCGATACGTTCGAGCAGCGCGTCATAAAGCGGATCGTTGGCCATATATTCTCTCCCAAATGTCATGCGGGCAATCGCCCCACACCCGCGGCAAAATCGGCCACAGGTGATGCCGTTAGCCTTTTTATTGTTATTGCCAATTGAAAGTATAGTCAAGACGGGAGCGCGCAATGCCGCGGACGGCATTTATTCCACCCGGACATTGCGCTTATTGCCCGCGGCCACAGACGTTAGTCGATGGAGCTGGCGGGCGTATGCGGTTCGCTTTGTCCCCGCCGGGCCATTTGGCCCACAGGGCGGTGAGGATGGGGACCAACAGTGAGGTGACGATCACCGCAGTGGCCACCAGGGCGGTGGCCGCGGCCACCTGGCTTTTGAACACCGGGTTCATCTCGGCGATTAAAAACGGCGTGGCCGAACTGGAGGCGGCGATCCCGGCGGTCCCGTCGCCGCCGACGATAAATTTATCAGCCAGGATCAACGGGATGCCGGTGGCGATAATCACCCCCACCCCTAACAGGATACCCAGCATCCCGGTATCGCGGATCACCGGTAAATCGATGGCGCTCCCCAACGAAAAGGCGAAAAACGGTATCAGCGTCGGCATCGCGCGACCAAAAAATTCGCGCAGGTCATCATCAAGATTTCCCAGGATAAAACCGAGAATAAACGGCAGCACCGCCCCCAGGAACAGCCGCGGCTCAAACGAGGCCACCCCGGCGGATCCGAGGATAATCATCGTCAGCAACGGGCCTGATTCGATGGACATCAGCACAAACGCGGCGAAATCCTCCTTACTGCCGTATTGCTGCATAAGCGAGGCATACCGACCGCCGTTGGTCATATTCATCGACGTGGCCAGGACCAGGGTGGAAATACCGGTAAAAAAGCCGCTTTGCACGCCGTCGAGCGGCAGGAAGCGCGAGGCTATCAGGGCGACCACCCAGGCGGTCAGGATTTTTACCACCACCAGGGTGCCGGATTTTTTTAACACCGCGCCGGACGCGCGCAGCCGGATGGTCGCACCCATGCAAAAAAACCAAACCCCAAGGATAGGTATCGTTCCTTTCAGGATGCCGTTGGTAAAAGAACCGAAATAACCACCTGCGCCGGGATAACAGGTATTGATTACCGCGCCGATAAACAGGGGAACCAACATTAATCCGCCTGGGACCTTATCTAATCTTGGTTTGATTTTCATACCGCACCCTTAAGAAACACCATATCTTAAAAATGAACCAATATTTTATTTTTTATGAAACGACGTAAACCATCGGGATAAGTATGAGCCGCGTCACAAAATAATTGTGGTGCACATCACTAATTTTCTAGAACCGCATAATTTGAACATGCAATAGATATCTCATTGTAGCGATCAAAGCCCATGCCGCCGCGCGCACCGGGTCGGCAATGCGGAGTGTCGGCCGCGTTGATATCGACAAACCGTCGCGATTTACCGCGACGGTTTGTTGAGCTTGGAAAACACAGCCGCCCCCTCAGGTACGGCGGCCGCCTGTTTTAACAGCGGTGGCGACCCGCGGAGCCGCTCGCGCGCGGGTCGCCAGCCAGCAGATAAGCGAACCGCAGCAGACCATGGCCACGCCCTGCCAGAACGTGCCGGTCAGGTGGATATCCAGCAGCACGGCGGCAAACAGGGAGGAAAAGACAGGGGTAAAATAAGAACAGGTGGCCAGCAGGATCATGTTGCCGTTGATAATACCGATATTCCAGGAAGCATAGGCGATACCCATTACCGCGCCGGTAATCAGCAGGCCGAGGCAGTTTTCACCGTTAAAGGCCAGCGCCGGCTCATTGCTGAACAGGTACTTAACCCACAACAGGAGCGCGGTGAGGATAAAAAACAGCGTAACGCCGTTCCTGCCTCCGGCATACTTTCGGGTTACATTGCAATAAACCGCCCAGATCAGCGCGCCGCTAAACGCCAGGCCGTAGCTTAATGGATTGGTCAATACGTTATCCAGCATATGCCGGGGCGTCCACCCGCCGTCGCCGTTCATCAGCCAGCCGATGCCGGTCACCGCCAGCAACAGGCCAATGTAGACGCCCGGACTGCCCTTCTGGCCGTTGATCATAATCGCCAGCAACACCGTCAGGCTCGGCCAGAGATAGTTAATCATGCCCAGTTCAATCGACTGCTGCCGGCTGGCGGCATAACCGAGCGACAATGATGAACAGATCTCATAGCTGGCAAACAACAGCCCCGCGGGCAGCATATACCCCAGGCTGATGCCGGATAAACGCGGCCGTTCCACCAGCGCCAGCAGGAACAGCGAGCTAAGGGTATAGATCATGGCCGCGCCGCCGGTGGGACCGAGCTGCTCGCTCAGGCTGCGGATTAATCCGGCCAGGGTGCTCCACAGCACGATCGCCAGCAGTCCCAACAGGGTGGCACGGGTTTTCTGTTCCACCGGCCTCACGCCCGCAGACCCCGCCACGTCACGCCCGGGCTGCCAGCAGGCAAAGCTTGCGGGTTAGCCGGTAGCTGCTGACAAAGGCGCCGACCGGCAGGAATTCAAACTGCGAGTGGAAGTTATGCGCGCCGGTAAAATAATTAGGGGTCAGGAGCCCTCTCGCCGACAAGGCGGCGCCGTCGGTGCCGCCACGCATCGGCGTTATTTTCGGGGCGATGCCCAGTTCGTCAAGCCCGGTTAACAGCAGATCGATAGCCCGCCGATCGTTGCCGATGGCGTTGCTGATATTGCTGTAGATATCACTGATCAGGAATTCGACCTTAGCTCTGGGATAACGCCGGGCAATTTCCTCCGCTACCTCGCCGATGCGCTGCTTGCGCCATAAAAAACGCTGTTGGTCAAAATCGCGTATCGAAACGTTCAGCCGCGCCTGGCGCGCATTCGCCGCCAGATCGTTAAACCAGAAATATCCTTCCCGGCCCTCGGTATGCTCGGGCGTTTCCTGCCGGTCAAAATGACTGATAAATTCGTGGGCCATTAAAATCGGATTTACCAGCACATTTTTTGCCGACATCGGGTGGGCGGTCACCCCGGTCAAGGTTATCGCCGCGCTGGCGGCGTTAAAATTTTCATACACCACCTCGCCCAGCTCGCAGCAGTCGATGGTGTAGGCAAAATCCACGTCAAAGCGGGCCGGATCCATGGCCTTGGCGCCGCGCAGGCCTATTTCCTCGTCCGGCACGAAGGCCACGACGATATCGCCATGGGGCGTATCCGCCTCCAGGTTTTCCAGCATGGTCATGATGGCGGTGACGGCGGCTTTATTATCGGCCCCCAGGACGCTGGTGCCGTCGCCGAACACAATATCCTGGCCTTGGTAGGCCAGAATCTCCGGATGCTCGTCAACGCGTAGCCAGATATCCCGCCCGGCGTTCAGGCACAGATCCTCGCCGGTGAAACGCAGCAACTGAGGATGGATATCCGGCGACAGGCCGACATCCACGGTATCAAGATGGGCGATAAAACCAATGCGCGGCGCTCCCGGCGTGTTACCGCGTTTCACCGCGGTCACGGTGGCATGGTTATCGACCTGAATATCGTCCAGGCCAAAAGCGCGCAGCTCCTGCGCCAGCATTTCCGCCAATTGCTGTTGTCCCGACGTGCTGGGCAAGGTGGTCGCCGAGGCATTGCTTTGGCTGGTTACCGCCAGGTAGCGGAAAAAACGTTGAATTAACTGTCCGGCGATATCGTTTGGCATAACGGTCCCTTGGCAAAAGAAAGCAATAATCGAAACAAGCAACCCGGCCGCGGCTTAACACCGGGCTCCCGGGGCGCCGGCGTCCCGGTTGGTTATAAACGGATTTATAATATAAACGCTCGCGGCGCAGGTCTCCAGCCGGAATATACCTGATTAACCGGGTTTACAGGCAAAACCGCGCCCGCGGGGATGACGGGCAGGCTCATAAAGACGGGGTAAATACGCCAGCCTGGGGTAGCTCGGGGCAGAGCGTCCGGGGCCAGACAGCACAATGCCCGCCTTGGGCGGGCATTGTGACGACAGGTTAACGTGCGTGCCCACCCGGTCAGCGGACCCGCACGGGCCAGAAGTTATAACCCGGCCGGACGCGGCACTTCCAGATACTGGCCGTTGATGCTGCGACGGTAGTAGTGTCCCTGGTTGACGTAATAGCGTTCACCATTAAGATCCAACACCGTCATATTGCCGCTCACGCCGCCGGACGCATAGACCTGCGGCTGTGGCGGCGCATCCACGACCACATACTGGTTTTCCTGGCGCTGGTAATAGATACCGTCAAGCACATAATAGGTCAGCCCGGCGACCAGTACCGTTGCCGCCACACCCGGCAGGAAATCGAATCGTGCGCCGCGATGCGGACCGCCCCCACCCCAGCCGGGCCCAGGGCCGCCCCATCCACGGCCGCCATGGCCGCCATGGCCGCCATCATACCAGCCGGGAGCGGCAAAGCCTGCTACCGGCACCACGAGGATAAGCGATAACACAAGGCTCAATAATTTTTTCATAAGATTCCTATAACCTTCCCGCTTAATAACACACGTCTAAAAAATTTCGCCGATGCTCTCATAACAGACCTAAATCGATGAATTCGCAAGTCCATTTACTCATCTTTAGCCGTCTATAACGAAATCCTTACCATCCGTTAATAATTTATCGTAATTGGGTTTTCGCCCTGCTTAAACGAGATTATTGCAACCCACAAAATGCAAATGTTGGGTAAAGGTTGCAAGGTGATGTAAACATATAATTTATCTGAATATTACGCGTTGAGTGATTAGCCATTATCATTTGAAGCGATGGCGCACGAATGGTATTTTTTAACTGACCGTTTACTCCAGTGTGCGGTCATATGTGATGTTGGGCACCCACATTTTCTTTCGGTGGGTGTTTTTTTTATCCGCCGCGCCGGCCCGTCCGGACTGATTATTTTACCAGATCGTCGAGACGCTCATCTACAATGCCGGCCGGTTCAAGATGCGCCAACACCTCGGCAGCTGGAAACAACTCCCTCACAGCGGCTTCCGCCGCATCGCCGATATTATGGCCGACATCCACCGACAGCTGGCCGTCGACCTCTACGTGCAGCTCGACAAATACCCGATCGCCGCCGTTGCGGGTGCGGATATCGTGTACGCCGCGCACGCCCTGGCAGCTCAGGGCGGCATCGCGGATGCGCTGGCGGTCTTCCGCGCCAAGCTCCTGGTCCAGCAGTTGCCTGAGGGCCGAAATCGCCATGCCGCGCGCGTTCCAGATCATATAACAGGAAATGGCCAACGCGCCGATGGCATCCGAGCGTGTCCAGCCGAAAACGCTGTCAAGCACCAGCGCGCACAGCACCGCCATGTTGACGGCGATATCGGTAACGTAATGCGCGCGATCGGCGGCAATGGCCGTGGAGGCCGTTTTTTTGACCACAAACGTTTGCATCGCCACCAGCGCGCCCGTACACAGCGTACTGCCCACAATCACCCAGATGCCGAGCCCGTGCTGCATTAGCGGCTGCGGATGAATCAGGCGTTGCGAGGATTCCATTCCGAGCGCCAGGCCGGCGCCGCCCAACAGCAGCGCCTGCACAAAGGCCGCGACGGCCTCGGACTTACCGTGGCCGTACCGGTGGCCCTTATCCGCCGGACGTTGAGCATAAAACACGCCGATAAGCGTCACCACCGACGCCATAACGTCGACCAAACCGTCCGCGGCCGAAGTCAGCAGTGCCATGGAACCCGTCAGCAACCACGCCCAGATTTTAACTCCAACCATCACCAGGGCCACGCTGAGCGACGTTAAGGAAGCAATGCGTGTCAGCGTCTTACCGGGAAGATTAAACGACATTAAAACATCCCCCACGGATATTTATTTTTTTCATGTAGCTAACCAATTGATAATAATTATCAAATAAGGGATTCTGTTTATCATTTAGGGATGGTAGGTTACCATCAACCCCGGTTCCTGCCTACCGAATGCCGCCGGGGTTGTCGCCAGGGTAACATAAAGGAGGCGAAGGGTTACCGGACCGGCAGGTCAGGTAATAATAGCGAGCTCGGGGCAAACATCTCGGCGAATTGCGCAAGGATACATGGCGCGCGCGCCGGCATCGCAATAGCCTGTTGCCGTGCGATATTCAGGTGAGAAAGATATTGCCGCGCAAGCCGGCATGCTTATTTCATCGGGATTTTTGCAGCGTGGTTCCCCAGCGTGCCGTCAGTCACAGACTGGGCAGAGGATAACTGCTTGAATAGTGGCGGAGAGACAGGGATTTGAACCCTGGGAAGGATCGCTCCTTCAACGGTTTTCGAGACCGTCCCGTTCAGCCGCTCCGGCATCTCTCCTTTTTAGCGGTTGCTATCATGCCCTGTTTTACGGCATTTTAATAGTCCTAAACCTCGCCTGACGACTCAAGTGACGACTTATCGAGCAACCAGATGATGAAATGGCCATGGAAAAGTTCGACGCCTTCCGCTGAAACCCTTGCCTTATGGCAAGAGGCCTTGGCGATCCCGTTATTCTCCCCCCTCTCCGCCGATGAGCAACACGCGCTGGTATTACTGGCCGGTAAATTCCTCCAGCAGAAAAAATTGGTGGCGTTGCAGGGGCTGGTCCTGGATGAGGTGATGGAAGCGCGCATCGCGCTGATGTTTGCCCTGCCGGTATTAGGCCTGGGCATCGAGTGGCTCGACGGTTTTCACGAAGTGGTGATTTATCCCGCGCCGTTCGTGGTGAACGACGAGTGGCGGGATGAGTTTGGCCTGGTGCATCGCGGGGAAGTGGTGCACTCCGGGCAGAGTTGGGATCAGGGTCCCATCGTCCTTAACTGGCAGGAGATCCAGGACTCCTTTGATCTATGCGGTTTTAACCTGGTCATCCACGAGACCGCCCATAAGCTGGACGCGCGCAACGCCGGGGTGGTTAACGGCGTACCGCTGATCTCCCTGCGCGACGTGGTGCATTGGGAAACGCTGCTGCATGCGGCGATGGAGAATTTACAAGATGAGGTTGATTTGGTCGGCGAGGATGCCGCCAGCATGGATGCCTATGCCGCCAGCGATCCGGCCGAGTGCTTTGCGGTCTTGTCCGAGTATTTTTTCAGCTCCACGGAGCTGTTAACCGAGCGATTCCCCGAGCTGTACCGCTGTTTTGTACAGTTTTACCGGCAGGACCCCCTGGCCCGCCTGGGCGCGCAGCGGCTTGCCGGCACCTGATTTGGGCAAGGGTTGCGCAATCGCGCCGGAACATTTGTTTTTACGTTGACACGCCTGGAGGGGCCGGATATGATTCGCCCCGTTCTCGCGATTCCTCTGTAGTTCAGTCGGTAGAACGGCGGACTGTTAATCCGTATGTCACTGGTTCGAGTCCAGTCAGAGGAGCCAAATTCTTGTTTTCATGCCGCTTTGCGAATCCCTATGCGATTCAGAATCAATAAGTTAGCGTGAAAAATCTTCCCGATGTATTTTTAGTTTTCCCTCCGCATCGGGAGAATTTGGTGGTCAGATTTGGGGTCATATTGGTTCGATGACGGAGTGACCCCCAAATGTCTCTTAACGACACAAAAATCCGCAGCTTAAAACCATCCGCTAAACCCTTCAAAGTTTCCGATTCTCATGGCCTGTACCTTTTGATCAATCCCGGCGGTTCACGTCTCTGGTATCTCAAATATCGCATCAATAGAAAAGAATCTCGCCTCGGCTTAGGTGCCTATCCTGATGTGTCTCTGGCCGATGCTCGTCTGCAACGTGACGGTATCCGTAAATTGCTGGCACAAAATATCAACCCAGCACAACAGCGATCCGCTGAACGAACCACTTCATCACCAGAAAAAACCTTCAAGACCGTTGCATTGAGCTGGCATAAAAGCAACCGAACATGGTCAGAGAACCATGCTGCCCGTCTGCTAGCCAGCATGAACAATCATATATTCCCGATAATTGGACACATGCCAGTCACAGAACTGAAAACCCGCCATTTCATCGACCTGCTGAAAGGAATTGAGAAAAAAGGTCTGCTGGAAGTGGGGGCACGCACCCGGCAGCATATGTGCAATATCATGCGCCATGCCGTGCATCAGGAGTTGATAGAGCATAATCCGGCGGCCAATCTGGACGGTATCATCGCCCCTCCCATTAAACGCCACTACCCTGCCCTTCCGCTGGAGAAACTACCGGAACTGTTGACTCGCATTGAGGACTACAAGCAAGGGCGAGAATTAACCCGTTTGGCAGTATCACTTACTCTGCACCTTTTCATCCGTTCCAGCGAGTTGCGTTTTGCCCGTTGGTCTGAGATTGATTTCAGAAACAAAATCTGGACCATTCCAGCCACCCGAGAAACCATACCCGATGTCCGCTATTCAGGGCGTGGCGCGAAAATGCGCACTCCACATATCGTACCCCTCTCCCGTCAATCCATCACTATTCTGAAACAGATACGGGATATATCCGGGCATCAGGAACTGATATTCCCGGGTGATCATAATCCGTATAAACCAATGTGCGAAAACACGGTCAATAAGGCGCTACGTCTCATGGGTTATGACACGAAAAATGAAATCTGCGGCCACGGATTCCGGGCGATGGCCTGTAGTGCCTTGATGGAGTCGGGCCTATGGTCGCAGGATGTGGTTGAACGTCAGATGAGCCATCAAGAACGTAATAGCGTGCGTGCAGCTTATATCCATAAAGCTGAATATTTGGATGCACGGACGGCAATGATGCAATGGTGGTCAAACTATCTTGAAACATGTAAGAAAGCATATTTACCTCCTTATATCTGGTCTAGTAAAAACCCTTCAGTATATTAACTGTCACCTTAGAAAAAGGAAAATAATAAGTAGTAGTTCCTGACATCAAAGACCTGCTACTTTCATTGAAAGTATAACATTATTTATAGCGAAATAATAATTCAGCCGACGAAGAACGATATATTAAAAGCATGTAATCATCCATGATGGACTTTTCTAAAGACTAATTGTTTTTAGTTAAATAATCACTAAATATTTTATATCTTTTCAAACTCGGCAAATTAATAATCCAATGCAATCACGGCCTTTCAATAAATTTACTCCCAATACTATATAATGATTTAAAAAATAATCAGACATCCGATTCCATGAGATAAATAATTTGATATTTTTAACCGTACTACCCTAATCAATTCCTTCTCACAGTTTACTACCAGAAATATCTTTGGCTACGATAGTCAGAGTGAGAAAAGCTCTGTTCTGCCTTGTGCAGTAGGTTCCAATCCTTCTCGGGATATTTGTTAAAAAATATCACACTTCATGAGCTTTCAACTAATCGTGCACGACATTTTATTTTGACTATATATAGTCCCGCCACAACCTTGTCACTTATCACATTAATTCTCAGATTTTTAATCTAATGAAAATTGCTCAAGGCAGCATCCTTTATATCTATCTTTAGAAATGAAGTTTGTTATACTAAAATAGTTGGTAGCAGCTACGGATTGAATGTGCGTCTATTGCTTTCTTCTGTGAAAGAGCCGTTTATGCTGACAATATTATCTCGGATGAGGCCCAGTCATTTACGTGCATGAACAAACATCATGCAGACAACACTTAGTGAATTGTCGAACAAGCTGATGATATTAATCATAACACCTACGGCAGATCAAAAAAATCAGTATCAGGGAAACCGCAGATGCGACAGGCTACAGTGCTTCGCAGATTTGCCGCACCCAGGCCCTTTATAAAGAGATGGTACCTAATTAGGCATTCGCATCCAGATTATTATAAAATATATTTTTACTATATCACATTTCCGCAAGTTTCAATTCACACCTGAGACTGTATACTGAGCACTTAAATATGAGCGAGCTTTCTTCAGCAAATGCTAAAGACATGTGTAAGTAGTGAATCAATCATGAATTTTGACACGGAGGCAACCACGAACAAACTCTGGGTTGAAGTGTTTGACCGCATCACCAACGTAGCCTAAATCCAGTGAGCTGATTTGTGCCATTTCATTCTCAGTTAATGAGAAATCCCAGATGGCAAAGTTTTCTTCAATACGCTCCTGATTAGTGGATTTAGGAATGACTGTCACACCACGTTGTACGTTCCAGCGCAGGACGACCTGGGCAGTAGTTTTTTTATGGGCGTCCGCAATTCCCTGCAGCATTTCATTTTCATACGGCTTATGTCTTCCACCGCCTAACGGTGCCCAGGCTTCAGGCTGAACATTGTAAAACTTCATGGTTTCAAGCGCTTCAGGTTGCGCAAAGTAGGGATGTAGCTCAACCTGGTTCACCATTGGCCTGATTCTGACAGTTTCGCAGAAATTTGCTAAGACGTGAGAGTAGAAATTGGAAACCCCAATCGCTTTTAGTTTGTCGGCGTCATAGGCATCTTCCAGCGCACGCCAGGCACTGAAATAATCGCGCATGGCCTGATGCAGTAAATAGAGGTCAAAATATTCTAGCCCTGATTTCTCTAATGAAGCATCGATCCCGGCTTTAGCCGTCTCGTAACTGGCCATGTCCTGCACCCACAGTTTTGAAGTAATGAACAGCTCTTTGCGGGTACACAAACCTTGGTCAATGGCCTCACGAACAGCCTCACCAACGGCATCTTCATTACCGTAAACTGCTGCCGTATCGATGAGACGATAGCCTGCACGAATAGCAGCCAACACTGACTGCTTACACTCTTCTTTGTCTGTTACCTGAAAAACGCCAAAACCTGCCATTGGCATTTTCAGGTTGTTGTTTAACAATGCATATTCCACGGCTGAATTCCTCTATTTCGTCAGAATTATCATTCTAAAATAAAAAAACACCTCGATTAAGGCATGATTCTTAATATGAATTATGCAAATAATTCATAAATTGTGGCTTCTCTAGGTCAGTAAATATAAAAACCATTTCACTGGACAGTATATCCACCATCAACGGCTAGCGCCTGTCCGGTAACAAAGCTGGCATCCGTGCTGCACAACCACAGCACAGCACGTGCAACCTCTTCCGGTTCCCCCAAACGCCCTATCGGCTGCAGCTTCATCAGTTCGTCCATCGCTTCAGGCTCACTGTTAAGCATATCTTCAACCATTGGCGTGCGGATAATGCCAGGGCAAACTGCATTAATCTGTATTCCACGTGCGGCATACTCAAGCGCGGCGCTTTTTGTCAGACCCAACACGCCATGCTTGGTCGCATGATAAACACCGCGACCGGCAATCCCTACCAACCCGCCAAGAGAGGAGCAATTAACGATCGCGCCACTTTCCTGCTGGCGCATTTGCTGAAGCTCATATTTCATGCAGTTCCAGATACCACGCAGGTTAATCGCATAGACACGATCAAACTCCTCACCGCTGGCATCTGCTGTTTCAGCGATCGGGCTTTGAATACCGGCATTGTTATAGGCGGCATCAAGCTGGCCAAACGCCTGAACCGTATCCTCAATCATGCGCCTGACCTGCTCTTCATCTGTCACGTCACAAAGAACCGCGTTGACGGGGTATCCCTCATCCTTAAGCGCATTGGCTTCTCGGGATAATATATCTCGGCGAATATCTGCCATAACGACCGTCGCGCCAGCCTCACAAAATGCCCTGACCGTTGCTAATCCCATACCGGAAGCCGCACCGGTGACTAATGCAACCTTACCGCTAAAATCATAGTTAACCATATCGCTACCTCAATACTGCCCAATAAAACTCAAAGTGTATAACCAGGCTTTTTAAATAATGACCCTATCTGTGGGGCAATAATCGGATCGTAAACCAGCTCTTTCCAGTCATCTGCAGAGACTCGAGTCATCGCAATCGAAACAGCATCATCAGAGGTAAACAGATAGCGTTGTAGGACGTCGCTGAGCGCATTAGCCATCTCCGTAATATCTTCATCGGACAACACTCGCGGGTTAAAGTGAAGATCAAGGTGTGGCATATTTCCCTCCCAATATATTTCGTTAAAAGCAGGGCAACAGAGGTTGCTTAAGCCATTCTGACTTGATTCCATCAGCGTTAAAACCGCATAAAACAGAATGAAGTAATGAGGAATTATCATGAATTACTCATTGACCGTCCTACAGTCTGACAGGGGTCAGGTGTAACCAGGACTGTGGAATCCTTACTCATCCTCAAGCTCATAGTGAGGATATCCGGATGCTGAATCTGGCGGGATTACCGGTGCAAGCAATCGCATTTGCATGCTGGCCTCAATAAAATCGCAGCGACTTTTGCAAATGTATTAACGCAGTAAAATGCGTTGCCTGAAATGTTCCACTTCTGCTCTGCGTTACGATACGCTAACGTCTTATTTTTACTCTGGCAGTAAGGGGCACAACTTGGCACGGGAAAACCTTAATGATTTAATGGCATTTATTGTAGTCGCGCGGGAAAAAAGTTTTACCAAAGCGGCGGCGCTTTTAGGCGTTTCACAATCAGCCCTCAGCCACACCATGCGAACCCTCGAATCCCGTCTGGGGATGAAACTTCTGACCCGCACCACCCGTAGTATCTCGTTGACGGATATCGGGCAATCCATGCTCGATGACCTCGGCCCTTCTATCGATGGGATCCAGGAGCGGCTAAAGTCACTGAAGGATCTCAACGGTAAAGCCGCCGGTACCGTGCGCATTTCCACATCGGATTATGCTATAGGCTCAGTTATCTGGACGAAACTTGAACCACTGCTCAAGGAATACCCGGATATTACTCTGGAGCTGATTGATGACTACGCCCTGACAGATATTGTCTCTGGCCGTTTTGATGCAGGAACACGTCTCGGCGAGCAAATATCCAACGGCATGATCTCAGTGCGTATCGGCCCGGATGTACGCTTTGCTGTGGTGGGTTCACCTGACTATTTTTCCCGACATTCCATCCCTATGCACCCCAACGATCTTGTTGACCATAACTGCATCAATCTGAGGTTTCCGACCCATGGAAATCTGTACGTATGGGAATTTGAAAAAGCGGGAAAAAGTCTGAACGTCAAAGTCAGCGGCCAACTGGTTTTTAGCCGTATCTATCAGAATCTGCAGGCTGCGGTAGAAGGATACGGACTGGCACATGTTCCCCGGGATATCGCCGAAAAACAGATCGCCCGCGGCGAACTGGTAAGCGTCCTTGAAGACTGGTGCCCTTTCTGGGACGGTTATTACATTTACTACCCGGAAAACCGAAATCATTCAAAAGCTTTCCAACTCGTTATTGACGCGCTGCGTCACTACCAACATCCCTGAAGAACGTCGTAGCAGAAGCTGGCCCCTGAAGTGGAGCACAACCTCTGCGAGGTGTTATCCATCAGGCCGGATTTCTGCCTGCGAACACTTCTTTAAATACGGGTAATGCGGAGAAAATGTTTGGCCAGCCAGCCACAAAGGCCAGTTGGGTCAACACCTCTGAGGCTTGAGTACGGGTCAGACCATTATCCATTGCCCGATTAAGATGATAAGGCACCTGTGCCACTTGTCCGGCGGTAACCAGCGCACTGACAGTTACGAGGCTTCGGTCCCGTGGTGCCAGGCCGGGCCGCAGCCACAGATCCAGGAACAGCGCATCCGTCGTGTATTCCACGACGCCAGGCGATACCTTGCCAAAGTTTGATTCAACCATCGTGGCTCGTTTGTTTTCCGCCTCTTTATCGAGAGGAAGAAAATCCACGTTCTCACCCGGCAGTGACGCCGTATCAATATGGCGTTGCGCAAATACGTTGCGCAACGCCAGCGCCGCTGAGGTGGCATTTGGCCAGCCGGCATAAAATGCCAGGTGGGTAATCGTCTCAGAGATTTCCGTTGGCTTCACGCCACTGTCTAGCGCCAAGTTAAGGTAGCGGGGAAGCTCCACCGAATCGTTACGGCTGATAAGTGCTGCAACCGTCACCAGGCTGCGGTCACGACGCGATAATTCCGGACGATTCCAGAGATCTTTTTCAATAAATCGTTCAGCATACGCAGCCATTGCGGGGGCGACGTCGGCAACAGCGCCATGGGTGTCTTCTGGTAACATATTCGAACTCCTGTTTTGCGTGGTCTTGGAAACACATCCGCTCATCAATAACAAAGAAACAATGACCAGGAATGTCCTGTTTATCATTCATGTTCTCCCGCCTGCAGGTACTGTTTATCGCTGACTTTTTCAAGCCAGTTTACGTTTTCACCTTTATCATTCGATTCCTGGATGGCCATATGAACCATCGTGGTTTTATCCGTTGCGCCGTGCCAGTGTTTAACCCCAGGCGGGCACTGCACGACATCTCCTGCGTGTACGGTTTTCCGTTCCCCCCCCCACTCCTGGACCCAGCCAGTACCGGAGGTGATAACCAGAGTCTGCCCAAGCGGATGGGTATGCCAGTCAGAGCGCGCGCCAGGCACGAAGGTAACATATGCTGCTCCCGTTCTTTGCGGTGCTACCGGTGAAAAGAGAGGGTCAATATAGGCGCGCCCAGTAAAGTGGTCGGCGGGTTCGGCAATCGTTGCGCGACTGCCGGTTTGCGACAATTTCATCTGAGCTGAAGTGGCTGTTTCGCCGTGTACGGACATACCTGCGAATAACAATAGTGATGCTGCTACAGAGGTGAAACGTATCATCATACTTTCCTTTTGTGAATGAAACGGCTAATCCGGTACCGGAACAGAAAAGGTATTAACATAACGTGGTGATAAAACTCCGGCAGAACAGAGTGACGGCGATGCCGATAAAAAGCATGTTCGGGGGTGGCGATTACTCAGTCAACAGTTCAAATCTGGCACTAAAAGTCTCAGGATGGATGGGCAACGCGTCCGGCTCATCTAATTGTCCAAGCCTAATTAAGCCGGTCACATAGCCATGAGGCTTATAGAAAATGGCCAGATTTCCCCATGGCGCATAAATTGTGATATCGCCTTTGTTTGCGGCCGTTCCTGCGGGTGAACCCGCAGTTGTGATGCGGGAGGGTAAGTCGCTGATTTTCTCCTCCCTGGCATAATCTTTCAGTTGCAAAGTAAGCGGTAATAAGGTGGCAAATTTGCGACTCGCTGGAGAGTCATTCAGGGTCGCGGTAAGGGTTTTATCTTTTAGTATGATGTTTAACTTCATTGAATTTTCCTGTGTATTCCGCGCGCTCGCCGTAGCCGAAAATATGAATATCATGCCCACTATGACCCATCCTGAAACGCCGGGTAAAACACGTTGCGTTTTTGAATAAATGAACATGAGAAACCACTCGACCGCAGGTATTTGTAACTATTCTTAACAAAAGAAAGCAGCTTGTTAATAGCTATTATCAGAATAGAAAAATGAAAAAAATTCATTAATCGCAACAGTTATTACCACATCTGGTGTATATAAAGGGGTAGCGAACATGCGCTACGGCTTAAGGATATGCGCTTATTCAACGCTCAGTGAAGCCATGTCAATAACGAATCGGTGCGGCATGCCCCCCTGTTCAAGAGAGGCCAAGGCATCATTGATTTGATCGATATTAATCATTTCACACTTAGGATAGACATCATGCTTCGCGTAGAAATCTAGCACTTCCTGCAGGTGCCATTATCGATGCGAAGGCCATTGCCAATGCATTCGATGAATGAATCTGCTCGCTGACCATCGCAGGACCAAACGCCTGAAAAAAAACACCGAGCGCCAAGGTGCAAACAAAAGTCACCGCAGCGCGTGGGAACGCTGATTTCTTTGCAAGATGAAGTTGTTGGTAAGATTAATGCTAAAGCACGTGGTAGATCCATTGGGGTGGGTGCCGATTCCAGCGACCACTCGCAGCGAAAATCGTCTTCGAGCGCGCTATCTCGGAGTTTGGGCAGGTCGACATTATGGTCAAGAATGCAGGTTCGGATGATATGGTTGCTATCGAGGAGGCCACTGATGACCATTTCACTAAGATCGTAGAACTGAACTTGACTGGTCTATTTCGCTTCTGTCGGGAGGCAGTCCAGTATTTTCTGCCACACAACGAAAGTCATATCATCAATGTATCGTCTGCCAATGCGACCCTCCCTATCTGTGGTCTAACCTATACGTCCACTAAGGGTGCAGTGAAGGCGATGACCAATAATATCGCCATCCGCTTGTTAGGTACTAAGATTCGCTGTAACGTCATTGCCCTCGGAGTAACCAACACTGAGGTTGCTGTGCGGCTTGGGTTGTTGGCCAACAAGAAGGTAGTGACGAGTGAGCCCGCTATAGGGATCGATACATTCATACCGTCGGCGATCACAGGCAGCAAGCCCATAGTGGCAAACTCGGAAGTTCCAATGCCGATAGCTCCGATACCCAATGCCAACAGAGGCCAGTTGAAGCTGCTGGGAGAATTAACAATGCCTTTACTTTTCAATTTATTTTCTTCGAAAAATGCGATAAGAATTCTACAAGGGAACACGTCTGGATATACAAAAATAGGGAGTTTTGCCTTGGAGGCTTAAATCTGATGGAATGGAAATTAGTGCGATGCAGCCTTAGGCTAAGAGCAGAGTGTGCCACTTGGTGAAACTGTTTAAGATCTGCTTTGAACAGAAGACCGGCCTCATGGCCGGTCTTCTGTTTTCATAGCTATCACCATTTCTGAAGCGCCGAATTAAGTCACTTCAAGCACCTTGATAGCCATTATTGTAAGCGTACTTTCACCGCCGTATTGACGGTTATTCTGCAGTCAGATCCACATTCCAGGGCAGGAGTTCCGCCACCCGGTTTATCGGCCAGTCTGCCAGAACGCTGAGGATATGACGAAGATA
>NZ_WUBS01000040.1 GCF_010131535.1 Acerihabitans arboris
CAAGGCAGGAATGTTATCGGCAAAGAGTGCGTCAGATGACGCGATAATGAGCGGACGTTAAAACGATAAACAGTGGACAACGGAAACGTTGAAAAGGGGCCACCGCTTCACGATGTTGACACCTTTGGCCTACATTATCAGAAATCTTTGCCTGTGTTGGTGATTGAAAGAAATCTGACCTGCTTTCCCTTGATTGGCGCACCATGGTGTTAGAAATGTCCATTTCATGCTGACAGTAGGAAATCCCTTTGAAGCAGCTTTGAGCGATCAGCGGACGTTTACGCTTAGTTCTGTGCTGATAAAAACATCATTAAATAGTATAATTAATCAAAGGGTCATGTGATATCTTTCATAAAGATTAATTCTTAACTTGTAGGATTATTATGTCAGATTTAGAAAAATTCCTGCCAACCTTGAAACGTTTATCTAAATTAGATAAGCTCTCTGAGAATGAAATTTCAAATCAATTCATGAGGAATCATGGCGTAGAACCAGTGATTTCAAAAAGTGAACTTTGTTATGCTTCTTTCGCAGTTAAAATTGATGATTTAAACTTCTTGCTTACCGAAAGGCCAATATCGTACTTAAATAGACATTGGGGACGATGTTCGAATATTCAGTCGCATGCAAATTCACTTGGTATAGCATTACCCCTATATATTGGAGAAGGTACTCTTTCTTCTGCAATCCATGAAATTAAAAGATGTGAAAATCCACTTGATAATTCAAATAAATGGTTGTTCGAAAACTTCTCATTAGAAATTGCAATTGCTTATTTCAACAAATATTTTATAAAGAGCGAATCACTAAAAAACTATAAAACAATTATTTTTGAAGCTATAGAGGCTTTTTATTTGGGATATGATCATATATCTATAATGTCGCTCTTCCCTGTCTTTGAAGGTGGGTTGAGGAACTTACTTGTAAAATTTTGTGATGGTGATAACACAAATACAAGTGCAGACAGATTTGAAAAGGAAATAAGAAAACTCATTATTACATGGGGAAGACGGCAGCTCCCAAATTTTGACTGGCATCCCGGCAAAGGTTATGACATTGAAACTGAGGTGGATTTTTTCACACATTTAAACCCCCAGTGTGATGTGATTAATTCAACCAGATCTTTTTTTAAAAACGTCATATATAAACCAACTGGAGGTGTTAATGAAGGTAGTTTCAATAGACATTTGACACTACATTTGCTGAATCAGGATTTCAATGAGCCATCTAATTTCGTTAGGATTTTCTTGGCGTTAACACATTTAACCTTTGCAGAAAGTTTGATGAACAATAATGTCCCTTTCTTCTGGGAAGGTGTAGATGACAATGACCGACGCATTGCTTCATTCATTTCTAGAAGTGGTGATGTTATTTTTGGAATGCGTAGAAAAGAAATTAGTAAGCTTGGGTTAAATTTATACTGATGTAAGCGTAATCTAAAATACAAATCAAGTATAGGTCGTATCCCTCTTTTTTCGATTGCCCTAAAGGAAATTTATAACATCCGCTTTTGGCACGACGCGGATGCATTAACTGAGCGAAGGGGCCACTGTGAGTTAGAAGCGGATGTTAGGAATGGGTATCTGTCCTATAAGCGTAAGAAGTGGTGGGAGACTGTATTGAAATCCTCCCTCTTATGCATTCAAAAAAATGGATCTAGTATTATAAAATCGTTACCCCGCTTCATTACATTTTTGGGGCAAACCAAATCAATATGTAGATTGTTATTCCTGGCATATACAAACAGTATGTCTATGTCATTAACCAAACCAAAAGGATCAGTTGCAGGTTTTTTCCCTTGTCTTATTTCATTTAAAGCTGTTAAAGCCCATGTTTGATAATTTTCACTTTCTTGCTGAGACATTGCAGTTAGTAGTTCGGTTTCTGTGATTGAATACTCTCCGTTAAAGTTTAAATCATTAACAATTCCTAATGGCTCACTATGAAGAAATATTTTAACTACATTTTTTAGGCCAGAGCTAGCAGATAGAATAAGCCTGGCGAAGTGCGGATAACCAGGATCATCTCCAATACGAACAACGGTCGAACCTTTAACTAAAACATCTGTGTATATTCCCGATAAATTATTAGAAATTGCTGTATAACCTTTAGCTTTGTAAGAGTTAATAGATTGTTGTTTTGTCATTTACTTTACCTTACGCCAGAAAGATATCTGCTCAGCACTCTATATTATCCGATATTTGGCTGAGTGGCTTTGACTTTATCAGTAGGTTATCCTGTATGTATCCCTGCAAAACGAACCATCAATTTTTAGAGAGTCTTTGGCCCCCCAGCTTCCGCTCCTGGCACGAAACGGACAGGCAGGAAAGCCGTCAGGTCTGAATCGGACGATATGCCTGAAGCCAAGTGGACTGACACCCCTAAAGCTAGATTGTTCCTGATATGTAAATGAGATTTATGCATATACACTTCTGGTACAAAGTCGCCACCAAGAAAGAATCTAGGTTTGCTGCGTACCCGCTGTTGGTCCTGCTCCGGGTATGGTTTTTCTGAGGAGAGCAGTGAACCTAACTATAGGCTGTTTCGAAAAGTATTTTGAGTGCGGTTACTCTTTCCAGGGAACCCGCCAGGTACTGCCATCTTTCTTGCCTCTGTACGGCTCACCGCCATTCTCACGTTCATCTGTCCGGAAACATTTTTTACCTTCCTCGCAGAAGACCCATTTTAGACGGGAATTATGGATCTGCTCATTCAGAGATGACAGTTCCGCCCGACGTTGCTGAACCTCGTCCAGTGAAGGGATCAGATATAAAATGGATGCGATAAAAACCAGCATCAATATAAACTGTGTGCCGAGAATATAACACCAGCTCCTAAAATTGAGGTTTTTTGCCGCTTTCTGATACTGCTCTGTTGCTGTTTTGGCTGCATCATTTGCCTGTTGAAATTTGACACTCAGCAGCTCCGCCGCCCTGTTGGCGGTTGTTTCCGCTGAACTATTTATGTTGTGGCGAACACCATCTTCCAGCTTCTGTAGATTGACATTCATCTTGTTAACAAAAGAAGCCAAAGCCACTGTTGCTTCTCTAGCTTTCTCACCATCACGCTCTGCTGCCTCGCGCAGTTTTTCGGCTGCGTCAAAGAACAACTGAACATCACGGTCAGTTAGGCTTTTGTCCACGTTATCTCCCATAGTTCCATCCTCGCTCCATTCGCAGCTCCTTTTTCTCAAGCTCCAGCTCCAGTGCTCTTTCCATTTTCAATTCCCTTTCTTGTCTGTACGTCATCCATTTTTGATGGGACATGTTCAGCGCCATCAGATCCTCCAGCGCAACAAATTCCATGCCGCCCCCAGAATCCACAACCACGATCAGTGCGCCAGAACCTGTTTCTCCCGTACCCTGGCACCAGCGCACAAGCTTCAGATAATCCTTCTCCTGTGTATCCCGTTCATCGTTTCTCGACGAAATAACGTCATCCGCCACGGATTCAATGAACCTCTCCAAAGCAAATGGCTTTTTCGCAGGTTTTTGTGTGTCGAATGCATCAAGATAAGGAGAAAAGAATGCTTCAACCCCTTTCAAAGGAAATGGCGCCGTTTCCACGTACCAGTGGACTCTGCGAGAAATACTCAGCATTTCCTGCTGCTCTTGTATAGTCGGTAATAGTTTTCTGTACCGAGTGAGTTCCTTTTTAGAACGGTTCGCCTGTGCCTTGAACTCGATAAGACGCAATGTACCTGGAAAATCGAGCAGGACATCACCTAGCGCCTTATCTTCCGGAGTCTGCTGCAACAAACTGACAGCCCCCGGAAGATATCCGGATTTGAGCCGTCCTCCTATGGAAACGCCCAATCCATAAAGGAAATTACCAATCACCACGTTTTCATACAGTTTCACGATCGTCCTTCCGCTGCTCAATAACTACGTGATATTTTTTCTTTCACACATCTTTTCTGAGAACACCTTCAAGTATGAAGTTCTCTGCCTCGGTCAGTGTCAAGGTTGTTGTCATCCCCTGCTGATTTAGGCTGCCTGTTTTTCCCGCTCAGGATTAAGTGTCACGGTACTTATTGGTTGCCAGTTTCTTGTTCCACCGCTCCAACGTTC
>NZ_WUBS01000041.1 GCF_010131535.1 Acerihabitans arboris
TACCTACGCCATGTGCTGGCGATTATCGCGGATCATCCCATCAATAAGATCAAAGATCTCCTGCCGTGGAACCTCAAAATCCCTGTTGAATAAGCGTCAATACGGCCCAGAGTTGACGCTTACATTTACGCTTACTATCAATCACGTACAGAGAATGAAAGCCTTGTATGATGATTGTATCGACCACTTTTATTGGGTGGCTCTTCCGATGACTACCGTGAATGGGGTCTCACAATATCAGCCCGAATGGGTGGCATGGCAACCGGACACTGACTGGGTACGTCAACCTCCTTCCGATGCGATCACCGACCCTGCTTTTTTCCCTTTTTACCGGCAAGCCATGACCTTTGAAGAATTTGTACCCGCTTTTGCCAGTTGGTTCGCGCAAAAAAAGAGTGCGGCGATTTTAATCGGTATACGTACCGATGAATCGCTTAATCGCTTTGCCGCGATCAGCTCTTATTCTAAACTCCGCTACGCAGATGATAAACCCTGGACCACGGCCTCATTAGAAGGTTTTGTTTATAATGCCTATCCTATTTATGACTGGAAAGTGAATGACATTTGGCTCTTTTTTGCCAAATTCAGACGTATTTATAATCCACTTTATGACCTTATGTACCAGGCCGGCGTGCCGCTGAGTTCGATGCGCATTTGCGAACCCTTCGGCCCCGAACAACGCAAGGGATTATGGCTTTATCATGTGCTTGAGGCTGAAACATGGGAAAAAGCGTGCCGGCGGGTGGCTGGGGCACATTCCGGCGCACTGTATGCCAACCAAACCGGGAATTTCTATGGCAATCGAAAAATTACCAAACCGGCCCATCACAGTTGGAAAAGCTACACCCTATTCTTATTAGACAGCATGCCATTGAAAACAGCTGAACATTATCGTAATAAAATCGCCATTTATTTAAAATGGTATCAAGGTCGGGGTTTCCCTGTTGATATCCCCGACGAGCAGGACAAGGATTTGGGCGCAAGAGATATTCCCTCCTGGCGACGTATTTGCAAAACACTTATCCGTAATGATTTTTGGTGTCATACGTTATCATTCAGCCCAAATAAGGCTCACCATTACGAAAAGTATCTGCATCGCATGCAGGAGAAACGTAAAGAGTGGAGAATTTTATGAATATCGAGGAATTATTTAAGCCCATTTCTGAAGCTCTCAGCGCTATGACATTTGACGAGCAGATCACAGCCATCAATTCACTAAAAAAAATTTTACATGAGCTAAGCCCTTTCCGAGAAGAACCGGTGGACTGTGTACTCTGGATAAAAGCTGAGAACATACTGGCAAATGATTATAACCCCAACACGATGGCACCTGCCGAAAAAAGATTACTGCTTACCTCCCTGGATAAGGACGGCTATACCCAACCCGTGGTGGTTTGCCAAGAAAAGGAGAGCTATATTGTGGTAGATGGGTTTCACCGCAGTTTGTTGGGAAAGGAAAAAAAGATCCTTCGCAGCCGTTTAAAAAATTATCTCCCCGTTACCTGTATCAGAAACAGCCAGTCAGGAAAAACCGATCGCATCGCGGCCACCATTCGCCATAACCGCGCCCGTGGGAAACATCAAATCATGGCCATGTCAGATATCGTCAGGGACCTGGCGCGATTAGGTTGGAAGGATGAGAAAATAGCTAAGGAATTGGGTATGGATGCTGATGAAGTGCTTAGGCTCAAGCAAATTACGGGATTAACGGAATTATTTGAAAATAGTCATTTTTCCGAAGCATGGACAGTAAAGTAAACTCGTTTTTATAAAATCATGTCCCACCGTCGACCGATAATTATTTATGGGAGGGTTGATATTCCGTGGCGGTTTTCATGATACCCATCGTCTCACTGGTGTCATGAGAGAGGATATCCAAAGTGCGGTTAGGTAGGCAACCCTTGAGGAGTCAGGTTTATCGGTAGTGAAATGAGGACAGTAGCATGCATGGCATGGGTTGAAATCACTATAACGTCCAGGACTGAAAGGCTAGTCGGATAAAATCTCTGAAAACTAATAAATTTAAAATGGGGGAATACCCTATGAACTTTAAGTTTTCCCTGAAATGTGAGTGCTTAGCGTGCGTTCGTGGGCCAATTTATGCCCAGGCGTTTGGCCAGCGTGGCCAAACGCCTGTCCAAAGTCCACAACCGAGCATTGGGGGTGATCATGGTGGAGGCCAGTAGGGTCATATCCACCAGGCCGCAACCTTGACCATAAAGGCCCTCCTGCTCAATCAAGCTCCTAACCTCGGTCTGGTTGGCAGAATGACAGGTACGTAGCAGAGCTAGATAGCCCAGCGTTCTCCCGCGGGGCGCAGGGGGAGTACCGCACGCTAATTCCGTCAGTACAAACGAGTGAATAAGCACCCTATCCTGCATCATCAAATCAACCAGTTCGGCATTTTTTTTGGCGAATATGCTCAACCCAGACACTGGTATCGACCAACACGTCCTGAACAACGGGCATCGGCGGCTCGATTCTTGACGACGGCGCGGCACGTCTGACATAGTCGGCGCGCTACCGCCCAAGGCGGCCAGACGCTTAGCGGCCTGCACCCGCACAAAGGTGCGGATGGCTTCGCGGAAGAGGTCGGCCTTGTCCATTTCGGAATCGGCCATTTCCAGCGCCTGTTCATAAAGGGCATCGTCGATGGTGACCGTGGTACGCATGGCAAACCCTCGCAAGCGATATCATCTTTATTGATTCAAAATTACCTCAAATATGTCATCTTCTCAAGCGGACACGTCCCCACGAAACTATCGGGGTACCGGCGTTTTCGCATTCTTGGTCGCCTTTGCACCGCCTCTGCGCTGAACTCGGAGAATGCACATCCGATGTGGAGGCGCCGATGCCATCCCTCAGTCCTGAAACGCGCGCCCAGCGCTGGCCATTGCTGCTGATAGTGGGAAGCCTGGTGCTGCTGTTCGTGGCCGCGCTGGCGGCCAACCTGCTGGGTATCTACCTGTGCGGCGGCATCGCCGGCTGGCAGCAGTGGTTCGATGCCCACGCCCCGCATTTCTTCGTCTGGCGCCTGTGCCTATATGCAGCGCTGCTGGCCGCCTGGCCCTGGGCGCGGCGGCGGCGGCGCCGGCGCGACCCGGACTCGGCGCGGGCGCTGCGGACCCTGGAGGTCCTGAGCGTGGGCGCCATCGTGTTCTCCGAAGCCAGCCAGTGGCTGCACGTAGTATAGGAGACGGTGATGACCTTGCAGACCACCGACTATCTGGAATACTACCTGACGCTGGTCGCCTGGCTGGTCAACAACGGCGTCTGGAACATCCTGGTTGCCAGCGGCTTGTTCGCCCTGCCCCTGGCCGGGATTTTCATCCAGGAATGGCTGCGGGCGCGAACCGAAGGGGCGGACGAGGGCAATAAAGGCGTGCTGTCCTCGATGCGCATTGAGAACCGTATCTGGATGGCGATCGTTGTCATTTTGTTTGGTTGTGTGCCATATATCGATGTCGATCTGTCCACCATCAAATTCGACACCACTCGTTCCACGCAATGCCAGGTCAGTGTACCGCTTCCCTCGGAGACCGGTTGGGAGAAATCCTTTACCACGCTCAACAACCAGAGCGCGAAAGTCCCGGTCTGGTGGTTCTTCATGCATGCCATCTCCAAAGCCGTAACCAACGCGGCAGTGGCCGCCATCCCCTGCGGCACGGACCTGCGGCAAATGCGTATGGAAATTGACAGCACGCGTATCGACGACCCGGTGCTGGCCCAGCAGGTAGCCGGAGCCTGTACATAGATTTGTGTAATTGCCTGATTTTGATATCTTCAATCCAACATCAAAAACAGGTTAATTTATGGACGAAAAGCAGTTGCAAGCTCTGGCTAACGAACTGGCCAAAAATC
>NZ_WUBS01000042.1 GCF_010131535.1 Acerihabitans arboris
TAACGCCTGGAACAACCTATCGCTTCTATATCGTGTCGGAAGGGTTAGACGGGCAGTTCGGTTTGAATGCCAGCAATGAAATTACCCCGACCACCGCCGCTCTCGCCCGTCCGCCCTCGCCGGTAAATCTGCGCACCACGGTGGTTGCCGCCGGTTCGGTCACCTTGCAATGGGACACCGGCGCCGACGGCACGCAGCCTGTGTCGTATTTCAGCGTATATCAAAACGGCGCATTCCTTGCCAATATAACCGGATACACCCTCACCTTAAATACCTTAACCCCCGGCCTGCTGTATGATTTTTTTATCGTATCGGTCGCCGCCAATGGTCAAACCGGCGCCACAAGCAGCAATACGCTCGAAGTGATCATCGGGACTGCGCCGGCGCTGCCGCCCGCGGCGCCCCTCAGCGCGAGCTATCAATTTGTCAACGCCACCACGGCCCAGCTGAATATCAACCCCGGCAGCGGCGGCGGCCTGGTGAACGGCTTCGCCGCGCTGGAGCTCAACAGCCAGAGGTGGTTTTTCTCCCCCGGCGCGAACCCATTGATCCGTGTGGATAATCTCACCTCCGGCCAAAGCTATTATTTCCTGGTATTTGCCGTGGGCCGCGATGGACAGCGCAGCGCCGGATATGCCCAGGTCAGCTTTACGCAGCCGCAGGGGATAATTTCATCACCAGATTATCCCTATCCGGAACCCTGTGGTACGCCATGGTCAGAAGGTTATCATCCGCAGCCCAACTCGCAGCAATACGGGGGAGAGAGTCCTATTCAATATTCCTGGTATCAGCGGTAACCGATAACCTTGTCAATATTGCCGCCCATTTCAAGGGCGGCAATACGTCAAATTAAGCTATTGACTGCCTTTATGAGAATGATACCCTTTTTGTATTATCATCTTGTGAAATTCAATTACAGGTAATTTTTATTCTGCCACTGGCCTGTCTAAAGTAAAACGAAGCGCGAATCTAACAATGCACACTAAATTTACAATTCATGATAATTAGTCATTTTGAGGATTACTTCAATGCACACCCATAATAAAGCGTGCCCTGGCTGTCAAGACCATGAAGAGTTATGCAAAATATTAGATTAATAGCCCATCTTAATATGAGGATTGCATCATGTTAATTACTGATAATTCATATGAAAATTTACCATTAACTATACCCCCGGCGCCGCCCACCAATTTAGCATACAGCGACCTCACCTCCACGTCAGTTTTCCTAACCTGGCTGCCGGGCACAGGAGGTACACCAGTAGCTTATTACAGAATTTGGAATGGCACTACCGATGCAGGTCAAACCATTGGTAATACCCCTTGGTTTTTTGTTGATAATCTAACGCCTGATACAGGTTATTCCTTCACAGTTTATGCCATAGGGGTAAATGGAATAATCAGTATTTATAGTAGTAATTTAGCCAATTTCAGAACTCCCCCCTTTTCATCCCTTTTCCCTCCCTCGCCGGTTAATCTGCGTGAGATAGATATAGGCAATACGTCAATAACGCTGCAATGGGATACCGGAACCGACGGCACTTCGGCGGTGTTCCGCTACCGGATATATCAAGACGGAATCTCGGTGGGCACCACAACGGAAAACATTTTTACTGTTACCGACTTAGCGCCGAATACAACTTATAATTTTTATATCATATCCGAAGCCGGCGATGGGCAATTGGGTCAAAGTCCCAGCAATCAAATCAACGTTACCACCACGGCGCTCGCCCGACCAGCTTCGCCGGTGAATCTGCGCACCACGGCGGTTGCCGCCGGTTCGGTCACCTTGCAATGGGACAGCGGCACCGACGGTACTGAGCCTGTGTCGTATTTCAGCGTGTATCAAAACGGCGCATTCCTTACCAATATAACCGGATACACCCTCGCCTTGAGTACCTTAACCCCCGGCCTGCTGTATGATTTTTTTATCATATCCGTCGGCGCCAATGGTCAAACCGGCGCCTCACGGAGCAATACGCTCGAAGTGATCATCGGGACTGCGCCGGCGCTGCCGCCCGCCGCGCCGCTCAGCGCATCCTATCAAGCCATTAGCCCGACCTCGGTGCAGCTCAATATCATCCCCGGCGGCGGCGGCGGCGTGGTGAACGGCTTCGCCGCGCTGGAGCTCTACAGCCAGACCTGGTTTTTTTCTCCCGGCGCGAACGCGTTGATCCGGGTGGATTCCCTCATCCCCGGCCAAAGCTATTATTTCCTGGTATTTGCCGTGGGCCGCGATGGGCAGCGCAGCGCCGGATATGCTCAGGTCAGCTTTGCGTTGCCGCTGGGTACTGCTTCGCCCTTCCTGCCTGAAGGTTATCCCTATCCAGCTCCCCGCGACAAGCCGGCACAGGAAGGTTATCCACCGCAGCCCTATTATCCACCCGATCAAGCGCACCAGTATGGTGGCGATAATCCAGTCCAATCTCCCTGGTAACAGCGTTACACCATGGCCAAGCTTATTGCTGCCCGGTTCACGGGCGGCAATACCATGTTATCCCCCTAAGCCGACACCTAGCCAGCATAGTGAAATAATCTTCGAGACCGCTTTATAAGCAGCCTGATGGAAGCCGCACCCAACCGCCCAGAGAAGGATTGGCAAGCCCGGTATTTATAATAAGACAACCCATTTATACAGATTAAACGCTATTTATGGCAATTGACAACTTCAAATTCCGCCGGTAAATTAAATAAAGATAAAATTATGGATTTCTACCCGCCAATGGCTTATTGCCACATCATGCGATTTATGAATAAAATGAATATTTAAATCATGAAGAAGTATAGTTAACACTAACCAACGGCTGTTTACCTAATATTTTAAGCAACATACTTTGAAATAAAAAGAACATTAAATTAACGACATTTAATGAATATAATAACGTTGATCGTAAAAATCAATATAAAAAATAGTTATTTTATGAAGATACTGAAAAATATCGAGGTCCAATAATGAGAGAGAATCATCTAGTTATCCCGGAATATAACCGGTGTTATACTTATCCATATTCGTCTAATCCAATCAATTGCGATGACATCACTCCTTTTGGTTCGCCCGCGACTGCAGCACACTTAGGGATTCCAGACGGAACATTACCCCTGGCGCTTCCGCCCTCACCGATAAATCTGTACTACGGAGTTAGAGCCAATACTTACGTGGAGTTGTCCTGGTCTAGCAGTTACGACGGCACTGCAGCGGTGTTTCGCTACCGGATATATGTTAACGGCGTCTGGTTTGCCAGTTCGACAGCTAGGACTACCATAGTTTATAACCTACTACGGGGTACAGAATACAGCTTCGCTATCTTAGCGGAGGCGGCCGATGGGCAATTAAGCTTGTACTTTAGCAATACTGTCGTCGCCTCCACCACCGGTGTCGCCCAGCCGCCTTCACCGGCTTTCCTGCGCGCAACTTACACCGCCGCCACCTCGGTAACCTTGCAATGGGATACCGGCACCGACGGTTCCTTGCCGGTTGCAAGATATAGGATTTTTCAAAACGGATCGGAGGTAAACAGCACGGCGGCAAACGGCATCACCAT
>NZ_WUBS01000043.1:0-1771 GCF_010131535.1 Acerihabitans arboris
CGGGGCAACGCGCTCTCCGCTTCAAACACCTTAGGTGTTGTAAGGTTAAGTCTCACGGGTCATTAGTATCGGTTAGCTCAACGCATCGCTGCGCTTACACACCCGACCTATCAACGTCATCGTCTTTAACGTCCCTTCAGGTGACTCAAGGTCACAGGGAAGACTCATCTCGAGGCAAGTTTCCCGCTTAGATGCTTTCAGCGGTTATCTCTTCCGCACGTAGCTACCGGGCAATGCCATTGGCATGACAACCCGAACACCAGTGGTGCGTCCACTCCGGTCCTCTCGTACTAGGAGCAGCCCCTCTCAATCTTCCAACGCCCACGGCAGATAGGGACCGAACTGTCTCACGACGTTCTAAACCCAGCTCGCGTACCACTTTAAATGGCGAACAGCCATACCCTTGGGACCTACTTCAGCCCCAGGATGTGATGAGCCGACATCGAGGTGCCAAACACCGCCGTCGATATGAACTCTTGGGCGGTATCAGCCTGTTATCCCCGGAGTACCTTTTATCCGTTGAGCGATGGCCCTTCCATTCAGAACCACCGGATCACTAAGACCTGCTTTCGCACCTGCTCGAGCCGTCACTCTCGCAGTCAAGCTAGCTTATGCCTTTGCACTAACCTCACGATGTCCGACCGTGATTAGCTAACCTTCGTGCTCCTCCGTTACTCTTTAGGAGGAGACCGCCCCAGTCAAACTACCCACCAGACACTGTCCTCGACCCAGATAATGGGCCGGAGTTAGAACATCAAACATTAAAGGGTGGTATTTCAAGGTTGGCTCCATGCAGACTGGCGTCCACACTTCATTGCCTCCCACCTATCCTACACATCAAGGCTCAATGTTCAGTGTCAAGCTATAGTAAAGGTTCACGGGGTCTTTCCGTCTTGCCGCGGGTACACTGCATCTTCACAGCGAGTTCAATTTCACTGAGTCTCGGGTGGAGACAGCCTGGCCATCATTACGCCATTCGTGCAGGTCGGAACTTACCCGACAAGGAATTTCGCTACCTTAGGACCGTTATAGTTACGGCCGCCGTTTACCGGGGCTTCGATCAAGAGCTTCTCCTTGCGGATAACCCCATCAATTAACCTTCCGGCACCGGGCAGGCGTCACACCGTATACGTCCACTTTCGTGTTTGCACAGTGCTGTGTTTTTAATAAACAGTTGCAGCCAGCTGGTATCTGCGACTGGCTTCGGCTCGGGGAGCAAGTCCCTCCACCTAACGCCAGCGTGCCTTCTCCCGAAGTTACGGCACCATTTTGCCTAGTTCCTTCACCCGAGTTCTCTCAAGCGCCTGGGTATTCTCTACCTGACCACCTGTGTCGGTTTGGGGTACGATTCGATGTGACCTGGAGCTTAGAGGCTTTTCCTGGAAGCGTAGCATCAATTCCTTCACCACCGTGGTGGCTCGTCATCACGCCTCGGTGTTGAATAAAAGAGCGGATTTACCTGCCCTTTCCACCTTCACGCTTAAACCGGGACAACCGTCGCCCGGCGAACCTAGCTTTCTCCGTCCCCCCTTCGCAGTCACACCCAGTACAGGAATATTAACCTGTTTCCCATCGACTACGCCTTTCGGCCTCGCCTTAGGGGTCGACTCACCCTGCCCCGATTAACGTTGGACAGGAACCCTTGGTCTTCCGGCGAGCGGGCTTTTCACCCGCTTTATCGTTACTTATGTCAGCATTCGCACTTCTGATACCTCCAGCAGCCCTCACAGGCCACCTTCGCAGGCTTACAGAACGCTCCCCTACCCAACGA
>NZ_WUBS01000043.1:1868-3053 GCF_010131535.1 Acerihabitans arboris
ATCGCTGCCGCAGCTTCGGTGCATGGTTTAGCCCCGTTACATCTTCCGCGCAGGCCGACTCGACCAGTGAGCTATTACGCTTTCTTTAAATGATGGCTGCTTCTAAGCCAACATCCTGGCTGTCTGTGCCTTCCCACATCGTTTCCCACTTAACCATGACTTTGGGACCTTAGCTGGCGGTCTGGGTTGTTTCCCTCTTCACGACGGACGTTAGCACCCGCCGTGTGTCTCCCGTGGTAACATTCTTCGGTATTCGCAGTTTGCATCGGGTTGGTAATCCGGGGTGGACCCCTAGCCGAAACAGTGCTCTACCCCCGAAGATGAATTCACGAGGCGCTACCTAAATAGCTTTCGGGGAGAACCAGCTATCTCCCGGTTTGATTGGCCTTTCACCCCCAGCCACAAGTCATCCGCTAATTTTTCAACATTAGTCGGTTCGGTCCTCCAGTTAGTGTTACCCAACCTTCAACCTGCCCATGGCTAGATCACCGGGTTTCGGGTCTATACCCTGCAACTTGACGCCCAGTTAAGACTCGGTTTCCCTACGGCTCCCCTAAACGGTTAACCTTGCTACAGAATATAAGTCGCTGACCCATTATACAAAAGGTACGCAGTCACCCTGATAAATCAAGGCTCCCACTGCTTGTACGTACACGGTTTCAGGTTCTGTTTCACTCCCCTCGCCGGGGTTCTTTTCGCCTTTCCCTCACGGTACTGGTTCACTATCGGTCAGTCAGGAGTATTTAGCCTTGGAGGATGGTCCCCCCATCTTCAGACAGGATATCACGTGTCCCGCCCTACTCATCGAGCTCACAGCTTCTGCGCCTTCGGATACGGGGCTATCACCCTGTGTTGCCGGACTTTCCAGACCGTTCTCCTGATGCAAAAGCTGATGGTGACTCTGGGCTGTTCCCCGTTCGCTCGCCGCTACTGGGGGAATCTCGGTTGATTTCTTTTCCTCGGGGTACTGAGATGTTTCAGTTCCCCCGGTTCGCCTCACTACGCTATGGATTCACGTAATGATAGTGCAACGAATTGCACTGGGTTTCCCCATTCGGACATCGCCGGCTGATAGCGCTTCATATCAGCTCACCGGCGCATTTCGCGGATTAGCACGTCCTTCATCGCCTCTGACTGCCTAGGCATCCACCGTGTACGCTTATTCACTTAACCTCACAACCCTAA
>NZ_WUBS01000044.1 GCF_010131535.1 Acerihabitans arboris
CGGGTTTTATTTGCATCGCCAGGGCCATAGGAGGCAATACGGCGGGCTCACCGGCTTGCGCAACGGATTGGACGCTGACCAGGCCGTAACGGCAATCATGGCGCAGGCGGTCGGCGCCCTCCGCCTGGCGTTTCGCGGTGGGCCATGGCGCCGGTACTACGGGCGTGTGTATTTTTTTGTTTTGCGCCGGTGATGGCAACGCGCGGGAAGATGTATTACAGGCAACATTAGTGATAAATAGCACGCTTTGCAGCATCAGCTCCGCGCGCGCTCTTTTTAGCGCGTCGCCCGGGTGCCCGGCTAAATAACGGATAGTCTTACGTTGTGATTTTTGATCCGCAATAATATTGGCGGATTTATTATGATAATTACCAATACGACTTCTGCTATCTAGCGGGCATAACGGCATAATCAACTCCGACAGGGGAAATTAGAAAATTCTGATAAAATCATTATAACGAAAAAGAACTTAAATAATCCATATCGGCGCGCTATAATTATTTTATTTTCCCACAGGCCGATATAAGAAAAAATAATATATTTATTTTAATAAAAACGTATAAATATACATCACTCTAATTATATCGATCTGCCATGCTGCGATATACCCTGAAGTATTAAATTATTGCGATAAAAACAGGGTTCCCCCTGGACTATGGCAATCGCGGGAAATAATAATACTGACGAGGCAATTAATATTACAGTACACCTCCAGCTTCCTGTTTTTTTAACTGATGAAAACGGTCCAAGCGAGACATATTATTCCGCTGTCTAATTAATGAAACGGCTAATCTGTTTGCGGCAATCCCTTGGGGCTATCGGAATTGCAGCCCGGCCTGTGCCGGATAATGCCTGGCGCCGCGCGGGGGATGGAAAACAGCGCCGGGCGCGGTAACATGGCAGCGCGGACTGTTGTCGCTAAGGCGTATTGATAAATTCCACCGCTGCGGGCAAATGCCCAGGTCGCTGCGTAATCAAATTATGGCTGACGTCGATGAGCTTCAGGTCGCGCGGCACGTTAGCCATAATTCCTTTTAATTTATTTTTGGCGATAAAAATATTTTGTATGCCGGCGGGCAGGTTTTCCGTTAGCAATCCGATGTAATTTTGACTCAGGTTAAGCACCCGCAGCGTAGGCGGAAAGGTGGTCGCATCCAGTCTGGAAATCATATTATCCATCAGCATCAGGGAATGGAGTTTCTCCGGCCAGGTTGGCGTAAGTTGCGTAATGACGTTTTTATTGGCGGAAAAAGTCTTCAGCAATCGCGGCAGCGGCTGCGGTATGTCAGGCAGCAGGTTGCCATCGACTTTCAGGTGCCTCAATCTGCCGCCCAAGATCGAGTCCAATTCCGCCAGCTCATTAAAGCTAAGATCGAGGAAAAGTAATTTTTCCGGCATAAACCCCGGCAACGTCCGCAATTGATTATTCGCGGCGCTGAGGATAGTTAACGTATCCGGTAAATCGGGCAAAACCTGCAGCTGGTTATGGTCAATACACAGGCTCTTTAAGCGTAGTTGCCTAAAACTGGGCAATTGCTTTAATTGATTATGATTAAGGTTGAGCGTAGTCAATCGAGCGTGGGAAATCACCGCCACTGAAGCAATCTCGTTATGGCTGACATCAAGATTTGCCAACGGCTCCGGCAGCGTGGCGGGCAGGTGTTTAAGCTGATTGTGGTGGGCGATAATCGCCGCCACTTTCTCCCCCAGATCGCCCGGCAACCCGGTAAAAAGATTATGGCTGATATCCAGGTGCATTAAATCGGGCGGCAGGGTGCCCTGGATCAACGGCAGCCGGTTATTGCTAAGGATAAGTCTCACCACCTGGGGGGGTATGCCGGCGGCAAGGATCTCAGGCCTAATCCCCTGAGATCGAGCTGCGTATGGCTGTACACCAGGCAATGCCTCAATCTGTTCACGGCAACCGCACGCTCTTCATCCACTAGTCCTTGAATTGCCCATTGTTCCCATATGTTAAAGAATTGATTTCTGATTATATCCAGCTGCGCCGTGGCCTGTTCCCGGAAGGTTGCCCGCCAGGGGTGTTCGTTGCTAGTCGAGGGGAAAGCCTGGCCGGTTTCATGCAATGTCCGGATATCGACGTTCCCCAGGATACGTTGCTGTACCTCGGGCGGCAGGTTAAAGAGGCGGCGCCACGAGTCCGGTTCATAGTTTTGCAGCAGCGTGCGGCCCTGGGCCGTTAATGTACCCTCCGGATGCACATAGCGCTGCCATTGGCCATAGCTGATATCCCGCAGGGCAATAAAAGCCCCCATAGCTGTCGGGTGTGGGCTTATGCCGTTCTGTACCCATGCCCGCAGATGCGCGCCGGTAACCCGGGTATAGGGCTTGCGGCCGGGTTTGCCGGCAAACTGTTTACCCGCGCCCGGCGCCCCCCGCCCGCCCAGTCCCTGTTCGAGGATATTACGCAGCCGTTGGGCCAACGGTGCCGGTACCGCCTGCAGCACATTCCCAGCGGCAAGCGTATATCTTTTGCCGAACGCTTCACCGGTTTCGGGGTTGAAACGGAGATAAATATCCTGCGCCCCCAGCTTGTCGCCCCCCAGTTTTACCACC
>NZ_WUBS01000045.1 GCF_010131535.1 Acerihabitans arboris
GTAAGCGTAAAGCCAGCGCCGTCTGTTATCTATGTTCCAAGGTGGGTAGGTTAGAGCTCCGTCTCATTTAGAAAGAGCTCTATTTGTGGAAAAGCCCACCAACTGGCGTAACGGCTCCCGTAGCGTCTATTCCAATGAATTCAAACTGCACATGGTTGAATTGGCATCCCGGCCTGGTGCCAATGTCTCCAAAATCGCCCGCGAGAATAGCGTTGGCAGTAACCTTATCTTTAAATGGTTACGACTTTGGCAGCAGGAAGGCCGCATATCCCGTCGTCTGCCAGCCTCGGTGACGCAGCCATCAAAACCGGTATTATTACCGGTTGAAGTGATATCCGAGTTGCCGACAACGGACACCTCGTGTGATAAAACCCGGAATTCCCTAGCAACATTCTCCGCAGCGGTCAGCGCGCCATCCTGTTGTATCGAGTTCCGATCCGGTAAAATGACGCTGGAAAATCCTTCCCCGCAGTTGTTGACCGTTGTGCTTCGTGAACTGCTCGGGAGCGCCCGAGAATGATCCCACTCCCGTCAGGAACCCAAATCTGGTTGGTCGCCGGCGTGACCGATATGCGAAAATCCTTCAACGGCCTGGGCGAACAGATACAGCAGGCTCTCAATGATAACCCGTTCTGCGGCCACCTGTTTATCTTCCGCGGCCGCCGTGGCGACACCGTGAAAATCCTCTGGGCGGATGCGGACGGTCTGTGCCTGTTCATCAAACGCCTGGAGCAGGGGCAGTTCGTCTGGCCGACGGTTCGTGACGGCAAAATCGCGCTCACCCGATCTCAGTTGGCGATGCTGCTGGATAAGTTGGACTGGCGTCAGCCGAAAACAACGCGTCTTAACTCACTGACAATGTTGTAAAAAAATCACAGCTGCATTATAAAAGGGGGCATGAATAAGGACTATCTCGCCCGTATCGCTGAACTGGAACGGCAGCTTCGCCAAAAAGACCAACAACTCAGTCTCGTTGAGGAGACCGAGGCCTTCCTGCGTCAGGCGCTTGCGCGGTCGGAAGAAAAGGTAGAAGAGGAAGAACGTAAAAACGAACGCCTGCGCGCGCAGTTGGATAAGCTGCGTCGCATGCTGTTCGGCGCCTCTTCGGAAAAGCTGTTGCGTGAGGTTGACAACGCACAAACGGCGCTGGAAAAGCAGGAAGCGGACAGTGATCGGCGTACCGGTCGGGTGGATGACCCGCAGGTTCCCCGTCAGCTTCGTCAATCCCGGCATCGCCGCCCGCTACCTGAATCCCTTCCCCGTGAGATAAAACGTCTGGAGCCCGCAGAGACCTGCTGCCCGGAATGTGGCGGTCGGCTGGACTCTCTGGGTGAAACGAGTGCGGAACAGCTTGAGCTGATACGTAGCGCTCTGAAAGTTATCCGCACTGTCCGGGTGAAAAAGGCCTGTGTGAAGTGCGACTGCATCGTTGAAGCCCCAGCGCCGTCCCGCCCCATCGATCGGGGTATCGCCGGTGCCGGTCTGCTGGCCCGCGTGCTGACATCAAAGTATGCCGAGCACGTGCCATTGTATCGCCAGACGGAAATCCTGGCGCGACATGGCGTGGACCTGAGCCGGGCGCTGCTCTCCAACTGGGTGGATGCGTGCTGCCGTCTGATGGCGCCGCTGGAAGAGGCCCTTTACCACTACGTCATGGCCACCCGCAAACTGCATACCGATGACACACCGGTCCCGGTACTGGCGCCGGGCAAAAAAAAGACTAAAACCGGTCGTCTGTGGACTTATGTCCGCGATGATCGCAATGCCGGCTCATCAGATCCGCCGGCGGTCTGGTTCGCCTACTCGCCAGACCGGCAGGGGAAACATCCCAAGCATCATCTTCGTCACTTCCATGGCGTGCTGCAGGCGGATGCGTATACCGGCTATGATCAGTTGTTCAGCGCTGAACGCAAAGGCGGGGCACTCAAGGAAGCGGCCTGTATGGCCCATGCCCGCAGAAAAATCCACGATGTGTATATCCGAACAAAAAAAGCAGGCACAGCGGAGGAAGCGCTGGCGCGAATCCGTGAACTGTACCTCATCGAAGCCGAAATCCGGGGACGTGTGGCAGAGGAACGACTGAAGGAGCGGCAAACGCGCAGCAAGCCCTTGCTGGCCTCACTGCATGACTGGATACAGGAAAAGATGCAGACACTGTCGCGCAAATCGGGACTGGGTGAGGCCTTCGGGTACATGTTAAATCAATGGGATGCCCTGTGTTATTACTGCGAAGACGGTCTGGTGGAAATAGACAACAATGCGGCGGAGCGTACCTTGAGAGCCGTCACCCTGGGCAGAAAAAATTATCTCTTCTTCGGTTCGGATCATGGTGGTGACAGGGGCGCGATGCTGTATAGCCTGATCGGCACATGCAAACTCAACGGCATCGATCCTGAAGCCTATCTTCGTCATATCCTCAGCGTTCTGGCAGACTGGCCGATAAACCGGGTGGCGGAACTCCTGCCCTGGAATGTGGATCTGACTGCAGAATAACCGTCAATACGGCGGTGAAAGTACGCTTAC
>NZ_WUBS01000046.1 GCF_010131535.1 Acerihabitans arboris
ATGGTCCTCTCTGCTTAACATGGCGCTTCCTTTTTCGGTGTAGGAACCTTAAAGAAAGACCATGTTGGGTGGAGTGGACAACTTTTCCGATGAATTACGACCTTATATCAGCGATGCCGACACTGTCCTTCAAACCAATCTAAATAAGCCGTTAATTGGCCGCGATGCTTAATTTCTAATGGTATTTGAGGGCTTTTTAATTCAACCACAACTATCTCAGTCTCACTCTCATTCGAGAAAAAAACGAAGTCTGGACGTAACTTACCATCAGGATCTTTTGCAAGTTGATCTTTTGTGTAACCATGTGCGGGGACTAATCCACGCAAAGCAGCCTCAGCTATATTTTCTTTAAGTGATTGATTTGGCCTCAGATTTTCCATCTCCGTACCAAGTATCCATGGAAAAGTTTCCAATAACGCCTGTAGTTGATTTTCATTACCATTATTCTTTAGATTATATAATTTACTTAAAGCATAAATGCGTTGGGCTTGTATTACGGACATCGATAGTGACTCAGGTACTAAATGTTCATTAAGGCATTTTAAACTATTAGTAAACGAATCGGTATCATCTTCACTAATTTCAAAAGCATCCCAAAGTTTTTTTATCAAGATTTGCATAGGCCTATGCGTCCATGAGGACGTCATAGCTTTTATTACCTCAAGTTGCACGGTTTTATCTTTATGAACTTTTGGCCCGAGTTTATGCACCAATTCAGCAATAGCGTCGCGTTCAGAGTCAGTAACTTTTGGGATATTGGGTGTATTCCTTATTATTTCTATTAATTTTTCTTTACCACCCGGGTTATTATCTTTTATGAATTTTTCAATCCATTTCTTAACGAGTTGCTGACAAAACTCATGCAATGGCTGCGTTTCATCCGAATCCCAATTTATTGTAGTACGGTCAGTTGATATAACATCTTCTTCTAACTCATCAAGCCAGTCAGCCTCAATCACAGCATACATATACCGGGAATATATTTCTTTACCTTTTACTTTAAAGAAGTATGGTCTATCTTGTGCTATTTTCCCATGAGCATATACACCCACTCCAGCCTCTTCTTGAGGCCAATCAGCGGTTTCTACGAATCCAGCCCAATACCTTATTTCTCTATCAATCCCATTAATATTTATAGTTTCTGTTTCAAAGCCTTCTTTGGGATATCGAATATCAAATTTAGGTAATGACTCTTTTGCTTCAACCAATCTATCATTGATGTAAACATTGAAATTATATTCAGAAATTGTCACTGTAAATCTTCGGCCCACAGATTCAATTAACCGAATTGGCGATATTGAATTCTTGGTCTTTAATTTACTCAAAAAAATGGCGGTTCCAGTTAATTTTGATTCAATTTTTTCTTTAAAATCATTGAATTTAAATTTTTCAAGAACTGTGATATCAATATCTTCTAGTACCTCATTAAAATAAATCACTTCGGGGCTATAACTACTAATTAATTGTAAGCCAGAGTGGTCATCCTTTAACATTCCATCAATATCTAAAGAAAATACAGATATCCTTTTAATATTATTAATATCATTGTAAATCGTCATAACGGTTAATCGACCAGCGATTCCAAAAGGTGCTAGCTTGCCAATACCTTTACGCCCCATAAGGAAACGGCCCTTAGTCGAGCTTTTTTCGGCGGGATTATCGAAACTTCGTTTTCTAAGACCAATCACAAGATATTTTTCTTTAATAGATATAGGGTCCATCCCATAACCATCATCGATCACACAAATATATTTTTCACTATCAGGAATTTCAATACCATCTTTTATAACCAACCAGGTATTCCCTGCGTCCGCGTCCCATGCGTTAGAAATGAGTTCAGCAATAACATTAGTAGGTTTATTCTGATATAATTTTAGACCTAAATGCTCAATAATATTGTGACTATACTCTAATTTTAGCTCACCTTTTTGTGTTTGATTCAGCATAACTACTTATCCCAAAGGTTTTTATTTTCCCTATTATGATCAACAATTCCATAATTTACAATGATGTTTTCATCGTATTTTAACAGACTATCTATTTAAAATAATTTCTTTAAAATCAATGCATTAAAAGCATTTCTTACATTTTATAAACAACTTTAAACAGCAATGTTCCCTAGTCTCACTTCAATCCATTTGAAAACTGTGTTTGATTTTGGAAAACCGTGTTAAACACAATTTGCTTAATTTTTTACCACAACGATGACTTTTCAAAGCTATTGACCGCATCCTTAGGCTAAATCGAACGCCAGGCTACAGCCTGACACTTGCTCACAGAGCATGTTCAATTGTAAACATCCCGATGTTAAAGCCATGCACTTTTTGAGATCATCGGCGAACTTCGGGTTATCCGATACTCTTCCGGCGTCAGGTTTCCCAGTGATTCATGAGGCCGTTCCTGGTTATACTC
>NZ_WUBS01000047.1 GCF_010131535.1 Acerihabitans arboris
ACCTACGCCATGTGCTGGCGATTATCGCGGATCATCCCATCAATAAGATCAAAGATCTCCTGCCGTGGAACCTCAAAATCCCTGTTGAATAAGCGTCAATACGGCCCAGAGTTGACGCTTACAGAGCTGGTTTTATGAGGGCCTAAAATGGATTAGGACAGGGGGCAGGATTCAAAGGCTTGCAGGTGATGGCGCTACGCGTGCCGAGTCAGCATTGCGCGTCTAAGTTGCTTGTATGCAATCAATAGTTTTCTTGTAACTCGGTATGCTTGCATACATTTTAGGTTAATTGAATGCTGAAGTTCGATGTTTGTCTCAAAGCATTTTCTTAAGTTGCCGTGCATAAATAGTAGCCGGAAGAACAGGCTCGCCTCTTCCCGCGTCATCGGCAGATAGCCGATTTCATCGAGCATCAGCACCCGGCTACACCTCTTTGTTGCCGCTAGTTGTCTGCAGGGGCACGGCACTCATGCCGGAATCGACGCCAGGCATTGTTGGAATACCGGCTATTTGAATAACCAACCGGCTATTGGCTGCTTCTATATGCCCTTGCTCTAACAAATCAAGCCGGTCCGCCCAATCCTGCATCATGATCCGTCGCTGTTCAACGTAGGCCGCATGGTTGTAGGCTGCACTCACTTTGTTCGGGTCGGTATGAGAAAGCTGCGCTTCAATCCACGCCTTTGGATAAGCAATTTCATGCAGTGCAGTTGAAATTGTGCCGCGGATACCGTGGCCGGTCAGACGATCTTTATACCCCATTCGTTTGAGGGCTTGGTTGAGAGTGTTTTCACTCATGCGCTTTTTCAGGTCAGAACTGTGGGGTAAGAGGAATCGCTGCGCCGGTCTACTATTTCCGAGCAGGTGGCGGATGATTTCAGTAGCCTGGACAGATAAAGGGACGGTGTAGGGAGGAATATCTTGCGTGTGTTTGCCGTTCTTGCGCAAAAGTTTTTTTAGCTGTTTTACGTTATCCGGCGGAACAAACCATAATCCGCGCTCCAGATCAAACTGCTCTGGCGTAGCCAGGCGGAACTCGCCGGTTCGAACACCGGTCAGCAGCAGCAGGCGAAGTCCCAATTGGGTGTTCTCTTGGCCAGGATAACGACGTAGGTGTTGTAAAAAAGCGGGGATCTCATGCATCCATAAAAAGGGATTATGGACAGAAGGTGGTTTAGGCAGTGCGACCACCTTCAGGTCGGTAGCAGGGTTATTCTCCAATCCTTCCACTTTCACTAAAGCAAAGCGGAATAACTGTCTTGCTTCACGGAGTGTTACGCTTGGATAGCAACCGAGGGAAATTCGCTTTTGTTTTCCTCCCCAGTAATAGCGGAAGTGCCAGGTTTTTCCACCCTTGGGTGAAACAGCAAGCGAAAGGCCGGCATCATCGGAGAGGGAATAGGCTTTGCCGGTAACTTTGGCCCGGCGGATTGCGGTATCGGAAAGTGCCATAATCGTAGCTCCTGATTTCTGGTCAGAGCTGGATTTTGGTTTCCAATCGTAGAGTTCTCTAGCGACAATCCGGAATCAAACTCCCCCGCATTTTCGATGGACTTAAAAATGGACTTAAAAGCATCGGATACTGGTGGATTTCAGTGGACGTCGCTGGAACGGAGAAGGATGGATTTCATCCATATTTCAATGACCTGTGGACATCGGTAGACATCCACAGAACAAGAATTGGCTCCTCTGACTGGGATCGCCTTTGCCAGCAAGTGGCTAATAAGTAAGCTAAACCTGAATTCACTTGTTGTCAAGACCACCAGAATGACCACCAATAGTTTTGGGTTACATAAATCTGGTATGAGAAGTTCCACTGCATGGGGTGATCATTATAATGGGGTTCCTTGTAGGAAGCGCAGTCGGAGCGAGTAACGAGGGGCTTTCCCTGTAGTGCAACAGCTGACAGTCTGTTTATTCCGAAGCGGAAGTTTCAGACTTAACAATACGTTCAAAGATGAGGAACAGGTCATAATGAATGTGTCAGATTAAGTATGGATTCAGCATAGCTTACAAATATTTTTTTAGAACTCCCCACAGTCGGATTCACTGTCATACCCCGCAACACTGGATTAGGCAGCAGTACGCCGAGAACGGTAGCGACAGATTAGATGACTCAGCGCAGGCATCAGTGCCGGCTTGGCCCGGTGGTACCAGACCAGTATGTAGCTATACGATAATGTTTTTATAAGAATAAATAATGTATGGCACCATGAGGCCCCCTAGTGTCAGGATAGATGTCACCCCCATCAAAAACTCCAATGGGGCGATGGGGACGCGATATGAAGCGCATTTCACCGGAGCGAAAGGCGGCCACACTGGCTAAACTTCTTCCTCCGTAT
>NZ_WUBS01000048.1 GCF_010131535.1 Acerihabitans arboris
TGTCGGCATCGCTGATATAAGGTCGTAATTCATCGGAAAAGTTGTCCACTCCACCCAACATGGTCTTTCTTTAAGGTTCCTACACCGAAAAAGGAAGCGCCATGTTAAGCAGAGAGGACCATCTAATGATAAAACAAATGCGCATCCATGGCGCTTATATTATCGACATTGCCCGCCAGATTGGCTGCTCCGAACGCACAGTCAGGCGTCACCTGTCCGAGCCTGAATGTCCTCGCCAAGTGCCTTCACGGCGGCGTATGCGCAAACTTGAACCCTATATGGACTTTATCGATACGCGCCTGAGCGAACATGTTTGGAACGCGCAAGTGATTTTCCAGGAAATCAAAGCGCAAGGCTATGACGGCGGCACCACGGTGCTGCGGGAATATATCCAGCCCAAACGCCGGCTCCGGCATGGCCGCGAAACCGTCCGCTTCGAAACACAACCCGGTTATCAACTGCAGCACGACTGGGGTGAAGTGGAAGCCGAAGTGGCGGGCCTGCCTTGTAAAATCAACTTCGCGGTCAACACGCTGGGCTACTCACGCCGCTTCCATGTTTTCGCCGCGCCTTGCCAGGATGCGGAGCACACTTACGAATCGCTGGTGCAGGCGTTCGGCTACTTCGGCGGCAGCGTGAAAACCGTACTGGTTGATAACCAGAAGGCCGCGGTGCTCAAACACAATAATACCGGTGAGGTTATCTTCAACGCCGGCTTCCAGTCGCTGGCGAAGCACTATGGCTTTATCCCCCGCGCCTGCCGGCCTCACCGGCCCAGGACTAAAGGGAAAGTGGAGCGCATGGTGGGTTATGTGAAACACAACTTCTTCGTTCACTATCGCCGGTTCGACAGTTTTGCGCACGTCAATCAACTCCTGACCCACTGGCTGGCGCAAGAGGCTGATCAACGCGACCTGCGCCAGTTCCATCAGACACCGTTGGCGCGGTTCGAGGTGGAAAAAGTCGCCCTGCAACCGTTACCCGCCGGGCCGTTCGAGACCAGTTACCACGACACCCGCCAGGCAGCCTGGGATAGCTACATCGACGTGCGGGGCAACCGTTACAGCCTGCCCGAAGCCTGGTGCGGGCGTCAGGTCACGGTACGCATTACCTTGGACGACGAGTTACGCGTCTACGGCAATGATGAACTTATCGCCCGCCATCAGTTGTCACCGGCCACCGCCGGTTGGCAGACGGTGCCGGAACATCATCAGGCGCTGTGGCAGCGGACCTGCCAGGTAGAGCAACGACCGCTGGATGTCTATGAGGGACTACAGTGATGAACGAACTGGAAAATTTACTGACCCGGCTGAAAATGGACCATCTGAGCGGCGCGGTAGAAAACCTGCTGGAGCAGGCCACGAAAGAAGAACTGAACTACCGGGAGTTCTTGATCCGCGCCTTGTCACAGGAATGGAACGGGCGCCGTAGCCGGGGCCTGGAATCACGGCTCAAGCAGGCCCGGTTACCCTGGATAAAAACGCTGGAGCAGTTCGACTTCACCTTCCAGCCGGGAATAGATCGCAAAGTGATCCGCGAGTTGGCGGGACTGGCGTTCGTGGAGCGCAATGAAAATGTTATCTTGCTGGGTCCGCCGGGGGTGGGGAAAACCCATCTGGCGGTGGCCCTGGGCGTCAAAGCAGCGGATGGTGGACACCGGGTGCTGTTCACGCCGCTGGATAAACTAATGGCAACGCTACTCAAAGCCAAACAGGAAAACCGCCTGGAGAGGCAGATCCAACTGTTAAGCTATAGCCGGGTGCTGATCCTCGATGAAATCGGCTATCTGCCGATGACGCGGGAAGAGGCGAGCCTGTTCTTCCGGCTACTGAATCGGCGTTATGAAAAAGCGAGCATCATACTGACCTCGAATAAAAGCTTCGTGGACTGGGGAGAAGTGTTCGGCGATAACGTGCTGGCATCGGCGATCCTGGACCGCTTACTGCACCACTCAACCACGGTCAATATAAAGGGGCAAAGCTACCGGCTGAAAGATAAACGCAAGGCAGGAATGTTATCGGCAAAGAGTGCGTCAGATGACGCGATAATGAGCGGACGTTAAAACGATAAACAGTGGACAACGGAAACGTTGAAAAGGGGCCACCGCTTCACGATGTTGACA
>NZ_WUBS01000049.1 GCF_010131535.1 Acerihabitans arboris
CCCCTAGTGTCAGGATAGATGTCACCCCCATCAAAAACTCCAATGGGGCGATGGGGACGCGATATGAAGCGCATTTCACCGGAGCGAAAGGCGGCCACACTGGCTAAACTTCTTCCTCCGTATAACATGACGGTCAGCGCAGTTGCACAAATGGAAGGGATATCGGAAGCTACTTTGTATAATTGGCGTAGTCAGGCTAAAGCAGAGGGGAAACCGGTGCCGGGTGCAGACAAAAACAGCGAACAGTGGCCGGCGCAAGCCCGCCTGGCGGTGATTATCGAGACCGCCACACTCAGTGAAACCGACATCGCGGCGTACTGCCGTAAAAAAGGGTTGTATCCAGAGCAAATTGCCCAATGGAAACAGGCTTTTTTACAGGTGCCGCCGGTGGATGACCGGGCTGTACTCAAACAGGTCCAGAAAGAAAACAAGCAGTTGAAAAAGGAACTGGTCCGTAAGGAAAAAGCCTTGGCGGAGGCGGCAGCGATACTGGTGCTGCGAAAGCGGTTGCGGGATTATTACGGGGAAGCGGACGAGGACGACTGACGCCGACCCATGAACGCGAAGCGCTTATCGGCTATGTGCGAGAGGCTATGACCAATGGCGCTAGGCTATTAGCCGCGCTGAGGGAAATCAGCCTAAGCGAACGCACTTGGCGGCGATGGCGGAAGCATGCGGAAGATGGACGGCCGGGCGCCATCAGACCGATGCCTGACAACCGGTTAACGGCAGAGGAAGAGCAGCAGATACTGGCGGTGTGTCATCGACCGGACTATGCCAGCCTGCCGCCATCGCAGATCGTGCCGCGCCTGGCGGATGAAGGCATTTATCTGGCCAGCGAATCGACTTTTTACCGGGTGCTGCGGCACCACAGCGAGGTTCACCGCCGAGGACGGCAACAGACCAGTCACCAGGTCCGTCCCGCGACGACCTGGAAAGCGACCGGACCGAACCAGGTGTACACCTGGGATATTACCTGGTTGCCGTCGGTGGTGAAAGGTCGCTGGTATTACCTGTATCTGGTGGAAGATATCTTCAGCCGAAAAATCGTAGGTCATGAAGTCCATGAGGAAGAAAGCGGCGAGTGGGCCGCGTCACTGATGGAGCGGACGGTGTTGAGTGAACGCTGCTACCGGCAGCCCCTGGTGTTGCATGCGGACAATGGCGCGGCGATGAAGTCCCAAACGCTGAACATAAAGCTGGAAGAGCTGAAAATCACGCCCTCGCACAGCCGACCCCGGGTCAGTAATGATAATGCCTATGTGGAGTCGCTGTTCCGGACGGTGAAATATGTGCCGCAATGGCCCTCGGCCGGGTTCAGTACGCTGGATGAGGCGCGTAAATGGGTGGGCGTTTTTACGCGTTGGTATAACGAGGAGCATTATCACAGTGGTATACGCTATGTCACACCGGCTCAACGCCACAGAGGCGATGACGGGGAGATACTAAGGAAAAGGGATGAGGTATACCGTGCGGCTCAGTCAGCACATCCAGAACGTTGGAGCGGTGGAACAAGAAACTGGCAACCAATAAGTACCGTGACACTTAATCCTGAGCGGGAAAAACAGGCAGCCTAAATCAGCAGGGGATGACAACAACCTTGACACTGACCG
>NZ_WUBS01000005.1 GCF_010131535.1 Acerihabitans arboris
GCCGCTGGGCGAGGATGTCAGCGAACAGCTTGAGCTTATCAAAAGCGCCTTCAAGGTGATAAAAACCCGGCGCAAAAAGAAAGCCTGCGCTCGCTGCGATGTCATCGTCCAGGCGCCGGCGCCGTCGCGTCCCATCGAGCGCGGGATCGCCGGACCGGGCCTGCTGGCGCGCGTGATGACGGCGAAATACGCCGAGCACTCGCCGCTGTATCGCCTGTCGGAAATCTTTGCCCGCCAGGGCGTAACACTGAGCCGGGCCACCCTGGCCGGTTGGGTGGGCCTGTGCAGCAACCTGCTGGCGCCGCTGGCCGACGCGGTATGCGACTATGTGATGAACACGGGTAAAGTGCACGTCGACGACACGCCGGTGGACGTGCTGCAACCGGGCAAAGGCAAGCCGAAAACTGGCCGGCTGTGGGTCTATGTGCGTGACGACCGCAATGCCGGTTCGGTGCTGCCGCCCGCGGTGTGGTTCGCCTACAGCCCGGATCGCAAGGGTGTTCACCCGCAAACGCATCTGACCGGGTTCAGCGGACTGTTGCAGGCGGATGCGTATGCGGGCTTCAATCCACTGTATGAAGAAGGCCATATCCGCGAGGTCGGCTGCATGGCCCACGCCCGGCGTAAGATCCATGACATCCATGTGCGGCATCCGTCACCGACCACCACCGAGGCCCTGCACCGGATCGGTGAACTGTATGCGATCGAAGCCGACATCCGGGGGCGTCCGGCCGAAGAACGACAACAGGTGCGCGAAACGCGATCCCGACCGGTACTCATCAGCCTGGAGTGCTGGATCCGGGAAAAACTCACCACGTTATCGCGACAGGCCGATACGGCCAAGGCGTTCAACTATCTGATGAATCACTGGCCGGCACTGTGTTACTACGCCAGCGATGGCTGGGCGGAGATCGATAACAATATCGCGGAAAACGCGCTGCGGGTGGTGAGCCTGGGCCGAAAAAATTATCTGTTCTTCGGCTCGGATAGCGGTGGCGAACGTGCAGCGCTGATGTATACGCTAATCGGCAGTTGCAAACTGAACGGCGTGGAGCCAGAGGCGTACCTACGCCATGTGCTGGCGATTATCGCGGATCATCCCATCAATAAGATCAAAGATCTCCTGCCGTGGAACCTCAAAATCCCTGTTGAATAAGCGTCAATACGGCCCAGAGTTGACGCTTACTTTGGTTTTGACCCCATATATCCATACACTTTGACCCGCTATAGGCCAGGAATGTCCACGATCCCAGGGGCAGTCCACTCTTCTTCGCCCGTTGTGAACGAACACCTGTTGCCAGTGGTAGTAAACGTTAAGGGATACTACACTTAATGCGGCTGGTTTAAGAAAATGACCATATCAACATCACCCTTGCTTCTCGGGAAGTCCAATGAGCGAATATAATCAAATCCAAAAAGCGTATGAAGAATATATCCAGTCCAGAACGGATTATTGGAGCAGTCTGCAATTGGCTTTAGCCAATTTCGTTCCAAATTTTATAGCCTATTTAGGCACAGACTCCAACATTTTCATGCTGCCTGATGGGACGGAAGGAAGTTATATTGCAATAGGTGATGGCATAAATAAGGATTTTATTGTTAAAAATGTCTCTGAACTCAGTAAATCGAAAGAGCTTTCCATTCCGTTCACCATTAGAATGGCATTAGAAGATACAACCAATAAAGATAATAATTCTTATTATTACTTTGTATGTAAATTTCAGAAGCGCAATAATAAGTATTTTTTCTTTTTCACCGATCAATCCATAGGTGAAGTGAATGTCGATGTCGTCCCTGATGGACAAGACGAATTCAGGCCAGTATATAAAAAGGTTGTTGATAATCTGCTCAATAAATTGCATACGAGTACATTAATTTAATTTTTTATAAAATAAAAATTATGCCTGGGGATGGGGATTTTATTACCGAAAAAAATAACACCGTGGCCATTGTTTTCAGACGTCATTTGGTTGCTTGAAAAAATGGCCTGGTATGCCTTTGGTCCACCACCGGCTCAATGACCTAAGCCTGTTTCATTCTCCATGTTTCATACCGTTTTATAACTTCGCAAAATTATAGCCGCCAGAAACCGCCTTAAGCCGATAACGATGATCTCCTGCGCATCGGACGGCCAGGGGGCACCTAAGCATAAAAGCAATAATTAATAATCATAGTCATATAAAGTTTTTCCGCTACACCTCTTCACAAACCCGTCTCGACCTCAATAATGTTACGCTGCGGTTTACCCTGCTGGTGGTGGTATTTTTGCCCTGGGTGATTATTTCCCGGCTGCTGTTGCTCAATAACTCTACTTCCCGGCTTATCTCCCTGTAATAACAACTACTTTTTGACCCATTCGCGCAGCCGTTGGATATGCAGATAAAGCGCGGGAATGATAATGATGCCGACGCCGGTGGCCATCAGCATGCCGCTAAATACCGTTACCCCGATAATCCGGCGGCTCATGGCGCCGGCGCCGGTGGCAAATACCAGCGGCATCACGCCAAAGATCAGGGAAATGGCCGTCATCATCACCGCGCGAAAGCGTTGCTTCGCCCCGTCTTGGGCCGCTTCGAGGATGCTGGCGCCTTCCTCCCGCCGGGATTTGGCGAATTCGACGATCAGTATGGCGTTCTTGGCCGCCAACCCGATCAGCAGCACCAGGCCGATTTGTGCGTAGACATCGTTGGCGAATCCCATGACCATAAGTCCGGCCACCGCGCCGGCAATGGCAAACAGCACCGACAGCATAACCACCAGCGGGATACTCCAGCTTTCATACTGTGCCACCAGGAACAGGTAGGCAAAAATAAACGCGGCGGCATAAATCATTACCGCCTGTCCGCCGGCCTGCCGTTCCTGCCAGGACATGCCGCTCCAGGCATACCCATAACCCTCGGGCAGCCGTTGGCGCAGAATTTTTTCCATGGTGTCCATCGCCTGGCCTGAGCTTATCCCTTCCGCCGCCGAACCGCTGACCGTTACCGCGGGGAACTGGTTAAAATTGGCGATAAACGGCGCGCCCAGGTTCGGGGTCAGCCGGACCAGGTTCGCCAGCCTGACCAGGGCGCCGTTATCGCTGCGCACCCCGATCTGCCCTATCTGTTCCTGCCGCTGGCGAAAAGCCATATCATTTTGCAGTTGCACGTTAAACATGCGGCCATCATGGGGGAAATCCCCTAGGTTAACGCCGCCCATCGCCGTTTGCAGCGTGGCAAAGATACGGCTGACCGGAACCTGCAGCAGCGCCGCCCGATCGCGGTCAATAGCCAGGCCGATTTCCGGTACCGATGCGCTGAAGGTGGTGAACACCCGGCGTAACCGCGGATCTTGGTTTGCCGCTACGATCGCGGCGCCCGCCACTTGCGACAGCGCCTGGGACGATTGTCCCGCCAGCGCCTGGATACGCAAATCGAAGCCGGCGGCGCTGCCCAGGCCGCTGATGGCCGGCGGGTTAAACGCTATGATCATCGCCGCTGGAATAGTGGACAGCCGGGACTGGATGTCCGGCAGGACCCGGTCGACATGCTCCCGCTCACCCCAGGGTTTAAGCAATACAAAAGCGAAGGCGGTATTGGGCGCGCTGCCGCCGCTGAGCAGGCTGTAGCCGGTGATCTTTATCACATCCGCAACCGCCGGGTTGGCGCGAATCAGCCGGTATGCCTGGTCCATCACCCGCTGCGTGCGGGAGAGCGAGGCGCCGTCAGGCAACTGCACGTTAACAAAGAAAAACCCTTGATCCTCATCAGGCAGAAAGGCGGTGGGCAACCGGCTGTAGCCGAAGCCGGTGAGGGCTACCACCGTCAGCAAAATCACCACGCTGGTCACGGCATGCCGGCCGGTGAGCCGGGCGATCCGGACATAGCCGTCCCTGATCTTGTCCAGGCCGCGGTTAAAACCCCCCAAAATTCCGGCGGCGGGCAGGTCGCGCCGTGTCAGCAGCACGGCGCACAGAGCCGGGGTAAGGGTAAGGGCGTTGATGCTCGACAGAACGATCGCGGCGGACAGCGTAATGGCAAATTGCCGGTATAGCTCGCCGGTAATGCCGGACAGGACGGCAATGGGCACAAACACCGCCAGCAGTACCAGCGTGGTGGCGATTATCGGACCGGCAATTTGTGTCATTGCAATACCGGTGGCCGCCGGCGTCGTCAGGATTTTGTCCTGCGACATCAGGCGTTCCACGTTCTCCACCACCACGATGGCGTCATCCACCACCACCGTTAGCGCCAGGATAATCGCGAACAGGCTGAGCGTATTGGCGGAATAGCCGGAAATAAACAGCACGGCAAAAGTGCCGAGCAGGGAGACGGGAATGGTCAGCGCCACGATAAACGTTGCCCGCAGGCTTTGTAAAAATAAAAATACCACCACCAGCACGACGATAAGCGTCAGGACCAGCGCGATAACGATCTCGTCCAGGGTGGCGGTTACCGTGACGGTGGAGTCGTATTTGATTTCATAGACCAGATCCGGCGGAAACGATTGCGCCAGGCGCGCCATCTCCGCCCGCACCGCGCCGGCCACGTTCAGGGCATTGGCGCCGGGGGCGGGATATACGCCCATAAAGGCCGCGTCGGTAAGATTAAGGGCTGAATTGACCTGGTAGTTCTGCGCGCCCAGATCCACCCGCGCCACATCGCTCAGCCGCACCATGCCGCCCTGCGGGTTGGTGCGGATAATGACCCGGGCAAACTGATCCTCCCCCAGCAGGCGTCCCTGGCCGCTGATGGTCAAGGTTCGTTGCTGCTCGGCGGCAATGGGCGGCGAGCCGATCTGCCCCGCCGCGGCCTGGATATTCTGATCGCGCAGGGCCTGGATGATATCCTGCACGCTGACATTAAGCGATTCCATACGATTGGGATCCAGCCAGATACGCATACTGTAGTCACGCGCGCCGAAAATCTGCACATCCCCGACGCCGTCGATGCGGGCGATGGCATCACGGATCCGCAGAGTGGTAAAGTTACTGACGAACAGATTGTCATGGGTGCGTTTGGGAGAAAAAATATTCACGCCCAACAGGATATTCGATGAGCGCTTGCGTACCGATACGCCGTTATTGTTCACCTCGGCGGGCAGCTGCGCGCTGACCTGGGAAATCCGGTTTTGCACCTCTACCGCCGCCATATCGGGATCGGTACCGCTGGCGAAGGTGATATTGAGCTGGTAACCGCCGCTGTTGGCGCTATTGGATTCCATATACAGCATGTGGCTGACGCCGTTGACCTGGGCCTCGATGGGCGATGCCACCGCTTCGGCCACATCCCTGGCGCTGGCGCCGGGATAAACGGCGCTAACCGATACCACCGGCGGCGCGATAGTGGGAAATTGTTCCACCGGTATCACTTTTAAGGCGGTAAGTCCGACGAGGGTTGTCACTACCGCGATGACAATGGCGAACTTCGGGCGACTGATAAAAAAATGCAGCATGGCGCCCCCCTTATCTTGCGATGTCTGCGGCGGGAGCCGCAACGGTGGAACTGACTTCCATGCCGGGCTTCACGCGCTGCAGTCCCTCGACGATCACCCGATCGCCGGCGATCAAACCCTGCTTGATTTGATATTCCTGCTCAAACTGATCGCCCGGTATCACCCGGCGGAGCTCCACCCGCTCCTGGTCGTCGACCAACAGGACAAAAAAGCCCTCCCGGTCCTGCTGCAGCGCGGCGATGGGCGCCATGACGACCGGCCCGGCGCGCCCGGCCACCAGGGCGACGTTAACCACGCCGCCGGGCAGCAGCAAATGGCGGGGATTGGCAAAGCGTGCCCGGACCGTGATGGTGCCGGTCTGGCTGTCAATCTGGTTATCCACCGATTCAAATACCCCTTGCTCCGTATACTCCTGGCCGTTGGCCAATTGCAGGTGGGGGGTATAGCCGCTGGCGGACAAATCCCCGGCGTCGCCGGTCTGCCGGTAGGCGACGGTAATATAGTCCCGCTCATTGACCGCAATCGCCACCCTGATGGGATCCAGCTGAACGATATGTGCCAGCGAACCGCTCGCCGGGTTGATCAGGCTGCCGGTATTAAAATTACTGTGGCCGATGCGTCCACTAATCGGCGCGTTGATACGGGTAAAGCCGAGCTGTAGCTGTTGCGTGCGCAGATTGGCCTCCGCCTGGGCCAGCGCCGCATTGGCGGTATCCCGCTGCGCCAGCGCCGCGTCAACTTCCGCGCGGCTGACGGTTCGCTGATCCCCCAGGCGTTGTATCCGCGCCAGGTTGACCTGGGCATGGCGGGCGCCGGCATCAGCGCTATCCACCTGCGCCTGGGCCTGGGCTACCGAGGCCTGGTGCAGGGCGGGATCGATCTCAAATAACGCCTCGCCCGCTTTCACCAACTGCCCGTCGGCAAAATCCCTGCGGGCGATAAAGCCCTCGGTACGGGTGATCACATCCACCGACTGGATTGCCTCGACGCGGCCCAGGTAATAATGGGCGCGCTGCGGTATCCGCTGCTCGATAATGGCGACGGTGACCGCCGGCGGCGGCGCGGCCGAAAGCGGCCGTGCCGTCGTGGCCAGCAACAGAAGCGCGGCGATATTAAGCAGTAAAACAAATCGTTTATTTGCCATCATATTCACACCCGTTAATGCTTAAATTATATTATTGTTTATTGATCTGCCGTTCACCTTTACTCACGCCGCGACATCGACAAAAATAGGATTATCTCTTTTGAGAAAATAACGTTTCCGAATTTTATTTATACGTAGAATGATTTTCCATTTTAACGCGGTACGGGATTAAGCAAGATTTTCAATGCATTTGTTGTTTTTTTACCGATACGCTAAGCAAAATTAAATACGGCCGGTTATTGCCAATAACCGGCCGCGCGATTTCAGGGTGTGTCCTGGTCGATCTTGGCGTTGATCCTTTTTAACATATAGGGATAAAACGGATTGGACGCGAGACGCATCAATGAGTCCAACCCTACCACCAGCACCGCCCGTTCCCCACGGGCGGCGAACGCGCCCAGGCTGATGCCGTACTGGTTTTTCGGCTGCGGGTAGCGGCCGTAAAGCGAGTCGCTCATCGGGAAGGGCAGCGCCACATGCGAGAGGGAAAAAATATCCGCCGGGTATTGGATGCCCAGCAGCTCGGCCGTCTCTTCGGTCTGGCCGGCTAGCGTGGTGCGCGCCAGCGTATCCAGGCTATCGGGCGCGACATTGGTGACGATAGTCGTGTTATAGCGGCGCGGCGGCGGCGGCAACAGGCGCGAGAGCGCCAGGTAAGAGGATGTCCTGAGCAAGGGGCCAAAGCTTTCGGCCTGGTTGAGATCAAACAGCACCACTTCGCTGCCGTTGGCCGGCAGGTGTTCAAACAGCGCGGTGATTACCGCGCGGGTACTGACGGTTGAGTCCATCACCGACTGGAAGGTCAGTATGGGCGGCAGGTGGTCCAGCCGTTTATTGGCGGCGTCCCGGGCGATTTGCCGTTGTAATGCCCGCGTGAGTTCGAAGGATTGCCGGCCCCCGTTCACCGGGAATGAGTTGTATTTAAACGGGTTGAATTCGGGCACGATGCCCAGCCAGGCCGCCTTGGCAAAGGCGGGGAAGAGGGCGGGCCAACCGGCGATGCCGGCGAAACGGGCAAAGCTGGTCACGCCTATCATGGGGGATATCAAGATGACTCGCGTCGGTTTAGCCAATTGCGGATTGTCCAGCGCATCGAGCGTATATTTCATCGCCAGCGCGCCGCCGTTGGAGAATCCGACGATATGCAGCGGGCCGCCGCCGCCGCGCAGCCTGGCCTCACGCACCGCCAGGCGGGTGGCCGCCATCCAGTCCTCCCATTTCACGTCGGTCAACGCGCCGGGCACCGTACCATGAGCGGGCATGCGGATGCCGACGGCCACAAAGCCGCGCTGGCGGTAATTTTCCGCGATATGACGCAGGCTATAAGGCGTGTCTGTCAGGCCATGGAGCAAAACGACCGCCCCTTTGGGCGTTCCCGCCGGCATCAATATATACGAGTGGTTCCAGTTAGCGGCAAATCTATCAGGAAAAATCGGACTGCCGGAAAAATAGCGGTTTAACGGCGTCTGCTGGCTGGCTTCAAGTTTATCAGTGACATTCTCCCGCACGGATTGGAACAGTTTCTGCTCGGCCGCGAGATAATCGGCCCAGGTTGCCTTATCAATCTCATCCGCATGCATATCCCGCGGCACAAACGTGTGCCACAGCTGGAGGTCCGGGCCGCGTTCGGTTTCAACCACCCTGACGGCAAAAGCGGCGAGAGCCAAAATGACCGCAACCACCAACAAACGAATCGCCCATCTGCGCATCGCTCTCAAAACCATGGTGATAAACTCCTTATAATACAACATTCCCCCGGCATCAGGGCAACGGCTGGATTAGCGCGGTGAAACTGTCACCCTGCCGCCGCCCGATGCGATGGCTACGCGTTGTCCGACAAAAAACTGGCTGGTGCCCTGCGCCTGCGCGACGATTATCGTCGAACCGTCGTCACGGCGAACCTCAAGCTCTACGCCGGGGCTGCGGTTCGCGGCGCTTTGTATTCCCGAGCCCGCCGCCGCGCCGCCCACGGCGCCCGCGGCGGTGGCCAGGCTGCGCCCGGATCCGCCGCCGATGGTATTGCCCAAAAAACCGCCGATGACGCCGCCGCCTATAGAGCCGGCGGCATTTTCACCGGTGCCGCCCTGAATTGTTATCGGCCGAACGGAAATCAAGGTGCCGTAGGTGACGGTGTGAACCTGCCTGGCCTGCGCGGCGGTGAAGGTATCTCCGGATGAGGTGCGGTTGCTGGCGCAGCCGCTTAAGATCGCTATGGCAATAGCACTGATAATAGATGCTCTGATCATAATGAACCCCTGTTATTCTTGATGTTGTACTGAATAGGCCGGTTTATGCGCGGGTCTATATTCATATTAAATATTATTAATCAATGCATCAGTTATAGTGTTAATCCACAATAGAAGTTCATTTTTATAAGCTGTTCTAATGCGTTCGCGCCGCTCGCCACGGCATATTTCCACGGGGCGGGGATACGGCAAAAAGCTGCGCATTCGGCCATGTCATGACGATTAGGATACTGGCTTGCCTAGAGTAATATTAACCAACAAATATGATCCTATGATTATCACCGTCGGCGAGGAATATTGTTGATTCTCACTATATAAACATTATTTATTACGTGGTTGTGAGATATTGATCATAATAAGCTCGTGAGATCTTGCCCTATTTATCGCGCCTGCCGGTATCCGGCGTTGAGGATGGCGGAGATGCCCCACGGGCCGATGCCGGAATGGAGACGCAAAGGGATCATTTCCATCTTGCCGCCGCGCTGGCGATAATTTAAAATCGATCGTTATGAAAACTTCAAAATCTCCTGCTGGCAAGCCGCGCGGCCGTCCGCGTTCTTTTGATCGCGATGCGGTGCTGGATCGGGCCATGCGTCTGTTTTGGCTGCGCGGGTATGAGTCCACCTCCATGGCCGAACTGCTAAAGGTTATGCAGGTCACCACGCCCAGCGTCTACAGCGCGTTTGGCGACAAAGAGCATTTGTTCCTGGAAGCCATCAGGCGTTACGTCGACGGTCCGGCCCGCTACCAGGCCGAGGCGTTTAAGGAAAAGACCGCCAGGGCGGCGGTGGAGCGCATGCTGGACCAGGCGGTGGAGAGCATCGCCGATGCCGGCACGCCGCCGGGGTGCATGCTGGCTTTATCAATCATCAACTGTTCCGCCGCCTCCGAGCCGGTCCAGAAGATTGTCACCGAAGCCCGGCGGGAGGCGGAGCAGGCCTTGCGCCGGCGGATCGAGCAGGGTATCGCCGAGGGCGACGTTCCGGCCCGGACCGATGCCGCCGCGCTTGCCGGCTTTTTTGCCACGGTGCTGTACGGCCTGTCAATCAAGGCTAAAGAGGGGGTTTCGGCGCGTGAGGCCCGCGCCGTGGCTGATACCGCCATGCGGGTATGGCCGGCGTAGCCGGGCATGGCGGTTAGATCTGCGCCTGGCCGCCGTCGACAAACAATTCAGCGCCATTGACAAAACTTGCCGCATCCGAAGCCAGGAACACCGCCACTTTGCCGATTTCATCCGGGTCTCCCACCCTTCCCAGCGGGACCAGCGCCGCCAAACCGTCAAGCAAGGCCTGCTGCTGATCCGGTGACGTCAGGCCGAGCAGGCCCGGGGTTTTAACCGGACCGGGGCTTAAGACATTGACACGGATATCCTGGCCTTCGAGATCCAGGATCCAGCTACGGGCGAAGTTACGCACCGCGGCTTTGGTCGCGCTGTAGACGCTGAAGTTCTTTCCGCCGGTGACGGATGTGGTCGAACCGGTAAGGATCACCGACGCGCCTTTTGCCAGCAAGGGCAGGGCTTTTTGCACGGTGAACAGCACCCCTTTGACGTTGGTGTCGAAGGTGCGATCGTAATGCTCCTCGGTGATGGCGGCAAGCCCGAGCAGTTCACCGCCTCCGGCGTTGGCGACCACGATATCAAGATGTCCCTTATGCTCCCTGATGCCGGCAAAAAGTTTATCCAGCTCGCCCAGATCGGCAACGTCGGCCTGGATTCCCACCGCCTGCGAACCCAGTTCGGCCAATGCGTTATCAAGCTGCGCCTGCCGGCGCGCGGTGATAAAGACAAAAGCGCCTTCGTTGACGAACTGCCTGGCGATGCCCAGGCCAATGCCGGTGCTGCCGCCGGTGACCAATGCAATTTTACCCTGAAGTGCCTGACTCATGATTTCACCTTGGTTGAAAAATTAAGGGAAAAAACCGGTTATCGTTCTGGAGAACGGGAACCGCTAATTTCGTAATTAACGTTACGAAATTAATTGGTCGCAAGGCGGGCGTCAAGGATTTTCATATCAAACGTTATGATATTAGCGGGTATGCATTGCCGAAGGGCGGGTTAACCTGCTGGCGGCTAACCCGGTGTTATATTTTTAGCTCTTGATTTCCTTGGTGACCCAGCCGGCAATTTCCTGGTAAGGGACAAACATGGTTTGGTTACGTTTTGGATGCGTGGCGGTAAACACCCCGATCACCGCGCCGTCCTGCGCATAAACCGGACCCCCGCTCATGCCCGGCACGCCGCCGGCGTCGCTCAGGCCGACCAGGCAGCTGGTGCCGGGTTTATCCCACCAGCCGAACTCTTTCAACACGCCGGTCGACGAGGTCGGCATGGCGGTATAGGCGTTATAACCATACAGGCTGAGCTTCTCGCCCTTGTCCGCCGTTTCAAGCTTGGGCAGCGCGCGGCCGGTGTTGTCATGATAGATAATGGCCACATCGCAAAGCGGATTGTAAGCCTTCACCTTGACCATCATCATTTTTGCCACATGCCCGGCGGTCAGGCTGTATTTAGCGGTAAGGGGAAAACTGGAGCCGATGGCGCCCGCCAGGACGGGGATCCCGACAAAATGGAAATCCGCTTTATTTTCGGCGGTCTGATCAACTTTGTAATGGCCGACACCGGTACAGGCCGATAACAGCACTGGAAATAAAGTAAATAGAATGTTAATTTTCATCGTCGCCGCTTCATCGTTGTGCTGGTAATTAATTTGATCGGCCAATTGATCAAGCCCGGCTAATACGTCACGCCAGTATGGTTAACGGCGGTGCTTAAAAATTCTTTAGCCGATAAACATGATTTATTGATTATTTAACTTCGGTCATAGGAAAAAACGAGGATCAAACGGGTTTAATTAATAGTGGTTGTTACTTAAGCCAAATTATTTTCATCGAAATTTAATGTTAATTTTTTAACATCACTGGATGGAAATATTAAACATTTTTTGATTCATATTATTGTTTAATATGGCTATTTGTTTAATTTTTGCGATATGCCAAAAGGTGGGTAAATTATTGAAAAACCCGCGGGTAATCTCTTTTATGACAAACGTTGCGCCAGGGGAGAGCGCGTTTCGTAAATAATTTAGCGGCTTTGAGAACAACTAAGTGAAATTTCCATGGCACAAGAAAACAGTGAATACCCGATGATTCAGGTTAAATAAACCGCGGCGCATGCTGATTAAAGTCAAATTTTCACTTAAGTTAAATTTTTCGCCTAATATATTTTTCTCAGCGGCTATATCATAAAGGCGACTTATTTCAGGCGATGTTTGTTCAGTAACGAAGCGGCTGGCGGCGCTATCCACCATATCAATCCTTATTGAGGTTGTGTTGACCGAGGGAACGTTAAGATCTCTTTTTCACCAAGGGAAATTTTGATGAAAAGGATATCTTTAGCGAGTAAATCGTTGGCGTTGGCAATATTGCTGGCCGGCTGTGCCGACACGTCCCGGTTAACCGACCGCGGCGGCTATCGGGTCGATACCTCGGTATCGTCGTTGAACCAAAACGCCAGGGTGCGTTACCTGGTTATGCATTATACCGCCGTCAATGACCGCAGGTCGCTGGAATTGCTGACCCGGGGCGCGGGAAGCGCACATTATCTGGCGCCGTCCGTACCCCGGGTGGTCAACGGCAAGCCCGTGGTGCTGCGGTTGGTGCCGGAGGAAAAACGCGCCTGGCACGCCGGTATCAGCGAGTGGAATGGGCGCAGCAACCTGAACGATACCTCGGTCGGCATCGAGATCGTGAATCCCGGGTTTACCGTGGAGGCCGGCGGCAGGCGCTGGCACCCCTTCTCCCCGAATCAAATAGAGCTGGTGGCGCTGCTGGCGGAAGATATTATCCGCCGTCACCAGATAAGCCCTGATAACGTGGTGGCGCATAGTGATATCGCGCCATTGAGGAAATCCGATCCAGGCCCGTTATTTCCCTGGGAACAGCTGGCCGGGCGCGGCATCGGCGCATGGCCCGACCGGCCTGTGGTGGATAAATACCTGGCGGGCAGGGCGCCGGACGCGCCGGTACCGGTTCTCAACCTGCAGCGCGCATTGGCCAAATACGGTTATAGCCTGCCGCAGCATGGCGGAGTTGATGACGAAACCACCCGGGTGGTCAGCGCGTTCCAGATGCATTTTCGCCCCGGTGATATCTCCGGCCGGGCGGACGCCGAAACGGAGGCCATCGCCATGGCGTTACTGGAAAAATACCGCACTTGATCAAACCGGCATTCGCCCTTGCCCGCTGCGGCGGGGGATGAATTACCCACATCTGGCCGTTCCCAATGACGGCCGATCCTTCACGTTTGCCCCTTTGGGAGGGGACCGGCCACCGCACAGGCATAAATCTGCGCGATACTTACACAATCACTCACACAAGGAGCGTGTAATCAGGTAAAATAGAAAATCGTTTCAGGCGAAAAATGTAAAATGCGGAGGTTATACCTGTCATGAATTCCAGTAATCAGCAATCAACCGAAACCAGCACCAAACCCATCACCACGACGCTATCAGGCGTGATTACCAAGTCGCCAAGCCGAATCAAAGGCAATACCGGGCGCCCCATGGTCAAAGCGACCATTCTTGCCGAAAGCGACAAGCGTAGTTCCTATCCTCTCACCGTGGTCGGGTTCGACATCATGGCGTTGGAACTGATGGCGCATTTACGCGGTGAACGTCTGACCATCACCGGCCGGATGGAGTGGAACGGCGGGTATTCCATCGTCGCGGATCAAATTATTGCAGTCTGAAGTGATGACCTCTTCGGGGGCTCTCCTTCAGGTCTGGTAGTAAGTTCTGTTGCCTCTACTGCGTTCGGTTATCCTGCAGCAACCTTCAGGCTTTTACCCACAAAAAATGTTCACCGCCACAGCGAAAGAGGCCGTTTGCCCGCGTTCGTCACGATTTATCCGGGCGTGCGATAAATTATTTTTAGCTTTACCATGAATAATTTACACGGCTTCGTTTCCGCTTCTTAGCATAAGTGCGTTGTTTTGCAACACAATGCCGGTGAAAAAATAATAATGAAAAAAAGCCTTGCTATCACCATCGCCCTATGTGTAAATAGCGTCATCGGTTTGTAGTACAGACCTATTTATGAATGTCATTTTAGTAAAGTTGTTCCGGTAAAGACGATATATCAAGATACCGTATCTCCGAGGAATTTCCTTCTCTAGTGCTCCCATAAGTAAATCCTGACAAGCAGACCACAATCGCCTTATGGCGGCCTATTAAAAGGAAACAACAATGTCTAACAAAATGACCGGTTCAGTAAAATGGTTTGACGCTGGTAAAGGTTTTGGTTTCATCACCCCTGCTGACGGTAGCAAAGACGTGTTCGTTCACTTCTCTGCAATCCAGAGCAATGATTTCAAAACCCTGGACGAAGGCCAACAGGTCGAGTTCAACATCGAACAAGGCCAGAAAGGCCCGTCTGCAACTAACGTAGTCGCGCTGTAATATACAGCTGAGGCTGAGGATAGGCTTCTTGCGATAGCGACGATGGCTTAGGCCGGAGCAGTCAAGAGACCTTGATGCAACCCAAAGATTCTGAACCCCGGCTCTGCCGGGGTTTTTTTATGTCCGTTCGCCAGCCGTGTCCCTCCGGGCGCGCGCCGCCCCGCCAGTATCCTGTTACCCATTACTCCCCGGTGAAATACTACCTGTCTCCACCCAATATGCCTTTAACTATTAGCAGGTTTTAATGCTAAAATTCTGCTTCGACTTAATAAGGATATGGGTATGACGAAAAATATTGTCTGGGGTCTGCTGGTTTCGACCCTGTGCGGGTGCGCCGGTTACGCTGATTATCCCGAGGCCGCCAAGACCCCCGCGCCGAAGGACGTGTCCGGCGTGTGGATGACCAGCGGGCCGCAAAAGCCACTGGCCGATCCGGCAGCCATAGCCACCTTAATCGTGAGCCGGTCGGGTGATACGCTTGATTGCCGTCAGTGGCAGCGCACTATCGAGCGCAGGGGCAAGCTGACCTGGCGCGGTGAGACGCTCTACAACGTCAATATCAAAAACGAATACAACAAAATCACCGTAACCGACGGCGTCATGAAATATAACCGTTTGACGTTGCTGCGGGTGGAAAAGCCTACCGTTGAATGCCAGGCGTTCGCGGCCTATGAAAATGGTGATTATATTTTTGCCGATCGGCTGGCGCCTGAACCGCAGGCGACTAAATCACATAAAAAGGCCAGCGGTGTGGAGCGAAGAGAAAAAACCAAATAACCGCGCTCGGTCCAATCCCCCACGACGCTTAGCCGCCGGCGTCATGGGGCGTGTGGCGGAACAGCCTGGAACAGTGCCAGCAATAGTATCTGGAATAGTGCCTGGGATAGTGCCTGGAATAGTGCCGGGATAGCGCTCCGCAAAATAGCCCCAGAGCGCCTGGATAGCGCCACCCCAGCGTAAAACCACGGCACCGCCAGGGTGCAAGCAGTGGCCCATAAAAAAATAACTCGCCTTTATTTCCATAAACCTTCCAGTAAATCAGTCGATTAAAATCATGGCACCTAATTTGCTTCATTAAATAATGTCTCGTTAAAAAGGATATTTGGATGAAAGCGATCGTTATTGGTGCAGGCATGGGCGGCGCCAGCGCGGGCATAGCGCTGAGAAACTTTGGCTGGCAAACCGAGATATATGAAGCGGTGGCGCAAGTCAAACCCGTAGGCGCGGCGATTTCCATCTGGCCAAACGGCGTGAAGTGCCTGAATTTCCTGGGCTTACAGCGGCAAATCAAGGCGATCGGGGGTGACATGGCCTCCATGGCGTACCAGGATTATCAGAGTGGGCAAATACTCACCCGCTTTCCCCTACGCCCCTTAGTCGATCGCGTAGGTGAATTTCCTTATCCCACGGCCCGCGCCGAGCTGCAATCCATGTTATTGGATGAGTTTGGCCGTGGGCGCGTCTTTCTCAACAAGCGCCTGATCCAGCTTGAGGACAATGGTTCCCAGGTGACGGCAGGGTTCGCCGACGGCAGCACCGCCACCGGCGATCTGCTTATCGGCGCGGATGGTACCCACTCGATGGTCAGGCGCCATGTGCTGGGCCATGATGTGAAGCGACGCTACGCGGGATACGTCAACTGGAACGGCCTGGTGGAAATTGATGAGGCCATCGCGCCGGCAAATCAATGGACAACGTTTGTCGGCCAAGGCAAACGGGTGTCGCTAATGCCGGTGGCGGGCCGGCGCTTTTATTATTTTTTTGACGTGCCGCTGCCAACGGGACTGAAGCAGTCGCGCGATACGTCACGGAAGGATTTAAAACGCTATTTTACCGGCTGGTGCGCACCGGTGCAGCGGCTGATCGAGCAACTCGATCCCATGGCCACCAATCGGGTGGAAATCCATGATATCGAGCCTTTCAGTACGCTGGTACGCGGCCGGGTCGCGCTATTGGGCGATGCCGCCCACAGCACCACGCCGGATATCGGGCAGGGCGGCTGTGCCGCGATGGAGGATGCCGTGGTGCTGTCCCTGTCCCTGCGCGCGCACTCGCTCGGGGTGGAAGATGCGCTACGCCGTTACCAGGAAAGCCGGGTAGAACGGGTGACGTCGCTGGTACTAAAAGCCCGCAAGCGGTGCGATGTCACCCATGGCAAGGATCCCCTGGCTACCCGGCAGTGGTATCACAGCCTGGAACATGAAACCGGTGAACATATTCTCAACGGCATGGCCGAAACCATTTTGGGCGGCCCGCTCTGAATACAGGAACTCGTTTCCGGCCGTGTTGTGTGGACCGCCGTAAATACATTAGCCCGGTCCCGGTCCGTTGGGGCGGAGCCGTGGGAAAACGACGTATCGAAACGTCGGTTTTTCGTCATGAATCGTTATGGATTATGTCTCGCCCGTCGGCGCATGAGGATGAAAGACTTGTCGTTTTACGTAAATCCGCCGTCGGCTTATGGTAATATACGCGCATAATCGCTAGTCTGGCTTCCCTTGAAAGGGAGCGTTTTTTTCCTCTTTTTCCGGCCGGATGCCAGATAATCCTGTAATCAGGCATTCGGATTTACCTGCCGCTTGTCGTGATGCTCAAGGACGCCGTAAAAACCGTTCTTCGCTTCCCTCAAGAAAAGAATAATTACACCTTCTCGCTGATAAATACCGATGGCGAGTGTCTTAATACATAGGTTTAACATCATGGATGGCCCTGCGTGCCGTCCCAACAATTTTATGAAGATCAGATGATGGCTCACCCCCAAAAATTTTCGCTTTCGCTTTTACACCCGCGTTATTGGCTGACCTGGTTCGGCCTGGGCGTGCTGTTCCTGCTGGTGCAATTACCTTACCCGGTGCTGTACACGCTGGGCGGATGGCTTGGCCGTCTATCGATGCCGTTCCTTAAACGCCGGGCCGGGATCACCCGCCGTAACCTGGAGCTTTGCTTTCCCGATATGGATAAGCGAAAGCTGGAGCGGACCATTGTCAATAACTTCGCCTCCGCGGGCATGGGATTGATGGAAACCGGCATGGCGTGGTTTTGGCCGGACTCCCGGGTTAGGCGCTGGTTCGACGTTTATGGCCTGCAAAACCTGCAGCAGGCGAATGCCCATAACCAGGGGGTAATGGCCATAGGCATTCATTTCATGTCGCTGGAGTTGGGCGGGCGCGTCATGGGAATGTGCCAGCCGATGATGGCCATGTATCGGCCCCATAATAATAAAGTCATGGAGCTGGTGCAGACCTGGGGCCGGATGCGGTCCAATAAGGCGATGCTGGATCGTAAGGATTTACGCAGTATGGTCCAGGCCCTGAAGCAGGGCGAGACGGTCTGGTTTGCCCCCGATCAGGATTATGGCCCGCGCGGCAGTATCTTTGCCCCGTTCTTTGCGGTGGACCAGGCGGCGACCACCCGCGGCACCTATACGCTGGCCCGGTTGGCAAAACCCAAATTGGTCACGGTGGTATTGATCCGCAAGAAAAACGGCAAGGGCTACCGTCTGCTGATCCAGCCGCAGTTGGAGAACTTCCCGGTGGATGATGAAATGGCCGCCGCCTGCTACATGAACAAAATCGTCGAGCATGAAATTATGCGGGCGCCGGATCAATATCTCTGGATGCACCGCCGTTTCAAGACGCGTCCCTTGGGCGAACTGTCCCTCTATGCATAGCCGCGCTGCCCCGCCGGTGCCAAGGCCCTTTGGGTTTGCGGCGCATCGCGCATTGCCACGGGCAACCGGCTGCCGCCCATGGCCTTCGCCGGCCTGGGCCGGCGCGGGTAATCGGTTGAAATAGCGCCATATCACCTTCTTTATCCCCCCATTAGGCCATGCTTTTTATCTTATAATGCTGCCTTAAATTTTATATGTTCAGGGATCCGTGAAAATGCGTATAACGCGATATAGGGCCTGGGCAATGGTATTCCTATTCAGCGCGCTATTTTGGATTGTTATTGTAAGTTTAATTTATTTGTTGTTTTAATGTTAAATATTGTGCCGCAGAGGCGGTAAATGTTACGCTAAAACGGTAATTGAATAAAATAATCAATAATGACAGTGAGATAAAATTTTTTAGGATTAATCCTAAAATATGATTACTGTCGACGGTAGGCATTGTGGCTGCGAAATAGGGGTAAAATTAATAAAATTCATCATACAAGTATATTGAAAAGTATCAATTTTTTATGCCCGTCCTGGTCGAGGGAAGGTGAGCCGGGATCAAAATAAAAGGGGCGCATTAACTTTTGTTACCAATATTACAAAAAATTACCAGTACACCTCCCGCGTCGATTCGTTACACTATCAGCCTTTCGTATTCGCTGGTTTAAAAACCCCAAAAACATTTGATAGGTAAATTATGTTACGCAACGGTCGCTCTCGGGCAGTATGGCTTATGACTATCCTGGGAATGTCCCTGGCTAGTTTTTCGACTTTTGCTGATACCGATATTTTTACCGCGCTGGACGATCCTTCCACTGCGAAAAAAAGTTTCGATGGCAATGTTCAGGCCGGCTACAACGCGCAGTCCGGCAACTCCACCAGTTCCGCACTGGCGGCAAGCAGCACCATGACCTGGTTCAAATCTGATAATGCCTACAGCCTGTGGGCAGAAGCGGCAAATAACTCAACCGACGATGAACGATCTTCGGAAAAATACCAGGCCGGCGCCCGCGCGCGTCATAATATGGATGCGGATAACTTCCTGTTCACCCAAGGCAGCTGGCTAAGCGACCGCTTCAACGGTTATCGCTCACGCGATACGCTCACCGCCGGTTATGGTCGCCAGGTCCTGAACGGGCCAATAAGCCATCTGCGGTTGGAAGCGGGTCCTGGCGTAAGGCATGATGAGTTCCAGGGCGGTGGTAATCAAACCAAGGCGTTGGCCTATGGCGCGGCATCATTTACCTATCAGCTGACCGACAGCACCCAGTTTATCCAGGGCGTCTCCTTACTGGGTAACGACGATATCACCGCGAACTCCGAAACCGGCCTGAGCGTGGCCATTAACACCCACTTCGCGTTAAAGATGACCTATGACGTCACCTATAACAGCTCCACGCCGGACAGCGCGCCAAAGCACACCGATACCAAGACGGCGGTATCCTTGGTATACAATATGCAATAGTTGTTTGACGACGGTTAAAATCTTATTTTAGTATTTTTTGTCACGTTTTAGCGATCTTAAGCTGGACAAAGAGCTTGCCAATTGCTGTACTACTACCCGACACAGAGTTTGTGTCTATCATTTATTGAAAGGTAAGTTTGATGTCTAAGATTAAAGGTAACGTTAAGTGGTTCAATGAATCTAAAGGATTCGGTTTCATTACTCCTGAAGATGGCAGCAAAGACGTATTCGTACATTTCTCCGCCATTCAGAGTAATGGTTTCAAAACGCTGGCCGAAGGTCAACGCGTTGAATTTGAAATCACTAACGGCGCCAAAGGCCCTTCGGCTGCTGACGTTACAGCTATCTAAAATAGCCAGTTTTCTGAAAAACCCGCGAAGCGCGGGTTTTTTTATGCCTGAAAAACACCCCCTGGCCCATGGCGCGTCAGGCCCGCGATCGCCGAACGCCACCTGGTCGTGTTAAAGGGATAGCGTGCCGATGGGGCCGGCTATAATGGCACCGGCGGGCCGAACAGATTCACCAGCCCCACCGCCAGCAACGTCATCCCCAGAGAACCGACCAGGTTCAACAGGATGTTTACCCCCGCCCAAAGCATTTGACCCGACATCATCAGGGTAACCGCTTCTGCGGAAAAGGTGGAAAACGTGGTCAGGCCGCCGCAAAAACCCGTGGTGATAAACAGCTTCCAGAACGGATCGATATGCGTGGTGCGGATAAACAACGCCAGGCAAAGGCCGATGATAAAGGCGCCAATCAGGTTGACCGCCAGCGTGCCGGCCGGAAAGGGCAAACCGCTGTTGCTGAGCTTAAGGCTGAGTGACCAGCGCAGCACGCTGCCGATCCCTCCGCCAATAAAGACGGCTGATAAAAGGGTAAACATAAAGACCTTTCAGTTAATTTATGGAATGAAAAACTCAGCAGGGCGAGCATGACGCTACGTTCCCCTAATGAGCAGGATAACGTAGACATCATCAGCCGAAACGGCGGTTAAAGGAGGCATGTCATCTCCTGACGTGATTATACATCACATTCGCTTACTGAACAGCGCTGTCGTCGTCATGCCGGCAGGCCAGCTGCAGCGCATCCGCTACCAGCTCGACCCGATCGGCTTCCAGCAGGGACGTGGACACCCGGATAAATTGGCTGGGACCGATGCTGTGGCGCTTGCCCGGCATGACCGCGATACCATGCGCCGCAAGCGTTACCAGGGCATATTGTTCCGACGGCACCGGGATCTGGATGCTAAGCCCGTCCCGGTCCGGCAAGGTTATTCCCCGCTGCGCCAGCGCCCGCACCAGCGCCCGGCGCCGCTGGGCATAACAACGCCTGGCGGCGACAATGGCCTGCTGGGTGGTGGTGTCTTCCATCATCCAGGCCACCGCTTCCTGCAATATGCGGCTGGTCCAGCTGGCGCCGAAGTTACGTACCGACTGGATACGCCGGATAATATCGCCGGAACTGGAGATCACCGCCAGCCGTAAATCCGGCCCATAGGCTTTGGAAAACGACCGCACGTGCACGGTACGCTGTGGGAATACCCGGCCCAGGCTATGAACCTGATGTTCGGAAAGCTCGCCGATGCCGTCGTCTTCAATCACCAGGGTCTGGCCGTCACGCAGCAAACGCGCCATTTCGTCGGCTCGCCGCGCGCTCACCGTGTGGCCGGTGGTGGAGTGGGTGCGCGGCTGATAGATAAAGACCGCCGGATTATGTTTCAGCGCCGCCCGCAGGCCGTCCGCCGTCGGGCCTTCGTCGTCGCAGGGAACGGCGATGATATTCGCGCCGACATTATCCAGCATATCCAGCAATCGCGTGGCGGTAGGGTCTTCAATGGCCACCGGTGTGCCGGGCAGGATTAGGGTTTGCAGGGTTTGATACATGGCGTCGAAACCGCCGTCTGCCGCCAGGAATGCCTCGGCGGCGTAAGGCCAGCGCGGCTCGATGGCCTGCCGCAATACCTGGCTTATCGGCTCGCGCCGATAGCTGTTCAGGTTGACCGCCCGCCCTCCCTGCGCGAGCGCCTGGCGCAGGGAGGGCAGGTAGGCCGGATCCGGCGCGGCCAGGGTCAGATCGGCGATAATATTGTCGCCAAAATTGCCGATGGCCTCGAACCGCACCGGCCGCGGCGTCACGATATTGCCGCAAACCCACACGCCGTTGCGCCCGGTGCCGGTGATGACTTTTTGCCGGCGCAGCTGTCCCCAGGCGGCGGATACCGTCGCCGGGCTGACATCAAGAAGCCTCGCCAGGTCGCGCACCGCCGGTAGCCGCGCGCCGACGGGAATGGCGCCGCTGCCGATAAGCGCCGCGGTTTCAAGCGCAATGCCTTTAATCGTACGATCGGGGATGCGTTCGGCCAGCCAGCCGGCATCAAGGGCGTTATCCATAAGAATTTACTTTGTACAGTAACAAAGTATGGATTGTACATTGAACAAAGTGGTTTTAGTATCGAAATTAATCAATCGGAACCAATATGGTTTACAACTGTTAATGTCCGGTAAATGAACTCGCGCCGGGACGGGAGAAAAACGTGGCATATACTATCAGGCTGGCGGTCAGGGATTGGGACTACTTCACTCCCCTGGCATTGGGCGATCTCAAACCGCGGGGTTTTTCCCTGGAAATCCATCGTGTCGGCACGCTGGTGGATAACCTGGCCACCAGCGCCGATTACGATGCGGGCGAAGTCTCGTTCAGCCGCTATGCCCAGGCGGTGGCCCGGGGCGATAATTCACTGCTGGCTATCCCGCACTTCCTGATGCGCGGGTTCCGCCAGCGCTGCATCATCACCACCAAAAGCAGCCCGCTGACCCGGCTTGGGCAGTTGAAGGGCAAGCGTATCGGCTTGACCGGCTGGCAGGATTCCGGCAATACCTGGACCCGTACCCTGCTGCGCCGCGAAGGAGTGGGCATAAACGACGCCGCCTGGTTTGTCGGCCGTTTGACCGACGATCACCCGGTGGTCGATCGCCTGGCGGGATTCGGCCGCCCGGGGCATATCGAGGCCGTGCCGGGAGAGCAGCCCCTGCTGACGCTGCTGCGGGCGGGAGAACTGGACGCGATATTCACTCCGTTTATGCCGAACGGCTTCTTTGCCCCCGAGTCCGACCTGCGCCAGCTGCAGGCGGATTTTCGCCAGGCGGAGCTCGACTATTTCAAGGCGGTGGGATACATCCCGGGGATACATGTGCTGGGCATCAAGCCGGCGCTGGCGGCGGCCCATCCCGAATTGCCCCAGGCGTTAAGCAATATCATTACCCAGTCGGCCGGCATATGGTACGACAAGCGGGTGAGGTATGCCGATACCACGCCGTGGCTGATGGACGATCTGGCGCGCACCGCGCGCGATCTGCCGCCGGACTGGAATGACAACGGTTTTGACGCCAACCGCAGGATGGTGGCGGATTTTGCCGGTGAACTCTTTGAGCAGGGACTGACGTCGCGCTGCCTTACCCCGGCGGAGCTCTTTCCCAACGTATCAACATAATCAGCAGGAGGATGGATGATGAAAGTCGCATTAGGACAATTTGCAGTAAGCCGGGAATGGGAAGGCAATCTGGCGACCTGTCTCGACCTGATGGCGCGCGCCCAAGCGGGCGGCGCCGATTTGCTGGTGCTGCCGGAAGGCATCCTGGCGCGGGACATTGCCGATCCGGATCTGGTGCTGAAATCCGCCCAGCCGCTGGACGGTCCCTTCGTCAGCCGGCTGTGCGCCGCCAGCCATGGCACGCAGCTGACCACCATGATGAGCGTGCATACGCCCACCGGCGACGGGCGTGCGTTTAATGTGCTGATCGCCGTCCGTAATGGTGAAATCATCGCCCGCTATCGCAAACTACATCTTTACGACGCGTTTGCCGTGCAGGAGTCGAAAAACGTGACGCCGGGCACGGCGGTGCCGCCGCTGGTGGACGTGGCGGGCATGAAAGTGGGCCTGATGACCTGTTATGACGTGCGTTTCCCCGAGCTGGCGCGCCGGCTGGCGCTGGACGGCGCCCAGGTGCTGGTGCTGCCGGCCGCCTGGGTCAAGGGACCCTTGAAGGAGATGCACTGGGCGGTGCTGGTGACCGCCCGGGCGTTGGAGAATACCTGTTATATGGTGGCGGTGGGGGAGTGCGGCGAACGCAATATCGGCAACAGTATGGTGGTGGATCCGCTGGGCGTGGCTATTGCCCATGCCGCCGAAGCCCCGGCGCTGGTCTTCGCCGAGCTGGATGCCGGGCGGGTTGCCCATGCGCGACGGGTGTTGCCGGTACTGGAAAACCGCTGTTTCGCCGCGCCGCAGCTGCGTGAGCGTTAAGCCGCGCACCGTAATCATGAATAGGTTAACAAAATCAGGGGGAAACGTGATGAATGTAATGAAAAAGCGGCTTATGGCCATGATTTGCCTGGCGCTGTCCGGCGGCGCGCTGGCGGATGACGCGCTGCCGGTCCAGACCCTGGACGCCGCGCTACACGCTAAGCTGCCGCAGGATATCCAGCAGTCGGGCAAGATTATATCCGTGAATAACGGCTCGTTCCCTCCTTATGAAATCGCCACCAGCACCCATTCGCTTGATGGCGCCAGCGCCGATTTGGCCCGGGCGCTGGGGACATTGCTGGGCGTGAAGATCGAGCACGCCTCGGTCAGCGGCCTGTCGGGCGTCCTGAGCGGCATCAACTCCGGGCGCTATCAGATGGCGATCGGCCCGATTGGCGATTTCCCTGACCGTGAACAAAAAAATGATTTTATTGATTTTGTACGGGAATTCGTGGTGTTCGCGGTGCCTAAAGGCAATCCGGCCGGCATCAACGGCCTGGACGATACCTGCGGCAAGCGCATCGCGGTGATGGCTGCGGGTTCGGCCGAGCAGGTGATACGTAAGCAATCCACCGCCTGTACCGCGGCGGGCAAGGCGGCAGTGACCGTTGCCTCCTTTACCGATCAGCCGACCTCGGTGCTGGCGGTGCGTTCCGGCCGCGTCGACGCTTTTTTCTCTTCCCAGGCGCCCCTGACCTATTTTGTGGCGCAAACCAACGGCCAGCTGGAATTAAGCGGCCAGGGCAAGGCCAATGGGTTTGGCGATCTGTTCCAGGGATCGGTGGTGCCGAAGGATTCGCCGTTCGGCGCGGTGGTGCTGGAAGCCTATCAAAAATTGTTTGATAACGGCACCTACGCGGCCATCATGAAAAAATGGCGCCTGCAGGACAATATGCTAAAGGCGCCGGGGCGCAACCTGGCCGGTAACACGGGTGTGAAGCCATGACCGTGCGCTTGACTGATCCAACGGAGACGCCGCCGCCGGATAGCGAGCGCGACGTGCGTTACGCGCGTCCGCCGGGTCGGCTGGGCCACCTGATTTTATGGATCCTGGTGTTATTGATTGCCGCCGACGTTATCTGGGTCGTCGCCAACAATAAAAACTTTGAATGGCACGTGGTGAAGGTTTGGTTTACCGAGGCGTCGGTGCTGCGGGGGCTGGGCGTTACCCTCGGCCTGACGGTTATCTCCATGGTGCTCGGGGTGGCGCTGGGGCTGCTGCTGGCCGTGGCCAGACTGTCCGATCACCGGCTGATGGGCGGCCTGGCGGGCCTGTATATCTGGTTCTTCCGCGGCACGCCGCTGCTGGTGCAGCTGATTTTCTGGTACAACATGTCGACGCTGTTCCCGCACGTCACCCTGGGCCTGCCGTTTGTCGGCCCGGTGTACGCCAGCTGGAACACCAACGATCTGATAACGCCGCTGACCGCCGCCATTGCCGGGCTGGCGCTTAACGAGGCCGCCTATATGGCGGAGATTATCCGCGCCGGCCTGCTGTCGGTGGATACCGGCCAGGTGGAAACCACCCAGGCGTTCGGCATGAGCCGCAGCCGGGCGTTGCGGCGCATTATCATTCCCCAGGCCATGCGGTCGATCATTCCCCCCACCGGCAATCAGCTGATCAGCATGATTAAGGCCACGTCGCTGGTGAGCGTGATCGCCATGGGCGATTTGCTCTATTCGGTTCAGTCGGTCTATAACCGCACGTTTGAAGTGGTGCCGATGCTGATGGTGGCGGTGATCTGGTACCTGATTATCACCTCGGTGCTGAACGTGGCGCAGTCGGCCATTGAACGCTATTACGCCCGCGGCACCCGCCGCAGCGAGACGGTGAACCGGCGGCGCCATGCCCCGGCTGACACTGCGGCAGGAGAAAAATAATGACGCAAACCTCAGTTTTGCTGGTACGCGCCCGCGACGTGCGCAAGAGTTATGGCGAGCACGAGGTGCTTAAGGGCATCAACCTGGAGGTCCATACCGGCGAAGTGGTGGTGATCCTCGGGCCGTCCGGGTCGGGTAAATCCACTTTTCTGCGGTGTATTAACCATTTGGAGGATATGAACCAGGGCTCGATTATCGTCGGCGATCATCAGGTGGGTTATGAGTTGCGCAAAGGCGTGCTGCACAAACTCTCCGCCCGGGCCATTGCCCGCCAGCGCCAGGAGATCGGCATGGTGTTCCAGCAATTTAACCTTTATCCCCATATGACGGTGCTGCAAAATATTATCGAGGCGCCGATCGGGGTGCATAAACAAAGCCGGCGGGAAGCGGTGAGTTATGCCCGCGAGCTGTTGCAAACCGTCGGCCTGAGTGAAAAAGCCGATGCCTATCCGCGCCATCTTTCCGGCGGCCAGCAGCAGCGGGTGGCGATCGCCAGGGCGTTGGCCATCCGGCCCAAGCTGATGTTGTTCGACGAGCCGACGTCGGCGCTGGACCCGGAACTGGTGGGCGAGGTGTTGTCCACCATGCGCAGCCTGGCGGATCGGGGATTGACGATGATCGTGGTGACCCATGAAATCGGCTTTGCCAGGGAGGCGGCGGATCGGGTGGTGTTTATGGATCAGGGCGTGGTGGTGGAGCAGGGTTCGCCGCATGAAGTCCTGGTCAATCCACGGCATCCCCGTACCCGCGCTTTCCTCAGCCGGTTCCTGTAGCCAGGCCGCGGCGGGGGCTGGATTAGCGCGCCGGTATGTAAATCTGTTACAGATATCTCTTGTAATGCAGGGGCAATAGCGGTAAAAAGCGATTAACATGTATGAATCGCTGGTTTTATCAGCAAGCGTTAATCAAGCAAGAAGGTGAGTATGGAAGGTTTAAGCATTACTAAATTGTTAGTCATCGGCGCCTTGATTGTGCTGCTGTTCGGCACCAACAAACTGCGCAGCCTCGGCGGTGACCTGGGCGCGGCTATCAAAGGGTTCAAAAAGGCGATGGGCAGCGACGATGCGACCGCGCAGAAAACCCCGGCCGATGAACCTGTAGTCCCGCAGGTCACGGAACGTAAAGAGTAAGCCGCTTCGGCTAACGAACCTGGTTCCCGGATAAAAGGATGATCACCACCGTGACCATCCTTTTTGCCGTGCGCGCAACAGGCCGCGCGGCCTGAATGTAACCGTGTATGTCGCCGGTTATTTTACCTCTATGCCCTTCGCCTGCAGGTCCGCATGGTAGGACGAACGCACGAATGGCCCGCATGCCGCATGGGTAAAGCCCATCGCCATGGCTTCCGCTTTCATCTCGTCGAATTCCTGCGGGCTAACGTAACGCTTCACCGCCAGGTGATGACGGCTGGGTTGCAAATACTGGCCCAGGGTCAGCATGGTCACGCCGTGGCGGCGCAAATCGCGCATGACATCCACGATTTCCGCATTGGTCTCGCCCAGGCCCACCATCAGGCCGGATTTAGTCGGCAGGTCGGGATTGGCTTCCTTGAAGCGCTCGAGCAGCTTCAACGACCAGCCATAGTCGGCGCCCGGGCGCACTTGGCGGTAAAGCCGGGGCACATTTTCCAGGTTATGGTTAAACACATCCGGCGGCGCGGCGTTGATAATCTCCAGCGCGCGGTCCATACGGCCGCGGAAATCCGGCACCAGGGTTTCAATCTTGATGGTCGGATTCTTCGCCCGGATGGCGGTGATGCAATCGGCAAAATGCTGGGCGCCGCCGTCGCGCAGATCGTCGCGATCCACCGAGGTGACCACCACATAACGCAGTCCCATATCGGCGATGGTCTGGCCCAGTTTTTCCGGCTCATTGGCGTCTGGCTGGGTAGGGCGGCCATGGGCCACGTCGCAGAACGGGCAGCGACGCGTGCAAATCGCGCCGAGGATCATAAAGGTGGCGGTGCCGTGGTTAAAACACTCGGACAGGTTCGGGCAGGAAGCCTCTTCACAGACGGAATGCAGGCCGTTTTTACGCATGGCGGCCTTGATACCCTGGATACGCGTGGAGTCCGACGGCAGTTTGATCTTCATCCATTCCGGTTTGCGCAGCATCTCCTGACGCTCAACCGCCACGGTTTTAATCGGGATTAAGGCCATTTTATCGGCGTCACGGTATTTAACGCCGCGTTCCATCTGTATCGGTTTACTCATAATCTCGCAGGTCCCGTCCCGAATTTGGCAGGGGAAGGCCAACACCTTCACCCTGTTACGTGATTGTTCAAATTTATTTGATAAAACATCAAAAATTATAACATGTTTAACCGGCCGCTTTCAGCCCAAAAAAGCGATTATTGCGAAATCGCGGGCGGCTCCGGCGGATAGTCATCTGCGCGCCAGGGCAGGGTGCGGGTCGGTGGATTGCCGAGCCGCCGCAGGAATACCGCCGTCAGCACCGGCGCCACGTCATCCGCCCGGGTGCCCGGGACCCGTTCGCTCATCTGGGTCATGCGCAGGCCGGCGTAACCGCAGGGATTGATGCGCAGGAAGGGTGACAGGTCCATGGCGATATTCAGCGCCAGACCGTGGAAGGAACAGCCCTTGCGGATGCGCAGACCCAGCGAGCAGATTTTATCGTCGCCTACATAAACCCCGGGCGCGTCGGCGCGAGCGCGCGCTTCAATGGCAAAACGGCCCAGCGTTTCCACCACCGTCTCCTCCAGCAGGGTTACCAACTGGCGCACGCCCAGCTTGCGGCGTTTGAGGTTAAGCAGGACGTAAAGGATTTGCTGGCCGGGACCGTGAAACGTCACCTGGCCGCCGCGATCGCTTTGGATAACCGGAATGGCGCCCGGCGTCAGGATATGCTCGGCTTTGCCGGCCTGTCCCTGAGTAAAGACCTGCGGATGCTGGACCAGCCAGATTTCATCCGCGGTCGTCTCATCGCGGCGATCGGTGAATATGTGCATGGCCCGCGATACCGGTTCATAAGGCTGCAGGCCGAGCTGACGAATAATAATGGCATCCTGTGACACAGGCGACTCCGGGTTTACAGAACCATGCGGACCAGTTCGATGTTGCCCAATTCCTCATAAAGCGCTTCAACCTGCTCGATATGGGTGGCGGTAATGGTGATGGATACCGCGTGGTAGTTGCCTTTGCTGCTGGGCTTTACCTGCGGGGTATAATCGCCGGGCGCGTGGCGCTGTACCACTTCGACGACCTGATCGACAAGCTCCGGACGGGCGGTGCCCATCACTTTGTAGGTGAACGAGCAGGGAAACTCGAGCAGTTCATTCAGTTTGGTTTTCATTGGCGCTCCGGATGTATTATTGCCCTGGCAGGATAAAAACGCCGGGTTCAAATTAATACTCCCGCCTGGGCGGGAGTATATCCATTATATGGGGGCGGATTTGCCGCTGACAAGCCGTGGTGGCGTTAAGCGAACCAATGATGGAACATCAGCTTGATATAATCCACGATGCGGCTGAAGATATTGCCTTCCTGTACCTGTTCCAGGACCACCAGCGGATGCTGATCAATGGTCTTGCCGTCCAGCTGGAAATTGATGGAACCCACCTGCTGGCCTTTGGCCAGCGGCGCATGCAATTCCTTCTGGGCTAAAGTATAGCTGGCTTTCAAATCTTTCATGCGGCCGCGGGGAATGGTCAGGTAAGCGTCGGTATCCACGCCCAGCTTGACGTTGTCGGTATCGCCGAACCATACCGGCTCGGCGGCAAATTCCTTGCCCGCTTTCAGCGGCGCCACGGTTTCAAAGAAACGGAAGCCCCAGGTCAGCAGCTTGCGGGTTTCGCTTTCCCGCCCCTTGGCCGAGTGGCCGCCCATCACCGCCGAAATCAGGCGCATCGGGCCGTCGGTGGCCGAGGCAACCAGATTATAGCCGGCGGAATCGGTATGGCCGGTCTTGATGCCGTCCACGTTCAGGTTGGTATCCCACAGCAGTCCGTTACGGTTCATCTGCCGGATGTTATTAAAGGTAAACTCTTTTTCTTTATAGGTGGCGTATTCGTCCGGCACGTCGCGGATCAGGGCCTTGCCTATCAGCGCCATATCGCGCGCGGAGCTGTACTGGCCGGGCGCGTCAAGGCCATGCACGGTTTCGAACTGGGTATTTTGCAGCCCCAGCGCTTTCACGTAGTTGTTCATCAGGCCGACAAAGGCGTCCTGGCTGCCGGCGACATAATCGGCCATGGCCACGCAGGCGTCGTTACCGGACTGGAGGATGATGCCGCGGTTAAGCTGCGCCACCGGCACGCGATCGCCGGGTTTCAGGAACATCAGCGACGATCCCTTGAACACCGGATTGCCGGTTGCCCAGGCATCTTTATTCACGGTGATGATATCGTTAGGAGTGATTTTTCCCGACTTAATCGCCTGGCCGATGACATAACTGGTCATCATTTTGGTCAGGCTGGCCGGATCGCGGCGGGTATCGGCATTCTGTTCCGCCAGGACCTTGCCGGAATTGTAGTCGATCAGGATATAGGTTTCGGCATCGATTTGCGGCACGCCGGGAATCATGGTCTTGAGATTCATGTCGTCGGCGTGGCTATAGGAAAGAGGGATCAGCGCAATAAGGGTGCTTAAGGCTAAGCGCCTGAATAAAAGATGGCTCATTACTTTATTCATGTCGGGACAACATCATCCGTGGGAGTAAGTTAAAATCGTGCCACACTATAGCAGAACTAAAAAAGCCCGGCATCAGGCAATCCGTTACCTGATGGGGATAACCTTTTAATAATGTTTCAGCCGGCGCGATCGTCGGTTATTGTCCGTCCGCCGCCGTGGTGATAAAGGACTGCTGTTGCGCTTCGCTGGCGAGGCGCTGCTGCAGCCCGGCGGCCTGTTGCCGGGAGCTGAACGGCCCCAGTTGCACGCGGTATAGCGCGCCGTTGGCGGTGACCTTGCCGGGCACGCCGAACTTTTGGCTCAGGTTTTGCTGCCACGTAACCGCGCGCTGTCGATCGCCGATAGCGCCGACCTGCACCACATAGCGTCCGCCGGCCGAAGCCGCCACCGGCGCGGCGACCGCCGCCGCGGTATGCGACGCTGCCGCGCTGCCTGATGAGTACGGCGGCGGCTGAGAAACCACCGGTGGGGCGACCGCCGGTTCGGACTGGCTGGATTCAATCACGCCGGCCGGCAGGGCGGAAGGGGCGCCGAGAAAACCGCCGCCCTGGCTTGGGCCGCTGGCGGCGGGTGCGCCGGCATCCTCATCGTCCGCCGCCGCATTGGCCTGCACCGGATTGGCCACCGGAAGAACCGGGGCGTTATCGGCCGCCGGGGCGGACTGCAGCTCCGGCGTGCCCATCGCGCCGGTGCCCAGGGTCGGCCGCGCCGGCAGCGCATAGTTCTGTTTCGCCACCACGGTGCCGACGGTGCCGGGGCCGGACAGCGTGCCGTCCGGCGCAACCTGGATAAAGTCGACCCGCACCTTGCTGTTATTGGAAATGTTCAGCCGGTCGCCCGCCGCGCGCGACAGATCGATAATCCGGCCGGGGGTGTAGGGACCGCGGTCATTGACCCGCACCACCAGCTGGCGGCCGTTGCTAACATTGGTGACCCGCACATAGCTTGGGATAGGCAGGGTCGGATGCGCGGCGGTCAGGGCGCCGGCGTCGAACTGTTCGCCGGTGGCGGTGACGCTGCTGCCGCTGGATTCGGCGTCATACCATGAAGCCAGGCCGGTTTCGCTGTAGTTCTGCGGATTTTTGATAATATGGTAGGTTTTGCCGTTGACTTCATAGTCCTGGCCGGTGCCCGGATTGTAAGGCTCGTAGCGCGGCTCCACGCCGCTGATTTCCACTACCGGCCCGTTATAGGCCGCGGCGGGCGCCTGCTGTTGCTGCGTAGGTTCCGTGGTGCTACAGGCCGTGAGCAACAACCCTATCACGCCGATCCAGTGCCATTCCTTACGCATTGCTCACCTCTATAAGTTTTTAGACAACATTTTCCGATGCGTATGTATCGACATGACGATACCAAACCCCGCCATCAGCACGATCAATGCCGAGCCGCCGTAGCTCACCAGCGGCAGCGGAACGCCGACCACCGGTAAGATACCACTTACCATGCCGATATTCACGAAGACGTAAACGAACAGGATCAGCATTAAGCCCCCGGCCATCACCCGGCCGAAAGTGGTCTGCGCCCTGGCGGCGATGACCAGGCCGCGCATGATTACGCACAGGTATAACCCTAAAAGCACCAGGACGCCAATCAGGCCCAGCTCTTCGCCCAATACGGCGAAAATAAAGTCGGTATGCCGCTCGGGCAGGAACTCCAGCTGCGACTGGGTGCCGTGCAGCCAGCCCTTGCCGCTCAGGCCGCCGGAGCCGATGGCGATTTTGGACTGGATAATATGATAACCGGCGCCCAGCGGATCGGTCTCCGGGTCGAGCAGCATCATCACGCGATCGCGTTGGTAATCATGCATCAGGAAGAACCACAGGATCGGGATAAAGGCCGCCACCAGCAGCGCCGCCACCCCAATCAGCTTCCAGCTCATGCCGGACAGGAACAGCACGAACAATCCCGAGGCGGCGATAAGGATGGCGGTGCCGAGGTCGGGCTGCGCCGCCACCAGCAGCGTGGGCAGGAAGATCAGCACCAGGGCGATGGCGGTATTTTTCAGCGAGGGGGGACAGCTGTCGCGGTTGATAAAGCGCGCCACCATCAGCGGCACCGCAATCTTGGCAATCTCCGAAGGCTGGAAACGCACAAAACCCAAATCCAGCCAGCGCTGGGCGCCTTTACTGATTTGGCCGAACGCGTCCACCGCCACCAGCAGTATCACGCTGATAATGTATAAATAGGGCGCCCAGGCCTCGTAGACCCGGGGCGGCACCTGGGCCAACACCAGCATCACCAGCAGTCCCATGAAGATCTGGCCGATTTTGCGTTCCATCATGCCGACATCCTGGCCGCTGGCGCTCCACATGACCATGGCGCTGTAGGCCAGCAGCAGCGTGATCAGGAACAGGAAAGGCACATCAATATGGAGCTTATTCCAGAACGCCCCGTTCTGCTGGTTGTCGGTCATGGGTTTAATCACCTTCAGTGCCGGGTGGAGCAGGCTGCTCGTCCGGTAAGTCCGTCGTATTGTCGCCCAGCATGATATGGTCCAGGATCTGGCGGGTAATGGTCCCCACCGCCGGGCCGATGCCGCCGTTTTCCAGGATCACCACCACCGCCACCGTCGGTTTGTCGTAGGGGGCGAACGCGGTCATCAGCTTGTGATCGCGCAAATGCTCGGCAATCTTATGGGCATTATACACTTCGTTGGCCTTCAGGCCGTAGACCTGCGCGGTGCCCGATTTGGCCGCGATTTTATACGGCGCGTCGGCAAAACTTTTGCGCGCGGTGCCGTTGGGCCGGTTGGCGACGCCAAACATACCGTCTTTGGCAATCTCCCAATAGCCGGAGTGCGGATCGCCGATTTGGGTATGTTCCGGCTGCTTATAAGGCACCATCTGGCCGTTTTCCCGGGTGCTGTAAAGCAGGTGCGGGATGCGCACCGCGCCGTCGTTGATGAGCGACATCAAGGCCTTGGACATTTGCACCGGCGTGGCGGTCCAATAACCCTGGCCGATGCCGACCGGGATGGTATCGCCCAGGTACCAGGGCTTTTTGAAACGCTTAAGCTTCCACTCGCGGGTCGGCATGATGCCCGCGCGCTCTTCCGACAGGTCGATGCCGGTGTAGGAGCCGTAGCCGAATTTCGACATCCACTCCGACAGCCGATCGATGCCTAAATCATAAGCAACCTGGTAGAAGAAGGTATCCGCCGACTCCTCCAGCGCCTTGGTGACGTTAAGCCGGCCGTGGCCCCATTTTTTCCAGTCGCGGTAGCGTTTATCCGATCCGGGCAATTGCCACCAGCCCGGATCAAACAATGAATAATTGTGGTTAATGGTGCCCAGGGTCAGGGCCGATACCGCGATGTAGGGTTTGACGGTGGAGGCCGGCGGGTACACCCCTTGGGTGGCGCGGTTAATCAGCGGACGGTTTTCGTCCTGCAGCAGGTTGCGGTAATCCTTGCTGGTGATGCCGTCGACAAACAGGTTGGGATCGTAGCTGGGGTTGGAGACCAGCGCGCGGATGCCGCCGTCGCGCGGGTCGGCCACCACCACCGCCGCGCGGCTGCCCGCCAGCAGTTTTTCGATATAGGTCTGCAGGTGCAGGTCCAGGGTCAGGTAGATATCCTTCCCGGCCTGGGGCGGCTGTTCATGCAGCTGGCGGATCACGCGGCCGCGGTTGTTGACCTCCACCTCTTCATAACCGGTCTTGCCGTGCAGGGTATCCTCGTAAAAACGCTCGATGCCCAGCTTGCCGATATCGTTGGTGGCGGCATAGTTGGCCAGGATGCCGTCCTTGTCCAGCCGTTCCACGTCTTTATCATTGATTTTGGAAACGTAGCCGATGACATGCGTCAGCGCCGAGCCATAAGGGTAAAAGCGCCGCTGGTAGCCTTTGATTTCCACGCCCGGGAAATTGAACTGGTTAACCGCGAAGCGGGCCTGCTGCACCTCGGTCAGGCCGACCTTGAGCGGCAGCGAGGTAAAGCGGTGCGAACGGATGCGCTCTTTTTTAAAGTTGGCGATATCGTCGTCGGTCAGATCGACAATCGGCCTGAGCGCGTCGATGGTCCCCTGCAGGTCATCGATTTTCTCCGGCATCAGCTCCAACTGGTAAATAGTGCGGTTCAGCGCCAGCGGGATGCCGTTACGATCGTAAATAATGCCGCGGCTGGGCGCGATAGGCACCAGCTTGATGCGGTTTTCGTTGGATCGGGTGCGGTAGTCTTCAAAACGGGTGATTTGCAGGTGATAGAGATTGGCGATCAGTATCCCGCTCAATACCAGGATACCTAAAAATGCCACCAGCGCCCGGCGAACGAACAGTGCCGACTCTGCTGAATAGTCGCGAAAGGGGTTATGATCTATTTTCATTCCGCGGGGTTATTTCACTCTGTACATCTTCACCGGCTTATTCCCGGTGATATGGATGGTTGGTGGTAATGCTCCAGGCACGATACAGGCTCTCCGCGACTAACACCCGAACTAAAGGATGAGGCAAGGTTAACGGCGATAACGACCAGCTTTGCTCCGCGGCCGCTTTGCATGCCGGCGCCAGCCCCTCGGGACCGCCGATCAGCAGGCTGACATCCCGGCCGTCCTGCTTCCAGCGTTCCAGTTGTTGCGCCAGCATCGGCGTTTCCCAAGGCGTGCCCGGGATATCCAGCGTCACGATGCGGTTTCCTTTGCCTACGGCCGCCAGCATCAGTTCGCCTTCCTTTTCCAGGATGCGGCCGATGTCCGCATTTTTGCCCCGCTTGCCGGCCGGGATTTCATTCAGTTCGAACGGCATGTCCTTGGGGAAGCGGCGCATGTAATCGGTAAAGCCGGTCTGCACCCAATCCGGCATTTTGGTGCCCACCGCGATCAGCTGAAGTCTCACCGGTCAGCTCCAGAGCTTTTCCAGCTCGTAGAGATTGCGGCTTTCCGCCTGCATGACGTGCACAATGACGTCGCCCAGATCGACGACGATCCAATCGGCGACCTTCTCGCCTTCGACGCCCAGTGGCATCAGGCCGGCGGTGCGCGATTCCTGGACGACATGATCGGCAATGGACATCACATGACGGCTGGACGTACCGGTGCAGATGACCATGCAATCGGTAATGCTGGATTTACCCCGTACATCGATGGAAATAATATCCTGGCCTTTCAAATCATCAATTTTATCAATGACGAAATCTTTGAGCGTGTTACCTTGCAAAGGTTCCCCCTTCGGTGTGCTTTGCATGCGATGTCGCGATGGACACCGCAAATGTAGAGGTTGGCTGCCTGACGGATGTGCCAGAACGGACTGACCGGAATCTTACGGCCAGCACGCCCGCGCCGAGACCTGCAGGCCAAACGCGGCAAGCGGGAGAAAGCGTAAGTTACAGCCGAAGAATTAAGCCGCGCAGTATAGCATGGGCCGCGCGCTAGCGATATAAGCCCTGTTCGTCAATATAACGTTGCACCGACGGCGACAGCATATCGTTGCAGCGTAGTCCGGCGTGGCGGCGTTCGCGAATCAATGAGGCTGAAATTGACAGCTCCGGCGTCGGCGCCAGGTAGATAAGCCCGGCGGGCCGCCGGTGCAGCTGGCGGACATCCTGGGTTAACCGGGACTCGAGCCAGGCTTGCAATGCCGGTGTCGCCATCTTACCGCCATATCCCGGCCGGGCGCAAACCAGCAGATGACAGGTGTCGAGCAGTTCGAGACCCCGATGCCACTGCGGCAGCGTCAGCAGGGAATCCTGCCCGATGATAAAACCCAGCGGCGCGTCCACGCCGCGCTCCCGGCGCAGGGTCTCGAAGGTTTCCACCGTCCAGGAAGGATTATCGCGCCGCAGCTCGCGGTCGTCGATATCAAACAGGTTGCCCGCCATATCGGCTATCGCCAGCTGCACCATGGTCAGGCGCTGCTGCGCGCTGGCCTCCGGCTGCGGCCGATGGGGGGGCACGTTATTGGGCAGCAGGGTGATGCGTTCAAGGCCCACCAGCCTGGCAAGGGCAACGGCCGGTTTGATATGGCCGTAATGTATGGGGTCGAAGGTGCCGCCGAAAATAGCGGCCAGTGGGCCGGCTGGCGCCGCGGTGTCGACGGTGTCAGACATTCAGCAGGGTCTCGGGGAGTGATTTGCCGCACAGCAGCATTGAGAGGGCGTCAAGATCGGTCCAGACCGGATAGCCGTAATCCTGCTTAAGGGCGATTTCCATACTGGTCATCAAAGCCACCGCCTGGCGCAGCTGACGGGATGACAGGCGTTGCAGCGCCTGGGTAAGCAGCGCGCGGCGGTTTTGCCACACCTTGTGCCGATCGAACAGGGCGCGCAGCGGCGTCTGGCTCATTTCCCGGTGCAACGCCAGCAGGGTTAATACCTCCCGTTGCAGGCTGCGCAGCAGGATGACCGGCTCGCTGGCCTCATGGCGCAACTGCCGGAGGATATGCCCGGCCCGTTTGCTCTTGCCGGCCAGCAGCGCGTCAATCCAGTGAAACGGGGTAAAATGCGCCGCGTCGTTGACCGCGGTCTCCACCCGCGGCAGGGTCAGGCTGCCGTCGGGATACACCAGCGACAGCCGCTCCAGCGCCTGCGACAGCGCCAGCAGGTTGCCCTCGTAGCAATAGCACAGCAGCTGGTTGGCCGCATTGTCCAGCGTCAGGTGCATGGATTTGGCGCGCGCCGCCACCCAGCGGGGCAATTGCGCCTGCTCGGGGGTAGCGCAGGTGATGAATACCGCGTCCTGGCCCAACGCCTTGAACCAGGCGCTGTTTTCCTGGGCGCGGGTGATGCGGGCGCCGCGCAGCATCAGCAGCACATCCGGATGAAGCAGGGTGGAGAGCAATAATAATTTTTCGCCAATCAGGGCGTTGGCGCCGTTTTCCGGCAGGATTAACAGCAGGGTCTGGCGGCTGGCGAACAGGCTCATCGCCTGGCAAAGGCTGAAAATATCATCCCAGTCGGTGGTGGCGTCGAGCGTAATGCTGAAATGTTCGCTGAACCGATGCGATTGCGCCTGATGGCGAATCGCATCCTGGCTTTCCTGCAGCAACAGCGGATCGTTCCCGAACAGCAAATAGCAGGGGCGCAGCGTTTCCTTTAGCTGCGCGCCCAGCTGTTCAGGATAGAGCCTGATCATTGCTCTTCCTGGGCCGCGGTTGGGGTTGCAATGACTTCGGGATCCGCCGCGACGCTGGTTTTTGCCGCGGTCATCCCTTTGGCGTCAACCGCGCCGTTGGCCTGCGCCGTTTTTTTCAGCTGGGCATCCACGGCGTCGTTGGCTTCCACCGCGGCATGGACCGCCAGCAGTTTGCGCACCAACTGCTGCGCGGCCTGCTCACGCAGTTCCTGGCGGATAATGTCGCTTTCATTGTCCTTGGCCAGCGCGGTCAGCGGGTTGTCGAAGAACGAACGGAATACCCGGATACTGATGGGATACAGATCCTTGCCCGGCGTCAGCACCTGGGCCTGCACATCCAGCACCATCTGGTATTCGGCGGTTTTACCGTCCTGGAACACCGAAACCGTCGAACGCCCTTCGGACGAGCCGGTGATGCGCAGCGACGGCAGCTTTTTGGCGCGCGGATCTTTGTCCCGGACGATGGTGACGTCGCTGAGCCGCAGCTGCGCGCGCACGGCCCTGGTCAGCGGTCCGTAGGGATCGTAGCTGTTAAGGGTTAAGGTTTTTAATTCATTTGGCACTTTTGTGGTGCCGCGCAGATGAAAACCGCAGCCCGCGGTGACCAGCACCGCGAACCCCAGCAACAACGCTATAGTACGATGTCGCACAACGCCTCCTTGTCTTAACCTACTACCAGGTTAAGCAGTTTGCCAGGTACATAAATCACTTTACGCACCGTGAACCCTTCCAGGTGTTTTGCCACCAGATGTTCCTGGACGGCACGTCCACGCACCAGCGCCTCGTCGGCGTCGGCGGGAACGGTAATTCTTCCGCGCAGTTTACCATTGACCTGGATAACCACCAGCTTCGCCTCTTCAACCATAGCCGTTTCATCGGCAACCGGCCACGGGGCGCCGTCAATATCGCCTCCGCCGCCCAGCGCCTGCCACAAAGCAAAGCTGGCGTGCGGAGTAAATGGATACAGCATCCGCACCACCGCCAGCAGCGCTTCCTGCAGCAGGGCGCGGTCTTGCGCGGTTTCCTGCGGCGCCCGCGCCAATTTGTTCATCAGCTCCATGATGGCGGCGATGGCGGTGTTGAAGGTCTGGCGCCGGCCGATATCGTCGTTCACCTTGGCGATGGTCTTGTGCAGTTCGCGCCGCAGAAGCTTTTGCGCCTCGTCCAGCGCGGCTACATCAAGCTGGCCGACCGCCCCCAGCGCCTGGTGGTCGAACACCAGTTTCCACACGCGTTTCAAAAAGCGGTTGGCGCCTTCGACGCCCGATTCCTGCCACTCCAGCGTCATTTCCGCCGGCGAGGCGAACATCATAAACAAACGCACGGTATCGGCGCCGTATTTTTCCACCATCACCTGGGGATCGATGCCGTTGTTTTTCGATTTGGACATCTTGCTCATGCCGGCATAAATCAGTTCGCGGCCATCCTTATCCGTGGCTTTGATGATGCGGCCTTTTTCATCGCGCTCCACCTCGACATCCACCGGCGAGATCCAGACCTGTTCGCCACCGTTGCCCAGGTAATAGAACGCGTCCGCCAGCACCATGCCCTGGCACAGCAGGCGTTTGGCCGGTTCGTCGGAACTGACCAGGCCGGCGTCGCGCAGCAGCTTATGGTAAAAGCGGAAATACATCAGGTGCATGATGGCATGTTCGATGCCGCCCACGTACTGATCCACCGGCAGCCAGTAATTGGCGGCGGCGGGATCCAGCATGCCGGTATCGAAATGCGGGCAGGTATAGCGCGCGTAGTACCAGCTTGATTCCATAAAGGTATCGAAGGTATCGGTTTCGCGCAGCGCCGGCCGGCCGTTGACGGTGGTTTTCGCCCATTCGGGATCGGCCTTGATCGGGCTGGAGATGCCGTCCATGACCACATCTTCCGGCAGCAGCACCGGCAGCCGATCGTCCGGGGTCGGGATCACGCTGCCGTCTTCCAGGGTGATCATCGGAATTGGCGCCCCCCAGTAGCGCTGGCGTGAAACGCCCCAGTCGCGCAGGCGGTAATTGACTTTGCGCTCGCCGACGCCCGCCGCCACCAGCTTATCGGCAATGGCGTTAAAGCCGGCGGCGTGATCAAGACCGTCGAATTCACCGGAGTTGAACAGCGCGCCCTTTTCGGTCATGGCCTGCTGGCTTAAATCCGGCTCGGCTCCGTCGACGGCCAGGATCACCGGCTTGATCGCCAGGCGGTATTTAGTGGCGAACTCCCAGTCGCGCTGATCGTGGCCGGGCACCGCCATTACCGCGCCGGTGCCGTATTCCATCAGCACAAAGTTGGCCACCCATATCGGCACCGATTCGCCGCTTAACGGATGAATGGCGAACAGGCCGGTATCCATGCCCTTTTTCTCCATGGTCGCCATCTCGGCTTCGGCCACCTTGGTATTACGGCATTCGGCGATAAAGTCGGCCAGGGCCGGATTGGCGGCCGCGGCCTGTAGCGACAGCGGATGCCCGGCGGCCACCGCCAGATAGGTCACGCCCATAAAGGTATCGGGGCGGGTGGTATAGACCGACAGCGTTTCCTCGCTGTGCGCCACCTGGAAACGGATTTCCACCCCTTCGGAGCGGCCAATCCAGTTGCGCTGCATGGTTTTCACCTGCTCGGGCCAGCTTTCAAGCGTATCCAGGCCGTAGAGCAGCTCATCGGCATAGGCGGTGATTTTCACGAACCACTGCGGGATTTCCTTGCGCTCGACCTTGGTGCCGCAGCGCCAGCAGCCGCCGTCGATCACCTGTTCGTTGGCCAGCACCGTCTGGTCGTGCGGGCACCAATTCACCGCCGAGGTTTTTTTATAGACCAGGCCTTTCTCATACAGCCGGGCAAAGAACCATTGTTCCCAGCGATAATATTCCGGCCGGCAGGTGGTGACCTCACGGTCCCAGTCATAACCGAAACCCAGCAGTTTGAGCTGGGTTTTCATATAAGCGATATTGTCGTAGGTCCAGGGCGCCGGCGCGGTATTGTTTTTTACCGCCGCGCCTTCCGCCGGCAGGCCGAAGGCGTCCCAGCCGATGGGCTGCAGCACGTTCTTGCCCTGCATGCGCTGGTAGCGCGCGATAACATCGCCGATGGTGTAGTTGCGCACATGGCCCATATGCAGGCGACCGGAGGGATAAGGCAGCATGGAAAGGCAGTAGTATTTTTGCTTGCCCGCATCCTCGGTAACCTTGAAGGTTTGGTGTTCATGCCAGTGAAGCTGGACGTGGGATTCTATCTCTTCCGGGCGATATTGCTCTTGCATGGCAGCCAGTGGTCCTATAGTGAAAATACAGCTACGCTCGCGTTGTCTACCGAGCGTTGATAACAAAAGATCCGCATAGCATAGCTGATAAGCAACGGCGGCAACAACACCCTGCGCGACCCGAACGCGTATTTCTGCCACATTAGGCCGTATCCGGACGATTTATTGCGCTGCGCCATGCTTTATGCCGAATGAGTTTACCGTTATAGACTAAAATTATCAGCATGATACCCATTTAGTTCCGGCCAGAAGGCCATTTTGGGTGATGCTGGCGGATATCAGGAGATGACGATGGATAAGGTGGCGCAGTATTATCGCGAATTGCTGGCCTCGCTAAGCCAACAGCTTGAGCAGGGGGAGAGGAACATCGATACGCTGGTGGAGGATGCGCGGCAACGTTTGCTGGCCACCGGCGATCTGACGCCGGCTGAAGTGGAGAATGTGACCCGGGCGGTGCGTCGCGATCTGGAGGAGTTTGCCCGCAGTTATGATGAAAGCCGCGCGCAGGATACCGACAGCGTGTTTACCCGGATGATCAAGGAGAGCCTGTGGCAGGAGCTGGCGGATATTACCGATAAAACCCAGTTGGAATGGCAGGAAGTGTTTAAAGACGTCAACCATCACGGGGTTTACAGCAGCGGCGAGGTGGTGGGCCTGGGCAACCTGGTCTGCGAACGGTGCCACCATTCGCTGGCGTTTTATACTCCGGAAACGTTGCCGCTGTGTCCGGAGTGCGGCTTCGATCAGTTCCAGCGCCGGCCGTTCCAATAGCGGCCGGGGCCTGCCCCGCAGGTTCCGGGGCAGGCCTCGAGCGGGCGCTTAGTGCAAAATTTTCGCCAGGAAGTCGCGGGCGCGATCGGTCTGCGGATGCTGGAAGAACGCCTCTTTATGGGTATCCTCGACGATCTTGCCTTCATCCATAAAGATCACCCGGTTGGCCACCTTACGGGCAAAGCCCATTTCATGGGTCACCACCATCATGGTCATGCCTTCCTGCGCCAGTTCGACCATCACATCCAGCACTTCATTGATCATTTCCGGGTCCAGCGCCGAGGTCGGCTCATCGAACAGCATCGCCACCGGATCCATGCACAGGGCGCGGGCAATCGCCACCCGCTGCTGCTGGCCGCCGGAAAGCTGGCCGGGGAATTTATTGGCCTGCGCCGACAGGCCAACCCGTTCCAGCAGCTTCAGGCCTTTCTCGCGCGACGCGTCCTTGTTGCGCTTGAGCACCTTAACCTGCGCCAGGGTAAGATTATCGATGATCGACAGGTGCGGAAACAGTTCAAAATGCTGAAACACCATGCCTACCTTGGCGCGCAGCTGGGCCAGGTTGGTGCGCTTGTCGTTGACGGCGATATCATTGACCATGATTTGGCCGCGCTGGATCGGCTCTAGTCCGTTGACGGTTTTGATCAGCGTGGATTTACCCGAGCCGGACGGGCCGCAGACCACCACGACCTCGCCGGTTTGCACTTCGGTCGAGCAATCGTTCAGTACCTGAAAATGGCCGTACCATTTAGAAATATTTTTCAGGGAAATCATCAAACCGTCCTTTTCTTCAAATAATTTACCAGCAGGGAAGCGCTGAGGCTGATAACAAAATATACGGCGCCGGCAAACAGGATCATTTCCACCTGGGTACCGTCGCGTTCGCCCACCGACGACGCGGTGCGGAAAAAATCGGCCAGGCTTAACACATACACCAGCGACGTATCCTGGAACAGGACAATGCCCTGGGTCAGCAGCAGCGGCACCATGGCGCGAAAGGCCTGGGGAAGCACCACCAACTGCATGGATTGCCACGGCGTCATGCCGAGCGCCAGCGCCGCCGAGGCCTGGCCGCGCGAAATGCTGATAATGCCGGCGCGGATAATCTCGGAGTAATAGGCGGCCTCAAACAGCGAGAAGGCCACCATGGCCGAAATCAGCCGGATATCGGTTTTCGGGGAAAGCCCCAGCACCTTTTGCAGAAAGCTGGGCACCACCAGGTAAAACCACAGCAGCACCATCAACAGCGGCACCGAGCGGAACAGGTTAACGTACAGTTTGGCAAACCAACTGACCGGCCACAGCGGCGACAGGCGCATCACTGCCAGCACGGTGCCCCAGATAATGCCGAAAAAAACGGCGGTAAAGGTGATTTTCAGCGTCATCGCCATGCCTTGCAGCATATAAGGCAGGCTGGGAATGATGGTACTCCAGTCAAATTGGTACATCATTTACCTCCTATATGACCGGGCAAGCGTACTTTTCTCTCCACCAAATGCATGGCAAACATCACCACCGCGTTAATGATCAGGTAGCCGACGGTTATCGCGGTAAAGGACTCATACGCATGCGCGGAATAATCCAGCAGCTTGCCGGCCTGCGCCGCCATGTCCACCAGGCCGATGGTTGACGCCACCGCGGAGTTTTTCACCAGGTTAAGCATTTCCGAGGTCATCGGCGGCACGATCACGCGATAGGCGTTCGGCAACAGCACGTAACGGTAGGTTTGCGGCAGCGTCAGGCCCATCGCCAGCCCGGCGGCCTTCTGGCCTGAGGGCAGGGACTGGATGCCGGCGCGCACCTGCTCGCAAACGCGGGCGGCGGTAAACAACCCCAGGCAGATCATCGAGCAGACAAAAAACTGGATATTCGGATCCAGGCCGGACTTAAACCACATGCCGATATTCACCGGCAACAGTTCCGGCACCACCAGGTACCAGATGAAAAATTGAACAATCAAAGGAATGTTACGGAATAACTCGACGTAACAGGTTCCTAAAGCGGAAAGGAAACGATTTGGAACGGTACGCAGGATGCCGAACAGCGAACCGACCAGCAACGCGATAATCCAGGCGCAAAACGAGACGGCGACGGTAACTTTAAACCCCGCCCAAAGCCAGCCGAGGTAGGTGGTGTTGCCAAATGGGGCAGCTGCAAAAAAAATACCCCAGTTCCAATCTATTGACATAAAAAACTCCGGTAAAAAAGGGTAGCATCGCTACCCTGAAGATTGATGAAGACCTTGATGTCCGTGCCGCGGGGAACGACCGCGTCGCGTCTGTCTGTCCTGGCCTCCCGCAATCGAGAGGGCGGGGAGTCACCCGCCCTTATTGTCGTTATTAGTTTACGGCTTTGTCGTTAGGGGCCTTGAACAGCGCTTTGACGTCATCGGACATATCGAAATTCATATTCAGGTTTTTCGGCGGGATCGGCTGTTTAAACCAGGTGTCGTACCATTTAGCCGCCTGACCGGAGGTCTGGATGGAGACAATAGTGTCATCCACCAGTTTTTTGAACTGCGGATCGTCTTTACGCATCATGCAGCCATAGGCTTCTTTTGACTGCGGAGTGCCGACGATATCCCATTGCCCGGGGTTTTTGGATTTGGCGCGTTCACCGGCCAGCAGGGCATCGTCCAGCATAAAGGCTTCGGCGCGGCCGGTTTCCAGCGTGCGGAACGAATCGCCATGATCCTTGGTGGAGATGATGCGCATCTTCATTTGTTTTTCGTCGTTCAGCTTGTTGAGCAACACTTCGGACGTGGTGCCCGCCGTTACCACGACGGTTTTGCCGGCCAGGTCGGCGAAGTCTTTAATCGGGCTGCCTTTTTTCACCGCGATACGGGTGCCGATCACAAACAGGGTATTGGAGAAATCGACCTGTTTCTGGCGCTCAAGGTTGTTGGTGGTTGAGCCGCATTCAAAATCATAGGTGCCGTTTTGCAGCAGCGGGATACGATTTTGCGATGAGATCGGCAGATATTTAATCTGCAGGGAAGGGGCGTCAATTTTCTTTTTGATGGCTTCCACGATGGCATCGGAATAGGCCTGGGAGTAGCCCACTACTTTTTGCTGGTTGTCATAATAGGAAAACGGAACCGAAGATTCCCGATGGCCAACCACGATCACGCCGTTGTCTTTGATTTTCTTCAGGGTGCCCGTCAGGTCTTCCGCATGGGCCATGCTGCCGGCCATACCCAGTACCAGTAATGATAAAGCCAATTTGCGCATTTGCATTTTCCAACTCCTTTGCTGTCACTACGGCGCTCAAGGGTAAGCGCGCCGCAATCATGAGTATCACGTTAAGCTTTGGATCCAGCCTAAAGCGTAAATATCAAAACGGATTACCGTTAAAAAATAGCCGAATGTAAATGTTTTGAAATGAAAAAGTTTTCGTTTTGTGAGTTCCTGCGCACCAAAACGTGGCGCAGCACGCTTACTTGCACAATGTAAGTGCGACTGACGCACCATGACGGCGCGCCTGCGGCGGAAATTACTCACCAAAAAACAGTTTTTAACCACATTCGCAACGTTATACAGCAAAAATCATGCCAGACAAATTATTTGCTCCCGAACGGCGCAGCGCCGGATTCAGGCTTTTTGCGCCGCGGAAGCGGACAGGGCGACGTGCGCTTTGAAGACTTCCAGCGCGCCGGGCAGCAGGGCCGGGTCGGCGTGTTTATCATTATTCCACAGGTCGGCGAAGCTGATTGCCCGCCCGCAGTGGATAAACACTTCATCCACTTCGATAATGATCACGCTTTTCGCCGGTTGTCCGTTTTGCGCAAAACGCAGGCATAGCGCCGGGTCGACGGAAATCCGCGCGCGGCCGTTGACCCGAAATCCCTCTTTCCAGCCGGGGATCAGGAACAGCATGCCGACAAACGGATTTTGCAGGATATTGCCCAGGCCATCGAGACGATTGTTGCCGGAGCGATCCGGCAGCAGCAGTGTCTTATCGTCCTCCACGTGGACAAATCCCGGCTCCCCGCCCTTGGGCGAGCAGTCGATACCGCGCGCGCCCTGGGTGCCGAGGATCATAAAAGGCGCCAGGGCAATCAGCCGACGGGCAAAGATATCGAGGCGATCGATTTGCTTTTGCACCACCGCTTTATTGGGTTGGGCATAGTGCTCGCGCAGCTGGGCGGCATCGGTAAGCAGATAACGGGAGTCGGGGTTCATACAGAGGCTCTTTGGTCAAAATGTCACGAAGATGTTACATGTGGCAAGATAACAGCAAAGAGATGGATTAACAATAATTAGCACGCGCATCACAGCCCGCCAACGGCGAGCAGCCCGCTACCATCAGACGTGTCACAGGGCGAACGGGCCGATGGGGTCGACGCGGCCATGGTTTTTCCGGCCGCCCGAGCCCCATGGCGCGATGGACCCGCTGACCGGGTATCCAAAGCAGAGGTGTTAAAGGGCGCGCCGTCCCGCCCGCCGGCCGAACACCACGGCGGCAAATCCCAGCAGCAGCGTCAGCAGCCACAGCGGCCAGTCGCCGAAGCGCGCATAAGGCGTCAGCCCCGTAGCCGGCGTCACCCGCGCGCTTAACACGTCGCGGGTAAACTGCGGCAGTATCGCGTCGATGGCGCCGTCGGCGCCGATCACCGCGGTAATACCGTTATTGGTACTGCGCAGCAGCGGCCGTCCCAGCTCCAGCGATCGCATGCGCGCCATCTGGAAATGCTGCCACGGGCCGATGGAATGGCCGAACCACGCATCATTGGAAATGGTCAGCAGGAAATCGGTGTCCGGCCGGAAGTTATCGCGGACCTGCGAGCCGAGGATAATCTCGTAGCAGATGGCCGCGGTCAGCTTCATGCCGGCGGCGCTCAGCTGCGGCTGGATATAATTGCCGCGGCTGAACGACGACATCGGCAGGTTAAACAGCGGCGCCAGCGGACGCAGCAGGCTCTCCAGCGGCACAAACTCGCCGAACGGCACCAAATGATGCTTGGCGTAACGGTTGGGGCTGGGGTAACGGTAGGGCGTCTGCTCCCCCAACACCAGGATGCTGTTGAAATAACTATAACCGGACGAGCCGCGCCGGGTATCGATAATGCCGGTAACCAGGCTGGTATGCTCCTCTCGCAGCAGCCGATCCAGCTCGTTAAGGAACGGCGTCTGGGAGGTTTCGTCATCCGGGATAGCCGATTCCGGCCAAATCACCATCTGCGCCTTGCCAAGAAAAGGCCGGGTATGGCTCAGGTACACATCCAGCGTCGGCTGCACCTGGTCGGCCTCCCATTTCAGCGACTGGGCAATATTGCCCTGCACCATGGCCACGTCCACCGCCCTGGCATCCTGCGGGGCATACCAGTGCAGGCTCTTCAGCGGCCAGGGCAGCAGCAGCACCGCCAGCGCGCAGATACCCGCCAGGGGAGCGCGCAGCGCCACCGCGGCCACGGCCAGCCCGCTGACGGCCATCAGGAAAAAGGTGATGGATTCGACGCCGAACATCGGCGCCAATCCCTTAAGGGGACCGTCGATTTGCGTATAGCCGAACTGCAGCCAGGGCAGGCCGGTCATCACCCAGCCGCGCAGGAATTCCGTCACCTGCCACAGCACCGGCGCGCCCAGCGCCAGCCGCCACAGCGAAGTGCGCGGCCAGATGCGCGCCAACACGCCGCTAAACAGCATGGGATAGAGCGCCAGGTATGCCGCCAGCAGCGCCACCAGGGCGATGTTCACCGGCCCGGGCAGCCCGCCGAACTGGGCGATGCTGACATAGATCCAGTTCATGCCGGTGCCGAACAGACCGAAGCCCCAGAAAAAGCCGAGCCACGCGGACTGCCGGACCGTTCGGTTAAGGGTAACCGCCAGTAAACCGGCCAGCGACGCTATCGCCGCCGGCCAAATATCATAAGGTGAAAACGCCAGGGTACCGCAGGCGCCGGTCAATAGTGCCAGCAGCGCGCGTACCCACTGGCGTTCAAGTCGCAATGCGCTCGCCATGTAAGGTTTATTCTTCCATTATCGGTTGAGGTGAGTCGTCGGGGATTTTAACATGGACCTGGATGATACGCCGACTGTCGGCCATGGCGACCTTAAAAATATAACCATCTATTTCAATGGTTTCACCACGCGCCGGCAGATGGCCGAAGGCTTGCATCACCAGCCCGCCGATGGTGTCCACTTCTTCATCGCTGAAATGGGTGCCGAAGGCCTCGTTAAAATCCTCGATCGGCGCCAGCGCGCGGATGGTAAAGGTATGGCGGTTCAGCTGGCGGATGTCCCGATCTTCCTCGTCATCGTACTCATCCTCGATTTCGCCGACGATAAGCTCCAGGATGTCCTCTATGGTGACCAGGCCGGATACGCCGCCGAACTCATCGATCACAATGGCCATATGGTAGCGCTGGGACCGGAACTCCTTCAGCATCCGATCGACGCGTTTGCTTTCCGGCACCACCACGGCGGGGCGCAAGACTTTATCCATACTGAACGGCTGCGAATTGCTGAGCATGAACGGCAGCAGATCCTTGGCCATCAGGATCCCTTCGATATGATCCTTGTCTTCGCTTATTACCGGGAAACGGGAATGCGCGGATTCGATGATCACGTCCAGGCACTCTTCCAGCGATTGGTTGTTTTTCAGGGTCACAATCTGTGAACGGGGGATCATGATATCCCGGACGCGTTGCTCGGCGATATCCATCACGCCTTCGAGCATATCGCGGGTGTCGGGATCAATCAGCTCGTTTTGTTCGGAATCACGGATGAGTTCCAGCAAATCATTACGATTTTTCGGTTCGCCGTGAAACAGCTGATTAAGGATAAGGGTAAAAAAGCCCTTCTTGGGACTGGGGCTGTCGTTGCTTTGCGAATGGTCGTCGCTCATGGCGTTCAGTTAGTTTCACTCGTAGTGGGTAAGATAGTGTAAACCGGCCCCGTTCCGGGACCGGCGTCGTTTATCAGTCGTTTTTTTCGCTTAAATAGGGATCGGGATAGCCCATGGCCTGCATGATGTCGGCCTCCAGCGCCTCCATCTCCTCGGCTTCGTCATCCTGGATATGATCATACCCTAGCAGATGAAGACAGCCGTGGACAACCATATGCGCCCAGTGCGCGTCCAGAGGCACGTCCTGCTCGGCGGCTTCGCGTTCCACCACCTGGCGGCAGATGATTAAATCCCCGAGCAGCGGCAGTTCAACCTGCGGCGGGGCTTCAAAAGGAAATGACAGCACATTGGTGGGCTTGTCCATGCCGCGATAGGTGAGGTTCAGCTCATGGCTTTCCGCCTCGTCCACCAGGCGGATGGTGACTTCGGCCTCGGTCTGGAACTGCGGCAGCACCGCTTCCAGCCAGCGCATAAAGGTGGGTTCGCCGGGCAAGCCGGCCGTATCGGCGCAGGCCACCTGCAAATCAAGGATCACGCCGTTCATTTGGCCGGCTCCTGGTCATCGCCGGCGGCCGGCTGGGTATTTTGCAGGTGATAATGGGCTTGCGCTTCGCGCCGGCGCTGTTCACCCTGCGCGTCTTTACGCTTCTGGTCGGCGGCTTCCCAGGCTTCGTAGGCGACCACGATGCGGGCCACCACCGGGTGGCGCACCACGTCCTCGCTATGGAAGAAGTTAAAGCTGATTTCCTCCACCTCGGCCAGCACTTCGATAGCGTGGCGCAGGCCGGATTTCGCGTTGCGCGGCAGGTCGATTTGGGTGATATCGCCGGTAATGACCGCTTTGGAGTTAAAACCGATGCGTGTCAGGAACATCTTCATCTGCTCGATGGTGGTGTTCTGGCTTTCATCGAGGATGATAAACGCGTCGTTCAGGGTGCGCCCGCGCATGTAGGCCAGCGGCGCGACCTCAATCACGTTGCGTTCAATCAGCTTCTCGACCCGCTCGAAGCCCAGCATCTCGAACAGCGCGTCATATAACGGACGCAGGTAGGGGTCGACCTTCTGGCTGAGATCGCCGGGCAGGAAGCCGAGCTTTTCACCGGCTTCCACCGCCGGACGGGTCAGCATGATCCGGCGAATCTCCTGGCGCTCCAGCGCATCCACCGCCGCGGCTACCGCGAGGTAGGTTTTACCGGTGCCGGCCGGGCCGACGCCAAAGGTAATATCATGATCGAGAATATGGGCAATGTACTGCGCCTGGTTCGGCGTGCGGGGTTTGATGATGCCCCTTTTGGTCTGGATATTCACCGCTTTGCCAAAGTCCGGCACGCTTTCGGCGGTCTGTTCCAGCACCCGGCTCTCTTTGATGGCCAGGTGGATTTTTTCCGGCTCGATATCGGCCACGACGCCGCGCACAGGGGCCGTATCCACATACAGCGTCAGCAGGATGTTTGCGGCGGCGTCGACGCACAGCGGTTTGCCGACCAGTTTGAAGGCGTTGTCGCGACGATTGATCTCAATGCCCAACCGGCGCTCAAGTTGTTTGATATTGTCATCGAACGGCCCGCACAGGCTCATTAAACGGTTGTTGTCCGCAGGCTCCAGTATGATTTCTTTAGTGTCGACGTTCAAACTTTTCCTCTGGGCCTTTCAGGCCATGTTAGGGAGTAGTGATGATTTTTGACCAGTTTCATAAATGAAGTAAACCGGCGCCAGCGTCAAGGGCAGGCAACGCTAATTTAATATTGGGGCACGATAAGTGAAAAGCAACCGGGAAATAATCTGAACAGCCGGGCGGCGGGGGAGGCCGCCCGGTCTCGGGCGCGGTGGGGATCACGGCTGGAAGGTCCCGACGCCCAGTTCATTCTCTTTGCGGGTGCGGGCGATCACCGAGGCCGGGCTTTCGCTGACGCGCAGCCCCATCTGGTCTTCGGTGCGCACCACCACGCCGCGCAGGGAGTTCGGGTTGACATCGACGATCTCGACATCGACAAACTTGCCGATCATGTCCGGCGTGCCTTCGAAGTTCACCACGCGGTTGTTTTCGGTGCGGCCCGCCAGCTCCATCACGCTTTTGCGCGAGGTGCCTTCCACCAGGATGCGCTGGATAGTGCCCATCATCTGGCGGCTGAACTGCATCGCCTGCAGGATGATGCGCTGCTGCAATATACCCAGCCGCTGTTTTTTCTCGTCCTCGCCGACGTCGTCCACCATATCGGCCGCCGGCGTGCCGGGGCGCGCGGAATAGATAAAACTGTAGCTGGTATCAAAATTGACGTCGGCGATCAGCTTCATGGTCTGCTCAAAATCAGCCTGGGTTTCCCCGGGAAAACCGATGATAAAATCGGAGCTGACCTGGATGCCGGGACGCGCTTTGTGCAGCTTGCGGATGATGGATTTATATTCCAGCGCCGTATGGGCGCGTTTCATCATGGTCAGGATGCGATCCGAGCCGCTTTGCACCGGCAAATGCACAAAACTGACCAGCTCCGGCGTATCGCGGTAGACCTCGATGATATCGTCGGTAAATTCGATCGGGTGGCTGGTGGTAAAACGCACGCGGTCGATGCCGTCGATGGCCGCCACCAGGCGCAGCAGCTCGGCAAAGGTACAGATATCGCCGTCGTAGCTGGCGCCGCGATAGGCGTTGACGTTCTGGCCCAGCAGGTTGACTTCGCGCACGCCCTGCGACGCCAGTTGGGCTATCTCGAACAGGATGTCGTCGCACGGACGGCTGACTTCTTCGCCGCGGGTATAGGGCACCACGCAGAACGAACAGTATTTATTACAGCCTTCCATAATGGAGACAAACGCGCTTGGCCCCTCGGCGCGGGGTTCCGGCAGCCGGTCGAATTTTTCTATTTCAGGGAAGCTGATATCCACTACCGGGCTGCGCGTGCCGCGCACGTGATTGATCATCTCCGGCAAGCGGTGCAGGGTCTGCGGTCCAAAAATGATATCGACATAATGGGCGCGTTCGCGAATATGCGCGCCTTCCTGTGAGGCCACGCAGCCGCCGACGCCGATGATCAAATCCGGATTGGCTTCTTTCAGCGCCCGCCAGCGGCCCAGTTGATGGAATACCTTTTCCTGTGCTTTTTCGCGAATAGAACAGGTATTAAGCAGCAACACGTCCGCTTCTTCGGCGTTGTCCGTCAACTGGTAGCCATGGGTGCTATCCAGCAAGTCGGCCATCTTGGATGAATCGTACTCATTCATCTGACAGCCCCAGGTTTTGATATGCAATTTTTTTGTCATCGGCCAGCTATTACCATATGCACTATTTTAGGTAGTCAAAAAGCCCTTAGGCTCATGCAGGGCGCGTATTGTAATCCTTTGGCGTTGTCGTGACCAGAGGGCTGAGCCTCCGCCACTCTTTCATAATGAAAAATTGCGGTACACTAAGCAAATGTTTAATCATTGACACAAGCATAGCCGAGATGAACACAAACGAAACAGCCTATGATGCGGTGGTGGCGGGGGGCGGCATGGTCGGCGCCCTGGCGGCGTTAATGTTGGCGCAGGCCGGTATGCAGGTGCTGGTGCTGGATCACGTCCCCCTGGCGGAACCGCGGGGGGATGCCCCGCCGGATTTGCGCGTCTCGGCCATCAGCTGCGCATCGGTGGCGCTGCTGCGCCAGGTGGGCGCGTGGGATCGTATCGACCCCCATGTGCGCGTACCCTATCGTCGCCTGGAAACCTGGGAGTGGCAACAGTCCCTGGTCTCCTTCGACGCCGCGGAACTGCATCTGCCTGAACTGGGATTTATGGTGGAGAATATCCGCCTGCAGCGGGCGTTATGGCAGGCGTTTGCCGACTGCGACCGGCTGACGCTGCGAGTCCCGGCCGCCCTGGCGAACATGCGCCATGACGGCGGCAGCTGGCGGCTGGAACTGGATAATGGCGAGAGTATCGGCGCCCGGCTGCTGATCGGCGCCGACGGGGCGCGGTCAACGGTGCGGCAATGGGCGGGCATCGGCACCGTCGGTTGGCAATACCGCCAGTCCTGCATGCTGATAACGGTGGCATGCCCGTACGGCCAGCAGGATGTGACCTGGCAGGAATTCACCCCCGGCGGTCCCCGGGCGTTTTTACCGCTTTACGATAACTGGGCAACGCTGGTGTGGTATGACGGCGCGGCGCGCATCCGCCAGCTGCAGGCGCTGCCGCCGGCCGCCCTGGAGCGCGAGGTACTGGCGGCTTTTCCCTCCCGCCTGGGCGCCGTGAAGGTGCACGGGTCGGGCGCCTTTCCCCTGGTGCGCAGCCATGCCAGGGAGTATGTGCGGCCCGGGCTGGCATTGATCGGCGATGCGGCGCATACCATAAATCCGCTGGCGGGACAGGGCGTCAACCTGGGCTTTCGCGACGCCGAGGCGCTGGCCTCGGTGGTCATCGGCGCGCGCGACCATGATGAGCCCTGGGACGAGCTGCGCATCCTGAAGCGCTACCAGCATCGCCGCTACGGCGATAACCTGCTGATGCAAAGCGGCATGGATGTGTTTTATACCGCCTTCAGCAATAACCTGCCGCCGGTCCGGCTGGCGCGTAACCTCGGCCTGATCCTGGCCCAGCGCGCCGGACCACTGAAAGCGCGGGCGCTGAAGTATGCCCTGGGACTGTGATGTTTGAATAGGGATTATCGCTGAAATGTAAAAAGAGCAAGATATTGCTCTTTTTTTGGCTTTTAGGCTTATCTTGAGCGAGATATTGCTCATGTTGCGCGCCGGCCCGGCCGGCGCCTGCGGGCGCTACATCGCCAGGATCTTTTCTTTTTGCGCGCTGAATTCCTGATCGCTCAATATACCGCGTTCTTTCAGCGCCGCCAGTTTTTCCAATTGGGTAATCACGTCATACTGCGGACGGGCGCTCGATTCCTGCTGCATGGCCAGCTGTTTACTGTGATTTTCCCGGGCGATGTTCACCATATTGGTAAAAGGGGTGACCGCGCCTTTCATCACGTTCTCGATAGTGTAGTTTTGGCTGGCGGTGCTCAGGGTAATGCTGCCGATCATCATCTTGGTGCGCCCGCCCACGGAGATCACGCTCGCCAGGTCCAGGGTAACCTGCTTGAGGCCATAGACCATGCCTTTATCCAGGAAAATAATCCGGTAGTTGGTCAGGGTAATCAGCCAGGTATTGCCGCCCATCAGGCCGGAGACCACCGCCAGCGGGGTTTCACCGTCGGCCAGGATCGCAGGCAAGTAGTAAAACTCTTTTTTAGTGCCGAAGGGCATATCGCCGACCAGCTTGGCCAGACGCTTGTATTCTATTTTTAACTCTTCGATACTTGCTGTTTTAACGTTAATCATCATTGATTCCCAATGAATAATGGTCAAATTATCAATTAATCGTGCCCAAATTACCTCATGTGACGCACAATCAAAGGCCAGAACAGCTCCCTGAAACCTGCCTATTTAAACGGCTAGTACGGATAACGATCTCTTTGTTGACGGCAGCATGCCGCTTTCCACGTCAAACCGACGAGGATTGTGTCCTCAACAATATAACCGATACCATGATCTGGGATTGCTTGCACGGCGTTTAGTTGCAAAAAAATTAGGATAATCCTGATTTTTTAGCGATGCGCTATCATACCTTCAGGGTAAGCCGTACAGCCAGGATAATAGCGAACAACCGTCAATGACCCAAAAATGACGCGGATTGCCCGGGAACCGGGAAAAAATGAATAACGGCGGATTGCCTGGGAGTGAACGGGTATTATCCCCAATGGGCGGATGGCATGATGATATCGCGCATAAGAAAACGGGGCGATGTCTTTCGACAATCGCCCCGCTTACCGCTGCTTGCGCAGTCTTTGTATGGCTGGGGTACCAGGATTCGAACCTGGGGTGGCGGAATCAGAATCCGCTGCCTTACCGCTTGGCGATACCCCAAAAATGTGGTGGCTACGACGGGAATCGAACCTGTGACCCCAGCATTATGAGTGCTGTGCTCTAACCAGCTGAGCTACGTAGCCGAATTATACTTAAAAATTCGGGACTTACAATACTTTTTAAAAAGTTTTTCAACTTTTTTTGGCTGGGATACCAGGATTCGAACCTGGGGGTGGCGGGATCAAAACCCGCTGCCTTACCGCTTGGCTATATCCCAATTATCCAAACGTTTTGCAACTGTAAACTCAATCATACTTCTTTTTTAAACTTCGCCCGCACGTTGCCAACGGCGAAGTTAATGGCTGGGGTACCAGGATTCGAACCTGGGAGTGGCGGGATCAAAACCCGCTGCCTTACCGCTTGGCTATACCCCATCCGCTGCGTAACCGAGTGATGGTGCGGGAGGCGAGACTTGAACTCGCACACCTTGCGGCGCCAGAACCTAAATCTGGTGCGTCTACCAATTTCGCCACTCCCGCAAAGTATGGTGGCTACGACGGGATTCGAACCTGTGACCCCAGCATTATGAGTGCTGTGCTCTAACCAGCTGAGCTACGTAGCCATCTTTCCGCGTGACCTTCATTCGGCGTTGCGGGGCGCATTATGCGTAGTTGCAGAAATTCAGTCAACACCTTTTTTCGGGAATCCGGCTTTGCGCATGCTGTTTGTCTGGCTTATGAGCAACCTGATGATAAAAACCGCATAAGGCCCGATTTTGCCCATTCAGACAAACAAAAACCGGGCCGTTAAGGCCCGGTTCAAACTACAGCCAACGCCCGCGCTTAGTAAGCGGACTGGTGCACGCCCACGGCGCGTCCCGATGGATCGTCCATATTTTTGAAGGACTCGTCCCATTCGATGGCTTTAGCCGATGAACAGGCCACCGACGGACCGCCAGGCACGCATTCCGCCGCGCTTGGCAGCGGGAACAGCTCTTCGAATATTTCACGGTAGAAATACGCCTCTTTCGAGCTCGGCGTATTGTACGGGAAACGGAAATGCGCGTTGGCCAGCTGCCGATCGGTAATCTGCTTGCCGGCAACTTCTTTCAGCGTATCGATCCAACTGTAGCCCACGCCGTCGGAGAACTGCTCTTTCTGCCGCCAGGCAATGCTTTCCGGCAGATAGGACGCAAAGCATTCGCGCAGCACGTGCTTTTCAATTTTACCGTTGCCGCACATCTTATCCTGCGGATTGATGCGCATTGCCACGTCAAGGAAGTTTTTATCCAGGAACGGCACGCGGGCTTCCACTCCCCAGGCGGACATCGCCTTATTGGCGCGGGCGCAGTCATACATATGCAGCGCCTGCAGCTTACGCACCAGCTCTTCGTGAAACTCTTTGGCGTTCGGCGCCTTGTGGAAATAAAGATACCCGCCGAACACTTCGTCGGCGCCTTCGCCGGACAGCACCATCTTGATGCCCATCGCCTTGATTTTACGCGACATCAGGTACATCGGCGTCGAGGCGCGAATGGTGGTAACGTCATAGGTCTCGATGTGGTAAATCACATCGCGGATGGCGTCCAGGCCTTCCTGCACGGTGAAATGCACCTCATGATGCACGGTGCCAAGGTGAGTAGCCACTTCCTTGGCGGCGCGCAGGTCCGGTGATCCTTCCAGGCCGACGGCAAAAGAATGCAGCTGTGGCCACCAGGCTTCGCTGCGCGCGCCGTCTTCAACCCGACGGGCGGCGTATTTTTTGGTAATGGCGGAGATAACCGACGAATCCAGGCCGCCGGACAGCAGCACGCCGTAAGGCACGTCCGACATCAGGTGGCTTTTGACCGACTCTTCCAGCGCGTCGCGCAGCGCCGCCTTGTCGGTGGTGTTGTCTTTGACATTGTCATAAGAGAACCAGTCGCGGGTGTAGTATTCACGGATTTCACCGTCCCGGCTCCACAGATAGCTGCCGGGAGGAAATTCCTTGATGCTGCGGCAAACCGGTACCAGCGCCTTCATTTCCGAGGCGACGTACATCGTGCCGTTTTCATCGTAACCCATATACAACGGGATAATGCCCATATGATCGCGGCCAATCAGGTAGGCGTCTTTCTCGGTATCATAGAGGATAAAGGCGAACATGCCGCGCAGGTCGTCGAGGAAAGCCGGTCCCTTTTCCTGGTACAGGGCCAGGATTACTTCGCAATCGGAACCGGTCTGGAACGCATAGCGATCGCCCAGTTCCTGGCGCAGCGCCTGGTGGTTATAGATTTCGCCGTTTACCGCCAGCACATGGGTATGGGCGGCGTTATATAAAGGCTGAGCGCCGGTATTGACGTCGACGATGGACAGCCGTTCATGGGCCAGGATGGCCTGGTCGCTGGCAAACACCCCGGACCAGTCGGGACCGCGATGACGCATCAGGCGCGACATTTCCAGCGCGGTTTTACGCAGTTCGGTCGGATCCGATTTCAGATCCAATACTCCAAAAATTGAACACATGCTTTTCTTCCTTACGCCGGTCTTTGGGCTAATGCTTAGCTGTTGACATCGATTTAGCACTAAAATGGCACCATTTTTCAAGATCAATCAATGAAAAAAGCCATGCTGCTGGCAATAATGCATTTTAATGCCGTTAATTATGCTGAATCAGCAATAAAAAGGAAAAAACGGCCGATGATTTTGACCGATCGTGAATGGCGTAAAACTGGGATTGGCCGATAATCAATTGGCTTCCAGCAGGCGTTGCAGCAAAACCCCGTTCAGCATCGCGCGCTTGACCAGCGCAAAGGCGCCGATGGCCGAACCGTGATCCAAGGCGGAAATGACCACCGGCAGGTTTTGGCGAAAGCCAATCAGCACCTGATTGTCGATACAGCGCTGTACCGCCGGCAGCAGCACCTTATGCGCCTCGGTGATTTCGCCGGCCAGCACCACTTTTTGCGGGTTGAACAGGTTGATGGCAATCGCCACCGCTTTGCCGAGATGATGGCCCACCTGTTCGATGACTTCGCACGCCAGCGTATCGCCGCGGTTGGCGGCTTTGCAGATGGCGCCGATCTGGCAATTATCTAACGTCAGCCTGCTGGGATAACCCTGGCCGAGCAGGTGGCGCACCCGCTTTTCAATGGCGCCGTTGGCGGCAATGGTCTCAAGGCAGCCAAAATTACCGCAATGGCAGCGCTCGCCCAAAGGGTCGACCTGGATATGGCCGATTTCACCCACGTTGCCGTTGCTGCCGAGGAATATCTGGCCGTTGACCAGGATCCCGGCCCCGGTGCCGCGGTGCAAACGAACCAAAATGGAATCCGCGCACTCCTGGGTCGCACCAAAATAGTGCTCGGCCAACGCCAGGCTGCGAATGTCATGGCCGACAAACGCGGTAAGATGAAAGCGTTGCTGTAAATTTTCCACCAGCGGCCAGGCGCTCACGCTGATATGCGGCATATAGCGCACCACTCCGGAATAGGGATCGACCAGTCCCGGCAAAATAACCGAAATGGCGATAAGCTCCCGGCATTTGCGCTGGATCTGCTCCAGGAAACGGGCGATGGCGATAAACAGCGCCGCTTCCAGCGCCTGCTGGGTGGTTTCCGGCAGGGGAGTGAACTCTTCATAGAGTGATTTGCCGTTCAGGTCGTAGAGGGTAATGGTGGTGTCGTGCCGGCCGAGACGTACGCCGATCGCCTGGAAGGCGCGGGTTTCAGCAACAATGGAAATAGCCCGCCGTCCGCCGGTGGAGGCCTGCTGATCCACTTCACGGATCAGGCCGCGCTCCAGCAGCTGGCGGGTGATTTTGGTGATGCTGGCGGGCGCCAGCTGGCTCTGTTCGGCAATCTGGATGCGCGATATCGGCCCGGTCTTATCGATCAGGCGGTACACCGCAGCGCTGTTGAGCTGCTTGACAAGGTCAACGTTTCCTATCGGTGCTTGTCCGCCTGGGTTCATCAGTCTGTTACTCGCTCATCAGAGGACTTCGTCGCCATTAACGATAGTCCTGGTTATCCGGTAATCGCGGGTGAACGCCGCCAGGTTAGCCACCTTGCCGGCCTGCAGGGTGCCCAGCCGCGCTGCCACGCCCAACGCCTGCGCCGGATAGAGGGTCGCCATACGCAACGCTTCATCCAGCGGGATACCGGCAAATTCGACGCTGTTGCGCACCGCTTCGATCATCGTCAGCGCCGAACCGCTCAGGGTGCCGTTTTCATCCAGGCACAGGCCGTCACGGTAGTATATTGTTTTACCGGCAAAAATGAACCGTTCAATCCGGTTATCCGCGCCGGCGGGGGCGGTGGCGTCGGTAACCAGCACCAGCTTATCGCCCTTGATGCGCTTGGTGTTGCGGATATTGGCGTAACTGACGTGCAGCCCGTCGGCGATAATGCCGCAATAAAGCGACGGCGTGTCGTAAATGGCGCCGATAAGACCGGGCTCGCGTCCGGTGATCGGCGGCATGGCGTTGAACAAATGGGTGGCGAAACCAATGCCGGCGGCAAAACCCGCTTTCGCCTGATCGTAGGTGGCGTTGGAATGGCCGGCCGAGACCAGGATGCCCGCCTGGCCCAACTGACGGATAACCCCGGCGTCAACCTGTTCCGGCGCCAGCGTGATCTGGGCGATGACATCGGCGTTGGCGCACAGGAAAGCGATCATTTCAGGCGAAGGCAAGCGCATCAGCGCCGGATCGTGGGTGCCTTTTTTAATCGGATTCAGGTAAGGCCCTTCCAGGTGCAGGCCCAACGCCTGATGCTTATGCTGCGCCAGGAACGCCCGCATTACGTCGACGGCGCGCCGCATAAACGCATCGGTGCTGGTAATCAGGGTCGGTAAAAAGCTGGTGCAGCCCGATTTTACGTTGGCGCGCTGCATGGTTTCCAGGGTTTCCACCGACAGGGCGTCGAGCGAATCATTGAACTGCACGCCGCCGCAGCCGTTAAGCTGCATGTCGATAAACCCCGGAGCCAGCATGGCGCCGTCCAGATCGCGCCGTTCAATATTCGCGGGCAGCGCGTCGGAGGGACAAACCGCGTCGATCGCGCCGCCGTCGATAACTACCGCATGATGCTCAAGTACTTGATAGCCGGTAAAAATCCGGCCATTGGTCAATGCGTACATCGTTCGCTCCCGATTATCAATCAGCTGTTTTTAAGGCTCTGGGTGCTCGTGGCTTCCAGTTCACGGAAATAGTTTACCGTTTTGACCTTCAGTTCCATCGTGGACGGCTCATCACAGACCATGACCGCTTTAGCATGAAGCTGCAGGCAACTTATTGTCCACATGTGATTCACGTTGCCCTCCACCGCCGCCTGCAATGCCAGGGCCTTATTGTGGCCGATAACCAAAATCATCACTTCTTCCGCGTCCAGCAGGGTGCCGACGCCGACGGTAAGGGCAAAGCGCGGTACCTGCTCGACGTCGTTGTCAAAGAAACGGGAATTCGCCCGGCGGGTTTCCTGCGTCAGGGTTTTGACGCGGGTACGCGAGGCCAGGGACGAGGCCGGTTCGTTGAAAGCGATATGCCCATCGTTGCCTACGCCGCCCATAAACAGATGGATTTTGCCGTAGGACCCGATCTTTTCTTCATAGCGGCGGCATTCTGCGTCGATGTCAGGCGCGTTGCCATTGAGCAGGTTGATGTTTTCCTTGGGGATATTAACATGATCGAAGAAATTGCGATGCATAAACGTGAAGTAGCTTTCCGGATGCGCGGCGGGCAGGCCGACATATTCATCCATGTTAAACGTGACCACATGCTCAAAACTGATCTGGCCCGCTTTATGCATCTCGATAAGATATTTATAAGCCTCCATCGGCGTGCTGCCGGTGGGCAGTCCGAGGATGAAAGGACGATCGGCGGTCGGCTTAAAGGCATTGATGCGCTCGACGATATGACGGGCGGCCCATTTGCCGACGTCGGCGGCGGTTTCTAACGGAATAAGTCTCATTATCGGCCTCTTGGATGGGTTAAAACAGCTGTCCGCAGCATTCTAGCAGTATAGCGGTAGCGCAGACGGCACAAAACGGCAGGGATATAGCTCTCTGACCAGATAGGGAAAGTATACTTTGATTTTTCGTTGTGCAAAATAAGTTTGACATATTTAGTAGAATAAGTCACAAATCTTACCGGTTCAAGGTGATTTCAATCACATATTATCGGTAATTAATTTGCGTCGAAAATTAAACTTTCTACACTGCGTATGACAGGTTCTTCAGGCGCGGTTTTCAGCAGGCATAGGGTTGGGCAGCCCACATTGTGGGTTGATCGATAAGGTCAAAAGGGGAATCAAGGTGAATATACTCAGTTATCTGCAAAAAATAGGCCGCGCATTGATGGTGCCGGTGGCGACATTGCCCGCCGCCGCCATCATGATGGGCGTCGGTTACTGGATAGATCCGGTGGGCTGGGGCGGCGGCAGCGCCTGGGCGGCCTTCTTCATCAAGGCCGGATCGGCCATTATTGAAAATATGTCCCTATTGTTTGCCGTCGGCGTGGCCTACGGCATGTCCAAGGACAAGGATGGCTCGGCGGCATTGTCCGGCCTGGTGGGCTTTTTGGTGGTCACCACGCTGTGCGCTCCGGCTTCCGTGTCGATGATCCAGCATATCCCCCTGGCCGACGTGCCGGCGGCCTTTGGTAAAATCAGCAACAATCAGTTTATCGGCATCCTGGTGGGGATCGTCTCCGCCGAGCTGTACAACCGCTTCAGCCACGTGGAGCTGACCAAAGCATTATCGTTCTTCAGCGGACGACGGCTGGTGCCGATCCTGGTGTCCTTCGTGATGATCCTGGTGGCTTTTGTCCTGATGTACATCTGGCCGTTGGTGTTTAACGCGCTGGTGTCGTTCGGCGAGCATATCCAGCGGCTCGGTTCGGTGGGCGCCGGTATCTACGCCTTCTTTAACCGCCTGCTGATCCCGGTCGGGCTGCACCATGCCCTGAACTCGGTATTCTGGTTCGACGTGGCCGGCATCAACGACATTCCAAAATTCTTCGGCGGCCAGCAGTCCATCGACGCCGGCACCGCCATCGTCGGCATCACCGGTCGCTACCAGGCCGGGTTCTTCCCGATCATGATGTTCGGCCTGCCCGGCGCCGCGCTGGCCATTTATCAATGCGCCCGCCCGGAAAACAGAAGCAAGGTTGCCGGGATTATGATCGCCGGCGCGTTTGCCGCCTTCTTTACCGGCATCACCGAGCCGCTGGAATTCTCCTTTATGTTTGTGGCGCCGGTGCTGTATTTCCTTCATGCGTTATTAACCGGGCTATCGGTATTTATCGCCGCGCAAATGCATTGGATGGCCGGCTTCGGCTTCAGCGCCGGCCTGGTGGATATGGTGCTCTCCTCGCGCAACCCGCTGGCGGTCCACTGGTATATGCTGATCCCGCAGGGACTGGTGTTCTTTGTCATTTATTACCTGGTATTCCGTTTTACCATCAAACGCTTCAACCTGCTGACCCCGGGGCGCGAGCTGGCGGTGGCCGGTGATGAAGGCGACGGTTACAATGTCGATATCGAACCGCCGGTCGCCACCACCCGCGCCGGCGAAACCCAGGCGCTGGCCCGGCGTTATATCAGCGCGATTGGCGGTTCGGAAAACCTGACCGGCATTGACGCGTGCATTACCCGCCTGCGGCTGAATGTGAAGGACTCGTCGCTGGTCAACGAATCCCTGGCGAAAAACCTCGGCGCCCAGGGCGTTATCCGGCTTAATAAGGAAAGCGTGCAGGTCATCGTCGGCACCCGTGCCGAAATCATTGCCGGCGCCATGCGTTCGGTACTGGCCGAGGGGCCGGTCGAGGCCGCCAGATCCGTCTCCCAGGCCCCAGCCGCGCCGCAGCCCGCCGCAACGGTCGTCGACGCGCCGGCGGCGCGTCCGGTGGTGGTCAGCCTGACGTCGCCGATTACCGGTGAAATAGTGCCGTTGGATCAGGTGCCGGACGAGGCCTTTGCCAGCAAAGCGGTCGGTGACGGCGTCGCCATCCGGCCGACCGATAGACTGGTGCTGTCGCCGGCTAACGGCACCCTGATCAAGGTATTTGGCACCCACCACGCCTTTTGCCTGGAAACCGACACCGGCGCCGAAGTTATCGTGCATATCGGCATCGATACCGTAGGGTTGCAGGGACAGGGCTTTACGTGCCTGGTGGAAGAGGGCGGCAAGGTGACCCAGGGACAGCCGATACTGGAGCTGGATCTGGACTATCTCAACGCCCACGCCCGCTCGATGATAAGCCCGGTGGTGGTCAGCAATATGGATCGGTTCGGCGCTATTTCCGCTATCGCCAGCGGCACGGTGGTGGCAGGGGTTACGCCGTTGCTCGACATCACGTCGAAATAAACGGCGCGAAATAATCACCCGCGCTTATCACCCCGGTTCCGGCGCGTCCTCCGCGCCGGACTTTTTTTTTACCCGCCATCGCCCTCGTTGCCCGTCCAGCCCCCGGTTATTCTCCGGCGCCATGGCGCCTATGGTAATATGGCGGCATAGGTTAGCCCCGCCGGCCCGTCATGCCGACCGTATGGCGGCCCCGCGCCATAAGAATTTCTGCAACTAACGGTTGTGTCGGGACGTGGCTTGTTGGAACATAAGCATAATGAATGTCGTGCGTTCGCGTAGAGGAAAAGCAATATGAGTGAGGCAGAAGCCCGCCCAACTAATTTTATTCGTCAAATAATTGACGAAGATTTGGCAACCGGTAAGCACTCTTCCGTGCATACCCGTTTTCCGCCGGAGCCTAACGGTTATCTTCACATCGGGCATGCAAAATCCATTTGCCTGAATTTCGGCATTGCCCAGGATTACCAGGGCCAGTGCAACCTGCGCTTTGACGACACCAACCCGACGAAAGAAGATATCGAATTCGTCGATTCGATCAAACAGGATGTGCAGTGGCTCGGCTTTAAATGGAGCGGCAATATCCACTATTCCTCCGACTATTTCGATCAACTGCACGCATATGCCGTGGAACTGATCAATAAAGGGTTGGCCTATGTGGACGAACTCTCATCGGACGCCATCCGCGAATATCGCGGCAACCTCACCACGCCCGGCAAGAACAGTCCGTTTCGCGATCGCTCGGTGGAAGACAACCTGGCGCTGTTCACCATCATGCGCAGCGGCGGTTTTCCCGAGGGCAGCGCCTGCCTGCGGGCCAAAATAGATATGGCCTCGCCGTTTATGGTGATGCGCGATCCGGTACTGTACCGGATTAAGTTTGCCGAACACCACCAGACCGGCTCGAAGTGGTGCATCTATCCGATGTATGACTTCACCCACTGCATCTCCGACGCCCTGGAAGGCATTACCCATTCGTTGTGTACCCTGGAGTTCCAGGATAACCGCCGTTTGTATGATTGGGTGCTGGAGAATATCAGCATCGACTGCCATCCACGGCAGTATGAATTTTCGCGCCTGAATCTTGAATACGCCATTATGTCCAAGCGCAAGCTGACCCAACTGGTGGCGGACCATATCGTCGAGGGCTGGGACGACCCGCGCATGCCCACCGTCTCCGGCCTGCGCCGCCGTGGTTATACCGCCGCGTCCATTCGCGAATTCTGCCGCCGCATCGGCGTCACCAAGCAGGAAAACAATGTGGAAATCGCCGCGCTGGAAGCCTGCATTCGTGAAGACCTCAATGAAAGCGCGCCGCGCGCCATGGCGGTTATCGACCCGGTAAAACTGGTGATTGAAAATTTACCGGTCGGGCACCAGGAAACCGTGACCATGCCCACTCATCCCAATAAACCTGAAATGGGCGAGCGCCAGGTGGCCTTCAGCCGCGAAATCTATATAGACCGGGCGGATTTTCGCGAAGAGGCCAACAAGCAGTACAAGCGCCTGGTGCTGGGCAAGGAAGTGCGCCTGCGCAACGCCTATGTGATCAAAGCCGAGCGTGTCGAAAAGGACGGGCAGGGCGAGATCACCACCATTTATTGCACCTATGATGCCGAGACCCTGAGCAAGGATCCGGCGGATGGACGCAAGGTGAAGGGCGTTATCCATTGGGTTTCGGCAACCCACGGCGTACCCGCCGAGTTCCGGTTGTACGATCGCCTGTTCAGCGTAGCCAACCCGGGCGCGGCGGAGGATTTTCTCTCCACGATTAACCCGGATTCGCTGGTCATCAAACAGGGCTTTGTGGAAGCCAGCGCGCTGGACGCCGTGCCGGAGCAACCTTATCAATTTGAACGCGAAGGGTATTTCTGCGCCGACAGCCGCTATTTCAGCACAGAGAAACCGGTGTTTAACCGCACCGTCGGCCTGCGCGATACCTGGACCAAGACCGCCGTCTGACCGCGCGTCGGCCCCGCCGCATCCGCATGCCCGCACCGGGCGGCGCGCGCGTTTTAGCGCGCCGCCGGCACCGCTAGCCGGCGCCCCATCCTGGCGGCGCCGATTGCGCCGTTAAACGCCGACGAAGACGCCCTGGCAAATTTTATCTCATCAAACGGCAAGGGCTTGCGAATAAAGTCGCCGGCCCGCGCTATCAGCCGGTCCAAGGGAAAATCCACCATATCCATCACGCCGCCGCCCAGCAGGATAACATCGGGGTCGAACAGATTGATGCCGGTGGCCATCGCCCTGGCCGCCCGATCGATAAAGTCGGCCAGGTAGTCGTCTTGGCCGGCTAGGCTAAATACGTCGGATAGCGCGTAATCCCGCGGCGCGCTGTGATACCAACGCGCCAGCGCCACGCCGGAACAGACGGTTTCCAGGCAGCCCGGATTGCCGCAGCCGCAGCGAATGCCGTCATCGCCTAGCGGGATGTGTCCCAGTTCGCCCGCCACGCCATGCGCCCCCACATAAGGCGCGCCGTTAAGCCAGACCGAAAAGCCAAAGCCGGTGCCCAGATAACATCCCAATACCAGCTTATCGCCCAGGTTTCGTTCGGCCACGTCATAAAACAGCTGCAGGTTGACGTCGCGCTCGAAGGCCACCGGGCATTTCAGGCGTTGCTCCAGCAATGCCGCCAGGTCGACAAAGTCGGCGGCGGCGCAGGGCAGGTTGGGCGTGGACATAATGTTCTTACGGTCCCGCGCGATGGACGCGGGAAAACCAATCATGACGGCGACGGCCTTGGCGCCGTATTGTTGCAAAAACCGCCCGATAAAACGCGACAGGCCGGCCGCCAGGCCGTTTTCCACCACCGGCAGGGTTCGCTCTTTCGCCGTGACCAATACCTCGCCGCCGGGCGATAATAAACAAATCCGGATATGGGTGGCGCCCATATCCACGCCCACGATCGCTCTCTGCCTGCTGCTCATATTAACCGGCCTCTTTCAGGGCGTCCTGGATCTGATCGGTCATCATCTTCCAGGCCTGGTGGATATCCGGCGCGTTATTAAACAGACCGGAGGAGCCGACGATAAACACATCGGCGCCCGCCTTGATAAGCGATCGGTAGGTGCGCCGGTTACAAGAACCGTCGATTTCGATTTCATAATGTAAACCGTGGCCCTCGCGATAGGCCTTGAGCTGGCCGATTTTATCCAGCATCTCGGTGATGAAGGGTTGCCCGGCAAAACCGGGATCGACCGTCATCACGGTAATTTTATCCGCCAGGTGAATATAATATTTCATCATCTCGACCGACGACTCGGGATTGAGGATTAAACCCACCCCCACGCCCAGCGACCTGATTTTTTCAATCAGCCGGAAGGCCTGGCCGGAAAGCGTTTCCGGATGGAGGGTAATCATGCCGGCCCCCGCTTTCGCCAGGGTATCGATGTAATCTTCCGGTCGGGTGACCATCAGATGGCAGTCCAGGGGTTTGCTGGCGAGCCGTTTCACCTGCGCGACAAAAAACGGCGACAGCGTCAGGTTGGGCACAAAATGCCCGTCCATAATATCGATATGGATATAATCCGCGTGATGATCGATAAATTCTATTTGCTCTTTAAACTTCAATAAATCCATGCACATCAAAGAAGGAGATATTTTCATATCGGTCACCTATTTACTAATCAGCCGATCTAAAGCCACGGCGGCGATAATCAATCCCCCCATGACTACTAATTGATAATATGTCTGCACCTGAAGGATGTTAAGTCCATTATTAATAGTGCCAATAATCAAACCGCCAATTACCACCGAGAATATCCGTCCCTTGCCGCCAAAAAAGCTGGTGCCGCCGATAATGGCGCTGGCAATGGCATAAGTTTCAAAGCCAATGCCCGCCAGAGGCTCCGCCGCGCCTAAACGTGCGGTGGATACCACGCCGGCCAGGCCGGCGCAGATACCGGAGATAATAAAAACAATAAGCATATGGAATTTCACATCGATGCCGGAGAAGAAGGCGGAGTTTTTATTTCCGCCCAAGGCATAGATATTCCTGCCAAGCCGGGTGTGCGAGGTAATAAACCAGAGAATGACCGCAATGATCAGCGCAAAAATCACCGGTACCGGAATACCCAATATGCTGCCGGCAAAGAAATTAACAAAACCGAACGAGAAGCCGTATACCGAGTTGGCATCGGAAATCACCAGGGTAACGCCGCGGAAAATGGCATTGGTGCCGAGCGTGATAATAAAGGGATGCAGGCCGGTCCAGTTAACCAGGCAGCCGTTGATGGCGCCCAGCAGTCCGCCGACCGCCACGCCGCCAATCAGCGCGGCCGAGACCGGGTCAAGGCCCGCCAGCATCAGCTTGGCGGTGAGCATGCCCGACAGGGCCAGGATTGCGCCCACCGACAGATCGATGCCCGCGACCAGGATAGCAAAAAACTCGCCCATGCCGATCAATACCGTCACCGAGCTTTGCACTAAAATCTGGGTGATGTTATTGGCCTTCAAAAAATATTCGCTGGAAATCGAGCCGAAAATAGCAACGATGATTGCCAGAATAAAAAACGTGCCGTACTGATCCCAGAATCTCTGGAAGTTAAATTTGGACTTCTCCATTATTATTTACCTCAGCTTTGTGGCAGAGCCCATGTCATGATATCTTCTTCGCCGATATGCTCATTGTTATCGAGAATGTTGGCTAATGTCCCTTCACGGAATATAGCGATCCGATCGCATACGGATATAATCTCGGGGAGTTCGGATGAAACCATTAAAATGGTTTTTCCGGTGGCGGCTAAATTACGCATCACCTTATAAATTTCCGCCTTGGCACCCACATCGATACCGCGGGTGGGCTCGTCAAAAATAATGACCTCCGGCTCGCAGCATAGCCACTTCGATATCAATACCTTTTGCTGGTTGCCACCGGATAATTCAGTGATATTCTGGTCCACCGAACTGCATTTTAATGACAGCAGCTGGCGCTGCTCCTCCGCCAGCTTTCTTTCCGCGGCCGGATCGAATAATCCCACCACGCCTTTATAGCCGCCATCCTTCAGGCTTTTACTGATGGCAATGTTTTGCGCAATGGAAAAATTATCAAAAAAACCGTTTTCACGCCGGCTCTCGGTGATATAGCCCATGCCTTTTTTTAACGCGTCCAGCGGCGATGTCGGGGTGATGTCTACGTTACGCAGCATAACCTTGCCGCTGCTTTTCGGTTCGACGCCGAAGATACAGTTCATGAATTCGGTGCGTCCCGATCCCACCAGACCGGCAAAACCCATGATTTCTCCCTTTTTCACCTGAAAGGAGACGTTCTTGACGCGGCGCTGGTCTTTGCTGGTGATATTGCTCACCTCAAACATGATTTCGGCGTGCCCGCCCTCAACGCCAACCTTCTCCTTCAGCGACCGAAAGCGGTTTTGCACTTCGCGCCCGACCATCAAACGCACGATACCATCGTTGGTCACCTGCTCAATCCGTCCGGAGGCGACGCTGCTGCCGTCCTTCATCACCGTGTAGCGGTTACAGATACGCCGGATCTCGTTGAGCTTATGCGAAATATAGACAATCGCCGTGCCGTCCCGGCGCAGCTGGTTCATGATCAGGAACAGATAATCCACTTCGTTATAGGTCAGGGAAGAGGTCGGCTCGTCCATGATAATAACCCTGGCGTCCAGCATCAGCGTTTTAGCGATTTCCAGCATTTGCTTCTGGCTGATGGAAAGGTTACCGACCTTTTCATCAAGCCGTATTTTAAGACCCACGCGCAATAGCATAATTGCCGCCCTGGTGCGCATGTCGTGCCAATCTACCGTGCTAATACCGAAGACTTTTTTTACCGGCAGCCGGCCGATGAATAAATTTTCCAGCACGGTTAATTCATCAATGACACTTAATTCCTGATAAATAATACCAATGCCCAACTTCGCCGCAATTTTATGGTCGAGCTTGGAATAATCAATATTATCGATATTAATTTTCCCCGCCGTCGGGTCATAAATACCGGAAAGTATTTTCATCAAGGTTGATTTGCCGGCGCCATTTTCACCCAATAACGCATGTATCTCATATGGGTATATTTCCAGATCAACCGATTTCAACGCCTGGACGGGACCAAAGCTTTTGGCGATCCCCTCCATCTTGATATAGGGAGTACTCATATCACTCTCCGGATTAAATACCAGACGGCAAGAATATTCGGCCCTGCGACCTCGGGTTATTTGGTTACCAGAATAGAATCGACGGTTTCTATTTTCGGCTGGGCATCAAGCGCAATCAGCTTGCCGGATTTCACCGTATCCACCAGGATGGCTAAACCGTTAGCGCCAATTTCAGCCGGATTCTGGGCCACGGTGGCGGTCATCATGCCCTGGGCGACCATTTTTCGGGCCTCGGGCACGCCGTCGGTGCCGACTACCAGGATCTTGCCGGTCTTTCCCGCGTTGGCCACCGCCTGCGCCACGCCCATCGCCATGGTGTCATTGGCGCAATAGAAGGCCTTCACCCGGGGGTTGCGCTGCATGACGTTGGTCGCCACGTCCAGGGCCTTGATGCGATCCCAGTCCGCCGGCTGGCTGGCGACCAGTTTGATATGGCTGCCAGCCTTGAATTGCGCGGTGGCGCCGTTGCGCCGCGCTTCGCCTGAGGCGTTACCGGCCTTGCCTTCGATAATGGCGACTTCGCCGCCTTCGGCGCCTAATGTATCGATAATAAATTTAGCGCCCTTCGCGCCGACCGCCACATTATCGGTGGTAATAAAGGCTTCAACATTGCCTTTGGCCTTGGCCAGGTTGGCTAAATCGATTTTTTCGTCCAGGTTAACCAGGTGGATGCCTTTCTGGTACGCCTTGGCGACCGGGATGACCAGATTGACCGCCGATAACGGGGCAAAGGCAATACCTTTATAATTCTTATTGGTTAAATCCTCGAATAATTGTAATTGTGATTGGAAGTCGCCTTCCGAAGGCGAGGCGAAAATATCCACGGTGACGCCGAGATCCCGCGCTTTTTTCTCGATGCCCTGTTTCATCTCAACCCAGAAAGGGTTGGATAATGTTTTCAGGACAACGGCGTAATCGGCCGCCGCATGGGCGACGGTGGATAGCATCAGTCCACAGGCGGCGCCTCCGATCAGTTTAATAAATTTATTCATTGTTCTATCTCCAAAAGAGAATTATTTATAATCACGCTTAAGGTACTTGGTAATGGAACTTGTTTTTTCCAGGTTTTTATTCGCCAGCTCGATATCCTGCCGCGCTACCGAAACAAAAAACGCATCCAGCAGGGTAAGTTGCAGAATACGGGCCGAGGCGTTTCTGCCTAATAACGGCGTTTCCGGCGCCGGTGAACAAATATTAAAATCAGCCAGCTGCGCGATGGGGGAATTACTGCTATGGGTGATGCAAATGATTTTTGCCCCATTATTCTTGGCGATGGACACCACCTGTTTAAGATCGCTGGTGCGGCCTGAGTGGGAGACCACCAGCGCCACATCGCCCGGTTGCAGCAGGGACGCCGACATCATCATCAAGTGGGCGTCCAGGTAAGCATTGCAGCGCAGGCCGATTTTCAGGAATTTATGCTGCACGTCGGCGCAGATGGAGTTGGAACCGCCGACGCCATACAGCTCACGCTGGTTGGCGGTAAAAAAACAGCGGGCCGCCTGCTGGATAACGTTGGCGTCGACAATCGCCTGGCCTTCGACAATGGTGCGCACGGTCAGGTTAAACACCTTATTGACCACATCTTCCGGACTGTCGTTTGGCGACAGTTCGGCGGTAATATCATGATCGGCATGGTCGAAGTACTCGACGATAGCGCTGCGCAACTGCCGGAAGCCGCTGAACCCCAATATTTTCGACACCTTGACGATCATGGCTTCCGACAGGCCGAGGCTCAGGGCCACATCTTTGATGCCCGATACGTCGCTGAGATTGCCGGGGGATAAAAACCACTCCACGATGCGGCTCTCGTTTTCAGTCATCCCTTCCTGTTTGATACGAATATAAGGGGCAATGCCTATACCGCGCGGCATTTCGTTTTGCAGTTCCGAATCATTCATCGTTCGCGTCTCTGGTGATTAACATTGCCTGTCACTATATCACCATGGCGGAAGTTTAAAATCTGCTGCTAACTTCACGTTTTATAAAAATTTATAAACTAAGTTTTTTAGTAAAAAAAAGCGAGATACCTAAACCCGACGTATTTCTTAACTCGGACTGGATTAATTCATATATAATTCATGTAATTAATGATTACTTTTGTTTTTGCGCACAGGCAGGCAGCCATCGGCATTTTTACTGCCTGATATACAAGCCTTCTTTTGTTGATGAAAAGAGGTAAGATAAAACGCTGTTTTTACAAGGCATTACCGAACGGCAGAGCAATCGGGTCAAATCGTTGCCCTGGTCGGCTTTATTTATATTTACAATCTGTGAAGTTTAAGGCTTTTTGGGCTGTGGTGACGAGGGCGGGACTTTTAGCGGCAGAAAGGGCGCGGCGCGCGGGCCGGGGGCATGACAGGATGATCACCCGGGTTGACCGGAACGGGACTCCGACGGTTCGGTGGAGTCAGTACTATTGGAAAGCGGCGCGCAGTAGGAGAAGCGGCATTGATAGCCGCTTTGCACAACGCCTGAGGCCGAGGCTACTCTTTTACCCCGTTAAGCACGTCGGCGTGATCGTGCAGCGTTTCGTCTTCACGGCAGCTGCCGACTTCACAATGTCCATAGAGATATAAACTATGGTTGGTCAACTTGATATTGTGTCTCTTGGCAATATCCCGCTGGCGCGCTTCGATAAACTCATCGCGAAATTCGATAACCTTGCCGCAGTCGAGGCAGATCAGGTGATCGTGATGATACTGTTGCGTCAGTTCAAAAACGGATTTGCCGCCCTCAAAATTATGGCGGGTTACGATACCGGCGTCATCGAATTGGTTAAGCACGCGATATACCGTGGCCAGGCCAATCTCTTCGCCCATATCGATCAGTTTTTTGTACAGATCTTCCGCACTGACGTGATGGCATTCCGGATCTTGCAACACTTCCAGAATCTTCAGTCTGGGAAGGGTGACTTTCAGGCCGGCCTTCTTCAATGCAATATTATTGTCAGTCATGCGGGTTTAGTCCTGTTACTTTGATAATCTGATTGTAGGCTAGCTTAGCCTATAACATCGGTCGGCCCGAAAAATGTGACGCCGTCCCATTATAGGACTGCCTGTCCAAAATGAAAACCGCGCTTTGTTAACAACTATAGCCCGTTTCATGGGGTAAATTCTGCAACATTTTGGCAAAAAGGGTGGAACCGCTGTGCTATTGTACCGCGTTGTGGATAAAAGTTAAAAACTTGTATCTATTAATTTGAAAGGATTTAGTTATCAGCTAGGTTGGGGCGCCGCCCCAACGGCGCCTTTTCCCCTGTCGGGCGTGGCCCGGACTGCGGCAGTAACCGCCGCCGCGGGGTTAACCGAGCTGTAATTCGGCGCTGATTTGCTTAACCCAGCCGTCGACGCGTTCGTTGGTCAGTTCGGGTTGACGGTCTTCATCGATGGCCAGGCCGATGAAATGGCTGTCGTCGGCCAGCCCTTTCGACGCTTCGAAATGATAACCGGCGGTAGGCCAGTGGCCGATCAGGGTCGCGCCTTTGGGTTCGATGATATCGCGGATGGTGCCCATGGCGTCGCAGAAATACTCGGCATAATCCTCCTGATCGCCGCAACCAAAGAGTGCCACGATCTTACCGGTGAAATCAATCTCTTCCAGCGTGGGAAAAAAGTCATCCCAGTCGCACTGCGCTTCGCCGTAATACCAGGTCGGGATCCCCAGCAGCAGGATGTCGAACCGCGCCAGGTCTTCTTTACTGCTTTTGGCAATGTCATGAACCTCGGCAACGTCCGAACCCAGTTGCTTCTGAATCATTTTGGCAATATTTTCGGTATTGCCGGTGTCACTGCCAAAAAAAATGCCTACAGTTGCCATGAGTGTGAAAACCTCTGAAAAATTATGGATATGTTCTGTAATAGAATCAGTCATGTTCTGCGGCAATCATAGCAGACCCTCATCCGGTGAGAAACTCGTCCGCCGGGGTTTTGTCGCAAATTTACGCTGTCCGCCCCCCAATGCCTGGCACCGGATAGCGGTTTAGCCCGGCCGGGGGGTTATGTTCCGTGGCCGTCCGTGCCCTGCTGCCGTTCCAGCTCGGCCAGTAAAATCAGCTCAATCAACTCGCTGCGCGACAGATTTTGCCGGTAGGCCAGCTCATTTAACGCATCCACCGCCTCGGCGTTGATTTTCAGTTCCACCCTGCGCAGGCCGCGTACTTTATCCCGGCGCAACTGGTTGCGCTTGTTGATGCGCAACTGCTCATCGCGGGACAACGGGTTGGTCTTCGGTCTTCCCGGACGTCGCTCGTCAATAAATAAATCCAGGGTGGTGCGGTCCGTTTGTTCTTTTGCCATAGGTCATGAAGGGATTGTGCATCGGAAAGCAGGCGGGTAAACCCTGGTCGGCGGCGTTGCTTGCGCCGCCGGGCAAAGAACCCGTAACGTTGTCATTTCCGGGCGCCGTGGCAACCCGCAAAACACAGCGGGCCATGTTACCCCAGCCCGCTATTAAACGACAATATTAAACTCGCGGTAAATAAACCTGCCCGGCCTATTCTCCCAGGAACCGATCCAGGGCGCGCATGACCGCTTCGGGTTTTTCCGCATGCACCCAATGACCGGCGCCGGCGATCACGTGGGCGCGCGCCCGGGGGAACTGGCGCTGGATTGCCGGTCGGTAGCGGTCGTCCAGGTAGGGCGATTTTTCACCGCGGATAAACAACACCGGGCCGGTCCAGGGCGCTGATTCCTTCCAGCCGATAATCGCCGGATAGCTATCCCACAGCGCGTCGACGTTAAATCGCCAACGGCCCTGGTGGAAGGATTTCAGCAAAAATTGGATGGTTCCCTCGTCAAGGTTATCCTGCCGCATCAGCGCCGCGGCCTCCGCGCGCTGCGTTGCGCCCACGGCCGTAACACGGCGCAGCGCGGCAAATACGTTGTCATGATGGCGGGTAGGGTAGGCCACCGGCGCCATATCGATAACCGCCAGCCGGGCAACGCGATCGGACGCCTGCGCGGCGATGGCCATGGCGACCTTGCCGCCCATGGAGTGGCCGATGAGGATACAGTCGCCGATGTGCAACGTATCAAGCAGTTCGATCACATCCCGGCTCATGGCGGCGTAGCCGGCATCATCATCATGGGGGGACAGGCCGTGGTTGCGCAGATCAATTTGCAGGGTGGGGGAATGTTCCCCGAGCGGCCGGGCCAGTACGCCCAGGTTGTCCAGGCTGCCGAACAGCCCGTGCAGCAATATTACCGGCAGCGCGTCTCCCTGCTGCCGGGCCGGTTGCAGACGATAGTGTAATTTCATCCCGATCCTCATGGCGATAACTAAGCCTGATAGCCTATCATGAGTTATCCGTCCCGCAGCCGCAAAAAAAACCTTGGCGGCGCCATGACAGCCTACGGGGGAAATTCCGACTTTTCGCCTAAGCCGGACAGTAGCGCTATTCGCGGGGCCGGTTTAGCTTGTATAATCCTTTTGATTGATTTATGAGAAGAAAGCACCGGATAAAGATGAAAACAATTGAAGTCGACGAAGACCTTTACCGTTATATCGCCAGCCATACACAACATATCGGCGAAAGCGCCACGGATATTTTGCGCCGGATGCTGAAATTTAACGCGCAGGCCAACGGCGCCGCGCCCAGCGCGCCGCAGCCGGAACCCCCCGTCAAGGCGGCGCCGGCCTCGCCGGCCCGCGACCGCGTGCGTTCGATGCGTGAACTATTGCTTTCCGACAGCTACGCCGAGCAGCGCAAGGCGGTCGATCGCTTTATGCTGGTGCTGTCCAGCCTGTATACCCTGTCCCCAACCGAGTTTGCCCAGGCGGCCGATAGCCTGCACGGCCGTACCCGCACCTATTTTGCCGCTGATGAGCAGACATTATTGCTAAATGGCAGCCATACTAAACCCAAGCAGGTGCCGGAAACGCCCTATTGGGTTATCACCAACACCAATACCGGTCGTAAACGGGGCATGGTGGAACACATTATGCTGGCAATGCAGTTCCCGGTGGAACTGACCGACAAAGTTTGCGGCACCATTTGATCATTAGCAGCCAAGGGAGAAGCACCGATGGCTAATAGCCCCCGCGCCGGGCAACCCGCCCGGCAAAGCGATTTAATCAACGTCGCGCAGTTAACCTCGCAGTACTATGTGTTGCGTCCGGAACCGGGCAACAACGCCCATGCGGTAAAATTCGGTACTTCAGGCCATCGCGGCAGCGCGGGACGCCACAGTTTTAATGAGGCGCATATCCTGGCCATCAGCCAGGCCATCGCCGAGGAACGCGCCAGGCAGGGCATTACCGGGCCTTGCTACGTCGGCAAAGATACCCACGCGCTTTCCGAGCCGGCGTTTATTTCCGTGCTGGAAGTGCTCAGCGCCAACGGCGTGGAAGTCATCGTTCAGCAGGACAACGGCTTTACCCCGACCCCGGCGGTCTCCAACGCCATCCTGACGCACAATCGCGCGGGCGGCGCGCAGGCGGACGGTATCGTGATTACCCCGTCCCATAACCCACCGGAAGACGGCGGCATCAAATACAATCCGCCAAACGGCGGGCCGGCCGACACCAACCTGACCAAGGTGATCGAAGAGCGCGCCAACGCCCTGCTGGCCGACGCCCTGCGCGGCGTAAAGCGCCAGACGCTGGACGAGGCATGGAGCAGCGGCCATATCCATGCGCAGGATCTGGTGCAGGCCTATGTGGAAGGGCTGGCCGAGGTGGTGGACATGGCGGCGATTCAACAAGCCGGCCTGAAGCTCGGCGTCGATCCGCTCGGCGGTTCCGGCATTGCCTATTGGCAGCGTATCGCCGAGCACTACAAGCTCGATTTAACGCTGGTGAATGAGCAGATTGACCAGACCTTCCGGTTTATGTATCTCGACCACGACGGCATTATCCGCATGGACTGTTCGTCCCAGTGGGCGATGACCGGCCTGCTGTCGCTGCGCGACAAGTTCGACCTGGCGCTGGCCAACGACCCGGATTACGACCGCCACGGTATTGTTACTCCCGCCGGCCTGATGAACCCCAACCATTTCCTGGCGGTGGCGATTAACTACCTGTTCCAGCATCGCCCGCAATGGGGCGCGGACGTGGCGGTGGGCAAGACCCTGGTCTCCAGCGAGATGATAGACCGGGTGGTGGCCGATCTGGGCCGCCGGCTGGTGGAAGTGCCGGTAGGCTTTAAATGGTTCGTCGACGGCCTGTTTGACGGCAGCCTGGGTTTTGGCGGTGAAGAGAGCGCCGGCGCCTCGTTCCTGCGCTTTGACGGCAAGCCCTGGTCCACGGATAAGGACGGCATCATTATGTGCCTGCTGGCGGCGGAAATTACCGCGGTTACCGGCAAAAACCCGCAGCAGCATTATGATGAACTGGCGCAACGCTTCGGCGCGCCCAGCTATAACCGTATCCAGGCCACGGCCACCCATGCGCAGAAAGCCATTTTGTCCAGGCTGTCGCCCGAGATGGTGGCCGCCGGCACGCTGGCCGGGGATCCCATCACCGCGCGCCTGACCGAGGCGCCCGGCAACGGCGCATCCATCGGCGGGCTGAAGGTAATGACCAAAAACGGCTGGTTTGCCGCGCGGCCGTCCGGCACCGAAGAAGCCTACAAAATCTATTGCGAGAGCTTTCTGGGGCCGAAACACCGCGAGCAAATCGAAAGGGAAGCGGTGGAAATCGTTGGCGAGGTGTTGGCCGGGGCGAAGTAATACCCATCCGTCGGGCGCCGTTCAACGCGGCGTCGTCATAAGATAACGCAGCGGGTTCCCCTCCCAGATAAGGCGCTGATATTCGGCGCCTTTTTTTCTATTTCCGCTGGTATGGCCCCTCTTTTCGCCCCGCAACGGCAAAAATATCCTGATTTAGATATATCTTTTATTGCATTTTTATTTTTTAGGACTAATTTAGATATATCTAAATGGCGGGAGAAACCCATGTTATACCATCAACATTATATTTTGCGCGCCCGTGACGAGCGCGGCGACGCGCCCGCAGGCTGTGGGCACGGCAGACGCGCTGATGCGCCCGAAGGGCGCGGCGGGCAGGAGCACGGCGGTCCCCATGGCGGCAGGGGACATGGACATCATGAGCACCACGGCGGTGAACACAGAATGCAGCGTTTGTTCGGGCATGGCGATTTGCGCATGATCCTGCTGGCGCTGGTGGCCCGCAAACCCAGCTACGGTTATGAACTGATCAAAGATATCGAGCTGGCCTCGTCCGGGTTATATGTGCCCAGCCCCGGCGTGATTTATCCGACCCTTAGCCTGCTGGTGGACCAGGATTTTCTCACTTCTGCAAGCGCCGAAGGGCAGAGCCGCAAGAACTACCAGATTACCCCGGCGGGCGAGGCGGAACTGGCCGGACATCAGGCGGCGATAAACTCCCTGTTCGAGCGGCTCGCGCAGGCCGGCAAGCGCGCGCAAGGCAGCCTGATTCCGGGCATTACCGAGAGCATGGGGCAACTTAAGGGGCTGCTACGCGGCAATATGCTGCGCGCCGACCTGACGCCGGAGCAGGTAGCGCGTATCAACGCCGCCTTGCTTGGCGCGGTTAACCTTATCGAGGATGTTCTTAACGCGCCGGTCGCCGGGGAGGACAAATAATGCCGGGGTATAAATACCGTATCACCGTTGCACCGATAACCGACAGGCAAGGCCAGCCGTTGGATATCCCCGCGCTGTCGTTTGACATTGAAAACCACGATGAGATCCTGGGCATAGTGGAGCGGCTGCGGGGGCGGGAAGACCTGGCCTTCGGCCCGGAGAAGACCGCCGCTTTTGCCGTGGGCCTGAAGCTGTTCTCGCAAGTGCTCGTGGAACATCGCAAGCATCCGGTGTTTGCGCCGCTGCGGGAGCCGTTTCGCGCATTTATGCAGCTGCTGAAAAAGGGATCGGGCGAGGCCGGTTAATCCAACGGCGGTCTGGCCGGCCCTAGCCCAACGCCACCATCAGGGCGCCGGCGGTGATCAACGCCACGCCGGCGCCCGCCACCAGCGAGACTTTTTCGCCAAACAGCACCACAGCCATCACCACCGCGAACACCACGCTGAGTTTATCGATCGGGGCCACCTGCGATACATTGCCGTATTTTATCGCCATAAAATAGAACAGCCATGACAACGCCCCGGCCACGCCGCTAAGCACGATAAAACCCAGCGCTTTTTTATCCGCCAGGATGTCGCTCACTAAATTCATTTTGCCCTGGGCCGCCACCACGCCGACTAAAAACAGCGCCATCACCACCGAACGTATGGCGGTGGCGCTGTTGGCGTCCAGCTGCTGCAGGCCGATTTTACCAAAAATGGCCACCAGCGAGGCGGCCAGGGCGGAGAGGAGGGCGTAAACTAACCAGGTGCTCATGGGAATGTCCGTTACCGGCAAAACAGCGATGGTACTAAAGCGTCATCGTCAATGCTACGCTTAACGCGTTGTCATCGCCGCCGCATTTGGCGGCACGGCCGGCGTTGCCGCCTAGGGCATGAAGCGATAGCCGATGCCGGTCTCGGTCAGCAGATGGTTGGGCTGGGCCGGATCCAGCTCCAGCTTTTGTCGCAGATGGCCCATGTAGATTCGCAGGTAATGGCTATGCTCCACCGCGTTGGGGCCCCAGACCTCGCGCAGCAGATAGCGCTGGGTCAGCACCTTGCCCTGATGACCGATGAGGACGGCCAGCAGGCGGAACTCGATGGGCGTCAGATGCAGCATTTCGCCGTCCCGGGTCACCTGGCGGTTGACCAGATCCACGCTCACCGCCGCAAAGGCGACCGTCGAGGGTTTCTCCTCGCCGCGCAGCGGACGCCTGAGCGCCACCCGCACCCGCGCCAGCAGTTCCCCGATGCCGAAGGGCTTGGTCAGGTAGTCATCGGCGCCGGCGTCCAGCGCGTCGATTTTGTCCTGTTCATCGCTTCTGGCCGATAGCACCACGATGTTTATCGAACTCCACCGGCGTAAATCCCGAATAAAGTCCACGCCGTTGCCGTCCGGCAGCCCCAGATCGAGCACGATCAAATCCGGTTTGCGGCTGGCCGCCTCCAGCAGGCCGCGCGCCATGGTGTCCGCTTCAAACACCCGGTAGCCTTCGCGCTCGAGCGCCTGGCGGACAAAACGGCGGATGGCGTCCTCATCTTCGATTATCAGGATATTGGCTGTCGGGGTGCTCACGTTTCCTCCGGTGGCGTTATGGCGGGCGGTGCGTCAAGCGGCAGGGTAAAATGAAAACACGCCCCGCCCGCGGAGGTATTATCCGCCCAAATCCGTCCGCGGTGAATCTCTATAATCGCCCGGCAAATGGCCAGACCAAGGCCCACGCCGGGAATTGCCGACTCCTGATGGCCGCGGGAAAATTTATCAAACAGGGTGTTTTGCGCGCCGGGCGCGATGCCCGGCCCGTTATCCTCTACCTGGATCTCCAGCCAGCCGGGCCGGGTCAGGGCGCGCAGGACGATAACGGCGTCGGGACCGGCATATTTCACCGCATTTTCCAGCAGGTTGACCAACACCCGCTCCAGCAGGACGTCGTCGCAGCTGACCAGCAGCAGCGGGTCCGGCAGGTCGACGGCGACGCGATTGCCGGCCAGCGGAATGCGCAACAGGCGCAGGGCGCCGCCGATCATCTCCTCCAGCGACTGCCAGGAGGGGTGGATGATAACACCGCCCGACTGTAGACGCGCCATATCCAGCAAATTATTCACCAGGCGGGTGGTGGCGAGCGCCTGCTGGTGAATGCCATCGGCCCGGGCGGCAAACGGCGAGCCCGCGTCGGCAAGATCCAGGTTCAGCATCTCCGCCTGGCCGGACAGAATGGTGAGCGGCGTGCGCAGATCGTGCGACAAGGCCGACAGCAGGGCATTGCGTAGCCGTTCCCGCTCGGCCGCAAGCCGTGCCTGCTCGGCGCGATCGGCCAGTTCGAAGCGCTCCAGCGCGCCGGCAATCAGCACCGTGCAGCTTTCCAGCAGCCGCTGCTGCTCCGGGGAGGATAGTTCTTCCGCCGACATGGGTTCAACGGCCAGTACGCCCAGCCGGTGCCTGTCGACGGTTAACGGACAAAGCCGGTAGGGCAGCCCCGGCAAGGCTTCGGCGCCGGGACCCGCGGGCAGGGCGTGGTCAAAGCTCCAGCGCACGATGGCCGTATCCACCGGCCGCCCGCCGGCCCGTTCCGTCGGGGTGAGATCGATCATCTCGCCTGCTTGCCACAGGAACAAGCGCGCGTCGGCGCCAAAGGCGATACGGATGAAATGTCGCGCGATAGCCGCGATATCCCGTTGCGTCAGCGCCTGGCACAACGCCTTCGACATAGCATATAACTGCCGTGCCCGCTGTTCGCGATAGCGGGCGATACGCGCCTGGTAACGCACGCCCGCGGTAAGATTGCCCACCGTCAGCCCGACGATCAGCATCACGGCAAAGGTTACCAGGTATTGTAAATCACTGACCGCCAGCGAACCGCGCGGCTGGACAAAAAACAGATCGAAACTGGCGACGTTTATCACCGCCGACAGCGCCGACGGCCAGCGGCCATAAAACAGCGCCACCAGCAGCACCGCCAGCAGGTAAACCATCATCAGGTTGGCCGGTCCGATGGAGGGCAACAGCCACGCCGGCAGGGTGATCAGCGCGCACAACGCCACCGCCAGCACGCAGCCGCGCAGCGCCATATTGCGGCGTTCGCCGCCGGCCCGGCTGACCGTCGGCCCGGCGCCGGCGGGTTCCCTGTCGTCCATCGGCATTCCTTATCTTGCGCTTACCCGTTAACGCCACCCAGCATGCCGGGATAGGCATAATATAATTTCAGCTTCACTATACGCGATCAAGGACCGGACCGGGTAAATGCCGTTCATCGGAAAAGATTGCGGCGCGCCGCGTAAAAAAGCGATAAACAAGGCGATTTATGCCGCTAGATAGCGCACTCTCCCCGGTGCGCCGACGCCAGGCCGGGAACCTCTGCCAGCGCGACTTTTATGGCAAGCCGGCCGCCGCCCCGCTGATAATCGTCTACGCTTTGCTTAAGACATTATTACGCATGGGAGCAAAGCATGGGCAATAAAATCCCCATCGGCATCAGTGCCTGCCTGATGGGTGAAAATGTGCGTTTTGACGGCGGACACCGACGCTTTTCCTTTGCCATGGACGAACTGGCGCCTTATGTGCGTTTTGAACCCATCTGTCCCGAAATGGCCATCGGGCTGCCCACCCCGAGGCCGGCGCTGCGCCTGGTAAAGGACGATCAGGGCCGCATTGCCATGCGTACCGGTAAAAATCAGGACGATACCGATCTGACGCAGGCGATGCAGTCGTTTTCCGAGCGGCAGGTCCAGCGGCTGGCACATTTGTGCGGTTATATCGTTTGCGCCAAGTCGCCCAGCTGCGGCATGGAGCGCGTCAGGGTGTACGATCGCGCCGGCGCGCGCAAAAACGGCATCGGCCTGTATACCCGGGAGCTGATGCGCCAACTGCCGTGGCTGCCGGTGGAAGAGGACGGCCGGTTGCACGATCCGCAGCTGCGTGAGAATTTTGTCGCCCGGGTCTACACGCTGTTTGAGTTTAATCAACTGCTGCAACAGCCCTTGACCCGCGCGGGGTTAATCGCGTTTCACAGCCGTTATAAACTGTTATTGCTGGCGCATTCCCAGCCGCAGTACCGCCAGATAGGGCCTTTTGTCGCGGCCATGGGACGCTTTGAATCGCTGGAGAGCTTTGCCCTGGAATACCGCAGCCGGCTGATGAGGCTGCTGTCGAATAACGCCACGCGGCCGAACCATACCAATGTCCTGATGCATGCGCAGGGATATTTCCATCGCTACCTGACGCAACAACAGCGGCTGGAGCTGACGTCGCTAATCGACAGCTACCGGCAGGGGATGCAACCCCTGCTCGCGCCGATTACGCTGCTCAAGCACTATATGGCCGAATATCCGGACGCCTGGCTGGCGCAGCAACGTTATTTTGAGCCCTATCCGCAGGCGCTGAGGCTACGTTACGGGCATTGATTGCCCTTCATCACAATCAAGGAAGAGCCTATGAAAACACATCTCGTCTGGCTGCGCGCGGACTTACGCATCCACGATAATCCGGCGCTCTATGCCGCCTGCCAGGACCCGGACGCCAGGGTGCTGGCGGTCTATATCGCCACGCCTGAGCAATGGCGGCGGCACGAAATGGCCCCGCGCCAGGCGGCCTTTTTGCTGGATAACCTGGCGGCGCTGCGCCACGCGCTGGCCGGGCGCGGCATACCGCTGCATTATCACCAATGTCCCGACTTCAGTGACTCGGTGGCCTGGCTGGCGGATTTCTGCCGCAGTCAGGGGGCGGATGCTCTGTTCTACAACTATCAGTACGAGTTTAACGAACGGCGGCGCGATCGCGCATTGGAGCAGGCCCTGGACGGCCGGGTGACATGCCAGGGTTTTGACGATGGCGTGCTGCTGCCGCCCGGCAGCGTGCGCACCGGCGATAGCGGCATGTATAAAGTGTTTACCCCGTTTCGCAATGCCTGCCTGCGGAAACTGGCTGAGGCCGATATGCAGTGCGTGCCCGCGCCGGCGCGCCGGGTTAATCCGGCGCCGGAAAGCCGGGACGGGCTCGCCCCGTTTGATTATCCGCGCCAGGCGCCGGGAGAGGAATATCCCGCCGGCGAGGATGCCGCGCTGTCGCGGCTGCGGACCTTCTGCCATCAGCAGATGCAGGACTACCGTAAAGCCCGCGATATCCCCTCGCTGGACGCCACCAGCCGGCTTTCGGCCTATCTGGCGTTGGGCGTGCTCTCACCTCGCCAGTGCTATAACCGGCTGAGCCGGGCCTACCCGCTGGTCTTGGAACATGCCGACAGCGGCGCGTTTACCTGGCTTAACGAACTGATCTGGCGCGATTTTTATCGCCACCTGATCGTGTCGTATCCCGCCTTGTGCCGGCATCAGCCGTTTATCGGCTGGACGCGCCACGTGGCGTGGTGCCGGGATGAAAACCTGCTTGCCGCCTGGCAGCTGGGCAAGACCGGCTATCCGATTGTCGACGCCGCCATGCGGCAGATGAACCAAACCGGCTGGATGCATAACCGGCTGCGCATGATCACCGCCAGCTTCCTGGTAAAAGATCTGCTGATCGACTGGCGCGAGGGCGAACGCTATTTTATGTCCCGGCTGATTGACGGCGACCTTGCCGCCAATAATGGCGGCTGGCAGTGGGCGGCGTCCACCGGCACCGACTCCGCCCCCTATTTTCGCATCTTTAACCCCACCACGCAGGGACGCAGGTTTGATGAACGGGGGGAATTTATCCGCCGCTGGCTGCCGGAGCTGGCGGCGGTGCCGGACACGTATCTGCACGAACCTCATCTTTGGCCCGGGGCAGGCGAAGACGGGCTGGATTATCCGCGGCCGATAGTTGATCATGGCAGCGCGCGTCAAACGACCCTGGCGGCGTATAAAGCCGCCAAAGATCGGGGGCTTTCCTCCGGAACGGGGTAACGGCGGGGTTACTGCGACAGAGGGTATTAACACTATGCGTAATATTGAATTAGAACAGCTTATCCATCAGCATCTCGACAGCGGGTCGTTCCAGGACTTTGCGCCCAACGGCCTGCAGGTGGAGGGGCGCGCCGAGGTGAAACGTATCGTCACCGGCGTTACCGCCTGCCAGGCGCTGCTGGACGCGGCGGTGGAGCAGGGTGCCGACGCGGTGCTGGTGCATCACGGCTACTTCTGGAAAAACGAGCCGCCGGTGGTGACCGGCATGAAGCGCCGACGCCTGAAAACGCTGCTGGCGCATGATATCAATCTCTTCGCCTGGCATTTGCCACTGGATGCCCATCCGGTGCTGGGAAACAATGCCCGGCTGGCCGCCCTGCTGGATATTAACGTCAAGGGGCAGCTTGAGCCGCTGGTGCCGTGGGGTGAATTTTCCCCCGCCGTCAGCGCGCCGGAACTGCAGCGCCGGCTGGCAATGCGCCTGGAGCGCGAGATAGTGCACTGCGGCGATAACGCCCCGGCGCAGATCGCGCGCCTGGCCTGGTGCAGCGGCGGCGGCCAGGGATTTATCGAGCAGGCGGCACGCGCCGGGATGGACGCGTTTATTACCGGCGAGGTGTCGGAACAAACCATCCATATTGCCCGGGAGATGGGGCTGCATTTTTTTGCCGCCGGCCATCACGCCACCGAACGGGGCGGCATCAAGGCATTGGGCGACTGGCTGGCGCGCGAGCATGGTTTTGACGTGACTTTTATCGACATTCCCAACCCCGCCTGAGCCGTGGCTATTACATTTCGCCCGGAAACGCATTACATTACCTGCAAATAAACCATTGGTTAACCGGCTTATAGTTTTGTTTTAGTTATATCTGGCAGCGTTAGCCGGCGCCAAAACAGGTACTCAGGAGGTCTGGTTGCAACGGGCTCGATGTTATTTATTAGGCGAAAGCGCCGTGGTGCTTGAGCTGGAACCCCCCGTTACCCTGGCCAGCCAGCGGCGTATCTGGGGTCTTGCCGCCCGTCTGGAGCATCATGCCGAGGTGCGCGAAGCGATCCCCGGCATGAATAACCTGACCGTGCTGCTGAAAAATCCCCAGCAATCGGCGCTGGATGCCATCGAGCGTTTGCAGAGCTGGTGGGAAGAAAGCGACGCCATCACCCCCGAGGCGCGCGATGTGGAGATTCCGGTGGTCTACGGTGGCGAAAGCGGCCCGGATTTGCCCTGGGTGGCGGAGCACACCGGCATGACGGCGCGGCAGGTGGTCGAATGCCACGCAAGCGTTGCCTATATCGTCTATTTCCTCGGTTTTCAGCCGGGCTTCCCCTACCTGGGTGAGCTGCCGGAAATCCTTGCCGCCCCGCGTCGCGCCGAGCCTCGCCTGCGGGTACCGGCGGGTTCGGTCGGCATCGGCGGCAAACAGACCGGCGTTTACCCGCTGGCGACCCCGGGCGGCTGGCAGATTATCGGCCGCACCCCGTTGCGGCTATTCGACCCCGCCACCAACCCGCCGACGCTATTGCTGCCCGGAGATAACGTACGCTTCGTACCGCAAAAGGAGGGCCTATGTTAAAGGTCATACGCGCCGGCATGATGACCGCCGTCCAGGACGGCGGCCGTACCGGCTACCGGGGCCTGGGCATCAGCCAGGGCGGGGTGCTCGATCTGCCGGCCATGCACATGGCCAACCTGCTGGTGGACAACGGGGCGGACGCCGCCGTGCTGGAAATCACCCTCGGCCAGTTCAGCGCCGAAATCACCGCCGCCGGCTGGCTGGCCCTGACCGGCGCGGATTGCCATGCCCAGTTGGACGGCAAACCGGTATGGACCGGCTGGCGCTTCCAGGTGCGGCCCGGACAGGTGATAAAACTGGCGACGCCCAAACACGGCATGCGCAGCTATCTGGCGGTATCCGGCGGTTTTGACGTGCCGGTGGTGCTGAATTCGCGCAGCACCGATCTGAAGGCCGGTTTTGGCGGCCACCAGGGGCGGATGATCCGCGACGGCGATACGTTGCGCGCCGGCAGTCCGCAGTCCATGCCGACCCGGCAAATGGGCATCAGGCAACTGCTGTTCGGCAACCGGGTCCGCGCCTTGCCTGGCCCGGAATATCGCGAATTCAGCGCCGATTCCCAGGAGGCCTTTTGGCGCTCCAGCTGGCAGCTCAATCCCCAGAGCAATCGCATGGGATATCGGCTGCAGGGCCGGACGCTGACGCGCACTACCGACCGCGAGTTGTTTTCGCACGGCGTGCTGCCGGGCGTGGTACAGGTGCCGCACTCCGGCCAGCCCATCGTCCTGATGGCCGATGCCCAGACTACCGGCGGGTATCCCCGAATCGCGTGCGTTATTGCCGCCGATCTGTTTCACCTGGCGCAAATCCGCCTGGGCGAGCCGATCCATTTTGTCCAGTGCACGTTGGAAGATGCCCACGCGGCCTGGCTCGATCAGCAGCGTTACCTGGAGCAGATCGCCTGGCAACTTGCGCAATACCGGCAGCCGGTGGCAGCCACCGGATCGCCGGCCAAGACACGAAAAAAGGTGAAATAATGGATCTGAATGCTGATTTGGGTGAAGGCTGCGTCCATGACGAGGAGCTGCTGCGGCTGGTCAGTTCGGCCAATATTGCGTGTGGCTTCCATGCCGGCGATGCGCAGATGATGCGCCAGGCGGTAAAATGGGCGCTGCGTTATGGCGTCGCCATCGGCGCCCATCCCGCCTTTCCGGATCGGGAAAACTTCGGCCGCACCGCGATGACATTGCCGTCGGAAACCGTCTATGCCCAGGTGGTTTATCAACTGGGCGCGCTGGCGGCCATCACCCGAGCCGAGGGAGGCAGGATGGTCCATGTCAAACCGCACGGCATGCTATACAACCAGGCGGCGCGCGATCCGGCCCTGGCGGAAGCCATCGCCCGCGCGGTCAAGGCCGTGGATCCGGCCCTGTGCCTGGTGGGCCTGGCGGGCAGCGAACTGATTGCCGCGGGCGAACGCCTCGGGCTTAGGGTCAGGCATGAAGTGTTCGCCGATCGCAATTACCGCCGGGACGGCAGCCTGGTGCCGCGCGGCGAGCCCGACGCGCTGATTACCGACGAGGGTCTGGCCCTGGCGCATACGCTCGACATGGTGCGGCTGGGCCGGGTCAGCACGCCGGACGGGGAATGGGTCCAGGTGAGAGCCGATACCCTGTGCCTGCACGGCGACGGCGTCCATGCGCTGGCATTTGCCCGGCGCATACACGCCTGCTTCCTTGAACAGGGCATCCCGATCGCCGCCACCTGATCGGCGGTTTCCCGCCCCGGCTGGACAGGGACCGACGGGGCGGCGATTACGCTATTGTCTTGTATAGGTATTCCCTATCTCCCACACCGCTGATTTATTGCTACCCTGACCCCGACGGGTTTTATCTGCCAATCATCATACTCTCTGGTTTTCGAGGACCACATCATGCAACAGGCGGTAAATCTTTGGCCTCTATTGGGCATCCTGGCGATCATTATCGGGTTTTTGCTGCGTATGAACGCCGTGTTGGTGGTCATTATCGCGGGTATCATTACCGGCGTGGCGGCGCAAATGCCCATCGCCGCTATCCTGGAAAAACTCGGTTCGGGGTTTTTAGCCACCCGCAACCTGGCGTTTATTTTATTGATTCCCTTGGCGGTCGTCGGTTTGCTGGAACGCCATGGCCTGAAGGAGCATGCGCAGAACTGGATTGCCAGGATTAAAAGCGCCACCGCCGGGCGGCTGCTGATTATTTATTTACTGGCGCGCGAACTGACGGCGGCCATGGGGCTGACCAGCCTGGGCGGCCATCCGCAAATGGTGCGTCCGCTGCTGGCGCCGATGGCCGAGGGAGCGTGCGAAAACCGCTACGGCGATTTGCCGCAGGACGTGCGCTATCGCCTGCGCGCCATGGCGGCCGCCACCGATAACGTTGGTTTATTCTTTGGCGAGGATATTTTTGTCGCCTTTGGCGCCATTATCTTTATGCATAATTTTATGCTGGAGTCGGCCGGTATCCAGACCGAACCGCTGCATATCGCGCTCTATGGCATTCCCACCGCCATCTTCGCGTTCCTGATCCACGCTTTTCGTCTTAAACGCATGGACCAACGCCTGGCGGCGCAGCTGACGGCGCTGAATCAGGCCGCGTTACAGTCTGCGGGGACCCATAAATGACTTTCCAACAAAACTATCTCTACTGGCTGGCCGGCGTGGTACTGCTGATTGTTGCTGTGATGTCGCTGCGCGATAAAGCCAACCTGCGGCGCTGGCTGACCGGTTCGTTCTGGGGACTCTACGGGCTGGTGTTCCTGATGGGCGACTGGAGCTATGCGCTGATGGCGCGGTTCCTTGGCCCAGGGGTTGATGCGCAGCGCGCGGTGCATATCGGCATCGGCGGCCTGGTGATCCTGATGGCGCTTATTGCCGGTTTCGGCGGCGTGCGGCTGGGCCGCTATCATCAACGCAGCGCGCAAGAGCGCGAGGATAGCGCCCTCCGGCTGGGCAATCGCCTGTTTATCCCGGCGCTGGCGATCCCGGTGGTCACGGTGGCGGGCGTATTGCTGTTCAATAACCTGCCCGCGTTACAGCAGGGGCTGTTCGGCACGGGCAACCATTCCACCCTGGTGACCCTGTTTTCCATGACCTTCGGCTGCGTCATCGGCCTGCTTCTCGCCCTGAAATTCACCCATGACGGGCCGCTCCAGTCGGTACAGGAAGCCCGGCGCCTGCTCGACTCCATCGGCTGGGCGTTTATCCTGCCCCAGATCCTCGCCACCCTCGGGCTGCTGTTTACCAGCGCCGGCGTCGGCGGCGCGGTGTCCCACCTGGCTGAAACCTACCTGGCGGTGAATAATCGTTTTATCGCGGTGGCGGTGTTCGCGGTGGGCATGGCGGTACTGACCATGGTCATGGGCAATGCGTTTGCCGCGTTTCCCATCGTGGCCGCGGGCATCGGCATTCCGATCCTGGTATTGCAGCACGGCGGCAATCCGGCGGTGATGGCCGCGGTCGGTATGTTTTCCGGTTACTGCGGATCCCTGATGACGCCCATGGCGGCCAACTTTAACCTGGTGCCGGCGGCGCTGCTGGAACTGCCCGACCGCAATGCGGTAATCAAGGCGCAAATCCCCACCGGGCTGACGCTGCTGGTGGTCAATATTTTCCTGCTCTATTTTATGATGTAGCGGCCAGGACGCAGCGGAGTGAAAAACGATATGCAAAGAAATGAGCTGAAAACCGACCGCCGGCAGCACGGCGGCGGCCCTGTCCGTTATCAATGCGTGGGGTGCCGATCGTGAATACCGTCTTGCTGACCGGTTTTGAGCCGTTTGGCGGCGAACGGGTCAATCCCTCATGGGAAGTGGTCAAACAATTCCACGAACGCCGCATCGACGACGCCACGGTAATTGCCTGCCGGCTGCCCTGCGTCTACGGCCGCTCGGTCCAGGTGTTAAATGGGCTGATTGACCGCCACCGGCCCGCGCTTGTCCTGGCGGTGGGGCAGGCGGGCGGCCGGGCGGGCCTGTCGGTCGAGCGCGTGTCGATTAACATCGACGATGCGCGCATTGCCGATAACCTTGGCCAGCAGCCCATCGACGTGCCGATCGTCGCCGACGGACCGGCGGCCTATTTCGCCACCGTGCCGGTCAAGGCCATGGTCCAGGCCATGCGCGACGCGGGCATCCCGGCCGAGGTATCGCAAAGCGCCGGCACCTATGTCTGCAACCATGTGATGTACGGGCTGCTGCATTGTCTGGCGCAGCTCGGCTACGGCGCCAGGGGAGGTTTTATCCACACGCCGTATTTACCGCAGCAGGCGGCGGCGCTGCCCAATGCGCCCAGCATGGCAGCGGACACCATCGCGGCGGGATTGGATATCGCCATCCGCACCGCGCTGCAAACGGAGCATGATCTGAACATTAGCGGCGGCGCGCTCAGCTAAACCATGAAAAACGCCGCGTGAAGCGGCGTCGGCTGTTGACAAATCCGCCTCCTTTCTTATGTCGTCTTGGCGAGGGTTTCGCTTGCGGTGGGTTTTATGTCGCCCCGGAGAGGGCTTCGCTTGCGGTGGGTTTTATGTCGCCCCGGAGAGGGCTTCGCTTGCGGTGGGTTTTATGTCGCCCCGGAGAGGGCTTCGCTTGCGGTGGGTTTTATGTCGCCTCGGTGGCGGTTTCGCTTGCCATGCGTTGGGTGGTTATTGGTATTGCCGGGTGCCGGCAAGCAACCAGAGGGACCGTTCGCCCGGTCCCTCTGGACTCCCATGCGTCCGGCAGGTCGTGCGCCGCTGCGCGGTCCCCGGCATCGCCCCATCCCGGCTTTTGGACCGCCCGGGATGCGCTCCCGGCGCAACCCGGGCTTTCGCCGCTCCCGGCGGCTCATCCAGCCGTGATTTGCGCCGCCGGCGCACTCTATGCCGGCACAAGGTCAACACCACCGTCTGCAAGAGAAGGCGTTTTTTGTTTGTTGATAGGAGTATGCATATACCGGGAAAAAAAACGGCGGTAATTTTTGGCTAAAGGCTAAAGGCTAAAGGCTAAAGGCTAAAGGCTAAAGGCTAAAGGCTAAAGGCTAAAGGCTAAAGGCTAAAGGCTAAAGGCTAAAGGCTTATGCCGGATGACCTGATTTTCGCTGTGCCAGTTGCATCCCATAATGATTAGCAGTATCTCAATCTATACTTCCTGCCCCTCAACACCAGCAACGCTATAGCTTAATAAAAAAGCATTGCTAACAGCGACATTTGGGCCGGCATAGAGCGCGCTGACGGAGCCAGTGACCCCGGCACGAGCCGCCGGGAGCGGCTCGAGGCCCGGTTGCGCCGGGAGCGCATCCGGGCCGGTGCATAACGGGGGAACTGGCGCAGGAAGGCATCGCGCAGCGACGCGCGACCTGCCGGACGCGCGGAGGTCAAGGAGGGTGTCGCGAAACACCCTCCTTGTCGCTTGCCGGCACCCGGCAATACCAATAACCACCCAACGCAAGGCAAGCGAAACCCTCGCCGGGGTGACATAAACCTTACCGCAAACCACCCCTCGCCGGGGTGACATAAACCTTACCGCAAACCACCCCTCGCCGGGGTGACATAAACCTTACCGCAAGCCACCCCTCGCCGGGGTGACATAAACCTTACCGCAAGCCACCCCTCGCCGGGGCGACATAAAGCTACCGCAAGCGAAACCTTCTTCTCCTTTATCCACAACCTCACGCCGCATAAAGCAGCCTCAGCCCATGAAAAAACTAAACTAATAGCAGGTATGCTAAAGGGATAACGTGCCCATGAGGCCGGCCCGCCGACAACGGCCTCAACGTGTCGGGCTTATTTGATCTGCGAGGTAAATTCGCGTTTGTCATACCCGGTGTACAACTGGCGCGGACGGGCGATCTTGACGCCGTCGTCATGCATTTCCTTCCAATGGGCAATCCAGCCCACGGTGCGCGCCATGGCGAAGATCACGGTAAACATGGTCGACGGAATGCCCATGGCCTTCAGGATAATGCCTGAATAGAAATCCACGTTCGGGTACAGCTTCTTCTCGATAAAGTAAGGGTCGTGCAGGGCAATATGCTCAAGCTCCATGGCCACCGCCAGCAGATCGTCCGACAGCTTAAGCTCCTTAAGCACTTCATGACAGGTCTCGCGCATCACGGTGGCGCGCGGATCGTAGTTCTTATAGACCCGATGACCAAAGCCCATCAGGCGGAAGGAATCGTTTTTGTCCTTGGCGCGTTCAATAAACGCCGGGATATGCTCGACGCTCGAAATCTCTTCCAGCATGCGCAGGGTCGCCTCGTTGGCGCCGCCATGGGCCGGCCCCCACAACGAGGCAATGCCCGCAGCGATACAGGCAAACGGATTGGCGCCCGACGAACCGGCGGTACGCACGGTAGAGGTCGACGCGTTTTGCTCGTGATCCGCGTGCAGGATTAAAATCCGGTCCATGGCGCGTTCCAGCACCGGGTTCACCACGTACTCCTCGCACGGGGTGGAGAACATCATATGCAGGAAGTTACCGGCATAAGAAAGATCGTTACGCGGATACACAAACGGCTGGCCGATGGAATATTTGTAACACATCGCGGCAACCGTCGGCATTTTGGACAATAAACGGAACGCCGCGATTTCACGGTGGCGCTCCACGTTTACGTCCAGCGAGTCATGATAGAAGGCCGCCAGCGCGCCGGTCACGCCGCACAGTACCGCCATCGGATGCGAATCGCGGCGAAAGCCGTTGAACAGACGGGTGATCTGCTCGTGCACCATGGTATGGCGGGTCACGATATCGCGGAATTCATCATACTGCTCCCTGGTCGGCGCTTCGCCGTTCAGCAGGATATAGCAGACTTCAAGAAAGTTGGAGTGCAGGGCCAGTTGATCAATAGGAAAGCCGCGATGCAGCAAAATGCCTTCGTCACCGTCGATATAGGTTATTTTTGATTCACAGGACGCGGTGGAGGTAAAGCCGGGATCAAAGGTAAAATAGCCCTTGCCGCCCAGGGTGCGGATATCGATTTCTTTGGCACCCAGGGTGCCGGTCAACACATCCAGTTCGATTGGCGCTTCCCCGGGTAGGTTCAGTGTCGCTTTATTGTCTGCCATTACTATCTCCTTAGCGCTTTTATGATAAATCTCCCACCATAGGGTACCGGCATGCCTGCGGGGCCTTGCGCTTTTATTGTCAGCCCGTCGCTCTGGCTTAACGTGATGCAGGGTACAGAGCTTAAGGATGGTGCAAGTTATTCCCGTCCAGGATGAAAGAACGGCTTCCTTGGTTGTTAAAGATTCACAGATATTAATTTTAGCTATTTAACAGATACCTTAACCGCGAAGATTAAGACCCACTTCACACTGTTGCATAATCTTTGCCGTGGCGGAAGCGTCTCGACCATTACTTGAGTTGGTTATAGCATATCCACCGCGTCATTTGTAATTGAATTGTTGCTTTTTTGTCAATGCGGTTATATAGATTTAAGGTAATTGTAAAATTCGTGACCCAGGTCACTAATCAGCCTAAATGTTACCAAACAAATTGTAGGGTAATTGTAATCATAATGTGAAAGCCATATACTTCCCGAAGGTCTCCGGAAGTCCCTGTTGTAGGAGCACCCAGCGTTATTCAACGCGTCATTTAAGCACAAGGGATTTGTTTATTGAGCACATGACGTGTCATGGTTAGCCTTAACGCTGTCTGAATCCACCCAGGACCGGAGGAAGGAAAAATAATAATAGCTGTGTGGGCAAAACCGTGAAAAAACAAAGACCTGTCAACTTGGATCTGCAAACGATCCGGTTTCCCGTTACTGCGATAGCTTCTATTCTCCACCGTGTCAGCGGTGTCATCATGTTCGTGGCCATCGGTATCCTGCTTTGGATCCTCGGGTTGTCACTCTCCTCCTCCGACGGCTTTTCCGCGGCCGCAGCCATGATGGACAGCTTCATCGTGAAGTTCATTATGTGGGGTATTTTAACCGCGCTGGCGTATCACGTCATCGGTGGAATTCGCCATATGCTCATGGATTTCGGCTATCTGGATGAGACGTTTGCCATGGGTAAATTGACGGCAAATGTTACATTTGTGATCACTGTCGTGCTTTCAATTCTGGCTGGAGTACTCGTATGGTAAGCAATGCTTCGGCACTGGGACGTAACGGAGTTCATGAGTGGTTATTGGTTCGCGCTTCCGCCATCGTAATCTGCCTGTACATCATCTATCTGCTCGGGTTTGTCGTGTTCGCCGACGGCCTGACCTACGATGTCTGGCGCGGTTTCTTCGCTTTACCCATGACGAAAGTCTTTACCCTGCTGGCTCTGTTATCCGTCCTGGTGCATACCTGGATCGGCATGTGGCAGGTATTAACGGATTACATCAAATTATTGGCGCTGCGCCTGATGCTGCAACTGGCGATCGTCATTACCTTATTGGTGTATTTATTATATGGAACTGTCGTGGTGTGGGGTGCGTAAATGAGCTTGCCAGTAAGAGAATTTGACGCCGTTGTCGTCGGGGCCGGCGGTGCCGGAATGCGCGCCGCGCTGCAAATTTCACAAATGGGCCTGTCCTGCGCCCTGGTTTCCAAAGTATTTCCCACCCGTTCCCATACGGTGTCCGCGCAGGGCGGCATCACCGTCGCCCTGGGCAATACCCATGAGGACGACTGGCAATGGCATATGTATGACACCGTCAAGGGCTCCGATTATATCGGCGACCAGGACGCCATTGAATACATGTGCAAGACCGGCCCGGAGGCGGTGCTGGAGCTTGAACATATGGGCCTGCCGTTTTCCCGCCTGGACGACGGGCGCATCTACCAGCGCCCCTTCGGCGGCCAGTCCCTCAACTACGGCGGCGGACAGGCGGCGCGTACCGCCGCCGCCGCCGACCGTACCGGCCATGCCTTATTGCATACGTTGTATCAGCAGAACCTGAAAAACCATACCACCATCTTCTCCGAATGGTATGCGCTCGATCTGGTGAAAAACCAGGACGGCGCCTTTGTCGGCTGTACCGCGCTGTGCATTGAAACCGGCGAAGTGGTCTATTTCAAGGCCAAGGCCACCATCCTGGCCACCGGCGGCGCCGGGCGCATCTACCAGTCCACCACCAACGCCCATATCAATACCGGCGACGGCATCGGCATGGCGCTGCGCGCCGGCGTGCCGGTGCAGGATATGGAAATGTGGCAATTCCACCCTACCGGTATCGCCGGCGCCGGGGTGCTGGTGACCGAAGGCTGCCGCGGCGAGGGCGGCTATCTGCTGAACAAGGACGGCGAACGCTTTATGGAACGCTATGCGCCCAACGCCAAGGATTTGGCCGGCCGCGACGTCGTCGCGCGCTCCATTATGATTGAAATCCGCGAAGGCCGCGGCTGCGACGGTCCGCTGGGGCCGCACGTCAAGCTCAAGCTTGATCACCTGGGCAAGGACGTGCTGGAATCGCGCCTGCCGGGCATCCTGGAATTATCCCGCACCTTCGCCCATGTCGACCCGATAAAAGATCCGATCCCGGTCATCCCCACCTGCCACTATATGATGGGCGGCATTCCCACCAAGGTGACCGGCCAGGCGGTGACGGTGGACGCCCAGGGCAAGGATGTGGTGATCCCCGGCCTGTTCGCGGTGGGCGAGATTGCCTGCGTGTCGGTCCATGGCGCCAACCGCCTGGGCGGTAATTCCCTGCTGGATCTGGTGGTGTTCGGCCGCTCGGCCGGGATGCATCTGCAGGAATCCCTGGCGGAGCAGGGGCCGTTGCGCGACGCCGGCGACGACGACATCGGCGCCTCCCTGGCGCGCTATAATCGCTGGAACAACAACCGTACCGGCGAAAACCCGGTGGACATTCGCAAAGATCTGCAGGCGTGCATGCAGAATAACTTTTCGGTGTTCCGCGAAGGTGACGCCATGGCCAAGGGCCTGGCCGAGTTGAAGACCATCCGCGAGCGGCTCAATGACGCCCGCCTGGACGATACCTCGACTGAATTTAATACCCAACGGGTGGAATGCCTGGAGCTGGATAACCTGATGGAAACCGCCTATTCCACGGCGGTGGCCGCCAATTACCGCACCGAAAGCCGTGGCGCCCACAGCCGCTTCGATTTCCCGGATCGGGATGACGAGCATTGGCTATGCCACAGCCTGTATCTGCCGGAAAGCGATACCATGACCCGTCGCGAGGTTAACATGCAGCCGATATTACGCCCGGCGTTCCCGCCGAAAGTGCGTACCTACTAAAGGCAGAGGGCTTAGTAATGAAAGTGGAATTTTCAGTTTATCGCTATAATCCTGATGTCGACGACAAGCCGCGCATGCAGGATTACCAGCTGGATGTCGGTGAAGGCCACGACATGATGCTGTTGGATGCGTTAATCCAATTGAAAGAATCGGATCCGACACTGGCGTTTCGCCGCTCATGCCGCGAAGGCGTCTGCGGCTCCGACGGCGTGAATATGAACGGCAAAAACGGCCTGGCCTGCATCACGCCGCTATCCGCCCTGCGCAAGGGCAATAACAAAGTCGTCATCCGTCCGCTGCCCGGGCTGCCGGTGGTGCGTGATTTGGTGGTGGACATGGGCCAGTTCTATGCCCAGTATGAGAAGATAAAGCCTTACCTGTTGAATAACGGCAGGAATCCACCGGCGCGGGAGCATTTGCAAAGTCCGCAGGAACGGGAAAAACTGGACGGGTTGTACGAATGCATCCTCTGCGCCTGTTGTTCAACCTCCTGCCCGTCCTACTGGTGGAATCCGGATAAATTTATCGGTCCGGCCGGCCTGTTGGCGTCTTACCGTTTCCTGATTGACAGCCGCGACACGGAAAGGGCGGCGCGGCTGGATGAGTTGAACGATGCTTTCAGCGTATTCCGCTGCCACAGCATCATGAATTGTGTCAGCGTATGTCCCAAAGGGCTGAACCCGACCAAAGCCATCGGGCATATCAAGAGCATGCTGGTACAGCACAGCGCCTGATAGTAAAGGCAAATACGTTACATGTTAACCACGGCGAAAACTGAAGCTATCAAGCTTAAGGGATCATAATGCAGAACGGCGCAATGAAGGCCTGGCTGGATTCCTCCTACCTGGCGGGGGCGAACCAGTCCTACATAGAGCAGCTCTATGAAGACTTTTTAACGGATCCTGATTCCGTCGACGATAGCTGGGGTTCGATTTTTAAACAGCTCCCCACCGCCGGCGTCAGTCCCGATCAACTTCACTCCAAAACCCGGGATTATTTCCGGCGCCTGGCCAAGGACGCGACCCGCTACGCGTCCACGGTTAACGACCCGGACAACGATTCCAAGCAGGTCAAAGTCCTGCAGCTTATCAACGCGTTCCGTTTTCGCGGCCACCAGCATGCCAACCTTGACCCGCTCGGATTATGGAAGCAGGAAACGGTACCCGATTTAAACCCGGCTTTCCATAATCTTACCGAAGCCGATTTCCAGGAAACCTTCAACGTCGGTTCCTTTGCCATCGGCAAGGAAACCATGAAGCTGGCCGACCTTTACGACGCGCTGAAACGCACCTATTGCGGCTCCATCGGCGCCGAATATATGCATATCACCAATACCGAGGAGAAACGCTGGATTCAACAGCATATCGAATCGGTGGTGGGGCAGCCGAGCTTCGATCTCGACGAAAAGAAACGTTTCCTGGGCGAACTGACGGCGGCCGAAGGCATCGAGCGTTACCTGGGGGCGAAGTTCCCCGGCGCCAAACGGTTCTCCCTCGAAGGCGGCGACGCGCTGATCCCGATGCTGAAGGAAATGATCCGTTATGCCGGCAAGAACGGCACCCGGGAAGTGGTGCTGGGCATGGCGCACCGCGGCCGCCTGAACGTGCTGATCAACGTGCTGGGCAAAAAGCCGCAGGACCTGTTCGATGAATTCGCCGGCAAGCATAAAGAACATTTGGGCACCGGCGATGTTAAATACCACCAGGGGTTTTCCTCCGACGTGGAAACCGAGGGCGGCATTGTCCACCTGGCCCTGGCGTTCAACCCGTCGCACCTGGAGATTGTCAGCCCGGTGGTGGGCGGCTCGGTGCGCGCGCGTATCGACCGGCTCGGCGAGCAGAGCAGCAAAATGGTGTTGCCGATTACCCTGCACGGGGATGCGGCCATCAGCGGGCAGGGCGTGGTGCAGGAAACCCTGAACATGTCCAAGGCGCGCGGTTATGACGTCGGCGGCACGGTAAGGATCGTGGTCAACAACCAGGTCGGCTTTACCACCTCCAATCCCCATGACGCCCGCTCAACCCAGTATTGCACCGACATCGCCAAGATGGTCCAGGCGCCGATTTTCCATGTCAACGCCGATGATCCGGAAGCGGTGGCGTTCGTCACCCGCGTGGCGCTGGATTTCCGCAACACCTTTAAGCGCGACGTGATGGTCGACCTGGTGTGCTACCGCCGCCACGGCCATAACGAGGCGGACGAACCCAGCGCTACCCAGCCGCTGATGTACCACAAGATCAAGAAACATCCGACGCCGCGCAAGATCTACGCCGATCGGCTGGAACGCGATCGGATCGCCACCCTGGAAGACGCGACCGAAATGGTCAATCTCTACCGCGACGCGCTGGATCGCGGCGAGTGCGTGGTGAAAGAGTGGCGGCCGATGAACATGCATTCCTTTACCTGGCAGCGGTTCCTGAATCACGATTGGGACGAGGCTTATCCCAGCGAAGTTGATCCCAAGCGCCTGCAGGAACTGGCCCGCCGCATCAGCGAAGTGCCGGAAGGCGTGGAGATGCAGCCGCGGGTGGCAAAAATCTACAACGATCGCGCACTGATGGCCGCCGGCAGCAAGCCGTTTGACTGGGGCGGCGCCGAAACCCTGGCGTATGCCACCCTGGTGGACGAAGGCGTGCCGATTCGCCTGTCCGGCGAGGATACCGCGCGCGGCACCTTTTTCCATCGCCACGCGGTGGTGCACAACCAGAAAAACGGCTCCACCTATACTCCCCTGGGCCATGTGCATAACGGCCAGGGCACGTTCCGGGTCTGGGACTCCGTGCTGTCGGAAGAGGCGGTGCTGGCGTTTGAGTACGGCTACGCCACCGCCGAGCCCCGCACCCTGGTGATCTGGGAAGCGCAGTTCGGCGATTTCGCCAACGGCGCCCAGGTGGTGATCGACCAGTTTATCAGCTCCGGCGAGCAGAAATGGGGACGGATGTGCGGGCTGGTGATGCTGCTGCCCCACGGCTACGAGGGGCAGGGACCGGAGCACTCCTCTGCCCGCCTGGAACGTTATCTGCAACTGTGCGCCGAGCAGAATATGCAGGTCTGCGTCCCATCCACGCCGGCGCAGGTTTACCATATGCTGCGGCGCCAGGCGTTGCGCAACATGCGCCGGCCGCTGATTGTGATGTCGCCGAAGTCGCTGCTGCGTCATCCGCTGGCGATTTCGTCGCTGGAGGACATGGCCAACGGCAGCTTCCTGCCGGCCATTGGCGAAATCGACGATTTGGATCCCAAGGGCGTCAAGCGTGTCGTGCTCTGTTCTGGTAAAGTTTATTATGACTTACTGGATCAGCGGCGCAAAAACGAGCAGCGGGACGTGGCCATCGTGCGTATCGAACAGCTGTACCCGTTCCCGCACCAGGCCGTGCGGGAGGCGTTGAAACCTTTTGCCCATGTGCAGGATTTTATCTGGTGCCAGGAAGAGCCGCTTAATCAGGGCGCCTGGTATTGTAGCCAGCATCATTTCCTTGAGGTTATTACTAGTGGAGCATCGCTACGTTACGCTGGACGCCCGGCTTCCGCCTCGCCGGCGGTTGGGTATTTGTCCGTGCACCAGACACAACAAAAAAATCTGGTCAATGACGCGCTGAACGTTAATTAAATATAAGGATAGATAATGAGTAGCGTAGATATTCTGGTTCCCGATCTTCCTGAATCGGTTGCCGATGCAACCGTCGCCACGTGGCATAAAAAACCCGGCGATAGCGTCCAGCGTGATGAAGTGCTGGTGGAGATCGAAACCGATAAAGTGGTGCTGGAAGTCCCCGCGCCCGAGGCGGGGGTGCTGGATACCCTGCTGGAGGATGAAGGGGCGACCGTCACTTCCCGCCAGGTGCTGGGACGCCTGCGTCCCGGCGACAGTTCAGGGCAGGAAACGACGGAGAAAGCGCAAAGCAAGGAATCCACCCCGGCGCAGCGTTATACCGCCGGCCTGGAGGAAGAAAATAACGAAGCGCTCAGCCCGGCCATTCGCCGCCTGATCGCCGAGCACGACCTGAAAGCCGAAGCAATCAAAGGCAGCGGCGTCGGCGGACGCATCACCCGCGAGGATGTGGAAAAACATCTGGCTAAACCGGCCACCGCCGTTCCCGCCGCCGCACCGGTCGTGACGGCGCCCGCCGCCAAGGGGCCGGCATCGCAGCCTGCCCCGGAATTGGGCAACCGCAGCGAAAAACGCGTCCCGATGACCCGGTTGCGCAAACGGGTTGCCGAGCGGCTGCTGGAAGCCAAGAACAGTACCGCCATGTTGACCACCTTTAACGAGGTCAATATGAAGCCCATCATGGATCTGCGTAAACAGTACGGCGACGGCTTTGAAAAACGCCACGGCATCCGCCTTGGCTTTATGTCTTTCTATATTAAAGCGGTGGTGGAAGCCCTGAAACGCTTCCCGGAGGTCAACGCCTCCATCGACGGCGAAGACGTGGTCTACCACAACTATTTTGACGTCAGCATCGCGGTATCCACCCCGCGCGGGTTGGTAACGCCGGTGCTGCGCGATGTGGATGCGCTGGGCATGGGCGACGTCGAAAAGACCATCAAGGAACTGGCCATCAAGGGACGCGACGGCAAGCTGAAGGTGGAAGAGCTGACCGGCGGTAACTTTACCATTACCAACGGCGGCGTGTTTGGCTCGCTGATGTCCACGCCTATCATCAACCCGCCGCAAAGCGCCATCCTGGGCATGCACGCCATCAAGGATCGGCCGATGGCGGTGGACGGGCAGGTGGTTATCCTGCCGATGATGTATTTGGCGCTGTCGTACGATCACCGCCTGATCGACGGCAAGGAGTCGGTCAGCTTCCTGGTCACGGTCAAGGATATGCTGGAAGACCCGACACGTTTATTGCTTGATGTATAGCAACTGACGGATGCGGCCCGGGACAACCGGCGCCGTATCCGGCGGGTTGCCCGCGGGACGTAGTGCTATAGCGGCTACGGAATGCACCGTTCGAGGGCGGCGTGAGCGCGTCGCCGCCGATACTCCCTGACGAAGATGGAAACAACATCATGAATTTACATGAATATCAGGCAAAACAGCTGTTTGCTCGGTATGGCCTGCCAGCCCCCACGGGTTTTGCGTGCACCACGCCACGGGAAGCGGAAGAGTCCGCCTCCAAGATCGGCGCCGGTCCCTGGGTAGTCAAATGCCAGGTCCATGCGGGCGGCCGCGGCAAGTCCGGCGGCGTCAAGGTGGTTAACAGCAAGGAAGAGATCCGCGCCTTTGCCGAACACTGGCTGGGCAAGCGCCTGGTGACCTATCAAACGGATGCCCTGGGCCAGCCGGTCCATCAGATCCTGGTGGAAGCGGCGACCGATATCGACCAGGAACTTTACCTGGGCGCGGTGGTGGATCGCGGATCCCGTCGGGTGGTCTTTATGGCCTCTACCGAAGGCGGCGTGGAAATTGAAAAAGTCGCCGAAGAGACGCCGCACCTGATCCATAAGGTCGCGCTCGATCCCCTGACCGGCCCCCAGCCGTTCCAGGGCCGCGAGCTGGCGTTTAAACTGGGATTGTCCGGCAAACAGGTCGGGCAGTTCACCAAGATTTTCATGGGCCTGGCCGCGCTGTTCCTGGAACGGGATCTGGCGCTGGTGGAGATCAATCCGCTGGTGATCACCAAGGAAGGCAATCTGGTCTGCCTGGACGGCAAGCTGAGCGCCGATGGCAACGCATTGTTCCGCCAGCCGGAGCTGCGCGAAATGCGCGACAAGAGCCAGGAAGACGCCCGCGAGGCCCAGGCGGCGCAGTGGGAGCTGAACTATGTCGCCCTCGACGGTAATATCGGCTGCATGGTCAACGGCGCCGGCCTGGCGATGGGCACCATGGATATCGTTAAGCTGCACGGCGGTTCCCCGGCCAACTTCCTCGACGTCGGCGGCGGCGCCACCAAGGAGCGCGTCACCGAGGCGTTTAAGATCATCCTGTCGGACGAGAACGTCAAAGCGGTGCTGGTGAACATTTTCGGCGGCATCGTGCGCTGTGACCTGATTGCCGAAGGCATTATCGGCGCGGTGGCTGACGTCGGCGTTAACGTGCCGGTAGTGGTGCGTCTGGAAGGCAACAACGCCGAGCTGGGTGCTAAAATCCTGGCCGAGAGCGGCCTGAATATCATTGCCGCCACCAGTCTGACCGACGCGGCACAACAAGCGGTCGCCGCGGTGGAGGGGAAATAATGTCCATTTTAATCGATAAAAATACCAAGGTTATCTGCCAGGGTTTCACCGGCAGCCAGGGCACGTTTCATTCCGAGCAGGCGCTGGCCTACGGCACCAGGATGGTCGGCGGGGTGACGCCGGGCAAGGGCGGCACCGAGCATCTCGGCCTGCCGGTGTTTAACACCGTGCGTGAAGCCGTGGAAAAAACCGGCGCCACCGCCTCGGTTATCTATGTGCCCGCGCCGTTTTGCAAAGATTCGATCCTGGAAGCGGTGGATGCCGGCATCGAGCTGATTATCTGCATCACCGAAGGCATTCCGACCCTGGATATGCTGGTGGTGAAAGCCAAGCTTGAGCAAAGCGGCTCGCGTATGATCGGCCCCAACTGCCCGGGCGTCATCACTCCCGGCGAGTGCAAGATCGGCATTATGCCCGGCCATATCCATAAACCGGGCCGCGTGGGCATTGTGTCGCGCTCCGGCACCCTGACCTATGAAGCGGTGAAACAGACCACCGATACCGGACTGGGGCAGTCGAGCTGCGTCGGCATCGGCGGCGACCCGATCCCCGGCTCGAACTTTATTGATATCCTGAAATTGTTCGAACAGGATCCGCAGACCGAGGCGATCGTGATGATCGGTGAAATCGGCGGCAGCGCGGAAGAAGAAGCCGCGGCCTATATCAAGGATCATGTTACCAAGCCGGTGGTGGGTTATATCGCGGGTGTTACCGCGCCCAAAGGTAAACGGATGGGCCATGCCGGGGCGATTATCGCCGGCGGCAAAGGCACCGCGGACGAAAAATTCGCCGCCCTTGAAGCGGCCGGCGTCAAAACCGTGCGCAGCCTGGCGGATATCGGCGCCGCGCTGAAAACCCTTCTCCCATAATAGTGGCCCGCGCCCGTTAACAGGATCGCCGCTTGATCCGGCGTTAGCGGGCATGCCGTGCCATGGGGCGCTTCGGCGGCCTGAGAAGGCCGTGTCGACCCCATCGGCACGCTCTCCCTTTGACACCTCTTGTTTAAGCTCTGCGATCGCCTGCATGGATGCTTATTGAACTGGTTGGTTCAGTTAGGCATACTAGCCGGATGGGCAGACAAAAAAAATTCAGCCGCGAAGGCGTGCTTGAGAAGGTGATCCCCATCTTCTGGCAGTACGGCTTTGCCGGTACCACGCTACAGCATCTCGAGCGGGCGACCGGGGTAAACAAGTCCGGGCTCTATGCCGAGTTCAGGGATAAGGGCGACCTGTTCCTGGCCAGCCTGCGCCATTATGTGCGGCAAGGCGCCGATCTAGAGGCGCTGACCGCGCAACCCCTGGGATGGGGCAATATCGGGGCTTATTTACGGCTGGCCGCCGGCACCCCGGGCCATTGCCGTATCGCCGGCTGCTTCGCGGTCAACTCCATGCGGGAGTTCACCTTGCTGCCGGCCGGCGCCCTCGACATTATTGCCCAGCGACGACAGGCGGTGCGGCCGCTGCTGGCTGACAATATCAGGGTGGCGGGCGCGGCCGCCGACCCGGAGATCCTGGCGGAAATGGTGGCGGTATTTTTCTCCGGCCTGTGCATCGAGCAGAACCTGCACAGCGGCGGCGGCGGCGCCACTGAACGTAAAATAGACCGGTTTATGCAGGCGCTGCGCGCCCTGTAGGCGCGCTGCCGGCGTGCGTTTGCGCCACTGCCCGCCGGCCCCGACGCTTTGCCCGGTCCAACCGCCCAAAGGAGGCTATCGATTCATCCTGCTTTGCGCGCAGACCCTCTGGGCCGCCCGGCCGATTCGATCCCGTGACCCCGATAAATCCTTAACGACCGCCGGTGCGTCGCCCGGCAACAAAAATGCCGCCGGTCCGATGCCTGCGCGTGAATACTTTTTTATTCTTGTCGCCATCACATTTATGGCAAATTAAATCCATCATTGTCATAGTGTGCTTCAATGGCGCGATTAGGTGATTAAATAATGGCGCTGTAACAAATAAAAAATATCATCAGCGGTTTTTTTTCTTTTAGCATAATTTCTGGATCTTATTAATTACAGTTTTTTAACATCAGCACTTTTATAGAATAAATAAATAACAATATTTAACAATGTTTCGGAAAAATTGCGCTAAATCAATGATTTTTGATGGCGCTTGATGCTCAAATTAGGATAACTTGCGCTGGCGCAATTTTGATATTGACGCGCATAGAAGCCTGTTTTGATCGAGATGTGATTTCACAACCTGCATCACGAAAAAAGGTATTTATCCTGAGTAAGTTGAGGGGTACTATATGGGTTGTTTTAATCCGGTTAGCGCGTTTCATTAAAATCCGTCGTCGGTTTACCCTTTAGGCGCCAAGGCGTTGGTTTTTTGCGGGCCTAATCGATGGTCGGGAACAATTATAAACTCTTTATTATTCACCGCGGGTTGTTGTGTCGCTTTGTGAGTACACAGCGCCAGATTACCGCACGTGGGACCCATCCTGCGAGGAGCAAGGAGTCAACATGTTTGATGTCGTCGAACTGTCACGGTTACAGTTTGCCCTAACTGCGATGTACCATTTCCTGTTTGTCCCACTCACCCTGGGCCTGGCGTTTTTATTAGCCATCATGGAAACGGTATACGTCCTGTCCGGCAAGCAAATCTATAAAGATATGACTAAATTCTGGGGCAAATTGTTTGGTATCAACTTTGCCCTGGGTGTAGCCACCGGCCTGACCATGGAGTTCCAGTTCGGGACCAACTGGTCGTATTTTTCCCATTATGTCGGCGACATCTTCGGTGCTCCATTGGCCATCGAAGGATTAATGGCCTTCTTCCTGGAATCCACCTTTGTCGGCCTGTTCTTCTTTGGCTGGGATCGCCTGAGCAAAACCCAGCATCTGACGGTAACCTGGATGGTGGCGTTAGGCTCCAACCTGTCCGCGCTGTGGATACTGGTCGCCAACGGCTGGATGCAAAACCCCATCGCGTCGGATTTCAATTATGAAACCATGCGCATGGAAATGGTCAGCTTCGCCGACCTGGTGCTCAACCCGGTCGCGCAGGTGAAATTCGTGCATACCGTGGCCGCGGGCTACTGTACCGGCGCCATGTTTGTGCTCGGCATCAGCTCCTACTACCTGCTGAAAGGCCGCGATATCGCCTTCGCCCGGCGTTCATACGCCATTGCGGCGGCGTTCGGCATGGCGGCGGTGCTGTCCGTTATCGTGCTGGGTGATGAATCCGGTTATGAAATGGGCGATGTGCAAAAAACCAAGCTGGCGGCCATCGAGGCGGAATGGGAAACGCAGCCCGCCCCGGCCGCGTTTACCCTGTTCGGCATCCCCGACCAGACCCTGCAGCGCAATCACTTCTCCATCCAGATTCCTTTTGCCCTCGGCATCATCGCGACCCGTTCCACGGATCGCCAGGTGACCGGCATCAAGGAACTGATGGAGCAGCATCAAATCCGTATCCGCAACGGTATGAAAGCCTACGAACTGCTGCATGAACTGCGCGGCGGGCATGCCGATCCTGCCGTGCGCGCGCAGTTCAACGCGATAAAACAGGATTTGGGCTACGGCCTGCTGTTAAAACGCTATACGGACGATATCCCCAACGCGACCGAAGAGCAGATCCAACGCGCCACCAACGATTCAATCCCGCGCGTGGCGCCGCTGTACTTCTCTTTCCGTATCATGGTGCTGGGCGGGGTGCTGATGCTCATCATCATCACCATGTCCTTCTGGAGCGTGGTACGTAACCGCATCGGCCAAAAACGCTGGCTGCACCGCGCGGCGCTGTACGGCATCCCCATTCCGTGGATTGCCATCGAAGCCGGCTGGTTTGTCGCGGAGTATGGTCGCCAGCCCTGGGCCATTGGTGAAATCCTGCCGACCGCGGTGGCTAATTCCAGCCTGACCGCCGGCGATATCCTGTTCTCCATGGGGCTTATCTGCGGGCTGTATACCCTGTTCCTGGTGGCCGAAATGTTTTTGATGTTTAAATATGCGCGCCTGGGGCCGAGCAGCCTGCATACCGGCCGTTATCATTTCGAGCAGCCGACGCTCGCCATGCAGAAAGCACATTAACAGGAGCCTAAGCCATGTTTGACTATGAAGTATTACGCTTAATCTGGTGGGTGCTGATCGGTGTCCTGCTGATAGGCTTTGCGGTAACCGACGGCTTTGATATGGGCGTCGGCATGTTGGTGCGCATTCTTGGCCGTAACGATACCGAACGCCGGGTGATGATCAATACCATCGCCCCGCACTGGGAAGGCAACCAGGTTTGGCTGGTCACCGCCGGGGGCGCGCTGTTCGCCGCCTGGCCGATGGTTTACGCCGCGGCGTTTTCCGGGTTTTATATCGCCATGATCCTGGTGCTGGCCTCGCTGTTCTTCCGTCCGGTGGGGTTTGATTACCGGTCCAAGATCGAAGACCCGCGCTGGCGCGGCATGTGGGACTGGGGCATCTTTATCGGTAGTTTTGTGCCGCCGGTAGTGATTGGCGTCGCCTTCGGCAACCTGCTGCAGGGCGTCCCCTTCCACGTGGACGAATACCTGCGTCTGTTCTACACCGGGACCTTCTTCCAACTGCTGAACCCGTTTGGCTTATTAGCGGGGGTGGTCAGCCTGGCCATGTTTATCACCATGGGCGGGACCTACCTGGAAATGCGCACCACCGGCGATCTGCTGGTGCGGGTGCGCACCGTGACGCAAATCAGCAGCCTGGTGACGATGGTGGCGTTCCTGCTGGGCGGCGTTTGGGTGGTTAACGGCATCGACGGATTTACCATTACGTCGGTTATCGATACCAACGCCGTATCCAATCCGCTGAATAAAACCGTGGCGCACCAGGCCGGCGCATGGCTGGCGAATTATCACAGCTATCCGCTGATCTGGGCGATACCGGCGCTGGGCGTCGTGCTACCGTTGCTGACCCTGCTGTGTTCACGGTTCGGCAAAGGGGCCTGGGCGTTTATTTTCTCTTCGCTCACCGTGGCGTGCATCATCCTGACGGCGGGAGTAACGCTATTCCCGTTCATCATGCCGTCGATTACCATGCCTGAAGCCAGCCTGACGGTATGGGATGCCACCTCGAGCCTGCTGACCCTGAAGGTCATGACCATTGTCGCCGTCATCTTCGTGCCGATTGTGCTGCTCTATACCATCTGGTGTTACTACAAGATGTATGGCCGCATCACCAAAGAGCACATTGAACAAAACGCGCACTCGCTGTATTAAGAAAGGAGCTGAATAATGTGGTATTTTGCCTGGATACTTGGAACGCTTCTTGCGTGCGCCTTCGGCATCATCACCGCCCTGGCGCTGGAGCATCATGAAGACAGCCAGCCGAGCGGCGGCGGGCTTGACGGCGAAAGAGCAGAGAACGAGCTGAAGTGATAAGGCTGGCGACCGACACACTCTATCGCCTGACCGACAGCAGCCCGTTGCGACTGCTGTCGCTTATCATGGCGCTGGTGCTTGCCGGCTGCGTCTTCTGGATGCCGGCGCGTTTTGCCTCCACCACCAGTTCGCTGACCGCCTGGCATAATCTGCTGATTGTCTGGGCGGTATGCGCCGGCGTTATCCACGGCGTGGGTTTTCGCCCGCGTCGCTGGGGCTGGCGGCTGGCATTTTTGCCGCTGGCGGCGATGGTGGTGCTGGCCGTCGCCCTGGGTTATTCATTTCTATAGGCATCACAGCGAAACAACGCTATTTCGTCATTTCATCACCACCCCGGGAAAATGCCGGGGCTTTCCGCCAGCACTTCCGCCATATTGTTAACATCACCGGCCGCGCGGCACCCGGACGCCTGCTTTATCCATAATTATTTTCATTCGCCCGAGGTAATCCATTCCAAACGTGGTTGGTCTTGCGTATAGTAAGCACCGTTGTTTTGCGTTGCTGGGATGTACAGTGAGTAATACGTTATTCCGATGGCCGGTGCGCGTCTATTATGAAGATACGGACGCCGGGGGTGTGGTCTATCACGCACGCTACGTGGTTTTTTTTGAAAGGGCCCGTACCGAAATGCTGCGCCAGCATAATTTCCATCAACAGGTCTTACTGGGCGAGAATATCGCTTTTGTGGTAAGGCGTATCACGGTGGACTATCTCGCCTCAGCGCGTCTGGACGATTTGCTGCAAGTAGAAAGTGAAATCGTCTCAATGCGCGGTGCCTCTCTGACTTTTGCGCAACGCATCCTGAACGCTGAAGGGCAACTTCTCAGCCAGGCGGATGTCTTGATAGCCTGTATTGATCCACACCAAATGAAGCCTGTCGCGCTTCCTAAGTCTATTGTCGCGGAGTTCAAGCAGTGACTGACATGAACATTTTTGATCTGTTCCTGAAAGCTAGCTTTCTGGTTAAACTGATCATGTTGATATTGATGTGCTTTTCCATTGCATCCTGGGCGATTATCATCCAGCGCACCCGTATTTTAAACACGGCAACCCGCGAGGCGGAAGCCTTTGAGGACAAATTCTGGTCCGGTATTGAATTGTCACGCCTGTATCAGGAAAGCCAGACCCGCCGCGACGTGCTGACGGGATCCGAGCAGATTTTCTATTCCGGCTTTAAAGAGTTCGCCCGTCTGCACCGCGCCAACAGCCACGCGCCCGAAGCGGTCGTCGAGGGCGCCTCGCGCGCCATGCGTATTTCCATGAACCGCGAGCTGGAAGCGCTGGAAACGCATATTCCTTTCCTAGGCACCGTAGGTTCCATCAGCCCGTATATCGGCCTGTTCGGCACCGTATGGGGCATCATGCACGCCTTTATCGGACTGGGCGCGGTCAAGCAGGCTACTTTGCAAATGGTTGCCCCCGGCATCGCCGAAGCGCTGATCGCCACCGCCATCGGCCTGTTTGCCGCCATTCCCGCGGTCATGGCCTACAACCGGCTCAGCCAACGGGTTAATAAGCTGGACCAGAACTACGACAACTTTACGGAAGAGTTCATCGCCATCCTGCATCGCCAGGCCTTCGCCAGCGATAGCGCTAAGTAGAAGGAGGGGAGAACATGGCCCGCAGACGTGGTCGAAATCAAATCAAGTCGGAAATCAACATCGTTCCACTGCTCGACGTGCTGCTGGTGCTGGTGTTAATTTTCATGGCGACGGCGCCCATCATTACCCAGAGCGTCGAGGTGGATTTGCCTGACGCGACGGATTCCAAAGCGGTCAGCAGCGATGATAATCCGCCGGTGATCGTTGAAGTATCGGGTGTCGGCCAGTACAGTCTGGTGGTGGATCATAACCGTATGGAACAGCTGCCGCCGGAGCAGGTGGTGGCCGAGGCGCGCACGCGTATTACGGCCAATCCTAAAGCGGTATTTCTGATCGGCGGCGCAAAAGACGTGCCCTATGATGAAATCATCAAGGCGCTGAATTTGCTGCATCAGGCCGGCGTAAAGTCGGTGGGCCTGATGACCCAGCCCATTTAACGGCATGCTGATCATGCGCGATCTATCTGGCAAACCTGTTTTTGGGAATCGATTGTGGTAAAGGCAACCGAACAGAACGATAAGCTCAAACGTGCCATTATTATTTCGATTGTTCTGCATATTCTCCTGATCGGTTTATTGGTCTGGAGTTCCTACACGCAGACTCTCGAATCGAGCGGCGGCGGAGGCGGCGGCTCGTCCATCGACGCGGTTATGGTCGATCCCGGTGCCGTGGTGCAGCAATATAACCGTCAACAGCAGCAGCAGACGGACGCCCAGCGCGCGTCGCAACTGCGTGAAAAGCAGGCGCAACAGCAGGCGGAAGAGTTGCAGCAAAAGCAGGCCGCCGAGCAGCAGCGCCTGAAGGAACTGGAAAAAGATCGGCTGGCGGCGCAGGAAGCGGCGCAGCAGCAGAAAGAACAGCAGGCCGAGCAGCAAAAAGAGGCGGCCGAAGCCGCAAAACAAGCGGCGGAGCAAAAGCAGCAGGCTGAAGCCGCTACCCAGCAGGCCAAAGAACAGCAGAAACAGGCGGAAGCCGCCGCGGCACAGGCGAAAGCAGAGGCCGCGCAGCAGGCCAAAGCCGCCGCGGAGGCGAAAAAGCAGGCTGAAGCGGAGGCCAGTAAACAGGCCGCCGCCGCTAAAAAGCAGGCTGATGCCGCCGCGCAAGCCAAGGCCAAAGCCGTAGAAGACGCGAAAAAAGAAGCGGCGGCAGAAGCGGCAGCCGCCAAAGCCGAGGCGACGAAAGCCGCCGCCGCGGAAAAAGCCGAGGCAGCCGCCAAGGCCGACGCGGCTAAAGCGGCCGCCGCCAAAGCCGAGGCGGCCAAGGAAAAAGCCGCCGCCGCCAGCGCCGCCAAGGCTGAGCAGGCCGCTAAGGATAAAGCGGCCGCCGCCGCCGAAGCCAAGGCCGCCGCCGCGGCAGCCAAAAAAGCCGCGGCCGCGGCCGCCGCCAAACAGTCCAGTGACGTGGATGATTTGCTGGGCGGGCTGACCGATTCGAAAAACGCGCCGAAAGCGGGCGGCGGGCCGAGCGGGGGCAGTAAGCCTAAAGGCACCGGCACCAGCAAGGAGAGCGGGGCGTCCGGCGCGGATATCAATAGTTATGGCAGCCAGGTCAAAGCAGCCATAGAAGCGAAGTTTTACAAAGATGAGTCATTCAATGGCAAGACCTGTTCGCTGCGCCTGAAGCTGGCCCCGGACGGTATGTTAATTTCGGTCACTTCGGAAGGCGGCGATCCGGCCCTTTGCCAGGCGGCCATCTCTGCGGCTAAACTGGCTAAAATCCCTAAACCGCCGAGCCAGGCAGTCTATGAGGTCTTTAAAAATGCGCCAATTGATTTTAAACCGCAATAATTAGTAAAGAAGTCAAAATATAACGGTGGGGGTTTAAGATTTAGACTATGTTGTCTACCGGGCAACTATGGTTTTGTTCAAGTGGTTTAGTTAAAATTCTGCTAATTTATCGTGGCGTATCGCCTCGGTATGGGAGATGAAATGAAGCAGGCATTTCGAGTAGCGCTAGGTTTAATGATTTTATGGGCGTCCGTGCTGCATGCGGAAGTGCGAATTGAGATCACTCAAGGGGTCGACTCGGCGCGTCCGATTGGCGTGGTACCGTTTAAATGGGCGGGTCCAGGCGCTGCGCCCGCGGATGTCGGCGGTATTGTCGGCGCTGATTTGCGCAACAGCGGCAAATTTAATCCTATCGATGTGGCGCGCATGCCGCAGCAGCCGACCACCGCTGCCGAAGTGACGCCTGCGGCATGGACTGCGCTGGGCATCGACGCGGTAGTGATCGGGCAGGTTCAGCCCAGCGCCGACGGCGGATACGTCGTGTCGTACCAGTTGGTCGACACCTCCGGCAATCCCGGCGCGGTACTGGCGCAAAATCAGTTTAAAGTGACCAAGCAGTGGCTGCGCTACGCCGCGCATACCGCCAGCGACGAAACCTTTGAAAAATTGACCGGGATCAAAGGCGCGTTCCGCACGCGTATAGCTTATGTGGTGCAAACTAATGGCGGGCAGTATCCTTATGAGCTGCGCGTAGCCGACTACGACGGGTTTAACCAGTTCGTGGTCCATCGCTCGCCTCAGCCGCTGATGTCGCCGGCCTGGTCGCCGGACGGCAGCAAAGTCGCGTATGTGACGTTTGAAAGCGGCCGCTCGGCCCTGGTGGTGCAAACCCTGGCTAACGGCAGCATTCGGCAGATTGCCAGCTTCCCGCAGCATAACGGCGCGCCGGCATTCTCTCCGGACGGCTCCAAATTGGCTTTCGCTTTGTCGAAATCCGGCAGTTTGAATATCTATGTGATGAATTTAGGCTCCGGCCAGATCACCCAGGTGACCGACGGTCGCAGCAATAACACGGAGCCGACCTGGTTCCCGGATAGCCAGACCTTGGCCTATACCTCGGATCAGGGCGGTCGTCCGCAAGTGTATAAAGTTGGTATTAACGGCGGTAGCCCGCAGCGCCTGACCTGGGAAGGCTCCCAGAACCAGGATGCGGACGTGAGCGCGGACGGTAAGTTCCTGGTCATGGTCAGCAGCAACGGCGGCGCTCAGCATATCGCTAAACAAGATCTGGCAACGGGAGCCGTGCAAGTCTTAACGGCCACGTTCCTGGATGAAACACCTAGCATCGCGCCCAATGGCACCATGGTTATCTACAGCTCTACACAAGGGATGGGTTCCGTGCTACAGCTGGTTTCGATTGATGGGCGTTTCAAAGCGCGTCTTCCGGCGACTGATGGACAGGTCAAATTTCCTGCCTGGTCTCCGTATCTGTGATGCATGTGTAAATATGTATGGCAAACTATAAAAGGAAAATGAGATGCAACTGAACAAAGTGCTAAAAGGGCTGATGCTGGCCGTGCCTGTACTGGCTATCGCCGCGTGTAGTTCCCACAAAAGCGCTAACAATGGCGCGGATTCTGCCATGGGCGCTGGCACTGGCATGGACAATGCAAGCGGCGCCAACTCTTCATCTGAAGAACAGGCTCGCCTGCAGATGCAAGAACTGCAAAGGAACAATATCGTTTACTTCGATCTTGATAAGTACGATATCCGTTCTGATTTTGCCCAGATGCTGGATGCACATGCTAACTTCCTGCGCAGCAACCCATCCTATAAAGTGACCGTTGAAGGCCATGCGGATGAACGCGGTACGCCGGAATATAACATCGCCCTGGGCGAACGTCGCGCCAACGCCGTGAAGATGTATCTTCAGGGTAAAGGCGTGTCTGCCGATCAAATCTCTATCGTATCTTACGGTAAAGAGAAACCGGCTGTACTGGGACATGACGAATCGGCTTACGCTAAAAACCGTCGTGCCGTACTGGTATACTAAGAGAATTGCATGAGCGGTAACTTCAGACATTATCTGTTAAGTCTGTCGTTACTGGTTGGCGTAGCGGCCCCCTGGGCCGCTACTGCCCAAGCGCCAATCAGTAATGTCGGCTCCGGCTCGGTGGAAGATCGGGTCACTCAACTTGAGCGTATTTCCAACGCTCACGGCCAGCTATTAACTCAACTTCAGCAACAGCTTTCCGACACCCAGCGTGATATCGACTCTTTACGGGGGCAAATCCAGGAAAACCAGTACCAGCTTTCCCAGGTAGTGGAACGCCAGAAGCAAATCTATCAGCAAATGGACAGCCTCAGCAGCAAGGGCGGTCAGGATGCGGCTTTACCCGACAGCGGTGCCGGTAACAGCGGCGCGGCAACCTCGTCCACCGGCGGCAGCCAGGATGCGGCGGCGCCTGCGGCAACGTCGGCCGGCAGCAGCACCGGTGACGCCAATACCGATTACAACGCGGCGGTGGCTTTGGTGCTGGAGAAAAAACAGTACGATCAGGGCATCACGGCGTTTCAGAATTTTGTTAAACGTTATCCGGATTCAACCTACCAGCCCAATGCCAATTATTGGCTCGGTCAGTTGAACTACAACAAAGGTAAAAAAGACGATGCGGCTTACTACTTTGCCCTGGTCGTCAAAAATTACCCCAAGTCGCCAAAAAGCTCCGAAGCCCTGTTTAAAGTTGGGGTAATCATGCAGGAAAAAGGCCAGACCGACAAAGCCAAGGCCGTTTACCAGCAGGTTATCAAACTTTATCCAACTACCGATTCTGCCAAACAAGCGCAAAAACGGCTGGCCAGTCTTTAAACCATTCAGGCCTCATATGAGGTTTAAATCGCCGAATTAAGGCCTGAGTGCTCGAAGATCAAGCAGTTGAACGCTATTGCGCAAATTTAGGTTGCGCAGAAAATTTTAGTTAGTAATATATGCCGCCGTTGCCAAGGGAAAGCGTTCAACCCAGGGCGCCGGTAAAAAAACGGATATCGCGGGTCGTTAGCTCAGTTGGTAGAGCAGTTGACTTTTAATCAATTGGTCGCAGGTTCGAATCCTGCACGACCCACCAATGCCAAAGATATTAAGCTTGATGAATGTCGTCACACGTTATTTATAGTGCAACACCCGCCACCATCGTTATCAAGCAGTGAAATCCCGTCAAAGGGTCGTTAGCTCAGTTGGTAGAGCAGTTGACTTTTAATCAATTGGTCGCAGGTTCGAATCCTGCACGACCCACCATCGTCAAAGAACATCACTTGCTAAAAAATCAAATCAGAGCTGGTATAACGCACGCATCGTGCGGATTTGAACCTGCGCAGGTTCGAGTCGAGCGCAGCGAGCCAGCGTTGCCGGAACGGCAACGACCCGAAGGGCGAGGCCAACGGCCGAGTCATCCTGTACGTGCGCGGTCAGTGACTACAGCGATCCGCACTCTCACTATTTCTGCCTTACTATTTACTCCTCACTCCTAATATTTTGCGACTTTGCGCTCCATATCGCACTTATCGGCTAGTGTGTCGCCGTAAAATCCATTATCGTTTCGCCATTAATCCCCGCCAATCTGCCCAAAGTCATATTAACTAAACAAAAACATAAAAAATCACAAAATTAACAGGACTTTTTGTTCAAAATTGATTATTTTGTTTAGTATATAAAACATGCGCCATCTTGACCGTCTGGCTGCCGTTGTCGGCGCCCGGCCCATGCGCGGGGACCTACACAATGATACAAGCCATGAGCGAAGCGTTGGATGTCAATGCGGCAATCTATCCTTTTCCACCCAAGCCGCGCGCCCTGAATGCGGATGAAAAACAATTCTATTACGACAAGATCGCGCGCCTGTTAACACAGCGTAACGCGGTCATGGTCGCCCATTATTATACCGATCCGGAAATCCAGGCGCTGGCGGAGGCCACCGGCGGCTGCGTGGCGGATTCCCTCGAGATGGCGCGCTTCGGCAGCACCCATCCGGCCACCACGCTACTGGTGGCCGGCGTGCGTTTCATGGGTGAAACGGCGAAAATCCTCAGCCCGGAGAAAACCGTGCTGATGCCGACCCTGAAGGCCGAATGCTCGCTGGACCTGGGATGCCCGGTGGACGAGTTCAGCGCCTTTTGCGATGCCCATCCGGACCGGACCGTGGTGGTCTACGCCAATACCTCGGCGGCGGTTAAGGCGCGCGCCGATTGGGTCGTCACCTCCAGCATCGCCGTCGATCTTATCGAGCATCTCGATAGCCTGGGTGAAAAAATTATCTGGGCGCCGGACCGGCATCTCGGACGCTATGTCCAGAACCAAACCGGCGCGGATATTTTATGCTGGCAGAGCGCCTGCATCGTGCATGACGAGTTCAAGACCCAGGCGCTGACGCGCATGAAGAAGCTCTACCCCAGCGCGGCGGTGCTGGTGCATCCTGAGTCGCCCCAGGCGATTGTCGATATGGCCGATGCGGTCGGTTCGACCAGCCAACTGATCCAGGCGGCAAAAAACCTGCCGCAGCAGCAGATGATTGTCGCCACCGACCGCGGTATTTTTTATAAAATGCAGCAGGCCTGCCCGGATAAAACCTTGTTGGAAGCGCCCACCGCCGGTGAAGGCGCAACCTGCCGCAGCTGCGCCCATTGCCCCTGGATGGCTATGAACGGCCTGAAAGCCGTCGCTGACGGCCTCGAACAGGGTGGGGAAAGGCATGAAGTCCATGTGCCGGATGAATTGCGTGTCAAGGCGCTGGTGCCGCTAAATCGCATGCTGGCCTTTGCCGCCGAGCTTAAGGTCCGGGTTACCGGCAACGCCTAGTGGTGATGATGGGCGTGGGCCAGGCCGCTGCCTTCAGTGATGCCGCAGTCGTCTTCGGGGCAGGTCTGGTATTCCATCTGCACCGTGGCATGGCTGATGTTGTAGTGGTCCAGCAGATAATGCTGGATCTGGCGCAGCAGGGCGTCGTGGTCGTAGGGCGGGATAACCTGCGCATGTAGCGTCATCACGGGTTTTTCGCCCACCAGCCAGATGTGGACGTGATGGATATTGCGAACCTCGGGAATATTAAGGCACAGCTCGCGTTTAAGTTTCTCGATATCAATCTGGCTGGGCGTGCCTTCCAGCAGTTCATGCAAACTTTCCCGCAATAGCCGCCAGCCGCTGCGCAGCACCAGGCATGATACCAGGATGGATAAAATCGGATCGATAGGCATCCAGCCGGTCATCAATATGATCACGGCGGCGATAATCGCCCCGACGGAGCCCAATAAATCCCCCAGCACATGCAGCGCGGCCGCGCGCAGGTTAATATTTTTTTCACCTTCGCCCCCGTGCAGCAGCCAAAATGACAGCAGGTTGGCCAGCAGGCCCGCCACGGCTATCACCATCATGATCCAGCCTGCCACCGGGTGGGGCTGGTAAAAACGGCGTATCGCCTCCCAGACAATCATCAGGGTAATGACCAGCAACGCCAGGGCGTTCAGGAACGCCGCCAGGGTGGTCAGCCGCAGGTAGCCGAAGGTGTGGCGGCTATTGGGTTTACGCTGGGCAAATCGCACCGCCAGCAGGGCCATCAGCAATGCGGCGGCGTCGGTCAGCATATGTCCCGCATCGGCCAGCAGCGCCAGCGATCCCGACAGCAGTCCGCCCGCCACTTCCACCGCCATAAAAATGGCGGTAACGGCAAAGGCCGCCATCAGGCGCTTATTATTGCCGGTTTCCGTCGTGCCGTGCTCATGATGGTGGTGATCATGTGTCGATGCCATAAATTTTCCTGTAATCAGCCAAGCGTATCTACCAGGATAGTACCGGAATAATAGCGGAGAAACGAAGAGTTGCCGTATGGATTTCTGCGGTTATTATAGTTGCAGGGACGGGATGTAAACGCCGGCGGGCAAAATGCGGGCCGGCGGTTGCGCTGGGGTGCTATGCTTTAATACAATAGGCGCAGCCGCCCAAGTGGCGTATAAAAGCCACAAAAAAAAGAAACCAGGCCAAGACCTGATTCCTCCTGATAAGCAGAATAAAGCAGGCATTGCCTGCCTGGTTTACGCTTTTCAGTTTTTAATTTGTGGTACCGTCGGTTTTAGTCGCTTCGGTAGTGCCACTTTTGCCGGTTTCCACTTTGGAATTGGTATCCGGGCAACGGCCGTCTTTACACATGGTATTTTTATGTACTTCCGACGCGTTCAAATTAGCGTTCGCATCGGTGCTGCCGGTTTTGGACGTATCGGTGCCGCCGGTGTTGATCTTATCGTTGCTGACGCCGTTAGGCGCGGTATTTTCTTTGGAGCCCGCGCCGCCGGACTGGTTTTGCTGGCCGTTACTTGAGTCGGTGCTGCCGGCTGCCGAGGTGTCGGCCGCCAGGACCGCGCCGCTGCCCAACGTCATTACAGCGGTAATAAACAGCATTGCCATTTTTTTGGTGGTAGTGGTTTGCATATTATTTTCCCTCTTTCGTGCCAGGGGTGTCTATCAAACCCGCATTTTCACATGTTTGCGGGCGCAAAACCCCTCCGAGGCGCACCCAATGGCCCCGTAAGGAAATGTTAAGCCAGAATGGCCAGGCGGTTAAGTTCCCGTTATCGTTGGCTTATCACTATTTTAAGAATAGCTAAGAATCGGCAGTTATCAAATTTGCAGTAAAATTACTGATGAAAGCCTTAAAAGCACATTTACAGCATAAACCGAGCCGGCTGGATTAAACGGCTGATTTCAAGATGTTACGGATAAGCGCTGCAGCGTGGAGACAAAACGGACCTACTATGAATTACCTTAACGACGATTTAAGAATTAAAGATATTAAAGAGTTACTCCCGCCGGTGGCGCTGCTGGAAAAATTTCCGGCCACCGCCCAGGCCGCCAGGACGGTGTCGGGCGCGCGCTCGGCTATCCATAAAATCCTCAAGGGCAGCGACGATCGGCTGCTGGTGGTCATAGGTCCGTGCTCAATCCACGATATCGTGGCGGCCAAAGACTATGCCGCGCGTTTGCTTGAGCTGCGCAAGCAATTAAGCGGCGAGCTGGAAATAGTGATGCGGGTGTATTTTGAAAAACCGCGCACCACCGTGGGCTGGAAAGGGCTTATCAACGATCCGTTAATGGACAATAGTTTCCAGATTAACGAAGGCCTGCGCATTGCCCGTAAACTCCTGCTGGATATCAACGATACCGGCCTGCCGGCGGCGGGCGAGTTCCTGGATATGATTACCCCGCAATATGTCGCGGACCTGATGAGCTGGGGCGCCATCGGCGCGCGCACCACCGAATCCCAGGTGCATCGCGAACTGGCGTCCGGTCTTTCATGCCCGGTGGGATTTAAAAATGGTACCGACGGCACCATCAAGGTCGCCATTGACGCCATCAACGCCGCGGGCGCCGCCCATTGTTTCCTGTCGGTGACCAAATGGGGCCATTCCGCCATCGTCAACACCAGCGGCAATAGTGATTGCCATATCATCCTGCGCGGGGGCAGGGAGCCGAATTACAGCGCCCACCACGTTAACGCGGTGAAAGTGGGATTGGCCAAGGCTAGCCTGCCCGCCCAGGTCATGATTGATTTCAGCCATGCCAACAGCAGCAAGCAATATAAAAAGCAACTGGATGTCGCTCAGGATGTCTGCGCACAGCTGGCGGGGGGCGAAAAGGGCATTATCGGCGTAATGGTTGAAAGTCATCTGGAGGAAGGCAACCAAAGCCTTGAGCACGGCGAACCCCTGGCGTATGGCAAAAGCATCACCGATGCCTGCATCGGCTGGCCGGATACCGAAGTGATGTTACAGCAGTTGGCCCAGGCGGTACGGACGCGCCGGGAGCTGTTAGGCGGCAAGACCGTTCATTCGGCCTGAGGGGAAATTAGCCGGATAAGATTTATCCGGCAATCAACCAACGCTATTCCGCTGGTTTGTCCCTCCCGGCGCGGGGAGGGGGAAAATCATTATTTGGCTTTACCCTGGTTAGCTACTGCGGCGGCCTTGGCGGCGATTTCCGCGGCGTTGCCCAGATAATAATGCTTCACAGGTTTCATGTTTTCGTCGAATTCATAGACCAAGGGCACGCCGGTCGGGATATTCAGCTCAAGAATTTCTTCTTCGCTCATATTATCCAGGAATTTTACCAGTGCGCGGATAGAGTTGCCATGCGCGGCAATAATGACGCGCTCGCCTTTTTTCATGCGCGGTAAAATGGTTTCGTTCCAGTAAGGGGTCACACGCTCGATGGTCAGCGCCAGGCTTTCGGTGGTCGGCAGTTCTTCAGCGGTCAGTTTTGCGTAACGGGCATCATTGCCGGGGAAACGTTCGTCATCACGGGTCAACTCCGGCGGAGTGACGGCAAAGCCGCGGCGCCATTGCTTAACCTGCTCGTCGCCATATTTTTCAGCGGTTTCCGATTTGTTCAGACCTTGCAGGGCGCCGTAATGACGCTCGTTCAGGCGCCAGGATTTTTCCACCGGCAGCCAGGCCTGATCCAGTTCGTCCAGGATATTCCACAGGGTATGGATGGCGCGTTTTAACACGGACGTATAGGCAAAATCGAAGATGAAACCTTCTTCTTTCAGCTGTTTACCCGCTTGTTTCGCTTCAGTACGGCCTTTGTCGGACAAATCGACGTCCGTCCAGCCGGTGAAACGATTTTCATTGTTCCACTGGCTTTCACCGTGTCGTACCAGAACCAGTTTAGTTACAGCCATCGCTTGACTCCTTAAAGTCTTAAGATTTTTTATGAATACTATGAGTATTATATTGCCTGGCCGGGTTGGGCGGCAACCGCATAAGGTCAAACATAGCGAAATAAATGGCTCAGCGATAGCGCCTAGAGCGCGACAAACTGGTAACGGGTCGATGAATGATAGGTTTCGCCGGGTTTTAGCCAGCAATCCGGCTGCGGCCACTCCGGATGGTTCGGGCTGTCGGGCAGAAATTCACTTTCCAGCGCCACGCCGCTGTAGTTTTGATAATCGCCGCCCTGGCGCGCCGGCGTGCCGGCCAGGAAATTGCCGGTGTAAAGCTGTAACGCCGGCGCGGTGGTGTACACCTTAAGCAAGACTTGATTATCGGCCGACCAGAGTTGCGCGGCGGGCGTCTCCCCATCCCCGCAGGCGGGGTAGAGCAGATAGGCATGATCATAGCCTTTCATGCGCTGCTGATCGCGATCGCGCAGGAAATCCTGGCTTATGGTCTTGGGCTGGCGAAAATCCATGCCGGTGTTTTCCACATCGGCCAACGGCGCGCAGGGGATGCCTTCGCTGTCCACCGGCAGGTACTGGGTGGCGTACAGCTGCAATTTTTGCTGGCGGACATCGGTGTTGGCGCCGTCGAGGTGGAAGTAGGCGTGGTTGGTCAGGTTGACCGGGCAGTCTTTATCCACCGTGGCCCGATATTCGATGGCCACCTGGTTGTCGGCGGTAACGGTATAACGCACCTCGGCAATCAGATTGCCGGGAAAACCCTGATCGCCGTCGGCGGAATGCAGTCGGAACAGGACGGTGGCCTGGGTATGCTCGACGCATAACCAGCGACGGGCGTGGAAGCCCCCGGGACCACCGTGCAGCTGATGTTCGTCCTGGTTGGCGCTGAGCTGCCAGCTACGGCCGCCGCGGGCCAGGGCGGCCTTGGCGATGCGATTGGCATAACGGCCCACCGTGGCGCCCAGATAAGCCGCCTGCCGGGTGTACTCCTCGGGCGACGGGCAGCCCAGCAGCACTTCACGCTTGTTGCCGCTTTTCAGCGGCAGCTGGCAGGACAGCCAGGTAGCGCCCCAGTCCATCAGGGTAATCTGCATACCCTGTTCCGTGCCCAGGGTAACGCACTGGAATGGTTGTCCGTCAGGGGCGATGCCCGATTCATACTCTTTTAGCATATGGCAGTTCCTTCACTCGCATGGCACACATAAAACGTCTCCTTGAGGCCGGTTTCCCGCTGATACTGACTGGCAACCGCCTGACGTACCGCATCCACGCGATCCGTCGGCATCAATGCCACGATGCAACCGCCAAAACCACCGCCGGTCATGCGTACGCCGCCCTTATCGCCGATTTCCCGCTTCACGATGTCCACCAGGGCATCGATGGGCGGCACGGTAATTTCGAAGTCGTCGCGCATCGAGGCGTGGGACTGCGCCATCAGGGTGCCCATCAGGGCCAGATCCCCGGCCGCCAGCGCATCCGCCGCCGCCAGGGTACGGGCGTTTTCCGTCAGGACATGGCGCACGCGTTTGGCGACAATCGGGTCCAGTTCATGCTCGACGGCGGCAAACTGGCTTAATTCCACGTCCCGCAGCTTATCGGCGGTAAAGAACCGCGCGCCGGTTTCGCACTGTTCGCGGCGGGCGTTGTATTCACTGTCCACCAGGCCGCGCTTGACGTTGGAGTTGATAATCACCACCGCCACGTTATCCGGCATCGGCACCGCGCGCGTGCCCAGCGTCCGGCAATCGATCAGCAGCGCGTGGTTATCCTTGCCCAACGCGGAGATCAACTGATCCATGATGCCGCAGTTACAGCCGACAAACTGATTTTCCGCTTCCTGGCCGTTCAGCGCCAGGGCGACATTGTCCAGCGTCAGGTGATAAAGCGTTTGTATCGCCTTGCCCACCGCCACTTCCAACGACGCCGATGAACTCAAACCGGCGCCTTGCGGGACATTGCCGCTCAACACCAGGTCGGCGCCGCCGAAGTGCGGATCGCGCTGCTGCAAATGCTTCATCACGCCGCGCACGTAATTAGACCATTGCTGGGTCGGATGTGACAAAATTGGCTCATCCAGTGAAAAAATATCTTGCTCGCCGTCACAATCCACCGCAATAATTCTTATTTGCCGATCGTCACGTTTCGCACAGCTCACCACCGTCGCATAGTCAATGGCGCAGGGCAGCACAAAACCATCATTATAGTCGGTATGCTCGCCAATCAGGTTGACGCGGCCGGGGGCCTGGACCGTCAGGGCGGCATCGTAGCCAAAAGATTGGCGGAATACCGCTTCAGTCGTGTTTTTTAAGCTCATAGGGATGCTCCGGATGCCCGAAAATGGATATCGCCGACCGCACGCAGGCGTTCGCTGGCTTGTTCAGCGGTCAGGTCACGCTGGGTTTCCGCCAGCATTTCGTAACCAACCATGAATTTCCGCACCGTTGCCGAACGCAACAGCGGCGGATAGAAGTGGGCATGCAGCTGCCAGTGGCTATTGTCCTGCTCAAGATAGGGCGCGCCGTGCCAGCCCATGGAATAAGGGAATGAGCAGTTGAACAAATTGTCGTAACGGCTGGTCAGCTTTTTGATCGCCAGCGCCAGGTCGGCGCTTTGCGCGCTGTTCAAATTGTCTAAACGCAATACATGGGTCTTTGGCAGCAGCAGAGTTTCAAACGGCCATGCCGCCCAATAAGGCACCACCGCCAGCCAGTGTTCGGTTTCCACCACCGTGCGCGCGCCGTCGGCCAGCTCCAGCTTCAGGTAATCCATCAACAGCGGGGAATGCCGCTGCAAGAAGTAGTCGCGCTGCAGCCGGTCTTCACGCTCTGCCTCGTTGGGCAAAAAGCTATTGGCCCAGATCTGGCCGTGGGGATGGGGATTGGAGCACCCCATGGCCGCGCCCTTGTTTTCAAATACCTGCACCCAGGGGTAGCGTTGCCCCAGATCGGCGCTTTGCTCCTGCCAGGTCTTGACCACGGCCTCTAACGCCGGCAGCGGCAGTTCGGGCAGGGTCTTGCTGTGATCGGGCGAAAAGCAGATGACGCGGCTGGTGCCGCGCGCGCTTTCACAGCGCATCAGCGGATTGCGGCTGGCCGGCGCGTCCGGGGTATCGGTCATCAGCGCGGCAAAGTCATTGGTAAACACATAGGTGGTGGCGTAATCGGGATTCTTATCGCCCGATACGCGGGTATTGCCCGGGCAGAGAAAACAGTCGGGATCGTGTTGAGGCAGCGTTTGTACCGCCGGGGTTTCCTGCTGGCCCTGCCAGGGGCGCTTGGCGCGGTGCGGCGATACCAGCACCCATTGTCCGCTGAGCGGATTGTAGCGGCGATGGGGATGATCGACGGGGTTGAACTGCTGCATGCTTTCTCCTTTAATCCGGGTAACCGTTCGGGTGGCGCGACTGCCAACGCCAGGTATCTTCGGCCATCTCTTCCAATGAACGACTTACCCGCCAGTGCAGGTCGCGGGCGGCTTTTTCCGGCGCCGCCCAATAGGCGGCCAGATCGCCGTCGCGGCGCGGGGCAAAATGATAAGGCACCGGCTTGCCGGAGGCTTTACCGAAGGCCTTGACCACGTCCAGCACGCTGTGGCCGACCCCGGCGCCAAGGTTATAAATGTGGGTGCCGGGCCTGTTCCGCAGCGCTTTCAGCGCCGCAACATGGCCATCGGCCAGATCCATTACATGAATATAGTCGCGTACGCCGGTGCCGTCAGGGGTGGGAAAATCATTGCCAAAGATCGCAAGCGTTGGACGACGTCCCACCGCGACCTGGGCGATAAACGGCATCAGGTTGTTGGGGATGCCCTGCGGGTCCTCCCCCATATCGCCCGACGGATGGGCGCCCGCCGGGTTAAAATAGCGTAATAACGTCATGTTCCATTCAGGCTCGGCGCGCTGCACATCCTCCAGGATCTGCTCAACCATCAGCTTGCTGCGTCCATAAGGGCTGGAGGGCCGGCCGGTGGGCAGGCTTTCGTCATAAGGGATGACGGGCCGATCGCCGTACACCGTGGCGGATGAACTGAAAATCAGCTGTCTGACGCCGGCCTCGCGCATAGCTTGCACCAGCGCCAGGGTGCCATAGACATTATTATCGTAGTATTCGACCGGTTTTTTCACCGATTCGCCCACCGCCTTCAGGCCGGCAAAATGGATAACGGCCTCGATGGCATGCTCGGCAAAAATCCTGGCCAATAACAGCTTGTCACGGATATCGCCGTGGTAAAACACGGGCTTAACCTGTCCCAGCCGGGTGAGGGTATCCACTACGCTGGCTTTGCTGTTGCTCAGGTTATCCAAAATGACCGGATTGAAACCGGCGGCGCCAAGCTGCAGGCAGGTATGGCTACCAATGTAACCGCTACCACCTGTGACCAATATAGACATTTGTGACTCCTGTATTGTTCCCTAGCATAAATTAGCATGGCTGAAACCTGAAAAAGGTGATCTTGTCGATAAAAAATGAAATCGATTACACTCAATATTAGCGTATTTTTTGCCGCAGCGCGCCCGGAAAAACCAGGAAAAACGGGTGAGGGCCGGGTAATGGAAAAGATCGGGCGGCAGCAAGAGAGGTAACGTTCTCATGGGGCATCGAGCTTGGGGGCCTGATAACGGTGCATAAATCGCCGGGCATGGGCGCCAGGAATCACCGCACCGCCGTCGGAAACTACCGCCGTCGGAAACTACCGGCATTACGGAGAGGGTGACCCTACCCGGCGGTTAAGCGGTCAGATCATCAAACTGATAACGGTAACGGTCATCCTGCGGTACAAATGTCAACCGGTGCGTAATACAGCGCGGGGCATCTTCCGCATGGTGGGAAACAAACAGTAGCTGGGTTTCGCCTTCGCCGATCAGTACATCTATCCAGCGGCGCACCAGCTGGCGGTTGAGAGGGTCCAGTCCCTGCAATGGCTCGTCGAGGATCAACAACGGAGGGTGCTTGACCAGCGCCCGGGCGATAAGCGTCAGGCGCTGCTGTCCCCAGGATAAACTATGGAAAGGCGCATCCGCCGCCGTCTCCAGGCCAAGCAGTCGCAGCCATTGGCGGGTCAGCAACCGCTGGCGGTCCGATACCGCCTGGTAGACGCCGATGGAGTCGAAAAATCCGGAAAGTATCACGCTGCGCGCGCTGGCGCTGACCCGATAATCCAGATGCAGGCTGCTGCTGACATAACCAATATGCCGTTTAATATCCCAGATGGTTTCACCGCTGCCGCGGCGACGGCCAAACAAGGTGAGATTGTTACTATAGCCCTGCGGCTGATCGCCGGTGATCAGGCTGAGCAGCGTGGATTTGCCGGCGCCGTTCGGCCCGACGATTTGCCAGTGCTGGCCCGGCAGCACCTCCCAGTCAAGGTGATGCAGGATCGGCCGGTCCTGGTAGGACACCACGCCGTTGCGCAGGGTGATCAGCGGCCGATCGGCGGGCAGGGTGATTTTTTGTCCGGGAATCTCGGTATCCGGCAGGCTGATGCCGGCAAGGGATTCCGCATGCGCCAGCTGCGCCACCAGCGCCTCGGCCAGCAGCGTGGCGCTATCGCCGGTGCAGGTTAAGGCGCAGTCCGCCAGGATGCCGACGTTATCGATGTAGTCGGGAATATCATCGAACCGGTTAAGCACCAGCACCAGGGTCATGGACAGATCCGCCAGGGCGCGCAGCATATCGCCAAGCTGCGCCCTCGAGGCCACATCCAGTCCGTCGAAGGGCTCATCCAGGATAAGCAGGTCCGGGCGGGCCATCAACGCCTGGCACAGCAGGGTTTTACGGGTTTCGCCGGTTGACAGGTATTTAAAGCGGCGGGAAAGCAGATGCGTGATGCCAAACCGTTCGGCAAGCTCCCGGCATAAGTCTTCATCCTCGTTGTCCTGCTGGACGATCTGCGCGGTGGTGCGACCGGTATCATCCTCGCCATCGCTCAGCAGGTCGGTATTGCTGCGCCGCCATTCCTGTTCGACCAGTTTTTGCAGTTGTTCCAGCGAGAGCCGCGATATGCGCAGGTAATCGCTTTGCCGCGTCCCGGACAAGAGCGGCAGCTCACCGGAGAGCGCGCGGGCCAGCGCGGACTTGCCGCTGCCGTTGGCGCCGACAAAGGCCCAACGCTCGCCGTCGCGCAGTGTTAATTCCCCGACGCTGAGCCGGCGGGTATCGCTAAGACGAAACGATCCTTGCGAAATATGCAATAACGACATTGATTATTCCTTTATATGCAACTTATGTCGCCAGCATCGATATTTTGCCGACCAAAGTCAATCTGCTTACGCGCTTTCAGCACAGCGTGGCGATGATCACCTGGTCGGCGTTAAAATATGCTGTGATTGGCTGGCCCGGCGACAAATGTTGCTCGGCCACCGCGGCTTTGGACAGGGTGGCGCAGACGATTTCCCCGCCGGTGAGGGTCAATAGCGCCTCGTCGTTATCGTCGCCTTGCTGCAAATGGGTCAGGGTGCCGTGCAGGACATTATCGGCGTCGGTGATATCGACGTGGCCCGCGCGTACCGAAACCCAGGGCGCCTTGATCAGCAGCAGCACTTCCTTGCCCGGCGTCAACAGCAGCCGGTCGGCGCTTTGCTGCGTCAGGGCCACCACCAGGCGCGTCCGTCCGTCGGCGAGCAGGATCTCCACCTGTTGCTGCACCTGCTGGTGGCTGCGCGTCAGCACGGTACCGAAAAACTGGTTGCGGGCGCTGGTCTGGAGCGAAAAGCGCGAAATGGCCGCCAGCAGGCTGTCCAGCGGCAGCTGGTCGTCCTGCAATACATCAAACGCCTTTTGCTGGATTTGGCCCAACAGGTCGTAAAGCTGCAGCAACCGCTCCGCATAGCGGGTAAGGGTGGCGCCGCCGCCGCCTTTGCCGCCGGTGGCCCGTTCCACCAGGGTTTGCTCCGCCAGCTCGTTCATGGCGCTGATGGCATCCCATGCGCTTTTATAGCTGATGCCCGCCAGTTTCGCTCCCTGGCTGATGGAGCCGGTGTGCTTGATCTGCTTGAGTAAGGCTATCCGCCGTGGATCGGCAAAAAGGCGTTGCTGGAGTTTCATGGTTAACAGAATTTCGGCCTGCATGCCTGTCTGCCCTGTATGAGATTAACGTTGCGCATCGTGCAACATGATGATGGAAACAAATTGTCGCCGAAATCAAGGCTAGGGGCAAATAACCGCTACCCTGAATGCGCTTTCTGCGAGGTATAACATAAAAAGCCTAAGCGGCGGTGCCATAAACTGGTATAAAGAGGGATAAGCATAGCAAAACCGCCGGCGGCAACGGCATGATACGAGGTAAAGATGATCGAATTATTGGAAAGCTTGATAATGGTAGTGCTGATGGTCCCCATCGTGATGGTGATCATCCTCGGGTCGATCTATGGTCTGGGCGGATTATTTAACGTCATCTCGAAAATCGGCAAGCCAAAACAGCGCCGCGAACAGAAACATGACGGCAAGTCCGGCCTGGACGCAGGCTGATTCATAAGATTGAATTGGCCGATGGCGATAGAAAACCTCCGGAGCGAGGTTTTTTTTTGCCTGAGAGCCGCCGCGAAGAATGGTCGCCCGCGTATTTATTACCACGGCAGTAAATATATATATTTTTAATATATACTCGGTTAGCTCCTTATTACGGGGCCGCCTGCGGTTCTAACCTGGCATGCATCAGCGCGATAAACAGCGCGTATTTTTCACCGTGCTTAAGATAGCGGGTGTCGAGTATTTGCTCGAAACGCTGGAAATCGTCAGGCGAAATATGGCCGCCGGCATGCTGTAACGCGGCATAATGCCGCAGGATCCGGTCATCAAGCGCCGATATCTTCTGCCGGGTTACGCTCAGCTCCGGTGACAGGCACCGCTGGGCCGGAAGAAATTCCAGTTCGGCGCGCATGCGATACTGCACCGCCTTAGCCGCGCTCATTTGCACCTGCAGGAATAACCGGAATTCATCGCCGGCAAACCCGGCGCGGGATGCCTGCTGCAGCCCATGCCGCAGTACCTGATCCTCCCTGGCCACATCCTCGACCGGGAGATGATGCCGGGCTTTATAGCAGGCAACATCCTTCATGAATTTCAAGCGCTGGTCGATCAGCTGGAACAAGTCCGCCGGCTTATCGGTAGCGGCCATGGCGGAGTGTGACAGCAGGATCAACAGGCAAAAAGCGGTTCTGGACATGGTGTGCTCCCTCTGGGTGGCAAGGCTACGCAAGGGGACTATTGTTACCGGGATTTGCTGCAAATCTAGGGTTTTGGCCCGAGGCAGTGGTAACAAACCTCGGGAAAGTGCTACAAAAGGTAGCATAACCCTATTTTTATTAAGGAAATGAAGCGCCGTTATAGCCCTGCGGATAACTATTCCACCTGTCTTTTGGTATAGGTTTTCAGGGAATTTTATTTTATGTTCAGCTCTCGTTTATTCTTGAGTGATAGTATTTAATTTTGGTAAGTAGAAATAAAAAATATTTAGCATACTTACTATGAACCAATATAAGATTTGCGTCACTTTCCACAGCGGGAAGCTGTTCCTTATATAGAAAAGCAGGCTCGGGGAAAACAATAATGAGTAGCCATCTCTCTTTCGAAAAAATTAAAAATACGATTTTTTCACTTTCCGATCATCTTGCCGTTGACCACACGGACCAGCTTAATGTCACAGGGGCAAAAAATGTTGATGATGCGTATCATGAACGCCTGACGCGTCTTTTCGCCAGTTACGCCGATGCCCAGCTTGCCGCGCAGCGCAATGACCGAACGATGCTCAAAGCCGCGCTATTACAGGCCAAGATGCGCGCCATGTCCCTGACCACCTTTTTTACCGCCCTTGAGGATGACTGCATTACCCTGCTGTCCTTGTGCGATGGTCCCCTTACCACCGCCGGCCAGGGCGATAACGCCGGGGAAGGGCGGCCCCCGATTTAACGCCGGCGCGATCGGCCGCCCCATGCTCGAATAATGTTTACGCATCAAGGCAAGCGCAGGCTTTACTTGCACACCTTCGACTAATACTCTGTTGGCGTTGAAGTGGCGTTTTAGCGATCAAAGAGGATGTGATGGAACAAGCGGAAAAGGGCAAACAACGGCTGGCGGTACTGTTTGGCGGGCAATCCACCGAGCATGAAGTCTCGCTGCGGTCGTCGATTAACGTGATTAATGCGGTCGACCGGCAGAAATTTGACCTGACATTGATAGGCGTCGACAAACGGGGCCGCTGGACGCTGTGCAACGAGGCCGATTACCTGCTTTATCCCGACGACCCGGCGCGGATAAAACTGTCTCCCTCCACCCGCTATCTGGCGGTGGTGCCGGGGCAAAACGCCGCGCAGTTGATTGATATATCCAGCGGCAAGGCGCTGCCCGCCGTTGATGTGGCTTTTTCCGTGCTGCATGGCGCCGCCGGTGAGGATGGCTCGGTACAGGGGCTGCTGCGGGTTCTGGGCATTCCGTTTGTGGGACCCGATGTGCTGGGTTCCGCGGTCTGCATGGATAAAGACATGACCAAGCGGGTGCTGCGCGACGCAGGGCTGCCGGTGACGCCGTCGGTCACGCTCCACCGCGCCGATTCCGCCGCGGTGGATTTCGACGCCATCGCGGGCCAATTGGGATTGCCGCTGTTTATCAAACCCGCCAGCCAGGGGTCCTCGGTGGGCGTCAGCAAAGTCCTGGATGCCGCCGGTTTCCGGCAGGCGCTGGACGTGGCTTTTACGTTTGATCATAAGGTCCTGGTTGAAACGGCGATCAACGGGCGTGAAATCGAAACGGCGGTATTGGGTAATGACAGCCCCGCCGTCAGCGTCTGTGGCGAAATTTTGGCCAATGACGAATTTTATGCCTATGATACCAAATACTTGAATGACGGGCAGGCCGGGCTGGTGATACCGGCGCAGCTTGAACGCGCCGTCAGTGACGAGCTTCGCCTTATCGCCCAGGCGGCCTTTCGGGTGCTGGGTTGCGCGGTAATGGCCAGGGTGGATTTTTTCCTGACGCAGGATCGGGAGATTATCATCAATGAGGTGAATACCATCCCCGGTTTTACCTCCATCAGCATGTATCCGAAATTATGGGAAGCCAGCGGCCTGGATTATCCGCGGTTGGTCGACAAACTGATTACCCTGGCGCTGGACCGCGCCCGGGACGCGGCCGATATCAAAACCGACCGGTAATGTCACTCCTTCCTGCGGCAGCCCGAATCCGGGCGCCGCAGCGTTTTTTTTGCCCCGCCGGTAACATTTTATTACTCCTTACAATAACTAATGACAAATATGATCACTCGTTATATTATTTTTTGCATAACGATCATTACAGGTGAACTATGACTACTCAACGTGTTAAATGGATTGCCGGGGCGGTATTAACCGCGGGATTAAGCTTTCAGGCGCTGGCGGCGCCGGCGGCGGATAAAGTGACGGTATTTGCCGCCGCGTCGCTGACCAATGCTTTGCAGGACATTGCCAAAAATTATCAACAGGATCATAAAGTCGAGATCGTCTCGTCCTTTGCTTCCTCCTCCACGCTGGCGCGCCAGATTGAGCAGGGGGCGCCCGCCAATATGTTTATCTCCGCCGACCAGCAGTGGATGGACTACGCGCAGGATAAACAGCAAATCGTCAACGATACCCGTTATACCCTGCTGGGTAATGAACTGGTGCTGGTGGCGCCGAAATCGAGCGCGCAGCAGCCGTTCAACATCGATAACAACACCGATTGGACCTCATTGCTCAAGGGGCACAAACTGGCCGTGGGCGATCCCGATCATGTGCCGGCGGGCATCTATGCCAAGGAAGCGTTGCAGAACCTGGGCGCCTGGGATCGGCTGTCGCCGGTGATGGCCCGGGCCAGCGACGTGCGCGGCGCTTTAGCGCTGGTAGAGCGCGAGGAAGCGCCGTTGGGTATCGTATATGGCTCGGATGCGCTGTCCAGCAAAGGGGTCAAGGTGGTGGCGACGTTCCCGAAAGACAGCCATAAGCCGGTTGAGTATCCCATGGCGCTGATCAAGGATAATGCCACCCCGGCGGCCAAAGCCTTTTATGACTACCTGAAAACCCCGGCGGCATCGACGGTGTTTAAGCAATATGGCTTTACCCCGAGATAATGCCGCTGACTGAGTTGGAGTGGCAGGCGGTCGCGCTGAGTCTGAAAGTATCGCTCCTGGCGGTCGCCTGCAGTTTGCCGTTTGGTATTCTGATGGCGTGGGTACTGGTTCGCTGTCGGTTTCCCGGCAAGGCGCTGCTGGACGGCATTATCCATCTGCCGCTGGTGCTGCCGCCGGTAGTAATAGGCTACTTGCTGCTGGTGGCCATGGGACGGCGCGGATTTATCGGCTCATGGCTGTACGCGCTTACCGGTTTCAGCTTTAGTTTCAGCTGGCGCGGCGCGGCGCTGGCCTCGGCGGTGGTGGCGTTCCCGCTCATGGTACGCGCTATCCGCATGTCGCTGGACGCCATCGACCTGCGGCTGGAGCAGGCGGCCCGTACGCTCGGCGCCGGTCCCTGGCGGGTGTTTTTTACCATCACGCTGCCGCTGTCATTCCCCGGTATCGTCGTGGGCACGGTGCTGGCTTTTGCCCGATCGCTGGGCGAGTTTGGCGCCACCATTACCTTTGTGTCCAATATCCCCGGTGAAACCCGTACCATTCCGTTGGCCATGTACACCCTGATAGAAACGCCCGGCGCGGAGTCGGCGGCGGCGCGTTTGTGCGTACTGGCCATTATCCTGTCGCTGGCCTCGCTGCTGATTGCCGATTGGCTGGCCAGCTGGGGCCGCAGGCGGCTGGGGGGCTGATGCTCGAAATCGATATCAGCCAACGGCTCGGCGACCTGACGCTGGAGGTCAAGGCCGACATACCCTCTCGTGGCATCACGGCTATTTTTGGCGTCTCCGGCGCCGGTAAAACCTCGCTGATTAATGCCGTGGTCGGCCTGACCCGCCCGCAGAGCGGACATATCATCCTTAACGGACGCACGCTGTTTTCCTCGGCACAGCGGCTGGCGCTGCCGCCGGAGAAGCGCCGGGTCGGCTACGTTTTCCAGGACGGCCGGCTGTTCCCGCACTATCGGGTGCGCGGTAACCTGTTCTACGGCATGGCGGACTCCATGCGCCCGCAGTTTGACGCCATTATTTCATTACTGGGTATCGGTCATTTACTGGGGCGATTTCCCATAACGCTCTCCGGCGGCGAAAAACAGCGGGTGGCCATCGGCCGCGCGCTGCTCAGCGCGCCGGAAATCCTGTTAATGGATGAACCGCTGGCCTCGCTGGACCTGCTGCGCAAACGCGAGCTGTTGCCTTATCTTGAGCGTCTGGCCAAGGAGGTGAAGATCCCGATCCTGTACGTGACCCATAGCATGGAGGAAATCCTGCAATTGGCGGAACGCGTGCTGATCCTGGATAACGGCAAGATGATGGCCTTTGGCAGCCTGGAGGAGGTGTGGGCCAGCAGCGCGCTGCGTCCGTGGCTGCCGCGCGAAGAGCAAAGCAGCGTGCTGGAGGTCAGTGTGGACGAGCAGCATCCGGTCTACGCCATGACCGCTCTGTCGCTCGGCCGGCGGCGCCTGTGGGTCAGCCGGGTATCGCTGCCGGTCGGCAGCGCGCTACGCATTCGCGTGGCCGCCGCCGATATCTCCCTGGTACCGGAGCCGCCCGAACGGAGCAGTATCCGCAATATCCTGCCCGCCACGGTGCGCGAATGCCTGAGGGTGGGCGACCAGATCGAGGTACGGCTGGATATCGACGGCCATACGCTCTGGGCGCGGGTCAGCCCCTGGGCCCTGGACGAGCTGGGACTGGCGCCGGATATGGCGCTGTACGCGCAGATCAAAAGCGTATCGATCAACGCTTAAGCGTTCCCGCCGCCGCGGGAGCGTGACGCCGCGCGCCGTCCGCCCGCGCCAGTCGGGACGGCGCAGCAACCGGTGCGGCAAGGCTTGCGTCGTCGGGTTTGACCGCCCCAGGCGTTAACCCAGCACCCGCTGATAAATAAACTCGGCAATCGCCGGGGATTCATTGTCGCCTATGGTGACGTCGGCCCGGGCCTTGATGGCATCGTCGCTGTTACCCATCGCCACGCCGAGTCCCGCCGCTTCCAGCATGCTCAGATCGTTATAGTTATCACCGAACGCAATAACCTGATCCATGGTCAGTCCTGCGGATTCCACCCATTGCTGCAACAGCTTGCCTTTGCTGTTGCCCGCCTGGGCGATATCCACCTGATCGTGCCAGGACCATTCGCAGGACAGGCCCATCTCCGATGCCACCACTTCGGCAAAGTCGCGCAGTTTTACCCTATCGGGATAAGAAGTGGCGAATTTCCAGATGGAGCCGGCCCGTTCGGCCGCCTCGAACAGGCTATCGACCTGCAGCAGGTTCGGCCGCTGCGCCTCGGGCAGGGTATTCGCCCAGGCCAGCGAGCGAATCACATGATCGCTGGGCTGTTCGTAGAGCATCGCGTCATCCACATAAATCAGTCCGTGGATATCATACTGCTTAAGCAGTTCCAGCACCCGCCGGGCCTGCGTTTTCTCCAGCGGATTAGAGGTAATGACTTTTTTTGCCTGGTAATCATAAAGATAGGTGCCGTTACAGCAAATGGCGGGAGTATCTATCTTTAACGCCTGGTAGAACGGATGAATCGCCACATGGTGACGGCCGGTCACCACCACCACCTGCATGCCCGCCGCGCGGGCGTCATTAAGCGCCTTGAGCGATTCCGGCAGAATTCTCTTTTTTCGATCCAGTAAGGTACCGTCAAGATCCAGGGCTATTACGCGATAGGTCATAGTTATCTCATTATGCGGATGATTAGAGTCATGGCAGATGTTACACCGTATGTCGGATGGCGAAAACCGCGAAAAATGTCGGTGGATAACAAACAACAACAGTGAGATGCTAAACGTGGCAGGATTATTCACCTATCATAAATGCCTCAGGCGCTAATGCTAATAAAGGAGAACCCATGAAGCAGATTGTCTATGTTGCCAGCCCCGAGAGTCAGCAGCTGCATGTCTGGCAAATGGATAACGAGGGTCTGCTGACCCTGCTGCAGGTGGTAGACACCCCGGGGCAGGGGCAGCCGATGGCTATCAGCCCGGCGAAAACCCATCTGTATATCGGCGTTCGTCCCGACTTCGGCGTCGTTAGCTATCGAATTGACGAGCAGGGTCGGTTGACCGAGGCCGGCATGGCGCCGCTGCCCGGCAGTCCCACCCACCTGGGCACCGATCGCCAGGGCCGTTTTGTCTTCTGCGCGTCCTACAGCAACAGCTGCGTCAGCGTCAGCCCCATTGATGAACATGGCATCGCCGGGGCGACCAGCCAGGTATTGCACGACCTCCTTAACTGCCATTCCGCCAATGTCGATCCGACCAACCAGGTTTTGTGGGTGCCCTGCCTGAAGGAAGATCGTATCCGGCTGTTCAACATTGCCGCCGACGGCGGGTTGCGGCCGTACCGGCCGGAGGCGGTGGCTACCGTCAGCGGCGCCGGACCGCGCCATATGGTATTCCATCCCCACCGGCTTTACGCCTATGTCGTCAATGAGCTCAACAGTTCGGTCAATGTCTATGCCCAGGACGAGGCGGGCGGGGCGCCGCGCATTATCCAGACGCTGGATCTGATGCCGCCGGGATTTACCGATACCCGCTGGGCGGCGGATATCCATATCACCCCAGACGGACGTTACCTCTACGCCTGCGATCGCACCGCCAGCGTCATTACCCGTTTTGCCGTATCGGAAGACGGCAGCACGCTGGATGTGCTGGGCTACCAGCCGACCGAGACCCAGCCGCGCGGCTTTAATATTGATGCCGAAGGCCGTTTCCTGATCGCCGCGGGGCAGAAGTCAGGGCATATCGGGGTATATCGCATAGAAGGCGAGACCGGCGGATTAACGCCGCTGGCGCGGTATCCGGTCGGGCAGGGGCCGATGTGGGTCACAATTCTCGATCTTTAATCCCGACCATCAGGTTGCGCCAACGCCGGATTCAACCCCGGCGTGTTCACTGATTTCTTCTAAACCCTCCCGCATGGCTTCCTTATCATCATCATCAGAATTTCCCGGCAACACCAGAAAGCGACATTTAGCACGCCTTAACTCCACTTCGATCGCCGCGTATCCCTCATACCATTCATGGTCAATCAAGTCGCCAGTCACAATTAACAGGTCTGGTCTGACTGTTTCTATCCAACTCATCACCCGGTGCAAACGCGCCATATTGCCGTTATTGGGGGTGGCATGAATATCGGTGATTTGGGCTATCAGCATCGCTTTCCCCAAGATCTAAAATTGCCTGCCTGGATTGCAGCCAGCGCCAGTGGACCCGCAATCACTAATGTCAAAGCATCTGTTGAGGGCGGGTCCCCGGCGGCATCAGATATAGGTAACGGTCAGCGACGCCTTGCCTAACGAATGGAAATGCACGTTAAAACCCACCATCGCGCCGCTGGCGTTCTCGTCCACCTCGATGCTTTCTACGTCCAGCGCGTGTACGTTAAACTGATAACGATGGCTCTCGCCCTGCGGTGGCGCCGCGCCGCCGTACCCGGCTTTGCCGAAGTCGGTACGGCACTGCACCGCCCCGGCCGGCAGATTAACCAGGCCGGAACCGGCACCCTGCGGCAACGCGCGGGTATCGGCGGGCAGGTTGGCCACCAGCCAATGCCACCAGCCCGAGCCGGTCGGCGCATCGGGATCGTATACCGTGATAACAAAACTTTTGGTGCCCTCCGGCGCGCCAGCCCAGGCCAGATGAGGCGAAACATTCCCCCCGCTGTAGCCCATGCCGTTAAACACCTGGCGTTCAGGCATCTTTTCGCCATCCCGCAGATCGTTACTACTCAATGTAAAAGCCATATCCGCTCCGTTCCTTATCAGCAATTCAGCAATTTTAAGATATTCTGCGCGGTAACCGCCGACGACCCGGGATTTTGTCCGGTGACCAAATGACCGTCGATAATCGAAAAAGCCTGCCAGTCATCGACCTTCTCATACTTACCGCCCAGCCGCTTGAGTTCATCCTCCACCAAAAAAGGCACCACGTGGGTTAACTGCACCGCCTCTTCCTCGGTATTGCTAAAGCCGGTCACCCGTTTGCCCGCCACCAGCGGCGTACCGTCAGGTTTTTTCACGTGGCGCAACACCCCGGGCGCATGGCAGACCGCGCCTACCGGTTTACCGGCGGCGAAGGTCTCTTCAATCAAGGCAAGCGAATGCGCATCTTCCGCCAGATCCCACAATGGCCCGTGGCCGCCCGGATAAAATATCGCATCAAAGTCCGCGGCGTTCAATGCATCGAGTTTAACGGTATTGGCCAGCGCCCGCTGGCCCGCGCGATCGGTGCGAAAACGCTCGGTATCCTGGGTCTGCGCGTCGGCCTCGTCGCTCTTGGGATCCAGCGGCGGCTGGCCGCCCTTGGGGGAAGCCAGGGTAATTTCAATACCGGCATCATGGAAAATATAATAAGGCGCCACCAGCTCTTCCAGCCAGAAGCCGGTGGGTTTACCGGTATCGCCCAGTTTATCGTGCGAGGTCAGGACTATTGCAATTTTCATCGATTATCTCCGTCATTGGGTCATCGTAACCGGGGCGACCCGGGTGGGATTTACAGACTATCGCTACCGACCCGCACCACCAGCTTGCCGAAATTCTTGCCTGCTAATAAACCGATAAAGGCCAGCGGCGCGTGTTCCAGCCCATCGATCCTATCTTCGCGCATCTGCACCTTACCCGCGTTGACCCACGGCCCCATCGCCTGGATAAACTCGTCATAACGATGGCCATAGTCCAGGGAAATGATAAACCCCTGCATCCGGATGCGTTTGCGCAGCACCAGGGCTTGCAAAAAGGGCAACCGATCCTTGCCGTCGGGCAACGCCTCCATATTGTAGTTGGCGATCAGGCCGCATAACGGGATACGGGCGGAAGTATTGAGCAGCGGTATCACCGCGTCGAATACCGCGCCGCCGACGTTTTCAAAATAAATATCAATCCCACGCGGGCAGGCGCGGGCCAGCTGTTCGGCAAAATCCGCATCGCGGCGATCGATGCAGGCATCAAATCCCAGCGTTTCCATCGCGTAACGGCATTTATCCTTGCCGCCGGCGATACCCACCGTCCGGCAGCCTTCCAGCCGCGCCACCTGGCCGACCACCGAGCCGACCGCGCCGCTGGCGGCGGCCACCACCAGGGTTTCGCCGGGCTTCGGCTGGCCGATATCCATCAGGCCCATATAACCGGTAAAGCCGGGCATGCCCAGTACGCCAAGCGCGCGGGAGGGATGCGCCAGGGCGTCGGCGGGTAATTTTTTGATATCGCCGCCGTCGGACAGCGCATAATCCTGCCAGCCGGCGTAGCCCAGCACCCAGTCCCCCGGCGCAAAATCGGGATGGTTGCTGGTTTCAACCCGGGACACCGTGCCGGCGCCCATGACCGCGTCCAGCTCCACCGGGGACGCATAGGATTCGGCGGCGCTCATGCGGCCGCGCATATACGGATCCAGGGACAGGAAAACGGTGCGCAGCAGTACCTGCCTATCGCCCGGTTGCGGAATATCGCTGGTTTCCAAACGGAAATTGCCCGGCACCGGCGCACCCGTCGGGCGCGAGGCCAGGACAATGCGTCGATTGATGTGCTTATTCTGGTTCATAGTATTCTCCCTGTTCTTTTGCTTGATACGGCAAGCCGAGCGTTGAGCATAGTGCATGGCCCCATGTCTTGCCCGGCCGGGCGCCGCCGCCGTCACGGCGTCTCAGGCGGCAAAATGACCAGGCTGGTCCAGTGACGCGGCAAGGGCGCGCATCAGCAGCGCCAGCTGTGGTGGTTGAATAATATAAGGCGGCATCAGATAAATTAAGCGGCCAAACGGGCGGATCCACACCCCACGTTCAACAAAAAAACGTTGCAGCGCCGCCATATTGACCGGCGAGCGGGTTTCAATCACGCCGATGGCGCCCAACACCCGCGCGTCAGCGACCTGCGGATGCGCCCGCAGCGGCAGCAGTCCCGCGCGCAGCTGTTGCTCAATCGCCGCCACCTGCGCCCGCCAGTCGCCCTGTTCCAGCAGCGCCAGGCTGGCGTTGGCGGCGGCGCACGCCAGGGGATTGGCCATAAAGGTCGGGCCGTGCATAAAACAGCCGGCCTCGCCGTTGCTGATGGCGTCGGCCACCTCGCGGGTGGCCAGGGTGGCGGACAGGGTCAGGTAACCACCGGTCAGGGCTTTGCCCAGGCACATGATATCCGGCGCGATGCCGGCATGCCCGCAGGCGAACAGTTTGCCGGTGCGGCCGAAACCGGTGGCGATTTCATCGGCGATCAGCAGGGTATCGTGGCGATCGCATAATTCACGCACCCGCCGCAGGTAGGTGGGATGATAAAAACGCATGCCGCCCGCCCCCTGCACGATGGGTTCCAGGATCACCGCCGCCGGCGGTTCCCCGGCGGCCAGCCTCGCGGCCAGTTCACCGATATCCTCTTCCCGCCACGCTTCGTCAAAACGGCACTGCGGCGCCGCGACAAAATCATGTTCCGGCAGGTAACCCTGGTACAGCCGGTGCATGGAGGTGTGCGGATCGCATACCGACATGGCGCCGAAGGTGTCGCCGTGATAACCCTGGCGTAGCGTCAGCAGGCGTTTGCGCGGCTCCCCGCGCGTCTGCCAGTATTGCAGCGCCATCTTAATCGCCACTTCCACCGCCACCGAGCCCGAATCCGCCAGGAAAACGCATTCGAGCGGCGCCGGCGTCATGGCGACCAGGCGGCGACAAAGCGCAATGGCCTGCGGGTGGGTAATGCCGCCGAACATCACATGGGACATCTGCAGGAGCTGCGAGCCCACCGCCTGGTTGATGGCCGGATGGTTGTAGCCGTGGATCGCCGCCCACCAGGAGGACATGCCGTCCACTAGCCGGCGGCCGTCGGCCAGTTCCAGTTCACAGCCGGCCGCCGCGACCACGGGATACACCGGCAGCGGCTGGGTCATTGAGGTATAGGGATGCCAGATATGGCGCTGGTCGAAAGCGAGATCGGTTGGATTCATAAACGAGTTGTAAACCATGCATGACAATATTTGGTTGACAGTATAGCGGCTTGACTTACACTGGCGAAACTATTTTGTATCCGTTACGCGAGACGATAATACCATGCAACATAACCCGCACTGGACATTGCGGCAGGCCCAGGCTCTGTTTGACAAACCCTTTATGGATCTAATGTTTGAAGCGCAGACCATCCACCGCCAACATTTCGATCCCCACCAGATCCAGGTCAGTACGCTGCTGTCGATTAAAACCGGCGCCTGTCCCGAGGATTGCAAATATTGCCCGCAAAGCGCCCGTTACAATACCGGGCTTGCCGCCGAGCAACTGATGCAGGTGGAGCAGGTGCTTACTTCGGCGCAGAAAGCCAAGGCGGCCGGCTCGACCCGTTTTTGCATGGGGGCGGCCTGGAAAAACCCCCGCGACCGCGATATGCCCTACCTGGAGCAAATGGTGCAGGGCGTCAAGGCGATGGGCATGGAAACCTGCATGACCCTGGGCATGCTGAGTGAAACCCAGGCGCAGCGGCTGGCCGCGGCCGGGCTGGATTTCTACAATCATAACCTGGATACGTCGCCGGAATTCTACGGCTCGATTATCACCACCCGCACCTACCAGGAGCGCCTCGACACCCTGGGCAAGGTGCGCGGGGCGGGCATCAAGGTCTGTTCGGGCGGCATCGTCGGCCTGGGCGAGACCATCGCCGATCGCGCCGGCCTGCTGGTGCAACTGGCCAACCTGCCGGAGCCGCCGGAGAGCGTGCCGATCAATATGCTGGTCAAGGTCAAGGGCACGCCGCTGGCGGCCAATGACGAGGTCGATCCGTTCGATTTTGTCCGCACCATCGCGGCGGCGCGCATCATGATGCCCCGTTCCCATGTGCGTCTGTCCGCCGGGCGCGAACAGATGAGCGAGCAAACCCAGGCGATGTGTTTTATGGCGGGCGCCAATTCCATCTTCTACGGCTGTAAGCTGCTGACCACGCCCAACCCCGGGGAGGACCAGGATCTGGCGCTGTTCCGCAAGCTGGGCCTGAATCCGCAGCATCATCATACCGACGCCGGGGACGTCCAGCGCCAGCAACAGTTGGCCGGGGAACTGCTGACGGCCGATACCGCGCAATTCTACAACGCGGCGCGCTGATGGACTGGGCGCAAAAGATTGACCTGGGCCTGCGTGAGCGGCAAGGGGCCGATGCCTACCGGCAGCGCCGTGCCATTACCGACGGCAACCATCGCCTGCTGGAATACCAGGGGCGCCGCTACCTGAATTTTTCCAGCAACGATTACCTGGGCCTGGCCCGCGACCCGCGCATCGTTGCCGCGTGGCAGCAGGGCGCGGCGCGCCACGGCGTCGGCTCCGGCGGCTCCGGCCACGTTACCGGCCACAGCGCGTGCCACCAGGCGCTGGAGCAGCGGCTGGCCGATTGGCTGGGCTACGAGCGCGCGCTGCTGTTTACGTCCGGCTATGCCGCCAACCAGGGCGCGATCGCGGCGCTGGCAGGCGCGGGCGATCAGATCCTGGCGGACAAACTCAGCCATGCCTCGCTGCTGGAAGCGGCGGCGCACTCGCCGGCGCAGCTGCGCCGTTTTCACCACAACGATGCCGCCTCCCTGGCGCGGCTGGCGCAAACCGCGTGCGCGGGCGGCCGGCTGGCCGTCACCGAGGGCGTATTCAGCATGGACGGCGACGCCGCGCCCTTACCTTCCCTGCACCAGGCGATACGCGACGCCGGCGGCTGGCTGCTGGTGGATGATGCCCATGGCTTCGGCGCGATCGGCGAGCAGGGCAGGGGCAGCGCCTGGCAGCAGGGCTGCCATCCGGAACTGCTGGTGGTGACCTTTGGCAAAGCGGTTGGCGTAGGCGGCGCGGCGGTATTGTGCGCGCGGCCGGTGGCGGAATATTTGCTGCAGTTTGCCCGTCATCTGATCTACAGCACCGCCCTGCCACCGGCCCAGGTCTGCGCCATCAACGCGTCACTGGACGCGATTGTCGCCGGTGATGAACTGCGCGCCCGCCTGCGGCGCAATATTGCCCGGTTTCGCCATGGCGCCGCGGAGCTGGGCTACCCGCTCGGCCAGTCGGGCACCGCCATTCAGCCGCTGCTGGTGGGGGACAACGCATTGGCGCTGCGCCTTGGCGAACGCTTGCGCGAACAAGGCTGCTGGCTTACCGCCATCCGCCCGCCGACGGTGCCGCCGGGCGGCGCCCGGCTGCGCATCACCCTTACCGCCGCGCACCATGAGGCGGATATCGACGCGTTGCTGGAGGCGCTGGATCATGCACATGGATATGCATAAAGCGGGCATCGCCCGCGCCTTCGGCCGCGCGGCGGCGGACTACGAACGCCACGCCGGACTGCAGCGGGACAGCGGCGATCGCCTGATGGAACTGCTGGGACCGCAGCCGGGCCGCTGCCTGCTGGATGCCGGCTGCGGCACCGGCTGGTTCAGCCGCCGCTGGCAGCAGGAAGGCAGCCTTGTAGTGGCGTTGGATCTCTCGCCCGCCATGCTTGACGAGGCGCGGCGCAACCAATCGGCCTCGGCCTACCTGACCGGCGATATCGAGCGGTTGCCGCTGGCGGACGCCAGCGTGGATATCTGCTTTTCCAATCTGGCGGTGCAGTGGTGCGACGATTTGCCCCGGGCGCTGGCTGAGTTTTATCGCATCACCCGTCCAGGCGGCCTGATTGCCCTCTCCACGCTCGCCGAGGGGTCGCTTGGGGAATTGCAGCGGGCCTGGTCGCAGGTGGACCAGGCGGTGCATATCAACCGCTTCCTGACGCCCGGGACGATTGACCTGGCGTTTGCGCCTTACCGGCACCGGCTGGCGGCGGCACGCCATACCCTACATTACCCGCATCTGTCGGCATTACTGCACGGCCTGAAAGGCGTGGGCGCCGGCTACCTGCGCAGCGGACGCACCCCAGGGCTGACCGGGCGGCAACGCCTTGCGCGCCTGGATGCGGCATGGCAACGGCAGGCGGCGGGGCTGCCGCTCAGTTATCAACTGATCTATGGCTTGATCTACCGGGACTAACCGATGGCGAAACAACATTTTTTTATTACCGGCACCGATACCGATATCGGTAAAACCCTGGCGACCTGCGCCTTATTGCAGGCGGCCAAACTCGCCGGTTGGCGCGCGGTGGGCTATAAACCGGTGGCCGCCGGTTGCCGCCGGACCCTGGCCGGCGCGCGCAACGACGATGCGCTGGCGCTGATCGCCAGCAGCGGCGTCGGGGTATCCTATGAGCAGGTCAATCCGCTGGCCTTCCTGGCGGCGACGTCGCCTCATATCGCCTGCCGCGACGAGGGGCGCCATATTGATCCGGCCGTTATGTCGCGGGGGTTGGCGGTGCTGGCGCGGCAGGCGCAGTGGGTGTTTATCGAAGGCGCGGGGGGCTGGTTTACGCCTCTCGGCGACACCCTGGGCTTTGACCAATGGGTGGCCGGCGAACGCCTGCCGGTGATCCTGGTGGTCGGGCTGAAGCTGGGCTGTATCAACCATGCGTTGTTGACCGCGCTGGCTATCCGCCAGGCCGGCCTGCCCCTGGCCGGATGGATAGCCAACGATCTTTCCCCCGAACCGCACCGGCGCGGCGATTACCTGGCGGCGCTGCGCCAACGGCTGGGGGCGCCGCTGCTGGGTGAAATACCCTGGCTGGCGGATCCGGGCACGGCGACGCTGGCGCATTATATCGATCTGGGTCCTTTAGCGCGCGCGATTGGCTGGGGGGACGGGGTTAACGGCGACGGGTAAAGAAAAGTAGGGGCGGCGATGGCAGGTAATGCCGGGGCGTTAAAACAACCAAACGCCCCGGGTATCAGGTAAGCATGGGAAATGTTTTGCTGTGAAATGAGGCATAAACCGGTGTCTTATGTTCGTTCATGGGTCTTTTATACGGCAAGATAGGTTTGGATAAGGCTGTCATCCAGTTGATCCAGCGTACCCTGCGCGACGTTGCATCCGCCTTCCAATAAACAAAAACGATCGCCCGCCGACGGGGTAAAGGGCAGTTGCTGTTCGACCACCAGCAGCGTCAGACCGAAATCCCGCTGCAGCCGGCGTATATTGTGGCCGATTTCCTTCACCACCGAGGGCTGGAAGCCGCCGGTAGGCTCATCCAGGATCAGCAGTTCCGGCTCCAGCACCAGCGCGCGGGCGATGGCCAACTGCTGCTGCCCGCTTTCCGTTAAATCCCCGGCGCGCTGATGGCGCATGTTATGCAGCCCCGGGAACAGTTCATAGACCATCGAGGGGACCTGACGGGTTTTATTGCGGCCCGCCAGCAGGGCGACCCGCAGGTTCTCATCCACGCTCAGCTGTGAAAAGACCTGACGGCCCTGCGGGACGTAACCGATGCCCAGCGCCGCGCGCTGCTCCACCGGGTGCTGGAGCAAATTCAGCTCCTCCGCCCCGCCGGCCGGCCGCCAGGTGACGGTGCCGCTTGAGACCGGCAGATGACCCATGATACAGTTTACCAGGGTTGTCTTGCCGACCCCGTTACGCCCCAACACATAGGTACACTGGCCGGGCGGCAGCTCCATACTGATATCCCGCAAGATATGTTTAGGCCCAAAAAACTGATTCACCGCTTGTAAACGCAACATAAGAATCCATCCTCCCACTTTAACGTCATTTCACATTCACGATCCGCGTGGCGCTGCCGGAAATGGCTAACGGCTAGCCGTCAGGCAATGACTTTGGCTACAATGAGCTAAGCAACTATCAGGCCAATCTTGGGGCAGCGGCGCCGGATGACAGGATGAACTGTCATTCCCATGAAGCGCCAGCATAATGACAAACCGCGGTTGGGTATTTTCCAAACAAACTGCGGAGTGTTGCACATTGCCGGTGCCGGGTAAGGTTTTCATGGTGCATATCGGCAACACCTGGCTAAACAGGCACTATACCGGTGCGTTATTAGCTATTTTCCGCTGCGGGCAGTGTTTATTTAGCTGCCGATCGGTTAGTCATTTAAGCTATAAAAAAAGCCTGGCGGCAGATGAAAAATAGCTAAAAAAACCCCGATTTGTCATTTGTCTGTCATCAATGTCAGCTTTGCGGAACTCACGCCCTTAGCGGGGCGGTAAGACTTATCCACTATTCCTGTGGATAACCGTGTGCATTAGGTTTAGAAAAGCCCGGTTAAACGAGAGCGGGCGCGGCTTCATGGAGATTTGCCTGTATTCTCCACGTTTTTTTTAAATGTTATAAATACAAACGGTTAATTAAAATCAAGCGAATTTATAGGATTGGTATCACCAATGTGTCAAATTGCATCTTTAGGTTCACGTTTATTAATTTCATAACGATTTGTAATAAAATCATCTATTGTAGGATCCTGCCGGATCGCATTTAGCCCGCTGGCACGTCAGGCGTACTTGCACCCGTTACCGGAAAGCGTATTATAATACTGGTTTTGTATCCAGTGCTCCCGTGCTGGTAAAATCGCCGCCCTGTTTCCATACTCAAACATGTTCCTCAGCAGGTAGCCCACTAGATATGAGTAAAGCGTTTAAACTGCAATCAAGCTTCAAGCCGTCCGGCGACCAGCCGGAGGCGATACGTCGTCTGGAAGAGGGATTGCTGGACGGCCTGGCCCATCAAACGCTGCTGGGGGTGACCGGTTCGGGTAAAACCTTTACCGTGGCCAATGTCATTGCCGACCTGAACCGGCCCACCATGGTGCTGGCGCCCAACAAGACGCTGGCGGCGCAGCTGTATGGCGAAATGAAGGCCTTTTTCCCGGATAACGCGGTTGAATATTTTGTCTCGTATTACGACTATTACCAGCCGGAAGCCTATGTTCCCAGTTCGGATACCTTTATCGAGAAGGACGCCTCGGTAAACGAACATATCGAGCAGATGCGGTTATCGGCCACCAAGGCCCTGCTGGAGCGGCGCGACGTCATCGTGGTGGCGTCGGTGTCCGCCATCTACGGCCTGGGCGATCCGGACGCCTACCTGAAGATGATGCTGCACCTGACGCGCGGCATGATCATCGATCAGCGTTCGATCCTGCGTCGTCTGTCCGAATTGCAGTACACCCGCAACGACCAGGCCTTCCAGCGCGGCACCTTCCGGGTGCGCGGCGAGGTTATCGATATTTTCCCGGCCGAATCCGACGAAATCGCGCTGCGGGTCGAGCTGTTTGATGACGAGGTCGAGCGCCTGTCGCTGTTCGATCCGCTGACCGGCCAGGTGGATCAGGTGGTTCCCCGTTATACCATCTATCCGAAGACCCACTATGTTACGCCGCGTGAACGCCTGCTGCAGGCCATGGAAGACATCAAGGTCGAACTGGCGGATCGCCGCAAGAACCTGCTGGAGAACAACAAGCTGCTGGAAGAACAGCGCCTGTCGCAGCGCACGCAGTTTGACCTGGAAATGATGAATGAGCTGGGGTACTGCTCGGGCATAGAAAACTACTCGCGCTTTCTTTCCGGGCGCGGGCCCGGCGAGCCGCCGCCGACCCTGTTCGATTACCTGCCGGCCGACGGGCTGTTAATCGTCGATGAATCCCATGTCACCATACCGCAGATCGGCGGCATGTACCGCGGCGACCGCGCCCGCAAGGAAACCCTGGTGGAGTATGGCTTCCGGCTGCCCTCCGCGCTGGACAACCGGCCGATGAAGTTCGAGGAGTTCGCCGCGCTGGCGCCGCAGACTATCTACGTATCGGCGACGCCGGGCAAATATGAACTGGAAATGTGCGGCGGCGAGGTGGTCGATCAGCTGGTCCGGCCGACCGGGTTGCTCGATCCGCTGATAGAAGTGCGCCCGGTCACCACCCAGGTGGACGATCTGTTATCGGAGATCCGCAAACGGGTGCTGATCAACGAGCGGGTGCTGGTCACGACGCTGACCAAACGCATGGCGGAAGATTTAACCGAATACCTCGAGGAGCACGGCGAGCGCGTACGCTACCTGCACTCGGATATCGAAACCGTGGAGCGTGTTGAGATCATCCGCGATTTGCGCTTGGGTGAATTTGATGTGCTGGTGGGCATCAACCTGCTGCGCGAGGGACTGGATATGCCGGAAGTGTCGCTGGTCGCCATCCTGGATGCCGACAAAGAAGGTTTCCTGCGCTCCGAGCGGTCGCTAATCCAGACCATCGGCCGCGCCGCGCGTAACCTCAACGGCAAGGCTATTCTCTATGGCGATAAAATCACCCCGTCCATGGCCCGCGCTATCGACGAGACCGAACGGCGGCGCGTCAAGCAGCACGCCTACAACCAGGAGCACGGCATTATCCCCCAGGCGTTGAATAAGTCGGTGGCGGATATCATGGAGCTGGGCCAGTCGCCGGCCCACGCCAAGCAGAAAAAACGCAAGGCGATGGAAGCGGCCGCCCATTATGGCGATATGACGCCCAAGGCGGTGGATAAAAAAATCAGCGAGCTGGAAGCGAAGATGCAGGCCCATGCGCAAAACCTGGAGTTCGAGCAGGCGGCCAGCGTGCGCGACGAAATCCACGCGCTGCGCGAGCATTTTATCGCCATCTCGTGAGGCGCGCCGGCGTTCAGCCGAGCGCCTGCAGGGCGCTGTCCAGCGCCGCGCGCAGCAGCAGCCGGTCGTGATGATGCGGTATATCGGCCGCGGCCAGCGGTTGCTGGATCAGGATCCGATCCTGGATATCGCCGGCGTTGATGGCCGGGCCTATCACCAGCGCGTCGATCATCTGCCGCCGGCCGATGGCCTGCTCCATCATCGCGATTTTTTGCGCCAGGCTCATATTGGCCGCCGCCAGGCTTAGCTCCCGCCCCAGGTTATCGATAAAAACGATGGGAGCCTGGGTCCTGCGCATGGCCTGGGCCAAATCGGGCAGCAACAGCAGCGGCATCAGGCTGGTGAGGAAACTGCCCGGGCCTATCAGGATAAGATCCGCCGCCGCGATGGCCTGCAATGCCTCGCGGGTGGCGGCGACGTTGGGGATCAGCCGCAGGCTGGCGGGGATTTCGGCCAGCCGGTCCACCGCCATCTCGCCATTGATGGTTTCACCCGCGCCGGTGACCGCCTGCAGATCCACCGCCTGTTCCGACATGGGGATCAGCAGGGCGTCCACCTTAAGCATATTGCGGATCAGGTTGATGGCTTCCAGCGGGCGCACGCTGAGGTTATCCAGCGCTTTGAGCATCAGGTTGCCCAGGTTATGGCCGGCCAGTTCACCCTGGCCGTTAAAACGGTATTCAAACATCGCGGCGGCAATGCTGGGCTCTGAAATCAGCTGGTTCAGGCAGTTGCGGGTGTCGCCCCAGGCGATGCCGCCCTCCGACTGGCGAATACGGCCGGTGGAACCGCCGTTGTCGGTGGTGGTGACGATACCGGTCAGGCGCGAGCCCAGCGAGGAGAGGGAGGACATCACCCTGCCCAGTCCGTGCCCGCCGCCGAGCGCCACTACCCGATCGAGATCCGCCAGGGTGCGATTACGCATAAATCTCCTTTAAACTACCTGATAAAGCGCCTGGGCGCGCCCCGCGCGCGCTTGCACGCTGCGCCGGATCGCGGCAGGGCCGGCGGGAACCTTGCCTTTTCCGCGCCGGGTCCCTTGTCATGCTAACCATAGCCGATGGCGCGGCAAAAGCGAAATGCCGGCGCCGGATTCGGATTATGGCTCGCACTATATGAGCTTGCCTGGCTCAATCCGGCGGCAAATGTGAATGATATCAACGCTATATATTTGTTTATATAGCGAAATTTCTCTTGGTGGTCATAGCGCCAAGCATCAATTAGGGCTAGAATAATTTTCGACCAGGTTTTACCGCGCTGATGACGGCGTCGGGAAAGCCAACTCCTAGCCTTTACGCCTAAGTGGCTTTTGCGAGCGATAGGGTGTTCTGGCCGTGGCGACAGCCACCAGGGTGCAGGATAGAAATGTCCGCATCTCCCGTATTTGGAAAGGTGTTTAACGGTGCCACAGCTTATCGATGCGTTTGCGCGCAAGTTTTATTATTTGCGCCTGTCTGTCACGGACGTCTGTAACTTTCGCTGTACCTATTGTTTGCCCGACGGCTACCGGCCCAACGGCAATAGCAATAAAAGTTTCCTGTCGCTGGATGAAATCCGGCGCGTTACCCATGCTTTCGCCGAACTGGGCACGGAGAAGGTGCGCCTGACCGGCGGCGAGCCTTCGCTAAGACGTGATTTTGTCGATATCATCGCCGCCGTGCGTTCCCATCGGCAAATTCGTACCCTGGCGGTGACCACTAACGGTTACCGGCTGGAGCGCGATATTGCCGGCTGGCGCGACGCCGGGCTGACGGCGCTGAATGTCAGCGTCGATAGCCTTGATCCGCGCCAGTTCCAGCTTATCACCGGCCAGGACAAGTTCCGCCAGGTGATGGCCGGCATCGACGCCGCGTTTACCGCCGGCTTCAGCAAGGTAAAAGTCAATACCGTGCTGATGCGCAACGTCAACGATATCCATCTGCACAGCTTTCTCGCCTGGATCAAAACCCGTCCCATCCAACTGCGGTTTATCGAACTGATGGAAACCGGCGACGGCGGCGATTTATTCCGCACCCGCCATATCTCCGGCGACACCATTCGCCGGCAGCTGATCCCCATGGGTTGGCAACTGCAGCCGCGGGGCCGCAGCGACGGCCCGGCGCTGGTGTTCCGCCATCCGGATTACCAGGGCGAGATCGGCCTTATCATGCCCTATGCCAAGGATTTTTGCGCCAGCTGCAACCGGCTGCGGGTGTCCGCCACCGGCAATCTTCATCTGTGCCTGTTTGGCGAGGACGGTATCCCGCTGCGCGATCTGCTGGGCGAGGACCGGGCGCTGGAGTTATTGAAAGAACGCATTTCAGGCGGGTTGCGGCTTAAAAAGCAAACCCATTTCCTGCACGAGGGGAATACCGGCAGCACGCGTAATCTGTCGTTTATCGGCGGTTAAGGAAATTTATGTCATCCCTTACACATATCAATGCCAGCGGCGAAGCCCACATGGTGGATGTTTCCGCCAAGGCCGAGACGCTGCGCGAAGCCCGCGCCGAAGCCTTTGTCACCATGGCGCCGGCAACCCTGGCCATGATCGTGGACGGCCAGCATCATAAGGGCGACGTGTTCGCCACCGCCCGCATCGCGGGTATCCAGGCCGCCAAGCGGACCTGGGAACTGATCCCGCTGTGCCATCCGCTGGCGCTCAGCAAGGTCGAGGTGCATCTGACGGCGGAAATCGACCGGCACCGGGTGCGTATCGACACTCTCTGCCGCCTGACCGGCAAGACCGGCGTGGAGATGGAAGCCCTGACCGCCGCCTCGGTGGCGGCGCTGACCATCTACGATATGTGCAAGGCGGTACAGAAGGATATGGTTATCGGGCCGGTCCGGCTGCTGGCTAAAAGCGGCGGCAAATCCGGTGATTTCAAGGTGGAGGCATTATGATTACCGTACTGTTTTTTGCCCAGGTGCGGGAACTGGTGGGCGTCGAGCGCCTGACGCTTGACGCCGGGTACGACAACGTCGAGGCCCTGCGCCAGTCGCTGGCCGGACGCGGCGGCCGCTGGTCGCGGGCGCTGGAACCCGGCACCCTGCTGTCGGCGGTGAACCAGGCGCTGGTGCCGGCGGACCATCCGCTGGCCAGCGGTGATGAAGTGGCGTTTTTCCCGCCGGTGACCGGGGGCTGATATGGACGACACCCGTATTTATGTCGGCCCGCAGCCCTTTGATATGGTGCGTGAATATGCCTGGCTGGCGGCCTGTCACGACGACGGCGCGGTGGTCACCTTTACCGGCAAGGTGCGCAACCGTAATCTCGGCGACGAGGTCAGTACCCTGACCCTGGAGCATTATCCCGGCATGACCGAAAAGGCCCTGGCGGATATTGTCGTCCAGGCCCGGCAGCGTTTCCCGCTGGGGCGCGTGACCGTTATCCACCGGGTCGGCGCGCTGGCGGCCGGCGAGCAGATCGTGCTGGTCGGCGTCAGCGGCGCCCATCGCGGCGCGGCCTTCGGGGCCGCCGAATTCATTATGGATTACCTGAAGACCCGCGCGCCGTTCTGGAAGCATGAAACCACCCCCCAGGGCAGTCGCTGGGTGGATGCCCGCGAGAGCGATCGCCGGGCCGCGGAGCGCTGGCAGGTCTCCTGAACAGGGCAACGGCGCGCGTGATTTTACCGCCGGCCTTTGATTCGGACTCCGGTTTTTGTGGTATGCTGTTTTTCAGGTGGGCCGGATCCACGGCCTGTGTTTTCCGTCTACGTTAAAGGTGACAGTCATGGACCGATTTCCCCGTTCCCAGGGTTCAATAGTTGAACGCGCTGATGCCGGCATCCAGCCTTTTATGGCCCAGGTGTATGGGTGGATGACGTGCGGATTATTATTAACCGCCTTTGTCTCCTGGTTCGCCGCCCGTACCCCGGCGGTGCTGAACCTGGTCTTTTCCAGCCAGATCACGTTCTTTGGCCTGATTATCGCCCAGCTGGCGCTGGTCTTCGTGATCTCCGGCATGGTTAACCGCCTGAGCGGCACGGTGGCCACCGGGCTGTTTATGCTCTACTCCGCCCTGACCGGGCTGACGCTGGCGAGTATTTTCATCCTCTACACCGCCTCGTCCATCGCCGGCACCTTCGTGGTGGCGGGCGGCATGTTCGGGGCGATGTCCATCTACGGCTACACCACCAAGCGTGATTTAAGCGGTTTCGGCAGCATGTTGTTTATGGCGCTGATTGGTATCGTGCTGGCGTCGGTGGTCAATATCTGGCTGAAAAGCACCGCGCTGATGTGGGCGGTGACCTATATCGGCGTGCTGGTGTTTGTCGGCCTGACCGCCTACGACACCCAGAAACTGAAAAATATGGGCTCCCAGCTTTCCATGGACGACAAGGATCAGTTTCGTAAATATTCCATTGTCGGCGCGCTGACCCTGTATCTTGATTTTATCAACCTGTTCCTGATGCTGCTGCGTATTTTCGGCAACCGCCGGTAACGCCGACGCCGCCCCACGGCACGCCAGGCCAGCCAACACTGGACCCTAACCGGGCGTGTTAAAGGGAGAGCGTGCCATGGGTCGACGCGGGCATGGTTTTTCTGCCCGCTGGCGCGCCCCATGGCATCCCAGGCCCGATAACATCAAATGTTAACCCCGGCCTGTTAGTCAACGGGAGACCGCAAATGGATTTATCGCTACAGCTTGCCAACTATCACCGCCTGGACCTTATCGGTCCGCCCACGCCGCTCGAATACCTGCCGCGCCTCTCCGACTATCTGGGACAGGAAATTTACATCAAACGCGACGACATCACGCCCTTGGCCATGGGCGGCAATAAATTGCGCAAGCTGGAGTTCCTCGCCGCCGACGCCCTGCGCCGGGGGGCGGATACGCTGGTCACCGCCGGGGCGATCCAATCCAATCACGTACGGCAAACGGCGGCGGTGGCGGCGAAGCTCGGCCTGCGCTGCGTGGCGCTGCTGGAAAACCCCATCGGCACCTCAGCTGAAAATTACCTCGCCAACGGCAACCGCCTGCTGCTCGATCTGTTCGACGTCGAGATCATCCTGTGCGCCGCCCTCGACGACCCCGACCGGCAGCTTGGCGATATTGCCGAACGTCTGGAAGCGCAGGGCTTTCGCCCCTATGTCGTGCCGGTAGGCGGATCCAACACGCTGGGCGCGCTCGGGTATGTCGGCTGCGCGCTGGAGATTGCCCATCAGTGCGCCGGCCAACTGGCCCCAGGCTATATTGTCACCGCCTCCGGCAGCGGCGGCACCCATGCCGGCCTGGCGCTGGGCCTGCAGGCGCTGATGCCCGAAACCCAGCTTATCGGCGTCACGGTCTCCCGGACCGCGGACCAGCAGCGGCCGAAGGTCGTGGGACTGCAGCGGCAGTTGGCCGAGGCGCTCGGGTTTACCCCGCCGCTGGCGTCCATCCAGCTGTGGGATGACTATTTTGCGCCGGGATACGGCGCGCCGAACGACGAAGGCCAGGACGCCATCAGGCTCCTGGCCCGGCTGGAAGGCGTCCTGCTCGATCCGGTCTATACCGGCAAGGCGATGGCCGGGCTTATCGACGGGATTGAACAAAAACGCGTCGGCCCGGCGCCGGTGATATTTGTCCATACCGGCGGCGCGCCGGCATTGTTTGCCTATCACCCCAGCGTATAAATTTAAACGCGTTGACGCAATCTGGAGTCTGGATGAGTACGATTGAAGTGAAGCAGCTGGTCAAGACCTTCAACGGGCAACGGGTGCTTAACGGCATCGATCTGTCGGTGAATACCGGCGACGTGCTGGCGATTGTCGGCCCCAGCGGCTCCGGCAAGACCACGTTGCTGCGCAGCATCAATCTGCTCGAGGAGCCCGACAGCGGCACTATCCAGGTGGGGTCGATTATCATTGACGGTTCCAGGCCGCTCAGCGCGCAAAAGCGGCAAATCCGCGCGCTGCGCCAGCAGGTGGGTTTTGTCTTCCAGAGCTTCAATTTATTTCCCCACCGATCGGTATTGGAAAACATTATCGAAGGGCCGGTCATCGTCAAGGGTGAACCGCGCGCCGAGGCTATCGAGCGCGCGCGGGAACTGCTGGCCAAGGTCGGGCTCAGCGGCAAGGAAGACGCTTATCCCAAACGTCTCTCCGGCGGCCAGCAGCAGCGGGTGGCCATTGCGCGCGCGCTGGCGATGCGTCCCGAGGTGATCCTGTTCGACGAGCCCACCTCGGCGCTGGACCCGGAGCTGGTGGGCGAGGTGCTCAGCACCATTCGCGCGCTGGCGGATGAGAAACGCACCATGGTGATCGTGACCCATGAAATGAGTTTTGCCCGCGACGTGGCCGATCGGGCGATATTCATGGACAACGGAATTATCACCGAACGGGGAGCGGCCAAGGCGATTTTTGCCCATCCGCAGCATGAGCGCACCAAACAATTCCTGGATAAGTTCCTTAATACCCATTGACGATTATGACGTTTTCCCTTTCTTTTCAGCAACAAAACCCACCCGTGGGGTGGGTAGGGCAGGGCAGATTACAGTTATTTACCTGATACCCATCCCATTTTGCCGGTAAATTTGCTACAATCCGTTCAATAGTTTTTGTCCGTTCACCATGGTAAGGCTTTGCCTCCCATCTGATTATCCCCCTGAGCGCAGACTGGACAGGCGACATCGGGGCGGATCTGGAGTTTTTCAATATTATGTCATTTGATTCACTTGGCCTAAGTGCTGAGATTTTGCGTGCGTTATCCGAGAAGGGCTACGACAAGCCGACTCCGGTACAATCCCAGGCTATCCCGTTTGTACTGCAAGGCCGTGACATCATGGCCAGCGCGCAGACCGGTACCGGTAAAACCGCCGCGTTTACCCTGCCTATCCTTCAACTGCTTACCCAGAATCCGGCGGCGAAGGGCCGGCGTCCGGTACGGGCGTTGATCCTGACCCCCACCCGCGAGCTGGCCGCGCAGATTGGCGAAAACGTTGTTGAGTACAGCGCCCATCTTTCCATCCGTTCGCTGGTCGTCTTCGGCGGCGTGAGCATTAACCCGCAGATGATGAAGCTGCGCGGCGGCGTCGATGTGCTGGTGGCCACCCCGGGCCGTCTGCTGGATCTGGCGCAGCAGCGCGCCGTCGATCTGTCGGCCGTGGAAATCCTGGTGCTGGATGAAGCCGACCGCATGCTGGACATGGGCTTTATCCACGATATTCGCCGCGTAATGAAGCTGTTGCCGGCGAAAAAACAAAGCCTGCTGTTCTCAGCCACCTTCTCCGATGAAATCAAGGTGCTGGCTAATACCCTGCTGAGCAATCCGGCCGCGGTATCCGTGGCGCGCGATAATGTTACCGCCGACCAGATTGAACAGCGCGTGCACCTGGTGGATAAGAAACGCAAGCACGAACTGCTGTCTTATATGATTGGCAAGCACGACTGGCGCCAGGTGCTGGTGTTTACCAAGACCAAACACGGCGCCAATAAATTGGCGGAAATGCTGAATAAAGACGGCATCACCTCGGCGGCAATCCATGGCAATAAAAGCCAGGGCGCGCGTACCCGGGCGCTGGCGGATTTTAAAGCGAGCCAGATTCGCGTGCTGGTGGCGACCGATATCGCCGCCCGCGGCCTGGACATCGATCTGCTGCCGCACGTGGTCAACTACGAGCTGCCGCTGATTGCCGAGGACTATGTGCACCGCATCGGCCGTACCGGCCGCGCCGCCGCCACCGGCGAGGCGTTGTCGCTGGTCTGCGTTGATGAACTCGGCCTGCTGCGCGATATCGAACGCCTGCTTAAAAAGCCGATCCAGCGCATCGCGGTGGCCGGCTATGAGCCAGACCCGACCATCAAGGCCGAACCGCTGCAAACCGGCCGCGGCAGCCGCTCGAACGGTCCTTCCCGCGGCGGTCCTTCCCGCGGCGGCCCGTCATCCGGTAACGGCGGCGGTTCCCGCGATAGCGGCAACAGCTCGCGTGAAGGCGGTGCCCGCGACGGCCGTCCGCCGCAGCGTCGCCGCGATGGCGAAAGCGCCTCGCAGCCGGGCCGCGGGGGCGCACCGCGCCGTTCGGCCGGTGGCTCCTCCGCTTACGCGGGTTCCGGCGCGCGTGACGGCCGCGGCAAGAAGTAAGCCGCGCTAGGCGAACACCGACGGTAACCACCGCGGCGTGAAACAAACTGCATCCTTGATGCCGGACAACCCGTCCGCCATCGAGCGATGCAGTTTTTTTATGCGCGCCTGCCGCCGCCGGGCAGGGCGGAAAAAGCGTTGATTTTGCCGCGTCTTTTCACCTACTATGGCGCTTCTTTCCGGCCGGGTATTTTATGCGCGTGTTATTGGCACCGATGGAAGGCGTTCTCGACTCCTTGGTACGGGAACTGCTTTGCGAGGTTAACGATTACGATCTCTGCATCACCGAGTTCCTGCGGGTGGTGGACAGCCTGTTGCCGGTAAAATCCTTCCATCGCCTGTGCCCGGAGCTGCTACACGCCAGCCGCACGCCCGACGGTACCCCGGTGCGGGTGCAGCTGCTGGGCCAGTATCCCGACTGGCTGGCGGAAAATGCCTTTCGCGCGGTTGAGCTCGGCTCGCTGGGCGTGGATCTGAACTGCGGCTGCCCGTCCAAGACCGTGAACGGCAGCGGCGGGGGCGCCACGCTGCTGAAAGATCCCGAACTCATTTACCGGGGAGCCAGGGCGATGCGCGCCGCCGTGCCGGCCCACCTGCCGGTAACGGTAAAAGTCCGGCTGGGCTGGGATTCGGCGCAGCGCAGCCTGGAAATTGCCGACGCGGCACAGCAGGCGGGCGCCACCGAACTGGTGGTCCATGGCCGCACCAAAGAGGACGGCTATAAGGCGGACTGCATCGACTGGCCGGCGATTGCGGCGATACGCATGCGTTTAACCATCCCTGTAATCGCCAACGGTGAAATCCGCGATCGGCAAAGCGCCCGCGACTGTCTGGCGGTCACCGGCTGCGATGCGGTGATGCTGGGCCGCGGCGCGCTGAGCATGCCGAACCTGAGCCGCGTAATAAAATATAACGAGCCGAGGATGCCGTGGCCGGCGGTGGTCGGGCTGCTGCAAAAATACGTGCGCCAGGAAAAGCAGGGCGACACCGGCCTGTATCATGTGGCGCGCATCAAGCAGTGGCTGGGTTTCCTGCGCCAGGAATATGATGAAGCCGCAGCCCTGTTCGGCGACATCAGGGTATTAAAAACCTCCGGCGATATCGCCCGGGTGATATGCCTGCAGGCGCAAGCCGAGGCTATGCTAGCGTAACGGTAAGGCGCCCGCCTCCCAGGTTTCAAACCGGCTATGCCGCGGCCGGGCTACCTTTGGTCTGCAAATTTCCCCTTCAAAAATACGGCGCCTTGCTATGGTCGAACAGGCAATACAGGCTGCTGACCCCGGCCCTTCCCGGCCAATCCGACATTTATAACAATCATTCGCTAATAGGTCTTGTGTCGGGAGCATCTATGCTACGCCGTCTGCTGTCCTCTATGATACGGAAACCGGCAAGCTGGCCTGGACCTGGGATATGGGCCGGCAGGATCCCACCGCGCCGCTGAAACCCGGCTAGACCTATACGCGCGGCGCCCCGGACGGCTGGGGCACCTACACCGCCGATACCGATCTCGGGTTGGCCTATATTCCGCTGGGCAACGCCAAGCCCGATTATCACGGCGCCGCCCGCCGTCCGTTCGATAATACCTATTCCAGCGCGCTGGTGGCGCTGGACATCGAGACGGGCAAGGCGCGTTGGCATTTCTGGACCGTGCATCACGACGCATGGGATTTTGATTTGCCTATCGGTCCCTCGCTTATCGATCTGCCGTCGCCCGATGGCGGCAGCGTGCATACGCTGGTGCAGACCACCAAAATGGGACAACTGTTTTTGCTGGACCGCGCCACCGGCAAGCCGCTGGCCGAGGCGGTGGATCTATCTAAGCCCCGGCAGGGAATAGCAAATATAGTCGCCCATCGCCAGTCATCAGTGGTCTTAGTAAAGGATATAAGGTTAATAATAAATTTAGCAAAAAAAATGAATGCCTACTCGTTAAGTTGTTTTAGTCTGGCCATGTGTTATTAAAATTTTTTGCGCATCACCCATAAAAATAATTCAGTTGCCTCTTTAAACGAAAGGAATTTATTATGCATGCCGATAATTCTATTATTGATATTTCTCTACGATTGGATAATTCCTCAGAACTCATTGTAAAAAATAAAACAACATGTCTCATTGGTGAACTATGCCAAGTATACAACTTTGAACATGCTATATGTGGTAATATAAAAAAAGTAATCAATTATAATATAACCCATGATGATAAAAACAATAATCATGAAGATGAAATTGACTATCTTTTCGCTTGCAGAAATGAATTAAAAAGCAATCAGGCGCTTTTAGCGCAGGGTTGCGGTAGTCGATATATAAGAATTGAAATTGATAATGATTGTATTTTTGTCTTAGCAAGAAAGATAACCCTGCCGAGTGGAAATAAGATTTATGCTGGTTTATTTCATGATAAACTTTTGGTGTCAGACGGCTATAATTACCATATAGAAGACCTGGTAGCCACGGCCCACGAAAGTCTGTTCTCAACATTGTTTTCCTTGATCTTTCATTTATCAGGAGTTTTGAATTCGTACTATCAGTTAGCGTTTGTAAGTCAAAAAAACAGCCAATATAGCTGTACTACCCCCTCGATTTCCACGCTGGTTATGGTACCCAATGCGAATACAGACGGTCCATCTTTGGGAAAGGTGAATTCAGCCTGGCCAAAAGGTTTGGTCTGGAATGATATCTTCCGCCATTTTTCCCGGAGCGGCGGCGGCCGACGGCATCGGTGATGCAAATTTTAAACCTTTTGCTAAAGATGGGAAATACGCCAGCATTGGCGATGGACAGCTGATGTTATCCGATAGGGGTGAAGACGATATCGAGGACGTTCAATGCCATATTGCCATACAATTACCTAATGCCCATGCTAACGCACAACATCAAAGCTTTGTCGCCGAATTCAGTCGATTAACGGAAGAGAAGCGCTGGACGCTGGGATGGCTGCTAGAGTATGACCAATTTTTAGCGCATAAAGTAAAATATCTCTTTGACCATATGCTTTATCTGGATAAAAAAAGAGAATCCCTAGACACTATTTTGCTGAAAAAATATTGTGAAAAAATCATTGCCAGCTGTCTAGCCGTTCCTCCATCTCAATTGGTGCCAAATAATACATTACATGCTAATAATGATGGAAGAATATTCCTGAAGGATTTTTTCACCGATATCGATAATGACTTCAGACATGCCTTTAAAGAAATAGACTTTCGCGTCCTGCGCCAGTCAATCGCCTTAAAAAATGGCATGAGTTTTTCTGAAGCAAAAGAACATCTTAATAAAATATTCAAGACTGAAACAAAAGATCATGAAAAAAAACACAAAAAAAATATTTTACTTATCTGGGGATAATGGAGGAGGCGCACCGGCATTATATTACTAAACTTTCTTATGATAATAGTCATACACCCTTAGACAGGCTAATTTATCTCAACGATCGTGAACTTAACCTGTCGTTAATAGAAGAGGATGTTGCGGCGCTGGCCAAGACCATACTTATCCGATTTTATTATTATATTTTTGAATATAATAGAGTCAATGGTATCAGTATTCATGGTAATAATTTTTTAATGCCGGGGGAATTTACCGAGTACTGGGAAATATTCAGCGATAATCAATCAGCTATACGACCGGAGGAGCTAAAGAAACTTTTCAGCCAGCAACTAATGTCATTTATAGGACAAGATGGAGAAAAAAGCGCCCATGTCAACAGAGTAATGAAACTTTTGGAATTTATACGGGTAACATATCAAGAAAATACGGATGTGCAGTCATGGTCTCTCTCCAATACGATCGTATATGATAAAAGTATTGATATTATAGAACAGAGTATTAAACGAAATTTAAATTTCTCACCTGATTACGTTGAACCGAGTCATAATCAGTGGTATATGACAATGAATCAGCAAATCATATTTGATAAAGAGTGTATAATCTTGCTGGATTACATTAAGGAAATGCAAAATACATTTAATAAGTATGCGGAGATTTTTTTTAGTAATGAGGTTAATTTTCAGGTTGTCAATCAGGCGCAGCGTTTAGCCATGGCTAAGGTTGCCGCCATGAAAAACATTACCTTCGGGCATATTTCCCCCGATACAACACAAGAGACAATCATTGAGTATGATAGGCAGCTTCAGCACGGAAATCTGGATATTTTGATCAAAACAGCGGCTTTTTGGTACTTGGATTTTTTACCCGATAGTAGCCAATATTTGGCTTCGTTAAATGTAATGGATGTTCTCAAAGAGTTTCATCATTATGATTTGTTGAATTTTGAAGATTATAATATGCGAGCAAAAGAAAATTACAGTAGCGTACTTGATGTCTTGCCCTATGAAAAAATAAACGATGGTGATCTGTATTTTTATCAGTTTCAAGAATATAGATATCATGACATGTATTGTGAAGCAAGAAATATTACTCGTAATTTGATTTCCCATGCGAATTTTGATTATTTTGATATTATTTTTCCACCGAAAGAACTTTATACTTTCAAAATCTATTCAAGAAAATATGTGCAGAACACTTTGTCTGATGACAATTGGGTCTTTTTTCCAGCAGATAATATTGGCTATTTATCTATTGTTAAAACCCAGAATAATAGGCTTGACATTATGTCAACGTTATTAAACGTGCCATTTGCCAAGGTTTTGGATTTAGATATTTTGAATTATTTTATTCAAAGGATTATATACGAATGGAAGAAAACACGTTTTAATTTGTCGATTAAGAGCAGGCATCATATCGGCGCAAGCGTTTCAGAAATATGCTCCTTGTTTTGTGACGGCCTTTCGGCAGAAGGTGACGCTGTGGATTTCCTAAGAATGTTATTAATCCAACCTGAAGAGAATAAATATAGCAATCCCACTTCCGCATATACATTGATTGCGGATAAACCAGAAAAAACGTTTACATCACTACTCGAGGCCATGGATTATTGGAATGAAAAAACATTAGGAGATACGGCCTTGGTTTTGAGTGAGTCTTTAAAGAAGGCAGATTGGCTGGCGGTATTTACTTCTCAGATTCCTTTTTATGATATTGTTTGGCAATACTGGTATAATCCTGACTTTAGCGTACAGTTTAAAGATGTGTTTTTTGATATTTTTGACATTACATTGGCTATTGGCTCAGCGGGGTTGTCTATACAAAAATTCACCCGCGCGGGATTGATTGAAATTTTGGTTCAGGCTAAACATGCTAAGATACCTAGTCAATCACTCAAACAATATGTTTTGGGTAAGATTTTTATTTCAACGCCTGGTGTAATGTTAAAAGCTACAGCTAAAATCTCTGAAGTGTTAATAAATAATATTAATCCATTACCTTTCTACAACGTTATTCATAATGAAATTGGCCATTTTTTTATTTCGAGGGCTTCTCGTAAAATAGACTGGCTAAAAGATTATGCTGCCGATTATTTAAAAAAGAAAAATACACGGCTGAAGGCATGGGCAAGTGAAGTCAGCCGCGCACAGTTGATATTAAGGGAGGAGGGGATTTTTTCAGAATCAGCAATGAACATAGCGTCGCGAAATTTTATCTCAATTGAAAATAATTTTTATGAGATAATTTGTGATTCATCGATGTCAAGATGGAGGATAACTAATGCAACTGAATCTAATGGCTATAATTATGCCATTCCGGTCGATAAAAATAAAAACAATGTGTGGGTATCGGCAAAATTTATTGATAAAGATCCTATATTTTCATTAAATGAATTAGAACTTAATACGGAAAGTGTTTATTCGCAATTAAATGAAATTAAGTTTGAGCCGATTAAACCACACGCCAACGCGGTTATAGCTCCTCAAAATGATGAAAATTATATTTTAAGAAATTTGATGTCTTATATGATATATTTAAAGCCAAGAATATCAGTACTGTCTCCTGACCTTAAAGATGATATTGCGATAATAAAAGCATTAGTTGAGTATTTGACAGATGTGGAAAAACTGCATCAGGAATTGGTGGGAAGTAAGGATGATGAAACTAAACAACATCTGTTATTATTCAATAGTGATATTATAAAATCCCAAAATTATCATTTTATATTCAGGCTGGTCTATTTTTGGAATGATGAATATGACCGTCATGCTTTTACCCATATTGTCTTAAATGTAATCATTGGAATGAGTTCATATATAATAGACTTTAATCCAGCTTTGATGGATTTAGATAGAACAAGTCCTGATAAGTGGGTGTTCTTGGAAAATGCATGGTTATTATATTATAAAACTAATAAAAACACTGACTCATATCTAGTCAAGTATAAAGATTTTGATAAAATTGAAAAAGTTGAGAAAGCCTTTAACTCAGATTCATTATCCTCAGGGAAGTATGTTGAAGGGACGTTTATTTTAAAAGAATCCTGGTGGTATAAGTCTGCGGTAGTTAAATATATCGCCAGGCATAAAAACAAAAAAATAACTATCGATATGACGGAAAAATTATCAATTTTGGATATCGCAAGAAGAATGACTTCTCGCCGGCGAGAATTTGCTGTTGATGATAATCCATTAACGGTAAAAATTGATTTTCCGTTTCGTTTATTAAGAGAGTCACGTCTGATAACCAATGAGAATTTTGAAAGGATGATTAATCTTGTTTGGTGGGCGGTCAGATCGCCTGTTCCTTTTGGCAGCTATATGTCCACGTCAATGCCGATACAAGATTTTGCCGACTTGTTGCGAATAGGTACCGGAAACTTATTAGCGATTGTCGCTGATGATGGTTTTCTGTTGAATTTATTAATCAGCGTTGGCGACGGTAGGTTTGTCGGCGCTGAAAATGAATTTTTTAATATTCACCTTCCGTCCACTCCCAGTATTATCGTGGCGGAAGAAATGGGAACTATTGTGTTAGGTAAGTTTTATCCCTGGACAGGCGTAAAACATTATAATTTATTTGCCGGAACGCCTGACGGTGTTGCAAAACCATTACCCATTTTAACAGAAAATATTATCGATTTAGAGAGCGCAAAAATAATTAATCAGCAACCGGCCCTTGCGAAAGCCGATGATGCCAAAAAACGGGAAAAAATTTTGCTGGGAAACCAATGGTCGTTGCTGCCTCTGAAAAACGCTAAAGACCGTTTAGATATCGTTATGCATGTGACGGGGTTTGGCAATGATGATATGGATATTGATGAGTTTACGCATATAGTGCGCGCTTTAACTCACATCAACCCTAACGTGCCCGTTCTGTCTGAACTGAAATTTATCGAGTATGTCTCGTGTTTCGAAGGGTTTGAGACAACCAATAGCACTGGACAATATATGGCTGATAAACTTCAGGTCACCGTGGAGTATTACCCCTATATAGGCGGAGAAGGAATCAGGCAGCGGCGGCCACAGTGGTTTGCCATTTTTACACCCAATAAAGAAATAACGGTTAATCACAGCGATCTTTATTATGAGGTGGATAAGATATCCAAAGACGCGGAAAAGCGATTAAAAAGATCGCGATTTATTGATCTTTTAAAAACTTTACTTAGTTTGAAACATAGCATCGGTCCAAGAGCCAAAAAACGTGCGAGCCGTCATTTACCCTATGTCTATATCAATATCGCTCAGTATATTCTTGGCGATATAAAATACAGTGATTTTGTCGAACATCACGCCTTAAGCAAGAGTTCCGCGGAAATGTTGCGAACAGTCAAATCGGACTATGATTTTACAGAAAATAATTCCAATGATATTTATATCCAGTGTTATTTGGATATTCTCTATTCAATCGCTGAGTTTAAACATCTGCTGAAATGGGTAACCTCATCTGAACGACTTTCTCGCCAGATACCTTGATATAGTCGCAGCGTTGCTATTGCTAGTCCAATAGCCGCAGTGTCTTGCACTTGAGCCGGTTTTCCAGGCCGGATCGTTGTGGCCTCATGGCAAGGGGGGCTTACGCGAACCCACGCGCCTCTTGCTATTTTCACGCCGTTGCTTGTGTTTCTGGCATAGTAACTCTATTTTTATTGCGGGCTTTATCCCATATTCAGATATGGGCGATGTGTCGCCGCCCCGTGGGTTTGCCTGTTCTTTCACTGATTACAAGGCCCGGACCAGCTTATGCATTTTTTACCTCCCGTTAAGCACTATTTTACCGCGCGGCCCAGGCTGCTGATCGCCATCGGCGCCGGCATCCTTTGTTACTGGTGCCTGCCGGCGCAATTTTCCACCCTGTTGCGCCTGATGATCGGCTGGAACGCCCTGGCCTGGCTGTATTTATTATTCCTCTGGTGGGAAATGATGCGCGCCGGGCCGGACGATATGCGCGCCATTGCCCTGCGCCAGGACGAAAGCGCCAGCACGGTGCTGGCGCTGGTGACGCTGACCTGTATGGTCAGCGTGCTGGTGATCCTGCTGGAGCTGAGCACGGTTAAACAGCTGTCCGGCTCGGTAAAAGCCTGGCATTTGATCCTGACCGGCGTGACGCTGGTGGTCTCCTGGGCGCTGTTGCCCACCTCCTTCGCCATGCATTACGCCCACTTGTTCTATCGTGACCGGGATGAGAAGGAAATACCGCTGCTGTTTCCCAAGGATCCGAAAAAACCGCTGTATTGGGATTTCCTTTACTTTTCATTCACCATTGCCGTCGCCTCCCAGACCGCCGACGTCGCCACCGGCACCACCGAGGCGCGCAAGGCGGCCCTGCTGCAATCGGTTATCTCCTTTGTTTTTAACCTCGCCATCCTCGGCCTGTCGATTAACGTCGGCGCCGGCCTATTGGGATAACTCCCTTTATACATTGTCGACGACTGTTGCCCGCTACGGCGTAATCTCCTGAATAGACAAGCATCCTTGTCCTGCCGGGCGGCGAGGATCTTCATTCCGTCATCCCAGTGTCTTAAAACTGTAAAGGGCGGCCCTTAGGATAGGGGCCACTTGAAGTCGCTGTGCAGAAGTTATCTTATGTCAAAACGCCTGTTCCCCTATTTGCTGCTTGCCCCGACCCTGATTTTCCTAGCCGGATTCACCTATTTTCCCTTAGTGCGCTCGCTGGTGGACAGTCTGTATGACTCCCGGCTTGCCACCGATAATCCGCCGTTTGTCGGACTGGATAATTTTGTCCGCCTGTTCCAGGACCGGGTGTTCTGGCTCTCGGTCGTCAACAATCTGATCTATATCCTGGTGACGGTGGTGCCCGGCATTATCCTGGCGCTAACGCTGGCGGTGTGGCTGGCGCAGAACACCCGGCTCAATCGCCTGCTGCGCGCGGCGTTCTTTTTCCCGACCATTATCCCCCTGGTCAGCGCCGCCACGCTGTGGACCTTTATTTTTATCCCCAACCTGGGCCTGCTGGATTATTACCTGGCTAAAATCGCCGGACCCATGTGCGTCAACTACCTGGGCATGGGCAAGAGCGCGCTGTTTGCCCTGGCGCTGGTCGGCGTCTGGAAATTCGCCGGCTATTATATGCTGTTCTTCCTGGCCGCCCTGCAGGGGTTGCCCGCCTCGCCGCGCGAGGCCGCGCTGATGGAGGGCGCGTCGGGACGCCAGGTGTTCTGGTACATCACGCTGCCGCTGCTCAGGCCGACGCTGAATTTTGTCATCATTATCGCCCTGGTGTATTCCATCACCCAAATCGATCACGTGGCCATCATGACCCAGGGCGGCCCTAATAACGCCAGCTCGGTGCTGCTGTATTACATCCAGGATCTGGCCAACAACAGCCATGATTTCGGCAAGGCCTCCGCCGCCACCTTTTTCACCGTAATGGCGCTGTTTGTCATCTCGATCCTCAATTTGCGCACCCTGGAAAAAGGGGTGCACTATGAGCGTTAAACGTCCATTCCCGCTGCGCACCCTGTCCCTGCTGCTGGCCTGCGCCGCTTTCCTGTGGCTGACGCCCTTGCTGTGGATGTTTTCCGCCTCCGTCAGCCCGGACAGCTTTTCGCCCTCGATGGCCTCGCTGTTGCCGCGCCGGCCGCTGACGCTTGACACGCTTTCCCAAGCCTGGGACAGCGCCGACTGGCTGCGTCTGTACGCCAATACGCTGATTTTCGCGCTGGGGACTTTCCTGGTGCAGCTGATCACCATCACTACCGCCGGGTACGTGTTTGCCTACCATGACTTTCGTGGCAAAAGCCTGCTGTTCTACCTGCTGCTGATCCAATTGATGATCATGCCGGTAATGCTGATGGTGCCCAATATGATGACCCTGCATCAGCTTGGCCTGCTGAACACCCTCACCGGCGCCATGATGCCGTACTTCGCGTCGGCCTTCGGCGTATTCCTGATGCGCCAGGCGTTCCTCAACATTCCGCGCGAGCTGGAGGATGCGGCCCTGATGGAAGGCAGCCGCTGGTGGCAGGTGGTGGCGTATGTACTGCTGCCCATGACCCGGCCCGCCCTGATGGCCTTTGCCGCCGTGACCATTACCTATCACTGGAACGAATTTCTCTGGCCCCTGATGGTGCTGAACGATCCCGATAAGCAAGTGCTTACCGTCGGGCTGGCGTCTTTCGCCATGGGGGCGGAGTCGGGCGGGCAGTGGGGCATGATTTGCGCCGGCTCGCTGATGGTCTGCCTGCCGCTGATGGCGGCGTTTATCTTATGCCAAAAGCATTTTCTCAGTGGTTTTGGTTTTTCTGGTATTAAATAAGGGGATAGCAATGTTTCTTGCCCAATTATCCGACATGCATTTTCGCAGCCGGGGCGCCCGGCTGTATGATTTTATCGATGTTAACGCCCGGAACGCGGAAATCATCAACCGGGTTAATGCCCTGACGGAACGTCCCGACGCGGTGATCGTTACCGGCGACATGGTTAACTGCGGCGAACCCGGCGAGTATCGCCTGGCGCGCCATATCCTCGGCCAGCTTAACTATCCGCTGTATGTCATTCCCGGCAATCATGACAATAAGGCGTTGTTTCTTGATGCCTTCAGCGGGCTGTGCCCGCAGCTGGGCCAGGATCCGGAAAATATGGCCTATGCGGTGGATGAGTTCCCGGTGCGCCTGCTGTTTATCGATACGTCGGTGACCGGCGCGTCCTGGGGGCACCTGAGCGACTTCACCCTGGGCTGGCTTGAAGACCGCCTCTCACGCGACGATAAGGAAAGTTACGTCTTTATGCACCACCCGCCGGTGGCGTTCGGCTCGGCGCAGATGGATCCCATCGCCTGCCGCAATGGTGAAAGGCTGCTGGCGCTGATCGAGCGCTTCCCGCAGCTGACCCGGGTGTTCTGCGGCCACGTGCACCGGATGATCGCCACCCAATATCGCCAGGCGCTGATTTGCTCCGCGCCGTCCACCGTGCACCAGGTGCCCTATTTGCACACCGACCCGCGCCCTTATTACAGTCTGGAGCCGGGCGCCATGATGATGCACAACCTGGTGCCCGGCGTCGGCCTGGTCACCAGCTATCATTCCCTGGCCAACTATGAGGGGCCATGGCTTTACGATCCGCGGACCAGTTGCCCGGGCGAGGGGTGCTGATGTCGGCCATCTCTATTCGTGGTTTAGGTAAAAAATTTGGCTCGGCCGATGTCCTGCGCGATATCAACCTGGAGATTCGGGAAGGGGAGTTCCTGGTGCTGGTGGGGCCGTCGGGCTGCGGGAAAAGTACGCTGCTGCGGCTGCTGGCCGGGCTGGATCGGGCAACCTCCGGGCAGATCCTGCAAAACGGCGCGGATATCAGCGCCCACGCTCCCCGGGAACGTAATTTTTCGCTGATCTTCCAGAATTACGCGCTGTTTCCCCACCTGACCGTCAGGAACAATATCCTGTTCGGCATGAAAATGCGCGGCGAGCCGAAGGCGGAGTTTCCGCAGCGGCTTAAGAAGGTTGCCGATCTGCTGCAACTGCAGCCGTTGCTGGATCGCAAACCGGCGCAGCTGTCGGGCGGCCAGCGCCAGCGGGTGGCCATGGCCCGGGCCATCGTACGCGAACCGGCGCTGTTCCTGATGGATGAGCCGTTGTCCAATCTCGACGCCAAGCTGCGCGGCGAAGTGCGCGACGGCATCATGGCGCTGCATAACACCCTGAAAACCAGCACCGTCTACGTCACCCACGATCAAATCGAGGCCATGACCATGGCCGACCGCATCGCGGTGCTCGACGGCGGACGGCTGCAACAGATAGGCACGCCCGAGGCGCTGTACCGGCAACCGGCCAATATGTTCGTGGCCGGTTTTATCGGCACCCCGGCCATGAACATCTTGCGCATTCCTTTTTACGACCAACAGGCCTGGCTGGTGGGGCAACCGATTGCCCGGCTGCCGGACTATCATGAAGCCGAGGTGTTTTTCGGCATCCGACCGGAGCATTTAACCGAATTTCCGGGTGGGGATGGGCCGAGGTTACAGTGCAGGGTGCTGCGGCGCGAACTGCACGGCGCGGAATACCTTATCACGCTGGATACCCCGGCGGGGCAGGTGCAATACCGGCGGGAAAACCGCGGCGCGGTGGGGGACGTCGGGCAGCGCCTGACCCTCTCTTTTTCATCCCGCGACAGTTATTTGTTCTCGGTGTCAAGCCAACTCAATTTATTACAGGAGCAGTAGATGAAGATGTCAGGATGGGTAGTGATGCTGACCGGCATGGCGTTAAGCCAGGGGGCGTTGGCGAAAGAAACGATTGATTTTATGTTTCCTGCGCCGGTGGACGGTAAGCTGACCACGGAGATGACCCGCGTCATCAGGGAATACAACCAATCGCAAGATCAGGTGGAAGTGCGCGGTATTTTTACCGGCGGCTACGACACCACTAAAATGAAGGCCGAATCGGCGGCTAAAGCCGGATCGCCGCCGGCGCTGGTGATTATGTCGGCCAACTTTACCGTCGACCTGGCGTTGAAAAATGAAATCCTGCCGATGGACGAGCTGTTTAAATTTGCGCCGGATAAACAATCGGCCACCGACTACCTGCAAAAAAACTTCTGGCCGGCGGTACGGCAAAACGCCCAGGTAATGGGCCAGACCTACGCCATTCCGTTCCATAACTCCACGCCGATCCTGTATTACAACAAAGAGATGTTCGATAAGGCCGGCATCGACCATCCCCCTCGGGATTGGGATGAACTGGTGGCGGATGCCAAAAAGCTGACGGACAAAGACCAAGGCCGGTGGGGCATCATGATCCCCTCCACCAACGATGATTACGGCGGCTGGATGCTGTCGGCGCTGACCCATGCCAACGGCGGCGACTTCAATAACGCCGTCTACCCGGGCGAAGTCTACTACAACAGCGCCAGCACGCGCGGGGCGCTGCAATTCTGGCAGAACCTGGTGTATCGCGACGAGGTAATGCCCGCCGGCGTGTTGAATTCGAAACAGATTGGCGCCGCGTTTTTCTCCGGCAAATTGGGCATGGCGATGCTCAGTACCGGGGCGCTGGGGTATATGCGCGAAAATAGCCGTGATTTTACCCTGGAAGTGGCGATGATGCCGGCCAAGGAGCGCCTGGCGGTGATTATCGGCGGCGCCAGCCTGGTCAGCTTCAAAGGCATCAGCGAAGCGCAGAAAGAGGCCGCCTACCGGTTCCTGACCTACCTGGTCAGTCCCGAGGTCAACGGCGCCTGGAGCCGCTTTACCGGTTATTTTGCCCCACGCATGGCCGCCTATGATACGCCGGAAATGAAAGCCTATCTTGAGCAGGATCCGCGCGCGGCGGTGGCGCTGAAACAGCTGCAGTACGCACATCCCTGGTATGCCACCTATGAAACCGTGGCGGTACGCAAGGCTATCGAGAACCAACTGGCGTCGCTGCTGACCGACAAATCCCGCAAGGCGGACGACGCGGCCCGTGATGCCCAGCAGGAAGCGGACGGATTGCTAAAACCCTATGTGGATCAAACGGCGCTGAAACTGCCGTGAAAAATCCAATGCCCGGACAACCGGGCATTCCAATTATTGACAGCGCTGCGCATGAGCTTACAGCGGGTATGAATAACTTCCCCTACGGCATGCCGTTGCGCCCATGGGCCTGGTAGCCCGGACGCTGGCTCAGCCGCTGATAATAGGCGTTGACGGCCGGCAGCTCGGGATGCGTGATCGGGGTGGCGAACCAGCGGTTGACCGACAGGCCGATGGGGATATCCGCCAGCGTAAAGGACTCGCCGGCCACGTAAGCGCCGGTGGCGTCCAGCTGCCGGTCGAGGATGGCCATATTCCCGGACCAGCCGGCTATCGATCCGGCAATGCGTTCCGCATCGTTGTGGGTCGCGAACCGTTTCACCAGGGCGGTAAAAGCATAGCTCCAGGCGGGGTTAAGCTCCGCTGCCTGCCAGTCGATCCACTGATCCACCCGCGCCCGGCTTTTCGGCGCCGCGGGGTACAAGGCTTCGCCGCGGTAGGCGCGGGCCAGGTAGCGGATAATGGTATTGGACTCCCACAACACGAACTCCCCATCCTGGATAACCGGTACCATGGCATTGGGATTTAACGCCAGGAAGGCGGGATCCCGGGTGGATTTAAAACCGCTGCCCCAGTCTTCCCGTTCAAAATCGATGCCCAGTTCCACGCAGGTCCACAGTACTTTGCGCACGTTGATGGAGGTTGACTTGCCAAGGATTTTCAGCATAAATGTCCTTCTTTCGGCTAGGTTGCATAACGGGTCGATACAGCATATTGACACTGTTTTTCGCCGCAATCCATGACAACAATGTCCTTAAATCCGTCGCGACGGCGCATGATATAGCATCAGGTCCGCCGCGTCATGCTTAAGGCCGGCGCGCCCACCGCCGGGATACCGGCTTGCCCGACACGAGGTAATATGACCACCGCGCTGCTGTTCATCGATGTACAAAACCATATCCTGCATGGGCTGGGTTCGCCGGAGCGCCAGCCGCTGTTAGATCGGCGGTTAGACGAGGTGGTCGGCCGGCTGGCGGTCCTGCGACAGCGGGCGAGCGCCGCGGGGGTCCAGGTCATCCTGGTGCAGCATGACGGGGACGGTGGTTATCGGCTGGCGACGGGCGGCGAAGGCTGGAAGATTCGCCGCGAGCTGTCGCCCGTCGAGGGGGATATCGTGGTGCATAAGCGCAGCTGCGATTCTTTTTTTGCCACCGACCTGGCCGGCCATTTGCAGCGCCTGGGCGTCACGCGCCTGGTGGTGGGCGGCTGCATGACGCAATTTTGCGTTGATACCACCGTGCGCCGGGCGGTTTCCATGGGGTATGACGTTACCCTGGCCGGCGACGGGCATACCACGGCGGATAGCGGCGCCTTGAGTTTTGAGCAGATTATCGCCCATCATAATGCCCTGCTGAACGGTTTTAACGCCGGGCCGCACTTGGTCGAAGTTTGCCCGGCCGCGGCCATTGCGCTGTAGCGCAGACGCGCGCCCGGCACGGTTAGCCTCAAGGCATACCTAGCGGGACGAGCCCGCCGGCGCGCGGGACAGCCGTTTTATGGCCTGCGGCGGTAGTCCCAGGCAGCGCAAAAACGCCCGCCGCATGCGTTCCTGGTTAATAAACCCGACGTTTTTGGCTATCAGATCGATAGGCTCGCTTCCCTGCTCGACCCTGGCGCGGGCCGCCTCGACCCGGAGCCTCTCCACCGCCCTGGCCGGCGATTCGCCGGTCTCGCGCTTGAACGCGCGGCTGAACTGGCGCCGGCTCAGGCAGGCCACCTGCGCCAGCCGGTCCACGCTTAAATCGTCCCTGAGATGTTGCTGCGCATAGTCCAGCGCCCGTTTGATGCGCCCGGAGTCAGGCTCCATCTGCAACATCGGCGAGAATTGCGATTGGCCGCCCGTCCGGCGCTGGTAAACCACCATCTCCCGCGCCACCTCGCGGGAGGCCGCCTGGCCCAGATCGTCCTCGATCAGCGCCAGTGATAAATCGATGCCGCTGGTGATGCCGGCCGACGTCCATACCCGTCCGTCCCTGATGAAAATTTTGTCGCCGTCGACCCGGACCTGCGGATGGGCCTTTTGCAGCCGGGCCACATGGCGCCAGTGCGTGGTGGCGCGCTTACCGGCCAGCAGTCCCATGCCCGCCAGGAGAAACGCGCCGGTGCAGACGCTGGCGACGCGCCGGGGCCGGACGGCGAGCGCAGCCAGGCGCCGGATAGCCTTATCGTCATCCCTGAAACGCGCCACGCCGTGGCCGCCGCAGAGAATCAGCGTATCCATCTCCGGCGCCAGGCTATCCGCCGGCAGGGTGTCGATGGTCACGCCCGCGCTGCTGGCGATCGCGCCGCCGGAGAGGGAGAATACCGACAGGGTATAGGCCGCCGGCTCGCATAGCGATCCGGCTATCTGGAACGCCGTGACCGGACCGGTAAGATCCAGCAACTGGAAATCCGCAAACACAAAAAATCCGATATGCATATTTTTGGCCTAAAAGGAGGGAAATACGTCATACAGGATGACAATAACCGCGTTAGGCTAATACGGTCAACTTCATCATGTGAGAACCGCTATGCCGCAGCCATTGATTATTGTCATACCGATTTATCCCGGCGTTACCCAGCTGGATTTTACCGGCCCGCATCAGTTTTTTTGCCGTTTGCCGGAAACACGGCTCATCACCGCGTCGATCGGCGGGCAGCCGATCGACTCCGAGGGCCTGGTGTTTTCCGGGCTGGCCGATTTGGCGGCTGTCGAACGGTGCGATATCCTCTGCGTGCCCGGCGGCTTCGGCAGCACCAAAATGATGGCCGACCCGGTATTCATGGATAAAATCCGCCGGCTGGCCGGCTCTGCCCGGTATATTACCTCGGTGTGCACCGGGTCGCTGATCCTGGGAGCTGCGGGGCTGTTGGTGGGCAAACGCGCCGCCTGCCACTGGGGCTGGCGGGAACTGCTGGCGCAGTTCGGCGCCATCCCCGACGCGGGCCGCGTGGTGCGGGACGGCAATATCATTACCGGCGGCGGCGTCACCGCGGGAATCGATTTTGCGCTGGCGGTGATTAACGAGGTCTATGGCCAGGCGATCGCCGAGTCCATTCAGCTGCGGCTGGAGTATGCGCCGGCGCCGCCGTTTAACGCCGGCCGGCCGGAAACCGCCCCCGCGTCGGTGCTCGGGCCGGTGGCGGCGGATATTGCCGCCGCCGTGGCCGGCCGTCAAAGCCTGGTTGACGAGGCGGCGCGCGCCATGCATGCCGCCCGGGCGGGCGAATAAACGCCAACGCCCGCGTCTGTCATCCGGGCCGTCGTCGCGGTCGCCGGGCGTGGAAAAATTGAGCTAAAGATAGCGCGCCAGGCGTCCCCGCAGCCGCCGCGCGCTACGGACAAACTGTCCGTTGTCATTCAGGGCGCGGGCAAGCGTCAGGGCGCCCTGGATGCCGGCGACGGTATCCTCGGCCAGTTCGCCCGCCGCGGGACCGTCGACGCCGGCCCGCTCCAGCGCGCGTTGCAGCGCGCTAATCCAGCGGGTGAAATAGGCGCCGATGGCGTCGGTAAAACGATCGCGCGTGCCGTCCAGGGCAAACGCCCCCATCAGGCAGATGCGCTGACCGGAAAGGAAATACTCATCCACCGCGTCCCACATGCCGTTGATGGCGCCGGGCGCGCTATCCCGCTCCAGCGGCTGGAAAATACGGCGGCGAAACCAGTCGTCGACCTGGGCGAGCGCCGCCGCCGCCATGGCGTCCTTGCCGCCGGGGAAAAAGTGGTAGAGGCTGCCTTTGCCCAGGCCGGTCCGTTCGGTGATGCGGCTCAGGGAGGCGCCTTCATAGCCGCAATGCCGGAAGATCTCGGCAATCTGCGCGATCAGCGCCGCGTGTTCCGCCTGATGGGGATTCACCCGGCCATCCCGCGCTTATAGGCCAAAATCGGACAGGCCGGGATGATCGTCGGGACGACGTCCCGACGGCCAGTGAAACTTACGATCTACGGCGGCGATGGGCAGATCGTTGATACAGGCAAAGCGCCGGGCCATTAACCCCCCGGCGTTGAACTCCCAGTTCTCGTTGCCGTAGGACCGAAACCAGTTGCCGCCGTCGTCGTGCCATTCATAGGCAAAGCGCACCGCGATGCGCGCGCCGGTAAACGCCCAAAGCTCCTTAATCAGCCGATAATCCCGTTCCCTGGACCATTTTCGGGTCAGGAACGCCACCACCTCCTCGCGGCCGGTGACGATTTCCGCGCGATTACGCCATTGCGTGTCCGGCGTATATACCAGCGACACCCGCCGTGGATCCCGGCTGTTCCAGCCGTCTTCCGCCATGCGGACCTTGGCGGCGGCGGTCTCAAGGGTAAAGGGAGGGACCAGGTTTGCCATCATGGACTCCTTATCAGGGTGGGAATGGACCAGGGTTGACCTAACTGTACCAATCGGTACAAACCAGGGCAAGCGATTTTTCCGGCCGCCGAAATACGCTGGGGCAGGGCCAGCGGCAGGCAACAGGACTTATCTCATGGCTTAAGGAGGGAAATAGCCCGGCGACCACTGGATCAAGCGAGGTTGAACGGAAGGCGGGCCAGGCTAAAAACGGATCGGCAAAACCATGCCGCCCGCAGGGGGGCCAATGACGCCGGCCCGGCGGGAGCTGGCTCCCGGCATCGATCAGTTTACCTGCCAGTCCGGCGGCGTATGGGAAAGGACGTACAGCGCGATATCTTTCAGGTTGGCCCAGGCTTCACGCCAGGAGACCATTTCAACCGACAGCGTAATGCCCAGCAGGCCGGTGACAAACCAGCAGGCCATGCTGATGCCGACGCCGCTAAAGATAAACGCCAGCGCATTATGGCTGCTTTTGCGGCAAAAGACATTTAGCGTGCTGGCGAAAAACATCATTAGCGCGCTGAGCAATTCCCAGCGCATCATAACGAAGCCTGCGGTAAGAGTACCCATGGCGACCCACTCCCATTTGTAAGATGGTGTAATTTTCTCGCGTTTTGTTGCATTGCGCTACAAAAATATGTGATGCAACCCACATTTTTCGCGCGATTTGTGCTTGCGTCTAAGATTTTGGCGATTTATTGGTCAATTGCACCGGCGTATTGCCCGACTCGGCCGGACCGAAAACCGGGTAGTCGGGCAGCGTAATATTCTGGTAAGGCTCCCAGCCGCCGCCCAGCGCTTTATATAACGATACCAGGTCGGTGCCGGTTTGCACCCGCGCACCGGCCGCCTGCTGCCGTGCCTGGGCCAGTTGCCGCTGGGCGTCCAGTACGTTGATAAAGGAACTGATGCCCTGGCGATAGCTTTCGCTGGCCAGATCGAAGGCATTCTGCAACGAGGCGGCGGTTTGATCCAGGCCGTCAACCCGCTGCCGATCGGTGCGGTAGCTGACCAGGGCATTTTCCACATCCTGCAAGGCGGTCAACACCGTCTGGCGGTAGGCGAGCGCCTGGTTGGCCTGCTGAACGCGCGACAGCTTCACGCTCGCCACCAGCCGCCCGCCCTGGAATATCGGCAGGGAGATCTGGGGACCAAAGCTATAAAAATGACTGCTCCAGCGCGTCAGATAGTCCGCGTCGGTATTGCGCATGCCGAACTGGCCGGTCAGCGAGACATCGGGAAACAACTGCGCCACCGAGACGCCGATATTGGCGGTGGCGGCGTGCAGGTTGGCTTCGGCCTGGCGTATATCCGGGCGCCGGCGCGCCAGCGTCGAGGGTATGCCCACCGGCACCGCCGCCGGCATGGCCGGCAGCGGTCTGGCCTGGGCCAGTTCGCCATCCAGGGCGCCGGGAGGCTGGCCCAGCAGCACCGCCAGCCCGTTCATGGCCTGGCGCTGCTGCGCCTCGTACTGCGGCAGCTGCGCCCGCAGCGAGCCAAGCTGGGCGTTGGCGTTTTCCACGTCATACTGCGGGGCCAGCCCGTTCCGCTGTCGGCTGCGCGTCAGTTCCATCGATTGTTGCGCCACCGCAATCTGCGTCTCGAGAGCGGCGGCCACGCTTTGCGCGCCGCGCAATTGCAGATAGGTGCGCGCCACCTCCGCCTCCAGCGAGACCAGCGCGTCGTTGCGTCCTTCCACCGCGGCCTGGGTTTGCGCGTTCGCCGCCTCGACCGAGCGCCGTACCCGACCCCAAAGATCGATTTCCCAACTGGCGTCGAAGCTGCCCTGGTAAAGATTTACCGGCTTGAACAGGCTATCCAGTCCTGAGGCGATCTCCGGGTTGGTATCCTCGCCGCCGCCGCCGACCGCGGACGAGTCCAGCTCGCCCTTCAGGCCCAACTGCTGCCGGGTGGCCTTAACGCTGGCATTGACCGAAGGCAGTCCGGCCGCGCCCGCCTGCACGGTTTGCTCGCGCGCGCCGGCGATACGCAACACCGCCTGTTGCAACGTAAGATTACCGGCTATCGCCCGCTCGATCAGGCCGTCGAGCTGCGGATCGTTAAAACTGCGCCACCAGGCCGGGTTCGGTTGCGACGCCAGCGCAACCGACGACGCGCCGGGACCGGGCTTGCCGCCGGCCTGCGCAAACGCGGCCGGTGTGGCGGGACGGGGCGGCTGGTAATCCGGTCCCACCGCGCAGGCGGCCAGGGCGAGCGGCAAGACGCCGAGGCTGAAACGCCATACCAGTAAGCGATGCCGCCGCCGGGCGGCCAGTAAACAAGCCGGCATATCAATGTGCTCCCGCGTTGCCTTCGCTTTTGACCGGCGACAGCAACAGACATAAAGGTATAAGGATAAAGGCCACCACCGCGCACAGGGAAAAAACGTCGATATACGCCAGGATCCGTGATTGCGAAATCATCTGTTGATACATCTGGCCGGTGGCCAGCTGCATCGGATCGCCGATCTGGTGGGAAAAATCGCGAATAGCCGCCGCGGTGCGGTTCAGCGTCTGTTGAAACTGCTCGTTAAGCGGCGACATGTTATGCACCATGGCGGCGCTGTGGACCTGGGATCGTTCGGTGATCGCCGCGGTGGACAGCGAAATACCCACCGACCCCGCCACGTTGCGGAACATGGTAAACAGCGCCGAGGCGTCGGCGTTCAGCCGCGGCGCCAGCGTGACGTAGGCAACGGTGGTCAAGGGGACAAACAGGAAACCCAGCCCGATGGACTGCGCGCTGCGCATCATCACCAGGGTATTAAAATCCACGTTGGGCACCAGATGGCGCGAATAGATAAACGACAGCGCCAGCAGCAGGAAACCAAAGGCCACCAGCCAGCGGGTCTGCACGATCGGCATCAGCTTTAACACCAGCGGGATCGACAGCACAATCAGGATGGCGCCCGGCGACAATACCAGCCCGGACAGGGTGGCGGTATAACCTAATTCCTGCTGCGCCAACTGCGGCATCACCACTGAACTGCCGTAGAGGATCATCGCCATGCCGGCCATCAGCAGGCTGGCAACCGCAAAATTACCATCCTTCAGGCAGCGTAAATCCACCACCGGTTTTTTGGCATACAGCAGCCAATATACCGCGCCTACGATGCCGACCACCGTGAGCACCGCGAACAGCCGGATAAAACCGGAGGTGAACCAGTCGTCGTCCTCGCCGCGATCCAGCATCACCTGCAGGCAGCCCAGTCCCAGCGCTATCAGGCCGATGCCGGTAAAGTCGATGCTGAGTTTTTTACCCTTGACCTTGCGCTCCCACGGCGGATCCTCCAATAACTGGTAAATGGCCAGCAGGGTCAGCACGCCGATGGGAATATTGATCAGGAATACCCAGCGCCAGCTGTAGTTATCGGTAATCCAGCCGCCGAGCGTCGGGCCGATCACCGGCGCCACGATAATGGCGATGGAGGACAGGCCGAACGCCTTGCCGCGATCCTCCGGCTTGAAATAGTCCAGCAGCACCGATTGCTGGACCGGCTGCAGTCCGCCGCCGAAAAATCCCTGCAGCACCCGGAACAGGATCATCTGCCACAGTTCAGTGGCTATGCCGCACAGGAACGAGCACAGGGTAAACATCAGGATGCACAGCAGGAAATATTGCTTGCGGCCGAACGCCCGGCTGAGGAAGGCCGAAATGGGCAATACGATGCCGTTCGCCACCAGATAGGAGGTCAATACCCAGGTGGATTCATCATAACTGGACGACAGCGTGCCGGCGACATGCGGCAGGGCTACGTTGACAATGGTGGTATCGAGGATTTCCATAAATACCGCCAGCGTCACCACCACCGCCACCAGCCAGGGATTGCCGGCCGGCCGCCAGTCGCGCCCGCCGCTCATTCCAGCAGTACCTTCGGCGCCACCGAGAGTCCCAGGGGCAGGGGAGTATTGGCGTCAAGACCGCTGTCGATAACAATCTTCACCGGCACGCGTTGTACAATCTTGACGAAGTTGCCGGTGGCGTTTTCCGCCGGAAACGCCGAGAAACGGGAACCGGTGCCTTGCTGCACGCTGTCCACATGGCCGCTCAGCTTCATATCGGGGAACGCATCGACGGTAATCTCCACCTTGTTGCCGGGGCGCATGCGTTCCAGTTGCGATTCCTTAAAGTTGGCCATTACCCAGATATCGGGCGAGACCAGCGAAAACAGCGCGCTGCCCGCCTGCACCAGCATGCCGGGCTGGACGTTGCGCCGGGTGACATAGCCGTCGAACGGCGCCCGCACCTCGGTATAGGAAAGATTAAGATCGGCGGTCTCCAATTGGGTTTTTGCCTGCCCGACCTGTTGCCGCCGGGCTTCAACCTGGGACTCGGCCTGGTTGATTTGCAAGCTGACCTGCGCGGCCACCTCCACCTGGGCGCGGGCGCTGGCGGCATCCGCGCGGGCGGCGCGCACCTGGGCGCTGGCGCTGTCGATATTTTGCTGTGAGGTGGCGCGGGGATCCACGCCGCGCTGGCGGCGGAATTCCGCCTCGGCGTTTTGCAGGTTGGCGTCGGCCCTGGCCTGCTGGGCCTGGGCCTGGGCCAGTTGGGCCGGATACTGCACTTTGGCCAGCGCCAGCTGCGCCACGGCCTGGTGAAGCTGGGCCTCGGCCAGCCCTAACTGGGCCAGAGCCCGATCGTGCTGGGCTTTATAATCCCGCGCGTCGATCTGCAGCAACAGATCTCCTTTATGTACCCGCTGGTTATCCTTGACCGCCAGGTTCACCACATAACCGGCGACTTTCGGCGCCACGGTGACCGCATCGCTGTCGGTAAAGGCGTCATCGGTGGTTTCCTGGTTGCGGGTGGTCAGCCAATAAAACAGCCCGACCGCAAGCAGGACCAATGCCACGATCCCAAGGATAATCAGCGGCTTTTTGCCGGGGCGTTTGCGCGGGGGATTTTCCTCGCCGCCGCCGTCGCCGTTGTCTGCGTCGTCGTTATCCGGCGCCCGGCCGCCATCCCGGCGGTGATTATCCTCAACCCGCTTCCCTGGGGGCGGCGGGGCGCCGCCGTTGCCCGCCTGCCGCCGGTTTGCCTGGCGGGAGTCTGATTCCTGGTCATCGCCGCGGCCGGTCGCGCGCTTAGGCAACGCGTCATCTGATTCGCTATTGTTATTGCTGTCCATAGGCCTCATCAAGATATCGGCAGCGAAACGCTGCGCCGGTGAGAAACGGGGGATGGTTTTGTTGTTCAAGCGATTATAGCAAAGGGAAAAAAAGACGAGGCGGAACGCGCCAAACCGGCGCGGCGCGTTCCGTTGGTTTTTTATAGCCGCTAAAACAAAGCGTTGCCGTGCCTGGGATGCCGCCGGCCGCCACCGTGCGGGTAAAGGGTAAAAAAAGAGTTAAAATTTATGTCAGCGGCTTATGCCATGCCGCCCGGGAGGGTGGGTAGCGTCGAAAGCGGCGGTTGATTACAGATAAAACGTTGGGAGGAGGGCAGAGGGTGAAGACAGGTTTAGGATTCTACTTATCGGTTTAATAATGACAGCAAAAAAATATCAATTACACGACGTTTAGAGTCAATGATACTCTGCCAGTCTGGTTTGTATCATAAATTAATTGCATTTAAGGTAATATTAGCACATATTAATTGGGATTATCATGAAAGATAATGCTGGAAAAATACAAAAAAATATACCCGATTATCACGATTGTGTAATTCACGTTCGGTTTATTTTCTATAGCACAAAATAACTTCTTAATGAATTTTTATTTCATTTATGCAAAAGATTTTCAAAAAAACACTCTATTTTACGCGCGGCGTCGGCTGCATTTATTTATCTGCCGGACTTTATTGTTATAGAGATAACGCCGCCTGCGGGATACCCTTTTATCATGACCAAAACTGCCATGCTCGCTGTTGCCGCCGTTGCTCCCGTTGGTGATGATAACCGCGCCGGCGCGCCAACGGCACTGCCCGGCCGCGGGCAGGTGCGAAGAATTATTATCCTCACCTATCCCGGCTGCTTTCTTGGCGAAATAATTAAGCTGCTGGAGATGCTGGCGGCGCTTAATGACTTCGCCGTGCAGCATGGCGGGCAGAAAGTACAATTCGTGACGCAAATCTATTCATCGGTGGGCGGGCGGATATCCTCGCCGGCCAGCCGGATGATCCACGCGGAAACCCTTACCATGCGCGGACCGGTGCCGGTCGAGACCGATTTGCTGATCGTTGCCCATGGCACCCGGGCCGCCGCCGCCGCGCCCAACCCCTTATTGTCCCGCTGGCTGCAGGCGGTATGCCCCGGCGCCAAACAGATTGTCGCGCTGGGTTCCGGCGCGTTGCGCATGGCGGCGGCCGGGCTATTGAATCACCGCCAGGCGACGACCCATTCCGCGCTGGCGCCGTATCTCGCCGAACACTATCCGCTGGTCAGCGTCAACGTGCCGGCGGCGCTGCAAATCGACGGCAATATTCTGACCACCAGCGAACATATTGATTTGCGTGAGCTGGCGCTGCTGCTGTTAAAAGAACCGTTACCGCCGAACCGGCCCGCACAAGGGGGCGAACAGGCTTTACAACTCGACACTACGCCGGTTATGGCCAGGGTTTTTACCCGCCATGACACTATCTCGCACCGGGTGACGCTCTGGTGGCTGGCGCATATTGATGAAGATTTGAGCATGGACCGTTCGGCGCGGTTTTTAGCCATGAGCGAGCGCAGCCTTCGTCGCCATTTCACACTGGAGGTGGGCTATTCGCCGTATCTTTTTTTGCTGTTGCTGCGGTTGGAATTAGCGCGCCAGGCATTGATTGACACCGATTTACCCATTGACAAGATCGCCCGGCGCGGCGGGTTGCACGACGGCCAGCAGTTGGCGCGCATGTTTCGCAAATTTTTCAAAATCACTCCTCATCAATATCGCACGCAACCGCGCGAGGCAAGGCCGTCGCTTGACCATCCCTTATATGCCGCCCTGTTTAACGGCCGCGCCATCCCGCCCTGGCTGCAGGAATTACAGTGCGACGCCGCTTCCCATTCCGGCCGTTGAACATGGCCCGGATACGCATTATTTTAATGAACAAATCATGGGTGAATTCAACGTTTTCCATTATAAATCATATTGATAAGGTGGTTTTTATGCCAATGGCAAGTTAATTTAATCAATGGGCTGGGAACCATGGCAGGATTTAATGGGGGAATAAAGAGAATATATTTATACTTATATGGTAATTATACTTTAAATAAATTAACCTTGATTAAAATATATGCTACTGCTGAGATATATTCAAATGTCGACCAAAAGGCATCCTTATCCCAAGATTAACCCTGCAAAGTCGGTAATCATCCTTCAGCGCGTGAGCCGGATATTATGGCTTTGGCCGTTAATGCAGGTATTCCGTCCGGATTTGCGACGGTATACATTACCTTGTCTCACCTTTTTCGGTTAAAATAACCGCGAGAAATGGCCGGTTTAATAAGCCAAATCCATTCAAATCGCAAATCGCATCTTTCAAGGAAATACTATGTCCAGCAAACGTCTTTTTAAAGTCGGTGCTTTGTCACTTTTATGCCTCGGCGCCACCGTTATTTCCCCCGCTTTCGCGGCCGGTACCGCCTCGACTAATATTGCGGTTACCGCCGCGGTAGAATCAGCCTGCACTATTTCCACCACCGCATTGGCGTTCCCGGCCTATACCGGTACCGCCGTAGTGGATACCACCGCGACCCTGTCGCTGACCTGTACTAACGACGCGCCTTACGTGGTAGCGCTGGGCGCGGGCACCGGCACCGGCGCCACCACCGCGTTGCGCGTCATGACCGGTTCCGTGGCCGGCTCGGTACTGAACTACGGTTTATACTCGGATGCAGCCCATACCACTACCTGGGGTAACACTTCAGGCACCGATACCGTCGCGGGCACCGGCAACGGCGATGAGCAGAATATCACCGTGTATGGTGAAATCGCCGCCAACCAGCTCTCCTCGGTGGTCGGTGACTATACCGATACCGTAGCCGTGACCGTTACCTACTAATATAAGATCAGCCCCTATGCCCCGTTACGTTAATTTTATCCGGGCGCTTATGCTGGCGGGCCTGTGGGTCATCGTACCCCAGGTCTTTGCGCAGGCATTGGCTATCGTCCCCATCCGTCAGGATCTGTCCTCCGTTCACCGCTCCGCCAGCTTTACCCTGACCAATAACGCCGACACCCCGAGCGTAATACAGATCCGTGGCTACAGCTGGATTCAACAAGGCAATAACGACACCTTCGTCAGCACCAATAAGCTGTCGGTCAGCCCGCCATTCGCCACCATCCCCGCCGGCAAATCCCAGACCGTGCGGGTGTTGCTGCGTGAACCGGCGGCCAAGGGCGAAGAGGCCTATCGCATTATTTTTGACCAGATTCCGGAGCGCGGCGTTGCCAAAGTGCAGTTGGCGATACGCTTTACCGTGCCGGTTTTTTCGCTCAGTACCCAGCCGGCCAGTCCGGACGTACAGTGGCGCATCGAGCGCCAGGGTGAAGGCATGATGCTGGTGGCGGTAAACCAGGGCCTGAAGCACAGCATGTTATCCAACCTGAGCGCCACCACCGTGAGCGGCGAGCGTTTAAAACTCACCGGCCCCGGCATGCCTTATATCCTGGCGGGCAATCAACAACATTGGCTTATCAGCGATCCCAGGCACCTGTTGACCACGGGATCCAGGATCCATGTGCAAAACGCCAACACGCAGAATAAATCGGATCAATGGGTCAATGTCGGCCCTGGTCATTGACAGCCCCCGGGCGTCGCCGGCTGCCGGGCCAGGTGCTGATCCTGGCGCTGCTGTGGCCGTTAATGGCATCGGGCGCGGAAACGGCAACCGCAACCGCACCGTTACCGGCAACGGCGCCGGACGCCGGGCAAAGCCTGTTGCTCAACGTGGTGGTCAACGGCCGCAACCACGATAATATCCAGGAGATCGCCGGACGGCAGGGCGCGCTGCTGTTAACCCGTGAGCAGATTACCGCCTCGGGGCTGATCCTCAACGGGCCCTATACCGATACCGGCGGGGGGCTGATTGCCTTAAGCAGCATCAAGGGCTGGACCTGGCGGCTGGATGAGAATACCCAAACGCTGTTTATTCAGGTGCCGTCCGGCGATCAGATTGCGCAGCAGTTTAGCTCGGACGTGATGTCCGCGGGCGATGTCGCGCCGCACAGCGACCGGGGCGCGGTACTGAATTATGATGCGCAGGTCACCGATTACAACGGCCAGGACAGCAGCAGCCTGCTCGGCGACCTGCGGCTGTTCGGCGATAGCGGCGTACTGACCAATAGCGCCATCCAAACCCATAACCCCTACCTCGACCGCACGGTACGGCTGGAAAGTACCTATAGCCGGTCCGATATATCCACCCTGCGCACCTGGAATACCGGCGACTATATCAGCGGCGGCCTGGACTGGACCCGGCCGGTGCGCATGGGCGGCGTGCAGATGACCACCAATTTCGGCCTGCGGCCCGACCTGGTGACCTTTCCCCGTCCGGGGATCAGCGGCGAGGTGGCGGTGCCCTCGTCGGTGGATATCTATGTCAACGGCCTGCACCAGATGACCCGCCAGGTGGACGCCGGGCCGTTTGACATCACCTCGCTGCCGGTGACCACCGGCGGCGGCGATGTCTCCATGGTGGTCAAGGACGCCAACGGCCGGCAGACCACCCAGACCTTGCCTTTTTATGCCAGCAGTTCCATGCTCCGCCAGGGACTGGAATCCTTGTCGGTGGAGGCCGGTTCGGTGCGCCGCGGTTATGCCAGCCGATCCGCCGATTATACCGGCGGCGCCGCCTCGGCAAGCTACCGGCGGGGCGTATGGCCGGCGGTAACGCTGGAAACCCATCTGGAAGCCACGCAAAAACTGGTCATGGGCGGGATCGGCGCCGATCTGTTGGTCAGGGATCTGGGGGTGTTATCCGGTTCGCTGGCCGCCAGTCGTTATGGCGAAAAGCAAGGACAACAATATGGGCTGGGCTTTTCCCATACCGTGCATACCTTCAGCTACGGTTTCAGCGCGCTGCGGGCCGACGCCGACTTTTACGATATCGCCGCGGCCTATGGCGACAGCACCGCGGGCACTACCCTGCGCGCCAGCCTTGGTTTTCCGGTGTTCCCCGGCAATGGCTCCTTCGGACTGGTCTATGCGCGTAAATTAGTGAACTATTACAACAGTTATAATTATGAGTCCGAGCGCATAGCCACCTCGTCCCTGTCGGGCACCTATTCGGCCCCGCTGCCGGCGTTGGCGGCGTTCGGCTATCTCACGCTATTGCATGATTTTGATTATGATAAAGGCAATAGCCTGTATGTCGGCATCTCCATCCCCTTTGGCAAGCGCTCGACCATCAGCACCAGCGCCAGCGTCAGCCACGGCGACAGTTATCAAACCGTGCAGGCGCAGCAGTCGGCGGTACAACATGGCGATATCGGCTGGAGCCTGGCGACGCAAAACGGCGCGGTGTCGCGGCAAAACGCCGGCCTGGAATATAAGGCCGACTGGGGCCTTATCGGCACCGAAGTTGAGCAGGGCAGCTCCGGCCACGCGGTCCGGGCTTCCGCCCGTGGCTCGCTGGCGGCTATCGGCGGCCATGTTTTTGCCGCCAATACCATCGAGAACAGTTTCGCGCTGGTGGACACCGATGGTTTGCCCGGCATCACCGTCCTGCAGGAAAACCGTCCGGTGGGCAAGACCGACCGCAATGGCCTGATGTTTATCGAGGATATGCGCGCCTACGAAAGCAATCGCCTATCCGTTGATCCCAACGATGTGCCGATGGATGTCGCCCTGACCAATGAAGCCATGACCGTCAGGCCGCGCGATCAATCGGGCGTCATCGCCCGCTTTCCCATCCGCCGCAGCCGCGGCGCTACCCTCTTGCTGGTGGACGCGCAGCATAAACCCTTGCCGCTTGGCAGCGTGGCGATCCTGGTGGGCAGCGGCGCCCAGGCCATGGTGGGCTACGATGGCCAGACGTTTTTCGAGGACCTGGCGGAGCACAACCAGCTGAAGGTCGAAACCACCGGCCGGCCCGACTGTACCCTGAGCTTTGATTATCATCCCCAGGCCAACGTCCTGCCGCAAATCGGGCCGTTAACCTGCAACACAGGAGCATGAACATGCGTTCACCTACTGCAAACCGTACCTTGCCCGTCTTGCTTATCGTCCTGTTTGCCGCCCCGGCGCTGGCCTACGACTGCACGATCGCCTCCACGCCGCTGAATTTCGGCGCGCTGGCGGGCGTCGCCGGGGCCACGCGGCAAACTACCGCCACCATCACCGTGGTATGCCGCAGCGGCGCCGCCGCCGCCAACGTCAGCTATCAGATTTTGCTTGACGGTCCGGCGGGGGAGGGGCAGCGGCAAATGTCGGCCGGCGGCCACAGCGCCGATTATCAGCTCTATACGTCCGGCAATTACCAGCAGGTCTGGGGCAACAGCGGCGGCGGGGTAATTACCGACGGCTACAGCCTGGACGCCAACGCCACGGTAACCCGCACTTACACTGTTTACGCTAAAATGAAAGCCGACCGCGACGATCCGCCCGGTAGCTATATCGCCAATACCGCCGTGCAGCTGTTATATTAATAACCGCCTGGGCCGGCGCCGTACCATCGGCGCCTGGCCGATGATGTCTCGCGGAATAAGGATATCCATTTTCATGACCTCTGCACAAAAACAGCTTAGCTTTGCCCTGGTACTTGGCTCACTGGCCGCGCTCGGCCCCTTATGTACCGATTTTTACCTACCCGCACTGCCGGAACTGGCCGGCTCCTTGTCCACCAGCACCGCCACCGCGCAGTTGAGCCTTACCGCCGGCCTGCTCGGCCTGGGGGTCGGCCAACTGTTTTTTGGCCCGCTCAGCGATAAGCTGGGGCGCATGAAGCCATTGCTGTTTTCGCTGATGCTGCTGCTGCTGGCCTCCATCGCCTGCGCGTTGGCGCAAAATATCGGCCAACTGCTGGCGGCCCGGTTAATACAGGGCCTGGCAGGCGCGGGCGGCGCGGTTCTGTCGCGGGCGGTGGCCCGGGATCTCTACAGCGGACACGCGCTGACCAAATTTTTCTCCGTGCTGATGCTGGTCAACGGGGTGGCGCCCATCGGCGCCCCGGTCCTCGGCGGCGCGCTGCTGGCCTGGCTGGACTGGCGCGGGTTGTTTATCGTGCTGGCGGCGATTGCGCTGCTGCTGCTGGCGGTATGCGCCTGGCGGTTAAAAGAAACCCTGCCGCCCGCCCGCAGAAGCCAGGCCTCGCTGCTCAGCGTGTTCGGCGGCCTGGGCGGGCTGCTGGTGCAACGGCAGTTTATGGGGTTATGCCTGACGCAGGGTTTTAGCATGGCGGGGATGTTTGCCTATATCGGCGCCTCGCCCTTTGTCTTGCAGCAGCTCTACGGTCTCAGCCCGCAGGGCTTTAGCTTTTGTTTCGCCATCAACGGCCTGGGCCTGATTGCCGCCTCGCAGATTGCCGCCCGCACCAGCGCCAGGTTAGGCGAATACCGGGTGCTGGCCTTTGGGCTGGGCGTGGCGGGGACCGCCTCCAGCGCCTTGCTGCTGTGCGGCCTGCTCGGTTCGCCGCTGCCGTTTATCCTGGCGGCCCTGTTCTTTTCGGTGATGATTAACGGCCTGATCGGCACCCTGGCGTCGTCGCTGGCCATGCAGACCCAGGGCAAAAATGCCGGCAGCGCCTCCGCCATGATTGGCGTGGCGATGTTCGCGCTCGGGGCGATAAGCGTCCCCTTTACCGGCATCGGCGGCACCTCGGTGGTGACCATGGGCCTGACTATCTGGGGCTGTTATATCATCGCCATCGTGCTTTTCCTGGTGATGGTGAATAAAAAAGCGCTTAGCGCCGCCGCCTGAGTGTTTAACCACATTCCCGGGCGGGGGCGGAAAAAATATATTGGCGAAAAAGATTTATTAAATACGCCCGCCGCAAAAATACCCGGCCGATGCTCTCGTCCGGGTATCATTTTTTAAGCAAAATTCGCAGACGAATGCGTCAAATATTGCGTTTTTGTTATTCATTAATAGGTTACTAATAGATTAACCCTGCCGAAATAACCCACAGATTGATGCGGCGCCACGCGGATATTTGTCAATAAATACGCCGCCTTTTTTAGTGACAAAAAAATACAGGCTTTTAGCGATTTTCGTTTGTGGAGAATCGGATATACTATGTCGTCATCAACCGCGGTCCCGCGGTATTTTTCAGGTACTGGATAATGTTATCTTTGTTTCGTGTCGCTTGTTTCGGCGTGTCACTTTTTACGCTTACGAATGTGATGATTAATGATGCACGCGCCGCCGTCGACGCACAGACGACGCCCTTGGTATCGCCTCTGGTGATTGCCTCCGGCAGCGCTATTGTCTTTGATATGACGGACAATCATCTGCTGTATTCATCCAATGCCGATAAAGTCATGCCTATTGCCTCGCTGTCGAAGCTGATGACCGCCATCGTGGTATTAGACGCCAAACAGCCGCTGGATGAGATTATTTCGGTGGATATCCATGAAACGCCGGAATTAAGGGGCGTATTTTCACGCGTGCGGGTGGGCAGCGAAATCAGCCGGCGCAATATGCTGCTGCTGGCCCTGATGTCCTCGGAAAACCGCGCCGCCGCCAGCCTGGCGCACCATTATCCCGGCGGTTATCCGGCCTTTATTGCCGCCATGAATGCCAAGGCGCGGTCCCTGGGCATGATGAATACCCATTACGTCGAGCCCACCGGCCTGTCGTTTAATAACGTCTCGACGGCGCGCGATTTATCCAAATTACTGATCGACAGCCAGCAGTATCCGTTGCTTACCGAGCTGAGCACCACCCACGAAACCATGGCGACCTTCAGCAACCCGCCTTACACCCTGCCGTTCCGTAACACCAACCATTTGGTTTATCGCCCGGACTGGACTATCCAGCTGACCAAGACCGGGTTTACCAACCCGGCGGGGCATTGCCTGGTGATGCGCACGGTAATTAATCATCGGCCGGTGGGATTGGTGGTATTGGACGCCTACGGTAAATATACCCATTTTGCCGACGCCGGGCGCATTCGCAATTGGCTTGAGACCGGCCAGGCCTCCCCGCTGCCGTCGGCGGTGTTCCCGGCCGCTCCCGCGCTGCTTTCCATCCGCTCGGCGTATAAACCCGCCGCGCATCGCGCCGCCCGGGCCAATAATAATAAGCTTAAAAGCCATGCGGCGGGCCAGACGGCGTATAAAAAGACCCGCAGCGGCAAACCCGGCCAGGCGGCCGCCGTCAAGACCGCCAGGGCCGCCCAGGCCACCGCTGCCAGGAAGGTCAAGCCCGGCCAGACCGCCTATAAAAAAGCCAAAGCCGCCAAGCCGGGCCAGACGGCATACAAAAAGTCCAAAGCCCACCCGTCAGGACAAACGGCGAAAAACAGCGCCGGCGATCGGGAAAAACAGGTCGATTAAATCCCGCCGCGGCCGGCTATTATGCCCGGCCGCGCAAATCCTCGATAATCTCTCCCTGGCTTACCGCTTCTTGCTCATGTGAATCTTCACGCCATTTCTCGGCCAGCGCCGCCTGATACCACTCCCGCAGCGCCGGCTGCGCCAGCATGGTCCCGCACCACTGCCGCGCGGCGTCCGACAGCGGCAGGCCGTAGGTCTGGACCCGGAATACCACCGGGGCAAAAAACGCGTCCGCGGCGCTAAAGACCGGACCGGCCAGGAATGGGCCGCCGAAACGGGAAAGGCCCTGCCGCCACAAGGCATCCAGGCGCGTCAGATCGTCGCGCAGCGCCTCGGGCAACGTCCGCAAGCGCACCCGCACGCCGCAGTTCATCGGGCACAGGTTGCGCAGCGTGGCGAAGCCGGAATGCATCTCCGCCGCCGCGCAGCGCGCCCAGGCCCTGGCCTGGCGTTCCTCCGGCCAGACCCCGGCGTGGGTATCCGCCAGGTATTCGGTTATGGCTAACGAATCCCATACCACGGTCGTGCCGTCATACAGCGCCGGCACCCGGCCGGACGGCGAAAAATGCTGGAACAGGTCATGATTGTCGCCCGACTGGAACGCATGCAGCGCTTCATCAAAAGGAATTTCCAGCGCCTTCATCAATACCCAGGGGCGCAGTGACCAGGACGAGTAATTTTTGTTGGCGATATGCAGTTGATACAAGATTGAATACTCCGTTGCTGTCTGGGTGATGATTCGCGTCGCCGAACGCTCGGCGCAACGCGTCTTAACCCTTGTCGGCGGCCCGGCAGCGCGTCAGGGTAATCCGGAAACGCGGCGTGCCGTGGCCGCCGGGAACCGGGCCCGGGTCGGCCGTGTCCGCCGCGCGCGCGCCCATGCGTTGGTAAAATCCGGCGGCAAGGGGATGGCAATCAATCAACAAACGTTCGGCGCCGGCCCGGTGGGCGGTATTGATCGACCAGCCGAATAACGTCTTGCCGATGCCGGTCTTGGCGTTCGCCGGCGCGACGAACAGTCGTTCGAGGAAAGCGATTTCATCGTGAAGCAGCAGCTGTGCGGCCCCTAGCAAAGCGTTATCGGCTGCGGCGACGCAAATCAGCGAGTTTTCCATATCCGCCGGGCGGAAGGTCAGCCGTTCACGGCAGGCGTGCCGCAGCGCGTCGTCGTAGCCTAATAACGCCGTTGACTGCAAACAGAGCTCGGTGAGTTTAGCCAACTCATCAATACGGGCCGCCCTGAGCTGAAACATCAACGGCTCCCCGCGCGACATCGGTAAATGCGCAGGATAAGGTCGGTGGCGCGCCGGGCGTCGTTACCCTCCGCCAGCGGCGTGCCGTCCTGCGCCACCGCCCGCTCGAAATCCTCGATAACCGCTTCATGCCGGGAGGAATCCGTTATGGCGGGGCTGCTGGCGCCGTCATCGGGCGCCGGTTCCACCCGCGTCGCCGGATTGTCGATACCGGCGATATGCCATTCGCTGATACGGTCGTTAAGCAGGGTGAAGGTCCCTTTTTCACAGCTGACCTCCAGGCGGGGAGGATATCCCGGCGGGGCGCAGGTGGAGGCGACTATGGTGCCGATCATGCCGTCGGCATGGCGCAGCACCACCGCGCCGTGATCCTCCGCTTCCATCCGGTGGGCAAAGGTGTCCAGCTCTCCCTGTACCCGTTCCGGCATGCCGAACAGCCAAATATAATTATCGATATTATGGCTGGCCTGCTGCATAAAGACGCCGCCGCCGTCGATGGCGTAGCCGCCGCGATAGGGGGCGCTGTCGTAATAGGCCTGGTCGCGCCAGAATCGGCAGCTCAGGTCGGCGGAATAAACCCGGCCGAACGCCTGCCGCCCAAGCAGTTGTTTAACCGCCTGGTTATCCGGATTGGTTCGACGCTGGTAACTTACGGCCAGGATGACCTGGTGCCGGGCGGCGGCATCTATCATATCGTCCATGGCGGCCTGGCTGATATCCAACGGTTTTTCCACCAGCACATGCTTGCCCAGGCCCGCGGCCTCGATGGCGCTTTGGTGATGCAGCCCGTTGGGCGTGGTGACGATTACCGCGTCAAACGGCCGGTCGACCGCCGCCAGGGACGGCCAGCAAGGCAGGTGGCCTTCGGCCTCGCCCGGGGTTTTGCCGCGGGAAATAAATCCCACCGCTTCACTTGCCGGCAATGCCCGCAGCGCCTTGAGGTAGGTGTGGCTGATGTTGCCTGTACCAACGATGACATATTTCATAAAAGAGTCGGTGCCTTGTTGAAAAAGAAGAACCGATCATCCCTGAACATCATGATTACCGGCGAAAAGCGGGCCGGCATTGCCATCGGGCTGACGCGCCTTAAGCGATTGTCAGCGCTTGTATAGACCGATCATGACTTGTAACACCAAAGCAGTATTGCAAAGGTCATCGCGCTTGCCAAGCCCCCAGTGAGGGCGGCATGGGGTTGCCACGATAAAGCGCCGTCCTCAGGACGGGTTATGCCCGTCGCCCTGCTCGCGCCACTGTTTCAATTTGGTGGTTTTACCAATGCCGGGATTAAAGGTATTGGTGGGGTCGCTTTGCCGATAGAACGCCGCCAGCACCGGCTTGGCCTGGTAAAGATGGCCGACGTTATGTTCGGCCGGGTATTCGGCCCCGCGTTGGTTAAGCAGTTCCAGCATCCGTTCTTTCAGCGCATGGCTGTCGACGCCTTTGCGCACGATATAATCCTGGTGGAATACATGGCACATAAAATGACCGTAATAGAGTTTGGCCACCAACTGCCGGTCAATCTCCGGCGGCAGGGTCTCGAACCATTGGGTTTCATTACGCGGCAGGGCGATATCAAGGGCGAGAATATCCTCCACCTCGGCGCCGTGAACCGCATGGTAGCGCACCGCGGCCCCGGCGGCGGCAAACCGGTGCAGGAAGGCCTTGCCGCCCTCGTCGTCGGTGCAGATGAAATAATCCCCCGGCTCCCGGGCAAAAAAGTTTTTCAGGTACCCCTCGGCCTCATTGATGCCGTCGCCGGACATTTTCAGCAGCAGATGATGCTCATAGGTATCGCGGAACGTCCTCATGCGCGGCGGCAAATGCTGCGGCCACAGGCGGCCCGCCAACTGCAGGAAACGATCGCTGAGCTGCGGCGGCAGCCAGGACTGGGCGTTCAGCGTGGCGTCGATACGCCCCTTGAGCTGGAACATCCGCGGCATCCAATCGGTGCCCAGCCGGTTGATCATGACAAAGGTATCTTTGCCGTAGGTGGCGCTGATATCGTAACAGTCGCGGTGCATATACTCGCCCGCCACCGGCAGGTTGGCGAAACCGGACAGCACGTCGCGCCGCAGCCGGGTGAGTACCTGCGGGTCATTGGTGCCGATATAGAATACCTGCTGCCGGGTTTCGGCGGGGAAGGTGTCGAGGCGCACCGCGAACACCGCCAGCTTGCCGGCGCTGCCCGACGCCTCGAACAGCCGGCGCTGGTCGGCGTTAAACCGCGACGGGGTATCGGCGTCCACGTCACGCACCCGCCCGGCGTAATCATGATCGGAGCAGGCATGATCGGCGGGATGGACGTCAAGCGCCGAGTATTGCTGGTCCTCCAGCCGGGTCAATATCTGTTCCGGCGTGGCGCCTAAATCAATGCCCAGATGGTTGACCAGCCGCAGCTGGCCGTGCTGGGCAACCTCGGCAAACAGCGCCATCTCGGTATAGGCCGGGCCGCGCTTGACCAGCGAGCCGCCGGAGTTATTGCAAATGCCGCCGATAACCGACGCGCCCAGGCAGGAGGAGCCGATGACCGAATGCGGTTCCCGTTTCAGGGGCTTCAGGAGTTTTTCCAGCGTATACAGCGTACTGCCCGCCAGGGCCACCGCCTGCCGGCCCTCGTCGAGCAACTGCACCCCGCCCAGGCGCCGGGTGCTGATCACCACCACCTCGCGATCGTAATCCGTCCCGTTGGGCGTGGAGCCTTCGGTCAGGCCGGTATTGGCCGCCTGCATGATAATTACTTTGTCGGCGGCCACGCAGGCTTCCAGCACCCGCCACAGCGCCAGCAGCGAGTCGGGCGAGACCACCGCCAGCGCCGGTCCGCTGCCGGAACGGAATCCCTTGCAATAGCGCTGGGTCTGGCGGCTGGAGGTAAGGACATGGCGCTGGCCGACAATGGCGGTAAGCCGTTCTATAAACGCATGTGATAGGTAAGGCGAAGTTTGCGGCATAACGATATCCCTTGCTCTGCGGGGTAGACTAACTTTATATCCCCGGGCGGGCATGACGCCCCGGAATATGATGCACTGAACTGGCTCGTCTGATCTATGAATATACGCCGGGAATAATGCCAATGGGAATTTAATGAAAATCGACATCCAGAAACACATGCTTTCAATAATTTAACCATACCCGATCCGGTTCGTGATGGTCTACACTGAGCTCTGCGATGCCCCGTGGCATATTGACCAGAACTTCCGTACCGGGCGTCCGGCCCGGTCCGCTTTCCCGAGTATGAGAACAACGATATGAAATGGCTGTGTTCACTTAGCCTGCTGACAGCATTAACGCTTCATCCCGCCCTGGCGGACAACACCCAGCTTCCTTCCCCTGATTTGCCGCGCGACGCCTACGTCAACGCGCTGCTGCAAAAAATGACCCTAGAGGAAAAAATCGGCCAGCTGCGGCTTATCAGCGTCGGGCCGGAGAATCCGAAAGAGGCGATTCGCGAAATGATCAAAAACGGCCAGGTGGGCGCGATCTTCAATACGGTGACCCGCCAGGATATCCGCAAGATGCAGGATCAGGCCATGCAACTGCCCAGGCTGAAAATACCGCTGTTTTTTGCCTATGATATCGTCCATGGCCAGCGCACCATATTTCCCATCAGCCTGGGCCTTGCCTCCAGCTGGAACCTGGACGCGGTAGCCACCAGCGGGCGCATCGCCGCCTTCGAGGGCAGCGAGGACGGGCTTAACATGACCTGGGCGCCGATGGTGGACGTGACCCGCGATCCGCGCTGGGGCCGGGTCTCGGAAGGGCTGGGGGAAGATACCTTCCTTACCGCGGAAATCGGCCGGGCGTTGGTGCAGTCGATCCAGGGCAAAAACCCGGGCGAACGCCATGCGCTGATGACCTCGGTGAAGCATTTTGCCCTGTATGGCGCGGTGGAAGGCGGGCGTGACTACAACACGGTCGATATGAGCCCGCAGCGGATGTTCCAGGACTATATGCCGCCCTATAAGGCGGCCCTGGACGCCGGCAGCGGCGGGGTGATGGTGGCGCTTAATACGGTAAACGGCATTCCGGCCACCGCCGATTCCTGGTTGCTGAAGGATGTCCTGCGCAAACAGTGGCATTTTTCCGGCATTACCATCAGCGACCATGGCGCCATCAAGGAACTGATCAAACACGGCGTCGCCAGTTCACCGATCGAGGCGGTAAAAATAGCGCTTAACGCCGGCATCAATATGAGCATGAGCGACGAGTATTTTATCCGCTACCTGCCGCAGCTGGTGAAAAGCGGCGACGTCAGCCAACAGGAAATCGATGAAGCCGTGCGCCACGTGCTTAACGTGAAATACGACATGGGCCTGTTCCGCGACCCATACAGCCATTTGGGACCGGTGGGCAGCGACCCGCAGGATACCAATGCCGAAAGCCGCCTGCATCGTGACGCGGCCCGGCAGGTGGCGCGCCAGAGCCTGGTATTGCTGAAAAACCGCCTGCATACCCTGCCGCTGAAAAAGCAGGGTACCATTGCCGTGGTCGGTCCGCTGGCGGACAGCCAGCGGGACATCATGGGCAGCTGGTCGGCGGCCGGCCGTCCCGGGCAAACCGTTACCCTGCTGCAGGGAATGCGCAACGCCGCCGGGAATAAAGCCACCATTGTCTATGCCAGGGGCGCGAACATTACCGACCATAAGGATATGCTGGCTTACCTGAATTCATACGATCGGGCGGTGCAGAACGATTCGCGCGCGCCGCGGGCGATGATAGACGAAGCGGTCAAGGCCGCCCGCAATGCCGATGTGATCGTCGCCGCGGTGGGGGAATCCCAGGGCATGGCCCACGAGGCGTCCAGCCGTACCAATATCACTATCCCGGATAGCCAACGCGCGCTTATCGACGCGCTGAAAGCCACCGGCAAGCCGCTGGTGCTGGTGCTGATGAACGGCCGTCCGCTGGCGCTGGTGCGTGAGGATCAGCAGGCGGACGCCATGCTGGAAACCTGGTTCAGCGGCACCGAAGGCGGCAACGCCATCGCCGACGTGCTGTTTGGCGATTATAACCCGTCCGGCAAGCTGCCGATGTCCTTTCCCCGTTCGGTGGGCCAGATCCCGATTTACTACAATCATCTCCCCACCGGCCGGCCTTACCTGGCGGACAAGCCGGATAAATACACCTCGCATTATTATGATGAGGCCAACGGTCCGCTCTATCCGTTTGGTTTCGGCCTGAGCTACACCACCTTCAGCGTATCGGCGCCGACGCTGTCCAGCCCGACCCTGCGGCGCGGCGGCAGCATCACCGTCAGCGTAACCCTGACCAATACCGGCGATCGCGACGGCGATACCGTGGCGCAGCTGTACGTGCATGACGTGGCGGCATCGTCGAGTCGTCCGGTCAAGGAATTGAAAGGCTTCCAGAAAGTCTTCCTCAAGGCCGGCGAAACCAAAACGGTGGCTTTCAAACTGGATGCCGACGCGCTGAAATTCTATGACCAGCAGATGCGGTTCGCCGCCGAGCCGGGCGAGTTCGAGGTGATGGTCGGGCTGGATTCGGCCAGGGTCAAGACCACGCGATTCACCCTGTTGTAAAATGTGCTTGCGGGCATGACGGGCAGGACCCTGCGCAGGTTTGCCGACAATAAAGCATGTCCCCCGGACATGCTTTATTGCAAAAAAAAAACCGGGTTAACATTAATACCCCGTTATGGCACAGATTTTTTCGGCCGCTCCCGGTAAAATAATCCATAAGTCCGGCTTATCGAGGCAATATCATGGCGTTTACCGAAGTGGTCCTGGTCAATGAACGCGATCGGTGCGTGGGCCGGATGGAAAAACTCCAGGCCCACCGCGAGGGGCTGCTGCATCGGGCGATTACGGTCTACGTGTTTAACCCGCAAGGGGAACTGCTGCTCCAGCAGCGCGCCGCCGCCAAGTACCACTGCGGCGGATTATGGAGCAATACCTGCTGCGGGCATCCCACGCCCCAAGAGGATACCCTGGCGGCGGCCCACCGTCGTTTGCACGAAGAAATGGGCCTGCGCTGCGTCCTGACGCCGATGTTTGATCTGCAATACCGTCTGCCGCTGCCCAATGGCCTGATTGAACATGAGTTCGACCATGTATTTTTCGGCATCAGCGCCCAGGCGCCCAATCTCAATCCCGACGAGGCCATGGCCTGGCGCTACCAGGCGTTGACGGCGGTGCTGGCGGATATCAACCAATGTCCCGCGATGTTCACGCCCTGGTTTAAGCTGACGATTTCCGCTATACCGCGGCATTTCATCGAATTCATGCGGCTTGAGCGCGCATGTTGATATTAACCTGCCGGTCATATTGCCGCCGGTGAATCATTAGATCCTATATTGCTCCCGCGCTTTACGATCTAGGGTTATGCTTTCTTCATCAATGAATAAATTTTAATTTGAACTATTATTTCAGAAACCTATTGAACGCCGATCCATGGCGGATATTTTAACCATAACCTCTGAGAGGAAAAAAAATCATGGGTAATTTTTTTCATCACGGACGAGCTCTGTGCCTTGCCGCAGCCATGCTGGGCATGACCGCCGGCGTCCAGGCGGCCGACGCGCCGGTGCGGGTGGGGTCTAAAATCGATACGGAAGGTTCGCTGCTGGGCAATATTATCGTCCAGGTCCTGGAATCCCATGGGGTGAAAACCATTAATAAATCCCAGCTGGGCACTACCCAGGTATTGCGCGGGGCCATCACCTCCGGTGAAATTGATATTTATCCCGAATATACCGGCAATGGCGCTTTTTTCTTCAGCGATGAAAAAGATCCCGCCTGGAAAGATGTCAATGCGGGGTATCAAAAAGTCAAACAACTTGATTATGACAAAAACCATATCGTCTGGCTGGACCCGGCGCCGGCCAATAACACCTGGACCATCGCCATCCGCGAGGACCTGGCCAAAGGTAAAAACATCGGCTCATTGACTGATTTAAGCCGTTATCTCAAAGAGGGCGGCAAGTTTAAACTGGCGGCGTCGGCGGAATTTATCGAACGCCCCGACGCCTTGCCCGCCTTTGAAAAAACCTATGCGTTTAAACTGCAGCAGGATCAGCTGCTGTCGCTGGCCGGCGGGGATACCGCGGTGACCCTGAAGGCCGCGGCCGAACAGACCTCCGGCGTCAATGCCGCCATGGCCTACGGCACCGATGGGCCGGTGGCCGCGCTCGGGTTGCGTACCCTGTCCGATCCTGACGGCGTGCAGCCGATTTATGCCCCGGCGCCTATTGTGCGCGAAGCGGTTTTGAAACAGCACCCGGATATGGTGGTCTGGCTTAAGCCGGTATTCGCCTCGCTCGATACCCAGACGCTGCAAAAGCTGAACGCCAGCATTGCGGTGGAAGGGCAAAACGCCAGCAAGGTGGCGGCGGATTACCTCAAGCAAAAGGGATTTGTGAAATCGTAACCCTCCAGGCGCACGGGGGAATATCCCGCCGTGGTTAAAAACCCTGTCCTGCTGACCCTGACGGTATTGCTGGTGTTGGCGGGCGCCGTGCTGCCGTTTGTCAACTATGCGCCGAACCGCCTGATGTCCGGCCAGGGCATTGGGTTTATCACCCTGATGCGCGGCGTATGGTTTTTGCCGCTGGCGCCGGCCGCCGCCTTCGCCGGGCTGTGTTTTGTCACGCCTTCCCGCCGGATGCAGGTGCTGGTGGTGGTGCTGGCGGAGCTGTTGCTGTTCTGCCTGGCGGCTCTGGCCGGCGTGGTGGCCGCGCAGCTGGCCGGGCAGGGCGGGAGCCTGGTACGCACCTCGTTTGGCAGCGGCTTCTGGCTGATGATTGTCCTGTGCCTGCTGATTGCCGCCGACGCCATCGGCCGGGCCACCGCCAGCCATACGCTGCGGGTATTGGCCAACGCGCAAATCTGGTTGCCGCCGGCGGCGCTGATCCTGACCGGTCGGCTGGATCAGCTGTCGCTGTTTAAAGAGTACGCCAATCGGCAGGATATCTTCCAGCAGGCGCTGGGCGAGCATCTGACCCTGCTGTTCGGCACCCTGGTCCCGGCCATTATTATCGGCATTCCGCTGGGATTGCTTTGCCATCGTTCGGCGCGCTGGCGCCCGGCGCTGTTTTCCACCCTGAATATTATCCAGACCATACCCGCCATCGCGCTGTTTGGACTGCTGATAGCGCCGCTCAGCGGCCTGGCCGCCGCCTGGCCGTGGCTGCGCGCGGCGGGCATCGGCGGCATCGGATTGGCCCCGGCGCTGATCGCCCTGGTGCTGTACGCCCTGCTGCCGCTGGTGCGCAGCGTTAACGCCGGTTTGCAGCAGGTGCCCGCCGAGGTGATAGAAACCGCGCTGGGCATGGGCATGACCTGGGGGCAGATATTTCGCCGTATCCAGGTGCCGCTGGCGTTGCCGGTGATCCTGTCGGGGATTCGCATCATTGCCGTGCAGACCGTCGGCATGGGCATGGTTGCCGCCCTGATCGGCGCCGGCGGCTTTGGCGCGCTGATGTTCCAGGGCCTGCTCAGCAGCGCGCTGGAACTGGTGCTGTTGGGGGTGATCCCGGCCATTGCCCTGGCGGTGCTGGTGGACACCCTGTTTAAACTGATCATCTCTTTTCTCGAGACGGTGCGCCAATGATTCAATTTCAACACGTCAGTAAAATCTTTCACGGCAAGCCGGCGGTGGAAAACCTGAACCTGAATATTGCCGAGGGCGAGTTTACCGTGCTGATTGGCACTTCTGGCTCGGGCAAGTCCACCACGCTCAAGATGATCAACCGCTTAATTGAACACGACCAGGGCAAGATTTTATTCGCCGGCGATGAAATCCACAGTTTCAAACCGCAGGAGCTGCGCCGGCGCATGGGCTATGCCATTCAATCCATCGGCCTGTTCCCGCACTGGACGGTTGAGCAAAATATCGCCACCGTGCCGCAGTTGCTGAAATGGCCGAAGGCAAAAATTCGCGATCGGGTCAGCGAACTGCTGGCGCTGCTGCATCTGGACGCCGATCGGTTTCGCGGTCGTTATCCTCACCAGCTTTCCGGCGGGCAGCAGCAACGGGTCGGGGTGGCGCGCGCGCTGGCCGCCGATCCGGAGGTGCTGCTGATGGATGAGCCCTTCGGCGCGCTGGACCCGGTCACCCGGGCCTCGCTGCAGGCGGAAATCGCCCGTATCCACCAGCTGTCCGGCCGCACGGTGGTGCTGGTGACCCATGATATTGACGAAGCGCTGGCGCTGGCGGATCGCATTGTCCTGCTCGATCAGGGGCAGGTGATCCAGCAGGGTTCGCCGCGCCATTTGCTGACCCGGCCCGCCAACGCGTTTGTGCGTGATTTTTTTGGCCGCAGCGATATCGGCATAAAATTACTGGCGCTGGGCGCGGCTGGCGCCCATGCGCGTAAAGGGGAGCGCTTGCCGGGCAAGCCGATCGCGGCCGCCATGACCCTGCGCGAAGCCCTGTCGGAGTTTGTTTCCCGCCAGACCGAACTGTTGCCGGTGGTGGATGAGCAGGGGCGGCCTATCGGCGTGCTGCATTTCCGCGATCTGGTCAAGCCGGCGGTGGAGGAATAGCATGCTGCGCCGGATAATCACCGATCCGTTATTATGGTGCGTGCTGCTGCTGTTGGCGCTGATGTTCGGCATGACGCGGCTGGACTGGCTGTTCTCGCAGTTGTTTCCGGCGCTGGATCGTCCGGTCTATCTGCAGGATAGCTTTGCGTCCCTGGCCTGGGCCCATGTGCAACTGGTGCTGATGTCGAGCCTTATCGCCGTGGCGATTGGCGTCGGCGCCGGCATCGGCGTGACGCGGGCGGCGGGTAAAGAGTTTCGTTCGCTGGTGGAAACCATCGTGGCGGTCGGCCAGACCTTTCCGCCGGTGGCGGTGCTGGCCGTCGCGGTGCCGGTAATGGGGTTCAGCGAGCAGCCGGCGATTATCGCGCTGGTGCTATATGGCCTGCTGCCTATCGTGCAGGGCACCATTGCCGGTATCGAAACGGTGCCCGGCTCCATCCTGGAAACCGCGACCGGCGCCGGCATGAGCCGCCGGCAGATTTTGACCCGGGTGGAACTGCCGCTGGCCGCGCCGGTTATCATCACCGGCATCCGCACTTCGGTGATTATCAATATCGGCACCGCCGCCATTGCCTCCACCGTCGGCACCAAAACCCTCGGTTCGCCGATTATCATCGGCCTGAGCGGCTTTAATACCGCCTATATCCTGCAGGGCGCCGTGCTGGTGGCCCTGCTGGCGGTGATAAGCGATATGCTGTTCGAGCGCTGGCTGCGCTGTTTTCACCGCCCCTGAGGCCGGTGGAGAAACCCTCAGCTGTGGACGATAACAATATAACCGGCCAACATCACGCCGCCGATGGCGCCGAGGGCGCACAGCGATATCAGGCCGAACACACCCGTTTTGATAAGATTCATACCGATCCTCAATACCGTAAGTAATCACATTATAAGTGCTGCGGCGAGCGAAACAAGCGCCGTCGGTAAGCGGATGTAATGGCTGCCGGCGGCGTATGCTACCGTTGCGGTAAACATCCAGGAAATCGGGCCAGCGCGTAGCGGAAACATCCCGGGCATGTGCTGGATGCCGCTTCCAATTCCGGCGGTCAACTGAAGATATATACAGCATAAGGCTGACGCCGGGGCCGGTCTGTGGGACAATAGCCGCCCCTCTATTAAAAAGATGTTGGTTCATGCCGCTGTCCGTCGCTACCAAGGCGCAAATCCATGATTGGTATAAAGCGCTGCAAAAACATATCCCGGATTTCATATCCCGTACGCCGCAGCGCCAGATGATTGCCGAAGTGGCGAAGGCGCTGTCCGGGGATATCGAACGCCATTTAGTGATCGAGGCGCCAACCGGCGTGGGCAAAACCCTGTCTTACCTGATCCCCGGCATCGCCATCAGCCGCGCCGAGCAGAAACCCCTGGTGGTCAGCACCGCCAACGTGGCGCTGCAAGACCAAATTTTCAGTAAGGATCTGCCGCTGCTGAAAAAGCTGATTCCTGATTTAAAATATACCGCCGCCTTCGGCCGCAGGCGTTACGTCTGCCCGCGCAACCTGGCGGCGATGGCGGCGGACAGCGTATTCCAGGGCGACCTGAAACTGTTCCTCGATGACGGCCTGGTGCCGGCCGACGGAAAAGAGCGCACGTTGTGCGGCAAAATGCAGCAGGACCTGGGCCGTTTTGCCTGGGATGGCCTGCGCGACCACTACCCCAAGTCGGTCAGCGACGCGCTGTGGGGCAAACTCAGTACCGATAAAGCGAACTGTCTCGGGCGTAATTGCCATTATTTCCGCGAGTGTCCGTTTTTTCTTGCCCGCAAGGAGATTGAAAGCGCCGATGTGGTGGTGGCCAACCATGCGCTGGTGATGGCGGCGCTGGATAGCGAATCGGTGCTGCCCAACCCGAAACATATGCTGCTGGTGCTCGATGAAGGGCATCACCTGCCCGACGTGGCGCGTGACGCGCTGGAAATAAGCGGCGAAATCACCATCGGTTTTGTCGCCCACCAGTTGGAACTGTTCATGCGCCAGACCGAGCAGATCCTGGCGCAGTTCAAACCGGCCAAGCCGCCCCTGCTCAGCGGCGGCGAACGCCTGAAGAATCACTGCGCCGAAATCCAGGAACTGGTGGCGCAGTTTGAACTGCAGGCGGTGTCCTTCCTGCCGAAGGACCGCGTGGCGGCCGAATTCCGCTTTGAAATGGGCCAGTTGCCCGCCGCCATGGGAGAGCTGGCCGCCAGGTTGCATAAGCTTACCGACGCGCTGCGCATGCTGACCGAATTCCTGCTCAACGATCTGGCCGAGAAGACCGGCAAGCAGGATATCGTGCGCCTGCACCAGGCGCTGCTGCAAACCAGCCGCACCCTGGGCTATTGGGAATCGACCAGCCGGTTATGGAAACTGGCGGCGCAGGAGAAAGCGTCCAATGCGCCGATATCCAAATGGCTGACCCGGGAAATGCACGATAGCGGCGCGCATATTTTCCTGCACTGCGTCGGCATCCGGGTCAGCGATCAGCTGGAAAAACTGCTGTGGTCCAGGATCCCCCACGCGGTGGTGACCTCGGCCACCCTGCGCTCCCTCAACAGCTTTGCCCGGCTGCAGGAACTGTCGGGGTTGCAGGAGCGGGCCGGGGATCGTTTTGTTACCCTCGGCTCGCCGTTCGACCATCGCCGCCAGGGCAAACTGGTAATCCCGCAGATGCGCTACGAGCCGGTGATGGCGCGGGAAGCGGAGCATATCGCCGAAATGGCCGCGTTCTTTCGCGCGCAACTGGCCGCCGGCGCGCATCACGGCCTTCTGGTGCTGTTTGCCAGCAATCGCGCGATGCAGCTGTTCCTCACCCATATGACCGACCTGCGATTGCAGCTTTTGGTCCAGGGCGACCAGCCGCGCTACCGGTTAATCGAGGAACACCGCCGGCGGGTGGATCAGGGCAAAACCAGCGTGCTGATGGGCCTGCAGTCCTTTGCCGAGGGCCTGGACCTCAAAGGTGAATTACTGACCCAGGTGCATATCCATAAAATTGCCTTCCCGCCTATCGACAGCCCGGTGATCCTGACCGAAGGGGAATGGCTGAAAAGCCAGAAGCGGCACCCGTTTGAAGTGCAAAGCCTGCCCAGCGCGTCGTTTAACCTGATCCAGCAGGTGGGCCGGCTGATCCGCAGCCATGAGTGTACCGGCGAAATTGTGATTTACGACCGGCGGCTTATCACCAAATCCTACGGCGCGCGCCTGCTGGCGGCGCTGCCGGTATTTCCCATCGAGCAGCCGGCGATGCCCGCGCCGGCCGGGGCTCCACCCGGTCACATCCCGGTTAAGGGCTGATGGGACGCCGCGCTCCCGGCAATACTTCCGCTAAGTGTGGACGGCGCCGCATGCTCAGGCGTGGCTTTCACCCTCCAGCTTCTGCGCAATGGCATTTTCCGCGGCTCGGGTTACCTGTTCCACATGTCCCGGGCAGTTGAACAGCGTTTCATACACCCGGTCGGCGATGGGATGGATCAGGTCGAGGCAATCCATCTGATGGTTATTCATAAACTGCCTTACCACCGCCCCGGTGGACGTCGCGGAGCCGTCCTCCACTTTGGCGATATGGGAATATTTATGCCAAATACCCACATCGGTCATGGCCTGCTGGAGAATATCCCGTTTGAATGTGGATCCAAAGCTAACAGGTTTATTTTCCTGGAGCCTGGTGGCGACGGCACTATCAATGGTTTTATTAATTCGCGCCGGCAGATAAAGTGCGAATTCCTGTAATTGCCATCCCAGCCTATCTTCAGGGTTATTCAGTAAGCCGGATTTCATTTCCTTTACCACGGCTTGCGCGGTTTGGGTAATAAACGCTTCACGATCGATAGGCCGGTCGTTTAATACTTCCAGGGAGGTAAATGTTGTCAGCTGGGGCCGTTCGGCCGCATCATCTGAATTTTTTTGCGCGGAGATAAGATCATAGTGTTTACCATTCCAGCCAGCCAGGGCGCGCATAAAAGACAACAAACCCCGGTCCGACGGCGAACCGCCGCTGTCCCCGGCGGCCGGCGCGGCCATGCTATCGCCTGTTTCCATTTCACTATAACCGTCCTCGCCCTCCATGCCGGATTTGCCCGCCGTTCTTGCCGAACTATTCCTGGCATTGGCCAGTTTTTTTACCAGCGCAGTCAATACGTGGGTTCTGAGCTTAACCTGGCCCGCGGCGCAGGACATGATTTTTGTATATGAGGATGGATTTATATTCGTTATATGCATAGCGCTTGCCTCATATTAACCAACAATGTGGGTAAATTAAAATAGTGTTTTTTTTATATCATGCATTTATTTAGCTTTCGAGGCATTTACCGGCGGTTGAGCGTTATCTACAAGTCCGGCTATGATAATTATTCTTTTTGGCCGTTTTAATTAAGATTCTGTAAAGAATATAAAATTTTTTGCTGTTTTTATTGGATCCTATTCTCTAGGTTTGTGAGGAAAAGAGATGCTGTTGCATACAAACCGCGCGGGGTGATGTCGTCGACAAGGGACGCTGACGTTAAACCCGGCTATCGAGGTCCGCGGCCGGGCATTTGCCCCTCGCTGCCGGCGCCGCATTTTACCAGGATGAGTTGCAGCACTTTATTAGCGCATTAATGAAAGGTATTGTGGATAGATGAATCCCCGCGGCGGCGGCGGAGGGCGGGTGTTTAACTTTTCATGGCTAGTGGAAACGGTCGGTTATGGATTACAGCAAGGTTATTAAAGAGGTCGGACGGGGCAAAAACCATGCCCGCGATCTGGATCGGCAGACGGCCGGCATCCTCTATCGCGCCATGCTGGCAGGAGACGTGCCGGAGCTTGAGCTTGGCGGGCTATTGATTGCCTTTCGCATCAAAGGCGAGGCCGAAGAAGAGATGCTGGGATTCTATGAGGCCATGCAGGAGCAGGTCATGGCGCTGCAGGCGCCGGCCGGGATGCCGCCGCCGGTGGTTATCCCCAGCTATAACGGCGCCCGCAAGCAGGCCAACCTGACGCCGTTGCTGGCGATGGCGCTCACACGTCTCGGTTTTCCGGTGGTGGTGCACGGCGTTACCGATGATCCGGGCCGGGTGACCAGCGCGGAAATTCTCCGTGAATTAGGCGTGGCGTGGCATGATTCCGCGCTTGCGGCGCAAAGCGCGCTGGTGCTGGGACGCGAGCCGGTGTTTATCCCGGTGCACCGCCTGTGTCCGGCGCTCGATGCCCAGTTGAAGCTGCGCTGGCGAATGGGCGTGCGCAACAGCGCCCATACGTTGGCCAAGCTGGCGACGCCGTTCCATCATCACCTGCACTGGCGCCTGTGCAGCGTGTCGCATCCGGAATACATCACCCGTATAGCCGCTTTTTTCAACGCTATCAACAGCAGCGGCCTGCTGATGAACGGCACCGAGGGTGAAACCTACGCCAATCCGCAGCGTCTGGCGAAAATCTATGCTTTGCACCAGGGGCGGCAACAACTGTTGCTCGACCCACTGGCGCATGCTTTGCCGGCGCTGGAAAAACTGCCGGACGCGCGCGATGCCTTGACCACCGCGCGCTGGACTGAATCCTGCCTGCGGGGAGAGTTTGCCCTGCCGGAGGCTATCCGGCTACAGCTGGCTGCCATCCTGCTGGCCACCGGCCAATCTTCCGCCCTTGCCCAGGCGCTGGCCACGGTCGATCGGATTATTCCCCACGGCTGATCGCGGGCAGCCGGGGGCATGGCGACGGCAAGCGCCTTGCGCCGTTGGCCGGGGTTACGGTCGATGAAACGAATTTAATAGGGAAACGATATGCAACAGGCAGTGGAGTATTTTAACGCGCTGAACCGCGATTACCTGGCGGTGCACCGGGCCAAGGAAGATCTGTTCTGGCAAAATTATATGGCGATGGGCGGTGATGATGTCTCGGACCGTTTTGCCGCCGCGGAACAGGCCTATAAACGGTTTATCGCGGCACCGGCGCGCCCGGGGGAGATTCGGCGGCATATTGCCGCGCTGGAACAGTCGCCGCAAAACCGCGAGCGTGACGACACCCTGCACGGCCTGCGCGGCTGGGCGCGTTTTTTTGACTGCAACGTGATCGAAGATGCCCGGGCGCAGAGCCTGATGGATGACATTATCGCCGGGGAAAATAGCCTCTATGCCCGGCGCAAAACCCTGACGCTGGCCCATATTAACGATAAGGGCGAACGGGTGCCGGCGTCCCTGGGCGAACTGATGACCAACCAGGCCAACAACGCCGATGAGTCCGCGCGTCAAAGCTCGCAGCTGGCCCTGCGCGAGCTGGAGCAGTGGCTGCTGCACAATGGCTTCCCGACCCTGGTACGCCTGCGCAACCGTTTTGCCCGCCAAATGGGGTATCGCAATTATTTCGATTACAAGGTTAATAAAACCGAGCGGATGACGCCGGAACAGCTGTTCGCCATTCTGGATCGTTTTGAGCGGGAGACGCGGGAGGGCAACTTGCGCAGCCTGCGGCAGCTTGCGGCGGAAAAGGGCCAGGAAGCGCTCAAACCCTGGAATATCCGCTATCAGACCGCCGGCGACGTCACCCGCCAGATGGATCCCTACCTGCCGTTTGCCGAATCCCTGGGCCGCTGGGTGGACAGTTTTAAACGCCTGCATATCGGTTTCAACGGCGCGCGGATGCAGCTTGACCTGCTGGTGCGCAAGGATAAGTACGAAAACGGCTTTATGCACGGGCCGGTGCCGCCGTTCTGGCAACAGGGCGAATGGATCCCGGCGCGCATCAACTTTACCAGCCTGGCCAAACCGGACCAGGTCGGCAGCGGCATCAACGGCATCAATACGCTGTTTCACGAGGGAGGACACGCGGCGCATTTTGCCAATATCCGCCAGAATGCCCCCTGTTTCTCCCAGGAATTCCCGCCCACCTCCATGGCGTATGCCGAAACGCAGTCCATGTTTTGCGACAGCCTGCTGGACGACGCCGACTGGCTGAAACGCTATGCGCTAAACGGCAACGGCGAGCCTCCGCCGGATGAGCTGATCCGGGCGTGCATCGCCGCGCGCCAGCCCATGCGCGCCTTCAACGAGCGCCATATCCTGCTGGTGCCCTACTTTGAATGGGCATTGTATCAATGGGAGGATGAGCGGCTGACGCCGGAAGCCATTACCCGGCTGGCGCGGGAAACCGAACAACGCATCCTGGGAATTGAGGGCAGCCCACGGCCGACGATCGCCATTCCGCATCTGCTATCGCAGGAATCCGCCTGCTCCTATCAGGGGTATCTGCTGGCGCTGATGGCGGTGGAACAGACTCGCCGGTTTTTCCTTAAGCGCGACGGCTATCTGGCCGATAACCCGGCCATCGGGCCGGATTTGGCCACCCATTACTGGCTGCCGGGCAATAGCGTTACCCATGACGACACGCTCCGCAGCCTGACCGGGGAAGGGTTTAATCCCCTCTACCTGGCGGCGGCCTGTAACCAGACGGTGGAACAGGCCTGGCGACAGGCGCAGGACAGTATGCAGCAGGGGCAGGCGCGGGCGCGGCCCGCCGCCGATTTTGATCTGGACGCCGCCATCACCATTATCGACGGCGAGCGGGTGCTGGCATCCAATGAGCATGGCGATGCCCAGATGTGCCGGGAGTTTGCCGCGGCGATTCGTCGGGAATATCAATAAGCGGGAAAGCCGGGGGATATCAATCTTTATGGTAAACCGGGCTGTAGCCTTCAATGGCCTGGTTCTTCTCGGGTGAAAAAACCTGGCGCGGGCAGTTGCCGGCGGTACTGGCGGTGGTTTTGCTGATACAGGCGCTATCGGCGCGCGGGTTACGCGGCATGTCGCCTGTCCGATAGCCGGGCAGCGCGTAGGCCGCGGCGCTCAAGATCAACAGGGAACTGGCTATAATCATGTGCTTCATAATAATCACGCTGTAAATAATATCATATCGAATGCTTATGATACGCTTGATAAATGGATTTTACCGCCGTGATTATTGATAAAGTACCTCGGAAAATTTGATGAATCGTAAACAAACATGTCCTTACGCGGTTACGGGTGCCCGGATCCGGCCCTAACGCGGGTTTCGATCGTCCGGGCGCACCATGTCAAAGCGCTGCTCGTCAGAAATACCGTAGTAGGCGCTGGGGCCGCCGGCGCGCAGTATGGGATGGGCGGCGGCGGTTTGATAAACGCCCTGGTCGTTAAGCAATTTTTTATCAATATGCACCGCCACCACTTCACCCAACACCAGCCAGCTCTCAATTAACCCGCCCTGCGCATCCTGCAGCTGGATGCATTGGGTTAACTTACATTCAAAATTTACCGGACTTTCGGCCACGCGGTGCGCCGCCACCCGCTCTCCCAGTACGGGCGTCAGGCCGGCAAAACCGAATTCGTCCTGGCCCGCGGGCAGCGAGGCGGAGCTATTATTCATCGCGTCCGCCAGTTCACGGGTCGCCAGGTTCCAGACAAACTCACCGGTGGCGCTGATATTGGCCACGCTATCCTTCCAGCCGACGCTGCAAAAACCCACAATCGGCGGATGGTAGTTAAAACCGTTGAAAAAACTATAAGGCGCCAGGTTGCGCTGCCCCCGTGTATTGACCGAGGCAATCCAGCCTATGGGGCGGGGACCGATGATGGCGTTAAACGGATCGTGAGACAGGCCGTGCCCGTGGCGCGGTTCGTAAAAATGCATGGAAGATGAACTCATGGATTCTCCAGCAACAGGGTTTTTCCAACAACTCGGACATTTATGCCGGCGGGCATCGGCGTCCCCCCGCGCAGGGCAGGCGCCGTATCGTCGTTGAAACGGCGAGGTGCCGCGGTGGCGAATAGTGGCCGCCGGCGGCCATCGGCGGGCCGGCGTTTCAGGATTATGATACGGCGGGCGCATCAGCGCAACTGGCTGTCTTTGCTTCCCCGACGGTTGTAGCCGCTGTGGGCCTGCTGCTTTTTGTCGCGCTCTGATTGGCACTTCACGCACAACCGCACGCCGGGCAGCGCCAGGCGCCGCGCCTCGGGAATCGGTTCGCCGCACTCCTGGCAATGATGCGCGCTTTCCCCTGTGAGCAGGGACTGCCGCGCCCGCTCCACCGCGTCATTGATGGTGGAGTCTATCTGTTCCTGCACCGCGCCTTCCGGCGCCCAGCCGCTAGCCATAAGCTTTGCCCCATCCGTTAAGCCTGCGTGAAAAAAAGCAAAAAGCCGGCAACCTGCGCTGCCAGCTTTTATGTATTTCCCTGATTAACCGGCATCGCGCGTGCGCGTGCCGGTTAAGGATAGGATTTATTCGATATTAGATTCGATAAACCACAGGAATTTATCCAGGTCGCGGGACGCCGCGGTGAAGATATCGGCGGTGTCTTCATCGTCTTCCGCTTCGGAAATCGCCTTACGGGTGTCGTTCGCCACCACGCCATAACGATCGGCCAGGGCCTTCAGGTGATCCTGAACGCTATGGATATTGGTCGGATAGCTGGTCAGCGGGGTCTTGTCATTGGTGACCTGTACGGTACCGAGCGCCACGCCGCCTAACTGAACCACACGTTCGGCAATCGTATCCTGATGATCCTGAATGACGGTACGGAAGCCGTCGAGCATTTCATGCACCGCGATAAAATTGGCGCCACGCATGTTCCAATGCGCTTGCTTGGTGATCAGCGCCAGATCGACATACTCGATCACCAGGCGGTTAAGCAGCGCGATACTGGAAATCTTGACAGATTCTTCCAGATTGTTACGCGTATAAATTAGTTCGGAAGATTTCGTTTTAACCAGTTTAGCGGTACTCATCATTAATCATCCTCTTAATTGATCATTATTAATTTCGTTCAGGCATAAAGTATAACAGCGTTTGGCAATCCTGCATCCTATCACTCATATCGCCGATACCTTTCAGTGTCGCCACCGCTGAACGCATTAAACAGCTTATCAGGATAAAAGGCACCAGCCACTGTAACCTTGACTTTTTCACAACGCAGCAGGTTGTTACGAGTCGGTAATACAAATGGTTTTCATTTAAACAAATGCCTCTAATAATTATTATAGCAAAAATTAAATGGTTCAACACAGTGCCCCGGGGCGGCGCAAAGTAAAAAAACAAGCGCAGCGGCAACAAAAAGGGACGCATTTAATGTTCCTATTTTGGGCGATCTAGCAGCGTAATAACATAATTAAATAGCAACGGCGGTTTTTATGAACGAAAAATATGAGAACGGCGGCATGACCCCATGAAAAAAAATCAAGCGTAAAGTGCAATGGCGGACTATTTTTTAGTCATTCCGTTCGGATTAATCTGGATATGTTGTAAGGATACGTAAAGGTGAATTTGTGAGCCATAGCCCAAAACATAAGTAAAATGAATAGGATAGAACGCTTTGAAAACTTATGTTACACCATACGTTTACTTGGACAACATTTATTAAGCAGAGTTTCGTGCTACTTTTTGTTATATTTTCATGGTTAGGACGTAAATTCACATTTGAGGTGGTTATGAACAAAATTGCATGTCTTTCAGCGTTAGCTTGTGTATTGGCAGTAGCGGCGGGTTCGGCAACGGCGGGCGAAAGCACCGTTACCGCGGGTTATGCCCAAGGTGATATGCAGGGCGTCATCAACAAGGCTTCCGGTTTTAACCTGAAGTACCGTTACGAAATGGACGAAAGCGCGCCTTGGAGCATGATCAGCTCCTTTACCTATCTGGAGAAAAACCAGTCCCAGGACGGTTTTTACCAGAAAGGCCAATACTACGGCATCACCGCCGGTCCGGCATACCGTATTAACGATTGGGCCAGCGTCTATGGCGTAGTCGGCATGGGCGTGGGCAAAACCACCAATAACGACCAACGCGGCGGCGACAACAACGGCTTTAGCGATGTAGGCGTAGCTTACGGCGCAGGCCTGCAGTTCAACCCTATGGAAAATGTCGCGCTTGACGTTTCCTATGAACAAAGCCGTATCCGCAGCGTCGACGTCGGCACCTGGATTGCCGGTGTTGGTTACCGCTTCTAATTTTCTTTCCGCGGTCGGGCGTCACCGGTTTTCCGGTTAACGACTCCCGGCGGTAAGATGATAAGCATGGCCGATCCTTTCAGCCATGCTTTTTTTATTCCCGGGCATAACGCTGTTACGTCATTACAAAATTTCATTTTATACCACATCCCTGTTATATTTCCCTCTTTATACTCACCCCGGCAGACCCGGCTTATGTATAATTGCTGCCGTTATTTTACTGGATCTGGCCATGTGCGTTCGCCCATATCATGCAGGCGCACGCCTTATCCGTCGAATATATTGTTTATACATGTTGAATATGACAACGCTGATATTTGTTAGTGAAGTTAATATGACAACATATTAAAAGAACCCTAAGAAATAGTGCTGGCAACTGCGTCTGAAACGGTGGCAATACCAACCACAGCGGGTGGCCATCGCAGGCCGGGGCGCGATACGACCGCGCCGGCGGATGTCGGGCGGGGAGGCGCGGTATAAGGCATGCGACGCCGCGCCAAAGCTGGCTCATCCGGTCCGGGCCGGATCGCGCTGGGCGATGGCGGCAAAGTGTTCGCATACAGAGAGAGCAATCTAACAGCGGAGTGTGGCATAATGTGGGTAATGTCACGTTTTTAATGAAGAGTATCTCCTTTTGCTAATCTGTAACAACATCACCATGCAATTCGGTAGCAAACCGCTATTTGAAAATATTTCCGTTAAATTTGGCGGCGGCAATCGCTACGGCCTGATTGGCGCCAACGGCTGCGGCAAATCCACCCTGATGAAAATCCTCGGGGACGATCTGGTGCCCAGCGGCGGCCATGTCAGCCTGGATCCCAACGAACGCCTGGGCAAGCTGCGCCAGGATCAGTTCGCGTTTGAACACTATACGGTACTTGATACCGTCATCATGGGCCACGCCGAGCTGTGGGCGGTGAAAGAAGAGCGCGACGGCATTTACGCCATGGCCGAAATGAGCGAGCAGCAGGGCTACCGGGTCGCCGATCTGGAAGTGCTGTATGGCGAAATGGACGGTTATACCGCCGAAGCGCGCGCCGGTGAACTTCTGCTGGGCGTCGGTATTCCCCTGGAGCAGCATTACGGCCCGATGAGCGAAGTGGCGCCGGGCTGGAAACTGCGCGTGCTGCTGGCGCAGGCGTTGTTCGCCAATCCGGATATCCTGTTGCTGGACGAACCGACCAATAACCTGGATATCAATACCATCCGCTGGCTGGAGCAGGTATTGAACGAGCGTAACAGCACCATGGTCATTATTTCCCATGACCGGCATTTCCTGAATATGGTCTGTACCCATATGGCGGATCTGGATTACGGCGAGCTGCGCATCTATCCCGGTAATTACGACGATTATATGACCGCCTCCACCCAGGCGCGTGAACAGCTGATGTCCGGCAACGCCAAGAAAAAGGCGCAGATTGCCGAGCTGCAATCTTTTGTCAGCCGCTTTAGCGCCAATGCGTCCAAATCGCGCCAGGCCACTTCCCGCGCCCGCCAGATCGAAAAAATCAAGCTGGACGAGGTTAAGGTCTCCAGCCGGCAGAATCCGTTTATCCGTTTTGAGCAGGGTAAAAAACTCTTCCGCAACGCCCTGGAAGTGCAGCAGCTGACCCAGGGTTATGACGGCCAGCCGTTGATCGGCAAAATGAACCTGATGCTGGAAGTGGGCGAGAAGATGGCGGTGCTAGGCCCCAACGGCATCGGTAAAACCACCCTGCTGAAAAGCCTGGTGGGCGAGCTGCCGCCGGTCGGCGGCACCATCAAATGGTCGGAAAACGTCAGCATCGGCTATTACGCGCAGGATCATTCCAGTGAGTTTACCGAAAATATTAACGTGTTCGACTGGATGAGCCGGTGGAAGCAGCCCAGCGACGACGAGCAGGCGGTGCGCAGCATCCTCGGCCGCTTGCTGTTCAGCCAGGACGATATCAACAAACCGGTCAGCGTGTTATCCGGTGGTGAAAAAGGCCGCATGATGTTCGGCAAGCTGATGATGGAAAAACCCAATATCCTGCTGATGGACGAACCGACCAACCATTTGGATATGGAATCCATCGAGTCGCTGAACTCGGCGCTGGAACTTTACCAGGGGACGCTGATATTTGTCTCCCATGACCGTGAATTCGTCAGCTCGCTGGCGACGCGCATCCTAGAGCTGACGCCGGAAAAAGCGATCGATTTCAGCGGTAATTATGAGGATTACCTGCGCAGCCAGGGGTTGAATTAAGCGAGTCTCCCCCTAGCCTATCCATTGCGGCCCCGCCTATGCGGAGCCGCTTTATCTCTGGTCCGCAGATATTCCGCCAGGATATGTTTTCGACACCGTCGCCTGCTTATCAGCGGTGATAAGTTTTTTTAGGCCAGGCACTATACGCGGAGTATTATTTTGTTATGCTCGCCATTGCCACTCAGCCATTTTAGAATGCTGAATTATTCATGTAATTGTAGTTTTATGTTCGTATTCATCCTGTGTCTTATTATTTAAATTAATGGAAACTAAATATGTTAAGGAATACAGGTTCACTGCCCGATATTTGTGTTCAACGCGGAAAGCAGAATGAATTTATTAATAGCTCTAATTGTGTTAGTGGAAACAAATTGCACTGTAATAGCGTTGAGAACCTGTCGCTAGCTATAGCGCCTTCCATCACAAAAAAAAGGACACGGACACCGTAAATAATAACCGGTTAAAAAATGCCATCGAGCTATTATTTTTGAGTGAAGAAAGAACGGAATTAGAAAAAATAAATATTTTTGAAAAAGAATATTTCGATGCGGTTAATAAGAGATCAATAAATTTTCCGGTGATTGCAAAGGATTTCATAAAGACTATCCGTAGCGAATTCAAAGCCAAATCAGATAATAAGCATTAAGGACGCGATGACGCCAACATCATTGAAAAAAAGCTGAAATTATATTCCCAAGTTAACTCCAGGTTGCGTAAAGGGCAAAGTTTCAATGTAATGTGTCCGGCAATGAATAATGATAAAAAATACATCGAAGCTTACGATAAAAATCACACTTCTCGTGAGGCATTCCGCAATTGGGGTCGATTACTTTGGGAAAACCGCAGTGTTGCTATTGTAAATTGCACTCACCAATGCGCGGTGGGGTACTATTTACTGGACCCAATGTTTAGGCAATTACTATCGCGTGATTTTTATATAGATGTGCTATCAATGACGGATAACAATGATAAACGCGCATTTTCGCACGATGTACTTATATTTAAAAATTATCCTCCTAAAAAACCTATGCCTGATAATACACGTAAGGCATGGCATCAAAATGATTTTATTATCGATCCTCGGGCAAAAATCTATTGTCCCGCCCATGAGTATGCAGAACATTGGAATGAGAAAATGCGTAAATGGGACAGTAGAAACTTATCATAGGCAAGGATACCAGAGCCAAAGAATTGCTTGGTTTTTTTGAGCAATGCCGTATAAAAAGCTACTTCGCTTAGCATGTGCCCCCTGTTGATAATAATTATAATGACCTTGATAACTGGCATGAAGATGCTCGAAGGATAGCGTTCGCTAGCTTGTCTTGCGCATGGGACCGTTGATGAAGCGATACGCTACTTGAGGTCCTTGTAATGTATCGCCCCGTTTTTAATGGCATATCCCGCTCATCCCGGATTCGCCATGGCAGGGTGCGCGCATGGAGATCGTTTTTGCTGGTTGTGACCATGGGTTCCGCGCAGCGGCGTATGGCCCGTTAGAAGACCGATAGTCGAGAGGGCCGGGCCAGCTGGTCCTGTCATCGCTTGCCGGCACCAGGCGTCAAAGAACGCCGCCGCTGGCAAAAGAATCTTCTCGCAGCGTATCAGCGCCCCCGGCAATACCGCCGCAGGTGCGCCCGTCACCCGGGCGCCGCCGTTCCGCATACTTTGCAATGAGGATCCCGCGGCAATAGCATCTCCCGAAACTGCAGGGTCATGGCGTCATAGGTGACCAGCCGGCCCACGGGCGCCTGGCCAAACCCCGTCAGCAGCTTGATTGCCTCCATGGCCTGCAACGAGCCGATAATGCCCACCAGGGGCGCCATCACGCCTGACTCCGCGCAGGTGAGGCCCTCGGCGCCGAACAACTGGCTCAGGCAGCGATAGCATGGCTCGCCGGGCCGGTAGGTAAACACGCTGATTTGCCCTTCCATACGGATGGCCGCGCCGGACACCAGCGGCATCTTTTGGGCAAAACACAACCGGTTAAGCTGTTCGCGGGTCGCCAGGTTATCGGTACAGTCCACTACCACGCCATGCCGCGCCATCAGCGCCGCCAGCGCCTCGTCGTCAAGGGAGGCGTTGCGCGTGGCGATGGCGACATGGGGATTGACCGACGCCAAGGCCTCGGCGGCGGAATCGACTTTTGCCATGCCGATGCGCCGATCGTTGTGCAGGATCTGCCGCTGCAGATTGGACAGCGCCACGGTATCAAAATCCAGCAGGGTAAGGCGGCCGACGCCGGCGGCGGCGAGATACAGCGCCGCGGCGCAACCAAGCCCGCCCACGCCTACCACCAGCGCGCCCGCGCTTTTCAGCTTTTCCTGGCCGTCAAAATCGAAGCCGCGCAGCGTGATTTGCCGGTTGTAGCGCAGCATTTCCTGATGAGTCAATTCGTCCGCCACGGCCTGGCCTTATGATTGCAACACATAATTAAAGGGCTCGATATCCACCCATTCCCCCACGGCCACCGCACCCTGTTCGGCCGGCAACACGATAAAGCAGTTGGCGGCGCTAAAGGAGCTGAACACATGGGAACCCTGCGGGCCGGTGCTGCCCACCTCGATATCGCCCCGCGGCGAGGTATGGAAAACGCCGCGCTGGAAATCCATCCGGCCGGGCGTTTTTTTCAACGGCGTCAGTGTCCTGGCACGCAGCCGGGCGGGTAATTGCCAGTGAATGCGGCCGCTGAGCCGCGCTATCAGCGGCTGCACCAGTTGATAAAATGTCACCGCCGCCGACACCGGATTGCCCGGCAGGCCGCAGAACCAGGCGTGATCAAGCCGGCCGAAGGCAAAGGGCTTGCCGGGTTTCATCGCCAGTCGCCAAAAGGCGATTTCACCCAGTTCCTCAAGGATGGTTTTGGTATAATCGGCTTCACCCACCGAGACGCCGCCGCTGGTAATCACCAAATCCGCCTGGCTGTCCGCCTGGCGGAACGCGGCGCGCAGGGCCTGGGCGTCATCGGCGATAATGCCCAGGTCGATAACCTCGCAGTTCAGCCGGCGCAGCATCAGGCGCACGGCAAAACGATTGGTGTCGTGGATTTGCCCGTCGGCAAGGGGCGCGCCGATGGGCTGCAGCTCGTCGCCGGTGGAAAATAGCGCTACCCGCAGCCGGCGTTTTACGCTGACGTCGGTTATGCCCAGCGACGCCAGCAGCGGCAGTTCGGCCACGCCCAACGCGCAACCGGCCGACAGCACCTGATCCCCCCGGCGGATATCGTCACCGATGCGGCGGATATTCTGCCCCGGTTTCACCGGGGCGGTAAAACGCACGCTATCCCCAACCGGTTCAGCCTGTTCCTGCATGATCACCGCCTCGGCCCCGGCGGGTACGGCAGCGCCGGTCATGATGCGTAGTACGCTACCGCGCGGCCAGTCACCGGCGAATGGACGGCCGGCAAAGGATTTACCGGCCACCGGCAACGGCGTCCCGGCGGTTAAATCAGCCAGGCGCACCGCATAACCGTCCATGGCGGAGTTATCAAACGGGGGCACGTTTACCGGTGAAATCACCGCCGCGGCGGTCACCCGCCCGGCGGCGTCGGTCAGCGCCAGGGTTTCGCTTGCTTCGAGCGGGCTGACCCGGGAGCGCATTTTTTCCAGCGCCTGTTCAAGCGTAAGCAGGGACGAATTTAACGATGCCATATCAACTCCTGTAACGTCGGCCGTTAAAACGGCGGCCGGAAGGGCAGAAATGCCTGGCTTATTATGTCAGAAAATACGCGGGGGGAGTATGCGCGCGTGGGGTGGGTATTGCCGCTTTTTAGCTAAGCTTTAGCGAGGTTTATCACTTACGGAAGAACAATATCGTTGATGCAATCAATAGTTGCATTTCCGCTTTACACTGGCGGGCTGGGTTAATATAGTCAAAAATAATAACTAAATTGTTCTATGTCACATTTATTTAATTAATAACTAAAGTATGTCCGGGTACTTCGCTGTTTTACCGGCAGGCGCCCCATCCCTTGACCATAGATTTACAGGGTACGTTATTTGATGAGCAGAGCAGTGATAGTCATCCATGGCGGTGCCGGCGCCATTGCGCGCCAGGCCATGAGCGCGGAAAAAGAGCAGTACTATAACCAGGCCCTGGCCGGTATCGTCGAACGCGGACAGGCGATCCTGGCGGCGGGCGGCAGCGCCCTTGAGGCGGTGACCGAAGCGGTGCGCCTGCTGGAGGAGTGCCCGCTGTTCAACGCCGGCAAAGGCGCGGTCTTTACCCATCAGGGCCAGCATGAGCTGGATGCCAGCATCATGGACGGCACTACCCTCGGCGCCGGCGCCGTCTGCGGCGTGACCCATATCCGCAATCCTATCCTTGCCGCCCGCGCGGTGATGGAGCACAGCCCGCACGTGATGTTCGCGGGACCTGGCGCGGAAGCCTTCGCCTTTGGCCGGGGACTGGAGCGGGTAGAGCCGGAATTCTATTACACCGCCGAACGCTACGCGCAACTGCAGCGCGCCCTGGCCGCTGACGCCGGCGCCATTCTCGATCACGATGCCCCGTCCGGCGGCGATCCCCTGGATCCGGACCGTAAATTCGGCACCGTCGGCGCGGTGGCCTGCGACCAATATGGCCATCTTGCGGCGGCCACCTCCACCGGCGGCATGACCAACAAGCAGGTCGGCCGGGTAGGGGATTCGCCGATTATCGGCGCCGGGTGTTATGCCGATAACGCCACCGCCGCGGTATCCTGTACCGGCAGCGGCGAAGTGTTTATCCGCGGCGTGGCCGCCTACGACGTCAGCGCCCGCATGGCCTACGGCGGGCTGTCGCTCCAGGATGCCGCCGACCGGGTGATTTTTGACAAAGTGCCGGCCCTTGGCGGCTCCGGCGGCCTGATTGCGGTGGACGCCGCCGGCAACGTGGCGCTGCCGTTTAACAGTGAAGGCATGTACCGTGGCGTCGGGTATGTCGGCGCCACCCCCGATATCGGTATTTACCGCTGATGGCGGGCCCGGTGACGCCAGATCGCAAGGCCGGCCCGGCCACGGCCGGCGGACCGGGATTGGCCGCGCAACAGGTGCTGGCGGTACGCGACCTGAGCGTGCATTTTTCCCATGAGGGCCGGCGTATCGAGGCGGTGCGGCGCATTTCATTTGATATCAACCGTGGCGAAACCCTGGCGATCGTCGGCGAGTCCGGCTCCGGCAAGTCGGTCACCGCGTTATCTATCATGCGGCTGGTGGAACTGGGCGGCGGCCGGGTGGACAGCGGCGCCATGCTGTTTCGAGGCCGCAACGGCGAGGTGCTCGATCTGGCGCAAGCCGGTCAATCCCGGCTCCGCGCCCTGCGTGGCGCCGATATGGCGATGATTTTCCAGGAACCGATGACCTCGCTTAATCCGGTGTTTCCGGTGGGGGAGCAGATCGCCGAATCCATCCGCCTGCACCAGGGCAAAGATCACCGCAGCGCCCGGCAGGAGGCGTTGCGCATGCTGGATCTGGTACGCATTCCCACCGCCAGAAGCATGCTGGATCGCTATCCGCATCAGCTGTCCGGCGGGATGCGCCAACGGGTGATGATCGCCATGGCGCTGTCGTGCAAACCGGCGCTGCTGATTGCCGATGAGCCGACCACCGCCCTGGATGTTACCATCCAGGCGCAGATCCTGCAGTTGATCCGTACCCTGCAGCGTGAAATGCAGATGGGGGTGATGTTTATTACCCATGATATGGGTGTGGTGGCCGAGATGGCCGATCGGGTGCTGGTGATGTACCAGGGCAACGACGTGGAGTCGGCCCCGGTCAACGAGCTGTTTGCCCGGCCCCGGCACCGCTATACCCAGGCTCTGCTGGCCGCGGTGCCGAAGCTGGGCTCGATGTCCGCCGGCGATTTCCCGGCCAAATTTCCGCTGCTGAAAAAACAGGACGGGGCGCCGGCGGCAGGCGAGGCCGCAAGCCAGAGTCCCGGGCAGGCTGAAGCCGCCAACGCGGCGGCGCCCTGGCGTAACGGGGTAGCTAACGGCGCGTCCCCTGTTCCTGACGCCGCGAACGCGCAGGATACCGTGCCGCCGCGGGCCGCGCCTATTTTACAGGTAAAAGACCTGGTTACCGGCTTTGATATCCGCGGCGGCATCTTTAACCGGGTACGGCGCCGGGTGCATGCGGTGGAAAAGGTCAGTTTTTCCCTCTATCCCGGCGAAACCCTGGCGCTGGTGGGCGAATCCGGCTGCGGCAAATCCACCACCGGACGCTCGCTGCTGCGCCTGGTGGAGAGCCAAAGCGGCGATATCATATTTAACGGCCAATCGATTACCACGCTCGCGGGGCACGATTTGCAGCGTTTGCGCCGCGATATCCAGTTTATTTTCCAGGATCCCTATGCGTCGCTCGATCCCCGGCTGACCGTCGGTTATTCGATTATGGAACCGCTGCTGGTGCACGGCGTGGCGCGGGGTAAAGAGGCGCAGCGTCGGGTGGAGACTGTGCTGGAACGGGTAGGGCTGCTGCCCGAGCATGCCCAGCGTTATCCCCATGAATTTTCCGGCGGCCAGCGGCAGCGCATCTGTATCGCCAGGGCGCTGGCGCTTAAGCCCAAAGTCGTGGTGGCCGATGAGGCGGTCTCGGCGCTGGATGTGTCGATCCAGGCGCAGATTATTAACCTGATGCTTGATTTGCAGCGTGAATTCGGCATTGCCTTTTTATTTATTTCCCACGATATGGCGGTGGTGGAGCGGGTCAGCCATCGGGTGGCGGTGATGTACCTGGGGCAGATCGTGGAGATCGGCCCTCGCCGCCAGGTCTTCGCTAACCCGCAGCATCCCTATACCCGCAAATTAATGTCGGCGGTGCCCGTTCCCGATCCCGCGCGCCGCCGGCCGGAACATGCTTTACTGGTGGATGAAATTCCCAGCCCCGTCAGGGCGCTGGGTGATGAACCAATCGTTGCGCCGTTGGTTAAGGTCGGGGAAGGGCATTATGTTGCCCGTCATCCGATCGGCGGCGCCTACTGACAGGGATTTTCATGGAGAATGCAACGTTATGATAAAAAACACTATTAAGCGGAATGTGCTTATTGCCTCGGCGGTAATGGGCGCGCTGGCGTCGGTGCCGGCCTGGGCGGCCAAGGATGCGGTGATTGCGGTGGGTTCCAACTTCACCAGCCTCGATCCCTATGATGCCAACGATACCCTGTCGCAGGCGGTGGCCAAGTCGTTTTACCAGGGATTGTTTGGTTTCGATAAGGATATGAAGCAGGTTAACGTGCTGGCGGAGAGCTATCAGGCCAGCGCCGACGGCCTGACCTATACCATTAAGCTGCATAAAGGCGTGAAGTTCCAGGACGGCACCGATTTCAACGCCGAGGCGGTCAAGGTAAACCTGGATCGCGCCAGCAATCCGGATAATCACCTCAAGCGCTACAATCTGTTTAAAATGATCGACAAGACCGAAGCGGTCGATCCCTTGACGGTCAAAATCACCCTAAAAACGCCGTTCTCACCGTTTATCAATAACCTGTCCCACCCCGCGGCGGCCATGATCTCCCCGACGGCGCTGCAAAAATATGGCAAGGAAATCGGCTTCCATCCGGTTGGCACCGGTCCTTACGAATTTGTGGTGTGGAACCAGACCGATTTCGTCAAAGTGAAGCGTTTTGACGGCTACTGGCAAAAGGATGCCGCCAAGCTCGATAGCATCACCTGGCGCCCGGTGGTGGATAACAATACCCGCGCGGCGATGCTGCAAACCGGCGAGGCCAATTTTGCCTTCCCGGTGCCCTACGAACAGGCCGCGCTGCTGGCGAAAAGCAATAAGCTGGATTTGGTGTCGGCACCGTCCATCCTGCAACGCTATATCAGCCTGAATGTAACGCAAAAGCCGTTTGATGACGTCAGGGTACGCCAGGCCATTAACTACGCCATTAATAAAGACGCGCTGATCAAAGTCGCCTACGCCGGGTATGCCGTACCCGCCCAGGGGCCGCTGCCCACCGGCATCGATTACGCGGTAAAATATAAACCCTGGCCCTACGATCCCGCCAAGGCGCGCGAACTGCTGAAGGAAGCCGGGTATCCGGACGGATTCACCACCACCCTGTGGTCATCGCACAATACCAGCACCTTCCAGAAGGCGCTGCAATTCACCCAGCAGCAGCTGGCGCAGGTGGGGATTAAAACCACCGTTACCGCCATGGATGCCGGCCAGCGTGCCGCCCAGGTGGAAGCCAAAGGCGTGAACGAAACCGGCGTGCGTATGTTCTATACCGGCTGGTCCGCGTCCACCGGCGAAGCCGACTGGGCGCTGACGCCGCTGTTCGCCAGCACGTCCGCGCCGCCCGCTATCTTTAACACCGCCTATTACAGTAATCCGCAGGTGGATAAAGATTTAACCGATGCGCTGAAAACCACCGACCGCGGCGAGAAAACCCGGTTGTATAAAGACGCGCAGGATAAAATCTGGGCCGATGCGCCCTGGGTGTTCCTGCTGACGGAAAAAATGTTGTACGCGCACAGCAAGAACCTGTCCGGTTTTTACGTGATGCCGGACAGTTCGTTTGAATTCAGCCACGCCGATATGAAATAACCCGGCAGCTATGCTGAATTATTTTATCAAGCGTTTATTGGGGCTGATCCCGACCCTGCTGATCGTCGCGGTGCTGGTGTTCCTGTTCGTCCACCTGCTGCCGGGCGATCCGGCCAGGCTGGCGGCGGGGCCGAACGCCGACGCCTCGGTGGTGGCGCTGGTGCGCCAGGATCTGGGGCTGGACCGGCCCTTGCCGCAGCAGTTTATGCATTTTATATCCAATGCGGTGCGCGGTGACTTCGGCACATCGCTGGTGTCGAAACGGCCGGTCAGCACCGAAATAAGCTCGCGGTTTATGCCCACCTTCTGGCTTACCGTCGCCAGCATGGTATGGGCGGTGATCTTAGGCATGGCGCTGGGCATTGTTTCGGCGGTATGGCGTAACCGGTGGCCGGACCGCATCGGCATGACGCTGGCGGTATCGGGGATTTCTTTCCCCGCCTTTGCGCTGGGCATGCTGCTGATGCAGGTGTTTTCCGTTAGCCTGGGCTGGCTGCCCACCGTCGGGGCGGACACGCCGCAGCACTATATCCTGCCGGCCATTACCCTCGGCGCGGCGGTGGCGTCGATTATGGCGCGCTTTACCCGCGCCTCCTTTGTCGAGGTGATGCAGGAAGACTATATGCGCACCGCCCGGGCCAAAGGGGTGAATGAGTTTTGGGTGGTGGTCAAGCACGGCCTGCGCAACGCCATGATCCCGGTCGTGACCATGATGGGCCTGCAGTTTGGTTTCCTGCTGGGCGGCTCGATTGTGGTGGAAGCGGTATTTAACTGGCCGGGTCTCGGGCGTTTATTGGTGGATTCGGTGGAGATGCGGGATTATCCGGTGATCCAGGCCGAGGTGCTGCTGTTTTCACTGGAGTTTATCGTTATTAATTTACTGGTGGACATGTTATATGCGGCAATCAATCCGTCTATCCGGTATCAGTAAGGACCCGCGATGAAATTCTGGCGACGAAACGCCGCCCTGGCGGCGATGCCGGTGCTTAACCCCCATCGCGTGCGTACCCCCTGGAGCGAGTTCTGGCGGCGCTTTAAACAGCAGCCGCTGGCGCTGGCGGCCGGGATATTTGTGCTGCTATTGATTATTAGCGCGCTGTTGGCGCCCTGGCTGGCGCCGTTTGACGCGGAAAACTTTTTTGATTATGACCGCCTGAACGAGGGGCCGTCGGCGGTGCATTGGCTGGGGGTGGATTCACTCGGGCGCGATATTTTCAGCCGTATCCTGATGGGCACGCGTATTTCGCTGGCGGCGGGCTTTTTTTCCGTCTTGCTCGGCATGTTTATCGGTACGGTGCTCGGCCTGGTGGCCGGGTTTTATGAAGGCTGGTGGGACCGGCTGATTATGCGGATCTGCGACGTGCTGTTCGCGTTCCCGGGTATTTTGCTGGCCATTGCCGTGGTGGCGATCATGGGCAGCGGCATGTCGAATGTGATTATCGCCGTGGCGATTTTCAGTATTCCGGCGTTTGCCAGGCTGGTGCGCGGCAATACGCTGGTGCTCAAACACCAGACCTATATCGAATCGGCGCGCAGTATCGGCGCCTCCGATCGCACCATCCTGCTGCGCCATATTCTGCCGGGGACGATGTCCTCCATCGTGGTGTATTTTACCATGCGTATCGGTACGTCGATTATTACCGCCGCCAGTCTGTCGTTCTTGGGCTTGGGCGCGCAGCCGCCGACGCCTGAGTGGGGGGCGATGCTGAACGAGGCGCGGGCGGATATGGTGACGGCGCCGCATATTGCCATTTTCCCCAGCCTGGCGATTTTCTTGACGGTGCTGGCGTTTAATTTGCTGGGGGATGGGTTGAGGGATGCGTTGGATCCGAAGTTAAAGAATTAGGGAATATAGGCGTTGGGCGAGGGGTTCGCTGGTGGCGCATGTGGTGGCGCATGTGGGTGAGGAGCGGTTTCGCTTGCGGCGCTGGTGGGTGAGGAGAGGGGTTCGCTTGCCGCGGGCGGCGGTGTATTTTGCTGCCCCGCGCGGGCAATCGACGAGGGGCCTGCAGTCGCCCCGGCCCCCTCGACCCCCGGGCTCCCGGCAGATCGCGCGCCGCTGCGCGGTGCCTTCCGTCCCATCTCCCGCCCTATGGACCGCACGGCACGCGCTCCCGGCGCGAGCCTTAGCTCTCGCCGCATCCCTGCGGCTCGTCCGGCCGTGAGCCGTGCCGTCAGCGTGCTTGATGCCGGTCCAAGGTCAACGTCAAAATCAACGGCCAATGCCGGAAGCAGATGCCAATGCCGGAAGGCTACAGTCACTGACAAAAGCAACTGTAACGAGCCATATCGTGGGTTAGCATAATGCAAGTTGTCGTTATGGGATTGACGTTCATTATTTTTTTTGCAATCTATACATAATAAATAAAAATAAATAATGAATTTGAAATTCGCGATACGTAGTGCGATATTTCTATTTATGATAATTTTGTTAAACAAAACTTGATTTTTTTATTTTCTGTCGCTTTTTTATTCATCCACTGGTAAACTAACCAGTAGAGGAAAAATAAACATAACGTTGCCAGTATCATATAGGGGCACCATGAAATTGCTTGTTTCATTCCTAATTTTACTATTTTAAATTTGATTCAATATAATATAACTATAGTGATATTTACCAGTGATACTATGCGCAAGCTCTATGATTTATCAGTCTATACTAACAAACGCGGCGATCAAGAGTTGAAGCTCTATACCGCCGCTCACCACCAGCAACTAGAGAAAGGTAGTTACCATGGCTAAAAAGAAGTGTAAGTCAGAAATCGTTACATCCCAAGCAAAAGTTGAAACCCTTTATTATACTGTGGGCTACGTTCCAAACGGCGGTAAACGCAACGCGCCGCCTGCGTTGCATATCAAAGGCAATTGGCTGCATCACTGCGGTTTTTTCACCGGTCAGCCTGTCACCATTACCGCTAAAAACGGCCAACTGATCATTAATGCGGAGCTTTTAGTTTAATAAGCTTCAAATTAATGTACATATAAATGACATGCTCAGCTCCCGCTTATTAATAATAAATATCCAGCGATTTAGTTAATCTTAAAAGCTATTTTCATTCAATAGCGGGGTATTTCAAATTATGCAGGTGCAGGTAGTTGACCTTGCTCCGGCATAAAGCGCGCTGACGGCACGGAGCTACATAATCCGCCTGCCGTCAGGCAAGTTAAATCCGCATGTAGCGTCATAAAGCCACAAGCAAACCCGCACGTAGTGCCATAAAGCCATAAGCAAACCCGTACGTAATGCCTTATTTCCACCCGCAAATCCTGCACGCAACGCAAGACACCGGCTTGAAACCTTTTTTAAAGCACTATGTCAGCAAGCAAAGCCATACCTATTTCCCGTCCCACGCATCAACCCTCTCCTCCCTGATCTTCACCTTGCCCTCATCATTAAGCTTGAAGTAATCCTGCGCCATTCCCCCCTCCCAATCACCATAGCTCGGATTCGGCAGTACGATATACTTACGCCCGAACTCCTCCTGATGGCGGTTAACAAAATCCCGCCGCTGCGTATTGAGCTTATGATAAGTCTCGCCGCTGAAATCATTCAGGTTATCGCCGACATACACCACGATATCAAAACCCTGTTTCTCCACCATCGCGAAACGTTCGATCTTATTGGAATTGCCGCCGGTAGGTTTCAGCAGCAACGTTCGCGGGCCGACGTCGGCAAATCCAAGCGCCTTGAGGTTATCCACCGTGGCGGCGTAATCGGCCTGCGCGCGGTTGGAAACATAAAAAATACGGCCGCCGTGCTCCAGTACATAGCGGGAGAATTCCACCGCGCCCGGCAGCGCCTTGGCCTCGCGCGCCTGGGTCCACTTGCTCCAGGTGGCGTCGGTAAACGGCTGGTGGTTTTTTATCTGCCAGCCGGCGTAGGCGCTGTTATCAATCATGGTCTCATCCAGATCGACGACGACCGCTTTTTTCAGGCCGGGCCTGGCTCTGGCCTGGGCAAAGGACGTTTCGGCGGTATTGAAAGCCTGGTAGGACAGGGCGCTGATTTCGCCGGATTGCTGCATCCAGTTAACGGCAAATACCGTTTGATCGGTGAGCTTCTGCTGGGCCGTCTCCGGCGCCGCGGCCTGCTGCCGGGGAGCGCAGCCGCCGACCAGCAGGCTGAAGGCAACAACGGTGAGGCCGCATTTTATGGTCTGCATTGTTTCTCCTTGTCATATCCCGAAATTATCTCGGATGACATCATCCGAACTTAACGACTCGACGCGATCGATGAGGCCCCTTGGACGATGGCCATCAATTTGCACAATAAATTTGTTATTTGTAATTAATATCATGCAATTGATTAATGATGAAACTAAAAAGCAGCGGCCATGTTCATAGCCGTTATCGATGGCGGCGTCGTTGGCTTTGTCAGTAAGTGTAAATCCGACGGCGATTTATCGCGCAACCGGTGGGTCATTTCTACGCTTAAGGGGATCGTTGCAATGGAGAAAACAACATGCGCTGGATAATAACCCTGCTACTGTCGGGCGGTTTGCTGATGTTGGGCGCACCGGCGACGGCGGCGGAACTGAAGGTCACCCAATTGCTGACGGGTATGGATCACCCCTGGTCGCTGGCGTTTTTACCGCAGGATAACGGCGTACTGATTACCGAACGGCCGGGGCGGCTGCGCTACTGGCGGGCGGGACAGCCGTTATCCGCGCCCGTCGGCGGGGTGCCCAAGGTCTACGCCCACGGCCAGGGCGGTCTGTTCGATGTGGTCCTGGCGCCGGATTTTGCCCAATCGCGGCGTATTTACCTAAGTTATGCCGAAGCGGGTAAAGACGATGCCGGCACTGCGGTGGGTTATGGCCGTTTATCCGAAGATAATCAGCGGTTAACCGATTTTAAGGTGATCTTTCGCCAACTGCCGAAGCTGTCCAGCGGCGAGCATTTTGGCGGCCGGCTGGCGTTTGACCGGCAAGGGTTCCTGTATATCAGCCTGGGTGAAAATAACCGCCGCCCCACGGCGCAGGATCTAACCAAACATCAGGGCAAGATCGTCCGCCTCACCGCCGATGGCGAAATTCCACCGGATAATCCGTTTGTCCATAATGAAAACGCCCGCCCGGAAATCTGGTCTTTGGGACATCGCAACCCGCAGGGTTTGGCGTTAAATCCCTGGAGCGGCGTCATATGGGAAAATGAACACGGCCCGAAAGGGGGCGATGAGGTGAATATCGTCGCCAAAGGCGCTAATTTCGGCTGGCCGATCGCCACCTACGGCATTAATTATTCAGGGTTAAAGATCCCCGAAGCTCAGGGCGGCGTGGTGGCCGGCACGGTACAGCCGATCTGGTACTGGCAAAAATCGCCCGCGGTGAGCGGTTTGGCGTTTTATGCCGCCGATCGTTTTCCCCGGTGGAAAAACTCATTGTTTATCGGCGCCTTAAAACAGCAGGCGTTAATCAGGCTGACCTTGCAGGATGATAAGGTGGCCTCGGAGGAACGGTTGCTGGAAGATCGCCAGGAACGCATCCGCGATGTGCGGGTGGGACCGGACGGTTTTGTGTACGTGCTGACCGACGAACGCAATGGAAAACTACTTAGGCTGGGGCTGGAATAACGGCCGGCCGGATAGTGGGCGCGCGGCGTCTGGCGGGATGGCCGCCGCGGGGGATGTATGCGTGCAAGGCAACAGGCACCGGAAGGATTAATGCGCTCCCGGACGGGCAAACGGCAAACAGTGCCGGCCGAGGGCGCCATGGCTCAGGTTAACTCAGCGGCAGCATAACCCTCGTCTGGAAGGCGTGACGGGACGATATAGCCTCATACCAGGTTTGCAGGTGGGTACGCGGCTTGCGCTCGATATCAAGCGTAAACCAATTATAGGCAAAACAGCCCATGGGAATATCGCCTATGCCAAATTTGTCCCCGGAAAAATAGGGATGTTTCTCCAGAGCGGTTTCGGCGATATCAAACAGCTGCTCGCATCTTTTGATGCCATTTTCGATCAGCTGCTTATCGCGCCTGGTCGCCGGCGTGCGGATTAAATTGATATACACCGGCGAGAGCGCCGGCGCCAGGCAGGATAAAGTCCAGTCCATCCATTTTTCCGTGCCGGCGCGTACCGACGCATCGGCCAGCAGCCAATGGCCCTGGCCGAATTTTGCCGCCATGTAACGCACGATGGTATTGGACTCCCACAATACCAGATCGTTTTCATCATCCTGCATGCAGGGCACCAGGCCATTGGGATTTAACGCCAGGAACAGTGGATCCCTGTTTTTACCGTATTCTCCGCCCGCCTGTATAAAATTGAACGCGAGGTCAAGTTCAGCCGCGCACCATAGTACCTTCTTAACGTTCACCGAATTCTCACGACCCCAGATTGTCAACATTGCACATTCTCCGTATACATTTTCAAAAAACAGTTTGGCAATCGTCAGCGCGGTTCATAACAAGACGTTAAGCCTAAAGCAAAAAGCGGTAAACATTTTCCGCCCGTTTACGCCGCGTAAGTATGATTTTAGCGTAAAAAAAGCAATATGAGCTTTAAAACAGTGGCTTTTGCTGTTTTCATCGCTATTTTATGAATAATAATCTAATAAATGCCAGATTTATTGTTGATTATTTCACTATACTCCTTTAAACGATATTTTATTTCAAAAAAAAAAGGCTTGGCAATAACAGGCTAAACCTGACTGATATTTATGTTTTAATCATGGGTTTTACCGCCCCGGCCGGGGTGTATTCATTTTGGGACAGATATCGTTATGACGTTGATAAAAACCGTACGCGTTGCTTTATACATGGGGCTTTTTGCCTTGGGATTGCAGTTGGCCCAGGCAAACGGCGATCCAAAAACCATCGTCTTCGGCGTCGCGCCGGGGCCCTATGGCGATATGGTCAAACAGGCCATCAAGCCTGAACTGGCTAAAAAAGGCTACAAAGTCGAGGTACGGGAGTTCAGTGATTATGTACAGCCGAATATGGCCCTGGCCAACGGCAGCATCGATGCCAATTTATTTCAGCATACACTGTATCTCGAGAAATTCGCCGCCGACAAAAATCTTAAGGTGAGCAAGCTTATTACCGTGCCGACAGCCAGCATGGGGTTTTATTCCCATAAGATTACCGCCATCAGCGATCTCAAGAAAGGCGATATCATCACCCTTTCCAACGATCCCACCAATCTGGCGCGCGGCCTGCGTTTCCTGGAAAAACTGGGCCTGATTAAAATCAAGGCCGATATTGATCCGACCAAAGCCTCGGAACGGGATATCGCCCTGAACCCACGCGGCCTGGTATTCAAGCCGCTCGAAGCAGCCCAACTGCCGCGCACCCTGGACAGCGCCAGCGGAGCGCTGGTCAACGGCAACTTCGCCTTTGCCGCCGGGTTAAAACTGTCGTCGGCCCTGGCGTTGGAAACGCTGGATGAAAACCTGAAAAATGTAATAGCCGTGCGTACCGACGATCTGGACAAGCCGTTTGCCAAAGACATCAAGGCCGCGGTGGAGTCTCCGGCCTATGCCGAGGTGATTAACCAACCATCCTCGGTATTCAGTCAATTCCAGAAACCGGAATGGATGCAGTCCGCAGCCCAGGTCAAACCTTAAGATTTTGCCTGCCGGCCCTTACGTCCGGCAGGCTGTTTTTCCCGCTTTGGATGTTATCGTGGAGTTTGCGGACAATGATCCAGTTAGACCATATCAGCGTTGACTTTCCCCAGGGGAAGCAACCGGGCGCCCGTGCGGTGGATAATGTTAGCCTGCATATTAAAAGGGGCGAAATCTACGGCATTGTCGGGGCCAGCGGGGCGGGCAAAAGCACCCTGCTGCGCACTATCAATCTACTCCAGCGGCCGAGCACGGGCGATGTTATCGTCAATGGGGTCAGGGTAAGCGAGCTTTCCGGCAGCGGATTGCGCCGACAACGCCAGAAAATCGGCATGATTTTCCAGCATTTTAACCTGATGTTTACCCGCACGGTGGCGGCAAACGTCGCCTTCAGCCTGCGGGCGGCCGGCAAATCCTCCGCCGACATTGCAAGCCGGGTACCGGAAATCCTGGCACTGGTGGGACTGACGGATAAGGCGACGGCCTTTCCGGCCCAGCTTAGCGGCGGGCAAAAACAGCGCGTCGGCATTGCCCGCGCCATCGCCAACCAGCCCGAAGTGTTACTTTGCGACGAACCGACCTCTGCGCTGGACCTGGAAACCTCGGCATCGATATTGACGCTGTTAAAAGAGATTAACCTTCGCCTGGGAATTACCATAGTATTGATTTCCCATGAAATGACGGTCATCAAGACCATATGCGACCGGGTGGCGGTCATGACCGGCGGCAAGGTGGTGGAGGAAGGGGCGGTGTTTGATATTTTTGCCACCCCGCAGCATGAATTTACCCGTCAACTGGTCTCGCATACCTTTAATCTGGAACTGCCGCCCCGCTTAATGCAGGATTTGCGCGGTACGCTATTAAAGATACTGTTTGTCGGCGCCTCCGCCGAGCAGCCGGTATTGTCGGATGTCGCCACGCGTTTCGGCGTATCGGTGAATATCCTGCACGGCAAGATTGAATATATCGGCCACCGCGCGCTGGGATTGCTGGTGGCCCTGCTGACCCATCCGAGCCAGCCGGAGCAAGTGGCCTTGGCCGTGGCCTATATCCAGGAAAATACCGCGCGCGTGGAGGTGCTGCATGGCTGATTTATGGCTCGACCTGTTGGCCGCGTTTGGCGAAACCTTCCAGATGGTGGGCATCGCCACGCTGTTTTCCATTATCGGCGGCCTGCCGCTGGGCTTTCTTATCTACGTTACCGACCGCCATCTGTTCTGGCAAAACCGCGCGCTCTATCTTACCGGCACGGTACTGGTCAATATCATCCGTTCGATACCCTTTGTGATCCTGCTGGTGCTGCTGCTGCCGTTGACGCAGTTTCTGCTGGGGAATACCATTGGGCCGATTGCCGCCGCGGTGCCATTATCCGTCGCGGCGATCGCTTTTTATGCCCGACTGGTGGACGGGGCGTTGCGCGAGGTGGATCCCGGCATTGTCGAGGCCGCCGAAGCCTTTGGCGCCAGCCCGTTACGTATTATTTGCACGGTATTATTGCCCGAGGCGCTGGCCGGTTTATTACGCGGGCTTACCATTACCCTGGTCAGCCTTATCGGCTATTCCGCCATGGCGGGTATCGTCGGCGGCGGCGGTGTCGGCGATCTGGCCATCAGGTTTGGCTACTATCGTTATGAAACCAAGGTAATGATCATTACCGTGGTGGCGTTGGTGATTTTAGTGCAGATAGTCCAGGTGCTTGGCGACGCCCTTGCCGCGCGCGCTGACCGGCGCGGCAAACGCTGAACCGGCGTCCGGTGTTCGGCGGTGTGCGCCGGCGCCGGACGGCGTAAAGATAAAAAAACGTAAAAAGAGCTGAAAATTTATCGCCGATGCGGCAAAGTTGGGATGTTTCGAATAAACTCAAATTGTTGGAATATGTTAAGGCATCCTGAACGCCGTTGTTCAGGTTGTTAGGCTCAATCCTCTACCGTGAGTAACGCGGTAACCATTTTTGAATGGATACTCTGGCCACGCCATGAAGAATTACGCTTTTCCACAAAAAATAACTACCCTGACCCTGGGCGCGCTTCTGGTGCTGTCCTCTATCCCCGCCGTCCGGGCCGAGGCCCCCGCCCCCGCGCCGGAAGTGAACGCCAAGGCGTTTATCCTGATGGATTACCAGAGCGGCAAGGTCCTGGCGGAATCGAATGCCGATCTGCGCCTGGACCCCGCCAGCCTGACAAAAATCATGTCCAGCTATGTGATTGGCCAAGCGCTGAAGGCGAAAAAAATTACCGAACAGGACAAAGTGACCATCGGTAAAGACGCCTGGGCCACCGGTAATCCGGTGCTGCGCGGCTCTTCGCTGATGTTCCTTAAGCCCGGCGAGCAGGTATCGGTGGCGGATCTCAATAACGGCGTGGTGATCCAGTCGGGCAACGATGCCAGTATTGCCCTGGCGGATTATGTGGCCGGCAGCCAGGATGCGTTTGTCAGCCTGATGAACAAATATGCCGATGCCATGGGGTTGAAAAACACCCATTTCCTTACCGTGCACGGACTGGATGCCGAAGGGCAGTACAGCACCGCGCGGGACATGGCGATCATCAGCCAGGCGCTGATTTATGACGTGCCGGACGAGTATGCCCTGCATAAACAAAAAGAGTTTACCTATAATAAGATCAAGCAGCTGAACCGTAACCGGCTGCTGTGGAGCAGTAACCTTGCGGTGGACGGCATCAAGACCGGTTTTACCGACGGCGCCGGCCATAACCTGGTGGCTTCGGCAACCGATAACGGCATGCGGCTGATTTCGGTGGTGCTTGGCGCCCCGACCGACGGCGTGCGTTTTCGCGAGAGTGAGAAGATCCTGACCTGGGGATTCCGTTTTTATGAAACAGTGACGCCGATTGTCGCCGGCAAACCTTTTACCCGCCAGCGGGTCTGGTTCGGCGATCGCAGCGAGGTGGATTTGGGCGTGGCGCGGGATGCGTCGATCACCTTGCCAAAGGGCCAGATGAAAAACCTGAAAGCCTCGTTTACGCTCACGTCTCCTCATCTCGAGGCGCCGCTGGCTCGCCACCAGGTGGTGGGGACGATAGACTTCCAACTGGACGGCAAGGTTATCGAACAACGTCCGCTGGTGGTGCTGGATGAAGTACAGAAAGGCGGATTTTTCCGCAATATCTGGGATTGGATCCTGCAAACCATCCATGGCTGGTTTGGTAAATAAACAAACTCATCTTACCTTAAATAAATAACTATGCCTCCCATAGGGGGGCATAGCGTTGCGTTCAGCAACTGATACCAAAGACTATCACAGCAGTTTATACACAATCGCCGACAGCGCGATAAACCCAACCGCCCAGACAAAATAATTGCTGGCCGCGCCGCGATAGCGGGCCATGGCCGGCACTTTATGAATGGCGTACATAGGCAGCAGGAACAGCAGCATGGCGATAATCGGCCCGCCCAGCATTTCGATAATACCCAGGATACTGGGGTTAACGGTCGCCACCAGCCAGGTGGACACCAGCATGAACAGTCCGGAAAGCCGATCCAGCGTGACGTCATGGACGGGTTTGCCGCGCTTGCGCAATGCCTTGCCCATCAGGCTGATAAGCCCTTCGCTGGCTCCCAGGTAATGGCCCAGAAAGGATTTGGTGATTGCCACAAAGGCGACAATCGGCGCCAGCAGGCCGATAAAGGGATTGTTAAAGTGATTGGCCAGGAATGACAGGATCGAGATGTTTTGCGCTTTTGCGGCGGCCAAATCCTCCGGTGAAAGACTCAGGACGCAGCTGAAGACGAAAAACATCACCGTCAGCACCATCAGGATATTGCTGCAGACTAAAATGCGCGAGCACTTCTGTTCTGCCCTATCGCCATATTCCGCTTTTTTGGACATGGCGAACGCGGAAATAATCGGTGAATGGTTAAACGAAAACACCAGCACCGGAACGGCCAGCCACAGGGTACTTAATAATCCGCCTTGCCCGGCGCCGCTGAATGGCATGGCGCGGGTGAAGATATCGGCGCTCCAGTGCGGCATAAGAAACGCGCCCAGGAACAGCAGCACCGCGACAAAGGGAAAAACCAGCACGCTCATGACCTTGACGATGATTTCCTTGCCGAGGCGGATGACGGTCATCAGGCCCAGGATCAATATCAGCGCCAGCAGCGCGCGCGGCGGCGCCGTGAGATGTAATTGATGGGTTATGAAGCTGTCGACGGTATTGGTGATGGCGACGCCATACACCAGCAAAATGGGATAAATAGCAAAAAAATAGAGCAAGGTGATCACCTGGCCCATCCGCGGGCCAAAATGTTGCTCGACCACATCGGTGATGTCCCTGCACGCGCTGTTGCCGGATAGCACCAGGCGGCATAAGGCCCGATGGGCAAAGAAGGTCATGGGAAAAGCAATCAGCGCCATAATCAATAGCGGCACTAAGCCGCCGATGCCCGCATTGATGGGTAAAAACAGCACTCCGGCGCCGATGGCAGTGCCATAGAGCCCCATCATCCAGACAGCATCCGATTTACGCCATGATGACGATGTTGCCCGTTCGACCAGGGTTTCCGGGGTTGCTTGTGTCGTATTCATTGTTTCTCCAAAAACAAAGCGGAACGAATAAAAAATAAACGCCAAGCGTTCATGGGGGAGCCGCTTTTATTGCAATAGCAGTAATAGGGAATTGTAAACGCGATAAATAGGTAAAATAGTATGGCCTGGTGGGTTCAGCTAGCTATAATATAGACTTTATTCTCGATAATCATGCGTTAAATTGTTTTTTTTGATCCAAGTCTATTATTTAACTACAACGACCGTATTTTGCGGCCGATAAGAATAATAAAGTGTCCTGCTATAGTGTTTGGAATCGTTCATTAACGTTAAGGATAACTAACATCTTAATAATATTAATATTTTTATTAGTTATAAATAAAGGTTGTGTTGGCGACGGGAAAAGCTACATTTACTGGTAGCGTAATGGGGGGGTATGATATAGAAAGGCTAGCGCGTATAAATTTTGGCTGGGTATTATATTGAAAGGTTAATTGTTAAACTATGTTCTAAAGTGCTTATCTAATGATTTTATAATAATTCTAATTAATAATTACTCGCAGGATCATGTTTAAGGGTGTCCATTAAAGACGCAGACAATATTTATCTTCGGCGGGGTTTATCGGCCCATACCGGCCATAACGGTAACGGAAGGCCGCTATTGAACTGCGTTGAAGGGGGAATTTCGGCGGCGGGTCCGGACACTTTGGACAATAAAAAACCCGAAAGTCTTGAACCTAAAAGGCGGGACGATCGGGCTCCTCAATTTGGGGACATCAAAGAAAAGCAGTGGCACTAATTCAGACTGCGGGTATAAGGGAAAGTTCTGCGTAACATCAAAAAAATTTCTTATATCGGCTTCCGGCCATGCGGCGCCCGGGCGGCGCTTTATCAAACAGGCGGCGCGACGCCCCGCCTGGCGTCGATCCGTGGATGATTGCCCGGTAGCGGACCGGGTGTCGGGTCGTTCCGGCGTCTTCACCTATGAACAAGATTAATGTTATATGCGTGGCGAAACCGCCGTCACCATAGGAAAAAACTGAAATTGAACATTGTCGCCGTCGCGCGGGCAATATAAATCCTCCGCTCCGACTCCGTTAAGTTTTTGGCTTAAACCATGCCCCCGCAGCGGGAATAATTATTTTTACTAGAAAAACTCCTGTTTAATGACTGGGTTGAGTCAAATCCGGCTTTATTTTTCGACTTTTGGGACGCGATTTCCATCCCACAATTAATAACAAAGTTTCATCCATACTTAACAACTTAGCCACGTTAATATTCATGGGTGATAACTTTATTGCTACCAGCAACTATTTGATAATTATGAGTTTATAAAGTATATTTGGCCGGAGATAACCCGAGTTGATACCCCTATTGCCAGCAGGAAACCGTGCCGGGATTTGAATCGCTTATGGCCTTAGCCTCTGTTGTTGCTCCACCCAATGCCCACTGGGAAATAATCGTTATTTTATTCCAGTAAGTATTTTTTTTGGCCATGGAGAGGTCCTGATGACGTAAATCATCGGGCAATGATGGATTTTCCTCGCGGAATTTTGTCACAGCGTTAATTATGGGAGGCAAAAATGGCATTTTACCGGCAGTGGGCTGGAACCATAAGCAGTGCTGTACTGTTTGGCGTCATCTTTGCCTGCCAGATGGGCGGCTTCGCGGTGATGAACGAGGAGAATCACGGCGCGGCCTTGGGGCTGCTGCTGTTTTTGCTGCCCGGCCTGGTAGGGAGCCTGCTGACGCACGCGAATAAAATCATCAGGCCGATTTTCGGCGCCTTGCTCGCCTCGCCGCTCTGCCTGCTGTTGTTTTATCTCGGACATGGTTTGTCCATCAGCTTATGGTATCAGCTCGCCTATGTGCTGAGCGCGGTGTTCTGGTGCGCGTGCGGGGCGTTGGGATGCTATTTTGCCGGCGTCATGTTCAAGGGCGCGGCGCATTGACGACGGCGCCTTAACGTAGCCGGCGACGCAAAAATAAAGCCAGCTCAGGCTGGCTTATGACGGGTAGGACAACCGACAACCGCCGGATTATTGCTGTTGGTAAAGGCTGAGGTTTTCTTTAGCGTAAGCTTCAAAATCCGTGCAACCGCCGATATGGACCTGATCGACAAAAATCTGCGGCACGGTTTCAACGGGTTTGCCAACGGTTTTAGACAGATCGGCCTTTGAGATGCCTTCCGCATGGATATCGACATAACGGTAGGAGAAATCGTCCCGTTCGGCGGTCAGTTTTTCAGCCAGTTCTTTAGCGCGCACACAATAAGGACAGCCCGGACGTCCGAAAATGACAGCAAACATATACACTCCTTAACGCATGAAAGTGGAATCGAAACGAATTTATGTACTCTGTTACGCTTCTTGTTGATGACTACTATGCCTGTGACCTGCGTCAAAAAAAAGCAGAAATTACCTTTCGGTCCAATGCCCCCCGCCTATCTTTTTTGCCGCGCGCGATCCGCATTCCGGGCGCTAAACTTTTCTCGACCAGCGCCGACGGGCGGATTATTATGAGCCGGTCCACCATGACCAGGCAGGGTAAAGCGTGAAAATAGCCATTTTATCCCGGGACGGCACACTGTTTTCTTGCAAGCGATTGCGGGAAGCGGCCGAGTCCCGTCGCCATAGCGTGGATGTTATCGATCCGCTGTCCTGTTACATGAACATTAACTGTGACGCGCCTTCCATCCATTACCGCGGCAAGCGCCTGTCCCATTATGATGCGGTTATTCCGCGTATCGGCACCGCCATCACCTTTTATGGCACCGCGGTATTACGCCAGTTTGAAATGCTCGGCAGCTATCCGCTGAACGATTCGTCCGCCATCACCCGCGCCAGGGATAAGCTGCATTCATTACAGCTGCTGGCAAAAGAAGGGATAGATCTGCCGGTCACCGGTTTTGCCGATTCCCCCGACGATACCGGCGATCTGATTGCCATGGTGGGCGGGGCGCCTCTGGTGGTCAAGCTGGTGGAAGGCACCCAGGGCATCGGCGTGGTGCTGGCGGAAACCCAGCAGGCCGCCAAGAGTGTTATCGACGCCTTTCGCGGACTGAAAGCGCAATTCCTGGTGCAGGAATATATCCAGGAGGCGGAGGGCCGCGATATCCGCTGCCTGGTGGTGGGAAACCGGGTGGTGGCGGCTATCGAACGCCAGGCCGGGGCGGGCGAGTTTCGCTCCAATCTGCACCGGGGCGGTTCGGCGCGCAAAATCGCCATTACGCCCCGGGAACGGGCGGTGGCCATCAAAGCGGTAACCACCCTGGGGCTTCATGTGGCCGGCGTCGATATCCTGCGGGCGGAGCGCGGACCGCTGGTGATGGAGGTCAACGCCTCGCCGGGCCTGGAAGGCGTGGAAACCGCCACCGGCATCGATATTGCCGGCATGATGATCGAATATATCGAACAGCACGGCCAGAAAGCGTTAAAACGGGTCAATTCACTGTAAGTCCACCGTTGCCCCGGCAAAACGAATATTTTCAGATTTTGCCCGGTCGGGCCGATATTAGCCTTAACTATGGCGACGTGCCTGGCAGCTATCCATTAAAAATCAATACGATGATATTGGCCGTCCCGCGCCAGGGCAGCGGCGGGAGCGCCCGCGCCGGAAAGCCGGCCGATAGTTAAAATAATTTCCTGCGTTTGTCCATGGCGCCTTTGCCGATTATTCCGTAAGCTATGCCCCGTTTCGCATTTTACACTTAGAGGTTGGCCTTCATGGATTCACTTGTTGTCCCGGATCTGGACATCCTGAGACGCTGGCTGGAAAAGCTCAGTCTTTCGTTTTTTGAGTGTGACTCCTGTCAGGCGTTGCATCTGCCGCATATGCAAAATTTTGACGGTATCTTTGATGCTAAAGTTGATCTGGTTGACAATGTCATCTTGTTTTCCGCCCTGGCAGAGGTGCGTCCGACCGCGCTGATTGCGCTGGTGGGGGATTTGAGCCAGATAAACGCCAGTTCGCTGACGGTAAAGGCTTTTATCGATATCCAGGACGATAACCTGCCCAAGCTGGTAGCCTGCCAGGCATTGTGCATCGAGGTGGGGGTGACCTTCGGTCAGTTCAAGCATTTCATGCAGCAGTCCGAAGAACAGATCTCCATGCTGATCCTGGAAGCGCGCGCCAATGATTTACTGTTTATTGACGGAGAAGAACAGCCCGCCGAGCAAAAACATACCCTCCCGGTGATCCATTGACAGGCTGCCGCCCGCCCCGGGCGGCGCCATGCTCATCACGACGTGGCACCCGCCGTCATTTATGCTGTTGTTGTGCCTGTTCGAGCGAAGATCCTTTGTGGTTTAAGCATTGCATACCAGATTAGATAGCTAATTAGTGAATAATTAATCGATTAAAGCCATTTTTTTTGCGGATCGCTGGCGTAGCCCTTGCGCTGCGGTTATGCTTGCGAGGCTGCGCTTGAACCGTTGAGTAACCGTCTATTTAGCGTTATATCCTCCGGTGTGTCCGCGGGAGACGGTTATCAACGGTGCCGCCGACGGCCGCTGCGCTTATTCAAGCACTGTATACCGGCGACGCTATACAGAAATATCTTTTATTGACTGGGATTTGGAGGAAGCAACGGATGTTCACCCAACGTAAAAAATGGCTGTCGGGTGTAGTCGCCGGCTTGCTGATGGCCGCGTCTGTCACCGCATCGGGCGCGGAACAAAAAACGCTGCATGTTTATAACTGGTCGGATTATATCGCGCCGAATACGGTGCCGGATTTTGAAAAACAAACCGGCATCAAAGTGGTCTATGATGTTTTCGATTCCAATGAAGTGCTGGAAGGTAAACTGATGGCCGGCAGCACCGGCTTTGACGTGGTAGTGCCTTCCGCCAGTTTCCTTGAGCGCCAGTTAACCGCCGGGGTATTCCAGCCGCTGGATAAAAGCAAACTGCCGAATTATAAAAACCTGGATCCGGAACTGCTGAAACTTATCAGCCAGCACGATCCCGATAACAAATATGCGGTTCCTTATATGTGGGCCACTACCGGCATTGCTTATAACGTCGATAAAGTAAAAGCCATATTAGGCCAGGATGCGCCGGTGAACAGCTGGGATCTGGTGTTAAAACCGGAAAACCTGGCGAAACTGAAAAGCTGCGGCGTCTCGTTCCTGGATGCGCCGGCGGAGATTTTCGCCACCGTCCTGAATTACCTCGGTAAAGATCCTAACAGCGCCAATGCCGCCGATTACACCGGTCCGGCCACCGATCTGCTGTTAAAATTACGTCCCAGCATCCGTTATTTTCATTCTTCGCAATATATCAACGACTTGGCCAATGGCGACATTTGCGTGGCGATCGGTTGGGCCGGCGACGTGATGCAGGCGGCAAATCGCGCTAAAGAAGCGAAGAACGGCGTCAATATTGCCTATAGTATTCCCAAAGAAGGGGCACTGGCGTTTTTTGACGTGTTGGCTATTCCGGCCGATGCCAAAAATACCGACCAGGCCTATCAGTTCCTGAATTATCTGATGGATCCGCAGGTTATTGCCCAGGTCAGCAACCAGATTTTTTATGCCAACGGTAATAAAGCGGCCACGCCGCTGGTCAGTGAAGAGGTACGTAATAATCCCGGCATTTATCCGCCGCCCGATGTGCGTGCCAAACTGTTCACGCTTAAAGTCCAGCCACCTCAAATCGACCGGGTTATCACCCGCGCCTGGACCAAGGTGAAAAGCGGCAAATAATCCTTTTGCCGCCGGCTTAAAATCATCCTAACCAACAGGCGGTCCAATACCGCCTGTTATGCTATTTCAGAGACGCAATCCGAGGGTGGATTGTCCGTTTCGCCAGTTCCGGAGAGTGATGTCAGTGAACGAAGCAACACCCCGCCCACAGCCCAAAAACCAGAAAATGGTGACGCCATTACTGGAGATCCGCAATTTGACCAAAACGTTCGACGGCCAGTCGGCGGTCGATGATGTCAGCTTGACGATCTATAAAGGGGAAATGTTCGCTTTATTGGGGGCGTCCGGCTGTGGTAAATCCACGCTGTTACGAATGCTGGCGGGATTTGAACAACCGACCCATGGCCAAATCGTGCTCGACGGCCAGGATTTATCCCATATGCCGCCTTATCAGCGGCCCATCAATATGATGTTCCAGTCCTACGCGCTTTTCCCGCATATGACGGTGGAACAGAATATTGCCTTCGGACTGAAGCAGGATAAACTGCCGCGCGCCGAGATTAAGCAGCGCGTGGCGGAAATGCTGGCGATGGTGCATATGCAGGAGTTCGCCGCCCGCAAGCCCCATCAGCTCTCCGGCGGGCAGCGCCAGCGCGTCGCCCTGGCTCGCAGCCTGGCTAAACGGCCGAAATTGCTGCTGCTCGACGAGCCTATGGGCGCGCTGGATAAAAAGCTGCGCGACCGCATGCAGCTCGAGGTGGTGGATATCCTGGAACGCGTCGGGGTGACCTGCGTCATGGTCACCCACGATCAGGAAGAAGCCATGACCATGGCCGGACGCATCGCCATTATGAATCGGGGCAAGTTTGTGCAAATCGGCGAGCCGGAAGAAATTTACGAGCATCCCAACAGCTGCTTCAGCGCCGAATTCATCGGCTCGGTGAATATGTTCGACGGCCTGCTGGTGGAGCGCCACGATGACGCGCTGATTATCCAAAGTCCCGGCCTGCTGCACCCGCTGCAGGTGAACTCCGATGTCTCGGTGGTCGACGGCGTGCCGGTGCATGTGGCGCTGCGCCCGGAAAAAATCATGTTGTGCGATGAGGTGCCGGCGGACGGCTTTAACTTTGCCGTCGGCGAGGTGGTGAACATTGCCTACCTCGGCGATCTCTCCATTTACCATGTGCTGCTGCAAAGCGGCCAGACCATCAGCGCGCAGTTGCAAAATGCGCACCGTTACCGCAAAGGCACGCCGACCTGGGGAGATGAAGTGCGTCTCTGTTGGGATGCGGACAGCTGCGTGGTGCTGACGGTATAGGCGGAGGAAATATCATGTCTGTAGCTGATGACAAATTGCCGCCCCGGCCGGCAGCCGGCCCGGTCAAGACCCCGCGCTGGCTAACCCGGCTGCAAATGCGCCATGGCCGCAAGGCGGTGATTTTTTTGCCTTACCTGTGGCTGCTGCTGCTGTTTATGCTGCCGTTCCTTATCGTCTTCAAGATAAGCCTGGCGGAGATGGCCCGCGCAATCCCGCCTTATACCGATCTGGTCAGCTGGATGGACGGTAAGCTGGATATTTCGCTGAACCTGGCCAACTTTTCGCAGCTGCTGGACGATCCGTTGTATATCGAGGCCTATTTGCAATCACTGCAGGTGGCGGCGATCTCGACCTTTTTCTGCCTGCTGATCGGTTACCCGATGGCCTGGGCGGTGGCGCACAGCAAGTCCTCGACGCGCAATATCCTGCTGTTGCTGGTGATCCTGCCGTCCTGGACCTCATTTTTGATTCGGGTCTACGCCTGGATGGGGATCCTGAAAAATAACGGTATTCTTAATAATGTCCTGCTCTGGCTCGGCGTTATCGATCGGCCTTTGGTTATCCTGCATACCAACCTGGCGGTGTATATCGGCGTGGTATATGCCTATCTGCCGTTTATGATCCTGCCGATTTACACCGCGCTGACCCGGCTGGATTATTCGCTGGTGGAGGCGTCGCTGGATCTCGGCGCCCGCCCGCTGAAAACTTTTTTCCAGGTGATCGTTCCCTTGACCAAAGGCGGCATTATCGCCGGCTCGATGCTGGTGTTTATCCCGGCGGTGGGCGAGTACGTGATCCCGGAACTGCTTGGCGGCCCCGACAGCATTATGATCGGGCGGATCTTATGGCAGGAATTTTTCAATAACCGTGATTGGCCGGTGGCGTCGGCGGTAGCGGTCATCATGCTGCTGCTGCTGATCGTGCCGATCATGTGGTTCCATAAACATCAGAACAAAACCCTGGGGGATCGGGCATGAATACGTTACCTGTCGTGCGCTCTCCCTGGCGCATCGCGATTTTGATTGCCGGTTTTACCTTTTTGTACGCGCCGATGCTGATGCTGGTCATCTATTCGTTCAACAGCTCGAAACTGGTGACGGTGTGGGCCGGATGGTCGACGCAGTGGTACGGGGTGCTGATCAATGACCAGGCGATGCTTGGCGCCGTGTCCTTAAGCCTGACGCTGGCGGCCGCCACCGCCACCATGGCGGTGATCCTCGGTACCCTGGCGGCGGTGGTGATCGTGCGTTTCGGCCGGTTTCGCGGCTCAAACGGCTTTGCCTTTATGCTGACCGCACCGCTGGTGATGCCGGATGTGATCACCGGCCTGTCGCTGCTGCTGCTGTTCGTGGCCATGGGCCACGCCATCGGTTGGCCGGCGGAGCGCGGTATGTTTACCATCTGGCTGGCGCACGTGACGTTTTGTACCGCCTACGTGGCGGTGGTGGTGAATTCCAGGCTGCGCGAGCTGGATGAATCCATCGAGGAAGCCGCTCTGGATCTCGGCGCCACGCCCATTAAGGTGTTTTTTATTATCACCCTGCCGATGATCGCGCCGGCGATTGTGTCCGGCTGGCTGCTGGCTTTTACCCTGTCGCTGGACGATTTGGTGATTGCCAGTTTTGTCGCGGGGCCGGGATCCACCACCTTGCCGATGCTGGTGTTCTCAAGCGTGCGGATGGGGGTAAATCCGGAGATCAATGCCCTGGCCACCATTATCCTGGGGGTGGTGGGTTTTATCGGCCTGATCGCCTGGTGGCTGATGGCCCGCGGCGAAAAACAGCGCCAGCGGGACCGTCAGCGGGCGGCCCGTGGCTGATTGCGCCGATAACTGCTAGTCTTTATCCGTGCGTCGCCGTTTAACGCGGCGTGATAACAAGGAGAAAGGCCATGTCGGATATCCTGAGGGGCGTCAATACGGACCGAATGCCTTTGCGCCTGCTGAAGCGAATCGCGGCGGAACGGGCGCGCTGGCGCGGCAACACGCCGGTGGCGGTGCTGATTGCCGGTATCGCCATCATCGCCACCCGCTGCATGGGCATGCTGATGTTAACCAATAACCTGGGAGTGGAAGGACTACGCAGTTTTATTGATACCAGCAGCCGCTCATGGGATTTGACGCTGCTGTTCCTGGCAAGCCTGGCGGTGCTGTTTGCGGAATTACGCTGCGGTTTCGCGGTAATGCGCGGGTATGCCTGGGCACGCTGGTGCTTCGTCGCATGCCAGGTCCTCAGCGCCGGTTATTTATTCCTGGCCACCTGGAACGGTTTTTACCCTGAAATGTTCGCCCTGTCGGGCGATAGCGCGATGGAGATTTCCAGCGAGCTGTTGATGCATAAACTGCCGGATATCCTGATCGTGCTGCTGCTGTTTGCGCCACTCTCCAGCCGGCGGTTTTTTCTACGCGGCCGGTGATTTTTAACCGCGACCGATGGTACAATGCGCGCCCGTTTAACCGGCCACAATTATATGTATTGCGAACTTTTCAGCGCCGATCGTTGCCATTCCTGCCAATGGCTGGATAAGCCCTATCCGCGACAGCTGGCGGACAAACAGGCTGCGCTTGCCGGGTTATTGTCCGCAATGCCGGTGGAACAATGGCTGGCGCCCGTCGCCTCATTGGAAACGGCGTTTCGCAATAAAGCCAAAATGGTGGTCAGCGGCAGCGTCGAGCGGCCGCTGCTGGGGATTGTGGCGCGCAACGGGCAACCGCTGGACCTGTGCGCCTGTCCGCTTTATCCCCCGACTTTCGGCGCGGTATTCGACGTGCTTAAGGTGTTTATCGCCCGTGCCGGCCTGACGCCTTATAACGTGGCGCGCCGGCGGGGCGAGTTAAAATTCCTGCTGCTGACGGAAAGCCACCACAACGGCGCGATGATGCTGCGCTTCGTGCTGCGCTCGGACACCAAGCTGGCCGCGCTGCGCGCCCAGCTGCCCTGGCTGCGGGCGCGATTGCCCCAGCTGCGGGTGATATCGGTAAATCTCCAGCCGGTGCATATGGCCATACTGGAAGGCGACACCGAAATTATCCTGACCGATGAAACCGCGCTGGCGGAACGGCTTAACGATGTGCCGCTGTTTATCCGTCCGCGCGGCTTTTTCCAGACCAATCCGGCGATCGCCGCCCGCCTGTACGCCACCGCCCGCCGGTGGGTGGGCGAGTTGGCCATAACCAGCCTGTGGGATCTGTTTTGCGGGGTGGGGGGCTTTGGTTTGCACTGCGCGGGTCCGGATATTCGCCTGACCGGTATTGAAATCAGCGCCGAGGCCATCGCCAGCGCGCGGCAGTCGGCACAGCTGATGGGGTTGGGCCAGGTGGCGTTCCAGGCGCTGGATTCCACCCGGTTCGCGCGCTCGCGCGACGACGTGCCCGACCTGGTGCTGGTCAATCCCCCCCGGCGCGGCATCGGAGCGGAGTTATGCGACTACCTGGACGGCATGGCGCCGCCCTATATTCTCTACTCCAGCTGCCAGGCGGAAAGCCTGGCCAGGGACCTGCTAACCTTGCCGGCGTATCGCATCGTCAAGGCGCAGCTGTTTGATATGTTTGCGCACACCGCCCATTATGAAACGCTGGTATTGCTTAAACGCGCTTAGCCGCGTCGTTCGAATCGCAGCGCCCGGTGTTCGATCAACCGCATCAGCAGGGTCAGCACGCCGTTGACGCACAGATAGATAATGCCCGCGGCGCCAAACACCATCACATCATAGGTGCGGCCATACATGAGCTGCCCGTGCCCCATGATATCCATCAGGGTAATGGTGTAGGCCAGCGAGGTGCTTTTGAATACCAGCACCACTTCGTTGGAGTAGGACGACAGCGCCCGCTTGATGGCGAACGGCATCAATATGCGCAGGGATTGCAGGCGCGACATGCCGAGCGCCGCGCAGGACTGCCATTGTCCGGCGGGGATGGCGCGCATGGCGCCGGTGAACAGCTGGGTGCTGTAGGCGGCGCTGTTGAGCGCCAGCGCCACCATGGCGCACAGCCAGGGCTGCGAGACCAGCGCCCATAACCACGGAATGGCGCGCAGGGCGGCAAATTGTCCCGGCCCGTAATAAATCAAAAAAATCTGCACCAGCAGCGGCGTGCCGGTAAACAGGGTGATGTAGATTTTGATCAGCGGCGTCAGGATCGGCGTTTTCAGGCTGATCACCAGGGTAAACAACAGCGCCAGCAGCAGGGCTATCCAGATGGCGCACAGCGTCAGCGTCAGGCTGGTGGGCAGCCCCTTGAGCAGTTCGGGCAGGTAGGCCAGCATCAGGACGCCCCCGTTTCAAAGCGGGTGGAACGACGTTCGAACATCCGCAGGATGACCTGGCTGAGCAGGGTGATGACCAGATATACCGCCGCGGCTATCAGATACCAGGTAAACGGCTGCTGGGTAAAACTGACAATGCTTTTGGTTTGCAGCATTAAATCATTAACGCTTATCAATGAGACCAGCGCGGTGTCCTTTAATAGCACCAGCCATTGGTTACCCAGGCCGGGCAACGCGTGGCGCCACATCTGCGGCATCACCAGGCGGAAAAAAACCGTGCTTTTTTTCATGCCCAGCGCCTGGCCTGACTCCCACTGCCCCTGCGGGATGGCTTTCAGCGCGCCGCGCAGCGTTTGCGACGCATAGGCGGCGTAGAGCAATGCCAGGGCAATGACGCCGCAGACAAAAGGACTGATGTTAAAATTATCGACCGGCAGGCGCACCGGGATGCGCACCAGGTAAAGATCGAGGCTAAAGCCGTCGGCAAGCGAAACCAGCAGCTGTGATGCGCCGAAATAAATAAACAGCACCACCAGTATTTCCGGCAGGCCGCGCAATAGCGTCACCACGCCGGTGCCGAGCAGCCCCAGCCACTTCCAGCGGGAGGATTCCCAGCCGGCAAAACACATGGCCAGGAACAGGCCGGCCACCAGCGCGCATAACGCCAGCCCGACGGTGGTCCCGGCGGCGCTGGCTATAGGTTGAAATTGATTCATGGAGGGCGCGATTACTGCTTAAACCATTTCTGGAAGATAGCCTGGTAGGTGCCGTCTTGTTTGACTTTATCCAACGCGGTATTGAACCGCTCGCGCAGTTCGTTATTATTCAGCCGCATGGCGATGCCCAGCCCGGTGCCGAAATAGGCTTTATCGGCGATCTTATCGCCCACGGTGGCCAGGTCGGCGTCTTTCTTCAGCCATTCATTGACCACGGCGGTGTCGCCGAAGACGGCGTCCAGACGGCCGTTTTTCAGATCCAGAATGGCATTCTGGTAGCTATCGTAAGGCACGGCGGTGATTTCCGGATGTTTATCCAGCAGGAATTTCTGGTGCGTCGATCCGTTTTGCATGCCGACACGTTTGTCCTTCAGGCCGGCAAGATCGGTGAATTTACCTTTTTGCGCCACGAAAATAGCGGAGTTTTCATAATACGGCTGGCTAAAGGTCACCTGCTGCAAACGTTCCGGGGTAATATCCATACCGGAGACAACCGCGTCGAAACGGCGGAACTTGAGGCTTGGGATCAGGCTGTCGAAGGCCTGGTTGGTGAAGGTGCATTCCGCCTGCATTTGTTTGCACAGCGCGTTGGCCAGATCGATATCAAAACCCTGGATTTTGTTATCGGCATCGACAAATTCAAACGGAGGGTAGGATGCCTCGGTGGCGAAGCGAATAGTCCCGGCCGCGCCGGCGGAAGCCGTCATCCCGGCCAGCACTGCGGCTAATATCAGTTTTTTCATTTTTTTTAATCCACAATTAATTAATGCGACAAATAGTGAGCAAATGCCTCGGTGCGGGGCTTGGCGAAATGCGACGCATCGCCTTGTTCCACAATGTGACCGTTTTCCATATACACAATGCGACTGGCAGTCTTGCGCGCTACCTCAACTTCGTGCGTCACGATCACCTGCGTGATGCCGGTTTCGGCCAGCTCGCGGATGATGCTGACGATTTGTGCGGTAATTTCCGGGTCCAACGCTGCGGTCGGCTCATCAAATAACAAGACCTGCGGCTCCATCATCAGCGCCCGCGCTATCGCTACCCGCTGCTGCTGCCCGCCGGACAGATGCAGAGGGAAACGATCGGCGAAATCGGTTAAACGCAGGCGATCGAGCAGTTTATCCGCCCGGGCATTGGCCAGCGTGCGCGACAGGGCCAGCACCCGGCAGGGCGCCTCGATCAAATTCTGGCGCACGGTTAAATGCGGCCAGAGATTATATTGCTGGAATACCATGCCGACGTTCTGGCGCAGTTCCCGGATGGCTTTTTCGCCCGGCGCCTGTTTAAAATCAAACTGGTTGCCGGCGATGGTCAATCGACCGGCGCGCGGCATCTCCAACAGGTTGAGTACCCGCAGTAATGAACTTTTACCCGCGCCGCTTGGGCCGAGCAGCACCAGCGTTTCACCCGCCGGGCAGTCAAGGGTGATATCGAACAGCGCCTGGTTGGCGCCATAAAAACAGTCAATGCGGTTTAGTTGAATACTCATGCGAAGAAACTGAATAACCATTAAGGCGGCAGATGTTAACGTCGACAGCCGGTCGATGCAATCTGCCGTGATTAAAATTTACATTTAGGGGGGTAATGATATCATGAACAGCACAAAACGTCATTGCTCAAGGCCCAATCGCCGCGATGTGCTGAATATTCACCTAAACAGGCCGTGGACATAGCGCCCGGTGTTGTTGCCGGCAGCCGGTCCTGCTGCCGGCGGGTTGCTAGCGTTCTTCCAGCGTCTGGCGCAGGGTGCCGGCCGGGGCGGGGGAGGCCCTGCCCAGGTAGCGCACGTCGTCCAGTACCCAGCAGGCGCCTTCGCGGATCATCAGCACTTCATCCTGCCAATGCGCGGCCTGGCCGTCGTCGCCCTGGCTGCGCGACAGGTCGACGCGCAGCGGAATATTTTTCGCATCGGTATTCAGGATGCGCGATGCGCTGCTGACGTCGGCCGAGGTCGGGCCTTCGGCCTTGCTGCTGAAGATATCCCCGGCCGGCAGGGCGGTCAGTTTGGCCTGTGCCTTGCGGTCGGCGGTCAGCACCTGGAACAGCCGTTCGCTGAGATAGGGCCGGTATTGCGCCAGCTGCGCGGGGCTTGGTTTTCCCTGCACAGGTTGCGCCAGACGCAGATTGTAGAATGCCTGGGCCACCTGGTCCGGTCCACCGTCGACGCAGGGAGCGCTGCGCGTGCCAATATCCTTGAACGCCGGTTCTACCCGGGTACAGGCGCCGATTAACAGGGCCAGCGGCAATAGGGCATAAAGCTTATTTTTCATTATTTACCTTCATAAGAGAAGTTGGCGGTCAGTCAGTATCATCGAGTATAGTTAAAAATCATATGGTTGTGTCATAGTTGGCACGTTTGGCTACAGCCCCGATGATCAAATATGGCAGAACGCGTTTCCCATGGTGATGCGCCATGGGAGTAACTGCCCCTGGACAGCCCATGGACCGGTTTATCGGAGCATGGCGTCGAGGAACCGGCGACGCGCCTTATTGCCCGATTCCCGGCCGGGGCTGTTGTCCGCGCGCGCAGTAGGTTTCTCCAGTTTTGGCAAACCGGATTGCCCATGTCCCGGCAAGCCGGGTTTCCCTGGCGCCGATAAAAAAGATTTATCCAGGGCCTGCAAATACTTATCGCTTTCCTCAAGGATTCTTTCGGGCGAGGGCATATCTTTAAATATCCTGCTGTAGACCTTATTGCTCGCCTGCCAGATATATATTTTATCATTGACCCTTTTAGGATGGGTGCTGTCCATGCCTGGATGGTAAAAGTACTCAAAAACGGCTTTGTAAATCGTAGGGTTGGCCAGAATATGTATGTCGTTTTTATGCTCCGCCCGGCTGTCTAATCCAAGGATTTTATATATTTCATTGCTCCATATCTCTTTAGGCCCATCCTTGGTTAAGGTGGGTTTGCAATTCTCAGAATATATCTTGAATATTTTAACTCCTTGCGGTTGATTTATGAAATCATCAATTCTTTTATTGATTAATGCGCCAATGTAGGTTCTTGATTCCTGGCGTTTCCACTCGTTGAATGCCTTCTCGTCATTTTTTATGGTCTTGAGATGCTTATTTAACAGGTCTTCATGCACTTTCCTGATATGGAAGTCATTGACGGCAATGGTAAGTTTAGAACGCCGGTTCTGCGCCGCGCTAAGCGTTTTCTGGTAATCCGCAAAACTATTTTCCGGCAACAGCGGGGAGAAAACTTCAGTGATGCTATTTCTCACCTGGCGATAATTATCGGCCATGCGGCCCATGCATTTTTTTAATAATGACCGTTTTTCATTATGGGCAAGGCCTGGCGCTGAGGTAAAGGGACCCGCCACGCGATCTGGATTTTCTGTGAGATCGTAATTATAATTTTTTGAAGTGTTTCCCAATTTGACGCCGGCATCACTTACCGCCGTTATTTTATCAAAAAAACGGCGGTAAGACATGCCGCCGGAAATAGTGGGATGAAAGGATATAATCCCGTAGGCCATGGTCGTTCTTAATGAAATATCAATATTTTTAAACATGCTAAAGCCTTCCTTATGGGTAAGGGGCGCTATTATCATGCACGGCGTTTAATCAAATCATAAACAGGATCACCTGCCTGATGGCGCCTGTCCGTTGTTGCGGCAAAAAAACTGGCGCGGGTGGATAATCGATGATTAACATCCGGCTTCATCAGGCTGCATTGCCCACGCATGCTATTACAGGCATTATAGGGTGAAACCTCCAATAAGCGATGGAATTATGGGCAGCGGGATGCCGGGATATTCGGCCGGCAAAATGACGGCAAGGGCGTCATGGTGGTTGATGGGCCTGTTATGTGTAAGTTGTGCCGGCCGGCAGGCGGTAAAACCACCGGACGCGCAGGCGGCTTACCGTATCGACAGTTCCCGCCGGGCGAGCGGCGCCGATGAACGGGTGCAGTTTTTAGTGATTCATTATACCGCCGAAGATTTCGCCTCGTCGCTGACCACCCTAACCGCCGAACAGGTCAGCGCCCATTATTTAATTCCGGCGCAATCAGCCGATGGCCGGGAGATGCCCACGGCGCTGCAATTGGTCGACGAATCCCGCCGCGCCTGGCATGCGGGCGAGAGCTTTTGGCGCGGACGCACGCATCTCAACGATACGTCCGTCGGTATTGAAATAGAAAACCAGGGTTACTACCGTACCCTGACGGGATATCGCGCGACGCCTTATCCGTCCGGACAGATAGCCCTGGTCATCGCCCTGAGCCGGGACATTATCCGCCGTTATCATCTCCAGCCGGGCAACGTGGTGGGGCACAGCGATATCGCCTGGCGACGCAAACAGGACCCCGGTCCGTTATTCCCCTGGCAACAATTGGCGGCGGCCGGTGTCGGCGTCTGGCCGGATAAACAGCGGGTAGGCTATTACCTTGGCGGGCGCGACCCCTGCTCCCCGGTGGCCATGGCGGGCATTATGACGCGGATGGCGGATTACGGTTACGATGTGTCGCCGCAGATGCCGGCGGCGTTACAGCAAAAAGCGCTGGCGGCGTTCCAAATGCATTTTCGGCCTCATGATTTCCGCGGCCTGGCGGACGCGGAAACCGAGGCTATCCTGGATGCGTTACTGGAAATACACGCCGGTGAGCGGGGCGCCGGATAATTGAGCATGATGCTGCAGGAAGGCTTGCCAGCAGCTCACCACTTTTTCCAGGTCCGCGCGACTGACATTTAAATGGGTGACCAGACGGGTCACCGCGCCGGCGGCAATCACAATGTCATGCCGTTTCATCCAGGGACCGAGCTTGGCGGCTAATTCCGCCGGTTGGCGGATAAACAGCATATTGGTCTGCGCGCCCGGGGCCATGATCTCGACCCCCAGCGCGGATAACCGTTGCTCCAGCCATTGGGCGTTGTCATGATCATCACGCAGCCGCTGTACGTTATGCTCCAGCGCATAGCGGCCGGCGGCCGCCAGGATGCCGGACTGGCGCATACCGCCGCCCACCATTTTGCGCCAGCGCCTGGCTTGCAGGATATAGTCCGCGTTGCCGCACAATAGCGAACCCACCGGCGCTCCCAGCCCTTTTGACAAACAGATGGTCAGGGTATCGCAGTATTGCGTAATGTCGCTCAGCGGAATTTGCAGTGCCGCCACCGCGTTAAAAATGCGCGCGCCGTCGATATGCAGCGCCAGGTGATGGTCGCGGGTGAACTGCCAGGCCTTGCGCAGATATTCCTGCGGCAGCACTTTGCCGTTATGGGTATTTTCCAGGCTTAACAGCCGGGTGCGGGCAAAATGGAAGTCATCCGGCTTGATGGCCGCCGCCACTTTATCCAGCGGCAGGGTGCCGTCGGCATCGGCGTCCAGCGGCTGTGGCTGGATGCTGCCCAGCACCGCGGCGCCGCCGGCCTCGAAGCGGTAATTATGCGCCTGCTGGCCGACGATATACTCTTCCCCACGCTGGCAGTGGGCCAGCAAGGCCACCAGGTTGGCCTGGGTGCCGCTGGGGAAAAACAGCGCCGCATCTTTCGCGCTGAGCCGTGCGCCATCTGCTTCCAGCGCCGCCACGGTGGGATCATCGCCATAAACATCATCGCCGACCTCGGCTTGCGCCATCAGCCGGCGCATGGCGTCGCTTGGCAAGGTCACGGTATCACTGCGTAGATCAATCATGCTCACTCCGTTACGTTCTAGATACGGGCGTTAAAGGACCTGCGCCGCCCGGCGCAGGTGTTCCCGATACGGGCGGAAAATGCCGGGCCTTAGCGCAGCCAGTTGGTTTTTGCCAACTCTACCACTTCATCGCCGCGGCCGTTGATAATGGCCCGCAGCATATACAGGCTAAAGCCTTTCGCCTGCTCGAATTTAATCTGCGGCGGCATGGCCAGCTCTTCCTTGGCGGTGATGACATCCACCACCACCGGCCCATCGGTGGCAAAAGCGTCTTCCAGCGCGGCGTTCAGATCGGTGGATTTCTCCACACGGATGCCTTTGATGCCGGCGGCGCGGGCAATAGCGGCAAAATCAGGATTTTGCAGGTCGGTGCCGTCGGTCAGGTAGCCGCCGGCCTTCATTTCCATCGCCACGAAACCTAGCACGCTATTGTTAAAAATCACGATCTTGACCGGCAATTTCATTTGCGCCATGGATAAAAAATCGCCCATCAGCATGGTGAAACCGCCGTCGCCGCACAGGGCGACTACCTGGCGCTTTGGATACGCCGCCTGCGCGCCCAAGGCCTGGGGCATGGCGTTAGCCATGGAGCCATGGTTAAACGATCCGATAAGACGACGTTGGCCGTTCATTTCCAGGTAGCGGGCAGCCCATACGGTAGGCGTGCCCACATCGCAGGTGAAAATGGCGTCGCGAGCCGCCTGGCGGCTTACCTGCTGTGCCACGTACTGTGGGTGAATGGGCTGGTTGTCGTTGGGTTTGGCCAGCGCGTCGAGATCACGCCGCGTCTCGTGATAGTGCTCCAGCGCCTGATCGAGATGATGGCGGCCGGTTTTTTCCTTGAGACGCGGCAACAGGACCGCCAGGGTGGACTTAACATCGCCCACCAGCGCCATATTTACCGCGCAATGGGCGCCAAGGCTGCCCGGGTCGATATCAATCTGGATAATATTGGCGTTGGTGGGATAAAAGGCGCGGTAGGGGAAACGGGTCCCCAGCAGGACCAGCGTGTCGGCGTTCATCATGGCATGATAGCCGGAGGAGAAGCCAATCAGGCCGGTCATGCCGACGTCGTAGGGATTGTCCCACTCCAGATGCTCCTTACCCCTGAGCGCATGGACGATCGGCGCCTTCAGCAGCCCGGCCAGCTCGACCACCTCGTCATGGGCGTCGGCACAGCCGCAGCCGCACATCAGGGTGATGTTTTCCGCCTGGTCCAGCACCGCGGCCAGCTTTTCCAATTCTCCCACCGGCGGTACGCTTAAGGACGGCTGTGGGGTATACCAGACCGGCTTATCGTCTTCCGGCGCCGGTTTCAGCGCCACGTCGCCGGGCAATACAATCACCGAGACGCCGCGGTTGAGGATGGCCTTGCGCATGGCGATGCCCAGCACCTGTGGAAGCTGTTCCGGATTGGATATCAGTTCGCAATAGTGGCTGCACTCGCGGAACAGCTCCTCGGGGTGGGTTTCCTGGAAGTAGCCGCTGCCGATTTCGCTGGAGGGAATATGGGCGGCGATGGCCAGCACCGGCACCTGGTTGCGATGGCAGTCATATAAACCGTTGATCAAATGCAGGTTGCCCGGCCCGCAGGAACCGGCGCAAACCGCCAGCTGCCCGGTAACATGGGCTTCCGCGCCCGCGGCGAAAGCGGCCACCTCTTCATGGCGGGTGCCCATCCATTGAATGGTGCCCATGCGATTGAGGCTGTCGCTTAAGCCGTTGAGAGAGTCGCCGGTGACCCCCCAGATACGCTTGACGCCGGCTTGCTCAAGGGTTTTGGCAATCGATGACGCAACGGTTTGTTTCATGGCTTTCCCCCTTAAAATGAGTCAGGACTAAGATAAAAAGTTCCCATGCCGGTAAAGCTTAGTCCTTTTGAACGGGGATTGGCAGTGCCTGGAGCGTCAGGCTGAAAACAGCGCGATAAGGATTGGCGCCAGCAGGCTCAGTAAAAAGCCGTGGACAATGGCCGCCGGCACCACCTCCAGGCCGCCGCTGCGTTGCAGTACCGGCAAGGTGAAATCCATCGACGTGGCGCCGCACAATCCCAGGGCGACGCTGCGGCTGCGGCGCATGAGTCCCGGGATCAGCATGATGGCCAGCAGTTCGCGCACCAAATCGTTAAAGAAGGCGGCGCTGCCCACCACCGGTCCAAACGCGTCGGTCATTAGAATACCCGACAGCGAGTACCAGCCGAACGCCGACGCCATGGCCAGGCCGGTAGCGATTGGCAATCCCAGGATGAGTGCCGTAACCGCGCCGCCCATCAGCGCGCTGGCCGCCACCACCAGCGCGATGATGGTGCCGCGCCGGTTCAGGATAATTTGCCGCAGCGTCATGCCGCCGTTGCGCAGCTGGATGCCCACCAGCAGCAGCAGCAGGATCAGGGCGAATTCGCTGGCTCGCGAGGCGACGCTAAGCCAGTGCCACTGCGTCAGGCCGATAAGGAACCCGGCGACCACCACCAGGCAGAGCTTAAAAGAATCCATGGCCATGCGCAGCCGGGAAGGGAGCGCGTCCTGATGGGTCGGTGCCGGCCAGGGGCAACGTTTTTCCAGCCACCACAGCGCGATGCCGTTGACCGTCAGGATGCAAACGGCGCTGACGCCGGCGTACCAGGCAATCAACAGCAGATTGGCGGTCAGATTATCCAGGAATGCCAGGCTGATGCCCATGAAGAACAGGATGATATAAACCATGGCGCTTAGCAGGCGATTGACCGCCCGCATTACGCCCTGGCGCAGAGGCGGCAAGGCATAGCCCAGCACCAGAGGGATGAGGATAATTAACAGGCCGGAATACATAACGAGGACACATCCTTTTGCAGGGCGTAAAAAAGCTGCCTTAAACTAACGAAAACCGGGATTCCTGTAAAGCCGGCGTGAACGTATCCCGGTTTATGCCTGTACTCCTTTTTTGTTGACGTTCAAGACGTTAATTTCCCCCGGTATCGACCTGTGGGCGGAAACGGCGGTTATGCCTGGCCGAAATGCGCGTTTATTTGCCGGGTAAGCTGATCCAGTACGTCATAGCGGCGGCGGTATTCGGCGCGTTTTTTACTGGGCAATGTCTCAATGGGCTTACGGGGAATGCTTAAAGGCAGTTGGAAATAGCCCTGTTCCTGGCATTGGCCGTTCAGCGATAACCAGAAGCTATCGTAATCCGCATGCAGGAACCGCTTATTTTTATAAAAATAGCGCCGCCCCTGGTACATATGGGTACGGTTGCCGACGGCGAGGATCCGGGGGATGCCCAGGTTTGCCGCCAGCAGCATGACCGCCTCGAGCACCAGCCGTTTAGGGAACAGGCCGTGGCAGGACTTGGTGGCCAGGTGTATCGACTCATGGGGCACCTGCCGCGTGGCGCCCTGCAGGCCGCCGATAAACAGGGTAGCCCCCTGTTCCGGGGTGATGGCAAAGGTCATTTCGGCCAGCATCAGGCCCCGATCGTCGGTAAACAGCACGGTGGTCTCGCCTTCGCGGTTCAGGTTGTCCAGCGAGTCGAGGCGCAGATAAAAACGCTGGCCGTTCCTGGCGTCGAGCTCCGCGAGGGTAAAACCCGCGCGCGCCAGGTGTCCGTTGAGCAGCGGCTTGGGGAAATATTTCTGGATATAATCGTAGTGATACATCAGGGCCGCGAGCTGCTGCCGATGGTTCATGTTGGCCGCCAGGTAGGGGCGATGCAGCTTGCACGGCAGGCCGGGCTGAGAAGCCAGCATTTGCGGCAGCAGCGGGGAATGGGCCAGATGCTCCAGCCAGGGAGCGGAGTAGCGCAAGGTGCAGCAATAACGGAGCATAAACTTGCAGCGATAGAACGCGCGTTGCCATGCCATTCCCGGCATCAGCCTGCCGCGAAACAGGGCGAGCGCCAATTGCCAACCGGTTAACGAATCCGGTTTTTCCAGACTGGATGCAAGCTGTGACATGTCAATATGCCTTGGTTTAGACAAAAATCTATTTCACCAAGGTGTAGTTAAACAGCAGTTCAATATAAATTCGGGATAAACCAGAGATAATAAGATGTTTACTGTTGGTTTATATTAGCGGTAGCGAGGATCGTTTTGCGCGGCCTCAACCGCTGGCAAGCCCGCTCGGGGGCAACGGCCAGGCATGGGTAAACAAGTAAGCAAGATAGTGATTGCCGCGCGTATAATTATGCTTGCGTCTTAAAAGAAAAATGTTATACCTTGAGTATGCAGGGACCGGCGGCAGAAAAAAATGCCAGCAATTCACTGGCATTTCACTAGCATCATTAGGCATTAATCGCGAGGCGAGTCATCAGGCAACAGTCTCGGTTTCAACAGGCACAATCAGACTCGCGTGGTTCCCCTTGGGACCTTGATGAACATCGAATCTGACAATTTGCCCGGCTTTGAGCGTGCGATAACCGTCCATTTGGATTGTTGAGTAATGCGCAAATATATCCTCGCCGCCGCTTTCAGGACAGATAAACCCAAAACCTTTGGCGTTATTGAACCATTTAACTTTACCCGTCTCCATGCTTCTACATCCCTCGCAACCGAATCTTATATGTGATGAGGATTGTTGACGTCGTAAGCCTGATTGGTCAAAACAGCAGCGGCTTACGCAAGTACACTCTAGAGGATAGCAAGCGCAGGTCAAGAGGATGCTGGAGGAGTTGGCGGATGACATTTCTAAACTTTGAAGCAGGTAACGCTATTGACGCTTTTTTGACAAAATCTCAAGGTGCCGGCTGCGATCAAACTCCTATTATTATTATAGGTTATAGCAGGCAGCGGTTTTGAACATCTAATGGTAGACTGATTATCATGATGGGGTTGCGCCACCGGGAGCCAAGCGGTCGCAACGATATATCAAGAAAGAGAAACGTACCGACGGAAAGACGATGGGCAACACAAGTGAAAGGCCGGGCGAGCAGAATTTTGCCGAGGACCTATTGAAAGATGCGGTAAAACCCCCATCAATGTATAAAGTTATACTTATCAATGATGACTACACTCCGATGGAATTTGTCATTGACGTGCTGCAAAAGTTCTTTTCTTATGATGTTGAACGTGCAACGCAACTGATGCTTACGGTTCATTATCAGGGCAAGGCTATCTGCGGAGTCTATACCGCCGAAGTCGCTGAAACCAAGGCCGCCCATGTTAATCGTTATGCCCGCGAAAATGAGCATCCGTTGCTTTGTACGCTGGAAAAGGCCTGAACGGGCAATCAATTTGGGGAGGTGCCAATGCTCAATCAAGAACTGGAACTCAGTTTAAATATGGCTTTCGCCAGAGCGCGTGAGCACCGGCATGAGTTTATGACCGTGGAACATTTGCTGCTGGCGCTGCTCAGCAACCCTTCGGCGCGGGAAGCGCTTGAGGCGTGCACGGTCGACCTGGTGGCGTTACGCCAGGAGCTCGAAGCATTCATCGAACAGACCACACCTACCTTACCGACCAGTGATGAAGAGCGCGATACGCAGCCCACGCTCAGTTTCCAGCGCGTATTGCAGCGCGCGGTATTCCACGTCCAGTCCTCCGGGCGCAGCGAAGTCTCGGGAGCCAACGTCCTGGTCGCCATCTTTAGCGAACAGGAGTCGCAGGCGGCTTATCTGCTGCGTAAGCATGATGTCAGCCGGCTTGACGTAGTGAACTTCATCTCCCACGGTACCCGTAAAGATGAAACGCAGGCACCCGGCCCTGAAAATCCGGTTAACGAAGAGCAGGCAGGCGGGGAGGAGCGTATGGAAAACTTCACTACCAATCTTAACCAACTCGCCCGTGTGGGTGGGATCGATCCCCTGATTGGCCGTGAGCGGGAGCTGGAACGTACCGTGCAGGTATTATGCCGTCGCCGTAAAAACAATCCGCTGCTGGTGGGTGAGTCCGGCGTCGGTAAAACGGCCATTGCCGAAGGGCTGGCCTGGCGTATCGTGCAGGGCGACGTGCCGGAAGTTATCGCGGATTGCACCATTTATTCCCTGGATATCGGGTCGCTGCTGGCCGGCACCAAATACCGCGGTGACTTCGAGAAGCGTTTCAAAGCGCTGCTCAAGCAGCTCGAGTCGGATAAGAACAGTATCCTGTTTATCGATGAAATCCACACCATCATCGGTGCCGGCGCCGCCTCCGGCGGGCAGGTCGATGCGGCTAACCTGATTAAACCGCTGCTCTCAAGCGGCAAGATCCGGGTGATGGGTTCCACGACGTACCAGGAATTCAGTAATATTTTTGAAAAGGATCGCGCGCTGGCGCGTCGTTTCCAGAAAATTGATATTACCGAGCCGTCGGTGGAAGAAACGGTGCAGATTTTGACCGGCCTCAAACCCAAATATGAAGCCCACCATGACGTGCGTTACACCGCCAAGGCGGTGCGCGCGGCGGTTGAACTGGCGGTAAAATATATTAACGATCGCCACCTGCCCGACAAGGCGATTGACGTTATCGACGAAGCCGGCGCCCGCAGCCGCCTGATGCCGGTGAGCAAACGCAAGAAGACCGTTAACGTGGCCGACATCGAATCGGTGGTGGCCAGGATCGCGCGTATCCCGGAAAAAACCGTGTCGTCCAGCGATCGCGATGTGCTGAAGCATCTGAACGAACGCCTGAAAATGCTGGTGTTCGGACAGGATAAGGCCATCGAGGCGCTCACCGAGGCGATCAAGATGAGCCGCGCCGGACTGGGCCAAGATCACAAGCCGGTAGGCTCCTTCCTGTTCGCGGGTCCGACGGGGGTGGGTAAAACCGAAGTCACGGTACAGCTGGCGAAAGCGCTGGATATTGAATTACTGCGCTTTGATATGTCCGAATATATGGAGCGCCACACGGTCAGCCGCCTGATTGGCGCGCCTCCGGGATATGTGGGCTACGACCAGGGCGGCCTGTTGACCGACGCGGTCCTCAAGCATCCGCACTCTGTCCTGCTGCTTGATGAAATCGAGAAGGCGCATCCGGATGTCTTTAACCTGCTGCTGCAGGTGATGGACAACGGTACCCTGACCGATAACAACGGCCGTAAGGCGGACTTCCGCAACGTGATTGTGGTCATGACCACCAATGCCGGGGTGCAGGAAACGACGCGCCAGTCCATCGGCATGATCCAGCAGGATAACAGTACGGACGCCATGGGCGAGATCAAGAAGATCTTTACCCCGGAATTCCGTAACCGCCTGGACAACGTGATTTGGTTTAATCACCTGGCGCCGGAAATCATCCAACTGGTGGTGGACAAATTTATCGTGGAACTGCAGGCGCAGCTGGACGCCAAGGGTGTTTCGCTGGAGGTCAGCGACGAGGCCCGCGACTGGCTATCCGCCAAGGGCTACGACAAGGCGATGGGCGCCCGGCCGATGGCCAGGGTGATGCAGGAAAACCTGAAGAAACCTTTGGCCAACGAACTGCTGTTCGGTTCACTGGTCGACGGCGGCTCCGTGACCGTAGAGCTGGACAAAGACAAAAAGCAGCTTAACTACCACTTCCTCAGCGCGCAAAAACGCAAGGCGGAAGGCGTGGTCCACTAAACCCGGATCCGCCGGTGGCTGGCACAGTAAAAAGGCGATGCTTAGCATCGCCTTTTTTATTAGCCACGGCGTAACGGCATGGTGCCTGCCTACGTCATGCACCGGGCCGTTTTGCGGCACCGGTGGGTTTCATTTTTATGTTATCTGTGCGGTGTCATCTATCGCACGGCATATCATGTGCGGCAAACGCCCGGACGGCGGAGATCAGCGGAGGAAGCCTATCAGCGGCTACGGAAGACAATGCGGCCTTTGCTCAGGTCGTACGGGGTCAGCTCTACAGTGACTTTGTCGCCCGTCAGGATGCGGATATAGTTTTTACGCATTTTACCGGAGATATGAGCGGTTACCACGTGCCCGTTTTCCAATTCCACACGGAACATGGTGTTAGGCAATGTATCCAGTACCGTGCCTTGCATTTCAATATTGTCTTCTTTGGCCATCGAATCCTCTAGGTTTAAATACCATAGTTTTTAACCGGCAAGATAATGCCGAAAAACCCTCATTATGTAAAGAAGTGATGAAGAACGCCGCATCATTCACAGCGATCGGGGTCGCTGTCAACGCTCACGGCAGAGAGGGTTTGCGGTTGCCAGCAATCGGGTGCCAGCGTTAAAGGTTGTAACTGACTCAGCAGGGTCAGATAGTCGCGCCGCGGGATTTCCCGTGCGCCTAACGAGGCCGTGTGTGAGTTCAATACCTGACAGTCTATCAGTTTTCCCCCTTGTTGCCTAAAGAAACGGCAAAAAGTCAGCAATGCCGCCTTGGAGGCATTATCCCGGCGGCTGAACATGGATTCACCGCAGAACAGCGCGCCCTGCGACACCCCGTACATGCCGCCGACCAGCTCATCCCCTTGCCAGACTTCCACCGAGTGCGCCTGGCCGAGCGCATGCAGCCGGCGGTAGGCCAGTTCAACCTCCGGCCCAATCCAGGTTCCCGCCATGCCCCGTTCCGCGCAGGCGGCAATCACCTCGGCGAACGCCTGGTTCAGCGTAACGCGGAAGGGGCTGCGCCTGAAAAAACGTTTCAGGCTACGGCTGATATGGAATTCCTCCGGATACAGCACCGCCCGGGGGTCGGGCGACCACCATAAAATAGCGTCGCCGGGCGAATACCAGGGAAAGATACCCATATGATAAGCGGTCAGCAGCCGCTCCGGCGACAAATCCCCGCCGAAGGCCAACAGTCCGTTGGGATCATGCAGCGCGGACGTCGGCGGGGGAAACCGCAGTGAATCCGGAGACAGCCTGTATAGTCGCATGGCGTTGATTTTCTTGTTCCCCTAACCCTTCCGTATAGCGGTAATTATACGCCACCCGGGGAATGATAACGAAAATAACGGCCTTTTCCCGCCATCAGCGCCGGGTGAGTCCCCTGTTCGGCAATTCCGCCCTTATCCATGACATAGATTTTATCCATCATGTCAAGGCCCTGCAGCCGGTGGGTGATGATAATGACCGTCTTGCCGCGGCCCAGTTGGTGTAGAACATCGAGGATCCGTCGTTCGGTGGCGGCGTCCAGTCCTTCGGTCGGTTCGTCAAGCAACAGCAGGGGGGCGTCGTGAAGCAGGGCGCGGGCGATGCCGATCCGCCGTTGTTCACCGCCGGACAACTGCCGTCCGCCTTCGCCCAGCCAGGCGTCGAGGCCCTCTTTTTCCCGCAACTTATCCAGCCCCATCCGCGCGAGCATAGAGTCCAGCCGCGCGTCGTCCGCCTTAGGCGCGCCCAGCAGCAGATTGTCGCGCAACGTGGCGTTGAAGATATGGACCCGCTGGGGCACCACGCTCATCATGGCGCGCAGCGCCGGTTCGCTCCATAACGTAAGCGGCCGGCCGTTTAACAGGATTTGTCCGCGATCGACGTCCCAGGCGCGGGTCAGCAGTTGCAGCAGGGTGGATTTACCGCTGCCGGTATGGCCCAGTATGGCGATATGCTCCCCGGCGTCTACCCGCAGCGACAAATCGGTGACCGCCGGCTGCGGCTGGTCGGGATAGCTGAAGCCGATGTTGCCTATCTCCAGGGCGGCATCGCCGCCGGCCGCCGGACCGGTGTCCGGGAAGGTGACCGCCGGCGCGCGGTTGATGATATCGGCGATGCGCCCGGCGGAGGCAATGACCTGGCCGAGATGCTGGAAGGCGCCGGCCACGGGGCCCAGCGCTTCAAACGCCGCCAGCGCGGTAAAGACAAAGAGCGCGATCGGCGCGCCGGGATGGCGATCGCCGCCGATGCCGTCGGCGGCAAGCCATAAAATAAGGGTCGCCGCCAGGCCGGTCACCAGCATCAGTAGCCCTTGGGCCATGGCGGTGAGGTTGGCCTGCCGCTGCTGGCGTTGCTGCCAGTGCCGCTCGGTATCGTCCAATTGCCCGCGATAGCGCGCGGCGGCGGCGTAGACCGTCAGTTCCGCATTGCCCTGCAGCCAGGTGGCCAGGTGCTGCCGGTAAAGGGCGCGCAGCCGGGTTAGATCTTCTCCCAGCGGTTTGCCCGCCCGATAGAACAGGGGAGGGATAACCAGCAATACCGCCAGCATGATACCGCCCAGCGTCAGGGCCAGGGAGACGTCGAGCAGGCATAACCCGAGGGTGACCACCAGGATCACCACCAAAGCGCCTAGCAGGGGCGACAGCACCCGTAGATAGAGATGATCAAGGGTATCGACATCCGCCACCAGCCGGTTAAGCAGTTCCGCCTGGCGGAAACGGTCAATCACGCCGGGAGACAGCGGCAGGATCTTCTGGAACGTATAAATACGCAGATGCTGCAAAACGCGGAAGGTGGCGTCATGGCTCACCACCCGTTCCGCCCATCGGCCCGCGGTGCGGGTGATGGCGGCGCCGCGCACTCCGGCGGCCGGCAGCATATAGTTAAAACTGTACAATCCCGCCGCGCCGGCCAGCGCCGAACCGGCCAGGAACCAGCCGGACAGGCTCAGCAGGCCGATGCTGGCCAGCAGCGTGACGATAGCCAGCGCCATGCCCAGGACCATCTGCCAGGCGTGGCGGCGATAGAGGGCCAGGAAGGGTAATAATACGCGCATAATCAGAGCTCTCCGCGACGATGGGCCAACAGGTCGGCAAAGGGGCCGGGTAAGGCCGCCAACTGCGCATAGCGTCCCTGCTGCACGATTTGGCCGCTCCCCATCACCCAGATATCATCGAAGTCGCGGATGTCCCCCAACTGGTGCGTGACCAGCACCGTGGTGTGGCGGCGGGACGCGCGGTCCAGCGCGGCGGTGACCAACCCTTCGCTATGGGCGTCCAGGCTGGCGGTCGGCTCGTCGAGCAGCATCAGCGACGGTGATTGCAGCAGCGCGCGCGCCAGCGCGACGCGCTGCGCCTGGCCTACCGACAACCGCGCGGCGTTGTCGCCAAGCGGGGTATCCAGCCCCAGCGGCAGCAGCGGCAGAAACTCGCTGACATAGGCCTGCTCGATAGCCTGCGCCAGGGCGGATTCATCCGCGTCGGGCGAGCCGAGCAGGATATTATCCCTGAGCGTTGGCGCTGGCAGGAAGGGGTTCTGGCTGATCCAGCTTAGCTGCCGGCGCCAGTGCGGCGGCGACAGGTCGCGCAGCTCGTGGCCATTGATGCGCAACGAACCCCGGTAGGGCAGAAATCCCAGCAGCACATTTAGCAACGAGCTTTTGCCGGCCCCGCTTTGGCCGACTATCGCCAGGCGCCGGCCGGCGTTCAGGGTAAAATTCAGCGGGCCGGCAAGCGCGGTACCGTCCGGCGCCATGACCACCAGCTGTTCGGCGCTGATGCCGATGGGCCCGAAGTCCGGGGTCTCGGTACCCGCGCCCTGCAGTTGGATATCGGCGTCCAGGAAGGTGACCAGCGATTCCGCCGCGCCCACCGCCTGGGCCTTGGCATGGTAGAAGGCGCCTAAATCCCGCAGCGGCTGGAAAAATTCCGGCGCCAGGATCAATACCAGGAAGCCGGCAAACAAGGTGACGCCGTTGCCGTAGCTGCCGAAGTGCAGCTCGCCCAGATAGGAGAAGCCAAAATATACCGCCACCACCGCGATGGAAATCGAGGCAAAGAACTCCAGCACGCCGGAGGAAAGAAACGCCAGCCGCAGGACCTCCATGGTCCGCAGGCGAAAATCGTTGGTGGAGCGGCGGATATGATCGGTTTCCGCCTGCGCCCGATCGAACAGCCGCAGCGTATCCAGGCCGCGCAGCCGGTCGAGGAAATACCCCGACAGCCGCGCCAGCGCCAGGAAATTGCGCCGGTTGGCGTCGGCGGCGCCCATCCCGACCAGCGCCATGAACAGCGGGATCAGCGGCGCGGTGCAAAACAAAATCAGCCCGGCCATCCAGTTCACCGGGAACACCACGATCAAAATCAGCAGCGGCACCAGGCCCGCCAGATACATCTGCGGCAGATAGCGCGCATAATAATCCTGCATATCCTCAATCTGCTCAAGCAGCAGGCTGCTCCAGCTGCCGGCGGGCTTGCCCTGGATCCAGGCCGGTCCGAGCAGCTCCAGCCGATCCAGCACCTGGCGGCGAATTTCCCGCCTGAGAGCCTGCCCGGCGATAAACCCGACCCGCTCGCGCAGCCAGCCCGCCAGCGCGCGCGCGATGAACAGCGCCGCCATGGCGATAAACCACCCCGCCAGCGTCGCGCGCGGCTGCTGCTCGATTATCAGCGCCTGCAGCAGATGGGCCAGCACCCAGGCCTGGGCGACGATCACCAGGCCGCTCAGCAGGCCCAGCAATAAGGAGAGGCGAAGCCAGCGCTTCACCAGCGCGCTTTGCGATTTAAGCCAGCGGACAAGCACTTGCTGTCGGTTTTTATTCATTGAAGACAATTTCAGCCGGTGTGGTTTGCATGTAAGGCGAAAATCCCACTTTGGGACGCTAAAGGCCGGAAAACAACCTGCGTGGTCCGGCGTGCCGACATATTACCCTGTTGAGGCGGAGGTGAAAATAATAATGGCAACTATCGTGCGGTTATCGGCCGCCGCCCCAGACGGCGGACGGACCGCGACCATGGCTACTTTCCGCCGGCCAGATCCATAAAGTTTCCCGTGACATAAGACGCTTCATCAGACATCAGCCATGCAATGGCCTGCGCCACTTCCCCGGGTTGTCCGCCGCGTTGCATTGGCAACGTATCCTTGATGCGGTCAACCCGGCCGGGCTCGCCGCCGTCGGCATGCATATCGGTGTAGATAAATCCGGGTCGAACGCCGTTGACCCTGATGCCCTGCGCCGCCACTTCCCTGGCAAGCCCGATGGTCAGCGTGTCCAGCGCGCCTTTTGACGCGGCGTAATCGATGTATTCGTGCGGCGAGCCCAGCCGCGCCGCCGCCGATGAAACGTTCACAATGGCTCCACCCTGGCCGCCATGGCGCAGGGACATGCGTTTCACCGCTTCCCTGGCGCACAGGAAACTGCCGGTTACATTGGTGGCGAAAATCGCATTCAGGCGTGCGGCGGTCAGTTGTTCGATAGTGGCCTGGGGTTTGAGGATCGCGGCATTGTTTACCAGTCCGGTCATCGCCCCCAACTCGCGATCGATGCGCTGAAATAGCGCGTTTACCTGTTGTTCGTCCGCAATATCCGCCTGCACGGCCATGGCTCGCACGCCCAGGCGGCGAAGCGTTTCCACCACCTCCAGGGCCTGGTCCTCGCGGCTACGGTATGCGATGCAGATATCATGCCCGCGCTGCGCCAGGCAAATAGCGCTGGCGCGGCCGATGCCGCGCGACCCGCCGGTAATCAAGGTGACTTTTTGCATAGTGCAGGTTTCCGTTCCCGGTGGTGTAAAAAAGGCGGCCGGTGGCCGCCTCCGCGATTGCTGATAAACCCGCGCAGATGTTAAGGCGGATTTGTCGTCACCGATCGTTTACCGGCGCCAGCCCGTCCAGGTAACGTTCGGCGTCCAGCGCCGCCATGCACCCGGTGCCGGCGGAGGTTATGGCCTGGCGATAGATATGATCCATCACGTCGCCCGCGGCGAATACGCCGGGAATGCTGGTTTGGGTGGCGTTGCCGCCAATACCGGACTGTACGCGGATATAGCCGTTTTCCAGCTCAAGCTGATGGCCGAAAATCGCGGTATTGGGATGATGGCCGATGGCGATAAATACCCCGGCAACCTCCAGCGGCTCGATGTCGCCGGTGACGACATTTTTCAACCGCACGCCGGTTACGCCCATTTCGTCGCCCACCACTTCCTCCAGGGTCCGGCCGGTATGCAGCACGATATTGCCGCTGCCGACCTTCTCCATCAGCCGGTCGATCAGGATTTTTTCCGACCGGAAAATATCGCGTCGATGGATCAGATGCACCTCGGCGGCGATGTTGGACAGATAGAGCGCTTCTTCCACGGCGGTATTGCCGCCGCCGACCACCGCGACCTTCTGCTGGCGATAAAAGAAGCCGTCGCAGGTGGCGCAGGCGGAGACGCCCTTGCCTTTATAGGCCTCTTCGGAAGGCAGGCCGAGATAGCGCGCCGAAGCGCCGGTGGCGATAATCAGCGCGTCGCAGGTGAATTCGCCGGTGTCGCCGGTTAAGCGAAACGGACGGCTTTGCAGGTCGACCTGGTTAATATGATCAAAGATGATTTCGGTATTGAACTTGGCGGCGTGGGCGTACATGCGCTCCATAAGCAGGGGACCGGTCAGTCCTTCCGGGTCGCCCGGCCAGTTCTCGACCTCGGTGGTGGTGGTGAGCTGGCCGCCCTGTTCCATGCCGGTGACCAGCACCGGATGCAGGTTGGCGCGGGCAGCATAGACCGCCGCGGTATAACCCGCCGGCCCGGACCCCAGGATAAGCAATTTACTGTGTTTCGCCGTTGACATGTTTTCCTCGTTTAACCGCGCAAATCTTGACTCGTCGATTGTAAGAAAATAACCAGACTCTGAACAGTATGCAAAGAGTTGTTAACGATTTTTATCATCGCTATGGACTATCGATAGGCGGACTTTACCATTAAATAGGACATAATCGGGTTAAAAAGTGCCCTTAAGGCCCTGGCATCGCGCCGCCGTGGGAATTAATCGGCATGTTGTTCTGATTTTTGTCGTTTTACTTTGACAATCCGCTGCGCTTTTGCGAAAACATCAGGGTAGGGAAAAATTATGCGTTGGGTTTGGACAGGCAGTAAGCAAGGCAGTTGAAACAGTCGGCCCTAAAATAAAACAGACAACGGGTCTTAAAACAAACCCTGATACATTGAAGTCGGCAGGGGTGTGGCAAGCGCAGGGAAGGTCTTAAGAGAGACAATAATAATGGTAGACAATAAAAAACGCCCGGGAAAGGATCTCGATCGTATTGACCGCAATATCCTTAATGAGCTGCAAAAGGATGGGCGGATATCAAACGTCGAACTTTCTAAACGGGTTGGTTTATCTCCGACTCCTTGTCTGGAACGTGTGCGCCGTCTTGAGCGGCAGGGTTTCATTCAAGGGTATACCGCTTTACTTAATCCACATTACCTGGACGCGTCTTTACTGGTGTTTGTAGAGATTACCCTCAACCGGGGGGCGCCCGATGTGTTTGAGCAATTCAATACCGCCGTGCAAAAGCTGGAAGAAATTCAGGAATGCCATTTGGTTTCGGGCGATTTCGACTATCTGCTGAAGACGCGGGTGCCCGATATGTCGGCCTATCGTAAACTGCTTGGCGAGACGCTGCTGCGTTTACCGGGCGTGAACGATACCCGTACCTATGTGGTCATGGAAGAAGTGAAACAGAGCAACCGGCTGGTGATTAAGACACGCTAAGTCATAACACAGGTGCAAAATCCGCGTTTTATGGTTACACTCCTGTGCATTCATACAGTTTCAGCGCCGGGCGACATGGTCGGCGCTGTTATTAAGCTATTATATCGGTTATACCGGCATAGATAACCTGGAGAGCCTTTCTTGAGCCAGGAATATACAGAAGATAAAGAAGTTGAATTAAAAACGCTCAGCAGCAGCCGCCGGTTACTCGAGGCTGTTCTGATTGTCATGGCTATTTTTGCCCTCTATTTAATGATTTCCCTGGTCAGTTTCAATCCTTCCGACCCCAGTTGGTCGCAAACTGCCTGGCATGGTCCTATCCATAACCTGGGTGGCGGCGTCGGCGCGTGGTTTGCCGATACGCTGTTTTTCACCTTCGGCGTACTGGCCTACGCGCTGCCGCCGATTATGCTGATCTTCTGCTGGACGTCGTTCCGCCAGCGCGAAGAGCAGGATTACGTGGATTATTTTGCCCTGTCGTTGCGGCTGATCGGCTCCCTGGCGCTGATCCTGACCTCCTGCGGCCTGGCCGCGCTGAATATCGACGACCTGTATTACTTCGCTTCCGGCGGCGTTATCGGCAGCCTGCTCAGCAATGCGATGCTGCCCTGGTTCAACGGTATCGGCGCCACCCTGACCCTGCTGTGCGTCTGGGCCTCGGGCCTCACCCTGTTTACCGGCTGGTCCTGGCTGACCATTGCTGAAAAAATCGGCGGCGTGGTCATGGGCGGCCTGACCTTTATGTCGAACCGCTCGCGGCGCGACGACGAGCAGGGCTATGACGACCATTACGATGACGATGACCTCGATATCGCCGGAGAAGACGACGCCGATCGGCCGGACGCGACGGATGCCCTTGACCCGCTGCTGGCGACGCCCGGCTTAACCGCCAAGCCGCAGGCTGGAACGGCCGCGGCGCCTATCGGTGCGGTCGCGGGGCTGGCCGCCTCGTCCGCCCATGCGGAAACCGCCGAACAGTCCGGCGAACAGCTGGCCGCCTCGCAGCCCGGCGCGCCGTCGCCTGGGCCCGTAACGCCGGTGGCCTCCCCAGCCGCCGGTCCGGCGCCTGAGGCCGCCTACTCGCAGCAGTCCGCCGCGCAAGAGGCGCCGGCGCCGGCCGCGCAGCCCCTTCCGCAGTATCGTTTCGAACTGCCCGGCGAACAGCCGGTGCCTTCCCATGACGATTATCCTGAGGAGGAAGATGACGGCCCGCGTATGGGTAACTGGCAGCTTGACGGCGAAGAGGCGCATACGCCCTATGACTTCAGCGTGGCGCAACGCAGCAGCGGGCAACTGCCCGGCGCCGCGCCCGCCTATGACGCCGCCGCGCTGACCTTTATGCCGGCGTTCAGCGCCACCGGCGATGAAAATCCGCAGGTTAAGCAGGGCATTGGACCCGAACTGCCGCGTCCCAATCCGGTGCGCATCCCGACCCGCAGGGAACTTGCCTCGTATGGCATCAAGCTGCCGTCGCAACGCAACGCCGCCGGGCATTCATCCGCGCCGCTGTCCGATGAAGAACAGGCGGCCGCCCAGCAGGCGGCGCTGCATCAGGAGTTCCAGCGGCAGCAGGAACAGCGCTATGGCGAAAACGATACCGACGGCGATGATGAGGAAGCCCGGCAACAGCAGCGTCTGGCCGAGGAATTCCAGCGCCGGCAGGAGATGCGTTATGTGGCGGGCGACGAGGAACAGCCTTCCCCTGGTTCCCCGCCGGTTTCACCCCCGCCCGGTACCGACGCGCGTCCGGTGTTTGGCGCCGCGCCGCCGGCGGACCCGGGGGACGACGCTTGCGTCGAACCGCCGTTCGCCCCGCCCGCGCGGCATGGGCAGGGATTCGACGCCGGTGCGCAAACGACCGCCGGTTATGCCCCGGACGGACGGGCGGATGACCTGTCCGACGACGATGGCATGCCTGACGAATACGCCCGGCCGCCGGCGTCGCACGAGCCTTTCGCCGCCGAAGCGCCCGACCTCCGGCCCGCCGTCGCGCGGCCGGTGGTCCAGCACGCTGCGCCGGCCATGGACAGCCTGATCCATCCTTTCCTGATGCGCAATGAGCAGCCGCTGCATAAACCCACCACGCCGCTGCCGACGCTGGATTTATTGACCTCGCCGCCGGTAGAGGACGAGCCGGTGGATATGTTTGCGCTTGAGCAGACCGCACGGCTGGTCGAGGCCCGCCTGGCCGATTATCGGGTCAAGGCCGATGTGGTCGGCATTTCTCCCGGCCCGGTTATCACCCGCTTTGAGCTGGATCTGGCGCCGGGCGTGAAAGCGGCGCGCATCTCCAATTTGTCGCGGGATCTGGCGCGTTCCCTGTCGGCGGTGGCGGTGCGGGTAGTCGAAGTGATCCCCGGCAAGCCGTATGTCGGCTTGGAATTGCCCAACAAGCGTCGCCAGACGGTATACCTGCGCGAAGTGCTCGATTGCGAGAAATTCCGCGAGACCGTCTCGCCGCTGGCCATCGTGCTGGGCAAGGATATTGCCGGCCAGCCGGTGATAGCCGATCTGGCAAAAATGCCCCATCTGCTGGTTGCCGGCACCACCGGCTCGGGTAAATCCGTGGGGGTCAACGCCATGATCCTCAGCATGCTGTATAAAGCGACGCCGGAAGAGGTGCGCTTTATTATGATTGACCCGAAAATGCTGGAATTATCAGTCTACGAAGGCATCCCCCATCTGCTGACCGAAGTGGTCACCGATATGAAAGACGCCGCCAACGCGCTGCGCTGGTGCGTGGGCGAGATGGAACGCCGCTATAAGCTGATGTCGGCGCTTGGGGTACGTAACCTGGCCGGTTATAACGAACGTATCGAGCAGGCTATCGCCATGGGCCGCCCGGTACCGGATCCGTTCTGGAAACCGGGCGACGGCATGGCCGATTCGCCGCCGATGCTGGAGAAATTGCCTTATATCGTGGTGCTGGTGGACGAGTTCGCCGATCTGATGATGGCGGTAGGCAAAAAGGTGGAGGAGCTGATTGCCCGCCTGGCCCAGAAGGCCCGCGCCGCCGGTATCCACCTGGTGCTGGCGACCCAGCGTCCGTCGGTGGATGTGATCACCGGTTTAATCAAAGCCAATATCCCGACCCGGATCGCCTTTACCGTGTCCAGTAAGATCGACTCCCGCACCATTCTCGATCAATCGGGGGCGGAATCGCTGCTCGGCATGGGCGATATGCTGTACCTGGCGCCCAACTCCTCGATACCGGTACGAGTGCACGGCGCCTTTGTGCGCGATCAGGAAGTCCACGCGGTGGTCAGCGATTGGAAAGCCCGCGGCCGGCCGCAGTATATCGACAGCATTACCAGCGCCGGTGAGGAAGGCGAACCCGGGATCGGCAGTCTGGACGACGATAATGAGCTCGACCCGCTATTTGATCAGGTCGTGCAGTTTGTGGTCGATAAGCGCCGCGCCTCCATATCCGGCGTGCAACGCCAGTTCCGCATCGGCTATAACCGCGCCGCCAGGATCATTGAACAAATGGAAATACAGGGTATCGTCAGCTCGCAGGGCCATAACGGCAACCGCGAAGTCCTGGCTCCGCCTCCTGCAGGCTGACCCACGGCGGCGCGGGGCGCTGATGCCCTGTGTGCCGTAAAGCCTAAGATGGCAGGTTTTCAGAGGATTGGCCTATGCCTTCCCGCCATTGTTCCGATAAAGTTAAACCTACCAGGGGGCCGTCCGTTAGCGGGTTCATGTGCCGCCGGCCCGGACGCCGCGCCCTTCATTTTCCAAGGAATGCTTATAATGAATAAAAGGTTAATTGCCGCCTGCCTGTTTAGCGCCGTGGCCGCCGCTCCGGCATTTGCCGATGATGCCGGCGCGCTGCAAACCCGCCTGAACCAGGTCAACAGTTTCCACGCCAGTTTTACCCAGAAAGTGACCAGCGCCGACGGCGGCGCGGTGCAGGAAGGGGAAGGCGAACTGTGGGTCAAACGTCCTAATCTGTTTAACTGGCATATGACCACGCCGGACGAAAGCCTGCTGATTTCCGACGGTAAAACATTATGGTTCTATAACCCGTTTGTGGAGCAGGCGACCGCCACCTGGCTGAAAAATGCCACCGGCAATACGCCGTTTATGCTGATAACCCGCAACAGTCCGGACGACTGGCGGCAGTATAACGTCAAGCAAAACAACGACAGGTTTGAGCTGACGCCGAAAACCGCCAGCGGCAACCTGAAGCAATTCACCATCAACGTCAGCGCCAGCGGCACCATCAACGGCTTTACCGCCGTGGAGCAGGACGGGCAGCGCAGCGCCTATCAGCTGAAAAGCCAGAATAACGGCCAGATTGACGCCGCCAAATTCCGTTTTACCCCTCCTAAGGGCGTGACGCTGGACGATCAGCGCCAGTGAGGTAAAAATGAGCAATATGTCGCTTGATTTTTCCCATAACGAATTCCAGCCGCTGGCCGCGCGCATGCGTCCCAGGACACTGGAAGAGTATGTCGGGCAGCAGCATCTGCTGGCGCCGGGCAAACCGCTGCCGCGGGCCATCCAGAACGGGCAACTGCACTCGATGATCCTGTGGGGGCCGCCCGGCACCGGGAAAACCACGCTGGCGGAGCTTATTGCGCGTTATGGCAACGCCGATGTCGAGCGTATCTCGGCGGTGACCTCCGGCATCAAGGAAATCCGTGAGGCGATTGAGCGCGCCCGCCACAATCGCGATGCCGGCCGGCGCACCATATTGTTCGTCGATGAAGTGCACCGCTTTAACAAAAGCCAGCAGGACGCATTCTTGCCGCACGTGGAGGAGGGCACCATCACCCTGATTGGCGCCACCACCGAAAACCCCTCGTTCGAGCTTAACTCCGCGCTGCTTTCACGCGCCAAGGTTTATTTGCTTAAGGCGCTTACCGCCGGGGATATCGAACAGGTGCTGACCCAGGCCATGACCGATAAAGAGCGCGGTTACGGCGGCCAGAATATCGTGCTGCCGGAAGAGACCCGCCGGCTGCTGGCGGAATGGGTGAACGGCGATGCCCGCCGCGCGCTCAACAGCCTGGAAATGATGGCGGATATGGCGGAAACTGACGCCCAGGGCAAACGAGTGCTGACGCCGCTGCTGCTCAAGGAGATTTCCGGTGAACGCAACGCCCGTTTCGATAACAAAGGCGACCGCTATTATGATTTGATTTCGGCGCTGCATAAATCGGTGCGCGGCTCAGCGCCGGACGCGGCGTTGTACTGGTACGCGCGGATTATCACCGCCGGCGGCGATCCGCTCTATGTGGCGCGCCGCCTGCTGGCTATCGCCTCGGAAGATGTGGGCAACGCCGATCCGCGCGGCATGCAGGTGGCGCTGGCGGCTTGGGATTGTTTCACCCGCGTCGGCCCGGCGGAAGGCGAGCGGGCCATTGCCCAGGCGATTGTCTACCTGGCCTGCGCGCCAAAAAGCAACGCGGTTTATACCGCCTTTAAAGCCGCCATGCACGATGCCCGGGAAAACGCCGATTATGATGTGCCCGAGCATTTGCGCAACGCCCCCACTAAACTGATGAAAGAGATGGGACTGGGCGCCGAATACCGCTACGCCCATGACGAACCGAACGCCTATGCCGCCGGGGAAGACTATTTTCCCGAGCAGATGGCCCGGACCCGCTACTACTATCCAAGCCCGCGCGGACTGGAAGGAAAAATTGGCGAAAAGCTCGCCTGGCTTAGCGCCCAGGATCAAAATAGCCCAACAAAACGCTACCGATAAACAGGCTGTTGCGGTAAGGTTAGCGCTAGAAAATCCGTTGCCGCGATAGTCTCCGACGGCGTCGCGAAGTCATAAACATCAATCTGATAACAACAAGCACAGGACTAGCATGCTCGATCCCAATCTACTGCGCAATGAGCTAGACGCAGTTGCCGAGAAACTGGCTCGCAGACATTTTACGCTGGATGTCGATACGCTGCGCAAACACGAAGAACGGCGTAAGGTGTTGCAGGTCGAAACCGAAACCCTGCAGGCCGAGCGTAATTCCCGATCCAAACTGATTGGCGCGGCAAAAGCCCGTGGCGAGGATATCGAGCCGCTGCGCCAGGAAGTCAGCAGGTTGGGCGATCGCCTTGAGGCGGCCAAATCCGAACTGGATATTTTACAAGCCGCCATCCGCGACGTGGCCCTGTCGTTGCCCAATATCCCTGACGATCGGGTGCCAAGCGGCAAGGATGAAACCGAAAACGAAGAGATCAGCCGCTGGGGCGAGCCGCGCCATTACGATTTTGCCGTCCGCGATCACGTCTCCCTCGGTGAAATGGCCGGCGGACTGGATTTTGCCGCCGCGGTCAAGCTGACCGGCGCGCGTTTTGTGGTCATGAAAGGCCAGATTGCCCGCCTGCACCGCGCGCTAACGCAGTTTATGCTCGACCTGCATACCGAACAGCACGGCTACCAGGAAAACTACGTCCCTTACCTGGTGAACCATGCGTCGCTGTACGGCACCGGCCAACTGCCGAAATTCTCCGAGGACCTGTTTCATACCAAACCCCTGGGCGAAGAAGCCGACACCAGCGCCTATGCCCTGATCCCCACGGCGGAAGTGCCGCTGACCAACCTGGTGCGCGACGAGATCATCGACGAAGACCAGTTGCCGCTGAAGATGACCGCCCATACCCCGTGTTTCCGCTCCGAGGCCGGTTCCTACGGCCGCGATACCCGCGGTTTGATCCGGATGCACCAGTTTGACAAAGTCGAGCTGGTGCAGGTGGTGAAACCGGAAGACTCCATGCGCGCGCTGGAAGAGCTGACAGGCCATGCCGAGAAGGTGCTGCAACTGCTCAACCTGCCGTATCGCAAGATCCTGCTGTGTACCGGCGACATGGGCTTCGGTTCATGCAAGACCTACGATCTGGAAGTCTGGCTGCCGGCACAGGATACCTATCGGGAAATTTCCTCGTGCTCGAATATGGGCGATTTCCAGGCGCGGCGCATGCAGGCGCGTTACCGCGGCAAAGTGGATAAAAAACCCGTGTTGGTGCATACCCTGAACGGCTCCGGCCTGGCGGTGGGGCGCACGCTGGTGGCGGTAATGGAAAACTGCCAGCTGGCCGACGGGCGCATTGAAATCCCGGCGGTGCTGGTCCCTTATATGAAGGGGTTGACCCATATCGGTTGACCGTCCGGTCAATACGTAGTGTGGGCCCGGCGTTTGCGGGCCTACCGCGCCATGGGTACCCGGGCGGCCTGAGGCGGCCGCTTCGACCCCATTGCGCGCCCTCCTTTTAACACGTCTTGCCTACGCCCAGCGATCGCGTGCCTCTCCTGTCATTAGACCGCCAAGCGCCTGAGCGCAAACAAAAAATGCTGGCGGTTATTTAGCCTGATTGACTTTTTTTACCGTAGTGGCATGATGCGCGCAATTCCTGCGCGTTGAGTCCGGTTTACCTATCATGTCCGTCTATTCTCGTCCGGTGGTAATGTTACTCACCGGGTTGTTGTCATTGACGATTTCCATCGCGGTATTAAATACGCTGGTCCCGTTGTGGCTGTCCCATGAGTCCATGCCCACCTGGCAAATCGGGCTGGTCGGCTCATCCTATTTTACCGGTAACCTGCTGGGCACCCTGTTGGCCGGAGCGCTAATCAAGACGGTGGGTTTTAACCGCAGCTACCAGTATTCATGCCTGCTGTTTGCCGTCGCTACCCTGGGGCTCGGGCTCTCCGTCGGCTTTGGCGGCTGGGTGATGTTCCGTTTCCTGGCCGGCATCGCCTGCGCGCTGATTTGGGTGGTGGTGGAAAGCGCCCTGATGCGCAGCGGCACCCCGCACACCCGCGGCCAGCTGCTGGCGGCGTATATGATGGTGTATTATATGGGTACGGTGATTGGCCAACTGCTGCTCAGCGGCGTTTCCACCGTCTTAATGTCGGTATTGCCCTGGGCGACCACGCTGATGATCGTGGCGGTGCTGCCACTGTTGTTCAACCGTATCGACGCGCAGGGCACCGAGGCGCCGCGTATCGCCATCTGGCCGATGTTGCGCCGTCGCAATGCCCGCCTGGGCATCAACGGCTGTATCATCTCGGGCGTGGTGCTGGGGTCGCTGTACGGCCTGCTGCCGCTCTATCTGTCCCACCTTGGACTCAGCGACGGCAACGTGGGGTACTGGATGGCGCTGCTGGTCAGCGCGGGTATTCTCGGCCAGTGGCCCATCGGCCGGCTGGCCGATCGCTATGGCCGCCTGATGATCCTGCGGATACAGATATTTATGGTGATTATCGGCAGCCTGTCGATGCTCAGCCACGCGGCCATGGCGCCGGCGCTGTTCCTGCTCGGCTGCTCGGGCTTTACCCTCTATCCGGTGGCGATGTCATGGGCCTGCGAGAAGGTCAGCCCGGATGAACTGGTGGCGATGAACCAGGCATTACTGCTGAGCTATACGCTAGGCAGCCTGCTGGGGCCGAGCACCACCGCACTGCTGATGCAACGCTATTCCGATCGCCTGCTGTTCGTAATGATTGCGGTAGTGGCGCTGGTCTACCTGGCGATGCTGCTGCGCAAACCAGACCAGCATCAAACCCCGGTGGCCACCGCCTGAAATGAACAAGCCCCCATTCGGGGCCTTCAGATTGTTGAGAAACTCGCCCGTTGGCTTTGCGTTCCGGCGTAATATGTTAAAGGGTTTCGATACTATGGCTGTCTCATGGATGATTTAGCGCAGGGGCTGGCGGTAAGGTTTATGTCGCCTTGGTGGAGGTTTTGCTTGCGGTAGGCTTTATGTCGCCCCGGTGGGAGTTTGACTTGCGGTAGGCTTTATGTCGCCCCGGCGAGGGTTTCGCTTGCAACACGTTTGGCGGATATATGTATTGCCCGGCGCGAGCAAGCGACAAGGAGGGTGTTTCGCGACACCCCAACTCCCACCGAGGCGACATAACCTTACCGCAAGCTAAAACTTCCACCAAGGAAACATAAGGAAGAAGATGAGGTTGCCAACAGTCTGAGGCCCTCAACTGCCCTTAACTGCCCTGCGGCAACGGACTCAGTTTGAGCACCGCGCTGTCCATATCCTCGCGGCGTTCGAAGCGCCAGCAGCGGGTATGGTAACGGGCAACGCTGTTACGGTGGGCTACGCTGACCAGCGTAACGCCCGGCAACGACTCCGTCAGCAGGCGGTACATCAGTTGCTCGGTCTCGTCGTCCAGCGCGCTGGTGGCCTCGTCCAGGAACAGGATATCCGGTTTGATCAATAACGCGCGGGCAAACGCCAGCCGCTGCTGCTCGCCGGGCGACAGCCAGTGGCTCCAGTTGGCCTGCTGATGCAGCATCGGCTGCAAATGGCCCAGACGGCACAGATCCAGCATCGAACGCATCTGTTCCTCGGTAAAGCGATCAGGCGCTTCCGGATAGCATAACGCCTCGAGCAGATTACCGATGGGGATATAGCTGCGCTGCGGTAAAAATAATATCCGCTTGCCCGACTGCAGGCCGATATCACCGGCGCCGTACGGCCAGATGCCGGCAATGGCGCGCAGCAGGGTAGACTTGCCGCAGCCGGACGGTCCGGCGATCAACACCCGGTCGCCGGGCGCGATGGACCGGGTGGCGGCCTGAAACAGCACGCGGCCCGAGGGAATACATAGACTCAGCCCGGTAAGCTCCAGCGCGGCATCCGTGACATCCTGGCGCCTGATGGCGGTTTTCTGGCTGCTGTGCCGTTCCACGGCGGCGTTAAAACCCGCCAGACGGTTAATGCAGGCCTTCCAATTAGCCAACTGGTTAAACGCATCGATAAACCATGACAGCGCGCCCTGGATTTCGCCAAACGCCGATGAAATCTGCATCAGCGTACCCAACTGGATGGCACCGGAAAAATAGCGCGGCGCCGCCACCAGAATGGGGAAGATAATGGCGAACTGGCCGTAGAAATTACTGGCCACATTCAGCCGCCGGCTCACGCGCATAATCGACCACCAGTTGGCGCGGATGGATTCAAACTTGTTATCCAGCAGCTTTGCCTCCCTCGGCTCGCCCTGGTAAAGCGCAATGGCGTCGTTATTCTCGCGAATACGAATCAGGCCAAAACGGAAATTAGCCTCAAATTTTTCCTGCTCGAAGCCTAGGCGCACCAATGGCCGGCCCACATACCAGATCAGCAGCGATCCCAGGCCGGCATATAATATGGCGAACCACACCATATAACCCGGTACGGTAAACTGATGCCCGCTCAGGGTAAACGACAGCGGCCCGCTTACCGACCATAAAATGGAAATAAAGGAAACAAAGGTCACCACGCTTGAGAGCAGGCCCAACGTCAGCGACAGCGTGCCGCTGGTGAGCGCGTTCAGGTCTTCGGCGATGCGCTGATCCGGGTTATCGACGGTTTGCTGTTGCTCGGTATGGTAGTAGGCGTGATGCTGCAGCCATTTATCCATATATTGACGGGTCATCCAGCGCCGCCAATACATCTGCAGCCCCTGCGTCAGGTAAATTTTATAAATGGATATCAGGATAAATAATAATGCCAGCCAGGTGAACCTGATCAGCTGACTTTTGAATACCGCAAAATTTTTATTCTGCAGGGCATCATAGAACACCCGGTTCCATTCGTTGAACAAAACGCTGATATAGACGGTGGACAATGAGAGGATAATAATAACCGCCAGCATTCCCCAGGCTCGCCATTTTTCCTCGGAACGCCAAAACGGCTTAATCAACTGCCAAATTTCCCGCCAGCGCGCGGCTTTGATGGGTGTTGCTTTCATAGGTGACGTGTCATTTCATTGCTCAAAAATATAATAATACGTCATAAGAGATCAGTTCTCTAAAACTAATGAGCCTGTTTGGTAAGTAAAGGTGTAACAACTCCTGTCGTGCAAAATGATGACCTTACATAAGCCATTACCTTAATGGACATCACGGCGAGGAGGGCAACACAGTATTAGCGCAAAGCAGGCACGGTCTGGAGCGATAACGGGGAAAGAGGACAAGGCGCGAACGCCCGGCCCGGAGGGCCCTGTAGCCCCGTACGGCCGCTGGCGGGCGGGCCGGCGGCCGATGGTATTCACCGGGAGCGGAAGGGGAATTACATTGTCAATACATCACTTTGTGACCATAGCCGGCCAGGATATCCTTGACGCGCTCCATGGTTTCCGTGGACGGCGGTTTGACCCCGTCGAGCTTGTACTCTTCGCCCATGGCAATCCATTTATGTTTACCCAGCTCATGATAAGGCAGCAGCTCGATTTTTTCGATATTGGCCATGTCCTTGGTAAACTCGCCGAGCATGTGCACCGATTTATCGTCGTCCGACCAGCCCGGCACCACCACATAACGGAGCCAGGTGCGCTTGTTGATCTTTTGCAGATACCGGGCGAAATCCAGCGTACGATGGTTTGACACGCCTACCAGGTTCTGGTGGATATCGTCGTTCATTTCTTTGATATCCAGCATCACCAGGTCGGTGACGTCAAGCAGTTCGTCAATCACCGGATCGTAGCGCCGGACATAACCGTTGGTATCCAGGCAGGTGGTAATGCCTTCGGCATGGCACGCGCGAAACCAGTCGCGCACGAATTCCGCCTGCAGTATGGCTTCGCCGCCGGAGGCGGTAACGCCGCCGCCGGACGCGTTCATAAAATGCCGGTAGGCCACCGTTTCCTTCATGATTTCTTCTACCGTGATTTCCTTGCCGGCATGGGTATCCCAGGTGTCCCGGTTATGGCAGTAGAGACAGCGCATCAGGCAGCCCTGGAAAAAAATGATAAAACGAATGCCGGGGCCGTCGACGGTACCACAGGATTCAAACGAATGGATGCGGCCAAGAACTGACATTGCGGGGTTTTCTCCATCTTTTGCGGGAAATATGTTTTGGTTGCCGGCCCTATATCGATAGCCGGCAGCCAAAGCAAATTGACCAAAACGGGCAACAGGCCTGGCGAAGGTGATTAAAAAGGCCCCACTTTCGTGGAGCCTTTATTTTACGCCTTTTCAGACGGTGAGGGAAATTACATTGACGCGGTGAAGGTACGGGTAATAACGTCCTTCTGCTGTTCTTTGGTCAATGAGTTGAAGCGTACCGCATAGCCGGACACACGGATGGTCAGGTTAGGGTAATCTTCGGGATGTTCCATGGCCTGCACCAGCATTTCACGGTTCATCACGTTGACGTTCAGATGCTGACCGCCTTCGACGCCGGCTTCATGATGGAAGTAACCGTCCATCAGGCCGGCCAGGTTGGCTTTACGTACATCTTCGTCTTTACCCAGTGCCTTCGGCACGATGGAGAAGGTGTAGGAAATACCGTCTTTAGCGTAGGCAAACGGCAGTTTGGCAACCGAAGTCAAAGAAGCGACGGCGCCTTTCTGGTCACGACCGTGCATCGGGTTGGCACCAGGTCCGAACGGCGCGCCTGAACGGCGTCCGTCAGGGGTGTTGCCGGTCTTCTTGCCATAGACCACATTCGAGGTAATGGTCAGGATCGACTGGGTCGGAACGGCGTTACGATAGGTCGGCAGTTTCTGGATTTTCTTCATGAAACGTTCAACCAGGTCGCAGGCGATATCATCGACGCGCGAGTCGTTGTTACCGAACTGCGGGTATTCGCCTTCGATATCGAAGTCAACGGCCATGCCGTCGGCGTCACGAACCGGTTTAACCTTGGCGTACTTGATGGCGGACAGGGAGTCGGCGGCAACGGACAAGCCGGCGATGCCACAGGCCATGGTACGGTATACGTCACGGTCGTGCAGCGCCATCAGCGCGGCTTCGTAGCTATACTTGTCATGCATATAATGGATGACGTTCAGCGCGGTGACATACTGTTTAGCCAGCCAGTCCATGAAATGGTCCATGCTGCTTAGCACGGTATCATAGTCAAGCACGGCATCCATGATCGGCGCGGTTTTCGGGCCGACCTGGATTTTGGCTTTTTCGTCCATGCCGCCGTTGATTGCGTACAGGACCATTTTAGCCAGGTTGGCGCGGGCGCCGAAGAACTGCATTTGTTTACCGACCACCATCGGGCTTACGCAACAGGCAATAGCGTAATCGTCGTTGTTGAAATCGGGACGCATCAGGTCATCGTTTTCATACTGGACGGAAGACGTATCGATGGACACCTTGGCGGTGAACTTTTTCCAGCTGATCGGCAGCTTTTCCGACCACAGGATGGTCATGTTCGGTTCAGGCGCCGGTCCCATGGTGTACAGGGTGTTCAGGAAACGGAAGCTGTTTTTGGAAACCAGCGTACGTCCGTCAACGCCCATGCCGCCCAGGGATTCAGTTGCCCAAATCGGATCGCCGGAGAACAGTTCATCATATTCAGGCGTACGCAGGAAACGTACCATACGCAGTTTCATGACCAGGTGGTCAATCAATTCCTGCGCTTGTTCTTCCGTGATCTTGCCGGCTTTCAGGTCGCGTTCGATAAAGATATCAAGGAACGTCGAGGTACGGCCGAAGGACATGGCGGCGCCGTTCTGGGATTTAACCGCGGCCAGGTAGCCGAAGTAAGTCCACTGTACGGCTTGCTGTGCGGACGTTGCCGGGCCGGAGATGTCGCAACCATATTTGGCGGCCATTTCCTTGATTTGCGCCAGGGCGCGATGCTGTTCGGCGATTTCTTCACGCAGACGGATAGTCGCTTCCAGATCTTCGCCGTTTTCCATTTTGCTTTGCAAAGAGGTGAACTGGGCGAATTTATCCTTCATCAGATAATCGATGCCGTACAGCGCGACACGGCGGTAGTCGCCGATGATGCGGCCGCGGCCGTAGGCGTCGGGCAAACCGGTCAGGGCGCCGGTTTTACGGCATTTCAGGATGTCGGGAGTATAGACATCAAACACGCCCTGGTTATGGGTCTTGCGGTATTCGGTGAAGATTTTCTTGATTTCCGGATCCAGTTCGCGGTCATACGCTTTGCAGGAGCTTTCAACCATCTTGATGCCGCCGAACGGGATAAGCGCGCGTTTCAACGGAGCATCAGTCTGCAGACCGACGATTTTTTCCAGGTCTTTAGCGATATAACCGGCGTCATGGGACGTAATGGTGGCGGCAACATCCGTATCGAAATCAACCGGCGCATGAGTGCGGTTTTCGATTTTGATGCCGTCCAATACCTTGCTCCACAGTTCAGTGGTGGCGGGAGTAGCCCCGGCCAGGAAGGCTTCATTGCCTTCATACGGAGTATAGTTTTTCTGGATAAAGTCACGGACATTGACTTCATTCTGCCAGTCGCCTTTGCTAAAACCTTCCCAAGCAGTGGCTAGTTTTGTGTTCAGATCGGTCATTTTATACCTACCTTCTAATGTGGATTTCTTAAAACCCGGCTTTACGGGGGGTGCCAGCCAACTTAATGCTGATGCCCACCGCGCAGATAAATCATCCAGTACGTCAATCCTACCAGTAAACCTCCGCCGATAATGTTGCCGATGGTAACCGGTATTAAATTATCGATGATAAAGTTGCTAATAGTCAGATGCGAGAACTGTTCAGGCGCCAACCCAACGGCCTGCCAGAATTCCGGCGTGGCGAAATGCCTAATCACGATGCCCAGCGGGATCATAAACATGTTGGCGATGCTATGTTCAAAACCGCTGGCGACAAACATGGCGACCGGGAAAATCATGGCGAACATTTTATCCATCAGGCTGCGGCCGGAATAACTCATCCACACCGCCAGGCAGACCATCAGGTTAGCCAGGATCCCCAGGCATACCGCTTCAATAAAAGTATGGTGTAATTTGTGATCGGCCGTCTGCAGGACATTCAGTCCCCAGCCGCCGTTCGCCACCATATGCTCACCGGAGAACCAGATCAGGGCCACGAAAAACAGCGCGCCCACCAGATTGCCGATATAGACATTAATCCAATTACGAATCAGCTGTCCCCAGGTGATGCGTCCGCTGGCCTTGGCCACCATGATCAGCACCGTCGAGGTAAACAGGTCGGCGCCGCACACCACGACCAGCATCAATCCCAATGAAAAACAAATCCCGCCGATAAGTTTTGCCATGCCGTACGGCATGGTGCCGGCACCGGTGGTTGCTGTAATATAGAACGCAAAAGCGATGGAGATAAAAACGCCGGCGGTGATGGCCGAAAAAAATGTTTTTGATGGTTGCTTGGTAGCTTTATAGACACCGGCCTCTTCAGCAACTTTCGCCATGGCATCGGGTAGTTTCAGGTCAAAAGGGTTGTCAGACTTCACACAAACTCTCTCGTTGGATTAATTAACGACCTAATTCTAACAAACCAGTATAGAGCAAAAATTGATATAGATCATAATGGCCCAAACTTAATACCCCTTGACAGGCCCTGAAACGGAACGGATTAATTATAATCTATTGATAATTATAATAAAAATAAATTTTAATTATTGCACGAAGATTTGAAGACCACATTTTTTGTACATTTTACGTCGTTATGTAATAGCTATTAATGTGGGGTATTTGTTTCAAAGGGCCAGAATATTCTGCCTGATTTCACCTTTATGAAACATTAGCGCCAATTTGGCTACGTTGGTAAAGACGCTATTTTATTACCGATACTTTATTATTTTTTGTGGAACCATTATGCGCTAATGACATAAAAAAAGCAGGGTTATATTGCCACCCGACCGCGCGGCGGGACGTAATCCGCGCAGGCCGGCGTGGCGGCGGTATTATACCCGCCGGTGGGTTATGCCTGTTGCCAATAGCGGCGCTTGGCCGCCTGCAGCTTGTCATATGCGGCGAGCAGGGCGCGATGGGCGGGCAGGGCGCGCAGGTCGCTATCGATATCGAACAGACCCTGGAAGCAGTTCTCCCCGTTCAGCGCGGCCCGGGCATTGTCAAGCGTGGCCCGGCCGTACATCCGCGCGAACGCGGCGAAATACTGCGCCGGTTCGCGGTCCGGCTCCTGGGCCAGCAACAGCAGGCTGTGCAGGCAGCGGTAAAAATTCTCACGCTCGGGTGTAAAGACCGACGCGTTGAAGTCCCGGGTCCATTCGGTCCACATCAGCGCCTGCTCCAGATCGCCGCCCGCCAGCGCCAGCATGACCTTGAGCTCGCCAACCCGCAGGGTAAACCAGCCGTTGTCCTTGCCGGTCGCCAGCCCCAGCAGTTCCCTGACGCGGGTGAAATCATCCAGGCCTTCGTCGTCCAGTCGTTCGATCAGCGCCAGATATTGCTCCTTGGGCCACCGGCTGCCGGGCAGGCTGGTCAGGGTGGCGCGCAGGTGGGCGGCCATGGTGTTATTGGCCAGCAGCAAATCCTCCACCGGATAGATGTCCGACATGCCGGGCACCAGGATCCGGCAGGCATACACCTCCAGGTGCTGGTAATCGGCGATATAAACCTCGGCGCGCAGGCGCTGGAAAATACCCATCAGGGTAGTGAATTCGTCGCCGGTGCTGCCGCTGAAATCCCAATCGGCAAAGTCGTAATCGGCGTCCTGCTTAAACAGATCCCAGGAAATCAGGCCGCTGGAGTCGATAAAATGGGTCTCCAGGTTGGTCTGCTCGGCCACTTCCTCGTCGTCAAAGGTCGGCGGGGTGAACACATCCAGATCTTTCAGGCTGCGGCCTTGCAATAATTCGGTCACCGTGCGCTCCAGCGCCACGCCGAAATCCGGATGCGCGCCAAAAGAGGCGAAACAGGTACCGTTGGCGGGATTAAACAGCACCACGCAGATGACGGGGTATAATCCGCCCAGCGACGCGTCATAGGCCAGGATGGGAAAACCTTCCGCCTCCAGGCGGTCGATGGCCTCGACCACGCCGGGGTAACGCGCCAGCACCGCCGGCGGGATGGCCGGCAGGCTTATTGATTCGGCGATAATCCGGTTCTTGATATGGCGCTCGAACACTTCCGATAGCGCCTGCACCCGCGCTTCATTGGCGGTATTGCCCGCCGACATGCCGTTGGAGACATAGAGGTTGCCGATGATATTTATCGGAATATATACCGTCCCCCGGTCGGACTGGCGCTCAAACGGCAGGGCGCAGATGCCCCGCGCGGCATTGCCCGATTGCAGGTCTACCAGCGCGGCGGCGGTCAGTTCCTGGTCCGGATCGTAAAACGCCAGCAGGCGATCGTCGAGAATGCCCGCGGGCAACCGGCCGTCGGCGGGCGGCGCGAACCATTCCTCGTTGGGATAATGCACGAAGTCGCCGTTGGCGATGCTGTCGCCGAGATAAAAATCGGCAAAAAAGTAGTTGGTGGACAGCCGCTCGAAATATTCGCCCAGCGCCGAGGCCAGCGCGGCCTTTTTGCTGGCGCCTTTACCGTTGGTAAAACACAGCGGACAGTCGCGATCGCGAATATGCACCGACCAGACATGGGGGACCGGGTTCAGCCAGGAGGCCTCTTCAATATTAAACCCCAGCGCGCCAAGCTGTTGATAAAAGCGGGCGATGGAATCCTCTAGGGCGGCGTCTTTACCGGGAATAAATGTTAATGACATGCAGGCTCTCTTTATTATTGTCTTGAAAGGCCCATAATACGGTGTTTTCTATGCCGGCTCCACGTATTATCCCGATCGCGCCGCGGGCGTTGGGCAATTTTACCCCCGGTTGCGCCGCTGCCGCCGGGCGCGGGCGCGGGGGCTGAAATTGCTGAAGATAATCAATAACCGTTGCGACGTCCGGATGTGAGTGATAAAAACGATAGAATTGTTATTCACAAATTTTTTTAGCCAACGTGGTGAGTGGAAATGAATCAGGTGTTTAATTTTAGCGCCGGTCCGGCAATGATTCCGGTGGAAGTCTTGCGGCGCGCGGAGCAGGAACTGCGCAACTGGCATGGGTTGGGAACGTCGGTGATGGAGATCAGCCATCGCAGTAAAGAGTTTATCGAGGTGGCCAAGGAGTCCGAACAGGATCTGCGCGACCTGCTGAACATTCCCGAAAACTATAAAGTGCTGTTCAGTCACGGCGGCGCGCGGGCGCAGTTTGCCGCGGTGCCGCTTAACCTGTTGGGCGACAGCGCCAGCGCCGACTATATCGACGGCGGTTACTGGGCGCACAGCGCCGTTAGCGAAGCGCAAAAATATTGCGATCCGAAGGTGATTGACGTCAAAACCCGCATTGACGGCCTGCGCGCGGTAAAACCCATGGGCGAATGGGCCCTGTCTGCCGACAGCGCCTACGTGCATTACTGTCCGAACGAAACCATCGACGGCCTGGCCATCGATGAACTGCCTGATTTCGGCGACAAGGTGGTGGTGGCTGATTATTCCTCCACTATTTTGTCACGTCCGCTGGACGTCAGCCGTTTTGGCGTGATCTACGCCGGCGCGCAGAAAAATATCGGACCGGCCGGCCTGACGCTGGTGATTGTGCGTGACGATCTGCTGGGCAAGGCGCGGCGTGAACTGCCGTCGGTGCTGGATTACCAGGTGCTGGCGGAAAATGACTCGATGTTCAATACGCCGCCGACCTTTGCCTGGTATCTGTCCGGCCTGGTGTTTAAATGGCTGAAGGAGCAGGGCGGTTTGGTGGAAATGGACAAACGCAACCAGGCCAAGGCGGATACGCTGTATCAGTACATCGATAACAGCGGCTTCTATCGCAACGATGTCTCCCCGGCCAACCGTTCGCGCATGAACGTGCCCTTTTTGCTGGCGGACGCCGCGCTGGATAAACTGTTCCTGGATGAATCGTACGCGGCGGGCCTGCATGCGCTGAAAGGCCATCGCGTGGTGGGCGGGATGCGCGCTTCCCTGTATAACGCCATGCCGCTGGCGGGCGTCGAGGCGCTGGTGTCCTTTATGGACGGGTTTGCCCGGCGTCACGGCTAATTCCTCCTCCCTTAGGGGGGCACGCCTTGCCGAGCCATCGGTGACCCTTTCCCCGTGACCCTGGCGTAAAAGCCGGGGTCACTGCTGTTATATTATTATATTGTTCTATTTGCTGGAGAACGCGTTTCACATGCAGGAATCCCTGACCCTACAACCGGTGGCACATATCGATGGCACCATTAATCTTCCCGGCTCGAAAAGCGTCTCGAACCGGGCGCTGCTGCTGGCGGCCCTGGCCGACGGCACGACGCGCCTGACCAATCTGCTCGACAGCGACGATGTGCGCCATATGCTCGATGCGCTGGTCGCGCTCGGGGTCACCTGCCGCTTAAGCGCCGATCGCCGGCAGTGCGAGATCGACGGCCTGGGGCGGGCCTTCACCGCGCCGGAGCCGCTTTCGCTGTTCCTCGGCAACGCCGGCACCGCCATGCGCCCCCTGGCCGCCGTACTGTGCCTGGGCCGGCATGATATTACCCTGACCGGCGAACCGCGCATGAAAGAGCGACCCATCGGCCATCTGGTGGATGCCCTGCGCCAGGGCGGCGCGGATATCGACTACCTGGAGCAGGAAAACTACCCGCCGCTGCGCCTGCGCGGCGGCTTTCGCGGCGGCGATATTACCGTTGACGGCAGCGTGTCCAGCCAGTTCCTGACCGCCTTGCTGATGGCGGCGCCGCTGGCCGCCGGGGATACGGTAATCCGCATCAAAGGCGAACTGGTCTCCAAGCCGTATATAGATATCACCCTGGCGCTGATGGCCAGCTTCGGCATCCAGGTGCGCCATGACAATTACCGGGTGTTTTACCTGCAAGGCGGCCGGGGTTACCGATCGCCGGGCGATTACCTGGTGGAGGGCGACGCCTCGTCCGCCTCGTATTTCCTGGCGGCGGCGGCCATCAGGGGCGGCACGGTGCGGGTCACCGGTATCGGCAAGAACAGTGTGCAGGGCGACATCCGCTTTGCCGACGTGCTGGAACGCATGGGCGCGATCGTTCGCTGGGGCGATGATTTTATCGAATGCAGCCGGGGCGAGCTGCGCGCCATCGATATGGATATGAACCATATTCCCGACGCCGCCATGACCATCGCCACCACCGCGCTGTTTGCCAGCGGCGGCACCACCACGCTGCGCAACATCTATAACTGGCGCGTCAAGGAAACCGACCGGCTGGCGGCCATGGCCGCCGAACTGCGCAAAGTGGGCGCCGACGTGGTGGAGGGCGAGGACTATATTGCCATTACGCCGCCGTCCAGGCTGCGATCCGCCGACATCGGCACCTATAACGATCACCGCATGGCCATGTGCTTCTCGCTCGTGGCGCTTTCCGATACCCCGGTGACCATCCTCGATCCGCAATGCACCAATAAAACCTTTCCGGATTATTTCCAGCAGCTGGCCGCCATCAGCACCCTTGCGTAATCCGTTTTTCCCCCCCGTTCACCGGCGGTTTACCGCGCCGGTGAATGAAAATGCCGCGGAGATGTCTTAATTTCACGTTCCTGGCGCCGAAGGGTAACCTTTGTTCCTTATGATGCGTATAATGCATCACAGTAAATTTTTTATTATGGAACCAGAATCAGACCGCTGAGAGGAGAAAACAATGACGGCAGTAGTCCCGGTGATCACCATCGACGGACCGAGCGGTGCAGGGAAAGGCACGCTGTGTAAAGCATTGGCGGAAGCGTTAGGCTGGCATCTGCTGGATTCAGGGGCGATTTACCGCGTACTGGCGCTGGCGGCGTTGCATCACCAGGTCGACATCAACGCCGAAGGGGCGCTGGTGCCGCTGGCGGCGCACCTGGACGTGCGCTTCAAGGTCCAGGCGGGCGAGCTGGAAATCATCCTCGAGGGCGAGGACGTCAGCGGTGAAATCCGTAATGAGAACGTGGGCAACACCGCTTCCAAGATTGCCGCGTTTCCCCGGGTGCGCGAGGCGCTGCTGCGCCGGCAGCGGGCATTTCGCGAGGCGCCCGGCCTGATTGCCGACGGGCGCGATATGGGCACCGTGGTGTTTGCCGAGGCGCCGGTGAAGATTTTTCTCGACGCGTCGTCGGAAGAAAGAGCGCACCGCCGCATGCGGCAGTTGCAGGAAAAGGGCTTTAGTGTTAACTTTGAACGCCTTTTATCCGAGATAAAGGAAAGGGACGAACGCGACAGGAGTCGCCCGGTGGCGCCGCTGGTTCCGGCATCAGATGCTCTGGTACTGGATTCCACCCGCATGACTATCGACGAAGTGATAGCTCAGGCGTTGGCGCACTCACGGCGTATACTGGCGTTGTCGTAGCTTTAGAAACAACTACCCCGTTGCAGGGACTGGCAATGGGGCGTGTATAACAACCCCATCGAGCAGGATGCCGGATGGACGTTAATCAAAAACACCTGAAGATTATCAAATATGACAGAATCTTTTGCTCAACTCTTTGAAGAATCCCTGAAAGAAATCGAAACCCGTCCTGGTTCCATCGTGCGCGGTACCGTTGTTTCCATTGATAAAGACGTAGTACTGGTTGACGCCGGTCTGAAATCTGAATCCGCCATTCCTATCGAGCAGTTTAAAAATGCCCAGGGCGAGCTGGAAATCAAGGTTGGCGATCAGGTCGACGTCGCGCTTGACGCGGTGGAAGACGGTTTCGGTGAGACCCTGCTGTCTCGCGAAAAAGCCAAGCGCCATGAAGCCTGGCTGATGCTGGAAAAAGCCTACGAAGAAGCCGCGACCGTTACCGGCATCATCAACGGCAAAGTGAAGGGCGGTTTCACCGTCGAACTGAACGGCATTCGTGCGTTCCTGCCGGGTTCGCTGGTTGACGTACGTCCGGTACGCGATACCCTGCATCTGGAAGGCAAAGAGCTTGAGTTTAAAGTTATCAAGCTGGACCAGAAACGTAACAACGTGGTGGTTTCCCGTCGTGCGGTGATTGAATCCGAAAACAGCGCGGAACGCGATCAGCTGCTGGAAAACCTGCAGGAAGGCATGGAAGTTAAGGGTATCGTCAAGAACCTTACCGACTATGGCGCGTTTGTTGACCTGGGCGGCGTAGATGGCTTGCTGCATATTACCGATATGGCCTGGAAGCGTGTTAAGCATCCGAGCGAAATCGTGAATGTCGGCGATGAAATCACCGTTAAAGTCCTGAAATTCGACCGTGAACGTACCCGCGTCTCCCTGGGCCTGAAACAGCTCGGCGAAGATCCTTGGGTGGCTATCGCCAAACGTTACCCGGAAGGCACCCGCCTGACCGGTCGCGTGACCAACCTGACCGATTACGGCTGCTTCGTTGAAATCGAGGAAGGCGTTGAAGGCCTGGTTCACGTTTCCGAAATGGATTGGACCAACAAAAATATCCATCCGTCCAAGGTTGTCAACGTGGGCGACGTGGTTGAAGTCATGGTTCTGGATATCGACGAAGAACGTCGCCGTATCTCCCTGGGCCTGAAACAGTGTAAAGCCAACCCATGGCAGCAGTTCGCCGAAACCCATAACAAGGGTGACCGCGTCGAAGGCAAGATCAAGTCAATCACTGACTTTGGTATCTTCATCGGCCTGGAAGGCGGCATCGACGGCCTGGTTCATCTGTCCGACATTTCCTGGAACGTTGCCGGTGAAGAAGCCGTGCGCGAATACAAGAAAGGCGACGAAATCGCGGCCGTGGTCCTGCAGGTTGACGCGGAACGCGAACGTATTTCACTGGGCGTGAAGCAACTGGCTGAAGATCCGTTTAATAACTACCTGTCTTTGAACAAGAAAGGTACCATTGTTACCGGTAAAGTTACTGCAGTTGACGCGAAAGGTGCTACAGTTGAATTAGCTGGCGGCGTTGAAGGTTACCTGCGTGCTTCCGAAGCCTCGCGTGACCGCATTGAAGACGCTACCCTGGTTCTGAACGTGGGCGACGACGTTGAAGCCAAATTCACCGGCGTCGATCGTAAAAACCGCGTTGTCAGCCTGTCCGTTCGTGCTAAGGATGAAGCTGATGAGAAAGATGCTATCGCCACTGTGAACAGCACCAACAAGCAGGAAGATACCAGCAACTTCTCCAGTGCAATGGCTGAAGCGTTCAAGGCAGCTAAAGGCGAATAATAATGGGGGGGCGGCGTTATGGCCGCTCCCGGACGGTAGCTAAGTTGGGTCGTGCCCCCGCCTTGACTGTGGGAACACGCACTTGGAGGAACTATGACCAAGTCTGAACTTATTGAAAGACTAGCTGGACAGCACGCTCATATCCCGGCAAAAATCGTCGAGGATGCTGTGAAAGAGATGCTCGAACATATGGCGACCACACTCGCCAGCGGTGAGCGCATTGAAATCCGTGGTTTCGGCAGTTTTTCACTTCACTACCGTGCGCCGCGTGTCGGACGCAACCCGAAAACCGGGGATAAGGTTGAATTGGAAGGCAAATATGTCCCCCATTTCAAGCCAGGCAAAGAGCTGCGTGACCGCGCCAATATTTATGGCGCATAACGCCGCGTTGCGTTAATGCGCGGACGTTATAGCCAGTCGCAATAAAGACACCTTCGGGTGTCTTTTTTTTGTCTTCACGCCAGCGGCGGCGAAAATTCCGTCGGCTGCCCGACTGCCGACAGGCCGTCCCGGAACGCCTTAAGCGGGGGGGGGGGGTTAGGCCACAGGCCGCACCCTGTGTCCGCCAGGGCAAATTGCGTGTCCGCCCGCAGCCCGCCGCACTTGTCTGTAATCCCCTCTCATTATTTCGAAGCGATATCGACAAATCCACAACCGGCGGTGGCGGCAGTCGATGGCGCGGATAACAATCGGCGCTAACGCCTTGCTGCCAGGATTGATCGCCGATGATTGCCGGATCCACGAACTGATGCCGTTATCCATAAACCATGTTGCGTTATGCGCGATTGCCGGCATCCTGCCCTTGGGCTTTTTGCCCGCATTGCCGGCGGCCACTACGCTATATGGCATCGTGCTGGCCGGCTGGTTATTGTGGTTGACGCGCGCGCCGGGCTGCCGTTTAGCCGCCATAACCCTGGCCGCTTTCGCCTGGGGATGCCTTTGCGCCACGCAAATACTGCAGCAAACGTCGGTGTTATCGCAGCCCCGGGCTATCGTGCGCGCGCATATCGTCAGTATCCACCACGCGGACAGCACCCGGTCGCGCGCGGTGATCAAGATCACCCAAGCGGGGGGCGCGCGGGTCTTCCCGCCGGTATATGCCGCGGTGAGTTGGCAATCACTGCCTGAGCGCTGGTGCGCCGGGCAGCGGTGGAAAATGATGATAAAACTGCGGCCTCAGCACAGCCGGCTCAATGAGGGCGGTTTCGACAGCCAGCGCTGGGCCGTTGCCAACCACCAGCCGCTGGTGGGGCGGGTGATCAAAGCCAAGGTGGAGGATGCGCGCTGCGGCCTGCGGCAACGGCTGATCGACAGCGCCGCCGGCCGGTTCACCGATCTGAGCTGGCCAGCCATTTTACTGGCGCTGGCGTTTGGCGAAAGCCGGGGCATGCCCGAGGAACTGCGCCTGCTGTTACAGCAAACCGGTACCGCCCATCTTATGGCCATTTCCGGCCTGCATATTTCGCTGGCGGCCCTGTTCGGCTGGCTGGTGGCGCGCGGCGGTCAATTTTTCCTGCCCCTGCGTTTAGTGAGCCCGGTATTACCGCTGGCGGTAAGCTGGCTGAGCGCGGCGGGTTATGTCTGGATTTCCGGCGTTAACTTCCCGGCGGTGCGTGCGCTGCTGGCGCTGTCGCTGTGGATCCTGCTGCGTATGCGCGGCGTGCACTGCGGCGCCTGGCAGGTCTGGCTATGGTGCGTGGCGCTCATCCTGGTTACCGATCCGCTCAGCGTCCTGTCCAGCAGCCTGTGGTTATCATGCCTGGCGGTGGCGGCGCTGGTTTTCTGGTTTCAGTGGGCGCCCCTGCCGCCGCGTTTTCAATCCGGACTGCGCTGGGCGTGGCTGCGCTGGCTGCACCTGCAGTGCGGCATGACCCTGCTGCTGCTGCCGCTGCAATGGGGATTGTTCCATGGCGTCAATCCGCTGTCGCTGCCGGCCAATCTGTGGGCGGTGCCGCTGGTGTCTTTTATTACCACTCCCCTGATCCTGGCGGCGATTTGCCTCGGCATGCTGCCGGCGGTCAGCCGGCTGCTGTGGTATCTGGCCGATCAATCGCTGACGCTGGTATTCTGGCCGCTGGCGCCGTTACAGCAGGGGTGGCGCGAACTGGCGGAAACCGGCATCCTGTGCAGCATCGGCGGCTGGCTGGCGGTCATTATCTGGCGCTTCGGCTGGTGGCATACCTATCGGCTGAACATCGTGGTGCTGGCCGCGCTGCTGCTTGCTCCACGGGATAGGGCGGATCGGCCGCGCTGGCGGGTGGATATGCTTGATGTCGGCCATGGGTTGGCGGTGTCGGTGGAGCGTGACGGCAAAGCGCTGTTATATGACACCGGCGCCGGCTGGCAGGGCGGTGATATCGGCAAAGCCGAGATCGTGCCCTATCTTGCGTGGCGCGGTTTAACGCCGGAGGGTATTTTCCTCAGTCACAGCCACCAGGATCATATCGGCGGGCTGGGCACCCTTAAACGGTTGTTTCCCGGGGTGCCGGTATCGAGTTCCTATCGCAGCCCCGGACATCTTCCCTGCCTTCGCGGACAGCAATGGCACTGGCAGGGGCTGCGGTTCAGCGTGCTGTGGCCGCCGGGCCAGGTCAAAAAAGCCGGTAACGACGATTCATGCGTCATCAAGATCGAAGACGGCACGTTTAGCATATTGTTAACCGGCGATATCGAGGCACCGGCCGAGCGGGCCTTGCTCAAGACAGCGCGGGCGCGGCTGCGCGCCGATATCCTGCAGGTGCCGCATCACGGCAGCAAAACCTCCTCCACTCGCGCATTTTTACGCGCGGTGCGTCCCACTGCGGCGCTGGCGTCGGCCGGCCGCTTTAGCCCGTGGCGCCTGCCCGCGCCGGCAATCAGGGAGCGCTACCGCCGGGAAGGCGTAACCTGGCACGATACCGCTCGTTCCGGCCAGGTCAGTATCCATTTTTATGACACGCATTGGATGATAAAAGGGTATCGGGAACAAATTATGCCACGCTGGTATCACCAGTGGTTTGGCGTCCAAGCCGATAATGAGTAGAATGGTCGGCTATTTAGGACTAAGCGCTGGTTAATTGCATGCTCAATGATAAAGATCTCTCCACCTGGCAGACGTTTCGTCGCCTATGGCCGATGATCTCCCCTTTTAAGGCGGGCCTGATAGTTTCCGCCATCGCCCTGATCCTCAACGCCGCCAGTGATACCCTGATGCTGTCGTTGCTCAAGCCGCTGCTGGACGAAGGCTTTGGCAAAAGCAATAACAGCATCCTGGTATGGATGCCGCTGGCCGTTATCGGCCTGATGGTGGTGCGGGGAACAACCGGTTTTGTTTCCAGCTATTGTGTGTCATGGGTATCGGGCAAAGTGGTCATGCAAATGCGCCGCCGGTTATTCAGCCATATGATGGGCATGCCGGTGTCCTTTTTCGATCAGCAATCCACCGGCACCCTGTTGTCGCGTATTACCTATGATTCGGAACAGGTGGCGTCATCGTCGTCCAGCGCGCTGATTACCGTTATCCGCGAAACCGCCTCGATCATCGGCCTGTTTATCATGATGTTCTATTACAGCTGGCAGCTGTCGCTGATCCTGGTGGTTATCGCGCCCATCGTTTCCATTGCTATCCGGCAGGTGTCAAAACGCTTTCGCAATATCAGCAAGAATATGCAAAACACCATGGGACAGGTCACCACCAGCGCCGAGCAGATGCTGAAGGGCCACAAGGAAGTGCTGATCTTTGGCGGCCAGAAGGTTGAGAACGAGCGCTTTAACCAGGTCAGCAACCGTATGCGCCAGCAGGGCATGAAAATGGTTTCCGCCTCGTCGGTGTCCGACCCGGTGATCCAGTTTATCGCGTCCCTGGCCCTGGCGTTTGTCCTCTATGCCGCCAGCTTCCCGAGCGTCATGCAAAACCTGACCGCCGGCACCATCACCGTGGTGTTCTCGTCCATGATTGCGCTGATGCGCCCGCTGAAATCGCTGACCAACGTTAACTCCCAGTTCCAGCGGGGCATGGCCGCCTGCCAGACCCTGTTCGCCATCCTTGATATGGAACAAGAGCAGGACACCGGCACCCTGGCGATCGACCGCGCCGAAGGCAACGTCGAATTCCGTGATGTGACCTTCTTTTATCCCGGCAAGGAAACGCCGTCGCTTGAGCATATCAGCCTGACCATCCCGGCCGGCAAGACGGTGGCGCTGGTCGGACGCTCCGGGTCCGGCAAATCCACCATCGCCAATTTGCTGACCCGGTTTTACGATGTGCAGCAGGGCGCGGTGTTGCTGGACGGTCACGATCTAAGGGAATATACCCTCTCCTCGCTGCGCGATCAGGTGGCGCTGGTATCGCAAAATGTGCATTTATTTAACGATACCATTGCCAACAATATCGCTTATGCCCGCAAGGACCGCTTTTCGCGCGATGAAGTTGAAAACGCGGCCCGCATGGCGTACGCCATGGATTTTATCGCCAAAATGGATAAAGGGCTGGATACGGTGATCGGCGAAAACGGCGTACTGCTCTCCGGCGGACAGCGGCAGCGCATCGCAATCGCCCGCGCGTTGCTGCGCGATTGCCCGATACTGGTCCTGGACGAAGCCACCTCGGCGCTGGATACCGAATCGGAACGCGCCATCCAGAAGGCGCTTGACGCCCTGCAGAAAAACCGCACCTCGCTGGTGATTGCCCATAGGCTGTCGACCATCGAAAAAGCGGATGAAATCCTGGTGGTCGAAGACGGACGCATCGTGGAGCGCGGGTCGCATCAGGACCTGCTGGCGCGGAAAGGCGCTTATGCCCAATTACACCGGATGCAGTTCGGTAATGATTGATCGCATCTGGTTCGGCGGATCCCGGCTGTTTTGGCTGCTGCTGCCGCTGTCCTGGATCTATGGCCTGGCAAGCCTGCTAATCAAGCTCGGCTATCGCCTGGGATGGCGCAAGATATACCGGTTTCCGGTGCCGGTGGTGGTGGTGGGCAACCTGACCGCCGGCGGTAACGGCAAAACGCCTGTGGTGTTATGGCTGGTCGAGCAGCTGCAGCGGCGCGGCTGGCGGGTAGGCGTGGTATCCCGCGGTTACGGCGGGCGCGCCGAACGCTACCCGCTGCTGCTGGACGACACGACCACCAGCCGGCAGGCGGGGGATGAGCCGGTGCTGATTTTCCAGCGCACCCGCGCCGCGGTGGCCGTGGCGCCTAAGCGCGCGCAGGCGGTGGCGGCGTTGCTCGAACGGCAGCCGCTGGATGTCATCATTACCGATGACGGCCTGCAGCACCATGCGCTGGCGCGCGACATCGAATGGGTGGTGGTGGACGGCCACCGACGTTTCGGCAACGGCTGGTGGCTGCCAGCCGGTCCGATGCGCGAGCGGGCGGGCCGTTTAGACAGCGTCTCCGCGGTGATCGTCAACGGCGGCGATGCGTTGCCGGGGGAAGTGCCCATGCGTCTGGTGCCGGGAGACGCGGTCAATTTAACCAGCGGCGACACCCGGCCGGCTGGACAGTTGCCCGCCGTGGTGGCCATGGCGGGCATCGGTCATCCGCCGCGTTTTTTCGCCACGCTGCGCGCCCTTGGGGTGGTTGCCGAACGTGAGGTTCCCTTCGGCGATCATCAGGCTTATCGCGCGGAACAGCTGATACCGCTGGCTTTGCCGCACCAAACGCTGTTGATGACGGAAAAAGACGCGGTGAAGTGCCATGCCTTCGCCCAGGCAAACTGGTGGTATCTGCCGGTAAACGCCCAGTTGCCGGAGCAGGAGACGTCAAGGCTGCTGGCGCCGATAGAACAGGCCATTAAAACTTTCGGCGCAAAGAGCGGGACAATCGCCGCCGGCCTCGCGGCGGATAACGATGTAACGACGCGGGGCTAGCTCCGGCGGCAGGTTTTAGTCCCGCGGAAAAACAATCGGCCCGGTCATCAACGATGATCGGGCCGAGAGAGCGATGTATTTTTTTGCTTAGCGGCTAAAATTAGCGAACAGAGCAATAATTTTATTTAATGTTTTCATGGCAGGCTTGTCTCTTAAATATTTAAAGTGTGATGTAGCTCACAAAAAATAGTACGCCGTTCCTGTTCGGTTATCAACTCTATTTTACACAAATGTTAATAGCTTTCGTCAATCGCTGTGAAGCCAATTGCAGCTTGTCGCCGTAACCATTCCCGCCCACTATCGCATTATGCTATTCTCTGGCCCATCGACGCATCGCAGGGTGTGTATGCTGGAGGAAACATGGATCATCGTTTATTGGAAATCGTGGCGTGCCCGGTCTGTAACGGCAAGCTGTATTTTAATAAAGAAAAACAGGAACTCATCTGTAAATCGGACGCCCTGGCGTATCCGGTTCGGGACGGTATCCCGGTATTACTGGAGAGCGAGGCCCGCGCGCTGACGCTGGACGAGACAAATCAATGAGTTTCGTGGCTATTATCCCCGCGCGATTTGCCTCGAGCCGCCTGCCGGGCAAACCCCTGGCGGACATTGACGGCAAGCCCATGGTGGTGCACGTGATGGAGCGCGCGCAGGAGTCCGGCGCTGACCGGGTTATCGTGGCAACCGACCACCCGGGCGTGGTGGACGCCGTGCGCCAGGCGGGCGGCGAGGTGTGCATGACGCGCCCCGATCACCACTCCGGCACCGAACGGCTGGCGGAAGTCATCGATCGCTACCAATTCCCCGATGACCAGATCGTGGTCAATGTCCAGGGTGACGAGCCGCTGATTCCCCCGGTCATTGTACGGCAGGTTGCCGATAACCTGGCGCATTGCCAGGCGGGCATGGCGACGCTTGCGGTACCCATCGCCACCGCCGAGGAAGCCTTTAATCCCAACGCGGTAAAGGTGGTGATGGACGCGCAGGGTTTCGCGCTTTATTTTTCCCGCGCCGCCATACCCTGGGAACGGGAACGATTTACCCATTCCCGGGAATCGATCGGCGACACCTTTTTGCGCCATATCGGCATCTATGCCTACCGCGCCGGTTTTATCCGCCGTTACGTGGGCTGGCAGCCCAGCCAGCTGGAGCAGATTGAAATGCTCGAGCAACTACGGGTACTATGGTACGGAGAAAAGATTCATGTCGCGGTGGCCAGGGAAGTGCCGGGCATCGGCGTCGATACCCCGGAGGAGCTGGCGCGGGTCCGCGAGCTGATGCGCTGCAATCGCTGATTTAACGCAGGCATGGCCGGCGGCCTGCCATGCTGAACCCGGCCGGCGCCAGTGCCGGCCGGCAATGCCGGGCACTGGCGGACCCGCCGCAACCCGCTCCGCGCGGCCGGCCTCCGTCGCGCGCGATGTTATCCCCGCCGCGGCATGTTCCGCCCGCCGAAAACCGGCAGGCGCGAAGCCACCGCGTTTTTTTCCCGCTAAAGCTTGATCTGAAACGAAGAAGTTTGCCGATGAAGCCAGCATGATGACCCGTGTTTGATATTTACACGTTGCCTATCCAATTAAAGGTTGAGTCTGTCATGGAACAATTGAAAGCCGAGCTAAGCGCAGTGTTGGGCGAATCGCTGAGCCGCTTGGAGCGGATCAGCGAACAGCCTTATGCGCACCTTTATGCTATGTATGATAAGGAAGGACATCCGCTTTCATTGCTGGCGAAAAGTTATATCTGCCAGGGCATCGCGCAGCAGGAGGCCTATAAGCTATCCATGCTGGCCCGCGAGGGCGAGGTCAGGCTGCCGACGGTCTACGGCCTGGTGGTCACCCAGCAGGCGCCTTATAAAGAGCTGCTGCTGATGGAGCGCCTGCGCGGCGTATCTGCGGAAGCCCCCACCCGCACGCCGCAGCGCTGGCGCCTGCTTCAAGATCAAATCGTCGAAAGCGTGCTGGCCTGGCACCGTATCGACAGTCACGGTTTGGTCGGCACGGTGGACAGCACACAGGAAAATACCTGGCCCAACTGGTACGCGCAGCGCATCGAGGTCATCTGGTCGACGCTGCTGAAAGTCTCCGCGCCGCTGTTGACCTATCAGGATCGTAATCTGCTGTTCCGCACCCGCCAAAGCCGTGACAGGCTGTTTGCCGATTATCAGGAAAACTGCGTGCTGGTGCACGGCAATCTGACGCTGCGCAGCATGCTCAAGGATCAGCGCACCGACCAACTGCTCGCCATGCTCAATCCCGGCACCATGCTGTGGGCGCCGCGCGAGTATGACCTGTTCCGCCTGTGCGAAGACGGCATGGCCACGGATCTGCTCTACCATTACCTGAGCAAGGCGCCGGTGTCGGAGGCGTTCCTTTACCGGCGCTGGTTATACGGTATCTGGGAGGCGGCGGCGCGTTATATCCATACCGGGTTACTGGACCGCACGGTATTTGATCTGGCCGCCCCCGAGCTGGTCCCCTGGCTTGATTAGGCGGGCAGGACGCCGGCGTCGACGGCCTTACTGCGATGAAGACGGCTCAGGGCTCTGATCCGCCGCGCCGCCGGTAATTTTCTGCCAGGCGCGGCCCAGGGTTTCATACCAGGCGCGATCGGCGTGCCCCAGCCAGAGCGGGGATGGCATAACCTTTTCCCAAAGATTGAGCGGACTGTCGATGGCCAGCTGGTTGGCCGGGGCGGGGATCGGCGCGAGCCCCTGCGCCCGGAAAAACCCCATGGCGCGCGGCAGATGATTGGCCGACGTCACCAGCAGGAACGGCGCCTTGCCCACCAGCGCGCCCACGCTCGCCGCTTCCTGGCGGGTGTCGCGCGGCTGGTCCAGCACGATAATATCCCCCGCCGGCACCCCGAGGCTTTGCGCCACTTCCGACGCCGTCTCGGCGCTGCTGACCGGGTTGCCGCCCGCCGCCGCGCCGGTAAACACTATTTTAGCGCCGGGGTGCCCACGGTAAAGACGGATGCCTTCGGCCACCCGCGGCAGGCTGTTATTGATCAGATTGGAGCTGGGTGCCCACGACGGATTAAACGTATAGCCGCCGCCCAGCACCACCACATAGGCGATGCCCGGTTGACGCCCGCGATAGGTGGGATAGGTCGCCTCCATCGGGGCCAGCAGCCTGTCGGCCACCGGCTGCAGGCTTAATAGCAGCAAACATAACCAGCTCAGGGTCACTATGCCTTTACCGGTTCGCTGCCAGCGCGTCAGCCACAGCAGCAGCAGGCCCGCTCCCATGAGCAAAATCAGCAGCGGCAGCGGCAATAACAGCCCGCCGACGATTTTTTTAAGGGCAAAAAGCATCGGAAAACGCTCCAATTGGACGAAATGTAATCAACCAGGCGCGATCCGGCGCCAGAAAGATTCATTCTAAGTCAGCCTGTGACAAAATAGTCGATTCACGGCAGGTTTATGGTAAAAACGCCTTTTCCGTCGCCGTGCCCGGAGCATCGATTATGCAGGACCGCAATTTTGACGATATCGCTGAAAAATTCGCGCGCAATATTTACGGCACGACCAAAGGGCAAATCCGCCAGGCGGTGGTCTGGCAGGATGTAGAGGGCTTACTGACGCGCCTGCCCGGACGCCCGCTGTATATCCTTGACGCCGGCGGCGGCGAAGGGCGCATGGCGTGCCAACTGGCGGCGCTGGGACACCGGGTGCTGTTGTGCGATCTCTCGGCGGGCATGATTGAGCGGGCACGGCAAGCGGCGCAGCGGCACTCTGTGATAGAGCACATGCAATTTGTGCAAAGCGCCGCGCAGGATATCGCTTCCCATTTGGAAAGGCCGGCCGATCTGATATTGTTGCATGCGGTATTGGAATGGGTCGCCCAACCGCGCGAATTGTTGCAGGGGCTGTATGATTGCCTGGCCCCGGGTGGCGCTCTGTCGTTAATGTTTTACAATAAGCACGGTCTGGTGATGCGCAATATGATCCTGGGCAATATTGAATTTGTGGCGGCCGGGATGCCGAAACGGAAAAAACGCTCCCTGATGCCGCTCTATCCCTGCGATCCCGGACAGGTATTCGGCTGGCTGGCCGATATGGGCATGACGTTCAGCGGCAAAAGCGGCGTGCGGGTGTTTCATGACTATCTGCAGAACAAGCAGCAGCAACAGGATGATTTTCCTGCCTTATTGGCGATGGAGCAACGTTATTGCCGACAGGAACCCTTTATCAGCATGGGGCGCTACATCCACGTCATGGCGCATAAACCCCTGAAGGATGAATTATGAGTGAATTTTCCCAGACTGTACCGGAACTGGTCGCCTGGGCCCGGAAAAATGACTTCTCGCTGTCGCTGCCTATCGAGCGGCTTGCTTTTGTGCTGGCTATCGCCACCCTTAACAGCGAGCGCATGGACGGCGAAATGAGCGAAGGCGAGCTGGTGGATGCCTTTCGTCACGTCTGCAAGGGGTTTGAACAGACCCAGGAGACGGTGGCGGTGCGGGCCAACAATGCCATCAACGATCTAGTGCGCCAGCGTCTGCTCAACCGTTTTGTCAGCGAACTGGCCGACGGCAACGCCATCTATCGCCTGACGCCGCTGGGTATCGGCATCAGCGACTACTATATTCGTCAGCGTGAATTCTCCACCCTGCGTCTGTCGGTGCAGTTGTCCATCGTGGCCCAGGAACTGCAGCGGGCGGCCGAGGCGGCTGAGGAGGATGGCGATGAGTTTCACTGGCACCGCAATGTGTTCGCCCCGCTGAAGTATTCGGTGGCGGAAATATTCGACAGCATCGATATGACCCAGCGCATCATGGACGAACAGCAGCAGTCGGTGAAGGACGACATCGCGGCCCTGCTCAACCAGGACTGGCGCGCCGCCATCGCCAACTGTGAATTACTGCTGTCGGAAACCTCCGGCACCCTGCGCGAATTGCAGGATACACTGGAGGCGGCGGGGGATAAACTGCAGGCCAACCTGTTGCGCATCCAGGATGCGACCCTCGGCCATCAGCAGCTGACCTTTATCGACAAGCTGGTTTTCGATTTGCAGAATAAGCTCGACCGCATCACCAGTTGGGGACAGCAGGCGATAGACTTGTGGATCGGTTACGATCGCCACGTGCACCGTTTTATCCGTACCGCCATCGATATGGATAAGAACCGGGTATTTGCCCAGCGACTGCGCCAGTCGGTACAGAACTATTTTGATCATCCCTGGGCGCTCACCTACGCCAACGCCGACCGTCTGCTGGACATGCGCGACGAAGAGCTGATGCTGCGCAGCGAAGAGGTCACCGGCGAACTACCGCCGGATATGGAATACGAAGAATTCAATGAAATCCGCGAGCAGCTGACCGCCATGATCGACGAGGCGCTGGCACAGTATAAACAGCAGCATCTGCCGCTGGATCTCGGCCGGGTCATGCGTGATTACCTGGCCCGGTTTCCGCGCGCGCGCCATTTTGACGTCGCGCGTATTTTAGTTGATCAGGCGGTGCGTCTGGGTGTCGCCGGATCGGACTTTTCCGGATTGCCGCCACAATGGCAGGCAATCAACGATTACGGTGCTAAGGTACAGGCCCATGTCATCGATAAGTATTGAAGAAACCATGCCGGTCAAGCTGGCAAAAGCCCTGTCGAACCCGATATTCCCGGCGCTCGACAGCGCGTTACGCTCCGGTCGCCATATCGGCGTCGAAGAGCTGGATAATCATGCGTTCCTGATGGATTTCCAGGAAGAGCTTGAGAGCTTTTATCGCCGCTATAATGTGGAGCTGGTGCGCGCGCCGGAAGGATTTTTTTATCTGCGGCCGCGTTCCACCACGCTGATCCCGCGTTCGGTGCTGTCCGAGCTGGATATGATGGTGGGTAAAATCCTGTGTTATCTTTATCTCAGCCCCGAACGCCTGGCCCATGAGGGTATATTCACCCAGCAGGAACTCTATGATGAGCTGCTTGGCCTGGCGGATGAAAACAAACTGCTTAAGCTGGTCAACCAGCGCTCAACCGGCTCCGATCTCGACCGGCAAAAGCTGCAGGAAAAAGTGCGCACGTCGCTTAACCGCCTGCGCCGGCTGGGCATGGTGTGGTTTATGGGCAACGATGCCTCGAAGTTTCGCATTACCGAGTCGGTATTCCGCTTCGGCGCCGACGTGCGCAGCGGTGACGATGCGCGCGAAGCGCAGCTGCGCATGATTCGCGACGGCGAGGCGATGCCTATCGAACAGGCCTTATCGCTTAATGACGAGCAGGATGACGATAATGGCAATCTTAATGACGGATCGTCGGAAAGCGCCGAGGATGAACTGGCATGATTGAACGTGGTAAATTTCGCTCACTGACATTGGTTAACTGGAACGGTTTTTTTGCCCGGACCTTCGATCTGGACGGCTTGGTGACCACCCTGTCCGGCGGCAACGGCGCGGGGAAATCCACCACCATGGCGGCCTTTATCACCGCCCTGATCCCCGATCTTACGCTGCTGCATTTCCGTAACACCACCGAAGCCGGCGCCACCAGCGGTTCCCGCGACAAGGGGCTGCACGGCAAGCTGCGCGCCGGCGTCTGTTACGCCGCCCTGGACGTGGTCAATTCACGCCACCAGCGGGTGCTGGTCGGCGTGCGGTTGCAGCAAATCGCCGGGCGCGACCGCAAAGTCGATATCAAACCCTTTATGATCCAGGGGCTGCCCGTCGCGGTGCAGCCGACGGAAATCCTGACCGAGGCGGTTGGCGAGCGCCAGGCGCGGGTGCTGAGCCTGCAGGAGCTCAAGGAGCGGGTGGAGGAGACGGAAGGCGTGCAGTTCAAGGTCTTCAACTCCATTACCGACTATCACTCCCTGATGTTCGATTTGGGCGTTATTCCACGCCGCCTGCGCTCGGCCGCCGATCGCAGCAAATATTACCGGCTGATTGAAGCCTCGCTGTACGGCGGCATTTCCAGCGCCATTACCCGTTCGCTGCGCGATTACCTGCTGCCGGAGAACGGCGGCGTGCGCAAGGCGTTCCAGGATATGGAAGCGGCGCTGCGCGAAAACCGCATGACCCTGGAGGCGATACGGGTTACCCAGTCCGATCGCGATCTGTTCAAGCACCTGATTTCCGAAGCCACGTCCTATGTGGCGGCGGACTATATGCGCCATGCCAACGAACGGCGCATCCATCTTGATCAGGCGCTGACCCTGCGCCGCGATCTGCTCGGCAGCCGCAAACAGCTGGCGGTGGAGCAGTTCCGCCATGTGGACATGGCCCGCGAACTGGAGGAAACCACCGGCAGCGAATCGGATCTGGAGACGGATTACCAGGCGGCCAGCGACCATTTGAACCTGGTGCAGACCGCCATGCGCCAGCAGGATAAAATCACCCGCTATCGCGACGATATCGACGAGCTGACCTGCCGGCTGGAAGAACAAAACGAAGTGGTGGCCGAGGCCCAGGACCTCCACCAGGACAACGAGGCGCGCGCCGAAGCCGCCGAGCTGGAAGTGGACGAACTGAAAAGCCAGCTGGCGGATTACCAGCAGGCGCTGGACGTGCAACAAACGCGCGCCATCCAGTACCAGCAGGCATTGCAGGCGCTCGAACGCGCCCGCGAGCTGTGCGGCCTGTCCGAACTAAGCGCAGACGGCGCCGAGCGGGAGCTGGACCTTTTCCAGGCCCGGGAGCAGGAAGCCACCGACGTCCTGCTCGGACTGGAACAGAAACTGAGCGTGGCGCAGGCGGCGCGCGGGCAGTTTGAACAAGCCTTCAAACTGGTGACTCAGGTCGCCGGCCAGGTTGCGCGCAGTGAAGCCTGGCAGACCGCCCGTGAGCTGCTGCGCGACGCCGCGTCATTGCAGCATCAGGCCGACCGGCTGCAGCCGTTGCGCAGCCAGCTCGACGAACTGGAGCAACGCCTGCGCGAACAGCAGGAAGCCCAGCGCCTGCTGGCGGAATTCGGCAAACGTACCGGCGCCGAATACCAGCCGGAAGATCTGGACGCGGCGCAGCAAGAGCTGGAAGCGCGGGTCGAAACGTTGTCGGCCAGCGTCTCCGAGGCCGGGGAGCGGCGCATGGGATTGCGCCAGGAGCTGGATCAGATCCTGCAGCGGCTGCAGCGGCTGACGCAGCGCGCGCCGGCCTGGCTGGCGGCGCAGGACGCGTTGACCGCGCTTGAGGAACAAAGCGGCGAGACGTTGGAAAGCGGCTCGCAGGTCACCGAGGTTATGCAGCAGTTGCTGGAGCGCGAGCGCGAGACCACCGTGGAGCGCGATGAGGTCGCGGGCCGCAAGCGCGCGCTGGAAGACCAGATTGAGCGGCTGAGCCATCCGGGCGGCGGCGAGGATCCGCGCCTGGCCGCCCTGGCGGAACGGTTTGGCGGCGTGCTGTTATCGGAAATCTATGACGACGTCACCTTTGACGACGCCCCTTATTTCTCGGCATTGTACGGTCCGTCGCGCCACGCCATCGTGGTACCGGATTTGTCGCGCATCCGCGATCAGCTGGACGGCCTGGACGAGTGCCCCGACGATCTCTACCTGATCGAGGGCGACCCGCAGTCCTTTGATGACAGCGTATTCGGCATCGAAGAGCTGGAAAGGGCGGTCTTGGTGAAAGTGGCCGATCGCCAGTGGCGGTACTCCCGGTTCCCGGCGGTGCCGCTGTTTGGGCGCGCGGCGCGCGAGAATCGCCTTGAGATCCTGAACGAAGAGCGCGACGCGCTGGCGGAACGTTATGCCACCCTGTCGTTTGATGTGCAAAAAATACAGCGTTTGCACCAGGCTTTCGGACGCTTTGTCGGCGCCCATCTGGCCGTGGCGTTTGAAGACGATCCCGAGGCGGAAATCCGCGGCATGGGCAGCCGGCGCGGCGAGCTGGAACGCCTGCTGAGCGATCATGAAGGCCAGAACCAGCAGCAGCGCCAGCAGTACGAGCAGGCGCGCGAGGGATTGGGCCTGCTGAACCGCCTGATACCGCGTATCAGCCTGCTGGGCGACGATACGCTGGCGGATCGCCTCGAAACCGTACGGGCGGAATGGGAAGATGCCCAGGACGCGGTGCGTTATCTGCAACGCCATCGCGACGCCTTGGATCAGCTGGAGCCGCTGTTGGCGGTATTGCAAAGCGATCCCGAGCAGCACGAACAGCTGCAGGCGGATTACCAGCAGGCGCAGCAGGCGCAGCGCCAGGCCAAGCAGCAGGCGTTTGCCCTGACCGAGGTGGTGCAGCGCCGCGCTCATTTCAGCTATTCCGATTCCGCCGGCATGCTGACGGAAAACTCGGATCTCAACGACAAGCTGCGCCAGCGGCTGGAGCAGGCGGAAGCCGAGCGCAGCCGGGCGCGTGACGCATTGCGCCAGCATCAGGCGCAGCTGACCCAACTGACCCAGGTGCTGGCCTCGCTGAAGAGCGCCTACGACGCCAAACGCGATATGTTCGCCGAGCTCACGCAGGAATTGCAGGATATCGGCGTACAGGCCGACGCCAGCGCCGAGGCCCGCGCCAAGGAGCGCCGCGACCAGTTGCACGCTTCCCTGAGCCAGAACCGCAGCCGGCGCAACCAGTTGGAGAAACAGCTGACCTTCTGTGAAACCGAAATGGACGCCCTGCAGAAAAAGCTGAACAAGCTGGAGCGCGAATATCACCAGGTACGTGAACAGGTGGTGACGGCCAAGGCCGGCTGGTGCGCGGTCATGCGCCTGGTGCGGGATAACGGCGTCGAACGCCGGCTGCACCGCCGCGAACTGGCCTATCTGGAGGCGGAAGAACTGCGTTCCATGTCCGATAAGGCCCTGGGCGCACTGCGCCTGGCGGTGGCGGATAACGAACATTTGCGCGATGTGCTCAGGCTGTCGGAAGATCCGAAACGTCCGGAGAAAAAAATCCAGTTCTTTATCGCCGTCTACCAGCATCTGCGCGAGCGCATCCGCCAGGATATTATCCGTACCGACGACCCGGTGGACGCCATCGAACAGATGGAGATCGAGCTGGGCCGCCTGACCGAGGAATTAACCGCCCGCGAGCAGAAGCTGGCCATCAGTTCCAAAAGCGTGGCGAATATCATTCGCAAGACCATCCAGCGCGAGCAAAACCGTATCCGCATGCTTAACCAGGGGCTGCAGGCGGTAAGCTTCGGCCAGGTGAAAAGCGTGCGGTTGAATGTGAACGTGCGCGAGGCCCACGCCACCCTGCTCGACGTGCTGAGCGAACAGCAGGAACAGCATCAGGATCTGTTCAGCAGCAACCGGCTGACCTTCTCCGAAGCGTTGGCGAAACTGTACCAGCGGCTGAATCCGCATATCGACATGGGACAGCGCACGCCGCAGACCATCGGCGAAGAGCTGCTGGACTATCGCAACTACCTGGAAATGGAAGTGGAGGTCAACCGCGGCGCCGACGGCTGGCTGCGCGCCGAGAGCGGGGCGTTGTCGACCGGCGAGGCCATCGGCACCGGCATGTCGATCCTGGTGATGGTGGTGCAGAGCTGGGAAGAAGAGTCCAGCCGCCTGCGCGGCAAGGATATTTCACCCTGCCGGCTGCTATTCCTGGATGAGGCGGCGCGTCTTGACGCCAAATCCATCGCCACGCTGTTTGAACTGTGCGACCGGCTGCAGATGCAGTTGATTATCGCCGCGCCGGAAAACATCAGTCCGGAAAAGGGCACTACCTATAAGCTGGTGCGTAAGGTGTTCAATAACCAGGAACATGTGCATGTGGTGGGGCTGCGCGGCTTTGGCGCGGATATCCCGCCGGTGCCCGCGGCCGTCCCGGCGCAGGAAGCCTCCTGAGGCGTGAGCTCCCTTTAACGCGCCGAATTTAAGCGTGGTGCCGGCGGGCGTGCCATGCCATGGGGCGCCCTGGCGGGCAGAAAAACCATGCCCGCTTCGACCCCATCGGCATGCCCTCCCTTTAACACGCCGGATATAAGGCCGGTGTAGTGCTGAAATTCCTGTCGCCTTCAGGGCGGTTTTTTTTGCCGCGGCGGCATAACGGGCGAAGCGGCTAAATGATTACACTTTTCGCCACATACCGACAGCGCAGAGTTGGCTTTCTGCTTATATACTAAGGTAAAGTTGGGTGTAAAAAATAAGACGAAAATAATTAACAATTCTGCAAACAGGGGACAAGGGATGTTACTGACCAATTCTGTGTTATGGCGACGTACGCTTATCGGTTGTCTGCTGGTATCGAGCCTGATACCGCTGATGGCCGCCCGGGCGCAGGTGGCCACAGCCCCTATCATGCCGGATACCAAGACGCTGGGGCACAGCCATGCCGCACTGGCGGCGGTGCTGCCCGCCGGCATCAAGCCTTATTACGCATCCGAGTTGACCGCGCTGTATGCCGCCCGGCACAACCAGCCCTTGTGGCAGGACAGGGACGCCATCCAGCAGTTCCAGCAACAGCTGGCCGAACTGGCGTTATCCGGGGTCCAGCCGCAGTTTATCACCTGGGCGCAGTGGCTCACCAATCCTGATATCAGCGCAATGGCGCGGGACGTGATATTGTCCGACGCCATGCTGGGGTATCTGCAGTTTGTCACCGGAGTTGAGCAAAACGGCGAGAACTGGCTCTACAACGGCAAGCCTTACCGCCTGGCATCGCCGCCGGCATTGGCGGTCGAGCACTGGCAGCATGCGGTTAACGACGGCAGTATCCTGCGCTTCGTGGCCGGGCTGGCGCCGCAACATCCGCAATACCTGAAAATGCGCCAGGCGTTAAAAACCATGATGACGGATAATCATCCCTGGCCGCAGCTGAACGGCAGCGAAAGCCTGCGCCCCGGCCAGTTAAGCGATGATATTCCGGCCCTGCGCGAAATATTACGCCGCAGCGGCATGATAAGCCCGGCGCCCGCCACGCCGTTGCCCACCGCCGACAACATGCCGGCGGACGTGCGCACCCCGCCTCCGGTAACGGCCGCGCAGCAATCGGCGGTGGTCAGCCCGGCCGCCGATTCGCTCAGGCCGTCCGCCTCCACCTCCGATCCGGCGGTGGTGGCCACGGTCGACCCGCAGGATAAAGTTTTCACTCCGGATCTGGTCGATGCGGTAAAACGTTTCCAGAGCTGGCAGGGATTGACCGCTGACGGCGTTATCGGCCGCCAGACCAGGGATTGGCTCAATGTTTCGCCGCAAACCCGGGTGACGCTGCTGGCGCTGAATATCCAGCGCCTGCGCCTGCTTAACAACCGTATCAACACCGGCATCCAGGTGAATATTCCCAACTTTTCGCTGGTCTATTACCAGCAGGGCGCCGAAGTGCTGTCCTCGCGGGTGATCGTCGGCCGGCCGAGCCGCAAGACACCGCTGATGCGCAGCGCGCTCAGCAGCGTGGTGCTTAATCCGCCGTGGAATGTGCCTACCTCCCTGGTGCGCCAGGATATCGTGCCCAAGGCGATGCACGATCCGGGCTACCTGCAGCGTAACGGCTTTACCGTGCTGTCGGGCTGGAGCAGCGACGCCGAGGTTATCGACCCCGGCACCCTGGACTGGGGCATGATAACGCCGACCCATTTTCCTTTCCGGCTGCGCCAGAACCCGGGCGTCAACAACGCCCTGGGGCGTTATAAATTTAATATGCCCAGCTCGGACGCCATCTATCTGCATGACACCCCGAACCATAATCTGTTCCTTAGCGATATGCGCGCGCTAAGCTCGGGCTGCGTGCGGGTGAATAAAGCGTCCGATCTGGCCAATATGCTGTTGCAGGATGCCGGCTGGGGCGATAGCCGGGTCAGCGCCACGCTTAAGCAGGGCAATACCACCTATGTGCCGATTCGTCATCAAATACCGGTAAACCTGTTTTATCTTACCGCCTGGGTGGCGGATGACGGAAAACCCCAATTTCGTACAGATATTTACAATTATGATTCCACCATAAAAGTTGGGGTCAAAAGCCTGGCCAATGCGCAGCGGCTGCTGCAATAAGCCGCTGAACGAATGAGAATTATTTATCATCGGGTCGGCATCGATCCGGCGGCGTAATTTGTGAGTCTTTGCAAAACTTGACATTGCGTTGGTTGACTGCGCCAATCACTGCGGTTATGGTTCCCGACGGTGCGCTTATGTGCAATTCGTTTGTTTCCCCTACGCCGATTGGTTATTTCGCTCATGGATCATATAAATCATCACCGCCGCAAACTCTTGACCTTAAGCTGTGCCGCCATGGGTATCGCCTTGCTGCCCAGCACATCTTTCGCCATGCTTTCCACGCCCCGGCCGCGGATTCTTTCGCTGAATAACCTGAATACCGGCGAAACGTTAAAAGCCGAATTTTTTAACGGTAAAGGGTATAATGCCGGGGAGCTGTCGCGGCTTAATCATTTTTTCCGTGATTACCGCGCCAATAAGGTGACGAGTATCGATCCGCGCTTGTTTGATCATATTTATCGCCTGCAAACGATGCTCGACACCAACAAGCCGGTGCAATTGATTTCAGGTTATCGTTCGGTGGACACCAATAATGAACTGCGCGCGCACAGTTCCGGGGTGGCCAAGCACAGCTACCATACGCTGGGTAAAGCGATGGATTTTCATATTGAAGGCGTGCAGCTGGGCAACGTCCGCAAGGCGGCGATGAAAATGCGGATGGGCGGGGTAGGTTATTATCCCAGCAGTAACTTTGTCCATATTGATACCGGTCCGGTAAGAGCCTGGTGAATGTGTTTTCGCCCGGCCCGGGTTCCGTGCGGCAGGCGATAACAGAGTATTATGGAGAGTTATGAAATACCACATTGTGCCGGTTACCGCCTTCAGCCAGAACTGTTCACTGGTTTGGTGCGAGAAAACCGGTGAAGCGGCGCTGGTCGATCCCGGCGGCGACGCGGCAAGGCTTATCGCGGCGGTGGCGGAAAAACCCGTAACGATAAAACAGATCCTGCTAACCCACGGCCATCTTGACCATGTTGGCGCCGCCGCCGAGCTTGCGGCGCACTATGGCGTGCCCATCGTCGGGCCGCAGCGCGAAGATCTTTTTTTACTGGCGGGACTGCCGGAGCAAAGTCGGATGTTCGGCCTGGACGACTGCCCGCCGCTTACCCCGGATCGCTGGCTGGAGGAAGGGGAGGAGGTATTGGTCGGCGAAGAGCGTTTTGCCATCCTGCACTGCCCGGGGCATACCCCGGGACATATCGTGTTTTATAACGCCGCCGCGCATTTTATCCTGATGGGCGATGTGCTGTTTTACGGCGGCGTCGGCCGCAGTGATTTCCCGCGCGGCAACCATCGGGATCTGATCGATTCCATCCGCACCAAGCTGCTGCCCCTGGGCGACGATATTGACTTTCTGCCCGGCCATGGCCCTATGTCCACCCTCGGCCATGAACGCCTGACCAACCCCTTCCTGCGATAAAAAAACCGCCGTTTAGGCGGTTTTATAGGTATTGATGAATTAAAGCACCGCCACTATGGCTTCGCACAGCTGCGCCATATTCTCGGTGGTCATGCCCGCCACGTTAACCCGGCCGGAATTTACCGCGTAGACGCCGAACTCGCTGCGCAGCCGCAGTACCTGCTCCTTGGTCAAGCCGCTGAACGAGAACATGCCGTTTTGCGTATTGATAAACTCGAAATCCTGCTGGGCGCCTTTATCGCGCAGGGTACTGACGAACAGCTGGCGCATGCGCCGTATGCGCTGGCGCATTTCAGTCAGTTCCTGCTCCCATAACGCCTTCAGCGCCTCATTGCCTAAAATGGTGGCGACGATGGCGGCGCCGTGGGCCGGCGGGTTGGAGTAGTTGGCGCGGATACAGGATTTCAGCTGGCTGAATATTTTGTCGGCGGTTTCGGCATCCGTCCCCACCAGGGTACAGGCGCCGACGCGTTCGTTATATAGTCCGAAGTTTTTTGAATAAGAACTGGCAATAATCATTTCCGCATGATTATCGGCAAAAATACGCAGGCCCTGCGCGTCCTCTTCCAGCCCACGGGCAAAACCCTGGTAGGCGAAATCAAACAGCGGCAGCCAGCCTTTGCTGTGCGACAGCTCGGCCAGGGCATGCCACTGGGCCTCTGTCGGGTCGATGCCGGTGGGATTATGGCAGCAGCCGTGGAACAGCACCACGTCGCCGGCCTCGGCCTGCTCAAGGCTTGCCAGCATGCCGTCGAAGTCCAGCGAGTGTTCGGCGGCGTCGTAATAGTTATAGTCCGCCGTCTCCAGGCCGACCGCGGCGAAGATATTTTTATGGTTCGGCCAGGTCGGGGTGCTGATCCATACACGCCGGGTGGCGGTGTTTTTTGCCAGGAAATCGGCGGCAACTCGCAGCCCGCCGGTGCCGCCGGGCGTTTGCGCGGTGCGGGCGCGGTTAGCGGCAATCACCGCGCTGTCCGACCCGAACAGCAGCGTTTGCGTACAGTGGCCGAAGGCGGGCAAACCGTCGATGCCCAGGTAATTTTTAGTGACTTCGTTTTCCAGCAGCAACTGCTCGGCTTTTTTGACGCTGGTCAGTACCGGCGTCTGGCCGGTTTCGTCTTTATAGACGCCGATGCCCAGGTTGATTTTATTCAGGCGATCGTCGGCGCGAAAAATGTCAAGCAAACCAAGAATAGGATCGGCGGCAGCCAGTGGGATATGTTCAAACATTGTGAAGGGTTCCAGAAGGTAACTTAAGGTGAGCACAGAGTGTTATCAGGTTACCGCCAGAAGCACGCTTTGCCAACAGTCTGGGGAAAAAATCGCTGTGACGCCGCAAGGGAATTTGCCAGAAAACAGCGAAAAAAAATATTGCGGGATTTCGCCAATAAAAAAGGCAGGGTATAAACCCTGCCTCTTCTTTCCATACTTACCGCGGCTAAGCGCGGCAGCGCCGACTTAGAACTGGTAAACCAGGCCCAGTGCAACGGTGTCGTCGGTAGGCAGGCCCAGTTTGTTGTCATCATCGATACGGTTGATGATGTAGTCAACATAGGTGGACATGTTTTTGTTGAAGTAGTAGGTAGCGCCGACTTCGTAGTACTTGATCAGGTCAACGTCGCCAATGCCGTTATCAACATCTTTGGCTTTGGACTGGCCGTAAGCGATGGACGGACGCAGACCGAAGTCGAACTGATACTGGGCAACCAACAGGATGTCCTGGGTTTTGTTGGCAAAACCGGTCGCGTCGGTAGCAACGCCGTTCAGGTTAGCGGTGCCGCTGAAGTAGGTCGCGTTACGGGTTTCGCCGTAGGTAGCCGCCAGGTAGATATTGTTGGCGTCATATTTAACAGACGTTGCCCATTGTTCAGCGCGTTCGCCGTTGCCGTATACGGTATCGGTATTTTGTTCGTTGGTGCGGTCAGATGACGCATAAGCACCTACGATACCCAGGCCGATCGGGGAAACGTAAGATACTGAACCACCGTAGCCGTCGCCGTTAGCGCGGCGATAGTCATCGGTACGCTCGTTTTTACCCTGGTATTGCAGGGCAAAGTCCAGGCCATCGGCCAGGCCGAAGAAGTTGGTGTTACGATAGGTAGCCACGCCGGTGGTGCGGCCAACCATGAAGTTGTCGGTGTATGCGGTATCACCACCGAATTCCGGCAGCATATCGGTCCAGCCCAGTGCGTCATACACTACGCCGTAGTTACGGCCGTAATCGAATGAACCGTAGTCGCCGAATTTCAAGCCGGCAAAGCCCAGACGGGTTTTGTTACCGGATTGCGCGTCGGAACCGCCTTCAGTGTGGTTGGCGTTGAACTGGTATTCCCACTGGCCGTAACCGGTCAGCTGGTCGTTAATCTGGGTTTCGCCTTTAAAGCCAAGACGAGCATAGGTCTGGTCGCCGTCGCCGGCAAAGCTGTTGTCGTTGTCATCGGAGAAGTAATGCAGGCCGACAGCTTTACCATACAAATCCAGCTTGTTGCCGTCTTTATTATAAACTTCGGCTGCGTTTGCCGCGCCCGCAGCCAACAAGGCCGGAATTACCACTGCAAGAAGATTGCGCTTCATCATTATTACTACCCTCATTGGTGTTATTCGGACACCTGCCACTGCCGCTAATATTTCTAGATGAAACATTATTGAGAGTTTGGTGTCTTCCTGTGTCTGCACGCAGTGTTCCATTCGTGGACCTGTTAATCCACATGGAAAATGCTACAAAGGTCGCAATAATGTTTCAGTGGGAAACGGTGTGTTTCAAAATGTAAATTTCACGGAACTTTGTGAGAGAACTCAAACTTTGAAAAGATAAAGGCCAGCATAGCTGGCCTTTACATCTTATATATATGTTTTTCTTATATTTTAAGAAGAAATTTAGAAGTTCGCGTTGCGCGGGCTTCTGGGGAAGGGGATTACATCACGAATATTTTGCATTCCTGTGACATAAACGATCAAACGTTCAAAGCCGAGTCCGAAACCGGAATGCGGCACGGTGCCGTAACGGCGAAGATCACGATACCACCAGTAATCCTCTTTGTTCAAACCCATTTCAGCCAAACGGTCATCAAGCCGGTCCAGGCGCTCTTCACGCTGCGAACCGCCGATGATTTCGCCGATGCCCGGCGCCAGCACGTCCATGGCGGCAACCGTTTGGCCATCGTCGTTCTGGCGCATATAAAACGCCTTGATATCCTTAGGATAATTCTTAACCACCACCGGCGCTTTAAAATGTTTCTCCGCCAGGTAACGCTCATGTTCGGACGACAGATCTATCCCCCAGGACACCGGATTTTCGAAGCTCTGGCCCGAGGCGATTAGAATTTCCACCGCTTCGGTATAATCGACCTGGGCGAAATCGGATGAAACAAACTGCTCCAAACGGGTGATGGCTTCTTTATCGACCCGCTCGGCAAAAAATTTCATATCATCGGCGCGTTCGGTCAGTACCGCCTGGAACACATATTTCAGCAAGTCCTCGGCCAGGCCGGCGATATCATCCAGGCTGGCGAAGGCCACTTCCGGCTCCATCATCCAGAATTCGGCCAGGTGGCGCGTGGTATTGGAGTTTTCGGCGCGGAAGGTCGGGCCGAAGGTGTAGACCCTGGAGAGCGCGCAGGCATAGGTTTCGGCGTTCAGCTGGCCGGAGACGGTAAGAAACGCTTCCTTGCCGAAGAAGTCCTGCTCGAAATTTACCTTGCCCTGTGGGGTGCGCGGCAGGTTTTCCAGATCCAGGGTGGAGACCCGGAACATTTCACCGGCGCCCTCGGCGTCGGAAGCGGTGATAAGCGGCGTGGAAAGCCAGAAAAAACCGCGTTCATCCATAAAGCGGTGGATAGCCTGGGCCAGCGTGTGGCGTACCCGGGCAACGGCGCCGATCATATTGGTGCGCGGGCGCAGATGCGCCACTTCACGCAGGTATTCCACACTATGTCGTTTAGCCGCCATCGGGTAGGTGTCGGGATCGTCCACCCAGCCCAATACCTCAACCTTGTCCGCCTGGATTTCAAAGCGCTGGCCGCCGCCCTGGGATTCCGCCACCCGGCCGGTGACCGCCACCGAGCAGCCGGTGGTCAGGCGCAGAATATCGGTCTTGTAATTAGGCAGAGTATTATTTATGACAGCCTGTAACGGATCAAAGCAGGAACCGTCATAGACGGCGAGAAAGGAGATACCGGCTTTAGAATCTCTCCGGGTACGCACCCAACCATATACAGTGACTTCACTGTCAGCCGGTATGCGCCCATGCAGTACGTCGACTACAGGCACTACGCTCATAAATGACTCTCTTAACTCATTGTGATGTGGGATTAGGCATTATCGCCGCGGCGAAAGCTGTAATATGTTACTTGGCGGAAGGAAGGACACAAGCGAAAATCTTCGTTTTGACGACATATTTCGCGTTCAGGCGCAAACAAAAGCCCGGCAACCGGGGAAGGGCGTTGCAATAAACGCGCCGGACGGGCATCCGGCGCGGGATAGGGGCAATATCAGCTGGCTTTTTTTACCAGCGGTAAATCGAACGCCTTGCGCAATTCCCTGACGAACTCCTGGTCCTGGCACATGCTTTTACCAGGACTGTCGGAGAGTTTAGCCACCGGTTTGCCGTTGCATTCCACCAGCTTAATCACGATGTTCAGGGGCCGGACGCCCGGGATATCGCACGTCAGGCGGGTGCCGATGCCGAATACCAGGTTAATGCGCTGCCAGAAATGGCGATAAAGGACCAGCGCCTTATCAAAATCGAGGCTGTCGGAAAATACCAGAGTCTTGGTCATCGGATCGATGCCCAGCTTGCGGTAATGGGCAATGGCCTTTTCGCCCCATTCCATGGGGTCGCCGGAATCATGGCGCAGTCCCTGGTAACGCGTGGCGAATTGTGCGCCAAAATCGCGCAGGAACGCATCCATGGTAATACAATCGGTCAGCGCGATGCCCAGCCGATCGGGATATTCATCCAGCCAGGCCCGCAGCGCGGCGCGTTGGCTGTTGGCCAGCACCGGGCTTATCTGCTGGTGGGCCTGGAACCATTCATGGGCCTGGGTGCCCACCGGCGTTAACGACAGCCGTCGGGCCAAATCGTAGTTACTGGTGCCGATAAGATTGGGAAAGTCACGCTGCAGTTCGCCGACCACGTCGAACTGTACCTGGCGCGAGAAGCGCCGGCGGGTGCCGAAATCCATCAGTTTGAAACGGGAAATATCCACGTCCCGGCTGCTGTCGCGAAAATGCCGCAATTTTTGCCGTAGCTGCGTCAGCGCCATCTCGCGAATGTTAAACGGCTGACGCCGGCGATGGACCACTTCGCTTATCACCGCCAGCAACGGCACTTCCCACAGGATCACTTCCCGCCAGGGGCCGGTGATGCGGATATCGAGCTTGCCGTTGTGATCGCGCACCCGCACCTGGCGCGGGTCGAACCTGAATTCGCGCAGCCAGGCCAGGTAATCCTGATGGAAAAACGGCAGGTCGGAGAGAAAGGAAAATTCCTCGTCGCTCAGCGCCAGGTCGCGCATCAGGTCGATTTGCGCGCTGATATCGGCGGCATATTCACCCAACATATCGTCGCCGCGGCAGCGAAACTCGGCGGTACCGGTAACATCATGGTAACGATGATAAACCGCCTGCTGCATGTGCAGTTTGTAGGCATCTGTGTCGAGTATCGACGTTAAAATCGGGTCTATGGCTAAATTCATGGCGCGTTACAGCATCCTCTTACGACACATATATACAGTCGTATAAATGGCGTTACGACTGAAGTGTACCCGGCTTGTCCTGTAAGTGTAGTCACATCAAATCATAAATGGCGCTGTAACGTCGAGGCTTAAACGTGCCGTCCCGGATGAAACAACGGTATATAAGCTTGTGAATTTTCTCGTTGGCCTTTTTTCATCCGCCCGCGCGCGCATTTTAACGGACCGCGCCGCTTAACAATGGCAACATGGTCTTAACAGGAATAGACTTATCACAGAGAAATCAATGACGATGCCAAAAGGTTAACTATGACTCAACAGCCGCTAGCAAAATACCGCCATGATTATCGTGCGCCGGATTATACCATTACCGATATCAGCCTGGAATTTGATCTTAACGCCGACACCACCACGGTAACGGCGGTCAGTAACGTTGTCGGGCAGGGACCGGCGGGAGCGCCGCTGATATTGAACGGCGAAGAGCTGGAGCTGCTGGCCATCAGCATCGACGGCCAGCCGTGGCCGCATTACCGCCAGGAAGGTCCGCTGCTGGTGATTGAACAACTGCCCGGCGCGTTCACCTTAACCATCATTAATGTGATTCATCCGGCGCGGAACTCGGCGCTGGAAGGGTTGTATCTATCCGGTGACGCCCTGTGTACCCAGTGCGAGGCGGAAGGGTTCCGCCATATTACCTATTACCTGGACCGTCCCGACGTGCTGGCGCGTTTTACCACCCGCATTACCGCCGACAAGACGCGCTATCCCTACCTGCTGTCCAACGGCAACCGTATTGACGGTGGTGAAATGGCCGACGGACGCCACTGGGTAGTCTGGCAGGATCCCTTCCCCAAGCCTTGCTATCTGTTTGCCCTGGTGGCCGGCGATTTTGATGTGCTGCGCGATAGTTTTACCACCCGTTCCGGCCGCGAGGTGGCGCTGGAGCTGTTTGTCGATCGCGGCAACCTGGATCGCGCCGACTGGGCCATGACATCGCTGAAACAGTCCATGCGCTGGGATGAAACCCGCTTCGGCCTGGAGTACGATCTCGATATCTTCATGATAGTCGCCGTTGACTTCTTTAATATGGGCGCCATGGAAAATAAAGGGTTGAATGTCTTTAACTCCAAATATGTGCTGGCCAGGGCGGAGACCGCCACCGATGTGGATTACCTGAATATCGAGCGGGTGATCGGCCATGAGTATTTCCATAACTGGACCGGCAACCGTATTACCTGCCGGGATTGGTTCCAGCTTAGCCTGAAGGAAGGACTGACGGTATTCCGCGACCAGGAGTTCAGCGCCGATCTGGGTTCGCGCCCGGTTAACCGTATCGGCAACGTGCGCGTGATGCGCGGCTCGCAGTTTGCCGAGGACGCAAGCCCGATGGCCCACCCGATTCGTCCCGATAAGGTTATCGAGATGAATAACTTCTATACCGTGACGGTGTATGAGAAGGGCGCGGAAGTAATCCGAATGCTGCATACCCTGTTGGGCGAAGAGAAGTTCCAGGCCGGAATGCGCCTGTATGTTGAGCGCCATGACGGCAGCGCCGCCACCTGCGATGATTTTGTCGACGCGATGGAACAGGCCTCTGGCATCGACCTGGCCCAGTTCCGCCGCTGGTATAGCCAGTCCGGTACGCCGGTGCTGTCGGTGCGTGATGATTACAATCCCGAGCTGGGGCAATATCAGCTGCACGTCAGCCAGATGACCCCGCCGACCGCCGACCAGATCGAGAAACTGCCGCTGCATATTCCGCTCGATATCGAGCTTTATGATGTCGAGGGCCGGGTTATTCCTTTACGGCGCGACGGCCAGGCGGTCGATAATGTGCTTAATATTACCGACTCGGTGCAGACCTTTATTTTTGACGAGGTGCCGTCGCTGCCGGTGCCGTCGCTGCTGCGCGGTTTCTCCGCGCCGGTTAAACTCGATTATCCGTACAGCGATCAGCAGCTTACCCTGCTGATGCGTTTTGCCACCGACCAATTTTCCCGCTGGGATGCCGCGCAGAGCCTGTTGTCGATCTATATTCGCCTGAGTGTCGCGCGCGTCACCCAGGGACAGCCGCTGACCCTGCCGCTGCACGTCGCCGATGCCTTCCGCGGCGTGTTGCTCGATGCCAATCTCGATCCGGCGCTGGCGGCGCAGATCCTGACGCTGCCCAGTGAGAACGAGATGGCCGAATTATTCAGCATTATCGATCCGGCGGCGATTCACGAGGTGCACCAGGCGTTGATTCGTTGCCTGGCGACGGAACTGGCCGATGAGCTGCTGGCGGTGTACCTGGCGAACAAGACGCCGGTGTATCGCGTCGAGCACGAGGATATCGGCAAGCGCGCGCTGCGCAATATTTGCCTGTTTTACCTGGCGTTCGGCGAGCACGACCGGGCCGTCAGGATGGCCACCGCGCAATATCACGCGGCGGACAATATGACCGATGCGCTGGCGGCGATTTCCGCCGCGGTGGCGGCGCGGTTGCCGTGCCAGGCGACGCTGCTGGCCGAGTTTGACGAGCGCTGGCATCATGACGGCCTGGTGATGGACAAATGGTTTACCCTGCAGGCCGCCAGTCCGGCCGGCGATGTGCTCGCCCAGGTGAAGTCCTTGTTGAACCATCGTTCCTTCAGCCTGAATAATCCGAACCGCATCCGGGCGCTGATCGGCGCGTTCAGCGCCGGGAATCCGTCGGCGTTCCATGCCGCCGACGGCAGCGGCTACCGGTTCCTGGTGGAGATCCTGACCGAGCTGAACACGCGTAATCCGCAGGTGGCGTCAAGGCTTATCGAGCCGCTGATTCGGCTGCGGCGCTACGATGAGGCGCGTCAGGCATTGATGCGCAAGGCGTTGGCAACGTTGCAGGCATTGCCGAACCTGTCCGGGGATTTGTACGAAAAAATCACCAAGGCGTTGGGTTAGCCCGCTTGCGGTGGGCTTGATGTCGCCTCGGTGACGGTTTCGCTTGCGGTGGGCTTGATGTCGCCTCGGTGATGGTTTCGCTTGCGGTGGGCTTTATGTCGTCTCGGTGATGGTTTCGCTTGCGGTGGGCTTTATGTCGCCTCGGTGATGGTTTCGCTTGCGGTGGGCTTTATGTCGCCTCGGTGATGGTTTTGCTTGCGGTGGGCTTTATGTTGCCTCGGTGGGGATTTCGCTTGCGGTGGGCTTTATGTTGCCTCGGTGACGGTTTCGCTTGCCATGCGTTAGGTTGTTATATGTAATGCCGGGTGCCGGCAAGCGACAAGGAGGGCGTTTTCGCGACGCCCTCCTTGACCTCCGCGCGTCCGGCAGGTCGTGCGCCGCTGCGCGGTCCCCTGCATCGCGGCATCCCGGCTTTTGGACCGCCCGGGATGCGCTCCCGGCGCAACCCGGGCTTGCGCCGCTCCCGGCGGCTCATCCAGCCGTGATTTGCTCCGCCGGCGCACTCTATGCCGGCACAAGGTCAACACCATGGTCTGCAGGAGAAGGTGTTTTTTGTTTGTTGATAGGAATATGCATATACCGGGAAAAAAAACGGCGGTAATTTTTGGCTAAAGGCTAAAGGCTAAAGGCTAAAGGCTAAAGGCTAAAGGCTAAAGGCTAAAGGCTAAAGGCTAAAGGCTAAAGGCTAAAGGCTAAAGGCTAAAGGCTAAAGGCTAAAGGCTAAAGGCT
>NZ_WUBS01000050.1 GCF_010131535.1 Acerihabitans arboris
AAATGGACGATGCCGCTGAGGGACTGGCGCATGGCGATGAGCCGTTTTATTATCGAGTTCGGTGACCGCCTGGACGGTCACTTCTGAGAAAAGGCATTTACACAGAATCGTAAACAGGCTCAAGCGCCCCGGTAATTTCCTTCATGGACTTCTCGGTGGCTTCACGTGGCGGCAGCTTTTCCTCACGCATAACCCGTTCTACGTTCTCCACCACCACAATGGCATCATCCACCAACAGACCGATGGACAAAACGACGCCGAACATCGTCAGCGTATTGATGAATAACCAAAAACAGCCAGTACGCCGAAAGTCCCCAGCAGGACCACCGGCACGGCAATTGCCGGGATCAATGTACTTCTCAGATTTTGCAGGAAGACGAACATCACCACGATAACCAGCAGAATCGCTTCGCCCAGGGTTTTGACCACTTCCTCGATAGAAATCTTGATAAAGTCGGTACTGTCCAGCGGATAGGCCACGGCGTAACCTTCAGGCATGCCGCTCTGGAACTCAACGATGGTGCTTTTTACACGTTCTGCCGTGGTCAGTGCGTTGGCCCCTGGGGAAAGTTTGATCGCGAGACCACTGGCCGGATGCCCGTTAGCCTGGGAATTGGAGCTGTATTCAGCATTCCCCATTTCAACTCGTGCGACATCGCTCAGACGCACGACGGAGCCGTCAGTATTGCTTTTCAGTATGATATGGCGAAATTGCTCCGGCGTCTGGAGACGGGAACGGGAACGAAGCGTCGCGACGAGCTGCTGCTCCTTGCTGGCAGGTTGCGCGCCTATCTGACCGGATGAAACCTGGGTATTCTGGTTCTCAAGTGCCGTTTCAACGTCCGAGGGCATCAATGAGTAAGATGCGAGTTTTGCCGGATCAAGCCAAATACGCATGGCATATTCAGCGCCAAAAACCTGGACATCCCCGACCCCCTGCACGCGGGCCAGCGTATCCTGCATGTTACTGATCAAATAATCGGCAACGTCCGCCGAGCTGCTTCGGTCGGTCTTATCGAACAGGGTCACGATGAGCAGAAAGTCACTTTGTGCTTTCTTCACCGTTACCCCCTGCGAGGTCACTGAACTGGGTAAACGACTTTCTGCCTGCTGTACCTTATTTTGTACCTGGACCTGAGCGATATCCGGATCTGTGCCCTGCTCAAACGTCACGGTGATGCTGACTTTCCCGGTCGAGGCCGTGCTGGTTGAAGAAAAATACAGCATACCGTCCAGACCGGTAAGCTGTTGCTCAATCACCTGCGTTACGCTGCTTTCCAGTGTTTCCGCAGACGCCCCGGTGTATGTTGCATCAATTCTGACCTGTGGCGGCGCCACATCTGGATACTGTGCGATCGGCAGATTACTGATGGACAACACGCCAAACAGCATGATGACAATGGCAATCACCCAGGCAAATACCGGCCTGCGAGCCTGTACATAGATTTGTGTAATTGCCTGATTTTGATATCTTCAATCCAACATCAAAAACAGGTTAATTTATGGACGAAAAGCAGTTGCAAGCTCTGGCTAACGAACTGGCCAAAAATCT
>NZ_WUBS01000051.1 GCF_010131535.1 Acerihabitans arboris
CGCCGGCTGATAGCGCTTCATATCAGCTCACCGGCGCATTTCGCGGATTAGCACGTCCTTCATCGCCTCTGACTGCCTAGGCATCCACCGTGTACGCTTATTCACTTAACCTCACAACCCTAAAGTGTCTGCGGAATGGCTGCGAAAGGCCCCTGCCGGTGTTGCGCGGTGCTCGCCATGCTCATGGACAGACAGTCCACTCCGCTGGCTGCGCGCCGTGCGCCTTGGCCGGTGCTTTCTCGCTCATCCCTCAACATGGCCATCATCGACACGACGACCGGTTTAGGTTTGCTTGCTTTGAGAGAATCGCATACTGATTTTGCTCAGCATGTTTTTTTTCAAATTTTCAGCTTGTTCCGGATTGTTAAAGAGCGGTATTTCGCAGCATACTCGTTAGAGTGTGCTCTGAAATGATCAGACAATGCGTGATGGTCTGCTTAACAGGTCGTATCAAAAGAGTTTGGCGTCCCCTAGGGGGTTCGAACCCCTGTTACCGCCGTGAAAGGGCAGTGTCCTAGGCCACTAGACGAAGGGGACACGGAAAATGCTGGCAACGCAACGCGTTGCTTTTCCGTGTAAGGCGAAACTTTCATTAATGAAAGTAAGCGGCCTCTTTCTAGTCGACCAACGCATCGCGTTGCCCTCCTATCATCGGACGATGCCTTGCACGTGCGAAGCCGGGCTTCACGTGTAAAACCATACGTACTGTTGCTCAATACAGTTATCAGACAATCTGTGTGGACACGTCACATTACGTATCTTTCGGTAAGGAGGTGATCCAACCGCAGGTTCCCCTACGGTTACCTTGTTACGACTTCACCCCAGTCATGAATCACAAAGTGGTAAGCGCCCTCCCGAAGGTTAAGCTACCTACTTCTTTTGCAACCCACTCCCATGGTGTGACGGGCGGTGTGTACAAGGCCCGGGAACGTATTCACCGTGGCATTCTGATCCACGATTACTAGCGATTCCGACTTCATGGAGTCGAGTTGCAGACTCCAATCCGGACTACGACGCACTTTGTGAGGTCCGCTGGCTCTCGCGAGGTCGCTTCTCTTTGTATGCGCCATTGTAGCACGTGTGTAGCCCTACTCGTAAGGGCCATGATGACTTGACGTCATCCCCACCTTCCTCCGGTTTGTCACCGGCAGTCTCCTTTGAGTTCCCGCCATTACGCGCTGGCAACAAAGGATAAGGGTTGCGCTCGTTGCGGGACTTAACCCAACATTTCACAACACGAGCTGACGACAGCCATGCAGCACCTGTCTCACAGTTCCCGAAGGCACAACCTTATCTCTAAGGTCTTCTGTGGATGTCAAGAGTAGGTAAGGTTCTTCGCGTTGCATCGAATTAAACCACATGCTCCACCGCTTGTGCGGGCCCCCGTCAATTCATTTGAGTTTTAACCTTGCGGCCGTACTCC
>NZ_WUBS01000052.1 GCF_010131535.1 Acerihabitans arboris
GGCGCCGGCGCCTGGACGATGACATCGCAGCGAGCGCAGGCTTTCTTTTTGCGCCGGGTTTTTATCACCTTGAAGGCGCTTTTGATAAGCTCAAGCTGTTCGCTGACATCCTCGCCCAGCGGCTTAAGGTCGCCGCCGCAGGCGGGACAGGCCGGCTCCTGCGGCTCTAGGCAGCGTTCTTCGCGCGGCAGGTGTGCCGGCAAAGGCCGACGTACCGGCGAGGGACGTAAGGCCGGCGGTACCGCCGGGTCATCGACCCGTGCAGACTGCGCCTTATCTTCCGTCAGCAGTTCCTCCAGGCGATGCTCCAGTTGGACTATCTGCCGCTCGGCCTTTTCCGAGCTGCGCCCGAAGTACAGACGCCGCAGCTTCGCCAGTTGCGCCAGCAGGCGGTCGATTTCCGCTTTGCGTGCGTTAAGGTCATCGTGCAGGGATGCGATGGTCGCCTGTTGTTGCGCGACCAGAGTTTGTTGTTGCAGTACCAGCGCTTGCAGCGCGGGCACGTCAGTGGGCAGGGCATGATTTTTTCTTTTCATGCCAGGATGTTAAGGGAAGCTATCGGGTTATTACAATATCGCCAGGTTAAACGAAGTGCGTTCCGGTTGTTTCCAATTTATTCCCTCAAGCAGCATCGATAACTGAGCTTGCGTCAAGAAGACCTTCCCCTCCCGGGCCTGCGGCCAGACAAAGCGGCCGCGCTCAAGGCGTTTTGCCAATAAGCACAGGCCGTCATCGGTCGACCACAGGACCTTTATCAGGTTGCCGCGTTTCCCCCGGAAGACAAAGACATGGCCGGACAATGGATCTTCCCGGAGGGCGGATACGACTTGGCCAGCCAGGCCCTGGAAGCCCTTTCTCATGTCAGTCTGGCCGGCAACCAGCCAGATACGGGTGCCCGCCGGTAAGCCGATCATGATTGCGGGCCTTTGAGTGCATGGATGAGTGTGCGTAGCAGCGCCGGTGTCAGATTGCCGGTCAGACGTAACCGGGCACCGGTGAACTCAATGTCGCAGGTAACAGGTTGTTCGGCAGAGGGTGAAAGTGATGGCTCGGTGGCCAGCGTGACCGCCAACAGTTCAGCCTGCTTTGTCGCGGGGAGTTTAGGCTGGACGCCGAACTTGCCCTGGCGGTAGAGCTGGCGCCAGTTGAACAACAGATTGTCATTGATACCGTTATCCCGTGCCAGCTTCGCAATGGATACGCCGGGCTGGAGCGCTTGCTCAACCAGGCAGATTTTGAAGTCCAGCGGGAAATTGGGACGACGTCTTGAGGGTTTT
>NZ_WUBS01000053.1 GCF_010131535.1 Acerihabitans arboris
TGTAAGTATCCCGTATAACAGAGCCAGTTACTTTTAGAGATCTTCCGGCATAATGAAGATGCCAACGAGGAGATCACTATGCGCAAAGCCCGTTTTACCGAGCACCAGATCCTGGCCGTTATTAAGGCTGTCGAAGCTGGCAGAACCGTGAAAGACGTCTGCCGCGAGGCGGGTGTTTCCGAGGCGACGTACTACAATTGGAAATCGAAATATGGCGGCATGGAAGCGTCTGATATTAAGAGATTAAAAGACCTGGAAGATGAGAACAGGCGGTTGAAGCAGATGTTCGCTGATATCAGCCTGGAGAACCGGGCGTTAAAAGATGTTATAGAAAAAAAGCTTTAAAACCAGCTATTAAGCGCGAGCTGGTTGATTACATATCTGAAAATTTCGGCCTGAGTATACGTCAGGCTTGTCGTGCATTACATCTGAGTCGGACCGCGTATGCCTACAAGCCGGATACCACCAGGGATGAGCCGGTGATTTCGGCATTACAGCAGGTAGCGGAGCGGTACCCACGTTATGGATTCCGGAAATTATTTTTTGTTCTTCGGCGGCAAGGGCATAAATGGAATCACAAACGTATTCACCGGATTTATTGCCTGCTGAAGCTGAATTTCAGGCGTAAGGGCAAACAGCGTTTACCTACACGTTATCCGATACCGTTATTCGTGCCTGAAAAGATGAACCAGACGTGGTCGATTGATTTTATGAACGATGCCCTCAGTGGGGGCCGTCGTTTTAGAACATTCAATGTGGTCGATGATTTTAATCGGGAAATACTGGCCATAGAGATCGATCTTAATCTGCCGGCGCAACGCATCGTAAGAGTCTTGGAGAGGGTAGGAATAAGTCGTGGCTACCCAGCCATGATCCGCCTGGATAATGGGCCAGAGCTTATCTCTTTGGCACTGGCGGAATGGGCAGAACAAAGGAATGTGAGCCTGGAATTTATTAAACCTGGCACGCCGACACAGAATGCTTATATCGAACGCTTCAATAAAACCTACCGCAATGAGGTGCTGGATTTTTATCTGTTCAGGACACTGCAGGAGGTCCGGGATATTACTGAAAAATGGCTGGATGAGTATAACCAGGAACGGCCTCATGAATCACTGGGAAACCTGACGCCGGAAGAGTATCGGATAACCCGAAGTTCGCCGATGATCTCAAAAAGTGCATGGCTTTAACATCGGGATGTTTACA
>NZ_WUBS01000054.1 GCF_010131535.1 Acerihabitans arboris
ATACGGAGGAAGAAGTTTAGCCAGTGTGGCCGCCTTTCGCTCCGGTGAAATGCGCTTCATATCGCGTCCCCATCGCCCCATTGGAGTTTTTGATGGGGGTGACATCTATCCTGACACTAGGGGCCATTCAGATGTTCCAACTTCTTTACCATTTTCGCTATGAGTTTTTTTTGGGATTTTGATCTCAAATCCTCTTCCTGCTAATAAAACAAATCTTTTTCTAAACTGGGGAACACCATAATCAGCAATTTGTAATACACCATAGTTATAAATGTATCCTAACGATGATAATTCAGCCAAAAAAGAAGAAAGGTAAGAATGTCCCCTCTTTTCGATCCCAGGGACATTCTCAATCATTACTACTTTCGGCAAAAGATCTCTAACTAACCTTGCAACCTCCATAATGAGGCTATTTCTAGGATCTTCAGTTATCTGCGGTCTAGTTAATGAAGAAAAACCTTGGCATGGAGGGCACGCTGCCAATAAATCTAAACTTGATCCTTTAAGAGATTTTTTTATTGTTGTTGCTGATACAAATTTAATATCATTAGATATTATCACGGTCTTGGGGTGATTCAGCTCATACGTATCTACGGCGTTCATATCTAATTCAATGGCGGCATTTACGGAAAAGCCAGCATCAACTAGACCTTGGGATAAACCTCCTCCGCCACAAAATAGATCAATTGAGGTAAATTTTTTTTTCATTTTATTTCGATTCTTTTCTTTTAATAGTTTCATCTGTTATTTCAAACAAATCTCTTAAAGGGGAATGAGCGCTTGCCACTTTGCTCAGGAGCTCCTTAGTTTGTTCTCCACCCATCGCGAGAACATCTTGCACCCGAGCGTCGTCGTAATGCTCAGTCACTCCATGGAGCATAGCAGCAAGTAATTCGAGGTGATCCCTTCGTGACTGACTATATATTTGTTCCCAACTTAAGATCTCAACATTCGTATGTTTAGCTTCAAGATTCTGGGCATTTTGTCCGATCAAAATCCCTCTAATTTTCGCCCCATTAAACTGTTGTCAACATCGTGAAGCGGTGGCCCCTTTTCAACGTTTCCGTTGTCCACTGTTTATCGTTTTAACGTCCGCTCATTATCGCGTCATCTGACGCACTCTTTGCCGATAACATTCCTGCCTTGCG
>NZ_WUBS01000055.1 GCF_010131535.1 Acerihabitans arboris
AGTCTTACGCGATAACTTTGGCAACCACGCCGGCGCCAACGGTACGGCCGCCTTCGCGGATCGCGAAACGCAGGCCGTCGTCCATGGCGATCGGGGCAATCAGGTTAACAACCATCTTGATGTTGTCGCCTGGCATAACCATTTCCACGCCTTCCGGCAGTTCGATGGTACCGGTCACGTCGGTGGTGCGGAAGTAGAACTGAGGACGGTAGCCCTTGAAGAACGGAGTATGACGGCCGCCTTCATCCTTGCTCAGGATATAGACTTCAGACTCGAACTGGGTATGCGGGTGGATTGAACCCGGTTTAGCCAGTACCTGGCCGCGTTCTACGTCGTCACGCTTGGTGCCGCGCAGCAGCACGCCCACGTTTTCGCCGGCACGGCCTTCGTCCAGCAGTTTGCGGAACATTTCGACGCCGGTACAGGTGGTCTTGATGGTGGCTTTGATGCCGACGATTTCAACTTCTTCGCCCACTTTGACGATGCCGCGTTCTACACGACCGGTCACCACGGTGCCGCGGCCGGAGATGGAGAATACGTCTTCGATAGGCAGCAGGAACGGTTTGTCAATCGCGCGGACCGGTTCCGGGATATAGGTATCCAGGGCTTCGGCCAGTTCGATGATTTTAGCGGTCCAGGCTTCGTCGCCTTCCAGTGCTTTCAGCGCGGAACCACGGATGACCGGGGTGTCGTCGCCTGGGAAGTCGTACTGGGAAAGCAATTCGCGCACTTCCATTTCAACCAGTTCCAGCAGTTCTTCATCATCAACCATGTCGCATTTGTTCATGAACACGATGATGTAGGGAACGCCTACCTGGCGAGCCAGCAGGATGTGTTCGCGAGTCTGCGGCATCGGGCCGTCGGTCGCGGCAACCACCAGGATTGCGCCGTCCATCTGGGCAGCACCGGTGATCATGTTTTTCACATAGTCGGCGTGTCCCGGGCAGTCTACGTGCGCGTAGTGACGGGCAGGGGTATCGTATTCAACGTGAGAGGTGTTGATGGTGATACCACGGGCCTTTTCTTCCGGCGCATTGTCGATCTGATCAAAAGCGCGGGCGCTGCCGCCGTAGGCTTTAGCCAGCACGGTGGTGATGGCGGCGGTCAGGGT
>NZ_WUBS01000056.1 GCF_010131535.1 Acerihabitans arboris
CCAGCTCTTCATTAATCTCCACGCCCAGGCCCGGTTTATTTAGCGGATAAAAATAGCCGTCGGTCATTTTGAAGTCGTCTTTATTTATAACGTAATCCAGCAGTTCGGCGCCTTTATTATAATGAATACCCATGCTTTGCTCCTGCAACACCGCGTTATAGGAAACAAAATCCACCGCCAGGCAGGAGGCCAGGGCAATGGGGCCGAGCGGACAATGGGGCGCCAGCGTCACATCATAGGCTTCCGCCATCGAGGCGATTTTCAGGCATTCGGTAATGCCGCCCGCGTGGGACAGGTCGGGCTGGGCGATAGCCAGGCCGCCGGCCGCCAGCACGCGTTTGAATTCAAAGCGCGAGAACATCCGTTCGCCGGCGGCGATGGGGATCGAGGTTTGCGCCGCCAGCCGCGGATAGTACTCCGCCTGCTCCGCCAGCACCGGCTCCTCGATAAACAGCGGGCGATAAGGCTCCAGCTCCTTGATCAGTACTTTAGCCATCGGCGCGTTGACCCGGCCGTGGAAATCCAGGCCGAACTCGATATCGTTACCCATGGCCTCGCGCACCTGCGCCGCCACCGCCACCGCCGCGTCCACTTTACGGGAATTGTCGAGCAGGCCCATCTCTTCGCAGCCGTTCAGCTTGAAGGTATCGAAGCCGATTTCCGTCAGTTTTTTCATGCCGGCGATGACATCGGCCGGCCGGTCGCCGCCCACCCAGCTGTAGGCCTTGATGCGGTCGCGCACCAGGCCGCCCAGCAGCTGATAGACCGGTACGCCCAGCGCCTTGCCTTTGATGTCCCACAACGCCTGGTCGATACCGGCGATGGCGCTCATCAAAATCGGTCCGCCGCGGTAAAAACCGGCGCGATACAGGGTCTGCCAGATATCGTTGATCCGCGCCGGGTCCTGGCCGATGACGTACTCCCCGAGTTCATGCACCGCGGCCTCGACGCTTTTGGCCCGGCCTTCGATGACCGGCTCGCCCCAGCCGACGATGCCTTCGTCGGTCTCGATTTTTAAGAACATCCAGCGCGGCGGCAGCCGATAGGTGGTGAGTTTGGTTACTTTCATAGG